>NZ_BCUL01000006.1 GCF_001591265.1 Moraxella atlantae NBRC 14588 | reverse complement strand
GGCAATTGTTAAATGCGATGAGTTTTGCTATACTCATCTCACTATATTCAATGTCTTACATTCCACAGTTAAGTTAAGACTAAATTGCGAGTACGCAGTAACTTAACTGGTAAGACGTTTCCAAACACACACTTAAGCTAATTCGTGTCTATGACAATCCTAACGGTAGGATTAGCTTAAAATAAGAACCTAAGATGTACGGTGTGTCGTACGGGCGGTTGCCATTGTCTTAGGTTTGCGGTGGGGCTTCACCGTCTTGCAGAAGGAATCCCCTCACTTTAGGGAGGGGAGGAAGTCAAAGGGGTGGTTTTTGCAGCAGCAGTTTTTGTTGCAATACGGGCAAGGCGCGTTCGGCAGCTACTTGGCCTGCACGAATTGCCGCAGCTTTGGCATATAAGTTTGCCGTGCCAATATCACGCACATTGGGGCGTATGACCACATCCGCCAATGCCAATTCTGCCGAATCCTTGACAGGAACCGCGCCTAGGGCGGTATCAAGCTGTGTCCAAAAATCTCGTGGCTTGTCTGCAAAGGTGGCGGCTTGGTCTGTCGGTGCAAACACATCCACCGCAATAATGAGACGCGCGCCTGTATCCTTGGCGGTTTGCACGGGTACAAGGCTAACCATACCGCCATCAAGGTAACGGCGGTTGTTGATCCGTGGTGCGATAAATACCCCGTACACGCTGCTTGATGCGCGTACCGCAAGTCCCGTATCGCCTTGGCTCAGTTCAACCTTGCGCTTGTCGATGGCATCGGTTGCTATGCTGATAAATCGTATCGGTAGCCGCTCAATCGGGCGATTGCCTACTTGCGCGTTGATCCAATTTTGTAGACGCACACCTTCGATAAAGCCTTGTTTACTCAAGGTGAAGTCCAGCAATTCATCGTCACGCACATTCAGTGCAATCTGCTCAAGCTGTGTTGCAGATTTGCCACTGGCGTATAGGCTACCGACCACCGCACCCATGCTGGTGCCGACGATCAAATCAGGCTTGATACCGTGCTGTTCAAGCACCTTAAGTACGCCGATGTGGGCAAAGCCCTTGGCACCACCACCGCCCAAGACCAGTGCCAACTGCGGCGCGGCAGGTGGGACAGAGGGGGGCGCAGGTATCGGCGCGCTTTGGCAACCGACCAAATCGGCAGCAAGCGCACCTGATAAAGTGATGCCAAATAATTGCAGCAACTCTCGGCGGTTGAGTGGCATAAAAACCCTTAAAAACGGTGTGAAATCAGCGTTAGCATAGGCGTTTTTTGCCCAAAAAGCAAAACCTGCGATCTGGCAAACAGGTGATGGATGTTTTGCGCTTTAGCGATCCAATTGCCGCTGAAACCTCGCGATGGCTGTTTTGAACTGTGCTATAATCAAAAGTTAGCAATACGCTAGATTGTTTAATTGACTTCCTCCCCTCCCTAAAGTGAGGGGATTCCTTCTGCAAGACGGTGAAGCCCCACCGCAAACCTAAGACAATGGCAACCGCCCGTACGACACACCGTACATCTTAGGTTCTTATTTTAAGCTAATCCTACCGTTAGGATTGTCATAGACACGAATTAGCTTAAGTGTGTGTTTGGAAACGTCTTACCAGTTAAGTTACTGCGTACTCGCAATTTAGTCTTAACTTAACTGTGGAATGTAAGACATTGAATATAGTGAGATGAGTATAGCAAAACTCATCGCATTTAACAATTGCCTTATATCCACCGCCTGAAGTCGCAGGTTTACGGCAACGAATGATAAAACCAAAGGACAATGACCCCAACCGATTCCCCCGATGTATTCAATATGCCTGTTACCGCGCTGGCAGGTGTGGGCAGTCACATTGCCAACCAACTGGCACAGCTTGATATCACGCGCGTGTTTGATCTGCTGTTGCACTTACCGCGTGACTACGAAGACCGCAGCCGCATCGTGCCGATGCGTGAATTGGTGGCAGGGCAATCGGCGTTGGTGCAAGGCGTGATCACCTACGTCAACACCAAGCGCAGTGGCATGAGCGTGACGCTCAAAGACGATACGGGGCAGGTGACGCTGCGTTTTTATCATCTGTATCGCGGTTTACAAGAAACTATGGTTGCAGGGCAGATCTTGCGTGTGTTTGGCGAGGTGGCGATCAATAAATACGGTACCCAAATTAGCCACCCTGAATATGAAGTCATCACTGATCACAAACCGCCTGCCGCCAGTGGCTTGATACCGATTTATCCAACCGTCAAGCAGCTGCAGCAAAACAAATTGCGCAGCTTGATCAACGTTGCCTTGCGCAGTGCCCAACAATATCAGTCGCATGGCGCGTCCGACAGCCTACACCCTGCCGATTGGCAAGCCATTGCGCCCATCATTGCCCAGCAATTGCCGTTATTGGCAAGTGTGACCGAGCTTGCCAACCCATTTGCTGAGTTTGACCTTTTAACGGCGTTGAGCTTTATTCATCGTCCGCCGATTTATACCGATTTGACCCAGCAGCAGCGACTGCTTAATGCGCTCAAAGAACGCCGCCACCCAACATGCCAGCGGCTGATTTTAGAAGAAATGTTGGCGCACCAGTTGGGGCTGATGTATCGTAAGCAACAGCTGCACCAGTACAAAGCACCGCGCTGTCAAACTATTAGCCCGTTGGCAGAACGCTTACTTGCCAGTTTGCCGTTTAGCCTGACACGGGCGCAGCAGCGCGTGGTCAGCGAGATTGTCCGCGATTTGGCGCAGTCTGTGCCGATGTTGCGTTTGGTGCAAGGCGATGTGGGCGCAGGCAAGACGTTGGTCGCAGCGTTGGCAGCGTGTTACGCGCTAGATAGCGGTTGGCAAGTTGCGCTGATGGCACCGACCGAAATTTTAGCCGAGCAGCATCTGCACAATTTTGAGCGTTGGTTTACGCCGCTTGGCATCAACGTGGGCTGGCTGGCTGGCAAACAAACCGCCAAACAACGCGCCCACATGCTGCAAGCCGTTGCCGATAATGACGTGCAAATCGTCATTGGCACGCATGCGATTTTTCAAGAACAAGTCAGCTTTGCCAAGTTAGGCTTAGCGATTATCGATGAGCAGCACCGTTTTGGCGTTGAGCAGCGCGTCGCCCTACTCAACAAAGGTCTAGCGCATACCACACCGCACCAACTGATGATGACCGCCACACCGATTCCACGTACCTTGGCGATGAGCGCGTTTGGTGACATGGACACATCTGTGATTGATGAATTGCCACCCAACCGCACACCCATCACCACCGTGACCGTCAGCCGTGACCGCCGTGATGAAGTCATTGAGCGTATCGCGGTAAACTGTGAGGCAGGCAAGCAAGCGTACTGGGTCTGTCCACTGGTCGAGGAGTCGACTGCACTGGACGCGCAAGCTGCCGAAGCCACATTTGCCGATTTGGCTGACCGCCTCAACATCCCCATCGGCTTGGTGCACGGCAAAATGCGCCCCGCGCAAAAACAGGCCGTCATGCAAGACTTTAAAGACGGTAAAACTGCGCTACTGGTCGCCACCACTGTGATTGAAGTCGGTGTCGATGTGCCCAACGCCTCATTGATGGTGATCGAAAATGCCGAGCGCCTTGGCTTGTCACAGCTGCACCAGCTGCGCGGACGTGTGGGTCGTGGTAGCGAAAAAAGCTACTGCGTGCTGCTCTACCAAACGCCGCTATCTGCCACAGGCATTGAACGCCTAAATGTGCTGCGTGACAGTAGCGATGGCTTTGTCATCGCGCAAAAAGACTTAGCGCTACGTGGCGCAGGTGAGCTACTGGGCAAGCGTCAGGCAGGGCATCTGGGCTATTACATCAGCGACTTGGCGCGTGACGAGGTGCTACTGGTCATGGCTAATGCCTTAGCACGGCAGCTGATTGCCGACCCAACGCGCAAAGCCGATGTGCACCGCCTGATTGCACGCTGGACACCCAATGCCATCAAGTACATCAACGCCTAATCTTTGCCCATGATCTTGCACTGTGATGGTTTATGATTAAATTAACTTAACCATTTGTTACTATTTCTCAGACTAAACCCTCCTAATTACCGACAAATGTACTAGGTTTTTAGCACAAAATTTTGCTATCTTAGTCAGTATCAGTATATAGGCTCAAATTTTTATAGAAATACCAAGAAAATTTAAGCTTTTTAAAGAAAATAAATGCAACCTTAAACAACAGGCAATAGAATCAACAGGCAATAGCAGATGTTCATCAGCGACTGGTTATTCTGCTTAGCTTGATATGATTGGTAAATGATAGGGAGTTGGCCATGCCACAAACCAAATACGACATCAAAGTGGGTGACAAAGCAGCTGCTGATGAATTCGTCAAAAAAACCGAAACAGTGAAAGGCGTAAAATTCGTCAATGTATCGACCGATGGCAACATGGTGGTGGTGACTCATGGTGATGACTATGACGAAGCCGCGTTCAAAGCTGCGGCAGGTATCGCCTAATGGGCTAACTGTCTAGTCTTTTAGACATTTTGCAATGACCGACCGATTTCATTGGTCGGTTTTTTTTGTTTTATGAATTCTAGGGTTGCGGTTGGAAGGTAAGTGATAGCTTCAAAGGGATAGCACCATTTGTTCAACCATGCGTTCATGAAATTGTCATGTAACTGTTGTATGTTATTTGATGCTAGAACGTAAATAACCTTACGTCAGCTTATCTTTCAACCATTGACTTTATATGCTAGCCCGATAGGATTTCAGATGACTGACAGCAACCAAAGCACCGATATCACCAACCAAAAACCGATCCATAATCTGCTGATGCGCGAGTCTGATCAGCCTATGATCAACCGCCGCCGCTTCTTGCAAGCCTCATCAATGACGGCCGCGGCAGGCGCATCGTTGATCTTGGCAGGGTGTGATGATGACGATAATGATACCAAAATCGAAGCCGTTGGCGGAGCTGGTACGGGCCCTACGTCGCGCGTCCAGTTTTTACATGGTGTGGCAAGTGGCGATCCGTTGAGCGATCGCGTCATCATTTGGACGCGCGTCACACCTGAAAGTGCAGGCAGCTATCCTGTGCAATGGCAAGTGGCCAGCGATAACAGCTTCAGCAAAATCCTTAAATCGGGTACCGCAACGGCAGACGGCGGCGCGGATTATACCATCAAAGTCGATGTCACTGGTTTGAACCCTGCCACCATCTATTATTATCGCTTTTTGGTGGGTAACACCGTCAGCACTGTGGGTAAAACCAAAACCCTACCGACAGGCAGCGTTTCACAGGTCAAATTTGCGGTAGTGAGCTGCTCAAATTATCCAGCAGGCTACTTTCATGCGTATGCTGATATCGCTAAGCAGCCTTTGGATGCGTTGCTTCATTTGGGCGACTACATTTATGAGTACGGACGCACCACCGTCAATAGCAAAGGCGAAACCGTACCTGGTTATGCTTCAAAACACGCGGCAGAGCTTGGCCGTGAAGTCAAGCCTACCACTGAGATTTTGAGCATCACTGACTATCGGGAACGTTATGCGCAATATCGCACTGACAAAGACTTGCAAGCAGTACACGCTGCAATGCCGATGATTGCGGTGTGGGATGATCATGAAATCTCTAATGATGCCTACGTGGACGGCGCAGAAAACCATCAACCCAACGAAGGGGATTGGAATACGCGTAAAATGGCGGCATTAAAGGCTTATCATGAATGGATGCCAACCCGTAATGATGTAATGACCCAAATTTACCGTAGCTTTGATTTTGGTGATTTGGTGAGTTTGCACATGTTGGAAACGCGCATTGTCGGACGTGATAAACAGTTGAGTTTCGGTCCTTATTTGACCCAAGACGCCAACGGTCAAGTGGTTGTCAACAACGCCAAATTCACCGCCGATGTCACCAATCCTAACCGCCAAATGTTGGGCTTAGCGCAGCAAAATTGGCTTTATACCCAAATGCAAGCTTCAAAAGCAAAATGGCAAATCCTAGGACAACAAGTGTTGATCGGTAGAATGCGTTGGCCATCGCCCGTATTGTTCAACCTGATGAACCCCAAAACGGGTGTGAATTTGCCTACTTATTTGGCACTTAAGCAAAAAGCCAAACAAGCACCCGACACGCTCACCGAGCAGGAACAAGCGGTGTTGAACGCGCCTTACGTTCCTTATAATTTGGACGCATGGGATGGCTATGCCGCCGCGCAAGAAGCGGTGTTCAAAATGGCAAAAAACCTAAACAAAAACTTCGTGGTATTGGCAGGTGATACCCATAATGCATGGGCAAGCAACCTGGTGACCAATGACGGTCATGCAGTTGGCGTTGAGTTCGGCGTTCAATCCGTGACATCACCAGGGTTTGATGAATTTATTCCTGCTGCACAGGCCGATCAGTTTGCGCAAGCATTGCCACTCGTGATCGAAGGTGGCACGCTCAAATGGTGTGATACCAGCCGTCGTGGTTACATGGTGGTTACTGTCACCCCAGAGCAGTGCAAATGTGATTGGGTATTTGTCAGCGATATCTTACAGCCATCTTATAGTGCCAACGTTGGCAAAACCATGACCGTCAAAGCAGGGCAGATGCAGCTGATTGGCTAAACGCTAGCCAAATACTTAAGAAATATTCTAAAAAAAATTACCAATTGACAACCGTTTGTTGTAACAAGCGGTTGTTGTGTTGAATGCTATATTGTCATTTCACGATTTTGGTCGCATAAAAAAATCGCCACTTCATCAAGTAGCGATTTTTTATAACGATTTTTGGCTAAAAAGCAGCCTTACATATTCGGATAATTCGGGCCGCCGCCGCCTTCTGGGGTCACCCATGTGATGTTTTGTGACGGGTCTTTGATGTCACAGGTTTTGCAATGCACGCAGTTTTGCGCGTTGATGACAAATTTTGCGCTACCTGCACCGTCGGGTACCACCTCATAAACCCCTGCTGGGCAATAACGCTGGGCAGGCTCGGCAAAGATTTTGAGGTTGCGCGTGATGGGGATAGCAGGGTCAGTCAAGCGCAGGTGGCAAGGCTGGTCTTCGGCGTGATTGGTGTTGGAGATAAACACCGATGATAGCTTATCAAAGGTTAGTTTGCCGTCTGGCTTGGGATAGTCAGGCACAAGCGCATGATCGGCGCGCTCTAGTGCGGCATAATCTGGCGTGGTGTCACGAATGGTCAGTGGCATTTTGCCTTTAAAGATATTGGCGTCTAAAAAGTTAAACGCGCCGCCCATCCACGTACCCATGCGATGCATTGCGCCTGCAAAGTTACGCGCTTGGTACATATCTTCATGCAGCCATGAGTTTTTGAACGCGTCTTCGTAGCTTGCCACTTCATCGTGCGCGCGCCCTGACGCAATCGCCGCGTACACCGATTCTGCCGCTAACATGCCTGATTTGATCGCCGTGTGCGTGCCTTTGATTTTGGCAGGGTTCAAAAAGCCTGCATCATCGCCAACCAATACACCACCAGGGAAATACAATTTTGGCAAAGCATTTAAACCGCCTTTTGCTAAGGCACGCGCGCCGTACGACAAACGCTTGCCGCCTTGCAAAATACTGCTGATGACAGGGTGGGTTTTAAGCCGCTGCATTTCATCAAACGGTGACACGTAGGGGTTGGTGTAAGATAAATCGACAACTAAGCCAAACGATACTTGGTTATTTTCATCAAAATATAACCACCAACCGCCCGTGCTGCCTGTTTCACTCAATGGCCAGCCCGAACCGTGCATCACCACGCCCAGCTCGTGCTTGTCGGGTTCAACTTCCCACAGCTCTTTGAGCCCGATGCCGTAGTGCTGTGGGTCGCGCCCGTCATCCAAATTAAACCGCTTGACCAAACGCTTGCCTAGATGTCCGCGGCAGCCTTCGGCAAAAATGGTGTATTTTGCCAATAGCTCGTAGCCTGGTTCAAAGCTTGCTTTTGGCTCACCATCGGCGGCAACGCCCATGTCACCTGTGACGATGCCGCGCACTGATCCGTCTTCGCCATACAGTACCTCAGCAGCAGCAAAGCCGGGGAACATCATGACCTCTAGTTCTTCGGCTTGTGTCGCCAACCAGCGCACCAAATTTCCCAATGAGATGATATAGTTGCCGTCATTGTGCATCAGCGCAGGCACGATTTTGTTGGGCAGTTGGCGGTACTTGGTCGCGTTTTTGAGCATATACACACGATCTTCTTTTGCCGCCACGTGGACAGGCGCGCCTTTTTCTTTCCAATCAGGAATCAGCTCGGTCAGCGCGCGCGGCTCCATAACCGCGCCCGACAAGATATGCGCGCCAAATTCTGAGCCTTTTTCGACCACACACACGCTAAATTCGTCATTGCCTGCCTCAATAGCAAGCTGACGCAAGCGAATCGCCGCCGACAAGCCTGATGGCCCACCGCCGACAATGATTACGTCAAATTCCATTTGTTCACGTTCGATGGGTTGCACGGTGTCCGTGCTAGCGTCTGCTGACATGGCTACTCCTTAGCAAAAATGGGCGAAATGTTGTACATCCATTCAAAAATTTAAGCAAACGGCTGACAAATAAGCGAATGGGTAGATCGTAAAACCAAACAAACTTGGTAAAAATTTTAGCCGTTTTCAAACGCTTAGCGGTTGATTGAACCGCTTAAATTGCATCATTATAGCCTAAAAAAATTCATTGCCATATAGCCAAACCTTATGCGCGTGGGTCTATGACCAGTCAGTCATTATTTTTGGCTAAAAATGAACGGTTTTTAGTCGCCTTGTGGCTGGTCGCTTATAATTTTTTACCGTTTGATAAAGCATTGCTACCCGCAAGCAAAACAAAAGCCGTTATGATGATTCAACAAAGTCGCTGACCTAAACCCACTGAAGACCTGACAAACCGACAAGGAACGACGATGAACACGCCACCAACCAACGACAAGCCAATCACGAATGCTGCCAGCCTAGATAACCTAAGCCAACAGCTACTGGCAAATGACGACCCGACTACCAAGCCAATACCACCGCTAGAAAAATGGCAGCCTGATTTTTGCGGTATGATGGATTTGACCATCAAAGCCAATGGCGAGTGGTGGCACGCAGGGCGAAAAATCGAGCGTGACGCGATGGTGACGTTGTTTAGCCGCGTGTTGTGGGCAGAAGTCGATGCCGCAGGCGCGGTGACGTATTTTTTAAAAACCCCTGTTGAAAAGCTGCAAATCGCTGTTGAAGACGCGCCGCTATTGATCACACAATACGATTATGTGGCGCAAAATGACAAGCGCGTGCTGCATCTGATCACCGCGCAAGGTGAGCGCGTGACTGTGGATGCAGCGCATCCGCTGCAATTTGGCTTACCGTTTCATTTGGCACAACAACATACCGATGCCGACGCGACAAACACCAAAACTTGCAACGAGCAAGCCGAGCAGCCGTACGTTAAGGTGCGCCAAAATGGCGATTCGGCAATTTGGGCATTGGTACACCGCAATGTGTTTTATCAGCTTGCCAATGAGGGGGAATTGGTCGAGCAGGGCGACGGCGTGACCTTGCGCCTGCCAAACGGCGATACAGTGATTGAGCTATCCATGCCGTATGATGACAGAGCATAAGTAATTATCCGCGCTAAATTTTGTCCACTAACACCCAGCGTTGATGCCGTTTGGGCAAAAATTCATGGTTTTAGCCCAGTTTTTGCGCTAAGATAATTGGTTATGGGGGCAATGCACCCATACAAATTTTTTTATCTTCCGTTGCCGTAAACCTGCGACTTCAGGCGGTGGATATAAGGCAACTTAAGTAGCTATGCTTACACACGATAAGATACTAAATATGTTAAAATAAACCCATGAAAACCCTCAAGCTACGCATAAAAGACAAACACACAGACCAACTAAACCGCCTAAGCGGTTTGGTCAATTTTGTGTGGAACTATGTTAATGACTTGAGTTTTAAATACCGACAACGTACTGGCAAATTTTTTAGTGCCTATGACCTAAACGAATACACCAAAGGTAGCGGTGAACTACTTGGCTTGCATTCTCAAACCATACAAGCCATTAATGAAACTCACGCCAAATCGCGACGCCAATTCAAAAAGGCTAAACTTAACTGGCGAACCAACAACCCAAAGGCAAAGCGTAAAAGCCTAGGTTGGATTCCATTTAAGCAATCCGCAATCAAATTACTGGCTACCTATCAGACGGGTAAAAAAGGCTTAAAATCAACACTACAACTAAGCCTAGCCAAAGGGCAAAAGCTACTGATAGACGTATGGGATAGCTACAATCTTAGCCTATATCAAATAAACACCCTTGAGGTCGTCCAAGACAGCCGTAATCGTTGGTATGCCTGTATCATCGTTAAAGAATACCCAAAACAGCAATGTGGTACAGGTAGTGTCGGCATAGATTTAGGCTTAAAAGACAGTGCCACCGCCTCAAACGGCGATAAACTACAAATCAAGCAAACGCTCAAATATGCCAAAGATTTAGCCATTGCTCAACGTGCCAAAAACAAACAGCGTGTCAAAGCGATTCATGCCAAAATCAAAAACACACGCCAAGACCTCATTCACAAATTCACCACCCGATTAGTCAAAGACAATGCCCTAATCGTGGTCGGTGATATTAAAACTACCCAATTCAACCATAAAAAAGGCAAACTAGCCAAATCGGTTTACGATGCAGGTTGGTTTGAACTCAAACGACAACTGACCTACAAATGCAAGCATGCAGGTTGCCGTTTTGAAATCGTAAATGAGAAATACACTACCCAAACCTGTTCGTGCTGTGGCGATATGTCCAGTAGTCCAAAAGGTAGAGCAGGTTTGCGAATAAGAGAATGGACTTGTGCGAAGTGTGGCACATGGCATGATAGAGATATTAACGCCAGTAAGAACATTCTTGCGGTCGGGCTTGACCGTCTTGTAGAAGGAATCCCCTCACTTTAGGGAGGGGAGGAAGTCAAGCCTGTGGTAAATCGTTTAAAGTAAAGTGCGTTACGGCATGTGCCAAACTCAGCCAACGTTGTCTTCACCCAATCTTTGGTGTCAAACTAAACAACCGTGCATCAATCCTGCCGACGCGCCGATTGGGGTGTTCGATTCGGGTGTTGGCGGCTTGTCGGTGTTGGCGCATATCATGCAAGCGCTGCCGCATGAGCGTTATGTGTATTTGGCAGATACGTTGCATGTACCGTACGGGGGGCGCAGCGCGGCGGATATTGAGCGTTTGACGATTGATGCGGTGCGCTGGCTGATGGCACAAGACTGCAAGTTGGTGGTGATTGCCTGCAACAGTGCGTCGGCGTATGGTCTGCAAGCGGTGCGTCAGGCGTTTACGCAAGTGCCGATTGTCGGTTTGGTGCCTGCCATCAAACCTGCCGTGCTTGCCAGCCAAACGCGCCACATTGCCGTGCTTGCCACACCTGCAACGCTCAATGGCGCACTGCTAAATACCGTGATTGCCCAAGTGGCAGCCCCACGTGGGGTGACCGTGAGCAAATATAGCCTAGCCAGTCTGGTGCCGTGGGTGGAAGCAGGTATGCCAAGCGGTCATGTCGCGGTCGGTGAGTTGGCAAATTTGCTTGATACACTAAGCGCGCAAGCGGTGGATTATTTGGTATTGGGCTGCACGCACTATCCGTTTTTTCAAGATTATTTACGCGCGCAAATCACCCAAACAGGGGCACGGCTTACGCTGATTGATTCAGGCGGTGCGATAGCCCGACGTGTGGTGTCCTTGCTTGAAACAGCAAATTTGTTGCGCCCACCTAGCGATTTGCCGCCGCTGACGCTTGTTACCACGGGTGATATTGCCCAAACACAAGCGGTAGCGACACGCTTATTGGCACAATATCTGCCGCCGCGTGTGGTGGAGTTTCAGCATTGTGGCTTGATGGCACAGTAATTTGCCACCACACAGGTGTTATTTTGACAGTGATTATTTTGACCAAAAAAAGATAACGATAAGACAAGCGAGAGTTTAGGTGACCAACCGAGCTTATCATATTCATGTGTGTTTGGTGCGTAACGAGCAGCCTGCGCTTGAAAACGCGCTGCAAGACGCGCTCACACCTTTGTATAACTTGACGTGGGATTTAATTGGTAACCCTGAAAATGCCAACGCATTTAGCCGTCGGCAAATCGATGCCAGCGACGCGGTGCTGTTTGTGTTGGGCGAAGATTATGGCACGCCTAGCCCCACGGGAATCAGCTACTTGCATTTAAATTATCTGTACGCGCGTAACAAGCCGTCGCCTGTGGTTGCGCTGCTGCGTAGCGCGGCAACGCTCAATACAGTGTCGCGCCAACGGTTGGATTTAGCCAATCAGGTGCAAAAAGAGCAATACGAGCGTACTGTGTTGTATCACGATGCCGCGCAAGCGGTAGATGAATGTCTGCGTTTGGTCACCGCATTGGTTGAGCACCATGCGTCCACACATGCGTCCACAAAAGCCAATATTGTTACTTTTGCCGCCGATGCCACCTTGACGTCGACCGCTGCCACGCCTGCGCCTGCTGCACCGCCGCTGTCTCGCACACCGTTTAGCAAACGCGATCGACCAAACGCTGCGCCTAACCCAGCACCGCTGAGCCAATCAGCCCCAACGCTGCATCTGGTGCTTGATGACACCGTGTTGGTCAATTATTCTGCCCATGCCTATCAACACGGCAATCTGCACGATATTACCGCGACGCATCTGCTTAGTTGGGGTGAGATTTTGGATATGATCGCGTTGTTACCCGTGCCGTTTAGCACCGATATGCTACAACGCGCGTTCAATGATTTGCTCAAAGCCCCAGCACTGGCGGTGGTAGAAGAAACCATGCCCGACGCGCACGCGGTCTCACGTTGTCAAATCAATAGCCTAGATTTACAATGGATCAAACAGCAGCTGATTCATGGCGGTTGGATCATACCTTATAAAGATGAGCGTAGCACGCGCGAATTGTGGCAGCTCAACCGCAATATGACGCTGTTACATGATTATTAGTAAATTGCATAAACCGAAAAATTTTTGAAGGAGTGTGTTTTATGGCAAATCCCACCAACCCACCAAACAGTACCGAGCTTAACAGCGAAATCAGCGAACTTGAAGACAGCATGCATGAAGCGCGTCAATTTCGCACGCTTGAAGAACAAGTTGCCGACATGAAACGTCGCGGCATCAACCCAAGTGAAAACTTCAAAAAATGGGACGATGACGAAGACGACGATTGGGGCAGCAACGCCACAGGCGAAACCAAAAAAATCCAAATGGATGATGGCAAAGAGCCTACACCACCGCCGATTGTTTAACCGCCAGTTGTTTAATTGTTACAAAAAAAATCTCAAATCATCACGATTTGAGGTTTTTTTATGATCAACATCAACGTTTAGCGCGATGGTACCAAAACCACGCCATTACCAGTATCAACGCGACGCATAACAACAGGGCGATTGTTGCTAGGCGTGCTGACCACTGGCGCGACGACGACAGGTTGGACGATGCGGTAGCCGTTTGGTTGGTGGTATGTGGTAGGTTGGCGGTACTGGCTAGGTTGGTTGGTTGGTTGCCTGACAAATGCACCCGATTGCCCGTTTTGTCCAACCAACTGGCGATACAGCTTCATGCCTGCACGTCCGTCGGGATTCACGCCTTGTTTGCGTTGGTAGTCTTGGATAGCATAGCGTGTCTTATCGCCAATAATGCCGTCCGCGTTGCCGATGTCATAGCCCAAATTGAGCAAGGCTTGCTGAATTTCACGCGCTTGTCGGCGGCTGATGCCAGGATCGTCGGTCGGCCATGGCGTGGCAAAGCCGACATTGCTGGTGCGATTTTGTCGAATCATATCCGACAAGTGTGCGATGGCAAGCGCATAGTTTTCTGATGCATTGTAGCTATAAAACGTATCAAAGTTTTTGCCGACCAAAAACGCTGGCCCTTCAACCCCAGCAGGCAACAGCAGCCCCACGCTGTCCAAATCACTGGGCAAAGGTTGTCCATCGGGCAGCGTTAAACCTTGCGCGCGCCAGTAGCTAATCGGTTTTTTGTCCTTACGGTTGCTGTTTGCCCAGTAGCCCGTTGGCAACTTGACCTCATAGCCCCATGGTTCGCCCGTGCGATAGCCCGATTTTGCCAAGAAATTGGCAGTCGATGCCAGTGCATCGGCTTCGCTATTGACCAAATCTTTGCGCCCGTCGCCGTCAAAATCCTGTGCTAGGCGCAAAAACGTTGAGGGCATAAACTGGGTCTGCCCAAACGCGCCTGCCCATGAGCCTTTTAAGTCCTCACGGCGGATATCACCCCGCTGCAAGATTTTTAGCGCATTGGCGTATTCGGTGCGAAAGTAGCTTTGCCGACGGTCAAAACACGACAGTGTTGCAAGCGAATCGATCAAATCTTTTTTGCCCAACGTTTTGCCAAAATTGGATTCCACCCCCCACACGCCAAGCACGTGGTTGGCATCCACGCCATAGCGTTGTTCAATTTGGCGCAAGGTTGGCATGAGGCGTTGTTTGGCTTCAACCCCGTCTTGTGCGCGCTCATCATCGACCAATCCCGACAGATAATCCCAAACTTTTTTATCAAACTCAGGCTGATAATTCAGCGATACAACCACGCTAGGATCAGGTGCAGTTGGGCGATAACGCTCGAAGGTACTCGGCGATACGGCAGAAAACCCTGATGAATTTTTAAGCGTATTTAAGCATTGTTGAAATTCGCCGTTGTCTAAATACGGCGGCTCAGGCGCAGCAAACGCAGACGCACTGAGCAAGCCTAAAACCATCACGCTTAAGCTAAATTTGATCGGGTTTTTTAAATCGTGGGTTTTTGGTGAATGTTGGTAGCAAGGTGTTGTCATCGTCAAACCTTTTAAATAGGCAAAATATTTGCAAAAAAAATAAGCACCTATCTTAACACAGACGGTGCTTATTACAAGCGATGACCGATTAGTCGCGCTCAATGACAAAACCGCTAAAGTACTGTTTGAGCTTGGCAAGTTTGGGCGGAATGACAAAGTTGCAGTAGCTTTGGGTGGGATTTTTGGCGTAGTAGTCTTGGTGGTAGTCCTCAGCAATATGAAACTCTTGCGCAGGGTGTACCTCAGTGACCACACGAATACCCATTTCATCGCGCAGCTGGCCGATCACACGGTCGATGGTTGGTTTTTGCGCGGCTTCATCGGTATAAAAAATCACCGACGCGTATTGCCGCCCCACGTCATTGCCTTGGCGGTCTTGTGTGGTTGGGTCATGGGTGGCAAAAAAGATATCCAAAACCGTTTCTAGCCCGATGACCGTATCATCAAATTCTACCGCGATGACCTCAATGTGTCCTGTATCGCCGCCGCACACCGCACGGTAGTTTGCTGTTGCTGCATCGCCGCCCATGTAACCTGAGGTGACTTTAGTCACACCTTTAACATGGCGAAACACCGACTCGGTGCACCAAAAACAGCCGCCGCCTAAGATAATGGTTTGCATGGTTGTTCCTTATTTATTTAATGGTAACGCTAACTCATTCATCATTTAAAACATGCATTTAATGGGGATGATTGCCTGATTTTAAAGCCAAATCACGCACCGCTGTTGTCGTGCTGTGGTGATGTGATTGGGGTCTAGCCTAGCAGGTTTTTTGGCATTGAGTTTGGCAAATTGGTTACGGTGTTGGGGCAATTGGTAATGGTTGAGGCAATTGGTAATGATCGAATCGCGCCTATGGGTTGCCTTGATGTTTTAGATAAATTTAAATTTTTAAATTTATTGATAAATAAAACTAACCGAGCCATATTCTGCTAAGTTTGCAAAGATCTTTTTGTCATCTCACAGACTACAAATAAATAATCTAATCCATTATACAAATAAGTTTTTATGTGTATAATCTAGGTTTAGTTATATTTTATGTCTTAAGTAGTCTTAAGATAAACAAAATCAGTAAAAATTATTTAAAAATAATGGGTTGTAAAGATTTTGCCAGCAAATATAGGGCAAAGGCAAAGCATCAACTAAAGTTCGGATAATTGAAATTGGGCAACCTCAGCTGCGATTCATCACCGCGGTTGGGGTTTATACATGGGATCAAAAATTGGGCATACCGACGCCAAAGAACGACAACATACCAACAGCTTAAGCAGCATTCATCAAACTGATCGCTGACAAACTGGCTGTCGGTAGGCGTGGGTTAGGCTAGGGTATAAGTCATGAAAAAATCCTATTATATCGTGCTGATAATCGTACTGTTGGCATTGGCAGCGCTTGCCATCTACATGAATCGCCAACGCACCCAAGACGCTACCCCAGCAGGTTTTGCGTCATCCAATGGGCGGTTGCAGCTGCAAAAAATCGACGTTGCTAGCCTACGAGCAGGGCGGGTGAGCCAAGTTTTGGTCAATGAAGGCGACGTGGTGCAACAAGGCACACCGTTGGTCACGCTGTCATCCGATGAGCTAGACACCCAGTTACAGGCAGCACAAGCTGCCAAAGCCCAAGCTGAGGCTGCCAAGTCACGCGCACAAGGGGCTATTCGTCGGGCGATGAGCACACAAAAACGCGCCGAAGGTGGCTTTGCGCGCACCCAAGGCGGTGTCAGCCAAGCCGATGCCGTCATTGCCGCCAAACAAGCGCAGCTACAAATCGCCAAAGACAACCTCAACAACACCATTGCCTTGCGCAAAGATGACTTGGTATCGGTGGCAGAATTGCAGCAACGCCAACAAGCCTATGAAGCCGCCAAAGCTGAAGTGCTCGCCGCGCAAGCCGCCAAAAACCAAGCATCGGCGGGCTCAACAGAAGCACAAGCTAGCATTGATGAGGCGCGGGCAGGCGTTGAGGAAGCCAAAGCCGCCATGGCAGAAGCGCAAGCAGGTATCGACCAAGCCCAATCACAAATCAACCGCGTCAAATCCATCCAAGCCGATCTGTATGTGCGCGCACCACAACCAGGGCGGGTTGAGTACCGCATTGCCGAAGTCGGCAACGTCATTGCAGCAGGTAGCAAGGTGGTCACGTTGGTTGATCCAAGCGATGTGTATTTAGAAATTTTTTTGCCAACCGATAGCAGCAGCCAAGTGCAAATCGGCAGCCCTGCGCGGATCGTCTTGGATGGCATCAATGCTGTTTTTCCTGCCAAAGTCACCTTTGTGGCAAACCAGTCGCAATTTACGCCAAAATCGGTTGAAACCAAAAACGAGCGCGAAAAAATGATGTACCGTGTCAAGCTGAGCCTTGATCCACAAGTTGCCAAGCGTTATCAAAACCTGCTCAAAGGCGGTATGACCGCACAAGGCTACGTGCAGCTTGATCCAAATGCTAGCTGGAACCAAGACTTGGCGGTCAAACTACCCAACAGCCAAATAGCTGACCCAACCAGTGCGCCAACCCAAACCGCCAACCCAACACCTGCCACCGCTTCAACTGCCTATTAATGGCATAAGGAGCACATGGCGATGAAACGGCTACAACCAACACACAGCCAGCCAGCGCACGCTACCTTTGATGGCGCAGACAACCTGCCAGCGGTGGTCGTACAAAACGTATCGCACCGCTACGGCAAACAAACCGACGCGCTCAAAAACGTCAGCGTGACCGTACCTGCTGGCACCACCATCGGGCTTGTTGGCCCCGATGGGGTGGGTAAATCGACCCTCATGAGCCTGATTGCAGGCATGAAAAAAATCCAAACGGGCACAGTACAGGTACTGGGCAAGGACATGGGCAACAAACGTGACCGCGAGCAGCTGCTCAATAAAGTTGCCTTCATGCCGCAAGGCTTAGGACACAACCTTTATCCAACGCTGTCGGTGATGGAAAACATCGACTTTCACGCACGGTTATTTAGCATTGACAAAACCGCACGACAAGCGCGTATCGATCGTCTGCTTGCCGCCACCGACTTGCTAAAATTCAAAGACCGACCTGCAGGCAAGCTATCAGGTGGGATGAAACAAAAGCTTAGTCTATGCTGTGCCTTGGTGCATGATCCTGATTTACTGATTTTGGATGAGCCAACCACAGGGGTAGACCCGTTATCGCGTCAGCAATTTTGGACACTGGTCAATGCGCTGCGCAGTGAAAACCCCAACATGACTGTGATGGTATCGACGGCGTATATTGATGAAGCTTCACAATTTGCCTATACCATCGCCATGAATGATGGTGAAATTCTCATCAGCGACACCACCGAAAACGTCGTCAAGCAGTACGCCAATCATCCGCTAGATGCCGAAGGACGCCCCAATCTAGAAGAAGCGTATAACACCTTATTGCCCGAAAACAAACGCGGCGATACCAGCTTTAGCGTGCCGCCGTTTGAGCCTGACCCTAATTTGCCACCTGCCATTGAAGCTGAAAACCTAACCAAACGCTTTGGTGATTTTGTCGCCGTCAATCACGTTAGCTTTAGCATTGCCCAAGGTGAGATTTTTGGCTTTTTGGGTTCGAACGGTTGTGGTAAATCCACCACCATGAAAATGCTTACAGGACTGCTGGATGTCAGCGAGGGCACGGCCTATTTGTTGGGTGAGCCTGTCACAGGCGGTAGTATGGAAAACCGCCTCAAAGTCGGCTATATGTCGCAAGCGTTTTCGTTGTATGAAGAGCTGTCTGTGCGCGGCAACCTCAAGCTACACGCGCGGCTGTATCGCATTGCTGAAAACGAACAAACGCGCTACATCGAGCAGAGCCTTGCCACATTTGACCTTGCCGACGTTGCCGACAAGCTACCTGCTGATTTGCCGCTTGGCATACGTCAGCGTCTACAACTGGCAGCGGCGTGCTTGCACCAGCCTAAGGTATTGATTTTAGATGAGCCGACATCGGGCGTTGATCCTGCTGCGCGCGATATGTTTTGGAAAAAACTGGTTGCGCTATCGCGTGAGCAGCGCATTACGATTTTTGTCTCCACACACTTTATGAGTGAAGCATTGCGTTGTGACCGTATCTCGTTGATGCACCAAGGCAACGTATTGGCAGTGGGCAAACCGCGCGATCTACAAGCCCAAAAAGGTGCTGATACGTTTGAAGAGGCGTTTATCGCGTATTTGGTCGAAGCATCTGACGATGGCAAAAACACCAAACAAAACGCGCAAGCGGCTGCTACCAACCCACCGCTAGCTGATGCCGCTAAGCCGCAAACCGCTACCGCAAGCGAAAATCGCGAGCAGCCCAACAAAAAGCCGCTCAAACGGCGTCAAGGGCTGTGGGCATGGCTGGCATTGATGTGGGCGTTTGCCAATCGTGAAGGCAAAGAGCTACGCCGCGATAAAATCCGGCTGTCGTTTGCCTTGATCGGCCCTGTGGTGATTATGCTGACGGTGGCATATGCGGTGTCGTTTGACATCAACCACCTAAACATGGCGGTCATCGATTATGACCAATCCACCGAAAGCCGTGAGCTGATTGAATACTTTGATGGCTCGCCGTATTTTTCGGGCGTTGAGCGTTTGCAATCGAGTGAACAGGTACAAACACGCCTCAAAAGTGGTGACGCCAAGCTGATTTTGGAGATCCCCAGTCATTTTGCCGCTGACATGAAGCAGTTTGATCGCCCTGAGATCAATTTTTATATCGATGGTAGCGCACCGTTTATCGCCGAGAACATCAAAGGCTATGTCACGGGAATTTTGCTGACTTATGCCCGTGACAAGGTGCACCAAACAGGTCTACCGATTGATGCGCGCCCTGTGGTGATGATTGAGCCGCGGTTTTTGTACAACCAAGGTTTTGCCAGTATTTATGCCATTATCCCTGGTGCGTTGATGTTGGCGCTGATTTTGATCCCTGCGATGATGACAGCGTTGGGTGTGGTGCGTGAAAAAGAGTTAGGCTCGATTACCAATTTGTATACCTCACCTGCCTCAACGACACAATTTTTGGTTGGCAAGCAAATTCCATATATTCTGACAGCATTTGCCAGTTATTTTGTGTTGGTGTGGATGGCGATTGTCATTGTTGGGGTGCCTGTAAAGGGATCGTTTATCGGGCTGACGGTGGGCGCGCTGCTGTTGGTGTGCTCGGCGACGGCGTTTGGGTTATGGATTTCTTCGATGATGAAAACCCAAGTGTCAGCGGTATTTGCCACGGCGGTGGCGGCGATGATTCCTGCGCTTAATTTTTCAGGCTTTTTGTATCCGTTATCATCCATCACGGGCGTTAGCCGATTTGTGGGTGAGGCGTTTCCTGCCGCCTATTTTCAGCAAATTAGTCTAGGTGCATTTACCAAAGGCTTAGGGATTGAAAATTTTGCGCGCCATTACTTGATCATCCTTGGGTTTGGGGTGGGGTATGTCGTGCTTGCCAGTCTGTGCTTGCAAAAACAGGAGCAATGAGTATGCAGCGCGCTGATTTGTCCAAACCTGTGCCTGCTGCGCCCAAGCGCGTACTGCCCAGCGCGTGGCAATGGCTTAAAAATGTGCTGACTTTGACCGGTAAAGAATTTCAGACTCTGTTTAGTGACCCGATGGTACTGGCGATTATCGCGTTTTTGTTCACGGTGTTGATTTATACTATCTCAACGGGGATTACCACCGAGGTCAATAACGCCACGGTGGCGGTAGTCGATCATGATCGCTCACCGATGAGTAGCTATTTGGTGTCTACCTTGCAGCCGCCAAGTTTTCAGCCGCCAATTTATGTTGCTGATAGCCAAACCTTGAGTGATGGGTTTGATCAAGGTGAGTATATCTTTGGTTTGGAGTTTCCCGAAGATTTTGAAAAAGACGCGCGCACGGGCAAGCACCCCAGTGTGCAGCTGTCTGCCGACGCCACCGCTGTGTCGCAAGCAGGCGTGGGGATGGTGTATATCCAAGAGATTTTTAACCAAGAAACGTATCATTACCTCAAAAAAGACAGCCCACTTGCGCGTCTGCCTGTCAAAATCCAAACCAGCGTGTGGTTCAACCCAAACACCATGAGCCATTGGTTTTTTGCTGTGACCAATATCGTCGGCTTTGTGTTTTTGCTGGCGATGATGTTGGTGGGTGCGGCGATTATTCGCGAAAAAGAGCGCGGCACAATTGAGCATTTGTTGGTCATGCCCGTCACTGCCAACCAAATTGCACTGGCAAAAATCATCAGTAACGGGTTGGTGATTGCCATGGCGGCGTTGTTGTCACTGATTTTTGTCGTGCAAGGTTGGCTGGGGGTGCAAATCAACGGCTCAATCGCTTTGTATATGCTGGGCACATTGGTGTTTTTATTTTTCGCCTCGGCGATGGGTATTATGTTTGCCACGCTTGCACCAACGCTACCGCAATTTGGCTTGTTGTCACTGCCTGTGTATGTGATTTTGCGGCTGATATCAGGCGGTGATGCGCCGTTTGAGTGCATGCCTGTGTGGGTGCAAAGTATTTCGCAGTTCTCGCCTGTCACGCAGTATGCGCTGTTTAGCCATGCGGTGCTGTTTCGTAACGCTGATCTTCAGATTGTCGGGCATTATTTGGTTGAAATGACCGTTGCTGGGCTGATTTTTATGTTTTTTGCCTTGCGCCGCTTTCGCAGCATGCTTGATAAACAAGGCTAAGATTTTTTTGATTTCATATAAACATAAACGACTATTTTGGACAAGTATCATGAGGCTTTTGTACCCAATTTTAACACCACATTCAGCGCCCAATTCAACCGCTCGCCGCGCGTCACGCCGCACTCTGCTGGCTGCCTTATTCGCCAGTGCACTGGCAGCAGGGCTGATGAGTGGCTGCCAAAATACGCCCGTCAAATCATACTCGCAAGTCACGTTTCCACAACAATTTGACTATGTGTTGCCGATGGGCGAGCAAAGCGATATTCGCGCATGGTGGCAGCAGTTTCGTGACCCTGTATTGTCGCGGCTCATCGAAGATGGGTTGCAAACTGCACCCGATGTACGCGAAGCCAATGCGCGTATTGATGAGGCGCGTGCCATCGCCAAACTTGCCAATGCCGACAAAGGGCTGATGGTCGGCGCGTCAGGTGGTGCAACCGCAGCAACAGGCAGCGTTGATAATCCACTACCCACAAATGCGCGCCGTCCGCTTGGTATGCTTGGTAGTGATTGGGGTGGTTCAAACATCGACGTGGATGGGCACAGCTACCATCTGGGCGTACTGGCAAGTTGGGAGCCTGATTTTTTTGGCAAAAAACAAAGTGACGCCGATGCCGCAGGTTATGCCTATCTTGCCACAGCAGAAAAAAATCACGCCGCCCAAATGCTGGTTTCGGCAAAAATTGCGCAAGCGTATTTTGAGGCGCGTAGCAAAGAGCGTGAAGCTGCAGTGCTCAAACGCACTGAGGCAGCGTTGGTGGATTTGCGCCGCTATGCCAAAGCGCGGTTTGATCTGGGGCAGGGTACGCGCTATGATATCGATGATGTGGAAGTCAAATTGCAAGGCATCCGCGCCAAACAAGCCAACCTGACCGCCGAACGTCAAGCCAATATCCGCCAAATCGCCGTATTAAGTGGTAAAACGCCGCAGACGTTTGATTTATCAGTCAGCCGTGACAATGTCTTTAAGCACCTGCCTGCCGCACCGCGTGGTTATTACCCCAGTGACTTACTCACCCGTCGCCCCGATATCCGCGCCAAACAAGCGCAAGTCAATGCGCTAGCAGCCAGACACGGCAGCGCGGTGGCTGACCAATACCCACGTTTTGGGTTGGATTTTGGCGCGCTGACGGGCGGGCTGTCGATCAGCGACAACGGCTTGAACAGCACAGGCGCGACCGTCGGGCTGGTCAATGCCACGGTATCGGTACCACTATTTACCAACGGGCGTATCAAGCTGAACATTGCAGCTGCTGATGCGCGTGTCCAAGCGGCGATGGCAGAATATGACAAAACTTTACTCAACGCCTTGGCAGAAGTCGATAACAGCGCCCAGCTTGATGCTGCGCTGCGTCGCCAGCACACGCATGTGCAAAAAGGCGTACAAGCTGCCGAATTGCAAGCCAGCCACGCCAAAAAGCTGTATAATTACGGGCGGCAAACCTTTGATAGCATGCCCAAAGCACGGATTACCGCGCAAGAGTATGAGCAAAGCCTGATCCAAAACGAACTTGGGCAAGCGTTGAACTTGGTTGCCTTGTATAATGCGCTTGGCGGTGGTTGGCGTTAGCAGTACTTGGGAGGGGGTGAGCCTACCGCGTATTGCACTGTGCGTCCCACGTGCCAACAGATCCACATTTGCCTAAACGTTGCTGCCCCATGACCGATTACTCTGCACCGCCGTCTGCCCAAGACACGATCTTCACCACACCACTGGATAAAACCGCACGGTTTAGCTTTGATGAGCAGGTCGTGGCGTGTTTTCCCGACATGATTCGACGCAGCGTGCCAGGGTATGGACAAGTGCTGTCGATGTTGCCGATTTTTGCCCAACGCCACTGTGCGTTTCGTCAGCGTAGCGCCACAGGCGACAAGGTCAGTCGGATTTATGACTTGGGCTGCTCATTGGGCGCGGTGAGTTTTGCCTTGGCAGGGCATTTTGCACCATCGGATGTCGAGATTCATGCCATTGACGTGTCCGCACCGATGTGCCAACAGGCGCAAACCTTGCTTGCTGAGCACTACCCAGCACACGATATCACGGTGACGCTTGCCGATGTGCGTGAGGTTGAGCTGTTGCCCTGTGATATGATTGTGCTGAATTTGACCTTGCAATTTTTGCCGCCTAAATCGCGCCAAGCCGTTTTGGCAAACTGTTATGCTGCGTTGGCAGAAGGCGGGATTTTGATTTTGACCGAAAAAACCCACCTGCTTGATGAGCAAGACGACGCGTGGCAAGTTGAGCGGTATTACGATTTTAAACGCGCTAATGGGTATAGTGAATTGGAAATCAGCGGCAAACGCAATGCGCTGGAAAACGTGCTGATTACCGACACCTTGCCAATGCACCACGCGCGGCTTGCAGAGGTCGGTTTTAGCCGCCATTTGACGTGGTTTCAATTTTTAAATTTTGCGTCTATCATCGCGTTTAAATAGCCAGCGCGTTTAAACCATCACCGTTTGGTCATTGATAAAAAAATCCATTGTCGTATGAACTCCACCGCCTCTAGCATTACCCATGCCGAAACCGAATTGTACTTGACGCTGCTGCAATTAAGCGCAGCACACCCTGCGCTGCAAGATTGGTTGGCGCAGCTGCCAAGTTGGCTTGCCCACATCAAGGACAAAAGCCGCTACGCACACGCGCCGCATTACGCGTCGTTGATCGCGCGTTTGCCTGCGGTGTTGCCAGCGTATCAGCGCACGGTAGATTTGAACGCATCTGCGGTGACGGTGACACTAGACTGGACAACCGCCGCAACCAATGCCACCGCCGCGCTACTCAAACAACTGATGCCGTGGCGCAAAGGCCCATTTTTGCTGGGTGCACAAGATGACCCAACGCGGCAAGTGTTGATTGATACCGAATGGCGCAGCGATTACAAATGGCAACGCTTGGCGGCGCATATCGGTGATTTGACCGACAAGCGCGTGTTGGATGTTGGCGGCGGTTCGGGCTATCACGGTTGGCGCATGGTGGGGGCAGGGGCAGCATCGGTGGTGGTGATTGACCCGTCGTGCCTGTTTTATCATCAGTTTATGGCATTGCGGCATTTTGTTGGCGATGCCGACCGCAATCGTTATGGGCGGCTTGCCGCGCATTTTATCCCCGTTGGGCTTGAGGCGTTGCCTGCCAGCGGTTTGTTTCATACCGTGTTTAGCATGGGCGTGTTGTATCACCGTGCTGCACCGTTTGAGTTTTTAGCACAGCTTAAAGCACAGTTAGCCAAAGGTGGTGAGCTGGTGCTTGAAACGCTCGTCATTGATGGCGACGCCACGCGCGTGCTGGTACCAAGCGATCGTTACGCGCAGATGAACAACGTGTATTTTATCCCATCGGTGGCGGCTTTGACGCAGTGGCTGCAAAAAGCAGGCTTTGTCAATGTGCGCTGCGTTGATATCGACGAAACCACGACCGATGAGCAACGCGCTACCGCGTGGATGACATTTCATTCACTCAAGGATTTTTTACACCCCGATGATACGCGCTTGACGGTTGAGGGCTACCCACGTCCCAAACGCGCCATCATGCTTGCCAATAAGCCGTGATGGTTGCAAAGGTGGTAGGTATGGCAGGGCGAAGGTTGTCAGGGCAACGCAGCCGCTTACAGCGTGCGTCCAAAGTACCATTCCATGATCATTTTGATGATAAACCCGATACAGCCTGCGCCTAAAACCAAAAAAATCCAAAACGTGCCCGAACGCCCTGCGTGGGATTTTTTGGCGATATCCCACATGATGAAAAACAAAAACGCGATGAAGGCAGGCACAACAATCCACATGCCAAATTCGGTGATTTTTTCGTTAGAAATCAACATCAACATGGTGTAAACCTTTTTTATACGGGCGAAATGTTAGCAGCGGTTGCCAATGACAGCGCGCCACAGGTCATGACAAATCGAACGGTATTATAAGCCAAAACATGCGCGCATCTTGTTTTAGCAATGTAATTGCCACCGCCCACAACGACAAGGCAAGTTAGCAAAGCAGATGAAAAAAATGCCAAAAATTGCTATATTAGGCACAACTTTTTATGTTTATGTGGTATAAGACGCGCTTGAAACGCGCCCAATACTGCCAATATGACTTGTTTTTACTTCAACGCTACCTTTAACCTGTAAAACCATTTTGAGAGCGTCATGTCCGACCCAAGCCTGATCCAATCCGCCCTTGACCAAGCCGTTGCCACCTTGCAAACCGATGGACGTTTGCCCAGCGATTGGCAAAACAACAGCACCATCAGCCGCACCAAAGACCGTGCACACGGCGATTTTGCCAGTAATTTGGCGTTGGTTGCTGCCAAAGCCGCAGGACAGCCACCGCGTGTGTTGGCACAAGCCATCATTGATGCGTTACCGCAGACGGCAGGCATTGCGCGTGTGGAGTTGGCAGGCGCAGGGTTTATCAATTTTTTCTTGGATGCCGATGCGCATTTTGCTGTGCTAGATGACATCATGCGTGAGCGTGGCGATTTTGGCACCAGCGATGAATTTGCCGAACACAAAATCCAAGTCGAGTTTGTTTCTGCCAATCCGACCTCAAGCCTACACGTTGGGCATGGGCGCGGCGCGGCGTTTGGTATGAGTATTGCCAATTTGCTTGAAGCGTTGGGCTATCAAGTGCAGCGTGAGTACTACGTCAATGACGCAGGGCGGCAAATGGATATCCTAGCGACCAGTACGCTGCTGCGGTATCTAGCGTTGTTTGATGCGCCTGTCGTGTTCCCTGTCAATGGCTATCAAGGCGATTATGTCACCCAGATTGCCAAAACCATCAAAAAACAGCACGGCGACGCGTACGCCATCGATTGGCAAGCCTTGCGCCAAGACGTACCCGACGATGCGGTGTTTAGTATAGCTGCCAATGGCGACAAACAACTGGTTTCGGGTGACAAAGAAGCCCATATTGATGGCTTGATCACCAATGCCAAAGCATTATTGGGTGAAGGCTATGCGGTGTTTCATGATGCCGCGCTCAACAGCATTTTGGCTGATATCAAAGACGATTTGGCAGACTTTAGCGTGCGCTATGATGCATGGTTTAGCGAAAAATCGTTGCAAGATGCCATCGCACCGACGCTTGATGAGCTTGATAAGCGCGGTTATTTGTACGAGCAAGACGGCAACGTGTGGTTTCGCTCAACCGATTTTGGCGATGAAAAAGACCGCGTCGTGCGCCGTGCCAATGGGCAGTACACCTATTTTGCCTCAGATATCGCCTACCACCGTCACAAACTTGAGCGCGGTTTTGACAAAATCATTGACGTGTGGGGCGCAGACCATCACGGCTACATCAAGCGCGTGCAAGCGGCATTGTCGGCACTTGGCTATGATGCGGCGCGCATGGTGGTGATTTTGGTGCAGTTTGTCACCCTTTGGCGCGGCGATGAGCAGGTACAGATGTCGTCGCGTTCGGGCGAGTTTGTCACCTTGCGTGAGCTGCGCGAGGAAGTCGGCAACGATGCGGCACGGTTTTATTATGTCGCGCGCAAGCCTGAGCAGCACATGGATTTTGACCTTGAGCTGGCAAAATCGCAAAGTAAAGACAACGCGGTGTATTATATCCAGTACGCCCATGCGCGGATCTGCCGCGTGCTTGAGCGGCTAGAGGAGCGCAATCTTAGCGTAGATGACGCGGCAGGCAAAGCTCATCAAGCCTTGCTAACCCAGCCAATTGAGCTAGAATTGATGAACCGTTTGGCAAATTATCCTGATACGCTGCGCCGCGCCGCCTTGCAATATGAGCCGCATATTTTAACCAATTACCTAAAAGATTTGGCAAGCGCGTTTCATGGTTGGTACAATGACAATCGGATTTTGCCAAAAGACGGTGACATGCCCGATGCAGATACGCTCAACCTTATGCAAGCGCGTTTGCGGCTATCTAAAGCGGTGCGCCAAGTGATCCAAAACGGTCTGATTTTGCTTGGCTTGTCTGCACCAACAAGCATGTAAGCGTTTACTTGACAGACGCGCCTAGCTGACCCAAGGATTTGATCATGTCCAAAAAAACCTCATCCAAACTGCCACCGATTGGGGGAAAAGCCAAACGCGGCGCAACCCCCAACACCTCGACCAACAGCGCGTCGTTGGTGGCGGCGATGTTGGTCGGTGTCATCTTAGCACTTGGGTTGGTACTGCTGTTGTATTTGTGGAATCCGTGGGGCAAGCATGAGGAGGTTAGCGCACAGCCTGCACCTGCCAGTGCAATGGCGCAAGCGGCGGCAAGCACGCCCGATGGGCAAATGCCCGATTATCAATTTTATGATTTGCTGCGTCAGCAACAAGTCAGCGGCATACCTGACCAAGCCATTACCGCATCGGGATTGCCGTCCACTGCCAAGCCCGACGCGGTGGTGACTGCGCCGATACCGAGCAGCGCGAATGCTGCCACCTCTGCACCTGTGACCACAACCGACAATCCCATGCAATCGGCAACGGTGGCGGCGATTGAACGCAATGGCGCAGACTACATGGGCGGCACGAAAACGCTAAACGATGACGCGAGTGCAGCAGCTGGTACAGTTACAGCCGCGACCGCCAACAGCAATGACTTGACCAACGCCACGACGTATATTTTACAAATCAATAGCTTTGACAATGCCAGCGACGCTGACCGTCGCCGCGCCGAAGTGCTCATGGCAGGGGTGGATGCCCAAATCGTCAAAAAACGTGACGCACAAGACCAAATTTTGTACCAAGTCATTTCACGCACCATGCCAACCGCTGAGCAAGCCGCGCTCGCCCATCGTCAGCTACAAAACAACGGCATTGATTCGATTATTGTTGAGCAGCGTTACCGCTAGTCGCCAAACAATGCCAGTTGGTCACAGTCATCGGGATTGACCAAGTTAGAATACGTCACCCCGACCAAGCGCACGGGCAGGGCCTGTGGGGTCTGCTCGTATAGCCACGCCAGCCAGCTCTCAACCATCTGCGCTGAGGTCACAGGCGCGCTAAAGCTGTGTGAGCGTGTCAGCTGGCTAAAATCACTGTATTTGACCTTGATGGTTACTGTGTGGGCAAGTTTGTGCTTGCGTGTCAGCTGAGCAAAAGCTTTGGTGTTTTCTTGATTTAAGGCTTGCAAAATCAAAGATTTATCGGTCAAATTGTGGGCAAACGTACTTTCTGAACCAACCGATTTATGCACACGCTCGCCCTTGACGGCACGCGGGTCGATGCCGTGGCTGATTTGGTGATAAAACTCACCGCGTTTGCCAAATCGTTGCTTGAGTACCGCGCTTGGCGTGTTACGCAAATCCAGACCCGTGTAAATGCCCATCTCGTGCAAGGTTTTGACTGTTGCTTTGCCAATGCCGTGAAATTTTTTGACGGGTAGGGCGGCGATAAAATCCAACGCTTGTTCAGGTGTAATGACGGCAATACCGTTTGGCTTATTGATATCTGAGGCGATTTTTGCCAACATTTTGTTGTATGATACACCTGCCGACGCAGTCAAGCCTGTTTGTGCCCAAATATCGCTGCGTAAGCGGTTGGCAATGCGTGTGGCTGAACCCTGCTCAAAAGGGCTGGCTGATACGTCCAGATACGCCTCATCGAGCGATAACGGCTCGATGCAATCGCTATATGCCTGCATTAGCGCGCGGATTTGTTGGCTAATGCTGCGATACAGCTCAAAGCGTGGGCGCACAAACACCGCTTGCGGACACAGCTGGCGCGCACGATAACACGACATGGCAGAGCGCACGCCAAATTGCCGCGCCTCATAGCTTGCGGTGGCGACCACGCCGCGCCCGTTGGGGTCACCGCCAACGACGACGGGGAGCCCACGCCATGCAGGGTTGTCGCGCTGCTCGACACTGGCATAAAATGCGTCCATGTCGATGTGGATAATTTTTTGTACCATGTTAAAATTTGATTGCCAAATCAATGACATAAAATATGTGGCATCAAAACAGCCATCAACCGCCATTATAAAGGCGGTATCGGCAAAAATCCACGACGACGGGCAAACGTTTATCTTCCGTTGCCGTAAACCTGCGACTTTAGGCGGTGGATATAAGGCAACTTAAGTAGCTATGCTTACACACGATAAGATACTAAATATGTTAAAATAAACCCATGAAAACACTCAAGTTACGCATACGAGATAAACACACAGACCAACTAAACCGCCTAAGCGGTTCGGTTAATTTCGTATGGAACTACATCAATGACTTGAGTTACAAGTACCTACAAAAAACAGGCAAATTCTTTTCAGCCTATGACCTAAACGAATATACCAAAGGTAGCGGTGAATTCCTTGGCTTACACTCGCAAACCATCCAAGCCATCAACGAAACCCACGCCAAATCGCGTCGCCAATGCAAAAAAGCCAAACTATCATGGCGAACCAACAATCCAAACTCAAAGCGTCAATCACTTGGTTGGCTACCATTTAAACAATCTGCCATCAAACACATTGCCACGCACCAAACAGGCAAAAAAGGCTTAAAATCCACCTTACAACTAAGCCTAGCCAAAGGACAAAAGCTACTGATAGACGTATGGGACAGCTACAATCTTAGCCTGTATCAAATCAACACCTGCCAAATCGTCCAAGACAGCCGTAACCGATGGTATGCCTGTATCACCGTCAAAAAATATCTCAAACCCACTTGCGGTACTGGCAGTGTTGGCATAGACTTAGGGCTTAAAGACAGTGCCACCACCTCAAACGGTGACAAACTTACCATCAAGCAAACGCTCAAATATGCCAAAGATTTAGCTATTGCTCAAAGAGCTAAAAATAAACGGCGTGTTAAGGCTATTCATGCCAAAATCAAAAACACACGCCAAGATTTGATACACAAATTCACCACCCGGCTAGTCAAAAATAATGCCCTAATCGTGGTCGGCGATGTAAAAACCGCCCAATTTAACAGCAAAAAAGGCAGACTAGCCAAATCGGTTTACGATGCAGGTTGGTTTGAACTCAAACGCCAACTGACCTACAAATGCGAGAACGCAGGTTGCCGTTTTGAAATCGTGAATGAACGATACACTACCCAAACTTGTTCGTGTTGCGGTCAAATCGACAGCAACAGTCCGAAAGGTAGCGCAGGTTTGCGAATAAGAGAATGGACTTGTGCGAAGTGTGGCACACGGCATGATAGAGATATCAATGCTAGTAAGAACATTCTTGCGGTCGGGCTTGACCGTCTGGGAGCAGGAATCCCCTCACTTTAGGGAGGGGAGGAAGTCAAAAAATGCCAGTCAAAAGTATAGATTGACGAGTCATGCGCAAGTTTTTACAATTCAGCATTGGTTTGGCGGTGTAGTGGTTTTATGCCCGATTTTGTTTAGCAACGGTTCATCAGCGATAGTGAGTGCCATGACATCCAAATTTCGTTTTATCCGACAATCGTTGCCGCACGCACGCAAAGGCAGTGCACAGGCGTTGCAGGTCGCGCTATATGCCGCGTTGGGGTGTGGCATCGCCCAACCTGCGTGTGCCGATGATTTGGCCAAGACCGCCAATGCCACCTCCAACGCCCCAACCGCGCTAAGCACAGATAAGCCAAACCCCGACGCGACACCGACCGACACGCCGCTCGTTATCACCGCGCCACCAAGTCCGCAGCCTGTCGATATCGCCCAAGTGCCTGCCGTTGAGTATTCCGCGCAAAACTTTGACAAAGTCATTAACAATGGCGTGCCGTTTCCGCCAAGTGTGGAAGTCAATGTCCCCAGCTACTTGACGCTTAGCCAAGCGCAGGCGTATTTGGTGCAAGTATCACCCAAAGTTGCCGCCGATAACGCCAACATCGTCAGCAATGCCTTACGCGCCGACTCCACGCGCAACCTCAACAAGCCTGTGGTATTCATCGGCGCAACCGCCGCCCACGCCCATGTCGATGTGGATATTGATACCAAAGATTTTAAAAACGACGTGCGCACGGATTTGGGCAATTTAGCCAATCCGCTGCCCGTGCCCTTACCCATTCCTGTGCCAACCCCAAGCGATATCGGCGGCTTGATTGATGACAGTGTGCCCAACAACATCTCACGCGACGTCAATCGCAACCTTGCCAACGCCAATGTTACGGTGCTGTGGTCGGCGTACAATGGCAATCGCACCCAATCGGTAACCGATTTGCTCAACGGCATGACCGACGAAAGCCGCGCTGATGCCAGCCTGTCACTTGATGAACAATACACCACGCTTGCCAAGCGTTATTTTCAGACCCAGCTTGCTATCATGGCGGCGTATTTGCGCAACCAAGCCTTGCATGCCATCCAAGAAACCGACCACGCCGCCCAACGCTCGCTGGATGTCGGGCTGATTTCACGAATAGACCGCCTAGAAGCCAAAAAAGCACTGGCTGATGCCGAATACGAAAATATCAAAGCATTAAACGATGCCCAGCTTGCCATGACCGCGCTGCAGCGTATGCTACGCACCCCGTATGCCGTGCGCCCAACCTCACCGTTGTTTGTCTCCACCAAGCCGCTACCGCCGCTGGCGTATTTTCAGCAGCAAGCCAAACAGCACCACCCTGCCTTTGCCAAAGTGGCGGCAAAATACCAACAAGCCCAAGCCTTGCACGCATTTAGCGAAGCCAACTATCGCCCAACCGTCACCGTATTTGGGCGCGCGCAAGCAGGCACCGCTGACAACTGGATAGCAGGCGTGGCCGCCAACTGGAAACTATGGGGCGGTATCGACCGCGATGCCAGCCGTCAATCAAGCCTTGCCAAGCTGCACCAAGCCGAATTTAGCCAAGTCGATGCCGCCGACAACATCATGTTATTGGTCGAAAAAAACTGGCAAAGCGTCAAAAACGCCCAACAAAATTACATCGCACTCAACACCAACATTGAGCTTGCCAGTGAAATGCTACGCTTTCGCCGTTTGGGCTTTCAAGAAGGTGTGAATACCGCCGTTGAAGTCATGCAAGCTGAGGCCAATTTGCAAAAGGCAAAAACCGAACAAGCAAAAGCTGCCAACGACTACGTGCAAGCACTGGCGGATCTGATGCAAAGCTGTGGCACACCGCTGGCGTTTAATCAATACATGCAAAGCGCAGATATTAAGCTGCCTGCAATTTATTTTGAGCAGCGCGCAAGCTAATATGAGCCGTGCTTTAATTTAAAAAGTTGTAAAAAAACTGATAACCAACCGTTGAGACCAACAGGCAACCTATGGCAAACCCCAACGACCCCACCTCACACGACGCGCCACGCCTCGACGCGAACACGGTAGAGCCGCAACAACCGCGCCATGTCGTTGTCACCACCACAACCACCACGGTGGAAGAAATCGACGAGCCGCTTGCACAAGCGTCAGCCGATCCAACACCGTCTGTTGCAGGCACTGTGCCGCCCATTGAACCGCCGCCTGCGCCACCTGCCCCTGCTTACGAACCACCTGCCAAAAAGCCCAGCAAGCTGCGCAGTCTGATTATCACCTTGATTTTGCTTAGCCTAATAGGTTTGGTGCTGTGGGGATTGTTCAAAGATAAAGCCGGAATCAGCACCGAGCCGACGACGCTACAAGGGCGTATCGAGGTTAGGCAAACGCCTGTAGCTGCCAAAGTGGCAGGGCGGATTAGCCAAATTTATGTCAAAGAAGGTGACAACATCACCATCGGCACACCGCTGATTGACATGGAAAGCCCTGAAATCAACGCCAAGCTAGAAGAAGCGCGCGCTGCCCGTGATGCGGCGCAAAGCCAACTTGATAAAGCCAAAAATGGGGCGCGACCGCAAGAAATTGAGATGGCGCGTTATCAGTACGAAGCGGCACAATCGGCAGCGGATTTGGCAAAGACCACCTTTGAGCGCGTCGATCGCCTTGCCAGCGAAGGCTTGATGTCGCGCCAAAAACGCGATGAGGCCTACACCAACTACCGCGCCAGCCAAGACAAAGCCAACGCCGCCAAAGCGCAATACGACCTTGCCAAAACAGGCGCGCGCAGTGAAGATATCGAAGGTGCTGCCGCGCAGGTGCGCCAAGTTGAGGGCAAAATCAAAGAAGCCTTGGTGGCCAAAGACGAAGCTAACCTCAAAAGCCCGATTGCAGGCATTGTTGATGATGTCATTGCCAAACCGGGGCAAGTGGTTGGGCAAGGCGTACCGTTGGTGACCGTCGTTGATCCGACTGACCAATGGGTGGTGCTTAATGTCACCGAAAATAACCTTGGACGTTTTGCCGTCGGTAGCCAGTTTACGGGTAAAGTGCCTGCACTATCGACCGATGGGCAGCCATACACACAAGTGTTCAAGGTGTATTCAAGCTCGGTGTTGTCAGATTTTGCCACATGGCGACCAACCAACAGCAAAGACGGCTTTGATATGCGCACGTTTGAGATTCGCGCCCATCCGCAAAAGCCTGATAGCCGTTTGCGCCAAGGCATGACGGTGTTGGTCGAAATACCTGCCGACAACAATCAGACTGCTGCAAAATAAACGCAGCGTTCAACCTTTACAATGAGCACAATTAGATAATAGCGCATGCCTAGCCAAACCGTTCCGCCTGTCACCAACACACAGCCCAACCAACGCGGTGGGCTGTTTGCTGCGTTTTGGCGCAGCGCGCGAGGTGAGATGGTGTTTTTGCAAAACAACCCGTGGGATTTTGCCGTGATGTTTTGGCTGCCCTTGCTGATTGTGTTTTTGGTTTGGTGGACCTTTAGCGCAGGCGCGCTGGTTGGTGTGCCTGTGGCGGTGATTGACCACAGCCACACCGCGCAATCTACCACCTTGATCCGCTACATTGATGCCACGCCCGAGGTCGATGTCGTCGCCGAATTGCCCGACGCCGCTGCCGCCCAACGCGCCATTGAGCAGCGCAAGGTGTACGGTGTGATTGAAATTCCGTACGATTTTGCCGATAACTTGCAAGGCGGCAGACCCACACGGCTTTTGCTCAATGTCAATGCCCAGTTTGGAACGCATTCAGGCATGGTGCAAAAAGGCGTGCGTACCGCTGTGGGCACGTTTTCGGCAGGGGCAGAAATCAAACGCCGTATTGCCCAAGGTGAAGACACCACCACCGTTCGTACTAGCTATTCACCCATTCAAACCCAAAGCATTGGCCTATTTAACACCGCCAACAACTACCAACAGTTTTTGTCCGTCACCACCATGCCTGCTTTGTTGCATATCTTGTCGATGGTGATTGGTGCGTCAGTCATTGGGCGTGAACTGCGCGACAAAACGCTGGGGCAGTGGTATGCCAGTATCGGCGGTGACCCTGCCTATCCGACACTGTGGCGCGTTATGGCAGGGCTCAATGGCAAATTGATTTGGGCAATGTTGGCGTATACGCTGTGGGGGGCGGTGATTTTGACCCTTGATACGCGCATTTATCCTGTGCGTTTGGCATCGCTTGCGGTCACGTATGGCATATTTTTGTTGTTTATGATGGTGTCGTTTTGGCTTGGCGTGATTGTCACTGTTGGCACGTTTTCGTATCGACAAGGTTTGTCATTTACAGGTTTTATCTCCGCGCCGTCGTTTGCATTTTCAGGCGTGACGTTCCCGTTCATCGCCATGAGCCCTGCCGCCCAACGCTGGGCAAATGCCTTGCCGCTGACGCATTATTTGCGCGTACAAACCCCACAAATTCAAATGGGCGCGCCCCCAAGCTATGCCATCTCGGCGGCGTATGGCTTTATGTTGGCGGTTGCCATCACCCTGCTATTGTCGGCAGCTTTGACCAAAAAAGCCTTGCTAAAACCTGAAAAATGGGGGCAGCGCTGATGGCAAAACGGGTCGTGCGCGATGTGTGGGAGCGCAGTTTTTTGCGCCAAGTGCTGGCGGTGTGGCAAAGTGCGCTTGCCGATAAAGGCGTGATGACGATGCTGATTATCGCGCCAATTTTGTACGGCTTTTTTTATCCGTGGCCGTACAAAAATGAAGTTGTGCGCCATGTGCCTGTGGCGATTGTCGATTATGACCACTCAACGCTATCAAACACCATGATTGGCTATGCCCAAGCCAATCCACGCCTTGATGCGCAGGTCGTCACCGATGAAGGCCAAGCGCGTCAGCTGATGTGGCAAGGCAAAATCGCAGGCTATATGGTCATTGCGCCCAATTTGTTTCAAAACGTCAATTCAGGGCAAGCCGCCAAAGTCAGTATCTTGGCAAATGGTAATTATTTTTTGCTCAATAAACAAGTGCAAACGGGTTTTATGGAGGTTGCAGGTACGGTATCGGCAGGGGCAGAAATCAAACGCGCGGTTGCGCAGGGGCAGGATATCAATGTTGCCAAAGCCAGTTTTTCGCCTGTCAATATCACCATCAACCCGTTATACAACGTCACTGAAGGTTATGGCAGCTATGTCGTACCCCCCGTGGCGATTTTGATTTTGCAGCAGATGTACTTGATGGGCACGGCAATGCTGGTTGGCACATGGGTCGAGCGGCAGACGTATCGCGCGCATTTTAAGACGTGGCTGGCGCGTGTGGTCGGCTTGTCGTTTATTGGGGTGATTTTGGGCTGTTTTTATTACGGTTGGGTATTTGCGCTCAATGATTATCCACGTAACCAAAACTTGGCAGGTTCGTTGTTGCTGTTGGTTGTGTTTTTCCCTGCGGTGACCTCGCTGGGCTGCTTGCTGGGCGTGTGGTTTGGTGAGCGTGAACGCGCCATGCAGATTTTGGTGGTCAGCTCGATGCCGATGCTATTTATCTCGGGTATTACGTGGCCTGAGGCGATGCTGCCTGAGCCGCTTCAATACGTGCGCTGGCTATTGCCAAGCACTTCGGGCATGAATGCCTCGGTCATGCTCAACCAAATGGGCGACCCACTGGGTGATACCACGACCTATTTTGCCGCGCTGATGATTATCACGTTGGTGTGCTTGCTGCTGCTGCAATGGTTTGCCAGTGAGGACTAGGGCAGGCAGATAGCTGCCGCTTTGCCAAAACCGCTCAGCCGCTATTTGAGCGGTTTTTTATCATTCGTTGCCGTAAAACCACCGCCTTTAGGCGGTGGATATAAGGCAATTGTTAAATGCGATGAGTTTTGCTATACTCATCTCACTATATTCAATGTCTTACATTCCACAGTTAAGTTAAGACTAAATTGCGAGTACGCAGTAACTTAACTGGTAAGACGTTTCCAAACACACACTTAAGCTAATTCGTGTCTATGACAATCCTAACGGTAGGATTAGCTTAAAATAAGAACCTAAGATGTACGGTGTGTCGTACGGGCGGTTGCCATTGTCTTAGGTTTGCGGTGGGGCTTCACCGTCTTGCAGAAGGAATCCCCTCACTTTAGGGAGGGGAGGAAGTCAACCACGCACAAATACGACTCAGGTTGTGGCTGGCCAAGCTTTACCCAGCCGATTAACCCGCAAGTGATTACCACAACAACCGATACCAGCTTTAACATGGTACGCACCGAGGTGCGCTCACGGGCTGCCAACTCGCACTTAGGACACGTGTTTGATGACGGCCCACGCGACAAAGGCGGCTTGCGCTACTGCATCAACGGCGACGCGCTCACATTCATCCCACTGGCGCAAATGCCTGCTGCAGGCTATGGCGCGTTGGTGCCACTGGTTAAGTAACCGCGCAAACTTGATTTTTATCTGCTGTGTACCCATTTTAATGGCAATACGCGACGATGGTGTCGCTTAGGTTTTGCTGATTTGCACAAGGATAAAGGTAGCTTGACCATGTACAAGACCAATTTAGATGATACGCGTTGGGAGGAAATGGAAGTCTCAGCCGAACGCAGTACAGAAGCAGGTGTTGAAAAAATGATGTTAGAGTTTGTCGAACAAGACGACGGCAAATTGGTGCTACGCGCCGCGCACAGCGATGAAGCACCATTGGTTGCCATTGAATTTTCTGACGAAGTGCGCAAAATGCTGGGCGCAGACAGCAAATACATCGGGCAGCACATGATCCACGCGGCAATTCAAAGCTTTATGCAGCGTCAAGTGTCGCAGTGGCACGCCAATGTTTATGATGAAGAGCCTGTGCATTTTAGCTGATGGTACCATCGGTACGATCACGGTCAAAACCCCATGAAAATCGCCACTGTGTTAAAACTTGCCACCGTGGGAGCAGCGTTGTTGCTCCTACCACGGCGCAGTAGCTCGCAGGCGGATAATGTGCCGCTGGCTAACCCGACAACCAATAGCACCACCAACACGCGCCCATCTGCCCAACCCAAACATTAAACCATCACAAATTAACCGATAAAAAATCAGCGCAGAGCAATTCAGCGCAGAACAATAAGGATCAGCACATGCGAGCCACAACGCCACAAACTGCTCAATCATTTAGCAAATGGGCAAGCGCCGTATTGCTACTTGGTGCCGTTAGTGGGCAAGCGTTGGCGCAGGATTTGTACTTTAACACCTATCAGCCCGATACAGACAGCGCACTTACCCACCCTGAACGTTGTGGCAAAGCGTGTCCTGAGGTTAATTTTCGACTGATTGATACAGGCAATGCATGGCTCGATAGCCGTGTTAATAAAGCCGTCATTGGCGCTTTATTTGTCGTTGGTGATGAAAACACCACCAAACGCCAAGACCAAGCGTTACGGGTCATCGCTACACCCACCCAAGCGCAGTACAAAACCGCGATCAATGCCGCGATTGACAGCCTTGTGCGTGAAAATAGTGCCAACATCAAAGCGCGTGACAACTGGCAACAGAATGATGGCATACCCGTGCAGGTCAGTGCCATGCCGCGCTACAATGGACACCGCGGCATGCTAGAAATGCTTGCGGTCGATAGCTACACCTACCTAGGCGGCGCGCATGGTGTAAGTAACATTCAGCATTTTGTTTTTGACATGGCGCGCCAACGTGCAGTGAGTTTGGATGATGTGCTATTGCCCAAACAAAAACCGCGCTTAGAAGCCTTGGCGCGGGCGGATTTTACCGCACAGCTCAAGCGCAGCAAGATTGACCCCATCAAGCATTTTAAAGACTGGAAGTTTGCCCTAACCGATAACTACACGTGGACGCGCGAGGGCTTGTTGCTGCAATATCAGCCGTATGAATTAGCGTTTTATGCGTTTGGTGCGCCGTCAATCACCATTCCCTATGCCAAGTTACAAGGCATTGTACGTCCTCAATATTTGCCCCGTACATAGCATTTAGCTATTTAGCTGCTGTGTGATGTATTTTGTCAACCAAAAGCCGTTAGACGTGGTGACCGATTTTGCTACCCATCATTGATACCCATACGCATTTTGATGTGCCCGACTTTGACCGTGATCGCGCTGAGCAAAGCCGTTTGGCGTATGATGTGGGCGTGCGTCATGTGGTGCTGATTGGCTTTTTGGCGCGGCGATTTGACGCCATGTTGGCTTGCCAGAATCAGCTGCAACAGCTTGCCAAAACCGAGCGCGTGCCACAAGCGCATCTTGCGTTTGGTTTGCACCCTGCTTATATTGGCCAACATGCGCCCGATGATATCGACATCTTGGCAGCGTACTTGGACAAACATGGCAGCATTGCCATCGGTGAGATCGGGCTAGATACCTTTACCGCTGAACTCAAAGCACCAGAAAATTACGCCAAGCAGCAGCAGCTATTTGACGCCCAGCTAAATTTGGCAACTCAGCACCGTTTGCCGGTATTGTTGCACATTCGCCGCGCCCATGCCGATGCCATTGCTATGCTGAAAGCGGCAAAATTTGTCTATGGTGGCATCGCACACAGTTTTAGCGGCGGTATCCAAGAAGCCAAAGCCTTGGTGGATTTGGGTTTTAAAATTGGTGTGACAGGGCAGGTCACCAACCCAAATGCCAAAAAACTGCGCCATGCCTTGGTGGAATTGGTCACAGCGGTGGGGCTAGATAGTTTGGTGATCGAAACCGATTGCCCCGATTTTACCCCATTGCCGTGCCATGCTACCCATGGGCGGCGCAATGTGCCTGCCAATTTGCTGTTTGTGTTGGCAGAGCTTGCTACGCTGCTAAATGTTGAGCAAGACGTGTTAGCCAAACATTTGTGGCACAACAGCAGCGTGGCATTGCAACAGGATTTTGGCGCGTTTGCTCGCGTTTGCTCGCGTTTGATCGTTGGCGGATTGTAGCATTGTCCAATTTTGTCATGCTCAATCAACCAGATTTAACCAAAAATATTTAACCAACAAAGTGACCACCCATGACCGATACTGACCAATACCAACGCCGCTTTACGGGCACGCAAACGCTGTATAGTGCGGCGCGGTTTGCCAAATTTGAACGCTTGCACGCGTATGTCATTGGTGTAGGCGGTGTGGGTTCGTGGGTGGCAGAGGGTTTGGCACGTACGGGTGTTGGTAGCATGACGTTGATTGACTTGGATGTGCTGGTCGCCTCGAACGTCAATCGTCAATTACCTGCACTAGATAGTACGTTTGGGGTGAGCAAAATCGAGGCAATGGCAACGCGCCTACGCCAAATCAATCCACATTTGACGCTGCAGTTGGTTGATGACTTTTTGACTGCAGATAACGTCAAAGATTTGCTTCCCAGTCGCGCTCAGGTGGCTGCCAAACAAGCAGCAGGCGAGGCGGTGCTGGTGCTAGATTGCGTGGATGATATTCACGCCAAACTTGCCATCGCGCTGCATTGTCGATTTAACAAGCTAAAATTGGTCATCTCAGGCGGCGCGGGTGGTAAGATTGACCCAACCGCTATTACCGTCAGTGATTTGCGCGATACCTACCAAGACCCATTGCTCGCCAAGCTGCGCCAACGTTTGCGTGAACACAACATCAATCGCGAATTAAAAGAAAAATTTGGTTTGCGCTGTGTGTTTTCTAGCGAAGCACCCAAGTTTGACACGACCTGCCAAACAGGCGGCTTACATTGTGGCGGCTATGGTTCGGCGGTAGCGGTGACCTCAGTGGTGGGTATGGTGATGGTGGCAGAAGGGTTAAAACTTGCGGCACCTTAGGTGTCAGTTTAGCATTGGATGATGTAATTGGTAATTTTGTGTTGCAAAATGTAACCAAAATTTGCTTGCAATGAGTTTGATAGCTGTTAAGGTAAAAAACGTCAAGTCAAGGGTTTGGCTTGGCGTTTTTTTTGTGTTTGTGGTGGCTGTCTGTTGATATTTTTTTATTTGAATTTTCTGTTTTGGCAAGTTTTGTCCTAAGCTATGTTGGCTGATGGAGCAAGTGCAAGCTTGTGTTGTGTTAAAAATGCTTATCTAAATTCGGCAATGGTTTGGCGCGTGGTTGATTATGGGTAATTTTGTTTTCTTACAAGTCGTTGCGGCGGTGTGTGCGCTGTCGATTATCACGACGTTGTTTAATCGGCGGATTTTGGGCTTTCCGCCTGCGATTGGCGTGCCGATTGTGTCGGCGATTTTGGTGTTTATTTTGCAGTGGAGTGTGAGCCTATTTGGCAATAACAGCTTTATTACGATTAATATTCACAACATCGAGGAGGCGGTACGGCGCATTGATTTTTATGATTTTTTAATCAATGGGGTCATTTGTTTTATTTTGACCGCGTCCGCGCTGAAGTTTCGGGTATCAGATCTTAAGCATTATTGGAAGCCGATTAGTATTTTGGCAAGCCTTGCGTTGGTGCTGTGCGCGCTGTTTTTTGCTGGATTTATGTTTGGTTTTCAATGGCTCAACGGCTATAAAATCCCGTTTGCGGTGCTGCTGCTGTTGGGTGCAGCATTGGGTGCGACCGACCCGATAGGGATCAAAGGTGTGCTAAGTTCGGTTAAAGCGCCTGCGCATTTGATGGTCAAGCTTGAGGGTGAGTCGCTGTTTAATGACGCGGTGTGTATCGCGCTGTTTATGACGATTTTGAATGTGATTCAAGGCAGCAGTTTTAGTTTTATTCATACCATCGAGGTGCTGCTGTATGAAATCGTGGTTGCAGCGTTGATTGGTTGGTTTTTTGGCAGCATGACGCTGCGGATTTTAAGCGGTGAGCATGAGCCTGAGTCGCTGATTTTGACCACGGCATTGTTGGCAAGTGGTTCGTATTTGGTCGCGCTGCATGCCCATGCGTCTGCGCCGATTGCATGCGTGATTGGTGGTTTGATGGTCGGCAATCGTTGGAAGCAGATTTTGCAAGAGCGTGAGGTCGATGATGTCAATCACTTTTGGCATACCATCGAGGGGATCATCAATTCGTTTTTGTTTACCTTGATTGGTCTTGAGCTGTTTATTTTGGATTTGAATTTAGAGCTGATTTTGGGCGGTTTGGTGGCGTTTTTGGCGTTGCACGTGTCGCGCTTTATCGGCAATTTTTTGGCGTTCTCGTTTTTTCCGTCATGGAAAAAACACACCTACAATGGCAGTTTGACGATTTTGTCATGGGGTGGGGTGCGCGGCGGTATTTCGCTGGCACTGATTTTGTCGGTTGCCAACGTCAAAGAATTGGCACCCTATAGCAGCTATTTGGTGGCGTACACGTTTATTGCCGTGCTGATGTCGGGCGTGGTCTGTGGGCTTGGTTTGCCTACGGTGATGAACGCGTTTTATTACAATCCCGACGCGCCAACCAAGGGCTTTGCAGGTTGGTATCAGCGCTTGTGTGAAAAACTCAACCGTAAAGGCTACAAATACGTGATTGATGAAGACGAAAACGGCGAGGAGGTGATCTCGCGGTATCAGCCGCCCCCGTTGGTTATTCAAGATTCGCCCGAAGCGGTTGGCATGGCGTTGCCGTATCCGCGTGTCAAGGGCGGTGAAGCGTTGGAAGATGTGCCTGATAAGCGCAGTTTTTAATGCTTTAATAGATGTCAGCCATGGCTAGGCGGTGGGTTTGGTCGGTAACGGGGCTAGTTTGGTTAAATCTCAGTTGGCTAAGCGCAGGCTGGCTGAGTGCTTGCCAACATTTACCAACGCATAAACCTATGCGCAACATACCGCCCGATGTGCAAGCCGCGATTGCCAAACGCCAACAATGCCAACGTTTGGCGCATTTATCCGCATCGGGACAAACGCCAGCCGCTTGCCGTTATCCCAATTTGGCGCGTGAGTTCGCCAACTTGCGCCAACGTTATGCCAATCATGCGGCGGTGCTGGCGTTGCTTGACAGCGCGGCAGATTTTGATTGAAATTTTTTTGGTGTCAGTGTTTGCCAAATTTTTACAAACTTTGACAAAAAAAGCTAACCAAAATGGGCAAACATCACCATCAATAGTGGGGCAAGCAGATTGGTGATGCAACCAAAGCTTAGGGCCAACGGAATCATGGCATTGCCGCCACTGCTTTGAATGACAGGCAGCATAAAATCCAAACTTGTCGCCCCACCAAGACCCACTGCGGCACTGGGATAGCGCGGCATAATCAATGGAATCAGCAATAACGCACACAGCTCACGCAGCAAATCATTGAGCAATGCCACCGTACCCCACACCGCGCCATAACGGTCGGTCATCAAAATTCCCGATAGCGAATACCAACCGTAGCCCGATGACAGTGCCAAGCCTTGCGTCAGGCTAACGCTTGGCGTTGTCAGCGCAAAGATTGCACCGCCGACTGCCACACTAACGCAAAACACGAGGCTAATCAACGCGCCGCGTTTATCCAGCAGTACCTCACGCAAGCGTAAGCCTGAATGGGCAAGCCCAATCCCGACCGACAAAATCAACAACGCCAGCGCAAGCTTAATCCCCCATGAGAGCGTACCTTGCGCGATTGGCAACATGCGTCCAATGCCAAAGCCGACGCCCAGACACGCTAACTGCATGAACGTGCCTGACAGCACAAGGTTGGGCGCAGCTTGGCTGGCTTGATGCGTACGGGTGAGCGGATAGCGTCTGTCTAGTAGCATCAAGCCAATCAGGCCGCTACCCATACAGCACACGGCAAGCCAAATCACATAGCGCGCAATCGCGCCAAACTGCGCGCCGATATCATGCACCTGCGCCAATGACATGCCGATAAGCAGCAAAATCGCCCACACCAATACCGACAGCAGCCGATTAATCAGCGGCGTATAGCGCGACGGGATCGGCAGCCAAAAGCCAATCACCAGTGGCGATAGCACCCACAGTAAGGTAAACAACGTGTCTAGCATAGCGCAGCATAACGGCTATTGGTGACACGCGTTTGGCAGAACCAACCGATCACTAATGCGCCTCATCCCAGTTACTGCCCACACCAACCTCAACCACCAAGGGCACGGCAAAATCTACCGTCCAGCCAAGTTGGGGTGCGGTGTCGGTGAGGACATTTTGCATGGCAGTTTGCACGATCTTGCGTACTTGCTCGACTTGATCTTGCTCAACCTCAAACACCAATTCATCATGCACCTGTAGCAGCAAGGTAGCGGCATCATTCAAATCCGCAGTATTTAGCGCGTCTTGCACGGCAATCATGGCAAGCTTGATGATATCCGCAGCTGAGCCTTGCAGCGGTGCATTAATCGCCGCACGCTCGGCGGCGTTACGCACATTGCGGTTGGCGTGGTGCATGTCGGGCGTGTACAGCTTGCGCCCAAGTAGCGTTTTAACATAGCCATGCGTCGCCGCCTGCTCACGGGTCTTGCGCATATAGTCTTGCACAGTTGGGTAACGCGCAAAATACGCATCGATATACGCCTGCGCCTCGGGTGGGGCAACGCCAAGCTGTTTTGCCAGCCCAAACGCGCTCATGCCATACAGCAATCCAAAATTGATTGCCTTGGCGCGACGGCGTTCCTCACTGCTGACCTCAGCCAGTGGCTTTGCCAACACATCAGCGGCGGTAGCGCGGTGAATGTCATGCCCTTGCTGAAACGCCCCCATCAGCACGCTGTCTTGGGCAAAGTGTGCCATCAGCCGCAGCTCAATTTGTGAATAGTCCGCCGACATCACCACCCGTGACGGTGGCGCGATGAACGCCTGACGAATCAGCCGCCCCGTATCGGTGCGAATCGGGATGTTTTGCAAGTTTGGCTCACTTGATGACAACCGCCCCGTACTGGTCAAGGCTTGATGGTAGCTGGTGTGTACGCGGTCGTACGCGTCGGCAGCGTTTGCCAGTGCGTCGGTGTAGGTGCTCTTGAGCTTTGCCAAGGCGCGGTATTCAAGCACCGTATCGACCAGTGGGTGGTCAAGGCTTGCCAATGTCGCCTCATTCGTCGAATACTGTCCCGTTTTGGTTTTTTTGCCGCCGCTTAAGCCCAATTTACCAAACAAAATTTCACCCAACTGCTTGGGACTGGCAAGGTTGAACGCTTCGCCTGCTTGCTTGTGTGCTTGCGCTTCAAGTGCTTGAATTTGCGCATCAAATTCATCTGACAAGCGATGTAAAAATGCTTTATCAATCAACACACCCGTATGCTCCATGGCGCACAAAATTTGTGCAACGGGGATTTCGATGTTATTTAGCAGGCGTTGGGCGTTGTCATCATCGGCAAGTGTTTGCCTGAAGGTTGCAAACAGTTGCCAAGTGACATCCGCGTCTTCGCACGCATAATCACTTGCTGCCGTCAAATTAACTTGGTCAAATGTCAGCTGTTTTGCACCTTTGCCTGCTACGTCCTCAAACGTCGTGGTGGTCACGCCCAAATAATGCCGTGCCAAATCATCCATGTTGTGCCGTGTGGCGGTTGGGTTGATGATATAGCTTGCCAGCATGGTGTCCATTTGCCAGTTGGCAGGCGATACGTTCAAGTCAATGTCATAATGCTTAAAAATATGCGCGTCATATTTTAAATGCTGCCCGATTTTGCCAATCGCAGGGTCTTCAAGCAGTGGCTTGAGCGCACGCAACACCACATCGCGCGCCAGTTGGTCGGGCAGTGGTTGCCCAAGCTCATCAACATGCGCTACAGGGATATAAAATGCTTCATGCGCTTGCACCGCCAGTGACACACCGACCAATTGGGCCTGTTGCCAGTCGAGTGCGCTGGTTTCGGTATCCACAGCAAAATAAGGTGCGTTTTTTAGCCGCGTTAGCAGTTCGTCAAATGCCTCACGGGTACGCACGGTGTGATAAGTTTTTTGTACCACGGGTGCGGCCAGTTGGGGCTTGTTTGGTGATGTGCTTTGTCCGTCATCTGCTAAGGTCATGCTGCGTTGGTTGGCAGGGTGGTTGGGATGGTCAAGTGACTTGAGCTCTTGCTTAAAATCCAATTCGGTATAAAGCGCGCGCAGCTGCTCAATGTTGTGCGCAGGGTCAGTCGGTAGGCGTAAATCTTCCCAATCGGGCAAGCCCTCAATATCGGTGCGAATCGTCGCCAAAATTTTGTCACGCGCGATGCTCTCAAGGCTTGCCTCAAACGTCGTGCGCTGTTTGGGTTTAAGTTCTGCCAAATTTGCCAAGATGCCGTCGATGGTTTGGTATTGGCTCAATAACTTTTGCGCGGTGACTTTGCCCACACCGCTAACGCCTGCAATACCGTCTGAGCTATCACCCATCAAGGTCAAATAATCAATGATTTGCTCGGGTGCCACACCAAATTTTGCCAACACACCCTCACGGTCAAGCACGGTTTCATCAAAGCTATTTTCGACCAAAATTTGCCCATTAACCAGCTGGCACATGTCTTTATCGCCCGTTGAGATAATGACGCGCTCACCTGCCACGCACGCACGGTGCGCCAATGTGCCGATGATGTCATCCGCTTCAAAACCATCCAGTGCCAATAGTGGAATGCCGAGCGTCTCAATCAGCTGATGCACGTACGGGATTTGCTCGGCAAGCTCAGACGGCATGGGCGGACGGTCGCCTTTATAAATCGGCGACATCTCATGGCGAAACGTCGGCGCTTTGGTGTCAAACGCCACCAGCATGTGCGTCGGTTGATAGCGATTCATCAGCTTTTTGATGGCATTGAGCGTGCCTTTAATCGCGTTGGTTGCCATGCCTTGCGCGTTTTGCATGCTCACGGGCAGCGCGTGGAATGTACGAAACAAGTAGTACGAACCATCAATCAACACCAACGGTGGGCGGTTGGGGTCGGTGGTTTGTGTGGGTAGCAATGCGGTGGATTGTTGAGTTGAGTCAGTCATAAATTTGTATTTTTTAGCATAAGTTTGGCGATATCTAAACGCGCTATTATACGCTATTTTAGCTGTAAATTTTTGATAAAATACTTACTTGCTAAAATATATATTCAATCCATTTAAAAATTTTAAAAAAGTCAGCCACCTGCATGCTGGACAATTTCGGGCAAGGTAAACGGATAGCACAAAATTCCGCGAGGCGTTGCCAGTACGGGGATTTTATCGGCAAGGGCAAGCATTTGCGCGTCGGGTAAGTCAGCGATATCAAGTACCCGCCAGTCAAAGCGTGTGACCGCTTGCGCATAGCGTAAAAGCTGCGCCGCCTCATCACACAGATGACAGCCTAACGTGCCGTATAGCTGCCACACGCCGTCGGTGGGTTGGGGGATGAGGGTGGCTAATTTGACTGGTATCACTGGGCGTTGGTGCGTTTGATTTGGCATGGTGTTTGGCAATCGGATGTTTTAAAAAAAGAACAAATCGTTATTTGGGCGAATCGGGCAAGCATAAAGTAAATTTGGCAAAAATTCACCCATTTTGCCAAATATGGCATAATAGCCGCCACCAGCATTTTAATGTTACTGGTTTAAATTTTTGTTATTGTAGCGAGCGTGCCTTGCCTAGACCACAACCACCCGTCCAAAACCGCCCAACCTCATCGGCTTATCCTGCCTTGCCACCACCGCGCCAAGGCAATCCGCTGCTGAGGTTGTGCAAACGCTTATTTGCCACGTTGGTTGTATTGTGGCTGGCGTTTCATGTATGGGTTGGGGCGATGCTGATGGTGTGGCAAACCCAGCCAATCAACAACACCATGTTTATGACCTTGCACCGCTTGAGCGGCGGCGCGCCCGTCAGTCAGACATGGGTTGAGGACAGCCAAATTTCGGTCAATGTCAAACGCGCGGCGATTGCCAGTGAAGATGCCAACTTTGCCAATCATGCAGGCTTTGACGTGCAAGGTATTGAGCAGGCGATTAAGAAAAATCAAAAGGCAGGCGCGATTAGTGCAGGTGGTTCAACGATCAGCCAACAGCTTGCCAAAAACTTATTTTTATACCCCAAACGCTCCTATATTCGCAAGGGCGAAGAGGCACTGATTACGGTGATGATTGAGCAGCTGTGGAGCAAAGCGCGTATCTTGACCGCATACTTAAATGTGGCAGAATTTGGTGATGGTATTTATGGCATCGAGGCGGCAGCGCAGCATTATTTTAATCGCCCTGCCAAAAGCCTAACCAAACGTCAAGCTGCGTTTTTGATCGCCATGTTGCCCAATCCCAAGTATTATCAAGCACACCCCAATGATCGCCGCTTGCAGACCAAAACCCAAATTATCTTACGGCGCATGGGTACGGCGGATTTGCCAGACCGTTAATAATTGGCTAAAAAACGGCTAAATCATTAGCCGTTTTGTCAGTGTGCTCAACAGTGCAAGCATCATTTAGAACGCTTGAATCGGTTCTTTATCTAATGGCTGCGGCATGGCAGAAGAATGGTGCGAAGAAATCAGCCATTGCTTGCTTGTTGGGTCATAGCGATACACATAGGTGTAGCGCGCCGTGACTTTTTCATTGTTTTTGTAAGTGAAGCGGTACACACCCGAATCTGCCGCAAAATTGCAGCCTGTGGTGATGTGGCGCTGCAAAATTTCACCCTTAGGTGCTTTGACAAGCCAATGCGCAAAATAGTCTTGGATTGCCGCTGGGGTAACGCGAGGGCGATTTGATACGGTCGGCAATAAGATTGAGTTTGGGCCATAGTTTGCTGCCACACGTGCAGGATCAAGGCTTTGTAGGGCTGCATTCCAGCGATCAAACAAGCGTGCAACCTCATCATTGCTGATCATCTGACAGCTGGTTGCTTGGCTGACAATAGTTTTAGTAGGTGCTACTTTGGCGGTGGTTGGGGTGACAGTGTTTGATGCGCAGCCTGTGACCGCACCTAGGGCAAGACCCATGCCAAGTAATTGTGAAAAACGATTAAATTTTTGCATTGCATGCCTCCAAATTGTTTGTCATATTCAGCCTTAAGGTAGGCTATTGTGTGTGACTCATGCTTTTTTAGCATTTGCCTTTTTAACATTTTAACATCAAAAAATTAAACGCTAAGCCTTATACGCTAAACCACAGTCACCAAAACAGTGACCAAAATTGGATAGTAATACTTGATAAATCTTATCGCTTAGCTAATTTAATTTTATACATGAAAAAAAATTATAAAGCCAGCCTTAATAGCTAGCTTTTTTGTATCATTTTGGCAACTTTTGCTATAAACCACGGTTTGATAGCCGATATTTATCAATTAACTTTTTTATAGCATAAAATAGATTGACTGTTTTGCATAACACGTTAATTTATTGAATGAAAATTTTATTGAAACATTGAAACAAGGGAATCTATTATGTCAGTCACCGAAGAAATTCTCGTCGAATTGCCCCCCACGCCAAGCGTATTACCCGATATCCATTACCCCGAAGTGTTTGAATACGCCGATTGCGACATCAACCTGTATTTTAACCGTGAATTGTCGTTGTTGCAGTTTCACCAGCGCGTGCTGGCGCAAGCATTAGACCCACGCCATCCACTGCTTGAGCGGCTGTTTTTTTTGATTATTTTTTCATCGAATTTGGATGAATTTTTTGAAATTCGCGTGTCTGGCTTGTTACAAAAAGTCCAAATGGGCGATCGGGTCAGCAGCATTGACGGTATGCACCCAAGCCAAGTGCTTAAATATATCTCTGCCATCGCGCACAAGGCGGTTGAGGAACAGTACCGCATTTTAAACGATATCATCTTGCCTGCACTGGCAGAGCAGCAAATTCGCTACCTCAAACGCGATGAGCTCTCTGATGCGCAAGCCAAGTGGGTGAAATGGTATTTTGACAACCAAGTCGCGCCTGTACTGACACCCATCAGCATTGACCCTGCCCATCCATTTCCGCGTTTGGTGAATAAAAGTCTAAACTTCATCGTGACATTGGAGGGCAAAGATGGTTTTGGGCGTGAAATCAATCTGGCGGTGGTGCCTGCACCGCGCAGCCTGCCGCGTGTCATTCGCCTGCCCGATGACTTGACAGGTGGTAGAGAGCACCACATCATGCTCACTGCGGTGATTCATGAGCATATCGGCGAGCTGTTCCCCGGTATGACGGTGACAGGGTGCTATCAATTTCGTTTGACGCGTAACGCCGATTTGGCATTGTCCGATGATGTTGAAGATATCGCCAAAGCACTTGAGGGCGAGCTGGATAACCGTCGCTTTGGTGCTGAGGTACGCCTTGAGGTGACCACCAACTGCCCAGCCCAAATCAGCGATTATCTGCTTGATGAGTTTGGCCTACAAAAAGACCAGCTTTACCGCGTCAATGGTCCAGTCAATCTCACGCGCCTGCTGTTTGATTTTAAAATTCCGCATCTACGCTTTCAGCCATTTACCCATGCCATCCCCAAAGCGTTTCGCCGTGAAACCTTTGAAAAAAACGACAACGTCTTTACCGCGATCAGCAAGCAAGACATCCTGGTGCATCATCCATTTCACGCCTTTGCGCCTGTCACCAACCTGCTATGGCAAGCCGCGCAAGACCCAAATGTGCTAGCGATCAAACAAACCTTGTACCGTTCTGGTACCAATTCTGAAGTCGTACAAGCCCTTGCCGAAGCGGCGCGTAAGGGCAAAGAAGTTACCGCCGTCATCGAGCTGCGCGCGCGTTTTGATGAAAAATCCAACATTGAGGTTGCCAATCTCTTGCAACAGGCAGGTGCAGTGGTGGTGTATGGCATTGTTGGTTACAAAACCCATGCCAAGCTGATGCTGATTTTGCGCCGTGAGGACGACAAAATCCGTCGTTATGTCCATCTTGGCACGGGCAACTACCACGCAGGTAACGCCAAAGCCTACACCGACTATGGCTTGTTTACCGCCAATCCTGCCATCACCGAAGACGTGCATAAGATTTTTAACGAACTGACGGGCATGGGCAGACCTGCAAAACTGCAAAAACTGCTACACGCGCCTTTCACCTTGCATGACAGATTATTAAGTTTTATCGATGATGAAATTGCCCATGCCAAAGCAGGTCGGCGCGCGCATATCATCATCAAGGTCAATGCCTTGACCGAACAGCAGCTCATCGACAAACTATACGCTGCCTCGCAAGCAGGCGTAAAAGTACAGCTGATCATCCGTTCAATGTGCTGCTTGCGCCCACAACTTGCAGGTGTATCGGACAATATCGAGGTGCGCTCAATAGTTGGGCGGTTTTTGGAGCACACGCGCGTGTACTACTTTGCCAACGGTAGCGAAGACACCGACGGCAGCAATACCCAAACGCTAGATCAAGCGCAAAACCTTGCCAAAAAAGACCAACGTGCTGATCAGTACCAACCGCGTTTGTACTGTGCCAGTGCAGACTGGATGGAGCGCAACCTGTTTAACCGCGTTGAGGTCGCCTTCCCAATCGAAGATGCCAAAGTATTTAAGCGTATCATGCAGGATCTACACAACTACCTGCGCGACAATACCAACGCATGGTCGCTAGACGCCAACGGCACCTGGCACGCGCTCACCCCAAATGAAGACAAAGCGGCCTTTAGCGCGCAAGCCTATTTGCTCGACAAAATATCAAGATAAAACAGGCACAATATAGCAAACGTGGCATGCTATCCACTCACAATCGATAACAGCTTGTTACCGATTCACATGCAAAAGACAAGCAAAAACACATGCCACTTTGCTAAGATAAAACCTCAACAAACCCATAGTAAAATTTAAGCCAAAAGGAATGCACCATGACAAATATTGACCCAAGCCAAGCCAACCAAGACAGCAGCACCAGCCTTAACCCAGCCAGCCAAGTCCAACCAACAGACTTACAACAAGCCGTGGATGACGTAAACCCTGCCGAACTGGCACAAAATCTGGACTCAGATGCCAGCAATGACGCGCGTCAAGCCGCTGAGCAAGCAGGGCAGACGCTATCAGGCGGTGCTCAGGCGCAAAACCTACGCGGCGATGAAGAAACCCCATTTGTCGATGACGCACTACGCACCGATAAATAAAAGCAAGCCGTGCGCTTGTTAGCTATTGATTGCTAAGTCCGCCCATAACCCACAGCGCGTTTAACGACACGTTACGATAAACGCGCTTTTTTTGACCAAATAACCCACCAAAACCCGATACTAGCCAGATAAAATAACAGGAAAACCAGCATGTCAAACGACCAATCAACCACCAACCCAAACGGTGTCAGCAATATTTCTAACAAAGTTGAACCAACAGGCGTCGAATATCGCGATGCCCCCGACGCTAGCGCAGACAACGCCACTACCAGTGGCGTATTGAGCACCGACCCAACCAACCTAAACCGTACAGCTGACGGTGAAGTGACCAATCCAGAAAGCCTAAAAAATATCAACCCAAATGGCGTATCGACTGCAGACAGTGCGCCGCATAATACTGCAGGTATTACCGACACCCAAAGCATCTTAAGCACTGATCCTACCAACCTTAACCACGCTGCAGGCAATGCCGTTGTTGAAGACAGCGTCACTCACCAAGCAGGTGAAGGTGTGACCGCAGGCAAAGCCCCTGCTACCGAAACGCCCGATATTTTTGACAATCGCCCACAAGCAGCCGTCAAAACGCCAACCACAGAAGCGCAGACAGTCGTCAGCCAAACATCAGGCGACCCGTTACAAGTGCTGCCTCAGCAAGGTGAGGCTATCAGCGAAACACGCAGCTATCCGCTAGAGAGCACCTCAGAAGCTCACGTCGATCACCTTGATCGCCTATCAGATGGTAGCTATGACGTGCCACGCGAACACGATGAATAACCAGCCATCTATTTTTAAACCCTAAAAGAAGATTAGAACTTAAAGGCAAACCATGCAAGCACCCAATATTCACCCCGATTCGCTCACCCAACCCAGCGCGACGCCAGAAGGCGCTGATTTAGTACGCCCATTGGCAGCCGAACAAGACCAACACGTCAATCGTGGCGACAAGCCTGCCGAAGAACCCGACCGCCGCGACCAACCAGGGCAAGCGTTTGATGGTGGCGTCAATACCCACACCGCAGGCAACGATGTGCCACAAAGTGCAGAAATCAACACGCTTAATCGCTACGCCAACCCCGAAAACGCCCAGAGCCGCACGCTAAACCCCGATGGCTCTAAACCCAACACGGGCAGTGAGTGAGGTTTCATGCGACACAAAAAAAGACAGCCAATGCTGTCTTTTTTGTTAGATTCATTCATTACAGCCAGTCTGGCACACCACTATGAAAACGCAATTCGCTGTCAGGTGTGCTAATCAGCTCACACTCGACTGTGCGAAAAAATGCCACACGTTCATCAATCGGATCATCCGACAAGTTTTGCGCCAATGCCAAATAATCCTCAAAATGGCGGCTTTCAGATTTAAGCAAATAACGATAATACCGCGCCAATTCGTCATCGGCTACCACCGCCGCCAATGCTGCAAAACGTTCGCACGAGCGTGCCTCAATAAATGCCCCGATGATTAGCACATCTATCATTGCCGCAGGTTCAAACGTGCGCTTGTGGCGCAGCAGCCGTTCGGCATAGCGCCCTGCAGGGATATGCCGCCACGCCAGTCCGCGCGCTTCCATCAAATCAAGCACCTGCTCATAATGTAGCATTTCCTCACGGATTAGCTGCGCCAGTTTGCGCTGCAAATCTGTATGCGACATATAACGAAACACCAAGTTCATCGCCGTACCTGCCGCTTTTTTTTCACAATTGGCATGGTCTTGCAAAATCGTGGGCAAATCTGCCAGTGCCGCATTTAGCCATTTATCAGGCGTTGGGCAGCCCAAAAACGTTTGAATGGGCTGCATATCAATGGGCGCGGCAGGGTAAGGCTGTGTTAGCACATCGCTATTGGTGGGCACCACATCAGCTTGGGTGAAATCAGAATTGGTCATATGGCATAGCAAAAAGTGATCAAAAATATGATTATAGCACAGCCAGTTTTTGCGCCTAGCCCGTATATACGTGGTGCTCAAAAATCTCAATGTGGGCAAGTTAAACAAGAATTTGACTATATATTTCAAAAATAAATGTATTATATTTCTTTATTTCATCAAATGATAATCGTATAATCAAATTATGCCATGCAGGCAAGCCAGCGTTTATTGAACGATGGCAAAAAATGATAGCAATGACAGGGAAAAAGGAAGCCAAGACAATGACAAACCAACAACCACACCATGCCAGTACACCAGCAGATACCGCCCAGCGTGTCAGCAAGGGCGATTTACTCATTGATCAGCAACTGTATGATTTTATTGAAAATGAAGTCTTGCCCGTGGTCAAAATCGATAGCAACAAATATTGGCAAGATTTTGAAAACATCGTCAAAGAATTCACACCACGCAACCGTGAACTGCTTGCCAAGCGCGATCAATTTCAACAACAAATTGACGACTGGCACAAGGCAAATCCTGCTAAAGATGGACAAATCAACCGCGAAGCCTACCGCGCATTTTTGCAAAAGATAGGCTACTTACAGCCGCAGGGCGAAGATTTTAGCGTAGATACGCAACATGTTGATGACGAAATTGCGCACATTGCCGCGCCGCAGTTGGTTGTGCCTGTGCGCAACGCACGCTATGCCCTCAACGCCGCCAATGCGCGCTGGGGCAGCCTATATGACGCGTTGTATGGTACGGACGCTATCAGCGAAGACAACGGCCAAGAAAAAGGCAAGAGCTATAACCCGACCCGTGGCGCGGCGGTCATCGCATTTGCCAAAGACTTTTTGGACAAGCATTTTGCCCTACAAGATGGCAGCTATACCGATGTGACAGGCTTTGCCGTAAGCGATGGCAAGCTTGTGGTTAAGCAAGGTGAGCGCCAGACCGCATTACAAGATAGCGCACAATTTGTTGGTTATACGGGTAATGCCAGCCAACCTAGCGCGGTGTTGCTCAAGCACAATGGCTTACACGCCGACATCCAAATTGACGCCGATAGCCCGATAGGTAAAACCGACCCTGCAGGCATCAAAGATGTCTTATTAGAAGCCGCTGTCACCACAATTCAAGACTGTGAAGATTCGGTAGCCGCTGTCGATGCTGAAGAAAAAACCGAAGTATATCGTAATTGGTTTGGCTTGATGACAGGCGAGCTTGCCGAAACGTTTGACAAAAACGGCAAAACCATGACGCGCACCATGCAGCCAGACCGCGAATACACCGCACCAAATGGTGAAGTGTTTAGCTTGCCAGGGCGTTCGTTGATGTTGATTCGTAACGTCGGGCATCTGATGACCAACCCTGCGATTTTGGTGAAAGACAACAATGGACAAACCCATGAAATCTATGAAGGCATCATGGACGCGCTTATTACGCCACTGTGCGCCTTACCCGATTTGCGCCATGACAACCGCCTGCCCAACTCGCGCACAGGCTCCATGTATATCGTCAAGCCAAAAATGCACGGGGTAGAGGAAGTCCAATTTACCGTGGATTTATTTGCCGCGGTTGAGCGTGCGTTGGGACTGCCCGAAAATACGCTTAAAATCGGCATTATGGACGAAGAACGTCGTACCAGTGCCAACCTAAAAGCCTGTATCCGCGCCGCACGTCATCGGGTGATTTTTATTAACACAGGCTTTATGGATCGCACGGGCGATGAGATGCACACCAGCATGCAAGCAGGCGCGTTTGTACGCAAAAATGCCATGAAAAACACCGACTGGCTAAGCGCGTATGAACGTCAAAACGTGCAAATCGGGGTTGATACGGGACTTGCAGGCAAAGCGCAAATTGGCAAAGGCATGTGGGCGCAGCCTGACAACATGCACGCTATGCTAGCAAGCAAAGGGGCGCACCCCAAATCAGGCGCAACTTGCGCATGGGTACCATCGCCCACAGGCGCGACCTTGCACGCCATCCACTACCATGACACCGATGTGTTTGACGTACTGGCAAATATCCAGCAGCAGCTTGATCAAGGTCAAAGCCCAGACGCGCTTGACGACCTATTGACCATTCCACTGGCACAAGCTACCGACTGGAGTGACGAAGAAATCGCGCAAGAACTTGACAACAACATTCAAGGTATTTTGGGCTATGTCGTGCGTTGGGTAGATCAAGGCATCGGCTGCTCAAAAGTGCCTGATATTGACAATATTGGCTTGATGGAAGACCGCGCAACCTTGCGTATCTCAAGTCAGCATGTTGCCAACTGGCTGCTACATGGCATTGTCACCGCTGAGCAGGTCGATGAAACCTTGCAGCGCATGGCAAAAGTCGTTGATCAACAAAACGCAGGTGATCCCAACTACCGCCCGATGGCACCTAACTTTGACGGCTACGCATACAATGCCGCGCGTGATTTGATCTTTGAAGGCACACGCCAACCAAGCGGCTACACCGAACCATTGTTGCACCGCGCACGTCTGGCACTAAAGCGCGCTAACGCTTGATTTTGACTTAAACCTAACCAAAGCGTCTGGTCAGTATCAGACGCTTTTTTAATAGCAAAAATTAATTGTAACAAAACTTGTATATTTGATAATTACGTTTTAAACTATGCCTGTTTATTGCCAAGTGTTGCAAAATGTAGCCCTAAATTCACTCACAGTACAAGGTAGCAGTGGCAGTAATGTTACAAAAAACACGGCAACCGTTAAAACCTGTAGTGAATAAATTGCTAAATTCTTGTCGTGATTTCACAATTTTGTAACAATTTATTGGCAAAATTTGCGCTAACTAAGCTGTTTGTTAGGCAGTGTTAGAGGTTAGCTGGCGTATGACAATTTTGGCACGCCACTCGCCACAAACAACCCACTTATTTATGTAGCGGTTCATTTAACTTTCCACGGAGTGATATCCATGAAAAAAATCGCCCTTGTATCAGCGATCGCTATCGCCTCAATCTCGTCTGCCCAAGCAGCGCCAAAAGTATACGGTAAAATCTTCCTATCAACGGATTATGTTTCTACCGACTATGATGACTCTTCTAAAAAAGATGAAGATACTTTTAAATTGAACGACAACTCTTCACGTATCGGCTTTCGTGGTGAAGACAGCCTAAACGATGACATCGATTTGGTTTATCAACTTGAATACGGTGTATCACCTGATAGCGACACCACGCAGTTCAAATCACGCAACACATATATCGGTTTGTCAAACCGTCAATACGGTACACTATTGGCAGGTCGTCACGATACACCATTTAAGCTATCAAAAGGCAGTGTGGATGTGTTCACCAATAACTCTGGTGCTGGTTTGTCATTGGACAAAATCGGTCCAAAAGGTTTTGAAAAACTTGGTGAGGAACGCGCTAATAACGTAATCGCTTATAAATCACCTGCTATCGTTGGTATGCCTGTAACCTTTATGGCAGCTGTTTCTCTATCAGAAACTGATGCAGACGGTCATGTGGTGCTAAAACCTGCAGTAAAAGAAGTCAAAGAAGTTAAGCTTCCAGACGGTACTGTGCTAGTAAAAGGTGTAGCTGCGCAGCCAGCGGTATACAGCGAAAAGAAAGTTAAAGACAACGGCTACTCAGCGATGCTCGCTTATGACCAAAACGGCATGTACCTAGCTGCTGGCTATGACAGCAACGTAGGGGCGGCAGATAGCGCGTGGCGTATCGCAGGTTCGGTTGATTTGGGTAAAATGAACATGGGTCAAGGCTCGATGATGAGCAATCTTGTTCTAGGTGCATTGTACCAAAACGCTGACATCTACGATAACAAAGACGATGCCAAAACTTGGTTAGTGTCTGGTAAATACAAGCTACCTGAAAGCAAATGGGCAATCAAAGCACAGTATGCCAATACTGACTTTGGTAATAACGACGCTACAGAAATCGCGGTTGGTGGCGAGTATGCCTTTAGCAAGGCTGCAATCGGTCACATTTACGCAGGTCAAGTGGATCGCGATCACTACAAAGATGATACCGTTATCGGTGCAGGTCTAGAATACAAATTCTAATCCTGGCTAAATTGTTTAGAAAAACTCACCCAACTGGGTGAGTTTTTTATTGCATCTTTACAAAAAGATAACACTTCTAAAAAAATGCAAAAATATATTGCAAAATATTGCAAAGTTGCTATGCTAGGGCTAATCAAACAGCTTTTGGTAAAATTTGTTGCCGTAATATGTATGGCACGGCAAATAAGCAGTTAGGGACTTACCACACCAAAACTGATTTTGATGCGTTATTTTTTGGAGGTGACGGATGAAAAAACTTGTCTTGATGGCTGCCCTAGCAGCATGTGGTGTATCAGTAGCAAACGCTGCACCAACCGTTTATGGTAAAGCATTTTTAACATTAGACTATGTCAGCGGCGGCGACACCGATGTAACGACCACCACCGACACTTATGTGAATGGTAAAGTAAGCACCAACAGCACAAAAACCAGCACCGATGGCGGCGATGTGACTGAGCTGAATTCTAACTCATCACGTATTGGTTTGAAAGGGGCGGAGAATTTAACCGACAACACCGATGTGGTGTATCAGCTAGAATACGGTATCGATGTCGATGCGGACGACAACGGCAAAAAACAATTTTATTCACGTGATACCTATTTGGGTCTAGCCAACAAACAATACGGTACGCTATTGGCAGGTCGTTTGTCAGCGATTGATGATAGCATCAATTATGTTAGCCAAGCCGTGGGGCAATTTGATAACAGCTTTGGCGATGCAGCGTGGGACGGTAACCGCATTAACAACGCCTTTGCTTATGTATCACCTGATTACAACGGCATGAACTTTATGGCAATGTACGCGCTTGACAACAAGAGCGAACACAACGGCTTAGGGCATGAAGGCTGGGGTGTGGGTGTAAAATATGAGCCTGAAGGTCAGCCTTATCGTGGTGGTATCACTTACATTCAAGCAGGTGACTTCAAAACCACGCGTATCAGCGGTGCGTATGATTTGAACAACACTGTGGGCATCGGTGCGTTGTATCAGCTTGATAAAGCTAAAGAAAATGATGGCAAAGATGAGAATGTATTCTCAATCAGCGGTACTTACCAAACAGCCAGCCCATGGAAAGTATACGCACAAGCGGATTTTATCGACAATGTTGCCTTTAACAACGATGCCGACAGCCAACAATTTGTCATTGGCGGTAAATATGCCTTTAGTAAACAAGCGATTGGTCACGTTTATGGTGGCTACCGCAACAACGAATACAAAGAAGTCGTCAGCAACGTCAAAGATGGTAACGGCACGGTTGTAAAAACCAAAACTGAAACCGACGGCATGGCAATTGGTGCAGGTTTAGAGTACTTGTTCTAATTCTAAACCGTTGTTTATGCCATTGGGTTGAGCCTTTTGCCACTTTTAAGAGCAAAAGGCTAGCGATTTGACGGGCTGCGTTATTTGATCCGCGTTATTGACACAGTAACGTGGATTTTTTATCTTCCGTTGCCGTAAACCTGCGACTTCAGGCGGTGGATATAAGGCAACTTAAGTAGCTATGCTTACACACGATAAGATACTAAGTATGCTAAAATAAACCCATGAAAACACTCAAGCTACGCATACGAGACAAACACATAACGAAGCTTAACCGCCTAAGCGGTTCGGTTAATTTCGTATGGAACTACATCAATGACTTGAGTTACAAGTACCTACAAAAAACAGGCAAATTCTTTTCAGCCTATGACCTAAACGAATATACCAAAGGTAGCGGTGAATTCCTTGGCTTGCACTCGCAAACCATACAAGCCATCAACGAAACTCACGCCAAATCGCGTCGCCAATGCAAAAAAGCTAAACTATCATGGCGAACCAACAACCCAAACTCAAAACGTCAATCACTCGGTTGGCTACCATTTAAACAATCCGCCATCAAACACATTGCCACCCACCAAACAGGCAAAAAGGGCTTAAAATCAACACTACAACTAAGCCTAGCCAAAGGACAAAAACTCATCATCGACCTATGGGACAGCTACAATCTATCGCTGTATCAAATCAACACCCTTGAGGTCGTCCAAGACAGCCGTAACCGATGGTATGCCTGTATCACCGTCAAAGAATATCCTAAAACACAATGCGGAGCAGGTAGTATCGGTATTGACTTAGGGCTTAAAGACAGTGCCACCACCTCAAAAGGTGATAAACTGCAAATCAAACAGACCCAAGCATGGGCTAAAAAATTAGCCATCGCCCAACGAGCAAAAAACAAACAGCGTGTTAAGGCAATCCATGCCAAAATCAAAAATACACGCCAAGACCTCATCCACAAATTCACCACCCGATTAGTCAAAGATAACGCGCTAATCGTGGTTGGTGACGTTAAAACCACCCAATTTAACAGCAAAAAAAGCAAACTAGCCAAATCGGTTTACGATGCAGGTTGGTTTGAACTCAAACGACAACTGACCTACAAATGCGAGCACGCAGGTTGCCGTTTTGAAATCGTCAATGAGAAATACACTACCCAAACTTGTTCGTGCTGTGGCGATACGTCCAGTAGTCCGAAAGGTAGAGCAGGTTTGCGAATAAGAGAATGGACTTGTGCGAAGTGTGGCACACGGCATGATAGAGATATCAATGCTAGTAAGAATATTCTTGCGGTCGGGCTTGACCGTCTGGGAGCAGGAATCCCCTCACTTTAGGGAGGGGAGGAAGTCAATGCGTGTTGTTGTGCATGTTTGCTGCATGAAATCAATGCGAAGACGCGGGAAGACGCGATAAGCTGAGAAAGTTTTGCCAAATACCCGTGATTGTTGGTAAAATTCTGTTTTAACTTCTGCTGATTTTTCAAGACGAATAACGATTATGACCAAATTCATTTTTGTGACAGGTGGCGTGGTGTCATCGTTGGGCAAAGGTATTACCGCCGCATCGGTGGCAGCGTTGCTTGAGGCGCGTGGGCTAAAGGTCACCATGACCAAGCTTGACCCATATATCAACGTGGATCCTGGCACGATGAGCCCGTTTCAGCACGGTGAAGTATTTGTCACCGAAGACGGCGCAGAGACGGATTTGGATTTGGGCTACTATGAACGGTTTTTGCGCCATTCAAAGATGAGTAAAAACAACAACTTCACCAGTGGTAAAATTTATCAAAGCGTGCTTGAAAAAGAACGCCGTGGCGATTATCTTGGCGGTACGGTGCAGGTCATCCCACACATCACGGATGAAATCAAACGCCGCATCCATGCCAGTGGTGAAGGCTATGATATTGCCATGATTGAAATTGGCGGTACGGTTGGCGATATCGAGTCGTTGCCGTTTATGGAGGCGGTGCGGCAAATGCGCGTTGAACTTGGGCATAGCCAGTCGATGCTTATGCACCTTACCTTGGTGCCATATATCGCCAGTGCAGGTGAGAGCAAAACCAAGCCTACCCAACATTCGGTCAAAGAATTGCGCAGTATCGGGTTACAACCTGATGTGCTGATTTGCCGTAGCGAGCACCCAATCAGTGAGGATAACCGTCGCAAAATTGCGCTATTTACCAATGTGGAAGAACGCGCGGTGATTTTGTGCCCCGACGCGCAAAGTATTTACCAGATTCCTAGTATCTTGCATGAGCAGCAGCTGGATGATTTGATTTGTCAGCGTTTTGGCTTACAGACCAATACCGCAGATTTGAGCGATTGGCAAGCGTTTACCGATGTACTGCTCAATGCGGAGGACAGTGTCACAGTGGCAATGGTGGGTAAATACGTTGAATTGCCTGATGCGTATAAGTCCATCAATGAAGCCTTGCTACATGCAGGGGTGGCAAATCATGTCAAAGTAAACATTGCTTATGTCGATGCCGAACGCTTGGAGACTGAAAACGCATTGATGGATGTGATCAAAAATGCTGATGCCGTACTGGTTCCTGGTGGGTTTGGTGAGCGCGGCACAGTGGGCAAAATGCAGGCGATTAGCTATGCGCGTACCCATGGTGTGCCATATCTTGGGATCTGTTTGGGGATGCAGTTGGCGGTGATTGAGTTTGCGCGTAATGTCATCGGGCTTGAGGCAAATTCAACCGAATTTGACAAACGCACCAAAGAGCCATTGATTGCGCTGATTACCGAATGGTTTGATGAAAAAGGTGAACTACAAGTGCGTAGCGACGACTCAGACTTAGGCGGTACCATGCGCCTTGGTTCGCAAAAAGCAGAGCTGGTCGAGGACAGCCGTTTGCGCCAAATCTATGCCAGCCCGACGATTAGCGAACGCCACCGCCATCGTTATGAGATGAACGGGCGTTATATTGACGCGCTACAAGACGCAGGCATGAAAATTTCGGGTTATTCAGCCAAGCAGCATTTGGTGGAGGCGGTTGAATTGACCGATCATCCGTGGTTTATCGCGGTGCAATTCCATCCTGAGTTTACCAGTCAGCCACGCGGCGGTCATCCGTTGTTTAACAGCTTTGTAAAAGCGGCAATCCATCATAAAGCGCAACATGCCAACGACAAGCAGCCAATGACTGAGCATCAACCCAGCTGATAGGCTGAGCAAAATCAGTTTGATATAACTACCTAAGCGGGCAACTTAATAAAGCACTAACCATAAAGCACTAACCAAAAAAGGCAAATCCGATGAGCCCAACCACTTCTGATGTCACTACCAAGCCCACCGCGCAAGCCGAAATTGCTTTGGGCGATTTTGTCATGGGTAACACACGCCCGTTTGTGCTATTTGGTGGTATGAATGTGCTTGAATCGCGTGAGCTGGCGCTTGAGATTGCCGCGGCGTATGTCGAGATCTGCCAAAAGCTTGGCATTGGCTATGTGTTTAAGGCAAGTTTTGATAAAGCCAACCGCTCAAGCTTATATTCGTTTCGTGGGCCAGGTATGGACACGGGGCTGCAATGGCTGGCGGATGTCAAAGACAAGTACGGCGTGCCTATCATCACTGATGTGCATGAACCATATCAGGCGGCAGCGGTGGCTGAAGTGGCGGATATTATTCAGTTGCCTGCGTTTTTGAGCCGTCAGACTGATTTGGTGGTAGCGATGGCGCGGACAGGTGCGATTATCAATATCAAAAAAGCGCAATTTCTTGCCCCGCACGAGATGCGCCATATCATCAACAAATGCCTAGAGGCAGGCAACGACCGTGTGATTTTGTGTGAGCGCGGCAGCATGTTTGGCTACAACAATTTGGTGGTTGATATGCTAGGCTTTGACACCATGAAAGCCTTTGACGTGCCTGTATTTTTTGATGTCACGCATAGCTTGCAGCAACCAGGAGCACGCAGCGACAGCGCAGGCGGACGGCGTGAGCAGATTACCACCTTGGCGCGTGCAGGCATGGCGACAGGGTTGGCAGGGCTGTTTTTAGAGGCTCACCCCGAGCCTGAACTGGCAAAATGCGACGGTCCTTGCGCCCTGCGCCTAAGCCAACTTGAACCGTTTTTAAGCCAACTTAAGCAAATTGATGACTTAGTCAAAGGTTTTGCCAAATTAGATACCCATTAATTCGGCAAACACTTATTAAATGATATAAACAGGATGGTCGTATGGCAATTCAGACAGTGGCATTGGATTTAAAAGGTATCGACGATGCACAAGGCTATGCCGCGGTTGAGCGCGCGCTTGGTACGATTGGCGGTGTGACGGCAATGCGCCTTGACCCTGCGGTACATCGTGTGCTGGTTGAGTATGACGATACCCAAACTTCGGTGCATGCTTTTAAAGCTGCATTGACCACGGTGGATTATATCAGTGAACCATTCCCGATTGATGCGCCTGCCAATCCAAACAATGACCGCAACCTGATAGATGATCTAGAAGATAGCGGCAAGTTATAAGGCTAAACACCATAGATTTTAAAAGGATAGCACCATGAGCCAACAACATACTACGATCGGCATTGATGGCATGACATGTAACGGCTGCGTCAAAAGCGTGACACGCGCATTGCAGCAAGTGACAGGCGTGCAAAACGTTACCGTTAGCCTTGTTGATCAACGTGCCGAGGTTGATTTTGATGACAATCAAACCGATCTTGCCGCGCTGCGTGAGGCGATTGAAGACGCAGGTTTTGATGTTATTGCCTAATCCCTTGATTTGACAAAACATGCGTTTGCCCACATAGTTAGGTGACTTACTTAACCAAATTGATGCATAGCTAAATTGATGCTTAAGGGGGCAGCCGTGCGTTCATCGCCCACACCTAAAAACACTACCCATTCACCCGCCGCCGACGCGCTTATGGATGCGGCTGCTTTAACGCTGACCATCGATGGCATGACCTGTCAAGCCTGTGCCAGCCGTATTGAAAAAGTCCTCAACAAAAAATCCGCCATCATACAAGCAGATGTGAATTACGCCAATGAACAGGCGCAAATTCGATACGATGCTGCCGTAACCAATCCCGATACCATCATCGAATGGATTGGTAAGGCAGGTTATCACGCGCAGGTTGAAACTTCGGCGCTTGCCGCGTCCGATGATGTAGCCGATAGCACAAAACCACCGCTACGCTTGATGATAACCTGGCTGTGTCTTGCGCCGTTTTTGGTCGGTATGCTTGGCATGTTGGTCGGTTGGCACGGCGCAATGTTGCCTGTGGCATGGCAGTTTGTGTTGGCAAGTGTCGTGCAGTTTGGCACGGCATTACCGCTGTATCGCAGCGCGTGGGCAAGTGTGCGCGGTGGGCTTGCCAATATGGACGTGTTGGTGGTACTCGCGACGCTGACGATTTGGTTGTATTCTATTTATCTGTGGCAAGTCACGCCTGCACATGGCGTGTATTTTGAAGCCAGTGTGATGGTGATCGGCTTTGTTCAGTTGGGCAAATACCTCGAGCAGCGCACCAAAAAAACCAGCTTAAACAGTATCAATTTGCTTTTGACCCTCACGCCAACGCAGGTGCAAGTCAAACAAGCTGACGGCAGTTGGCAGGTGCAGGATGTGACAGACTTGCGCTGTGGGCAGGTGGTGTTGGCAGGTACGGGCACACGCATTGCCGCTGATGGGCAGGTGGTTGCAGGTGCTGGGTGGTGTGATGAAAGCCATTTAACGGGCGAATCGTTACCTGTACAAAAAGATACTGGTAGCCGCGTGTTAGCAGGCGCATTGGTGACCGATGGCAGTGTGGAGTATCGCGTTAGCGCGACGGGGCAGGCGACTCAATTGGGTGATTTGATACAAGCCTTGCACGATGCGCAAGGCAGCAAAGCGAACATGGCGCGGCTTGCTGATAAGGTTTCGGCGGTGTTTGTGCCAGTGGTGGTCGGGCTTGCATTGCTGTGTTGGTTGGTCAATCGTATAGCAGGTGTGACGGCAGATGACGCGCTGCTGCGTGCGGTGTCGGTGTTGGTCATTGCCTGTCCTTGCGCACTAGGGCTTGCCACCCCTGCGGCGATTATGGCAGGCATGGGTGTTGCGGCACGGCATGGGGTATGGTTTAAGGATGCGCAAGCATTGGAGGCGGCAGGCGGCATTGATACCTTGGTGCTAGACAAAACAGGCACACTGACCCAAGGCACACCGCAAGTGATTGCTGAGTATCAAGCAGCAAATCTTGCAGCGACAGGTTTAGATTACGCCGCGTTGTTACACCTCGTTGGCAGTATCGAACAACGCACCAATCACCCATTGGCACGCGCGCTCACCGCATTTAGCCAACAGCAGCTTACTGATTTTTCAGCCGAAACGCGCCAACCGCCAAGTCAAGATTTTAGCTTAAATAATGTGCAAACCGTGGCAGGGCACGGCGTACAAGCTCATGTTAGCCAACACAGTACAGGCAAAGACTTTGCCATCAATATCGGCAGTCCCACTTGGGTTGGGCTCACATTGCCCGATACTATTGGGCTAGCCTCGGCATGGCAAATCGCCAGTCAAGTGGCAGTCAGCGTCGATGGTGTACCTGTGGCGGCGTTTGCCTTAGCTGACGCGCTCAAGCCTGAGGCAGCACAAGCCTTGGCAGATTGGCAAGGTATGGGGCTTGGCGTGTGGCTATTGAGCGGTGATAAGCCCAGCGTGGTGCAGCATATTGCCGATGAATTGCATCTAGACCTTAATCACGCATGCGGCGATCTGCGCCCAACGGATAAAGCCGATCGTATTCGTGCGTTGCAAGCGCAAGGTCAGCGTGTGGCGATGGTCGGTGATGGTATCAACGACGCGCCAGCGTTGGCGGTGGCAGATGCCAGCTTTGCTGTTGCCCATGCTACTGATATTGCCAATCACAGTGCAGCAGCGCGTCTGCTTGGCGGTGGTTTACAGCAGCTGACCGCGGCGTTACAAATCGCCCGTGCAACCCTACGCACTATTCGGCAAAATCTGTTTTTTGCCTTTATTTATAACGCCATCGGCATGGCATTGGCGGCGTTTGGACTGCTCAACCCAATGATTGCCGCAGCAGCAATGGCGATGAGCTCGTTGTCGGTGTTGTTTAATGCCATCAGGCTCAACCGTTGGCATGCACCCAGCGCAAGCCATTTGATGCCCGCCGATACGCGCATGATTGCCGACAAATCTGCGCCGACTGTGGTATGATAGCACCATTTACACTGCTTATTTTTATTGGTTTTATTTTTTTTCGCCGAAACTTGTGTAAGGACAGCCCATGTACGCCGAAAATACCACCCAAAACAACCAAATTATCGATATCGTGGCGCGTGAAATCTTGGATTCACGCGGTAACCCAACGGTAGAAGCCGATGTAATTTTAGCCGATGGCACGGTGGGGCGTGCAGCCGCTCCCAGTGGGGCTTCAACAGGTTCACGCGAGGCTCTAGAATTGCGTGATGGCGACAAAAACCGCTACTTGGGCAAAGGTGTCAAAAAAGCCGTTGCCAACATCAATAGCGAAATTCGGGCAGCATTGGTGGATAGTGATGTCACCGCCCAACGCGCGCTGGATGACAAATTGATTGCCCTTGATGGCACTGACAACAAAGCCCACTTAGGCGCAAATGCCACCTTGGCGGTATCGTTGGCGGCGGCGCGTGCAGCAGCGGCTTCACAAAAATTACCGTTGTTTCAATATATTGCCAATCTACGCGGGCAAACTTCATTGTCTATGCCTGTTCCGATGATGAATATCTTAAACGGCGGTGCACACGCCGACAACACCGTGGATATTCAAGAATTCATGATTGAACCAATTAACTTTACCAGTTTTGCTGAGGCACTGCGCGCAGGGACAGAAGTTTTTCATAGCCTAAAATCGGTGCTCAAAAAGCAAGGTTTAAATACCGCCGTCGGCGATGAAGGCGGTTTTGCGCCCAATTTACGCTCAAATGAAGAGGCGATTACCGTCATCATGCAGGCGATTGAGCAAGCAGGCTACCAAGCAGGCAAGGATATTTATTTGGCGCTTGATTGTGCGTCGAGCGAGTTTTATCGCGATGGGCAGTATGTACTGGCAGGTGAGGGCGATAAGGCGTTTGACGCGCATGGCTTTGCCGATTACTTGGCGGATTTGGTGCGCCAATACCCCATTATCTCGATCGAAGATGGCTTGGATGAGTCTGATTGGCAAGGCTGGGCATATTTGACCGAGAAATTGGGCAAAACCGTGCAGTTGGTTGGTGATGACTTATTTGTCACCAATCCAAAAATCTTGCAACAAGGCATTGATCAACACATCGGCAACGCGATTTTGATTAAATTTAACCAAATCGGCACGTTGTCAGAAACCTTAGATGCTATTTATCTTGCCAAACAAAACGACTACGCCACGGTGATTAGCCACCGTTCGGGCGAAACTGAAGACAGCACGATCGCGGACTTGGCGGTGGGTACCGCGGCAGGTCAAATCAAAACAGGATCGCTGTGTCGTTCTGACCGCGTGGCAAAATACAACCAGCTGTTGCGTATCGAGCAGATGGTAACGGCAAGCTACCGTGGGGCGCAAGAATTTATCGGTTTGCGCAATCCAAAAGCGTAAGACTGTAAGCTATAAAATCGCTTAAATCAAAGTATCAAGTAATTGAAAAAAGGTGTGCCACAGGTGCACCTTTGGTTTTTTGCGCTCAAGCGGTGCAAAAACGCTTATCATTGCTGCCTTGATTTGCTAGAATGAAGCGCAAGTTTTAGCTCTCTTATGCCAAGTTTTGACCGCGTTTTTATTGCCAGCTGTTGATTGTACCCCATGACCCATATCCGCCAACTTTTGATGATTGTGTTTGCCATTGCCGTACTGTTGGCGTTGCAGTGGCAATATTGGTTTGGCGTCAATGGGCATGGCGATGTGGCAAAAATCAATCAGCAAATCAACGAACAACGCTACATCAATAGCGAACAACAAAAGGCCAATGCCGTGCTAGCCGCCGATGTCAATGACCTCAAAAACGGTTTGGAGGCGGTAGAAGAGCATGCGCGCGTGGATTTGGGGCTGATTAAATCGGGTGAAACGTTTGTCCAGATGTCCACCGCCGAGCAAGTCTATAGCCCTGATAGCACCGTCAGCCGTCCCTCACCTTAATTTACTCATATCATCTATTTTGCAAAACTATGCCAAAGTTTGCCTCAAAGTCTGCCCAAACCGTCGCCACGCCGCGCATTCACGCGTTGATCGTTGCTGCAGGTGTGGGCAAGCGTTTTGGGGGAAGCCTACCCAAACAGTATACGCGCATTCATGATCAGACTGTGTTACAACACAGTGTGGCGGCATTGGCTCAGGTTGCGCCGATCACGCACTGCCACATCGTGATTGCGCGTGATGATGACATTGCCAAAACGCTGGATTTTGCCCTGCCGACTACTTGGGTTGAGGGGGGAGCAGAACGGATGGATTCGGTGCGCCACGGCGTGCAAGCAATTTGGCAGGCAGGTTTTGACAGTGCCGATGATTGGGTGCTGATTCATGACGCAGCGCGTCCGTGTGTGCAAGCGACGGATGTCACGCGGCTGATTGCACAGGCGACGCAACAGGTAGCAGGCGGACTGCTGGCAGTACCCGTGCGCGATACTGTCAAACGCGCCGCCGTACAAAACGGACAAACTTTGGCGGCAGCCACCTTGGCGCGCAATGAGCTGTGGTTGGCGCAAACACCGCAGTTGTTCCCGATTGCTAAATTGTTGGATTATTTGCAGCAGGCACAAACGTTGGGGCTAGGCTTTACCGATGAAGCCAGTTTGTTTGAGCATTTTGCGACACAGCCATGCGATTATCCGTTGTTGGTTGAGGGTAGCCACAGCAACATTAAGCTGACCTTTGCCGAAGATATCGTATTTGCTGAGGCGTGGCTCGTGCACACTTAGTGGTGTCGTCGTGTTGCTGGCAAATTTGACACAAAAAAATCGCCCATCTCAATAGACGGGCGATTTTGAAATAAGTGGCGTCCCCACGGGGATTCGAACCCCGGTTACCGCCGTGAAAGGGCGATGTCCTAGGCCTCTAGACGATGGGGACGCAGAAGACTATTAGGATGTGCTATAAAGCACCTTGCCCAAGCGGGAAGTATATGATAGTGGTTTTGGCAGGACGCGTCAAGTATTTTTATGCGATTTTTGCCAAATTTTTTTTGTGACGGTCACATGTTGCCGATGTGATAAATACAGGCTATGTGTGTTTGGGTGGTGTTGGCGCAGCTTTTCGGGTAAGATAGGCGGCAAAAATTGATGGTTTGTTAGCTTTAGGTTTTATCTTTTCAACGACTCACTTTTTATATGATAATGAAATAATTGCCAGACGGCAGTTAGCCAGATGCAGCGGGAGCAACGACGATGAAAATCGCCATCAGCGCAGGCATTGAATATGCTTTAAATGTTAATTATCGCACGATTGGGCTGGATTCGACAGATTTTACCAACATCGCGGCGGTGGTGGTGACGATGGCGGATTTGCCGTTTGTGCATGAGGAATTGGACAGTTTGGGCTTTGATATCCCAACGTTTGTGGCGATCAAGTACGGCGATAGCGTGCCCGATGAGTGGCTGCCGCATGTATATGGTGTGCTTGAGCTTGCCGATGACCAAAAGTATTACAACGGGCAGTTAGTCAATGCCGCGGCAAGTGATTATATCGCCACGCTGGATCCGCCGTTTTTTCAGGCATTGATGGAGTACACCGATTACGGCAACGCGGCGTTTGATTGCCCAGGGCACCAAGGTGGGCAGTTTTTTCGCAAGCATCCATCGGGGCGGCGGTTTTATTTGTATTTTGGCGAGCCGTTGTTTCGCGCCGATTCGTGCAACGCCGATGTACGTTTAGGCGATTTGCTGATTCATGAAGGCCCTGCCTATGAGGCGCAAGCCCATGCCGCCAAGGTGTTTAATGCAGATAAGACGTATTTTGTGCTCAATGGCACGTCATCATCAAACAAAATCGCCATTGGGGCGTTGGTGACGCACGGCGATTTGGTGTTGTTTGACCGTAATAATCATAAATCGGTGTATCAAGGCGCGCTAACGATGGCAGGCGGTACGCCTGTGTATCTAGAAACCGACCGCAACGCGTACGGCTTGATCGGCGGTATTCCTGCGTATTGTTTTGAGGAAGCTGAAATTCGTGCGCGTATTCGTGAGGTCGCGCCTGAACGTGCTGATGCACCACGTCCGCTGCGTTTGGCGGTGATTCAGTTGGGTACGTATGATGGCACGATTTACAATGCGCGCCAAGTGGTAGAAAAAATTGGGCATTTGTGCGATTACATTTTGTTTGATAGCGCGTGGGTCGGCTATGAGCAGTTTATCCCGATGATGCGCGATTGTTCGCCGTTGCTGCTTGAGTTGGGCGAAGATGATCCAGGTATTTTGGTGACCCAATCGGTACACAAGCAGCAGGCAGGGTTTTCGCAAGCCTCACAGATCCACAAAAAAGACAACCATATTCGTGGGCAGGCGCGTTATGTCAATCACAAACGCTTTAATAATTCGTTTATGATGCACGTCTCGACAAGCCCGTTTTATCCGCTATTTGCTTCACTGGATGTCAATGCCAAAATGCATGAAGGCAAGGCAGGGCAGCGTATGTGGCATGAGTGCGTGGTCGGTGCGATTGAGGCGCGTAAAATGCTGCTTGATACCTGTGAGTTAATTTTGCCATTTGTGCCACCGACAATTGACGGCAAACCGTGGCAAGATTATGACACCGAAGTAATCGCCAATGATATTCGGTTTTTCCGTTTTGAGGCAGGCGCGCGTTGGCATGACTTTAATCATTATGCTCAAAATCAGTACTTTATCGATCCGTGTAAGCTACTACTGACCACACCCGGCATCGATATGCAAACAGGCGAATACCAGTCCACGGGGATTCCTGCGGCAATTTTAGCCCATTATCTGCGTGAAAGCTCGGTGATTCCTGAAAAGGCAGATCTCAATTCGATTTTGTTTTTACTCACCCCTGCCGAGACGTTGGCAAAATTTCAGCATTTGGTGGCGCGGATTGTGCGTTTTGAGCGTCATATTCGTGATGACAGCCCTGTCAGTGATGTGTTGCCAACGCTTGCCAAGGCGTTTGTGCATTACCGTGCGTTGAGTATTAATCAGCTATGCCAACAGCTGCACGACTTTTATAAGCAATATCAGCTCAATCAATTGCAAAAACAAATGTTTGAGCGCGCGCACCGTCCTAAAGTTGCCATGAGTGCGTTTGATGCCCATGTGGCATTTATCAAAAATCAGATTGAGTTGGTACCACTTAGCGAGATTCGCGGACGCATTGCTATGGAAGGTGCGTTGCCGTATCCGCCTGGTGTATACTGTATCGTACCAGGAGAGATTTGGGACGGCGCGGTGTTGAACTACTTTTTGGCATTAGAAGATGGCGTGAATCGCTTGCCAGGTTTTGAGCCTGAGGTGCAAGGCGTGTACTGGGACTACAACGATGCTGGGCGCAAAACCGCGTACGCGTATGTGCTAGCAGACGATCGCGCGCGTTAGACAAACTAGGATGATAATTTGAGCGCACATGGTTTGGATTGCCATCATTTTGTCAAATTTAGGCGTTATGCTAGCGTGTTTGCTTGGTGAGATGAAAGGCGAGTGTAAGGTGAGCAAAGGGGGTATGACGGCGTGGCAAGTTTGGCTTTGACTTCAGCAAACGCGGCGGATATGCCTGCGCGTCGCCCGTCACCGTGGTGGTGGCTGCTTGGGTTGCTGTTATTTGCTGCAAGCTTGATCGTACAGCTGCCAGCCGCGTGGTTGGTCAAAAAATTTGCACCCAATAATCCTTACTTGCAGCACGTGTCGGGCAATCTGTGGCACGGGCAAGCCAACTGGCAGCTAGGCGTGCGCCCCAATCAGCCGCTGGTTGGTACGGTGGATTGGCAGTGGCAGCCGTGGCGTTCATTGACGGGCAATATGGGGTTTGCCGTCAAAATCGATAGCCGCCAAACGCACTTGACAGGTGACATCGCGCTTGGTCGCAAAGCATGGCAAGTCATTGATTTATCTGGGAAAATCGCGCCTGAAACACTGCGCCAGCTGGTTGATTGGCAACTGCCTGACACGCCGCTGGTACTTAAAAACGTGCAAGTCAAGAAAACCAAACAAGGTTATCCCAAAGCAGAGGGCACGCTCAACTGGGCAGGTGGTGAGGTTGGCTACCCCAACGCAGGGCGCGTGTATCAGCTCAACTTACCAACGATTTTGGGCACGCTCAGCAGTGAAATGGCGCGCGGTGCCAACAATGCCAGTACAAACGGCGCAACGCTGCACTTGGCCTTAACCAATGAACAAGGGCAGCGGCTTGGGGATTTGCGTTTGGATAACGATGGCATGCTGGATGTTGCTTTGACCCAGCGACTGCTCAAAACCATGCCAAAATACCAAGGCAAAGGCGTGGATGACAGCGTGATTGTCACCACCCGTCAGCCGATCGGCGCATTACGTTAGGGCAAGGTACGTATGAAAAAACCGCTTCGCGCTGCTCATGCGCCAAATAACGCTGCCACCGCCAATATGTTGACAAAATTTTATCCGTTGCTGTTATTGCTGATGTTGGTGTGGTTGGCATGGACGGTTGCACGGCTGATATGGCTGGTGCTTGCTCCACCAGTCATCCCCAACTTGCCGCCTGTTGCCTTGCAGCCGACCGACAGTGCGCCAATGAGTAGCAATGCGCTGGATATATTCGCCCAACCCACCACGCCAACACCCGAGCAGACCATGCCTGAGCCGCCGCCAGATATCAAGGTGTTGGGTGTGACTGTGGCAAATCCTGCACGGCTGTCATTTGCTATTCTCAACGCAGGTGGCAAAACCCAGAGCGTGCGCGTTGGTGACCCGATTGGTGATACCGATTACAAACTGTTTGCCGTGCATGCCGATCACATCGTATTGCTAGCTGCCAACGGGCAACAGGTTGAAGTGAAATTTGGTGAGCCGTTCGCCCTTGACCAAAGCGATGCCATCCGCGCCAAACAAAGTGAAGCAGGTAGCAATAGCTTGTTACCCCCATCGCCTAGCCTAAGTGATGCCATGTCTGCCAATACAGCACCAAGTGGCAATCCTGATCATGAGCGCGAACGCGACGACCCCAGCGAACCTGCTAGCTCAAACAATCCTGTCGCTGCTGCACCGTCTGAGACAGGCGCAAGAAAAGCACTGACAGGCGCGATTAACAACCTTGAGCAAAACCCTGCCGCCTACCTCAGCCAAATGGGTGTTGCCGCAACAGGTGAGGGCTATTTGGTCACCGATGGCACACCAGCAGGGCTAAAAAGTCGGCTGGGCTTGCAAACGGGTGATCGTGTGGTGTCGGTAAACGGGCAAAACGTTGGCGTAAGCCCACAGCAGGATGCCGAATTGCTCAAGCAAGTGCGCCAATCGGGCAACGCCCAAATCCAAGTCCAGCGCGGCGATCAAGTCATCACTGTGCGCCAATCATTTTAAATGCTTGTATGTGGTAAAAAAATTTTGTTAATGTAGTGCAAGGTGAAAAACCTGTTAGCAAGAAACCCTGTTAGGAATGTTATGAACGCTCAACCTCGATTTGCCGCATCGCTGCGGTTGTCAAAGTCTTTTGCCCGCGCTTGGTTGGGTACGTGCTTACTTGCTGCTACGGGGCTGACAAGTCTTGTCGCACATGCCGAAACAGGCTACAAAGTGCACCTGCAAGACGCGGATATCAAAGCGTTTATTGACCAAGTTGCCAGTATCACGCACAAAAACTTTGTGCTTGACCCACGTGTCAATGGCAATGTCACCGTAATTGCCAACAAAACCTTATCCGAACAAGAAGTGTACGATTTGTTTTTGGCGGTGATGAAAGTCAACGGCATTGTCGCCATCAATCGCGGCGATATCACCGAGCTGGTGCCTGATTCGGTAGCCAAGCAGTCGGGTATTGACGTGGATTTGCGCGGACGCAGCAGCGGCAGCCAGATGACGACACGGATTTTTTACCTCACCAATACCAATGCCAATGACATCTTAAATGTCTTGCGCCCGATGATGCCACCGTATGCCAACGCCACAGCGGTAAACAGCCTCAACGCGGTGATTTTATCCGACCGTGCCGACCACCTCAACGAATACGCCAAGCTGATTGCCAACCTTGATAACAACGTCAATGATCAGCTCACCGTCATCCCGTTGCGCCATGTTGATCCCAAACGTATGATGGATCTGCTCAATTCATTGATTGGCACGGCAGGCGGCGGCACAAGCAGTGCTTCAGCACAAGGGCAGGGTGGGCAAGGTAGCGGTGTTAGCAGCAGTGGCAGTAACGGGCTGATCAGCTTGATTGCTGACCCTGCCGCTGATCGTCTATTGGTCAAAGGCAGCCCCGAGCTGACCGCCAAAGTGCGCCAAATGGTCGAGCAGCTTGATACCGTTTCATCCAAACGCCTAAGCGGCTTACGCGTGTTTCGCCTCAAATATGCCAGCGCGCCACACATCGCTGACATGCTGCGCGCTTTGCTTGCTTACCAATCGATCAACAGCGCAGGCGACCCCAGCACCTTACAAGCCACGTCAATGTTTGACAACAACAACACAAATTCGACCACCACAAACACCAATACCACCAACGAAAGCTCGCCGACAGGCTCACCGATCAGCACCAGCACAACCAACACCGCAAGCACCAACAGCACCAGTAACACAGGACGACCCTTTAGCATCATCGCGGATCAAACCCAAAATTCGGTGATCGTCAATGCCAGCCCTGAGCTGATGCCTGAAATTGAAGCCGCCATTGAGCAGCTAGACAGCCGCCGCGACCAAGTATTGATTCAAGCGGCTATTATGGAAGTATCGGGCAACGACACACAGCAGCTTGGTGTACAGTGGGCATTGGGCAGTGCCAACAGCGGCATCGGGATTGTCAATTTTAGCAACGTTGGCGCAGGGCTGACTAACCTTGCCACCGAGGTCATCAAAAAAACACCAGGTTCAGCCGCCGCCGCGGTATCAGGCGCGTTTTTAGGCTTGGGGGATAGCCGCGTCAATAGCAGCGGCAACCGCGAATTTTATGGCGCGATTTTACAGGCTATTGACAAAACCAACAGCGCCAACTTGCTGTCCATGCCGTCTATCGTCACGTTAGACAATGAAAAAGCCAATATCTTGGTTGGGCAAAACGTACCGTTTGTCACAGGTTCTTACACCACCAATGGCAACAGCTCAACCAATCCGTTTCAGACCATCACACGGCAAGATGTTGGTGTAAACCTCAACGTCATTCCACATATCGGCGAAAATGGCACAGTACGCCTTGAGATATCACAAGAAGTGTCATCATTGGTTGAAAGCACACTCAACAACACCAGCGGCGTGGTGACCAACAAAAACCTGATTCGTACCACCGTATTGGCAGATGATCAGCAAACCATCGCGCTTGGTGGCTTGATGCGCGACAACAGCACTTATAACCAACAAAAAGTCCCAGGTTTGGGTGACCTGCCAGGCATCGGCGGTTTGTTCCGCTCAAAAAGTAAAAATGCCGACAAAACCAACCTAATCGTGTTCTTGCAGCCAACAATTTTACGCAATGGCAGCGCGGTTGCCAGTGTCACCGAGCGCAGCCTTGACGGCATTCGCACCATGCAACTGGTGATTGACAAAAACGGCACGCTCAAGCAGCTACCGCTCAATGTTCCACCGATGTATCCAAACCCTGCACCTGTGCCACGTCAGGGCGAAATTAACATTGCAACCAATGATTTGGTACGCCCGACTGCACAAAACCTAACCAACACACCCGTTGCAGGGCGCAGCATATCCCAAACCGTCAACACACGTGATAACCCACCTGTCGCGCCTGTCAGCGTGACCGCGTCTGGTGCAAATAGCACACCGATCACCGTGATACCCACGCCACCTGCCGTTATCCCTGTGCTTGACACCACCGCGCCAAATCCCTAAACTTGAGCAAATTGCCCCCAAATAGCCACTTCAAATTGTCATAAATTCAACCATTTAAGAGATATTGCCATGTCTACAACGCCCACATCACCGACCACCCAATCACCCTTGACATGGCAGCTGATTGGCTTATCGCCCGCGTTGAGTGATTTAACCTTGGATATTGATCGCGACTTGACCGTCGGACGCAATGCACAAAATGATATCGTATTGGCAAGTGGGCAAGTCTCACGCCAACACGCACGTTTGACAGTACAAGATGGGCAAGTGTGGTTGCAGGATTTGGGTTCAGCAAATGGTACATTCGTCAATGGCAGCCGTATTGCAGATGCCCCTGTCGCGCTGCAGCCTGGTGATGAAGTCGCGTTTGCAGAATTGGCATTCGTAGTGGCAAGCGATGACTTAGCCGACGGTATGGACGCGCTTGAGGCGATGCTCACCACGCCTAATGCACAGACCACAGACGTTTATACCATCAGCCACGAATCACCGACAGCCAAAGATTTTGCCACAGATAACGCGATTCACAACACCGCCACCACCAATATCGACACACCAACCATCAGCCCCGTACCTGTTACCAAGCAGCCACAGCCTGCCCCTGTGCCAACGCCCACAGCAACTGATGATGTTATGCCCAAAGCCGCCGTACCTGCGCCAACACCCAGCGACCCTGCACCTGCATTATTGCCAACCGCCAGCGAGGATCACCACGAGCTTGCCAAACAAGGCAGCAAGCATAGCACCGTTGCTATTGCCGTCGTTGTGATCGTGGCGTTGATCATCATCGTGGCATTGTTTTTTCGCTAACCGTTCCGAAAAACCTACCTAAATCTACCAAATGGCAAAATTAGCGTTTTCTTTCTACTTCACCGTTGTTAGCTTGCTGCCATTGGGCTAAAGTCTTACATCAACTCCATAGACTGACACGGTGGAACTCACCGCCTTTTTAACTGTTAGACAGTTAAAACTTTTGTTGCGTTGTTTAAAATATTGATACTGGCATTGACATCACGGTCATGTTGTTTGTGACAGCTAGGGCATTGCCAGTTACGCACATTTAAGGTCAAATCCGCTTTAGCCATAACAAAACCGCAATTTGAGCAGGTTTTGCTTGACGGATAAAATCTATCCACTTCTTTAACGACTTTGCCCCATTGGTTTGCCTTGTAAATCAGTTGGCGTTTAAACTCGTAAAAACCTAAATCGCTAATGGCTCGGCTTAATTTACGGTTTTGCACCATGCCTTTTACGTTCAGATTTTCAATGCAAATCACATCATAGCCTTTAACAAGCTGTGTGGTGAGTTTGTGGCTAAAGTCTTGACGGATATTGCTGATTTTGGCGTGTAATCGTGATAGCTTGGTTTTCGCTTTGGCACGATTGTTACTACCTTTTTGTTTACGGCTCAGTTGTTTGCTTAGACGTTTGAGTTTTTGTAATTGCTGTTTAAGCGGTTTGGGTGCTTGGATTTTTGTACCGTCTGATAATACGGCTAAATCGGTAATACCTAAGTCTATACCTACCACTTTGCCTGTTTTGGGTATGGGCTGTGGTGTGTCTTGTAATTCAACAGCCACCGATACAAACCAGTGGTCGCCTTTTTTAAAAATCTTGGCAGATAGGATTTTACCATCATAGCGTAAGGGTTCACGCATTTTCACCCAACCAAGGTTAGGAATTTTGATACGTTTGTGGTCTATTTTAAATTGGTCGTTGGATAGGCTAAATCTGTCGTTTACGCCTTTTTTGCGAAATTGTGGGTATTTGGCTTCGCCTTTAAAAAAGCGTTTAAATGCGTCTCCTAGTTGCATGATAGCAAGCTGTGGACTACATTTAGTAACTTCCATCATAAAGGGAAATTGGGTGCGTTTGATGGCGTTCAGCTGTTTGCGTAAACTGCCTTGTGAGGGTTTGTTTAGTTTGGTGCTGTCAATTTCGATACCGTTTGCTAGGCAGTCGTCACGGTAGGCTTTATCTAATTTGTATTGGTTTTGCCATTCTGCCAATGCCCAGTTATAGGCAAGGCGAGCGACACCGCAAGCTTTAGCAAAGTAGGTGGCTTGTTTGTCGGTAGGGTCAAGTCGAATGATGTGTCCACGAATGACGGTCATTCTAAAACCTCTTTGACGGCTTCGAGTAGTTGTTTATTTTTTTTACTGCGTGAGCCGTAAAGCCGTGCTGAAAATACGGTGATAATTTCGAGTACGTCTTGGGCGAGTTCTTCTTCAAAGGATAGGTTTTCGCCTTGATTGATGCTTATTAATCTATTTATCATGGGTATTATTGAATAGATTTAGTTAGATTTCAATAAGCAGTTAGTAACCCTGCCACCAACGCATAAAAGCACTACCAAAATGCGCTGTTGCACCCATTTTAGCAAAATAAATGCAAAAAAATAAAAAAAACACTTGCAACCTGTGAAAATTTTGCTAAAATGCTCACCACTTTCAAGCAATGCCAAGCAAACGCTAGCCAATACAAACAGCAGCGTCGAAGGCAAAACTGCTAAGCCGGCTTAGCTCAGTTGGTAGAGCAACTGACTTGTAATCAGTAGGTCGCCAGTTCGATTCCGGCAGCCGGCACCATTTAGCAGATCAGTCTTGAAAGACCCTTTGGTGGGATTCCCGAGCGGTCAAAGGGGACGGACTGTAAATCCGTTGCGAGAGCTTCGAAGGTTCGAATCCTTCTCCCACCACCATATCTGCGATGTAAAGATGTAAAATCAGCTTGCGGGTGTAGTTTAGTGGTAGAACCTCAGCCTTCCAAGCTGATGGTGCGGGTTCGATTCCCGCCACCCGCTCCATACCTGCGCGCTTACATCTTGCCTGATAGCCAAAATGGCTCATCCTATGCTCATATAGCTCAGAGGTAGAGCACTCCCTTGGTAAGGGAGAGGTCCCGAGTTCAACTCTCGGTATGAGCTCCACGTTTGTGGAAATCCAATCCCCTAATTCCTATAATATTTTCAATTGCTAGCTTTGGTATATACCAATAAAATTTTTTACAAAAAAAATTAGCTAAACCTTACCAAAACCTAGTAAGATTTAATGTTTTGTGCTATATTATTTCATTCTAAACCTATAAATTTAAGATAAAATCCCCACATTAACAACTGTGCGATATTTTGTCTTAAACGCTTACTTGCGGCTTTAGGCAAGAATCGTTAAAATTGCGTCAAGCAATCACCCAAAGCGTTATCAAACGTACTGGGCTAACTTGAGAGGATAACACCATGGCAAAGGCCAAATTTGAACGCACCAAGCCGCACGTCAACGTCGGCACCATTGGACACGTTGACCACGGCAAAACCACATTGACAGCGGCGATTGCGACCGTTGCAGCCAAGAACTACGGCGGTGAAGCCAAAGACTACGCCTCAATCGACTCAGCGCCAGAAGAAAAAGCGCGTGGTATCACCATCAACACCTCACACATTGAATACGATACCCCAACGCGTCACTACGCGCACGTAGACTGCCCAGGGCACGCTGACTATGTTAAAAACATGATCACTGGTGCAGCCCAGATGGACGGCGCGATTCTAGTCGTATCAGCCACTGACGGTCCGATGCCACAAACACGTGAGCACATTCTACTATCACGCCAAGTAGGCGTACCATACATCATGGTATTCCTAAACAAATGTGACATGGTAGACGACGAAGAGCTACTAGAATTGGTTGAAATGGAAGTACGCGAGCTACTATCAAGCTACGACTTTCCTGGCGATGACACCCCAATCATCAAAGGCTCAGCTCTAGAAGCCCTAAACGGCAATGATGGCAAATACGGTGAACCAGCTGTTGTAGAACTACTAGAAACCCTAGACAGCTACATTCCAGAACCAGAACGTGCGATTGACAAACCATTCTTGATGCCAATCGAAGACGTATTCTCAATCTCTGGACGTGGTACCGTTGTAACAGGTCGTGTAGAATCAGGCATCATCAAAGTTGGTGAAGAAATCGAAATCGTCGGTATCAAACCAACCCAAAAAACCACCTGTACAGGTGTAGAAATGTTCCGCAAAATGCTAGACGAAGGTCGTGCAGGTGAGAACTGTGGTGTACTGCTACGTGGTACCAAACGTGAAGAAGTACAACGTGGACAAGTCTTGGCAAAACCAGGCTCAATCAAACCACACACCAAATTTGACGCAGAAGTATACGTGTTGTCAAAAGAAGAAGGTGGTCGTCACACTCCATTCTTGAATGGCTACCGCCCACAATTCTACTTCCGTACCACTGACGTAACTGGCGCGATCACTTTGCCAGAAGGCGTTGAAATGGTAATGCCAGGTGACAACGTTGAGATGAGCGTTGAATTGATTCACCCAATCGCGATGGACAAAGGCTTGCGCTTTGCGATTCGTGAAGGTGGTCGTACGGTAGGTGCTGGCGTGGTTTCTGAAGTAACTGCGTAATTGCACTTAGGTCATACACCTAAAAAAGAGCTGCCTGTTGGTGGCTCTTTTTTTTATGGATAGGCTTTAGGATAAATGAGAGTTATGTAGAGAATGCAAAACGCAGTAGGGCAAGTTAGTGATTTGATTTGGTTAAATAATCAGACAACGCAGAATAATCGCACCGCCAGTGCAAATCATATCCATCAGATAGCGCATTTAGAACGTGTATTATTCGATGATGCATGGACAGCATTGAGCATTGAACATTGGCTAAGTTTTACTGGGCATCTAGCGGCTGTGCGCTTATCACTCGACGGTCAGCTAATCGGCTATGCGTTGATTAGTCAAGTGTTTGACAGTGCAGACTTGTTGCGCGTTGGGATCGCGCCCGATTATCAGCGGCAAGGGATAGCGCAGCAATTGCTCACCACAGTGACGGCGCAGCTTAAGCAGCAATCTGTCGAAAGGCTATTGTTAGAAGTGCGCGAGGACAACACAGCAGCGCGTGCCTTATATGGCAAACTTGGTTTTCAGCAAATTCATATCAGAAAAAATTATTACAAAAATACCGATGGTAGCCGTTGTGACGCCCTGATTTTACAACTAGATCTGACCACTTGTAGATGACCAACTTAACGTTGCCAAGAATCACGATACCGCTGTTTGAGTGCCGCTTGCAAATACGGCTCAACGTCAGTACGGCTGACTTGGTGGTCAAAGTAATGCCATGTTTGGTTAATCAACAATTCGATGGGATAAAAATTGGTTTTATATTGCATTTTTTCGCTATCGGGTACCCAATAGCCCAAATACAAATAGTCCAGCCCTTGCTGCTTGACATAGTCAATTTGGCGCAAAATTGACAGTGTGCCAAGACTCAAGCGTGGTAATGCTGGATCATAAAACGTATATACCGCGGATAAACCATCGTCTAGCGCGTCGCATACCGCGACCATAACAAGTTTTTGATCTTGCCAAAATTCGATACAAAACGAATCGGTGAAGCTAAATTGCAAAAACCGTTGAAAGCTTGCATAGCTTGGCGGATACATATCGCCGTCGCTGTGACGCGCGCAGATATAACGCGCATAAAGCTGATAATGCACCTCGCTTAGCTCATTACAGCCGATCACATGGCTATGAATACCTTGTCCACGTTGTAGGACACGCCGCTGACTGCGACTGGGCATAAAGTCTTGCACAGGCACACGCGTGGTGATACAACGCTGACAATGTAAACACAGCGGACGGTATAGGTGCTGACCACTGCGCCGAAAGCCCAAGCGCGAAAATTGCGAAAACAACGCCATACCCATACTGTGTGCATCTTTAAGCTCAATAAACTCAAGCCGTGCTGCACGGTCAGGCAGATAACTGCATTGGTGTAACGGGGTAGATTGGCTGGCAAGTAAGCTTGGGATTGATTGGTTAAATTTATCCATCGTGTGTTATGACTGAATGTCAATGATCGCGTGGTTGTGGTATTGCCAGATGTTATCATTGAGCAAGTCTGCAAGACGATGAGGCTTGCCACTGATCGCTGACCAATTGATATTCGGTTGGGTCACCTGTTTTGCCAATTTGGACAAAAATTCATCGCGTGGTAGAATACTTGCGCCAAGGCTTAACAAGTGAGCATTGGGCAACTGACAATCCACCCACGCAAAACCCGACAACTTGGCTAAACGCATGAGAACAAAAAATGCTGCCTTGGATGCATCGGTTGCGCGATGAAACATCGATTCACCAAAAAATGCCTGCCCAAACTTTAAGCCATATAAGCCGCCAATCAAATTTTGATCGGTCAAATGATCGGTGGATAAGTCAGGCTTGTGCTGCCAAATCTCAATACTATATGCATCGCCGTGTGCATGCAAGTTTTGGTAGGCATCGATCATCGACGCATGAATCCACGTACCGTCACTATATGCTCGCGCCTCACTACAGGCATGGATAACCGCACCAAACGCGGTATTAATCGTTAGCCACCAATCGCTACGTTTTATACGTCGGGTAAGCGATTTGCTGGGTTTAAATGTCTCAGGATAAATAACGCAGCGCGGTTCAGGTGACCACCACATGATCGGTTCACCTGGGTTAAACCACGGGAACAAGCCCTGCTGATACGCACAGCGCAAGGTATCAACATCTAAATCACCGCCAATAGCGACCAACCCCGTACCCTCAGGATCGGCCTGTGTTGCGTCTGGAAATAAAAAGCGATAGTTTAAATCAGCCAACGTATTACCCAAGACCCATCAATGCTCGTGATCAATTTCGACATCGTCAGGGTGCGCTTGTCCTTGAGCCAATGCCAGTGCGTCGAGGTATTTTTCGGCATCCAGCGCTGCCATACAGCCTGTTCCTGCTGAGGTGATCGCTTGGCGATATTGGTGATCAGCCACGTCACCAGCGGCAAACACGCCTTTAACACTGGTGGCAGTGGCATTACCGTGCAAGCCGCTTTTGACCACAATATAACCGTTATTCATCTCCAGCTTGCCTGCAAAAATATCGGTGTTTGGCTTATGCCCGATAGCAACGAACATACCAAGTACATCAAGCTGCTTTTGGCTGCCATCTTGCACATTTTCAATGATTACGCCCGTTACGCCACTGGCATCGCCAACGACTTCTTTGACTTGGCTGTTCCACTCGATGCTAACATTGCCGATGGCTTGTTTTTCAAGTAGTTGATCGCGCAAGATTTTTTCTGAGCGCAGTGTATCACGGCGGTGTACCAAAGTCACATGACTGGCAATATTTGACAAATACAACGCTTCTTCAACGGCTGTGTTGCCACCACCAATCACCACCACGGGCTGATCTTTGTAGAAAAAGCCATCACAGGTTGCGCACGCCGATACACCCATACCCATGAACTTTTGTTCAGACTCTAGTCCCAAATACTGCGCTGATGCGCCCGTGGCGATAATCAGCGCGTCACAGGTATAAGTAGCATTGCCGCCTGTCAAGGTGAACGGACGCTTGTCAAAATCCACCGCGTTGATATGGTCATAAATCAGCTGCGTACCAAAGCGTTCGGCGTGTTGTTGCATACGCACCATCAGGTCAGGCCCCATCAAGCCCTCAGGATCACCTGGCCAGTTATCAACCTCGGTGGTTGTGGTCAGCTGTCCGCCAACTTGCATACCTGTAATAATGACGGGATTTAGGTTGGCACGTGCAGCATAAACAGCAGCAGAGTAGCCTGCAGGCCCTGAGCCCAAGATGATTAAAGAATGGTGAAAAGTATTAGTCATAACGTTATCCAATATGTCAAACGGTTTAAAAGCCATCAAATTAGGTTTAGCATAGAGTGTTGGCGATAAAATAACAAGTGTTAATTATTGATTGTATGGTTTAGTATTTTAAAACATTTATCGATTTTGTGTTAAAATTACAAATTTATCATTCGTTGCCGTAAAACCACCGACTTCAGGCGGTGGATATAAGGCAATTGTTAAATGCGATGAGTTTTGCTATACTCATCTCACTATATTCAATGTCTTACATTCCACAGTTAAGTTAAGACTAAATTGCGAGTACGCAGTAACTTAACTGGTAAGACGTTTCCAAACACACACTTAAGCTAATTCGTGTCTATGACAATCCTAACGGTAGGATTAGCTTAAAATAAGAACCTAAGATGTACGGTGTGTCGTACGGGCGGTTGCCATTGTCTTAGGTTTGCGGTGGGGCTTCACCGTCTTGCAGAAGGAATCCCCTCACTTTAGGGAGGGGAGGAAGTCAACTGAGATAAATATGCATTTTGCTCGATGCATTGCCATGCATGGCTGCAAAACCACCATGATTGCCCAATAAAAATTCCGCACAGCCAAGGTAAGTTTTGTTATCATAACGCCTTTAACCATGCCGTTTTGCAAGAGATTTTTACGACAGTTTGTTTGATAAACGGTTTGAAAAAATAGACGCTGGCCGGGTCTTTAAAAGACCACAGTAAGCGCAATATTGATTGATCGACGTGTGATAAAAAGGTGGGGCAAGTTGGGGTACTATGTTCGGCGCAGCGTGATAACGTGCTTGTGGTTGGTGGTGGCGTTGCTGCTTGCCATGGCATTGGTCAGTTATTCTGCCAATGACCCCAGTTGGTCGCATTTAAGTTCAACTGCCTTGGGCTCAACCGCAGTCGATTCGGCAGCATTGCAACCAAATGCGCTTTCCACCGCAACAAATGCCGATTCATCCGCTGCCACCGCGTCGATGGTCAGTGGCGATGATGTTAGCAATTTGTTGGGGCTGCGCGGTGCGTGGCTTGCCGATGTGCTGTATTCATTTTTGGGTGCGGCAAGCTGGTGGCTGGTGGTTATTGCAAGCGTCGAGGCGTATCGCGTTTGGCAAACCAATCCACAACCGATGGGCGCAATTCGTACGCTTGGCTATGGTTTTTTGATCGTTGCCACCGCCGCTTTGACAGGCGTGTTGGCACAATCGTGGTTGGCACAAGGTGTTTTGGGGCAGGTAGCGGCGCAAGGCTTGGTGAGCCTTTTGACCTATTGGGGCGCGTTGGTGTTTTTGTGTCTGTTTGTGTTGCTTGCCAGTATTTTGACGTTTGATATTCCTGTGGCGCGGCTATATCGCAACTGGCGCACGCGTGGATCAAATAACCAACCCACGGTTCAAGCTAGCGCAGTGCACAATAATGCGGCACAATCAACCACTTCTAAAGATATCATGCCCACCGCGTCCGAGGCGGTAAACGCATCGACAGCGGTTCATGCTAGCAGTACCGAGACAGACCACGCAACGCAGAATGCCAACATAATTGACGCGCAGCAAGTGCTAGCGCAATTTTTGGATGAAACGGGTTTTAGTGAGAGTCAACTGGGCGAGCAACCCGACAGTAATGAAGGCAATCGCCCGTTTCAGCCAGTTAATGCTGATGCGGCGGCAAACGTCAAAATTACCAAACGCTTAGACGGTCAGTTACAAAACGAGGTCATTCGTGTGCAGTCTGCCAAACCATCCTGCATGGAGCGCGCACCTGCCAGACCCACGCTAACTATTATCCCTGAAGCAGCCCAGCTCGTACCGTTGGCTACGAGTGCGGCAGATACCGCTAACGTTGCGCCTCAACCAAACCTTGCGCCAGATCTTAAAGCAAATCTTGAGCCAAATACTGCGCCTGTGTTTGATGTTCAAACTGACCCAATCGCGCCCCTTGCCCAAACACCGCCTGTATCATCGGCGCAAAACACACCCACGCCCTCTTGGCAATTTGCGCAAGACACCGACAGCGACCCTGTTGTCAATGACTTGACGGATAGCGCGCCAACTGTCGCTCTTGAGCAAGCACAAGCGGTACCACCCACCGACCAACCAGCTGTACAATCGGTAGCTGAAATTTTAGGCTTGCGCCAAATGGCAGTGGTGGAGCAAGAAACCACGCAAGATACACCACCCACGCAAGAGGTTTTGGTTAAAGCGCCTGCTGAGCCTGCTGCAGTGGGCAATATGCAAGCACCCATTGCACAAAATACGCAAACCGTCACACAAACAGCAGCACCTACTGATGCTCAAACAGCTTTTGTAACGCTATCTGAAACTGTATTAGCACCCACGATAGATTTAAGTGATACTGCTCAAACAAATAACACGACAATAGATACCAAGATAGATCCTGCCGAAGTATTGGCAAAAACCCCAATCGCGTCCAACGATACGGCACCAGCAAACACAGCAACGCGTGGTGTAGACCAACGTCCTGTGGAAATTGACAGCGCGTTATCCACACCACCTAGCCAACCTGCGCCTGTCAATCCTGCTGCTATTGAGCAGGATCACGCCAGCCACCGCCAACCATCACATGCCATGCAAACCGCGGCGTATCGTGCAAGCTTACCGCCTTTGCCCGAGCTTAGCTTGCTAGAATTGCCCGACCCCGACCGCAAACCCAGCTACAGCTTAGAAGCCTTGCAACAACTATCTGAGCTGCTTGAAATCAAATTGCAAGAATTTAACGTCAAGGCAACCGTTGTCAATGCCCAATTAGGACCTGTGGTGACGCGTTTTGAAGTAGAGTTGGCGGCAGGTGTCAAAGTCAGCAAGGTCACGGGCATTGCCAAAGACTTGGCGCGCTCGCTGTCGATGGCATCGGTGCGCGTGGTTGAGGTCATCCCTGGTAAGCCGTACATCGGCATCGAGGTGCCCAACCCCAAACGCCAAATGGTGCGCCTCATCGAGCTGCTACAAACCGATGCCTATCGTGACCCTAAAGCCCTGATCAGCATGGCAATGGGTAAGGATATCGCAGGCAAGCCTGTACTAACTGACCTTGCCAAAGCACCGCACATGTTGGTAGCAGGTACCACAGGTTCGGGGAAATCCGTTTTGGTCAATTCGCTGCTGTTATCGATGCTGCTTAAGTACACGCCGACCGAGCTGCGCTTGATTTTGATTGATCCCAAACAGCTTGAGCTTGCCAATTACAACGATATTCCACACCTCTTGACCCCTGTTGTCACCGATATGACCGAAGCTGCCAGCGCGCTGTCGTGGTGTGTGGGCGAGATGGAACGCCGCTATCAACTGATGTCGCTATTTAAAGTGCGTAAACTTGATGAATTTAATAAAAAAGTCATCGCCGCCGAAAACGAGGGACAGCCGCTACTTGATCCGTTGTGGCGACTGCATGACAGCGCAAGCCAAGACAAGCCGCCTAAGCTCAAACCCTTGCCCCAAATCGTCGTGGTGGCGGATGAATTTGCCGATATGATTATGCAAGTTGGCAAGCAAGCTGAGGAGCTCATCACGCGATTGGCGCAAAAATCGCGCGCGGCAGGCATTCATCTGATTTTGGCAACCCAGCGCCCATCGGTAGATGTCATCACAGGTTTGATTAAAGCCAATATTCCTGTACGTGCTGCCTTGCGGGTCAATTCAAAAGTCGATTCACGCACGATTTTGGACGCAGGCGGTGCTGAGGACATGCTCGGGCACGGTGATATGCTATTTTTAGGACCGGGGCAAAACGAGCCAATTCGCGTGCATGGCGCATTTATCAGTGATGCCGAGGTCAATCGCGTGTGTGATGCGTGGCGTGAACGCGGTGCGCCCGATTATATCGACAATATGTTTGATAACTTTGAGTTGTCCTCATCGAGCAGCGGAGATAGTAGCAGTGCAGGCACACTGGGCGATGATGACGCGCTATACGATGAAGTCGTGGCGTTTGTCATGGAAACGCGCAAGGTGTCCGCGTCTAGCATTCAGCGCAAATTTAGCATTGGCTATAACCGCGCCGCGCGTATCGTCGATGCCATGGAAGAAGCAGGTTTGGTCAGCCCCATGGGCAAAAGTGGTAAGCGCGAATTGTTGGTTTAAGCAAGCGCATCATCCCCAGATGTGTCCATACCAGATGCGGCTAAAACCAAATCTTGCACCAACGCGCCCAGCACCACCGTGGCAAAGCTACCTGTAGGCAAGTCAAAACGTAAGGTCAGCGTTGCATTATCGTGCCAATTTGCCGTCAGACGCTGAGGGACAACACGCATGGCGCGGCGTTCTTGGTGTATACCAAACGCCGCCAACCCCTCGGCAAGGGCCTGGTAACATTCGTTGCTGCCGATGACTGCCAGTTCCAATGCTTGGACTTGTGCGCTACTCATCGGCAAGCCGTCGCCCCACAACGCGGCGGTGAGGTAAAGATCGCCTGCTACCAACCGTGCGCGCAGGCTATCATCAATGGTTGGCGCAGTAAATACACTGTGACTGCCTGCCAAGTTCATCACTTCGCCGTCCAAAGGGGTTTGCCATGTGCCATCTTGCACACGTTGAGCAACCATCGCATTAAACAACGCACCACGCGCCGCCGATAAATACAATCCTGTGGCGTGACGCATTGCGTTTTTACGTTTGCTCGGTGTACGCGATTTGGCATTTGTCTTGGCAAACCACGTCAAAGCGTGAGCAAGATTTTGCCCATCATACCCAAAGCGTTGGCTGCCAAAATAATTGGGTACGCCGTCATGTGTGATTTGCGTCAGCTGCTTGTTGAACGCGGCACGGTCAGCGCATTGCACCTCACGCAGGGTAATGTCAAAACGGTTGCCTGTGTGCGTGCCGCGCTGAAGTTTTTTGCCATGCCAGTGTTGTGCTAACATCGTGATGCGCTCGCCATCGGCAAGCGTGGTTGCCATAGATTGAGCAAAATCAGCCGCAGGTAAGTGCTTGTGTGGCAAGCGCAGGCTAAACCACTGCGTCGTCACAGCGTGGCGGTCTTTCAATCCCGAATAGCCAACGTCTTTGACAGGAATTTGCGCCCATTGCGCCAATAATCGCGCCACATAAGCGGTGTTTAGCCCCGTTTTTTGTAACTGTAGCCACAGGTGTTCACCTTGTTCGCTAAAATCAATAGTTAATTGCTCTTCAACGATAAAATCCTGTGAGTAAGTTTTATAGATTGCGCGTGCAATCGTGGGTGTTTGCGGATACAGCAGTGGCGGCAGGTGCATCGGTGTGGTCATAACGCGGTTGTTCGGGCAAAATTTTAACAATTAAAATGTGCATGATAGCAAACCCACGGCTTGAAGTAACGTGGTTTAGCCCAATTTAGCTCAAAGATTTTGGGCATGGTCAGCTGTCAAAACGTGCCAAATTTTGCTATCATAGACCGCTTTTTTGCCAGTTAATCAAACAGCGTGTTTTTAGCACAAGCCTTTGTTTTTAGGAATATTTTTATATTATGCAATCGCCAATATCACCCATCACGCAGCCTGCGCCCACCGAGGAGCAACAACAGGCATTACAGATGGCGATGGCACGACAATCGTTTAAAATCGTCGCTTATGCAGGGGCAGGCAAGACCACAACGCTGAATTTAATTGGCAACCAATTGCGTGGGCGCGGTTTGTATTTGGCATTTAATAAAGCCATTGCCAGTGAGGCTCAGCAAAAATTTGCCCGTCATATCGACTGCCGCACGTTTCACTCATTGGCGTTTCGTCACACGTCGCGTGATATCACCGCCAAGTTGCGCCTACCACGGTTTTCACCGACACGATTAGCGCACGATTTGGGGCTGCATCCGCTGCAAGTGCGCCGCGTGATGGATGGTAAAAACCAATCCGTCACGCTATCGCCTGAACGCCAAGCGCGGATGGTTGCCGATGCGGTCAGCCAGTTTTGTAGTACCCACGCCAGCTACCCTGCACCGCGCCACTTGCTGCTGCCCAGCTGGCTGTCACCCAATGATGCCGAGGAGTTGCGCGAACAGCTGTATCCGTACGTTGAAAAACGTTGGCTGCAATCGATTGACCCACGCCATCCTGCAGGCATTGGGCATGATATTTATTTAAAACTGTGGGCGTTGTCTAAGCCAATTATCCCCGCCGATTTTATTTTGTTTGATGAAGCGCAAGACGCTGATCCGTTGATGATGGGCATTTTGACCCAGCAGCCGACACAGGTGATTTATGTGGGTGATGCCCACCAGCAGATTTATGAGTGGCGCGGCGCGGTCAATGCCATGAAGCGTTTGCCACTACCGCAAACCTTGCTCACGCAATCGTTTCGCTTTGGCGATAAAATCGCCGAGGTTGCCAACACGTTTTTGTCAGCGTTGCAAGAGCAAGTACCATTGCGCGGCAACCCTGTCATGCCTTCAACGTTGGCAAAACAACAGATGCACGGGCAAAAAGACGCCATTTTGTGCCGCACCAATGCCAATGCCATGCTGCGCTTGCTAGATGGGCTTAAGATGGGGCACAAAGTCGCCCTGCAAGCCGATACCGACCGCCTGCTTAAATTCAGCCAAGCCGCCGAACGCTTAAAAAAAGGACAAACCGCGTTTGGCGTACCAGAGTTGGCGTATTTTAATAATTGGCGTGAGGTGCAAGACTACAGCGAAACCAGCGAGGGCAGTGATCTCAAAACATGGGTCAAGCTGGTTGAAGAACACGGCACAAACACGCTCAACGACGCGATTGCTAGCCTCAGCGACAGCCAAAGCGCGGATTATATTATCTCAACGGCGCACAAAGCCAAAGGTTTGGAGTGGCAGCGCGTGCAAATCGACGATGATTTTTTGTACGATGTCACGCAGCAAGCGGTCAAAATCAGCCCCGAGGAGCTGCGCCTGCTGTATGTTGCCTGTACGCGGGCCAAGATGAATTTAGACGTGTTTCATATTCAGCCGTTACTCAACGCCCTGCAAGCCGATACCAAGGTAATTTATCAGTAACTTGTCGCTGAAAAATCTTTGTTTAAGTATGAAAAAATCACCAGTGATTCAACGTTTTAGCACGAGTATGCAAATATTTTGTTAAAACCGTTTAAAATCGCGTAACAAAAAGCGCGTGGTTGTCATTAAAAGTACACATTTTTTCATCAAAATTACACATTAGACAAAAACTGTATACGTTGTTGCCTGATTACGTGGTTTATCACTAACCATTGTCTATTCGTCACTCACATCTTGAGGTCATCATGGTAGATTCTGCTGCCACGCTGGGCGCACCGCACGACCCCTTTGCGGATTCACGCCCCCAGCTTCATCATAAGCCACACATAGCGACCGTCATCGTTTTCTTCGGCGTATTGATTGCAGGTTTGGTGTATATGTTTTTTAATGTGCATCATGACATCAGTATGGCGGCGGAAGCGCCGACCACATTGATGCCATATGTGCTACTTGGCGTCGCGCTGCTCATTGCGTTGGCGTTTGAGTTTGTCAATGGTTTTCACGATACCGCCAACGCGGTGGCGACTGTGATTTATACCCACTCACTGCCTGCGCCTGCTGCGGTGGTGTGGTCAGGGTTTTTTAACTTTTTGGGTGTTTTAACATCCAGTGGTCTGGTGGCGTTTGGGATTATTTCGCTGCTACCTGTTGAGCTGATTTTGCAGGTTGGCTCTGCTAATGGTTTTGCGATGATTTTCGCGCTGCTATTTGCTGCGATTTTGTGGAACTTGGGCACATGGTTTTTTGGTCTGCCTGCGTCCTCGTCGCATACGTTGATTGGTTCGATTGTCGGTGTGGGTATTGCCAACGCGATGATGCACGGACGCGGCGCGACAGCAGGTGTGGACTGGACACAAGTCGAAAAAGTCGGTATGTCGCTGCTGCTATCGCCGATTGTTGGCTTTGGTTTGGCAGCGGTGTTGTTGATTGTTTTGAAAAAAGTGTTTGCCAAACACCCTGAATTGTTCCAAGCACCTAAGGGTAACAAGCCGCCACCCACATGGATTCGCGGTTTGCTGATTTTGACCTGTACAGGTGTGTCGTTTTTTCACGGCTCAAATGACGGACAAAAAGGCATGGGCTTGATCATGTTGATTTTGGTCGGTGTGGTGCCGATGGCATACGGTTTGAACCATGCCATTTCACCACAAGAGAGTGCGCAATTTGGCGCATTGGCTCAGGTGACCGCGCAAGAGCTACGCCAAGTTAGCAATCCTAACGCGTTGGCAGGGATTAATGACCAAAACAGCCGTCAGATTTTGACCACGTTTGTACAAAACAAACAAATGAACGATAAAGTTTTACCTGCATTGGCACATACGGTTGATAGCATCGGCGAACAAGCGCGTGCTGAGCCTAATATGCAGCGTTGGAACAGCCAAGTGGTTGGCAACATCCGTAACGACATGTATTTGACCTCTGAGGCAATCAAAAACCTAAAAGCCAAACAGCCTGAGCTGCTGCAAGGTAAGTTGGGCGAAGATGTGGACGGCTTTAAACGCAATATCGATAACGCTACCAAATTCATCCCAACGTGGGTTAAGGTGATGATCGCGATTGCTTTGGGACTTGGTACGATGGTTGGTTGGAAGCGTATCGTGATCACGGTGGGTGAGAAAATCGGTAAAACTCACTTGACCTATGCGCAGGGCGCGTCAGCTGAGTTGGTGGCGATGTCTACCATCGGTATGGCGGACGTTTGGGGCTTGCCTGTTTCGACCACACACGTGTTGTCATCGGGTGTGGCAGGGACGATGTTTGCCAACAAAAGTGGCTTGCAAAAATCGACCATTGTCAATCTGTTGATGGCATGGGTATTGACTTTGCCTGCGGCGATTATTTTGGCGGGCGGCCTGTTTTGGTTGTTTAGCACGTTGTTTGCTTAAGCCCAAAGCCAGTTAAGCACCGCAATCAAAAAACCCTCAAACAACATTGGGGGTTTTTTTATGCACCACAAAAAGCCAGATATAAAAAAGCCTCTTGGATGTTAAGAGGCTTTTTTGCACGGGTAAAAATGCAATTATTTAAGCATTGTACCATCTGCAGTCACAACTGATTTGTGCGAGTATTCACTGCGCGCAGGCAGGCTGATGGTGGCTTGTTTTTTGATGTAATCGACCAGTGACTGGGTGTATAGCAGCTTGGTGTCTTCAACGCGGCTTGGATCTTTGAAGATAGGCGCAAGGCTCAGATAACCGTCTTTACCGCTTGCGATGTAGTCGTTGGTCACCATGATATAGGTTTTGTTTAAATCAATCGGTGCCCAAGTGCCTGTTTTGCGGTCACGCACTTCTACGTTTTGTACGCGGTTGCCTTTGTTTTGGTTTAAGCGCAAGTCCCAACGCAAGCCATCGGCATATGGATGCGCGCCTGTTGAGGCTTTGTTGCCATTTTGCCCAAAGCTTGCGTTTTCAACCGCGTCTTCTAGCGTGGCAACGACTTCTTTACCCGTGACGGACAGATTGACCAGCGTATTGCTAAATGGCAGCACTTCATTGGCATTGCCGTAGGTGATATCACCTGACTTGAGCGCGATGCGTACACCGCCTGCGTTTTGTAGGGCAAAGTCCGCACGAAGGCTTGCGTCCAAGAACGATTTGGCGACCAATTGTGCCGCATCGCTACCACGTGCTAAGAATTTGCTGTCTTCACAGCCTGCAACGTTACCTGAGTTCGTGGTGCCAGGTACACGCACCAAGCAGAACGTGTCTTTGGCAACACCGATTTTTTCGGTAAGCTTATCTTTAAGCTGGTCTTTATATTTGGCAAGGACGGCTTCTGCCGCTGCGTTTGGTGTGACAGGATACAGATAACTTTGTTTTAACAGTGCGGCGTTGTTATTTTGCAAACGTGCGATCAACGCTTGGTTGTCAGCAGCATTGATGGTTTCATAGGTTTTGCCGTCGCTGCCAAGTTTTTTAAGCGTCATCCCGATCGGCAAAATGCTAGAGCCTGTGCAGCTATCAACCGCGCCTTTGTTATTGAACTTGACGTTCATCACACCGACAGCTTTGGTGTATTCCCACGCTTGTCCCACACACACGGTGTCGCCGTCTTTGTTTTTGACCACGGTTGGGTATGGGCCTTGTGAGCCAAAGTTGGCTTTATTGTCATAGGCTTTGTAATCACCCAACAAGGTGTGGGTGTCACCACCAATAATTACGTCCACACCTGTTAAAGCATTGGCAAGTTTGACATCGTTTTCATAGCCATAGTGTGACAAAATAATGATATGCTCAATGCCTTGTTTTTTAAGCACATCAATATATTTTTGCGCGGTGGTGGTTTCATCCAAAATCTCGGTGGTTGAAAGTGGGCGCGACGAACCTGCTGTTTTGCCGCGTACCTCAAGCCCAATGATACCGACTTTCACACCCTCTTTGGTGGTTTTGATGGTGTACGGCTTGATATAGTCATCGCTCTTGTTGGGAGCCAGTGGGGTGCCAACTTTTGGCACGACGTTAGCACCTAAAACAGCGGTTTGGCACGTGCCGCCGTGCAAGCGGTCAATGAAGCGTTTGAGCACCGCATCAGAATCGTCAAATTCATGATTGCCCACCTCAAACGCGTCAAAACAAATCGTATTCATCATGTCGGCATCGGCATCGCCCAAATAAAAGCTATAGTAGCTCGTACCTGTGACTGCATCGCCTGCGTGTAGTTTTAAGAAGTTTTGTCCTGCAAATTGGTTTGACAAGTCGTTGAACAGTTGGGTCACGCGTGCAAAACCGCCCAGTTCAGCTTGATAGGTTTGCCCGTCTAGGGTGAAGGTTTGGGTAGCGTCAGACTCAAGGTGTGAGTGGTGGTCGTTGATATGCGCTAAATTGAGCGTGACGGGTGTATAGGTCTGGGTATTGACGCTGGCAGGAGTTTCAGGATTGACCGCAACGATTTTGGTTTCGTTGTCGTCATCATTACAACCTGTCAAAGCGGCAACCATCACCGCTGCCAATGCGCTGATTTTAAATAATGGCTTCATAAAAAATCCGTGATATTTAAAAAATATAAAACAAGGGCTTAAAAGCATTGCTAAAAACACTTAAGCAATAGTACGCAACCTAACATAACAACGTGTCAATTTTGTGAAAAATTTGCGTGAGCGATGATTTTTGCCCGCACTACATCACACCCAATGTCATCACAGTGTCATCAATCTATTGGATAATGAACCGTTAAAAATTAGGTTATTTTTAAAACTCAAGGGAATATGATGATGTTAAAATCAGTATCCGCGTTACGCCTAAGCTATCTTGCCATTGCAATAGGGAGTGCTTTGGCCTTATCTGCGTGCGGCGATGATGACAATGAAACCAAAATTGTTGCCGTTAATACCGACACAGCGACCAATACAGGTACACCAAATAACAACACCAATAACAACACCAATAACAACACAGGCACGGCGGATACGAGCACACCGCCTACGCCACCCAAAACTGTGACTTATGAACAAATTTTGGCAAACATTGCAGGTCAAGGCGTTGATTTACCTAAAGTTAATGCCAATTTACTAACGCTTAAAGACAAAGACGGCAAAACCGTAGTGATTCAACAAGGTGGCTATGGCTCAGACGCATTTGTCAATCCCAATAACCCTAAACAGTTCTATGCTATCACTGACCGTGGTCCCAATGCCGATGTTAAAAATGGCATGGACAAAGCCGATGCCAAAGCCTTTCCTGTGCCTAAATTTGCCCCACAAATTGGCTTATTTGAACTACAAGACAGTGGGGCTATCAAGCTGATCAAAACCATCACGCTCAAGCGTCCTGACGGCGTGACTGAGGTCACAGGCTTACCCAATCCAAACTTTGGTGCGACCAATGAATTGGCGTACGGTAAAAATTTAACGGGCGATTACTTTGACCGCTTGTTGCTCAAAGACCCTAGCGAACCCTACAATGCTAGCCTCAACCCGACCCAAACCGACGCCTACGGTATGGATAGCGAAGGCTTGGCAGTGATGAAAGACGGTACATTCTGGATCAGCGATGAGTACGGTCCGCATATTGTGCATTATGATGCCAATGGTAAAGAACTGGCGCGTATTAACGCGTTTAGCGGCAATGAAGCAGGCGCAAGTACGTTTAAGGTCAATGGCAAAACCATCTATCTGCCTGCTGAATTTAAAAACCGTCGCCCTAACCGTGGTATGGAAGGCTTGACTGTAACACCTGACCAAAAATACTTGGTTGGTATCATGCAATCAGCGATGGAAAATCCCAAGTCAGCTGCCAAAAAATCTAACATGACGCGCATTGTACGCATCAACTTGGCAACGGGCGATATCGAACAATTCTTGTATCGCCAAGAACGCGCCGCGGATGGTTCAGTGCTCAGTGATTCAAACTCAGGTCTGGTTGCGATCAACGACCATGAATTCTTAGTGGTCGAGCGTGATGGCAAGTCGCTTGTCGATGATGCCAACGCTACTAAAATGATTTATCGTATTGATCTCAATGGCGCGACTAATATTGAGGCGATTAAAGATAGCGGTGATATCAAACAAGATGCTGATCAAGGTTTGATGATCGGCGGCAAGACACTTGAGGCGTTGACTGCCGATGAAACAGGCTGGGATACACTCAAAGCGCACAATATCACGCCAGTGGGCAAAAAGATGTTCATGGATTTGGTCAAAACTTTTAACTATCCGCATGAAAAATTTGAAGGTATCTTGCTGTTCCCGAATGGACAGGTTGGCGTAATTAATGATGATGATTTTGGTATCAGCTCACAAAACGACAAAGCCAATAAGCGCGATTATGTCACCCAAAAGTATATGGATAAAGCAGGCACTCAAATCGAAACCAACCGCATTTATATCGCGCCGTTAAACCAGTATCAAGCCAAATAATCGCGCATCTTGCGGCAATTTCAACCAAAAAAACCGCCTCTTATCAAGAAGCGGTTTTTTTAATGGAGGCAATGACTAGTGATCGCTTGGCGCCGCCGCTCCAATACCCGTCAAGGAGCGAACATATTGCGCATCGTAGCCAGCTTGGTCAATCGCTGCCCGTGGTGACTTGACCACTACACACCAAGCGCGCCATAAAAGACTAAGTCAGAGACCATGTCGGTGGTCCAATTGTCGCGTTTGGTACTGCGATACCAAGCCAAACCGTAAGCGGCAGCAAAGGCTAGCAAATACATTAGCGCATACCAGTGCACTTCCAATGGACCCAAGGAAAGCGCTACGGGATCATACTGAGGATGAATCATCATAAAGGCATCATAATTATTGGTAATAGAATGTATGAAATAGGCTTATATAAGAAATTTTTTGTCCAACAGTTGAAAAGTACAACTATCGCAAGTCAGAATCTCATCTTATGGATAGAGAGACCTTCCAAGTAAACTCGCCTTCGATCTAATCTGAGCGGTTCATAGACAGTATGAAGCTAGTTACTACCTGGCAATCAACAACTTTACAGCAACCTCAAAAAGACACTCATCTTTGATAGTAATACTAACTTTGCCATTATGAGCATTGGCGATAGCTTGCACAATAGATAAGCCTAAGCCTGTTCCTGAATGCATCGTATTCGTTTTATCATGACGATAGAATCGCTCAAACAGTTTATCGGCTTCAATCTGATTTAATGGTTTGTCTAGACGGTTGGTCATAGTTATTCTTAACCAGAGCTGCTCTGGGGATTGAATATCGTCTTTTGGCGCATTAAGCGAGGTGCTTGAAGTGAGGACAGTAGCGGATATCATAATAGTGCTATTACTAGCCGCATAATAAATCGCATTTGACATCAGGTTGGCAAACAGCCGTTGCAATAAGCCTTTATCACCTAGTACTGTTTTAAAATCACCCGATTTTTCAAAGATTATCTCACGATCCTCAGCAATCATCTCATAATAATCTATAAGCTTTGTGATCAAGCTCTCTATATCGACATGACTGATTTGCGAATCACTCAGCTCTTTTTGAGTTTTTGCCAGTAATAACATATCGTTAATCATGGCGGATAACTGCTTTAACGTATCATGCTGATGATGCAATTGCTCAATGTATTCGTCGCTTTCTCTTGGCTTAGTTAACATGACTTGCGTTTGCGTACTCAGCGTCGCTATTGGCGTACGTAGCTCATGGGCGATATTGTCTGAAAACCGTGATAATGATTCAAAGTTACTTTCAAGCTTGGCCATCATAGAATTATAAGACTCCGTTAGTGGACGTAATTCTAACGGCATATCGCCAACCACAATTCTTTCATCTAACCTTTGAAGATTAATGCCTTTCATCTTTTGTACGATAGTAGCTAGGGGAGCAAAACCCCAGTGTACACTTAGTGCTGCTACTGAAACCAATAATAAGGTAATGGCGATAAGTATCAAGCTCAGCTGGCGATTAAACTGGATAAGATATTGATGATGCACATCGATAGGTAGAGCAATAAATGTCAAAACCTTTTGATGTGTAATGATAATGGCTCGGTAATGCCTATTATTTATCTTGATCATAAACTGCTGATCGCGATAGTCCTGCAATAGTTGTAACAAGCTAAAATCTGCTGGTAGATCATTGATGAAATTACTGGGATCGCTGGACAATAAATTGCCGTTTTTGTCTGATATTAACGTTTTTAAATCATAGTCTAACCAAGAAGAATGTAGATGATTGGCATCAATTAGCGCTTGCGACTTTGATACTGTGAATGGTTCTATGTGATCTTCCAAACTAACCATACGTTTGCGCAGGTTAAAAGCTGCATGAGTAAGGATTTCTGAGTCCATTTGCTCAAAGTGTCCACTCACAGAGCGCTGAACCCATGCGTAGATAATAACCTGAGAGATAATAACGAACAATGTCAGTAAAAAAATAGTTCGCCATAACAGTGACCAATGCCAATTCTTAGATTTATGTCTCATTTGATGTCAGACTGTCTTTATTAATACTGTCGTCGCCCATGCCACTATCCACGTCGACAGCCAGTGGCTCTAACTTGTAGCCCATTCCGCGTACCGTATGAATCAGCTTTATATCAAATCCATCATCAATTTTTATCCGCAGGCGCCTTATAGCCACGTCAATGACATTCGTATCACTGTCAAAATTTATATCCCATACTTGCGAGGCGATCACAGTGCGCGGCAGTACCTCACCTTGACGTTCTAAGAAAAGTTGTAATAAAGCAAACTCTTTAGCAGTCAATTTTATATTAGTGTTGCCTCTATGAACGGTGCGTTTGGCAATATCCATTTTCAGATCAGCTATGTGTATGACCGAGCTTTTATAATCAGATTGATTGGCACGGCGCAATAGGCTTTTTATTCTAACAATCAGTTCAGCAAAAGCAAAAGGTTTGGTCAGATAATCATCGCCACCAATTTCAATACCTTTGATCCGATCGCTTAAATCATCTTTAGCCGTTAAAAATAAAACTGGCGTATGCTTTCCAGCAGCTCGGTAGCGCTGTACCAACTCAAAGCCACTGACGTCAGGTAGCATGACATCCATCAAAACCACACTAAAATCTTCAGTCATTAACGCATGATAGCCATCTAAACCTGTCATGTGATGATCCACGATGAAACCGGCCTCAGTTAAGCCTTTCTTAATATATTCTCCAAGGTTTTTCTCATCTTCTACTAACAGTACTTTCATCGTTGCTTACCTTTATATCATTATAGTTGTCAACAGCGTATCACTATGAACCGTCCTGGTTTTATCGGAGACAGGTTTGCTTGAGTCAGGCAGCATAGCCTGACGAAATTAATGAACAATAGTAGATATTTTCCGCATCAACAGGCGATACATATCCATTGGTAGAATGCAATCGTTCATAGTTGTACCAGTGTACCCAATCAAGGGTTGCTAGCGCAACATCATTTAAGCCATCCCATTCCTGTTTCAAATAATCAATCACCTCCGCTTTATATAGCCCATTCACACTTTTAGCTAGGGCATTATCTGAGCGAGGAAATAGCGAAGCACTGCTTCGCCCGAGTGCAAGACGTAGGGCTATGCCCGAAGTGGAGTCACCAGTCGTACCCACTGATGCAGCAAGCCCCGATTGTTTAAGCCATTCACCGTACTTAATCGATAGATACTGACTACCTTTATCAGAATGATGAATTACCCCGCTTGGTCTACCTCTAGCGTCTAAGGCTTGATTTAGGGCATCTAGGACTAGCTGAGTGTCCATATGATTCGATACTTTCCAACCCACAATAACTCGCTTAAATACGTCAATCACAAAGGCGGTATAGACCCGGCCTGATTTAGTTTTAATGTAGGTAAAATCAGCGACCCACAGCTTGTTTGGGCTATCTGCAGTAAAGTTGCGTTTAACAAGGTCATTCGGCTTGTCTTGGTCGTCTCTCTGCTTCATGGTGATTTTGCCTTTACCCCGCCATACGCCTTGAATACCAAGCTGTTTCATCAGGCGTTCAACGGTACAGCGACCAAGCTTTGGCAGGTCGGCTTGTTTGAGTTCTCTGATTTCTCGCTCAAGCTCAGCGATACGAGCGGCTTGGCTTTCAGTGCTAACCGTCACAGGATTTTGCTTAGCTAGGTGCTTTTGATGCCACGAGCGTAGGGTTTCGGGTGTGCAGCCAAATTTGGGGGCGATAGCTTGGATGGCCGCCCATAATGAGGGATAATCTTTTTGTGATTCAATCAGTAATTCGACGGCTCTTTTCTTAACTTCTGTTGGGTATTTTTTGCTTTTCATAAGGGTATTGTCTCAGAGTTTTAGGTCTCCGACAATCCTGGGACGGTTCACTAACATTGTTAGCTTATCAGCCATATATTTATCAGGAACCCTTGTTATAACAGTGTTCTTTGGATAAAGACAGATGCTGGTATTTGGTTTTAATGACAAGAAGATGACAATATTATGCTGTTCCTAACGAACATGTAATATCCGTGTCATCTAGCTGTCAGCCACCATTTAGTATTCTAAATCAACGCCGCATACTGGCTTGTCTCTGATACAGACTACCTCTACGAGTAAAGCAATTATCCTACTTAAACAGTTTGTTATTTATCTTTAAAGGGTCTTATATGAAAAATTATAGTTCATTAAAAAAAGCAGCTTTACTTTCAGTATCGATGTTAGTGGCATGTTAGCGGCCAATGCGCATACCACAAACTTAGATGCTTCTGTTCTCGGTAATTGTGATGCGCTCACTAGTTTTGCAAGGAACGCAGATCATAACGATGCACAGATTTCTAGCGCGCAAATGAAAGGCTATGTTGATGCGAGAGTCGCGTGTCAGGTACAGCATCAAGATCAACATTTGCAGTCTGAAAAGTATTTTTTGAAAAAATATGGTAGCGATCGTGATACAAATGCTGAAGCCATATTAAATGAATATATCGCGCATTAAAATCTAAAGCGGTAAGAATGACAGCATTGTAATCTTAACGTCATCTACCAGTCAGAATGATTAATGTATCATTTAGGCTAGTTTAACAGCTATTGAACTCAATAGCCTTTAATCCAAACAATAGGAATTAATCATGTCACAATTTAAATTACTGTCTAAATCAATCGCAATGACGGCCATCGCTCTTGTCGTATCGACCTCAGCTATGGCGCATGATCCAAAAATGCATGATGAAAAAGATCAAATGAACTGTGAAAAGATGAAAAAGCATATGGATATGATGGGAAAAATGGATCATAGCAAGATGGACATGAGCGATCCTGCCATGAAAGCGATGATGGCTAACATGGGTAAAATGAAGCAAATGTACCAAAAACACTGCGTTACTAACGACAGTAAATCTTAAAAATTTTAGCTCTGTTAAATAGCAGTCAACACTTAACGGAAATAAATTTTTAGGAAAACATATGAAATTTTTATTGGGTGCGCTCTTTACCGTATTTGTGGCAATCGTTAGCGTGTTTGCGGTTGTTACTAGTGGCGTTGTCAATGTGTGGGAGCTGACCAAGAGCATAGCCCAATGATGTTTAGCTTTTTAGAAACCGCTCGCAATCGTTCCATAGCAAATGCCAGTAAAGATATTGTGGTACCAGATTTAGAGAAGGTTGAGCTAATCAGTTCTGGTGGCGCGGACTATAAGGATATGTGTGCAGGCTGTCACTTGTCTCCGGGAGTGGCACAAACTGACTTTAGTGAGAGCTTATATCCAAAGCCGCCCAACTTTACCAAGGCTGATATTGTCAAACGTTATCAAACAGAAGACGGTGCAAAGCAAAGCTTTTGGGCAATCAAACACGGTATTATGGCATCTGGAATGCCTGCGTGGGGCGCGTCCCATGATGATGCTAGAATGTGGGCAATGGTTGCTTTTATCAGATCGTTACCTGAATTAGATGAAAGCCAATACACGATGCTAACCACTAGGATAGATGGCGATATGATGGACATGTCATTTGATGGTGATATGAATATGTCGGATGATGGATCTGGAATGCAGCATTAATACTTTCTAGATATGAAAGCCTCCTAACTCACGGTTGTCGCTATCACCAATGTAGTACTGAACAGTGTCGCATTTAATGTTTTTAGTTAAGTACATAAGAATTCAAATATAGGGTGTAAGTTTTTAGAATATCGAGCATAACAATAGACGTTTAGGAGTAATTTAATGAGACATTACACACATGTGTTTTCTAATGGACATAACTGGTTATCCGGTCGTGTCCTTTTATTGGTGGTGACATCGTCACTCTCGTTAACGCTAGCCGCTTGCAGCCAATCTAATACCAGTGGCTCTGATTCTCAACCAGTAAAGGTTGAACAGTCTGCTGCCCAGAATGCACAAGTACAGAATGAAAGTTCTGCTCCTGCAAATGCTCCCGTTAACAGATCGTCATCATTACTCAAAAACGTCTCAGCCACGGTTTATAAAGATGCCAACTGCGGCTGCTGCAAAGAGTGGGTAGGCTATGCAAAAAACAATGGATTAAGTGCAACCACGCACGATGTGGAAGATCTATCCTTATTTAAGGAGCGTTATGGCGTACCACAGCAAATGCGCTCTTGTCATACCACCGTTACCACCGACGGTTTTGTCTTTGAAGGGCATGTCCCTGCTAAACACATGGCTGAATTCTTAGCAAACCCTCCTGCACAAGCTATTGGACTTGCCGTACCGAGTATGCCGGTTGGTAGCCCCGGTATGGAGTATGAAGGTAAATTCATGCCTTATAAGGTAATGCAGCTTAATAAAGACGGCACCACAGAAGTCTATGCTGCTATTGATTCTCCTCAGCAGCAGCTGTAGTGTTGGCTTAGATGTGAATAGATTCTGTTAAATATCGAAAATATTGTAACTATAGGCTTAACCACCATCTCTCAAATTAAATCAGGTTATCATTATGAATAAACAGAACATACTGAACCGCCGACGTTTTTTAACCGGATCCTCTGCTGTCCTTGGTGCCTCCTTGATGCCGACTATTGCTAGTAGCGCACTGGGACAATCGAGTCGCTCAGGCAGTCAGGGCGCTACTATTAATAGTGATCAAAACGTTCATAAAGTACCTGTATTGACAGGCAAAGAGTTTGATTTATACGTCAGTAAACAGTCCGTTATTGTGAACGGCAAAAAGAGCATGGCGACGCTCATCAATGATTCACTACCAGCACCGACGCTAAAAATGCGTGAAGGCGATACGGTGGTGATACGTGTTCATAATCAGATGGATGAATCAACCTCTATCCATTGGCATGGACTACTAGTACCGTTTGAGATGGATGGGGTGCCGGGCATTAGCTTTGATGGTATTCCTGCGCACAGCACCTTTACTTATAAATTCAAATTAAAACAATCAGGCACTTATTGGTATCACTCACACAGTGGGTTCCAAGAACAAACCGGTATGCTGGGTGCCATTGTGATTGAACCTAAAGGGCGTGAGCGTCATCCTATCGACGAAGACCATGTGATCGTGCTTAGCGATTGGACCAGCCGCAACCCGCATAATCTCTTGAAGCTGCTCAAACAGCGCGCCGACTTTGATAACTACCATCTACCAGACTTCAAAAAACTGCTTGTTGATATTGCCGAAACGGATATGAAAACCGCGTTTGATAAGCGCAAAATGTGGAATCAGATGCGCATGATGCCCACTGATTTTACGGACTTGTCGGGTGAAAACACATTTACCTACCTTATCAATGGCAAAACGACCGCAGCTAATTGGGCGCAAATCGTCAAAGCAGGACAGCGCGTTAAATTACGCTTTATCAATGCCTCAGCGCAAACCATCTTTGATGTGCGCATACCCGGTCTCAAAATGACTGTGGTGGCAACCGATGGCATTGATGTCGCCCCAGTTGCGATTGATGACTTTCGCATTGGCGTGGCTGAAACCTATGATGTCATTGTCACCCCGACCAAAGATGCGCATACCATATTTGCCCAAAACATAGACCGTTCGGGCTATGTCGCAGCAACGCTTGCCACCAAAGAAGGTGCTCGTGCGGCAACGCCTGCTATGGACAAAATTGAATGGCTCACCATGGCAGATATGATGGGTGCTATGGGTGCTAATGGTTATAAAGCTAAGCACGCTAAAACAGAATATGACTTTAAGTCTGATATGCGTGTGGACAGTCCACGTATGAACCTTGACGATCCAGGTATCAACCTGCGCAATATTAATAGAGAGGTATTGAATTATAGTCAGCTACGCTCTGTCGATGAGGCAATATTTGCGGAGCAGCGCAAGCCTACCCGAGAGATCGAGCTACATTTAACCGGTAACATGGAGCGCTATATTTGGGCGTTTGATGGGGTTAAGTTCAGTGAGGCCACGCCGGTCAATATCAAGCCGGGTGAGCGCGTGCGTATTACCTTAGTCAATGACACGATGATGAATCATCCGATGCATTTACATGGGATGTGGAGCGATTTGCGCATGCCTAACGGTGAGTTTCAGGTGCGCAAGCATACGATGATGGTGCAACCAGCTCAAAAAATTAGCTTTGATGTCACAGGAGAAGCTGGTCGATGGGCATGGCATTGTCATCTGCTCTATCATATGGAAGCCGGTATGTTTAGAGAAGTGGCGGTCGTTTAAGCAAATCTTTGGTTGATAGGTGAGAGATGAGATGAAAATACATAAAGTGGGTTTACGGCTCGCTGGGGTATCATCATTGGTATTACTAGCATCATCATTTGCTAATGCTGCTGACCCTGCCACTGCTAAAAAAGACATGACTATGTCAGATATGGACCGTAGTAGTATGAACATGTCGGATATGGATCATAGCAAAATGGATATGTCTGGTATGGACATGTCGGATATGGATCACAGTGGCATGGATATGTCAGGCATGGACCATGGCAGTATGGATATGTCAGGTATGGACCATGGCAGTATGGATATGTCAGGTATGGACCATGGCAGTATGGATATGTCAGGCATGGACCATGGCAGTATGAATATGTCAGGTATGGACCATGGCAGTATGGATATGTCAGGTATGGACCATGGCAGTATGGATATGTCAGGTATGGACCATGGCAGTATGGATATGTCAGGTATGCAAGGTGGTAAAGCTCCAGCTGATGCTCGCAGTCCTGACTATTCAAACGGTGTTCCCTATGGACGCTATGGTCAGCCTATGATGATGGGTGATATGCCATTATGGGGCGTTTCTGTAGACGATTTAGGCTATCAGTTTGATGACGATCAGATTAATTATGAGGTTAGTGCTTGGTATGGTCTAGATGAGCGCCGTCTATCTTTACGTAGTGAAGGTAGTGTTCAGACCAAAGATGAGAAAGACATTGATAGTCTGACCTCATTGTCTTACTGGAAGCCGCTAAGTATTTTTTGGAATGGCGAAGCAGGGGTCGCCTATGATACCAAGAATGATAAGCCTGCCATTATGGCCGGTATTGTCGGCACAATGCCTTACTTTATTGAAACAGATGCTAGAGCATATCTCTACACCGATGGTCAAGTTAGGCTTGATCTTGGTGCAGAATATGAATGGCGTTTGGGTCAGCACTGGGTTGTGATACCGGAAGTTGGTCTGTCAGCTTTTAGTAAAGACGATATTGACAATCATATCACCAAGGGATTCAATGAATTAAAGACTGAAGTTAGACTGACTTATGAAACCTTAGGTCGTCAACTGGCACCTTACGTCGGTGTGAGCTATGAGACGGCTCTTGGCAGTGCGCGTGGCCAGCGGCGTCAAGAAAATGAATCGGTTGATAGCAGTAGTTTGACTGCCGGTGTTAAATTCTGGTTCTAACATTGTCAAAATTATAGGAGATATATTATGAATACTTCTGATCAAAACAGCATGAATCATCAAAGCCATCAACAGGGCATGAATCCTTATGTGAAGTTCACTTTGATGATTCTGACGTCTACGATTGTAATGTTTATCATGATGTATTTTAATACCTATCAATTGGATCATGTTTATTTTAGTGAGACCCGAGCTTATATGGCATTATATATGGGCGCAGTCATGGCGATTATCATGCTCGCCTTTATGGGTAATATGTATAAGAAGACCAAGGTAAATCTACTGGTTTATGGAATAAGTGTAGTAATGTTTGCTGTAGGTATTTGGGGTGTGCGTTCCCAAGCAACGGTTGATCAAGTCGATTGGATGCAAGCCATGATACCGCATCACTCGATTGCCATTTTGACGAGCTCAAGAGCAGATATTGAAGACCCTAGAGTACAACAGCTCGCTGACGATATTATTAAGACGCAAAAGCGTGAAATCGCTGAGATGCAAGCGCTTATTGAAGAGCTCGAATAGACGGCTATATAATATAGAGGTATGGCAAGCTAAGAAATTGATTATGAAAAAATGGTGATACCTGGTATCAGCGCTATAGTCTTCGCTGGTACCTTTACCTTAAAAGGACAGATTGCACAGATAATTAATGTGATTTTTTACCTACCCCTTCAACTGCAGTAACTGCTCTTTGTTTTACTGTACTTATTATCAATATTTATTGTCTTCAAGGAGTGGTTTTATGAAACATATTGCCGATGAAAAATCTATCAAAGGTGGTCAGTACGATAAAGTACCGGAAAATTATAGCGGTACGGTCTATATTTGTCCTATGCATCCAGAAGTAAGAGATGTTGAAAAAAGTGACTGCCCAATATGTGGTATGTTTCTTAAACCTGAAGACGAGGTTGCTGAATCCAATAACCATGAAGATAGTCATGCGCATTGTCATGGAGCGGATGCTAATAATAGTAATGAGGTAAATTCTGTCGAAGACGATAAGTACGACAAGATACCGGAAAATTATAGCGGTACGGTCTATATTTGTCCTATGCATCCAGAAGTAAGAGATGTTGAAAAAAGTGACTGCCCAATATGTGGCATGTTTCTTAAACCTGAAGACGAAGTTGCTAAAGATGATAGTCACGCTAGCTGTCATGGAAAGGATACTGATAGTAGCGGAGTAAAATCTGTTAAAGGCGGTAAATACGATAAAGTACCTGCTGATTACGATGGCACGGTATATACCTGTCCTATGCATCCTGAAGTGAGAGACGTTAGAAATAGCGGTTGTCCGATATGTGGTATGGCGCTTGAGCCCGAAACGCTTACTATCGGTGAAGAGGACACCTCAGAGCTTGACGACATGACTCGTCGTTTTTGGATATGTACCGTGTTGACTGTACCGCTATTAATATATGTGATGAGCGGTATGTTTGGAGTTGACTTTAGTCAGTATGGTATACCTTCACAGGTTTTACAATGGGCTGAGTTGGTGCTTGCGACACCTGTAGTGCTTTGGGGGGCCGCCCCGTTTTTCGTTCGTGGCTGGCAGTCTATAAAAAGCCGCAATCTTAATATGTTTACTTTGATTGCGATAGGCGTAGGCGCTGCTTATATTTTTAGTATTGTCGCGACCTTTTTTCCCGATATTTTCCCAGACAGTTTCAGAGATGCCTCTGGTCAAGTCGGAGTCTACTATGAAGCAGCAGCGGTCATTGTGACCTTGGTGCTACTGGGTCAAGTATTAGAGCTCAAAGCCAGAAGTCAAACTTCAGGTGCGATTCGAGCTTTGCTTGAGCTAGCTCCACCGACTGCAAGACGTGTCGATGAAAACGGTGAAGAAGTCGAAGTCTCGCTTGATGAGGTCGTCACTGGCGATAAGCTACGGGTTAGACCAGGTGAGAAACTACCCGTAGATGGTACAGTGATCGATGGTAATAGTAATGTTGATGAATCAATGGTGACGGGTGAGCCAATCCCTGTATCAAAAGTAGCAGGAGATACAGTGACTGGTGGTACGGTAAATGGCACCGGAACGCTATTAATCGAAGCGGTCAATGTTGGAGCAGATTCAGTATTATCTAAAATTGTACAAATGGTTGCTGAAGCCCAGCGTAGCCGCGCACCTATACAGAAATTGGTAGATAAGGTAGCTGGGTGGTTCGTACCGATCGTGCTTATTTGCTCCGTCATTACCTTTATTGTCTGGGCAATATTTGGCCCTGAGCCCGCTATGGCCTATGCTTTGGTTAACGCGATTGCGGTACTGATTATTGCTTGTCCTTGTGCCCTTGGTCTAGCGACCCCGATGTCCATTATGGTTGGTACCGGCAAAGGCGCGCAAAACGGCGTCCTCATCAAAAATGCTGAAGCGTTAGAGAGTATGGAAAAAGTCGATACCATTGTCGTCGACAAGACCGGAACACTGACCGCTGGTAAGCCCGAGCTTACCGCAATTGATGCGCAGGTAGGTCAAGATGAAGACGAGTTCCTCGCATTGGTAGCCTCAGTAGAAAGCGCTAGCGAGCATCCTTTAGCAGAAGCTATCGTTAGAGCAGCTCAAGAAAGATCACTCATTATTCCTAAAGCTACTGACTTTAATTCGACTACTGGCGAAGGCGTACAAGCCGTGGTCGATGGTAAGAAAGTCGCTATTGGTAACTCTAAGCTTATGGAAAGCCTAAATAGTTTTGATAATGAGCTGTCCACTAAAGCTGATGTCCGTAGAAAAGACGGTGAAACGGTAATGTTTGTGGCTATAGACGGTAAAGCTGCTGGTATTATTTCAGTTGTTGACCCTATTAAACCAAGCACTAAAGAGGCTATTTCACTGCTTCATGACGCAGGTTTAAAAGTTGTGATGCTAACCGGTGACAACGAAAAAACCGCGCAGGCAGTCGCCAATAAACTAGGTATTGATGAAGTTCATGCGGATGTCTCACCAGAGGATAAAAACCGTATCGTCAAAGAAATGCAAGACAGCGGTAAATTGGTCGCTATGGCGGGTGATGGTATCAACGACGCACCAGCGCTAGCGCAAGCTAATGTTGGTATCGCTATGGGAACCGGTACCGATGTGGCGATGGAGAGTGCGGGCATTACCCTGCTAAAAGGTGATTTAATGGGCATTGCCAAAGCTTATAAGCTTAGCCACGCCACCATGCGCAATATCAGACAGAATCTGTTTTTTGCCTTTATCTACAATGCACTTGGTGTACCTATTGCCGCAGGTGTGCTCTATCCCATATTTGGGCTTCTGCTCAGTCCGATGATAGCAGCGGCAGCGATGAGCTTGTCGTCATTCTCGGTGATTGCTAACGCGCTGCGATTGCGCCGTTTGAAACTATAATTCTGGTACGGTAAAAAGTGTTCTAAAGCACACTGACACATACTGGTCTAAACAAGATCACAAAATATAAGGATACCGTTATGGGCAGCTTTTCTATTACACATTGGCTGATTTTATTGGTCGTAGTGGTGGTCGTATTTGGTACTGCCAAGCTTAAAAATGCAGGTAAAGATCAAGTTCGATTATGTCCTAGCCGATTCATGGTTTTCAGCCAATGCAACATTCAAGCACATCCGTAAAGCCAAAAAACACTTTATCTTTGCATTAAAGTCAAATCGCTTGGTGGCTTTAACACCTGATGATAGACAAAAAGGTAACTTTGTACGTATTGATGAATCTAATCTACCCGATAATACCCCTGTTCACGGCTTTTTAAATGACTACCATGATGAAGTCTTGTTATTACGCCGAGTCTTTACAAACAATGACGATTCGACAGGGGTACTCTATCTGGTGTGTTCGGATTTGCAATGCGACAAGGATACGTTTATCAACAGCTATCAAAAACGATGGCAGGTTGAAGTGTATCATAAGTCGTTAAAGCAAAATGCCAATTTGGGTAAGTCGCCTGCTCACAGCCAAAGGGCTCGGTTTAATCATGTCTTTTTAGCCACGTATGCGGTGTTTAAGCTTGAGTGTTTGAAAATCAAAACTAAGTTAAATCATTTCGCTTTGCGTTTTAAGTTACTCGTATCTGCTAATCAGTCGGCTTTTGCCCAGCTTAAGGCTATGAGCGGTGCGTAACTTCAGATAATATAATAACTGCTAGTTTTCTTTTAAACATAAAATTTCCTTTACCATTATAACCACTTTGATAGCAACACGCCTAACGCAAACAGCGTCACGGGGCGGTCTGACATTCCTTGTCAGTGGCTTTAGGTATTATTCACACAAGCAGAATCCTGTGCTTGCCAAGCTATTATTGAACAAAACCTTACATAAAATCCAGTGGATTAACAAAAAAATTGCTGAATTGATAACGATAAATTTAACAATTTGCTAAATATAACTAACTTTATATTCAATTTTATACCAATTTTACACACAATATTGTCGAAAACTGCACAGACGTTGGTTAAAATAGCGCACAGTTTGCTGTAACGGATAGAAAAAAGGGTGATGACACAACGATTAAATGCCAATACTGGCGTAGGGCTATGGCTCAAATGGACGCTGCTGGTGTGGATGAACGCTATTGTCGGTCTGGTGGTGACGTGGGATAACATGCGTCAAGATGGCGTGCTATACTGGCTGGGTGTAGGTTTGGGCGTGTGTGTGTTTATTCCACTGTATGCCTTGGCGGAGCGTAGCTTACGACGGCGCGGTGTGCGCGGTATTGGCAAGGCATTAACCATTGGCGTTATCATCCGTGCGCTGCTGCAAATTGCCGTCGTGGTCGATGTCTTGGCAGGCATGGTTGGTATCAGTGTGGCAGAAAACGTGGTCGGCGCAGCACCAGGTGACGCAAAGCAGGAGTTTGGCTTTTATTTTGTCACCACTGTGGTGACAGGTGCGCTGCTGTCTGTGGTTGCGTGGGTGCTGACTGCTTTGGTACTACTTGGCATGCGGTTGGTGGCGCGTAGACGGCAGCCACCTTTAGTTACTGATACCACCGACCCAACACAAACCACCGTTGAATAACGAATGCCACAAAAATTGCGACCAATACCGCTAAACCAATACCGCTAAAAATTTAGCCATATCCAGAAATAATATTGATAAAAATTATCATTCGTATTATTATAGCGAATTTCTAGGCGAGTCTATCGACTGCCGCTATCAAAATGATATTGGGGCTTTTTGGGTATGTCATCCGCCACCACACCACCGCATTCGCTGATTGCTCATAAAACACGGCTGGCTACCTGTATTGGTGTGCTGTTGCTGCATATAGCGGTGGGTTGGGCGTTGTTGCATATGCCCGTTGTGTCGCTACAACCGCCCAAAACCACGCCACCGCTAGAGATTGCTTTTGTTGATCTGACTCCTAAAGCTAAGCCCACCGTAACACCGCCTGAAAAAACCAAACCTGTGCCCGTGCCGCCAGTTGAAACTGACCCACCACCACAACCTGAGCCGCCAACTCAGCAAAAGACACAAGCTGAGGTCAGCCCATCTGGCGTAAAATCGGTGACAAATTCGCCTTTACCTGTACCGATGCCTGAACGTGAGCCTATCAGTGAGCCTAAACCGCAACCTACCGCCGCGCCACCAACGGATGTCGAGCTTTTGCCCGATATTCCTTTAGCCGATGCTAATGACACGCCGCCACCCGAGCCGACGCAAGTAGAATCAACGCCAGTATTGTCCGAGGCTGAACCCGTATTGCCCCCTGAAACTGCGCCCATAGCGCACCCTGCTATAGACCAACAGGCGATTTTGGCAGCTCAGCAAGCCGCTCAAGCCGAACTGACTGCCCAACAAGCGCGTGAACAAGCCGAACGCGAACGCCAAGCCCAACAAGCCCGTGAGCAAACCGAACGCGAACGCCAAGCCCAACAAGCACGTGAACAAGCTGAACGTGAACGCCAAGCCCAACAAGCCCGTGAACAAGCTGAACGCGAACGCCAAGCCCAACAAGCGCGTGAACAAGCTGAGCGTGAACGCCAAGCCCAACAAGCCCGTGAACAAGCTGAGCGTGAACGTCAAGCTCAACAAGCCCAACAAGCCCAACAAGCCCAACAAGCCCAACAAGCCCAACAAGCCCAACAAGCCCAACAGCCACAAACCGTCACATTCGGTAGTGGTGACGCACGCTGGCGCGTGATGCCAAAAACCAACTTCACAGGCAGTATGGCGCGGTTAATTGAGAGACAACAGTTGACCCAAGTCGAGGCACGTCTACAAATCAGCCCACAAGGCGATGTTACGGCCGTCAGCATTGTTACCTCATCGGGCAACAGCCAAGTTGATAACGCCTTACGCCAACGCTTACTGGCGGGTAAACTGTATCCGCACCCCACGCCGCGTGTCGGCAACCTATTGATTAATCTCAACTGATCTTAAAAACATGTTGCGCCTGCCGCGCCATTTTTGGAGGAATGATGGATTTTGCAAGTTATTGGCAGTACACCGACGCGGTGAGTAAAACATTATTTATCGTTTTGGTGCTGTTATCGTTGGCATCGTGGATCATCGGTATCATGCGGCTGGTCGGTAGTCGGCAGTTGGCACGTTGTGTTAGCCAAGAACTACGCAGCCAACACCAGCAGCAGGTAGGGGCATGGGCAAACTTAGCACCCGACCAACAACGCGCCGCCGCTGAACAAGCCTTATTGCAATACATCAGCCGCTACCGCTACCAAAGCGAGCAAGGCTTAAGCCTGTTGGGTACGACTGCCGCCATTGCGCCGTTTATTGGACTGTTTGGTACGGTGTGGGGGATTTTTCACGCCCTGCACAGCATTGGCGAGACGGGGCAAGCAGGATTGGCGCAAGTTGCTGCGCCTGTGGGTGAAGCACTGACCATGACGGGGTTGGGCTTGGCGGTGGCGATACCTGCTGTTGTACTGTATAACATCGCCATGCGCTTTAATCGCGCCGCCATGTACCACGCCAATGACACCGCGCGCGCCTTACTGACTGAGGTCATCACCGCGGCACGCCAACTTTAAAATATCTTTTTAATAATAGTAGCACCTAACAAGGAGCGAGTATGGCATTTCAACTGGGCGATGATGAAACGCAAGGCATTCATGAAATTAACCTCATTCCGTTGATTGATATCATGCTGGTGCTGATGATTATTTTTTTGGTCACCGCAACGGTGCTAAACCCCACCGTACCGCTTAACTTACCCAAAACCACCGCATCGGTCAATAACGCGCCGCCGCAAGTCGTGCAAATCAGCATTGACAAAAACGGGCAGCTGTTTTGGGATGATACCGCCATCACACTTGCTGAGCTTGACACACGCTTTGCCGAGCAGGGCAGACTTGCCGAACCACCCACCATCCAGCTTCGCGCCGATCAAGACAGCCGCTATAACACCGTGGCGCAAGTACTTGCCACGGCTAGCCAAAACCAACTGACCAAAATCACCTTTGTTAGTGATCCGCAATGATATTTGGTTAAAATTGCATGCAGATGGTAGCTGATTACCTACTGCCGCTAAACATGTGGTGTGAAAAACGTCAGCAAAAAGTGTAGCGATTTGTTACCGCCGCGCCAATATGCCCTTGCTTATTGTGGTGTTATTCGGTTTAATACCGCTGAACTTGGGCGGCAAACCTTGGCTCAGCAAGCGCCGCGATTTGTAGAAAAAATTTTAAGTTTAATGGACTTGCGCGGTACGAACCTGTGGCATTTGCCACTGTGTTTGTGCGGTGCGATGGGTAGCCTATGCGACATTTTTATTTTGATATAGTGTTTACTGCTGTTGCGCTTGTCTTGGCAGCGTGGTGGGGCTTTTCGCACGGTGGGGCAGGTGCGGTGCTCTCGGCGGTGTTTATCACGCTGATTTTGGCGGTGATGGAGATTTCACTGTCATTTGACAACGCGGTGGTCAATGCTTCAGTGCTCAAGCATTGGGATGAGTTTTGGAAAAAGATTTTCTTGACCGTCGGGATTTTGATTGCCGTGTTTGGTATGCGGCTGCTGTTTCCGATTGTGATTGTTGCCTTGACTGCCGACATGGGTATGATGGAAGTCGTTGATATGGCACTGCACAATCCCAAAGAATACTCTGCCAAACTGATTGCCCACCATGCTGAGATTGCCGCGTTTGGCGGTATGTTCTTGTTGTTGGTGTTTTTAAACTTTTTGTTTGAAGATAAAGATATTCTGTGGTTTGAATGGCTAGAAAGCCGCTTGGTGCGCCTAGGCAGAGTCAATGCCATGAGCGTATTTATCGCATTGATTGTGCTGATGATTTCGCTATCTTGGGTACCTGTGGCAGAAAAACACGCCGTCTTGGTGGCAGGCGTGTACGGGGTTTTGGTGTATTTGGGCACCAATGTGCTCTCAGGCTTGCTTGAGGGCGATGACGATGAGGCGCAGGACACGGACGAAGCCACAGGCGGTAGCGACACCAAAGCCGTCACGGGTGCGATTGCGCGCGGCGGCATTGCAGGCTTTTTATACCTTGAGATTTTGGACGCATCGTTTAGTTTTGATGGCGTGATTGGTGCATTTGCCATCACCGATGATGTCATTATCATCATGCTGGGGCTGGCAATCGGCGCGATGTTTGTGCGTTCAATGACACTGTTTTTGGTTGATAAGGGCACGCTTGATGAGTTTGTGTATCTTGAACATGGGGCGCACTATGCCATCGGCGCGCTTGCTATCATCATGTTATTGTCCATGCGTTATGAGATTCCCGAAATTGTTACAGGTTTAATTGGTGTGGCATTTATCGTGTGGGCGGTGATAAACTCAATCGCGTATCGCAAACGCCATGCGGATGCCTAAGTGTGCGCAAAACGCGGTTGGTGTTGGTGTGCATCAAATTAATTGGGCTAAAAAACGTCACACAATCATAACAACCGCGTAAGGCAAACGCCTAGACAAAATTTGATCATACCGCTATAGTAAACGTGAGTGTTGGCTCACGTTTTTTTATGCCGCGCGTTTTTAAACCAGCTCACAAAGCATAAAAAAATGCGCCGAACCGTTAGCGTTTTTACTGGATGCAATAAAACAATTTTAGGATATAAGGATAGCACGATGGCAATCAGCTTAACCAAAGGCGGCAACGTCAATCTGTCAAAAGAAGCCCCAAGCCTTACCAACATGACAGTAGGTTTGGGTTGGAATCCACGTGCGACCGACGGGCAAGCATTCGACCTTGACGCGGTGGCATTTTTGGTGAATGATGCAGGCAAAGTACGCGCCGATAGTGATTTTATTTTCTTTAATAATTTAAAATCTAGTGATGGGGCGGTTGAGCACACAGGCGATAACCGCACGGGCGAAGGCGATGGCGATGATGAAACCATCAAGGTTGATTTGACGCGCTTGCCTGCCGATGTCAGTAAAGTGATATTTTGCGCAGTGATTTATGATGGTCAAAACCGCAAGCAAAATTTTGGGCAAGTCAGTAATGCTTATATCCGCATTGTTAATGCCAATGCCGGCAGTGAGGTAGCGCGTTATGATCTGTCTGAGGACAGCAGCACAGAAACTGCGATGGTGTTTGGTGAGTTGTATCGCCACAACGGTGAGTGGAAATTCCGCGCCGTGGGGCAAGGCTTTGCAGGTGGTCTAGGACCGCTGGCAGCCTCGTATGGTGTGGCGGTCTAATGATCTAGGCGCGTCAAGTATATAGCAAAAAGCCGCTGATGATCGTCGCGGCTTTTTTTTAAATTTTCAAATAGATTGTTAAGATAAGTCTTTAAAAAAACAACAGTAAGCAAAGGAGGCAACGATGGCAGCAACTTTTACCCTAATTGGCACGATAGAACCGTTTTTACATTGTAACCTCAAACAGGGTGACCGTGTGCATTGCGAATCCAATGCCATGGTGATGATGGAGAGCAATCTTGAGCTGAAGGGGCAGATGCGCGGCGGCTTTATGCAGTCGATGTTGCGCCGTTTTGCCACAGGTGAGTCGATTTTTCAGCAGCAAATTGAAGCGGTACGCGGCGAAGGCGATTGTCTGCTCGCGCCAACGTTGGACGGTGATTTGCAAGTGTTGGAGATCGGTGCAAACCAGTATATGCTTAGCGATGGCGCGTTTGTTGCTTGTCATGATACGGTCGAGATTCGCGCCAATGTGCAGTCAAACATCGGTGGCGCGCTGTTTGGTAGTACGGGCGGTTTTGTCATTATGCAAACGCAAGGCCACGGGCAGGTGGTGGTGTCAGGCTTTGGCTCGTTGTTTGAAATTGAAGTCACCCCTGATAAAGATGTGACGATTGATAACGGGCATGTGGTGTGCTGGGACAGTCGCCTAAACTACAGCGCGTCACTGGCAACGGGGCAACGCCAAGGCCTCTTGGGCAACATCGTTAATTCCATGACCAGTGGCGAAGGTGTGGTATTGCGTTTTTCGGGACAAGGCAAGGTAGTGCTTTGCTCGCGCAATCGCAACACTTATCAAGGCTGGATTCAAAGCTTGCTGGGCAGTAACAGCGGTGGGCGTGATAGTGGCAGGTCGTTGGGTGACTTTTTATAATTATAAATCAAAATTTGATACATAAATAAAAGTAAAGGAGATAACATGGCAGTTTCATTGCAAAAAGGACAGAAAATTTCTTTAGAAAAAACCTCAGGCGGTGCGTTAAACCAAGTGGCGATGGGCTTGGGTTGGGACGTGGCGCAGGCGAACGCAGGCGGCGGTTTTTTGGGTAAGCTATTTGGCGGTGGCGGCGGTAGTGTTGATTTAGACGCATCGTGCCTGCTGTTTGATGCCAACAAAAACTTGGTTGATGCGGTATGGTTTCGTCAGTTGCGCTCCAACGATGGCAGTATTTACCACACAGGCGACAACCTCACGGGCGTAGGCGATGGTGATGACGAGGTCATCATGGTGGATTTAATGCAGGTGCCGGCGCAGGTGCAGGCGTTGGTATTTACTGTCAATAGCTTTACAGGGCAAACGTTTGAGCGCGTGGCAAACGCGTATTGCCGCATCATCAATGCCAGCAATCAACAAGAAATCGCGCGTTACAACCTATCAGCGCAAGGTGGACATACCGCGATGGTGATGGCAAAGGTATATCGGCACAATGGCGAGTGGAAAATGCACGCGATCGGCGAAACCGCGACGGGGCGCACGTTTGACAATTTAGTGCCGTTGATTTTACCGCATCTTTGAGTGCGTAAGGCGTGGTTTTGACCGTAACTGGCTCACAAAAGCCCTTGGTTTGACTAAGGGTTTTTGTGTTTTGCCACTTGTTTTTTTGTTGGGCTTGCGTTAGTTTAGGCGATTTGGCAGTATTTGGCACAATCTGGCGTTGATGCGCCAAAACGTGCTGGTTTTTATGGGCTGAATGGGCTGATTGCCCAATTTATAACTTTACACATAAAAAGGAAGCGCAAAATGACGCAAAGCCGCTTGCAACCGTTGCTGATTGCCGCGCTGTTGCCGCTATTGGGGTTTGCTTGGTTTAGCCGCCCTGTGGTAGGTCAGGTGGATTTTTGGCTGTTGTGGTTGGTGGCGATGACATTGGTCGGCTTGCCATTGGTGTTTGCTGAGGTTGCTTTGGCGCAGCGCAGCCGTTTGGTGCCGTTGGTCGGTCTGCCCAAGCTGACCCGTGAAGCTGATGTGCCCACTGTGTGGCGCGGCTTTGGTTGGCTGACGATCGTGCTGCTTGCCTTGGTTGGTGGGCATTTGTTGGCAAGTGCAGGCGAGGTGCTACAACCGATACTGGCAGGGCAACATGCCAATGGTGGCATGGCAATGCCTGTCTTACTGGCGATTTTGCTGCTGATCACGATGGCAGCAAGCCTTGCTAAGCGTTGGATGGGTTGGGCAGCGTTGGTGCTTAGCACGCTTGCGCTGATCACCGCACGGGTGCACGATCCAAGCACGATGTGGCAAATGACTTCAACGTCATTGGCAGAATGGTCGCTGGCAGTGGTGCTGGCGTTGGTTTGTGTGGGTGCAGGTACAGGGTTGTTTTGGTATAGCCGCGCTCAGCAGCTGCAGGTTGATGGGCTCGGTGATCACCAAGCATCGCAAGCAGTGGTAGTCAGTGCTAGCCGTGCGGTGTTACCGATTTGGGCAGTGCAGTTGGTGGTTGGTGGGTTGGTTGCGATGAGCGTTGCGCCTACGACCACGTTTGCCCGTATCAGTTACGCGCTTGCGATGTTGGCAGGTAGCGGCTATCTGCTGGCGACTTTGACCGAGCAGGTGGCGCTGTTTACCGTGCAGCGGCGTTTTCATCTGCTGGCTATGGTTGGTCTGGCGGTGGTGATGTACGTGTTGGCATTGTTGCCGACCACGTGGCTCAATCAGCTGCTTATTTCAATCAGCTTTATCAGCGCGATTTGGTTGGCAGTATTTGCAGGTTGGCAAATGAAAATCAGCCACTTGCGTAAGGCGATGAATTTTGGCAGCGAGGCAACCTACAATCTGTGGCGTATTGCTGTGCGTATCATTGTGCCGTTGGCGATTTTGTTGGCGGTCATCGGCTGGGTTGGCAGCTTATTGACGTAACGGGTGCTTGTTTGGTTATGATTTTTAAAAATTTTTTCAATGACTGTTTATTCAATGATTTTTGCTTAAAAAATACCGCTATGCCCAATCAATCAAGCCAAAGTATCGCCATCACGCTAGCCTTTGCCCCAGATCGCGTCACCCAACTGCATGAGCGGTTAAGCGTGCCGGTGGGCTGCACCGCCGCCCAAGCCTTAGCATTAAGTGACTGGCAAGTGCGTTATCCATGGGTAACACAATGCCAAATCGGTGTGTTTGGGCGTAAAATCGACTGGCAAACACCGTTACAAGATGGTGACCGTTTAGAATTTTATCGTCCCTTGATGATTGACCCCATGCGCAAACGCCAGCTTAAACTGGCGCGCAAAGCGAGCAAAAACTAAAGATTGTAAACGCTAAAATGGGCGCGCGTTGCTCAACTGATGTACGTTGCTAATGTGCGCTGGTGGGGCGTTCAATACGACTGACATTGCCTGCGCTGTCAAAGTAAATTTTGACGTATTGCTGAGCATTGTGGATATCAGGCTTGCCCTCACGTTGGGCGATTTTGCCTGCAGTGAAGTCATAAATATAATCCCAACGGTTTGGGTTGAGCGTATCGCGCACGGCAGGGCTACCAAGTAAATACAACACTTGGTTTTGGTTCATGCCGACCTTGACTTGCGCCAACTGATTGGGATTAATCGGCGTGCCTTGGGGAATGTCGATTTTATACACGCTTAGCCACGTACACGCAGGCAACACTGCAGATGTAAGCACCGCCGCAAGGGCAGCCACAGGCAATAGTCGAACTTTGTTGGTCATCACAAATACCCAAATCGCACTTAAAAAACGTGTTTATCATACGCTATTTGGTCGGTATTGCCTACTGTTTTTGTTGCTGTTTTTATCATCCGTTGCCGTAAACCTGCGACTTTAGGCGGTGGATATAAGGCAACTCCGAAACCATGCTTACACACAGAAACTTATTAAATATGTTAAACTAACCCCATGAAAACCCTCAAGCTACGCATAAAAGACAAACACACAGCAAAGCTTAACCGCCTAAGCGGTTCGGTCAATTTCGTGTGGAACTATGTGAATGACTTGAGTTACAAATACCTGCAAAAAACAGGCAAATTTCTTAGTGCCTATGACCTAAACGAATACACCAAAGGTAGCGGTGAACTGCTAGGCTTGCATTCTCAAACCATACAAGCCATTAACGAAACTCACGCCAAATCGCGACGCCAATTCAAAAAGGCTAAACTATCATGGCGAACCAACAACCCAAACTCAAAGCGTAAAAGCCTAGGTTGGATTCCATTTAAGCAATCCGCAATCAAGTTACTGGCTACTCATCAGACGGGTAAAAAAGGCTTAAAATCAACCTTACAGCTTAGTTTAGCCAAAGGGCAGAAGCTCATCATCGACCTATGGGACAGCTATAACTTATCGCTATATAGTATTAATACTTGTGAAATCGTCCAAGACAGCCGTAACCGTTGGTATGCCTGTATCACCGTTAAAGAATACCCAAAAACCGAGTGTGGAACAGGTAGTGTCGGCATAGACTTAGGCTTAAAAGACAGTGCCACCGCCTCAAATGGCGATAAACTTACCATCAAGCAGACGCTCAAATATGCTAAAGATTTAGCCATTGCTCAACGAGCCAAAAATAAAAAACGTGTTAAGGCTATCCACGCCAAAATCAAAAACACACGCCAAGACCTCATCCACAAATTCACCACAGGGCTAGTTAAAAACAATGCCCTAATCGTGGTCGGTGATGTAAAAACCACCCAATTCAGCCGTAAAAAAGGCAAACTAGCCAAAAGCGTATATGACGCAGGTTGGTTTGAACTCAAACGGCAACTGACCTACAAATGCAAGCATGCAGGTTGCCGTTTTGAAATCGTAAATGAGAAATACACTACCCAAACTTGCTCGTGCTGTGGCGATATATCCAGTAGTCCGAAAGGTAGAGCAGGTTTGCGAATAAGAGATGAGAACGGATAAGCAAAGCACTGCTTTGCCCGTTCGCAAGACAAGAGCTATGCTCGCAGTAGACTTGTGCAAAGTGTGGCACATGGCATGATAGAGATATCAACGCCAGTAAGAACATTCTTGCGGTCGGGCTTGACCGTCTTGTAGAAGGAATCCCCTCACTTTAGGGAGGGGAGGAAGTCAAGGGACAAACTTTGCGCAGACAATGGCGGTAACTACATAAAGTCACGGTTTTTATGGCAAAAATATTTTATAATACGTAAATGATAAACAAAAGATAATAGGAATTGCTATGTCTGTGAGTACCCAAGATTTGCGCCGTGCAGGTCTCAAAGTCACCCTGCCACGGTTGAAAATCCTACAGCTGCTAGAGAGCACATCGAAACATCACATGAGTGCCGAGGACGTGTACAAGGCGTTGATTGAGCAGGGCGAGGATGTCGGGCTTGCGACCGTGTACCGCGTTTTGACGCAGTTTGAGCAAGTCGGTATCGTTGAGCGGCACAACTTTGACAATAATTTGTCGGTGTTTGAACTGGCGCATGATAGCCACCATGACCATTTGGTATGCGAACAATGCGGCAAAATTATTGAATTTCATAATGAACAAATTGAGCAGCTACAACGCCAAGTTGCCGCTGAGCACAATTTCACCTTATCGGGGCATTCGCTGGTGCTGTATGGCGTGTGTGATGACCCTGAGTGTCAAGCTGCAGGCAAAAAATAACCGAAACCAAGTGCGATAAAAACGAACATTATTTGGCAAGCAGCGGCGGTGTCAACACAGTCAAGCGTACGCCAACTGCCAACAATGTGACGGCATATGCCAACGCTCCACCAACGCACAAGGCAGCCAGTGCCAAAATTTGTGTCATGTGTGAGCCAGTCAGCGGAAAGTACGCTACGCTAATCAGCAATGCCAACAGCATGGTGGTGTTGGCAGCCAATAATTGCCAACCAAACCGCCGCCATGTACGCGTTAGTCGATATACACCATGGCGGTGTAGCCTGTTGTATAACAGCGCAGCATTGGTAAGCGCGGACGCCGAGGTAGCAAACGCCAATGCGGCATGCAAGGCAATGCCAAGCCAATGAAACAATGCGATCAACAACGCACAAGCCAGCGCATTAACCGCCACCGCCGCCATGCCCACGCGCACAGGCGTGTGGCTGTCTTGACGAGCAAAAAACGCAGGCGCGAATACCTTAATCAACATAAAACCCAGCAGCCCTGCCGCCATGCCTTTAAGCGCGAGCCCTGCCATCTGTGCGTCATACAGGCTAAACTCACCATGGGCAAATAGCGTCACCATCAACACATCGCTAATCACCATCAGCGCACCCGTGGCAGGCAAGCCAATCAACACCACCAAACGCACCGCCCAATCCAACGTTTGAGCGAAGTTCGCCGTTGGCGTATCCGCGCTTGCCGTACGTGCCAATACGGGCAAAATCACCGTACCAATCGCCACCCCGATCAACCCAAGCGGCAATTCGCTCACGCGCTCTGCCGCGTACAACCACGCCACCGAGCCATCGACCATCAGCGAAGCAAGCAGCGTATTTAACAACAGATTGATTTGCAGCACCGACACGGCAAACACTGCAGGCAACAGTAGGCGCAGCATTCGGCGTACGCCCGTATGGGCAAAATCAAGCAGCGGCAGCACCAACAGCCCAAGCGCGCGCAAAGCAGGCAGTTGCAGCACTAATTGCACCACGCCTGCCAATGTCACCGACCATGCCACGACAACCAGCGGCTGGGCGGTGTGCGGTGCGACCCACCACGCCGCACCGATCATCATTACATTGAGTACCACAGGCGCAAAGGCAGGCGGTACAAAACGTTGGTAACTTTGTAACACGCTACCTGCCAATGCAGTCAAGGTAATCAGCAGCCCAAATGGTAGCATCACGCGTACCAGTTGTACCGCAGCATCAAACTTAGCAGGCGAATCGACAAACCCCACCGCCAAACCATGCACCAACCACGGCGCAGCCCATATACCAAAAGCTGTGATGATACCCAAAATCAGCAGCAACGCACCTGTCACCCGCTGTAGCAACCCTCGCAGCGGCGCAAGATCGCCCGTGCGTTCGGCAGCCGTTTGGTAATCCATCAACACTGGCACAAACGCCTGTGAAAACGCCCCTTCGGCAAACAATCGGCGAACAAAGTTTGGCAAGCGAAACGCGACCAAAAACGCATCCATCATGCCGCCACTGCCAAAGCAATGCAGCAGCACGCCATCACGAACCAGCCCAAGTACGCGTGACAGCAAAGTCAGCGCACTGACCACCGCAGCAGACGACAACAAGCCGCGTTTGTTAGGGTCATGCCTGTCGCGGTTATTTGGTTTGATCGCTATTTTTACCAAGTTGGCTGTCCTGTCATCACACGCCCAACACGCGTTCAATCTAAATATTGTGCGATCAGCCGCCGCAAACGCAGCCAGTCAAATTCTGCACCAGGGTCGGTTTTACGTCCGCGTGCGATATCACTATGTCCTGCCAAATGATGGCGCGTTTTGGGATACGTGCGATTGATTGCCGCCACCACTGCCGCCAATGCGTCATACTGGCGCGCGTCAAACGCCGTGTAATCATCGCCTTCAAGCTCAATGCCAATCGAAAAATCGTTGCAATTTGCCACGCCCAAATACCGTGATTGCCCAGCATGCCACGCGCGATCAGCAAAATTCACAAACTGTGTCACCTGCCCATCACGCTCAATCAACACATGCGCTGACACCTGCTGTTGATAAATTTGGGCAAAATACGGATGATCAGCAGGATCCAGCCGATTTTGAAAAAACGCCTTAACATAATGCTCGCCTGCGGCATTGGTTTTGCCAAATTCACTGGGCGGTAAGCTGATGTTATGAATCACAATCAAACGCAAATTGGCAGCAACATCATACGGTGCAGGGCGCGCGCCAAAATTTGGCGATGGCACAAACGCCGCAGGCAGCAATCGCCCGTCTTGGATGTCAAAATGGGCTAAAGTGTTGGCAGATGGGGCAGGGGTGGGCATGATTTTTCCTATTGTCTGGCAAAAACGGATCTATTTGATTACCAGTATAATCCAAACGGCAGCCAACTGTTAGTCGGCGCAAGACCACCTCACACAAAACGTTACCCATTTTGCTGTCAAATCAGCGATAATAGCCCAAGCGATGTTTAAACATTGCAGATTTAACTGTCAAATGATGTCATTGTCACACAGAGGAAACACAAAAAATATTATGTCGCAGCCGCCTGTTATCTCGCCCGCGTTACGTCTTGAGCTAACCAAGCAAGTCGCGCAAGCCTTACAAGAGGACATCGCCACAGGCGATATCAACGCCGCGCTGATTGCTGCTAGGCAACGCGACCGTGCAACCATCATCAGCCGTGAGCCGATGGTATTGGCAGGACAGGCATGGGCGGACACTGCGTTTCGTTTGCTTGACCCAGCCATGGATATCGTGTGGCACGTGTCAGATGGGGCGCAGGTTGCCGCCGATACCGTGTTGGTAACCTTGCAGGGCAATACGCGCGCGCTGTTATCAGGTGAGCGTACCGCGCTCAACTTTTTGCAAACCCTATCTGCTACCGCAACCAGTGTTGCCCGTCACGCTGCGCTAATCGCCGATTTACCGACCCAACTGCTTGACACGCGCAAAACTTTGCCGTTACTGCGCCATGCCCAAAAATACGCCGTGCGCTGCGGTGGTGGGCACAATCACCGCATTGGGCTGTTTGATGCATTTTTGCTCAAAGAAAACCATATCATGGCAAGCGGTGGCATCGGGCAGGCGGTGGCAAATGCGCGCCGTATCGCTGATTTGCCCGTTGAGGTTGAAGTTGAAAACTTTGATGAGCTTGAACAAGCCATTGCCGCGCGCGCCGATATCATCATGTTGGACAATTTTTCATTAGCAGACACGCGCACCGCTGTGACACGGGTGGCAGCATTGGGCAAGCCGTGCAAACTTGAAGCCTCAGGCGATATCAATGCTGACAATTTACGCGAGGTCGCCTTGACGGGTGTGGATTATATTTCTCTTGGTGCATTAACCAAGCATGTTCGCGCGGTGGATTTATCCATGCGGTTTGTCAAACACGATTTGACGATTGCATAACGCCGCGCAAAATTTCTTGTATAACACGCAGATAAAAAGCTCTTTAGGCAAAACTATGACCATAACGACAGACCAAGCCCATTATCTCATGATTGGCGTGGGTGCGATCGGCTTACCGTTGGCAAATCGTTTGGCAACCGATGGCTATCGTGTCACGGCGGTTAGCCGTTCGCCAAAAACCGATTTGGCAGCCAGCATTGGTCATCTTTGCGCTGACGCACGTACGTTGACTGCCGCAGATTTGGGGCAAGCACGGCACACCATTAGCCATGTTGTGATCATCGTTACACCGTCGGGTATGGACGAGCAGGCATATCGCGACAGCTATTTGGCGATTGCGCAAGCGGTGGTACGGCTGGGGACGGATTTGCCCAATTTACAACGCGTGGTGTATGTATCATCAACAGGTGTGTACGGGCAGCATGCAGGTGAGCGTATCGACATCGACACACCGCTAGCACCGCCAACTTCAGCGACCAACCAAGTGTTGTTACAAACCGAGCAGACGCTACAAGCCGCATTTGGCACGCGCTGCACTATTGTACGCGCTAGCGGTATCTATGGGCGTGAGCGTCGCCGCTTGCTTGCTATGGCGCGTGATATCGCTATAGGCGCACGCCCTGCCACGTCAAATAACTGGAGTAACCGCATCATGGACCGCGACTTGGTCAATGCGCTATACCATATCATTACCGCCGCTGCGCCGTTGCCCGTGTATTTGGCGACTGATAGCCACCCCGTACCGCTGCACGAAGTGTTGGCATTTATTGCCGCGTACATGGGCTTGGATACAGCAAATTTTGCCAGCCAAAATTCTGCCAACCATGTCGCACCGACCACGGGTAAGCGGCTATATGGCAACTTACCTACCGACTGGCTAGAATATCCCGACTACCAAGCAGGCTACCGCGATATTTTGACCCACAGTAAAGCAGAATAAATCAACCCATGCCAACGTTGTTACCGCTTTATCGCTTGCGTCACCCAAACGTCATGACCGATGCCGAACACCATGCCTTGCCCGATCCACGCCGACCGATCGACGCGCCCAGCGACATGGTCAATCACGCGTGGCAAGACTGGCTGCAATATGAGCTCAGCGGTACAGCCACTTGGCAGGCGGCAGGTTTTGGCGTGTATGATCACAACAACGCGACACACGACACGAAGACACGTGCTGATACAAGCGACGATGATTTTCCCTACCACACGCTAGCCAATATGCTGCATGATCAACGCGCCTTGACCCAAGCCGCCGCCGACCCGTATGCGTGGCGATTGCCGTTGGCGTGGTTGCCTGTCATGGTGGCGCGTTTTGACCAAACGTTATTTAATACGCTGTGGCAAACACAGCCTGATGCGGCACTGTGGTTACAAGCGATGGATGGCGAGCGTTTGCCATCCGAGTTGCCGCCTGATTATATGACGTGGCGGCTGTTGGTTGCCAAGCATCGTTACCCTGTGATGCTATGCGTGTGGGCGTTGTGCCAATGCCGTACGCGCCAAAGCGTCAATCCCCGTGCGACCTTGCAAGCACTGGCGGATGCGCTGACGACATTTGCCGCCGACCATCGTCAAGCTTTGCGCGCACTTAGCCGTGAGCGCGATTGGCAGATTTTACCCAGTCATGTTGAGCTGGCGTTATTTGCCATGGGCGTGCACATGACTAAGCCGATAGGGCATGATATTAGCAGCCGCCGTAGCGCGATTGCTGCGCACAGCCCACTAACGTTTTAGTTTTTGTCCGTTGAATATTTTTACCAGTTAAAAAAGGAAAAAGCCATGACCCAAGCGTCAGCCAACCAAACTGCCAGCGCGATTTTTAGCCCACAGGCATTTATTGAAGCCGCCTTACAAAACGGTGTGCTCAAATTTGGCGAATTTACCCTCAAGTCTGGGCGCGTCAGTCCGTATTTTTTTAACGCAGGGCTATTGGCAACGGGCGAGTTGCTAAGCATACTGGCGGCAGGTTATGCCGACACGCTCAAACAACACGCAGACACACAAAACTTAACGATTTTTGGCGCGGCATACAAGGGCATTCCACTGGTTGCCGCCACCGCTCAGACGCTATGGCAAGCACATGGCATCAATGCCGATTGGGGCTATAACCGCAAAGAGGCCAAAGATCATGGTGAAGGCGGTACGTTGGTTGGTGCCGATCTACACGGACGTGCGGTGTGGGTGCTAGATGATGTCATGACGGCAGGCACTGCCATGCGCGAAGTTATGGCATTGTTGGACAATGCAGGCGCACGCGTTGCAGGGATTATCGTCGCGCTAGACCGTCAAGAAAAGGGGCAGGGCGAGCGTTCTGCCATGCAAGAGCTTGCCGAAGCCTTTGGTGTGCCTGTATTGGCATTGGTGAGCATGACGGATATCATCACGTATGTCGAGGCGCACGGTGCACCCGAACAGCTTACTAAAATGCAAGCCTATCGTCAGCAATACGGTGTGTAACGCATTATTTTTATTCATTTAATTTGTGTAAAAAAAGAGAGAATACCATGCCTCAGCGCCAATTTTTGTTTGTGATGGATGATATCGCCACGGTGAACTATGCCAAAGACACCACCCTTGCCATGTTGTGGGCGGCGCAAGCACGCGGACACGCGCTGCACTATTGCCAAATTCATGACTTGTGGCTGGCAAACGGGCAGCTAAACATTGATAGCCAACCGCTGAGTGTGGCGCAAGATCCTGCCAATTTTTATCAGCTGGGCGAAAAAACCACCCACGCGGCGACAGATTTTGACGTGATCGTTATGCGCAAAGATCCACCGTTTGATATGCGCTTTTTGTACGCCTTGTATTTGTTGGAATACGCCCAACGTGCAGGCGTGTTGGTTGCCAATGACCCACGCAGCGTGCGCGATTGCAATGAAAAACTGTTTGCCACCCAGTTTAGCGAATTGATGACCCCGACCATTGTCAGCGCGCGCCAAGCGCCTATTCGCGCGTTTATTCAGGTACACGGTGATGTGATCGTCAAACCACTTGATGGCATGGGCGGTATGGGGATTTTTCGCTTGCAAGCCGATAGCCCCAATATCGGCTCAACGCTTGAGCTTTTGACCCAGCTTGAGACCCTGCCGATTATGGCGCAAAAGTATATCCCTGCTATTCGTGAAGGCGACAAGCGCGTGTTGATTGTTGGCGGCAAGCCTGTTCCGTATTGTTTGGCGCGTATCCCAAACGCAGGCGAGACACGCGGCAACTTGGCAGCAGGCGGGCGCGGCGTTGCCATGCCACTATCGGCGCAAGAACGCGAACTTGCCGAAGCCGTCGCGCCTGTGTTGATGGAAAAAGGCTTGTGGTTTGTTGGGCTTGATGTGATTGGCGGTTATATTACCGAAATCAACGTGACCAGCCCAACATGTGTGCGTGAAATTGATCAGCAATGCGGTACACACATTGCCGATGATTTTATGGTATTTCTTGAACAACGTCTGGTTGACTTCCTCCCCTCCCTAAAGTGAGGGGATTCCTTCTGCAAGACGGTGAAGCCCCACCGCAAACCTAAGACAATGGCAACCGCCCGTACGACACACCGTACATCTTAGGTTCTTATTTTAAGCTAATCCTACCGTTAGGATTGTCATAGACACGAATTAGCTTAAGTGTGTGTTTGGAAACGTCTTACCAGTTAAGTTACTGCGTACTCGCAATTTAGTCTTAACTTAACTGTGGAATGTAAGACATTGAATATAGTGAGATGAGTATAGCAAAACTCATCGCATTTAACAATTGCCTTATATCCACCGCCTGAAGTCGCAGGTTTACGGCAACGAATGATAAAAACTAAGATTTATCCATGACTTTGGCTAGCCCGACAACTTTTTGGTAGCCCTTAGGCAGTGCCGTACCGCGCTGGGCGCGTTTGCCCGTGTGGTTGGCAAGGTCGGCAGGCTTGAGCGTCAAGGTGCGTTTGCCTGCGGTGGCTTGTACGCTGTCGGATGCGCCAAAGGTTGTTAGGGCGACGATGGTTTCATTGCCTTTTAAATCCATCAGTTTATTGCCTTTGCCGCGTTTGAGCGTGGGCAGATCCGCCAGTGGGTAGCACAACACATTGCCTGCCGTGCTGGCAACGGCAATTTGAGTGTCGTCGCTATCGATCAGGTGCGCCAGTGGCGTTTCGTCATCGCTTAGGGTGATCAGCTGTTTGCCTGCTTTTTGGTTGGTATCAAGGCTGCCCAATTCGGTAATAAAGCCATAGCCTTGCGTGCCTGCCAATAGCAGCATTTGCGCGTCTTGCCCCATCAAGGCGTGGACGATGGTTGCCCCTGTGGGTAGTTTTAGCAAACTGGTCAAAGGCTCGCCTTGTCCGCGTGCTGAGGGCAAGTTGTGCGCGTCTAGCCGATAGCTGCGCCCTGTGCTGTCAAGCAAATACACCTTATCGTTGGTTTTGCCAAGTGCGTGGGTCAGGTAGCTGTCGCCTGCGCGGTAGTTCATACCAGCAGGGTCGATGTCATGCCCTTTTGCCGCGCGTATCCAGCCTGCTTGTGATACAATCACGGTGATAGGCTCGCTGGGTGCCAGATCGCTGTCTTTGAGGGCGACCGCCTCGCTGCGCTCAACCAGCGGCGATAAGCGTTTGTCGCCGTGTGCTTTCATGTCGGCGGTTAGCTCGTCAATCAATAAGCCTGTCAAGCTGTCGGGGTCATTGAGATAACCTTCAATTCGTTGCTGCTCACCTGTGAGTTCGTCTTGCTCGCGCTTGAGTTCAAGCTCTTCAAGTTGGGCAAGTTGGCGCAAGCGAATATCTAAAATTGCTTGGGCTTGGCGTTCGCTCAAATCATAACGGCGCATCAGCTCAGCTTTGGCATCATCGACCTCACGAATGAGCGCGATGATATCGTCCAAATGCACATACGCCACCAACAAACCTGCCAAAATGTGTAGCCGCTCGGTGATTTTATCCAACCGATAGCGCAAGCGGCGCGTTACCGTATTGCGGCGCACCAAAAGCCATTCGGTCAAAATCTCGCGCAGCCCCATAACTTGCGGCTTGCCGTGGCTACCGATGATATTAAGATTAACGCGGTAGCTGGTTTGTAAGTCCGTGCTGGCAAACAAATGCCCCATCAATGCCTCAATATCCACACGGCTTGAGCGCAGTTCAATGACGATACGGCAAGGGTTTTGGTGGTCAGATTCGTCGCGAATATCGGTGACCCACGGCAGTTTTTTTTGTCCGATTTGTTGGGCAATTTGCTCGATCACCTTGTTGCCTGACACTTGATAAGGCAATGCGTCGATGATAACCAGATTTTTTTCGTGTTCATCAATATGATACACAGCGCGCATTTTGTAGCTACCGCGTCCCGTTTGGTACATGGCAAGCAGCTCGGCAGGCGGGGTGATGATCTCGGCATGTGTCGGCAAATCAGGCGCAGGGATATACTTTGTCAGTTGCTTGTCGGTCAAATTTGGGTTTTTTAACAGCGCGATACAGCCCTTGACCACCTCAGTCAGGTTATGTGGTGGGATATCAGTTGCCATGCCAACGGCGATACCCGTGGTGCCATTGAGTAAAATATTGGGTAGGCGTGCAGGTAGGGTCACAGGCTCTTGTAATGTACCGTCAAAGTTGTCTTGCCAATCGACCGTGCCTTGCCCCAGTTCTTGCAGCAGCGTATTGGCATAATTGGATAGTTTTGCCTCAGTGTAGCGCATGGCGGCAAAGGATTTGGGATCATCGGGTGAGCCAAAGTTACCTTGCCCACTAATCAGCGGATAACGATAGCTAAACGGCTGACTCATGAGTACCATGGCCTCATAACACGCGCTGTCACCGTGCGGATGGTATTTACCAATGACATCGCCGATGGTACGCGCGGATTTTTTGGGTTTGGCGGTGTTTTTGAGCCCCAGTTCACTCATGGCATAAATAATGCGGCGTTGCACAGGCTTGAGCCCATCGGCAATATGCGGCAACGCGCGATCCATGATGACGTACATGGCGTAGTTCAAATACGCCTGCTCGCTAAACTCCGCCACCGAGCGCGTCAGGCTTGGGTCATGGTTTGGCAAGGTTTTAGGCAGCGTGTTGTCGGCGGTTGCAAGTTCAGTCATGGTTTTTTTATCCTATCTTCAACGGCATTATGATAAAACAGGATAAAATAAACGCAAGTTAAAAACACATGCACCGTTTTTTGGACGACAATATATGTCGTTTGGTAAAACTTGGCTAAAGTCCCAACCAAAGTTTTGCCTTAGATTTTACCCACGCAAAACAAGATAATCTGCTTGAGAAATGGCGCAAAGTTTAGTAAGGTAATGCCATTATCCAAATCTAAACTTAGCTTAGCACCAAACTTAGTTTGGTTGTGCGCCACGGTGACAAGGAAGTGATTGCAGCACACGGGCGCAAAAGTCGAGGTTTGTTGGCTGTTTTGCGATGGAGAGGTTGAATGCTCACCTAGCCAATCAAAAACTGACGTATATTTGGCAAATTTTTCACCAAAAATTTTAAAATTAAAAATTTTTTTAAAATAGTTGTGATGCCTATATTTGACAAATACCAACCACCGATTTTACGCTAGCCAAGTGAGAATTTAAACGTGTGAACCAACACTTACTCACGCCCATCATGCCTATAATGTAGCAAGGAATTTGCAATGACTGACCAACCCACCACCAACGATAACGCCGACGTTACCCATTCAACTGCCGCACCGCGCCTTGCCACACGGCACGAAAAACCGTGGCTCAAAACCTACCGCGACCACGGCATGAGCGCAGACTTTACCCCACCGGCTAACGATGTCACATTGATGAACGTGTTTGAAAACGCGTTTGAACGCTTTGGCAACAAACAAGCCTATGTCTGCATGGGCAGCGGTATCACGTTTCGCCAGTTAGACATCTATAGCCGCCAAGTTGCCGCGTATTTGCAAGGCTTGGGTCTAAAAAAAGGCGCGCGCGTTGCTGTGATGATGCCCAATATTTTGCAATATCCTGTGTGTATGATGGGGATTTTGCGCGCAGGCTACACGCTTGTGAACGTCAATCCGCTGTACACCGCGCATGAACTTGAGCACCAATTGCAAGACGCGGATGTTGAGGCGATGTTTATCCTTGAAAACTTTGCCCATACTTATGAGGAAATCGGCAAGCCGTTGGTGCCGCATGTGGTGGTTTGCCGTATGGGCGATTTGATGGGAACAGTCAAAGGCTTTATCGTCAATGCTGCCGTGCGCTATATCAAAAAAATGGTACCAAAATGGCGCATTGCAAATGCGGTGTCATTCAAAACCGTGCTCGATGCCTCTGCCACACACTACCACCGCCCCGATGATTTAACGGGCGATGATATTGCCGTACTGCAGTATACAGGCGGCACAACAGGCGTTGCCAAAGGCGCGATGCTCACCCATCATAATTTGGTGTCAAATACTTATCAAGCATTGGCATTTGTTCGGCAGATGTTTGCTGAGGATGACAACGAAGGCTATGCCTTGATTGCCTTGCCGCTGTATCATATCTTTTCGTTTACCGCGTGCGCCTTGATTTCCATGAAGCAGGGTCTGACGGGGCTATTGATTCCTGACCCACGTGATTTAGACGGTTTTGTCAAAGAGTTGGACAAGTACAAGCCACGGTTTTTCCCTGCTATCAACACGCTGTTTAATGGCTTAGCGCACCACGAAGGCTTTCGCAAGATGAACCATGACTACATCGAGCTGTCGCTAAGCGGCGGTATGTCGGTGATGTCATCAACCGCAGCAGAATGGAAAAAAATCACGGGCACCGACATCGTGGAGGGCTATGGCTTATCAGAGACTTCACCAATTGCGACCTTAAATATGCTTGATACAGGCTTTACGGGCAAAATCGGCGTGCCATTTCCAGGTACCGATATCAAGCTGATTGACGATGACGGCAACGAAGTGGCGTTGGGCGAGCGCGGTGAAATTGCCATCAAAGGCCCACAGGTGATGAAAGGCTATTGGAAACGCCCCGAAGCCACGCGCGAATCCATGACCGATGACGGGTTTTTTAAATCAGGTGATATCGGCATCATGGATGAACAAGGCTTAATCAAAATCGTGGATCGCAAAAAAGACATGATTTTGGTGTCAGGCTTTAACGTGTATCCCAACGAAGTCGAGGACGTACTTGCCTCACACCCTAAAGTTTTAGAAGTTGGCGTGATTGGTGTGCCAAGTGACAAAAGCGGTGAAATACCAAAAGCCTATATCGTGCGCAAAGACCCAAGCCTAACCGAAAAAGAAATCCTTGATTACGCGCGCAAAGAATTGACAGGCTACAAACGTCCTCGCGCCGTGCAATTTGTCGATGAGCTGCCCAAATCCAACGTTGGCAAAATCTTGCGTAAAGAAATCCGTAAAATGGAAGAAGCGCAGCGCGCTAAAAATGAATCATAGCTATAATTTATGATTTAAGTTATTTTTATA
>NZ_BCUL01000005.1 GCF_001591265.1 Moraxella atlantae NBRC 14588 | reverse complement strand
TTAATTATATTAAAAAATAACTTGAACTGGCAAAGACGATAAAATACGTTACAATAGCTGCTTTTGGTTTAAGTGTACTTAAAAATATGCCTAGACCAAGTTTTGCCGATTTAGTGACCCATTTGCCATGTCTGTTCAGCCGTCAAACTCAACACCTAGCCAACCAACCGCCACGCCCGATCCCTCTGCGCCGTACCCAACGGTGTGGATTATCTTGCTGGGGCTGATAATTGCCGTCGGCCCACTGTCGATTGATATGTATCTACCTGCCTTGCCAACGATGGCGCAGGATTTTGGCGTGGTAACGCGATGGATTGCCAATTCGGTACCTGCGTATTTTATTGGTTTGGTGGTCGGGCAGTTGTTTTACGGGCCGCTGTCTGACCGCATTGGGCGTATTCGTCCGTTGTATGTCGGTACGGTGGTGTATGTGGTGGCGTGTGTGATTTGCGCGACAACCACCAGTGTGGCGGTGCTGTTTGCGGGGCGTACGCTGCAGGCGTTGGGTGCGTGCGTGGGCTCGGTGGTGGTTCGGGCGATGATTCGTGACTGCCTAAACCCTACACAGATGGCAAAGGCGTTTTCGTTGATGACGCTGGTGATGGGCATTGCGCCGATTCTTGCGCCGTCGCTGGGTAGTTTGCTGTTGCAGATCAGCAGTTGGCGAGCGATTTTTTGGTTTTTGGCAGGTTTTGGTGTGCTGTCGCTTATGCTGATTAAAGTATTTTTGCAAGAAACCCTACCGCCTGATCGCCGTCATGTGTTGCCACTGCGCCAAGTGTTGCGCCAGTATGTCGATTTGCTCAAGGACACGCGCTTTCGCTACCCTGCGCTTGGTGCAGGCTTGCTGATGGGCTCCATGTTTGTCTATATCAGTGCCGCGCCACAGTTGATGATGGAGGAGTACGGCGTTAGTGCGACACATTTTAGCTGGATTTTTGGCATGAATGCGGCAGGGTTTATTGGGCTGACACAGGTCAATCAATGGTTGGTTGGACGCGTTAAACTGGTGCAGTTGTTGCGCATTGGCGCGTTGGTGCAAGTAAGTGCAGCAGGCACGTTGATGACGCTTGGTTTGCTGTTTGGTACGCACGCATGGCTGTGGGCGGTGTTGGCGAGTATTTTTTGTTGTATCGCAGGGCTGGGATTGACGCAGCCGAATGCAGGCGCGATTGCGTTGGCGTTTCAAAAACACCGTGCAGGCATGGCAAGCGCGCTACAAGGTTCGCTCAATTTCATCGTTGGCGTTTTTGGCGGCTTGTTGCTCAATGTGTTCGCGCTTAATTCGGTGGCAAAGCTTGGCATGACGCTGTTTGCCTTGATGGCGGTAGGTACTTGGTTGGTGTGGCAGATTGATCAAGATTTGGATTTGCGCCACATTCGCTAAGATGCGTCAAATTTTTTGCATTCAATCAAACCGATAAATATCCATTGCCAGACTATAATGCGCAAAGCGTTCATGCACCACGCTCATGCGTTGCCCTGCACCTGCAGCAAAAAATAACGGCAACAAATGTTCGGGTGAGGCATGGTTGTACATTGCCAAAGGATGCGCCTGCCAGTCAAGCGCGCGCGGCATATCATAGCGTAGCTGCTCAACCAGCCACTGACGAAACGCCCACGCGTTGGGGTTAATTTGGCTGTCATCAGCAAAACGCACTTGCGACAAATTGTGTGTCACACTGCCCGAGCCAATGAGTAGCACCTGCTCGGCGCGTAGCGGGGCAAACAATGCGCCAAGCTGATAACACGCGTAGCTATCAAAATGTCGCGGCAATGACAGCGTCAACACGGGTATCTCGGCATTGGGATATACATGCACCAACGGCGCCCAAATCCCGTGATCGTATGCGCGTAGGCGATTGAGTGATACCGCTACCTGCCGCGCTTGCAACTGCTCGGCAAGCGCGTACGCTGCTTCAGGATAACCGTGGGCAGGGTAGTCGATAGCCGCCAACGCTTGCCCAAAACCGCTAAAATCGTGCCAAGTCGGTGGTAGCGGATTGGCATTTAGCTCTAACTGGCTGCTTTGCCAATGTGCTGATAGCATGACAATCAGCCGAGGTGTTGGCAAATTTTGCCCGATTTTTGCCAATGCTTGCGTGGTGGCGTTGCGCTCGATGGCAAGGCTTGGCGCACCATGCGACACAAACAGCGCAGGCAGCGTTGCCAATGGCTGCACAGGTTTAGGCAGCACATCGGCTAGCGTCAGCTTGGGCGCGGTTAGTGGGGTCGTGGGTGGTAAATAATCGGTAAATAACGTCGGCATAAGCAAATTGGGTAGCAGCACCTTAAAAAGTTAAAACGTGTTTGTTAGATGATGAATGTTAAAAACTTAAAAATAATCACCGCGATGATATGGATGGTTGTGCAAAATCGTCATCGCGCGGTACAACTGCTCCATGACCAACACCCGCACCAATGCGTGCGGCAAGGTCAAATTCGACAGTGACCAACACGCCTGCGCCTGTGCCAGTACATGCTTGGATAAACCGTCCGCACCGCCGATAACAAACGCCAAATCCTCACCATCTTGCATAGCCGTTTGTACGCGCTCGGCAAGCTGTTCGGTGCTCCAGTTTTTGCCACGTACATCAAGGCAAATCAAGCGTTCACGCGCGCTGTGATGGGCTTGCAAAATCAAACTGCCTTCGGTATTGGCGTATTTTTCGATTTCTGCCGCCGATGGCTGTTTACTGCGTTTTGCCGCCGCGATTTCGACCAATTCTGTCGGCAACATTGGCTGAATGCGCTTGTGATAATCGGCAAATCCTGTTTGTACCCACGCAGGCATTTTTTGCCCCACGGCGATGATTTTGGCTTTCATAAATCTTTGGCTTACCTCAGTCGGCGTGTCATCAAAAAATTGTCACAATGCAGCACAAAGCAATTTGCTACAATATCCTAATTTTATCATAAGCTGAGAACACCATGCGCCGATTGCCTCATTTATTGCACAAGTCTAAAACCAAACCAACCTCTGACGCACAAGACCGCCGCGTTCACTGTCCTTTTCACCACGGTGCACAGCACAACCACGCGCACCACGCAGCAACGCGCAACGATAGAACCAAGCACGACCAGCAACCGTATACCCACACCAAGCACGACCAGCAACCGTATACCCACACCAAGCACGCGGACAAAAAAAGCCACAACAAACCCAAAAAGCAAGCCACCAAGCGTTCGCGCCACCCGATTGCCAAAACCCTACTGGGTTTGACCGCGTTTGGTGTTGGCGCAGGTGTGGCGACCACAGCGGCTATGATTGGCGGTGCGGTGGCAGGTGTGCGCTATATCAAGCGGCAAATGCATGATCGCCGCGTGCCGTTGCGTGATTTTCGCGGCCTTGAGGCGACCAATTTGTACCGCGGACGCGCGCACCGTGACGCGCATAGCTTTACCTTAACCACACCGAGCAAAACCTATGCCCTTGATGATCCGATGGCGATTATTGACCATCTTGCGCGTGAGCAGGGTATTGACACACCGTTTTATGACATTGAGGTTTGCGTGTTTGCGCGCGTCAGTCGCAAAGGTAAATTCGGCTACTTGGGGCATTTGGATTATGAGCTGACGGTAGTTGGGCGACCTAAGGGCGATATCCAGCTAGTACGCTAAGCGGCGACCAACCAACATGGCTAACACGATCCAAACAACAAAGCGCGTCATGGTACGCGCTTTGATTATGCCAAAAAAAGTTACGGCAAACGCTGATCAGCGTTAAGCAATTTGTGGTGCGATGCCCTCATTGATGACCGCTTCATCAACTTGCACGGTTTTGCCAGCAGGTAGCGATGGCAATTCATACATCGTCTCAAGCAGCGCGTTTTCCACAATCGAGCGTAAGCCGCGCGCGCCTGTTTTGCGCTTGAGGGCTTGTTTGGCAATCGCTACCAACGCATCTTGGCTAAATTCAAGTTTAGCGTCTTCCATGGCAAACAGGTATTCATATTGCTTGGTCAAGGCGTTTTTGGGTTCGGTCAAAATCTGAATCAACGCTGCTTCGTCAAGCTCTTCGAGCGTGGCAAGCACAGGTAAACGTCCGATTAATTCGGGAATTAAGCCAAATTTGATCAAGTCCTCTGGCTCAACTTGGCGCAACAATTCGCCAACGTTTTTGCCGCTATCTTTGGTTTTGACATCGGCATTAAAGCCTATGCCTGTTTTTTCGGTACGCTGCTGGATGACGTTGTCTAAGCCTGCAAACGCTCCACCACAAATCACCAAGATATTGCTGGTATCCACCTGAATCATCTCTTGGTTGGGATGCTTACGCCCACCTTGTGGCGGAATGTTAGCAACTGTGCCTTCTATCAGCTTTAATAGGGCTTGTTGCACGCCTTCACCTGAAACGTCACGGGTGATCGATGGGTTTTCGCTTTTGCGGGTAATTTTGTCGATTTCATCGATATAAATAATGCCCGTTTGCGTGCGCTCAACGTCATAGTCTGCTGCTTGTAGCAGTTTTTGCACGATATTTTCAACATCTTCACCGACATAGCCTGCTTCGGTCAAGGTGGTGGCGTCTGCCATCGCAAACGGTACGTCCAATAGCCGCGCTAAGGTTTGTGCCAATAATGTCTTGCCCGAACCTGTTGGACCGATCAGCAAGATATTGCTCTTTGCCAACTCAACCATCGCGTCATCGCTGCCCGTTTTGCTGGCTTGGCTGTCTTGCTCGTGCATCTGCTGGGCAACTTTGAGGCGTTTGTAGTGGTTATAAACCGCTACCGCCAAGGTTTTTTTGGCTTTGTCCTGCCCGATGACATAGTCATCAAGATGGGCGCGGATTTCCTTTGGTGTGGGTAGTTTGCGTGTCAGCCACTCGTTATGACTTGCGTCATCGCTGCTGCCTATCGCTGCGTCTGCATCGCCAATCAAGTCTTGGCATAGATCGATACATTCATTACAGATATTGGCATCTTGCCCTGCGATGAGTTTGTTGACCTCGTCTTTGGATTTACCGCAAAATGAGCACAGCGGCGTGATATCTTTTTTTGCCATTTTAATTAACCTTTTACCCGATCGTATGTGAGAACTGCTAGATGACTGGCTTAAGCGTTGTCATTGCTAGCAGTATCGGGGCGTTTTTCAAGCACCTCATCGACCAAGCCGTAGGCTTTGGCTTCATGCGCGTCTAGCCAATAGTCGCGCTCCATGTCTAGGGCGATTTTCTCAATCGGCTGACCTGTGCGCTCGGCAAGGATTTTGTTTAAACGGGCGCGGATTTTGAGGATTTCACGCGCATTGATTTCGATATCACTGGCTTGACCTTGTGCACCACCCGATGGTTGGTGAATCATTACGCGTGAGTTGGCAAGGGCATAGCGTTTACCTTTGGCACCTGCCGCAAGCAAGAACGAACCCATGCTATACGCACCACCAAGACAGATGGTTGAAACGTCAGGCTGGATAAAGTTCATCGTGTCATACATCGCCATGCCTGCACTGACCGAACCGCCTGGTGAGTTGATATAAAGGCTGATGTCTTTTTCAGGGTTTTCGGCTTCCAAGAACAACAGCTGCGCGACAATCAAGTTTGCCATGTGGTCTTCAACCTGACCTGTCAAGAACACCACACGTTCACGCAACAGACGCGAATAAATATCAAACGAACGCTCACCACGTGAGGATTGCTCAATCACCATCGGCACCAGGGCAGCTTGCGGCTGGTGTAAGCCACGGGTCAGGGTGTTTTGCACTTGCGCGTTGGCAAATGGTGAATCCAAAAATTGCTCTAACATATAGTATCCTTGCGCTATCGCGTCATTTTTAGCCATCAATGAATGCAAAGGCTAAATCTTTAGATGTGATGATCAAAAATAACAAAAAGCCCTTACACGGTTTGCTACTGTATAAGGGCAATTTGGCAAAAAAACAAGCCGTCAATAGTGGTTTAGCCCATCAAAATATCGGCTAAACCGTGTATGGATTTATTGTTGTTGAGCAGCTGCCAACAAGTTTTGGTAGCTAACTTCTTCGTCTGTGACGTTGGCTTGCGCCAAGATAAAGTCAATCAACTGATCTTCTAATACCACCGCTTCGATATTGGCGCGTTCTTGCGCGTTGTTGGTGTAGTAGTCGATGACTTCATTGGGGTCTTCGTAGCTTTGTGCCATCTCATCGATGTAGGCAGTAACGCGTTCTGGGTCTGCCTTCATGTCATTGCTTTCAACAAGGCTTGTTACCATGATGCCAAGCTGTGCGGCACGGCGTGCTTGTTCTTCAAACAACTCGCTGGGCAACATATCTTCGCCAAAAATTTTGGGGTCTGCGCCAAATTGTTGGGCAAAACGCTGCACCATCATGTCACGCTGACGACCGATTTCTTGTTCTAACAAGGCTTGTGGTACTTCGATGTCATTTTTTTCAAGTAGCGCATCAAAGGTTGCTTCTTTGACTTGGTTACGCGCCGCAGCTTTGATTTCGCGCTGCATGTTGTTGCGCACGTCTTCTTTCAGCTTGTCTAGACCGCCTTCGGTCACGCCAAACACAGCAAAAAACTCGTCATTAAGTTCTGGCAACTGTGGGGTTTGCACGCTGGTGACGTGGATGTCAAACTGTGCTGCTTTGCCTGCTAGGTGCTCAGCTTGGTAGTCTTCGGGGAAGGTGACGTCGATGGTTTTGTCTTCGCCTGCTGTCATGCCAACGATGCCATCTTCAAACCCTGGAATCATGCGACCGCTACCCAACACCAAATCGACATCGTTCGCGCTGCCACCGTCAAACGTTTCGCCATCTACACGTCCAACAAAGTTAATTTTAACTTGGTCGCCTTGCTCGGCTGCACCGTCTTTTTCAACAAACGTTTTGCGTTGTTCGCGCAAGTTTTCGATCATCGTGTCGATATCAGCATCGCTGATTTGTGCGTTTTGGCGTGTGACGTTGATTTCATTTAAGCCTTGTACTTCCACACGCGGGAAAATCTCAACGGTGGCTTGATAGACCAAAAAGTCGTTTTCTAGTTTAACGTCATCGATGTTTGGCATACCAACTGCGCGGATGTTTTGCTCACGAATCGCGTCAAACACGGTATCACGGATGACATCGTTGATAACTTCTTGCTGAATACCTGCGCCATATTGAGCGCGGATGTGTGACACAGGCACCTTACCAGGACGAAAGCCGTCGATTTTGGCGGTTTTAGCAACTTGTTGAATACGCTTTTCAACACGGCTTTGGATGGTGCTGACGGGTACTTTGACCGTCATTTGGGTGGTTAAATTGGTTGGGTTGGTGGTGGTGACTTGTAACTCTGACATAACAATTGTCCTGTGAATGAAAGGATAAAACCGATAAAAACACGTGGTTAAAATCATGCTTAGCGCAAGGCGAGCACAATTACGCATACCGTTGGCTTATTTTTTTTAAGCATAAACCTAGACAGCATTGACACAAAAAATTCGTTGGTTAATTTTGATCGCTAAGCCAATCATGTAAACCGCTGGCTGACCGCACGTTAAAATCTAACCAAAAAGGGATATAGTATAAGCAAATCGTAGGCAAAGTGCAAAAAAGAATCAAGCAGCGTTTAACGCTGTTTAACCATGCAACATTTGTCAGTGGGCGTTACGCGTCGTTTTTAAGCTGGCTTAGCAGCTGCTGCAACGCCTGCGCGCGATGACTGACGCGGTTTTTTACAGCGCTGCCAAGTTCTGCCGCGGATTTGGCGTGTTCGGGCGACCAAAACAGTGGGTCATAACCAAAACCGTGCTCACCTTGGGGTGTGGGCAAAACCTGTCCCCGCCACAACCCTTGCGCGATCATCGGCAACGGGTCATCGGCGTGACGCACCAATGCCAACACGCAGACGAACTGGGCACGAATTGGGTTGTCATCACGATACGGCGCCAATTGCGCGAGCAGTTTTTGGTTATTGGCATGGTCTTTATCGGCGCGCGCACTGGCTTGTTGAAACGTTGGTGTGTCAGCGGCAAAACGTGCCGAATAAATACCAGGACTGCCGCCCAGTACATCAACGCACAGCCCAGAATCATCTGCCAAAGCAGGCAAGCCGCTGATGGCACTGGCATGCCGCGCCTTGATGAGCGCGTTTTCAATAAAACTTTTGCCATCTTCAATCGCATCATCAATGCCCAAATCAGCCTGCGCGATGACTTCAATGTCTAGCCCTGCTTGGGCAAACATATGACGCAATTCTGCCAGTTTGCCTGCGTTGTTGCTGGCTAAAACCAGCTGATTTTGTGGAAAAAGAAAAATAGGTAAGGTCATGGTGGGTTTACAAATTTTTAGGGGTTTTAAACGTCAAAATCAATCAATGGTATCATACACGGCGGCGCGTAACAGCACAGTTCGCGCCCATGCGGCATGGGTGGTAGGCTCAAGCATGGCGTTGTCTTGCCTAAACACCGCTTTGGTATTTTGGGTCAAAATCGCATTGGCATCGGCAACCGTACTGGCCTCAACGGCAAATGCGCGCTGCACGGCGGCGATTTGGCTTGGGTGAATCACGGTTTTGCCGACCAATCCAAGCGCGACATCGTGCTGTAATTCTTGTGCAAACAGTTCGGGTGTATCAAGATATTCAAACACAGGCGCCGTCAAATAAAAGCCATACGGCACAAAACAGCCGACCAACTGATCAATGAGTGTGCCAATCGGGGTGGCATAAATCGTGGTTTGGCGCGGACGACGCAGCCGCAAACACGCCAACAAATTATTACCGCCAATCCGCAATGCCAACACGCGCTCGGCAAATGCTTCGATAAATGCTTGCGCCAACTCATGGTTGTGATGGGGATTAAAAATCGGCGCAGTTTCTAGCGTCGGCATGACCAGCGGCGGCGTGTCGTTGCCATCAGCGTGTTGCTGCCAAGCCAGTCGCCAATCAGCAAGGCTCAGCATATCGATCTTGGGCAAGATGAACCCATCGATCAGCGCGATGCCTTGCCAAGTCGCCATCTGTGCCAACATCGTGGCATGACGGGGGCGGATAAATACCAATGGGCGATCAAAAGCCGTTGGCTGTGACACAGCATTGTCTAAATGCGCCGTGACTTGCGTTTGCCAGTCGGTCAGTAGTCGCTGCACATTGGCAAGCGCGTCATCAACATCGTGCTTACTGACCGCATCTGCCAGGCAAATGACAAGGCTTGTCACCTCAGGCAGCTGTTGGCGCGTGATCACCTGCCACAAATCGGCGCGCGTGGCAGACATATACAGGCTTGCGCCCAGTCGATACGGATTGATGGGCGGCTCGCCAAGTGGCAAAATGGCTTGATTGGGTAAGTTGATGAGCGTCATAGTCGTCAATGAAACGTTGAGAATAAAAATTAATCGTGTTTTGCGATGATGGGCACGGTTGGATACGGCGCAATCTGCGCGTCAATATGATAAGCACACCAGCAGGACACGGGGAATATCATTGATGGGTGGCGTGCTGCGGTTGTGATATTGGCGACGCGCTCGGCAGGCACGCTGTCAAGCAACAAAATAGCCTTATCGGGCAAAAAACGACCGCGCAAGGGTGCGTGACGGGTATCAAATGATGGCAGCATGCGGCTTAGGTTGTGATATCGGTGAACAAACATACGCCGCGCTAGTGTAGCAGATTTTTATGACAATTTGCGCAAGCAACGCCTCAGCACAACAAAAAAAACGCCCAACCTTGATTGAGCGTTTTGGGAAGATTTTTAATAAAATCTATTACAAATCAAAACTTTGCACTACATTGACGTGTAGGCGAACATCCACGTTACCGCGTGTGGCGTTAGAGTATGGGCAGACCTCATGCGCTTTTTCGATCAAGCGTTTGGCATCGTCCATGCTCAAGCCTTCAACGGTGATGGTGATGTCAATATCTAGACCAAACGCACCGCCAGCGGTTTGTCCAATACCCACCGCCACGCGGGTGCTTGACTTAGTGGGTTTGAGTCCTAGCGTTGGCGCAACGTGGTTTACCGCGCTGTCAAAACACGCTGCATAGCCCATAGCAAAAAGCTGCTCAGGGTTTGTGCCGACCTTGCCGCTGTCGTTTTGAAAGCCAACCAAATCAAAACCGATCGAGCCGTCATCGATTGCCGCCGCGCCAAGACTATGCGCCATCGTGCCCAAGATGTTTTTTTTGCGCACCATGCCAGCGTAAAACAACGCCAAGCCTGGTACTGTCATCATCAGCACCAACGCGGTAGAAATCAGCACCCACGCCGTATCGCCTGTGTCCAGTCTGAGCGTGCCCTCAGCGTGTGCCAACGACGTAGCGCCCAGCCACGACAATGCCACCAACGCACCGCCTATTTTGTCACGCGCGCGGTTGGCTAGTTGATACCACACAGTGATAACGTGAAAACCGCGCCTTTCTTGTTGCTCGCTTTAAAGTTGCTTCCTGCGCAGTTGCTACCTGCAAGATCGGCGCTAAACCGCTGACTGACTGACTGCTATACCACATCACCACCCCCTAGACTGTCCTTGAATAATTGATAAAATGGGGCAAACGTTATTGGTTAAATTTGTATACCGATGACGCTCCTTATACGGTGCTTAAAACTTGATACTCGGATTTAAAGTCCAATGAAGACAAAATGTGCGGCAAAAACTACAGCGCATCTGCGCCTGTTTCGCCCGTGCGAATACGAATGACTTGTTCTAAATTGGTGACAAAAATCTTACCATCACCGATTTTGCCAGTACTCGCAACGCGCATAATTGCCTCAATCGCCAACTCGACTAACTCATCGGTCACAGCGATTTCAAGCTTGATTTTGGGCAAAAAATCAACGACGTATTCTGCGCCGCGGTACAATTCGGTATGACCCTTTTGCCGCCCAAAACCTTTGACTTCGGTCACCGTCACGCCTTGCACGCCGATGTCGGACAATGCTTCGCGGACATCGTCAAGCTTAAACGGTTTTAAAATCGCGGTAATTAGCTTCATAGCATATTCCTAACTAGACTAATAGGGTTTTTGGTCAGTAGCATGCAAAAATCCTCGGGCAACGTGTGGCAGATTGGTGAATTTAAACAACAAGGTTAAGGTTTTGATGATATCTTAGTTTTTGCAAAAATGCTATGATAAGCACCAATGTCTATCGCTTTTTGTGTGCACTGCTCACCATTGCCAGTAAGGGCAAAACCGCCGATATCATGCTAGGCGATGATCGATATTTTTTTAAAAAATCCATCCAAATACCAAGTCAGTATCCAACCATGTCAAACACCACTGCCAACCCCTCCTATCAAGCTGCCAACTTTGAGCAACCAACTGATCTGCACGTCATCGTCGGCTTGGGCAAATCAGGGCTATCTGCACTCAACTATCTACACCAACGCGGCTATCGCGTTGCCGCCACTGATGGCGGACAGCCAAGCAACGCTCATGCCTTACCACAAGGTGTGATCACGCGGTTTGGTGGACTTGATGACGAATTGTTGGCGCAAGCGGCGCGGATCGTCATTAGCCCTGGTATTGACCCATTTTTGCCCATGTTTGATGTGCCGCGCAAAAATGGCGTGCCGATTGTCAGCGATATTCAGCTATTTCAAGCCGAATGCCAAGCACGGCAAATTCCCATCGTTGCCATCACAGGCTCAAACGGTAAAAGTACGGTCACCACGTTGGTTGGGCAGATGGCGCAAGATGCAGGGCTTGCCGTTGGGGTAGGCGGTAATCTGGGTACGCCAGCGTTGGATTTGTTGGCACAGCCGTTGGAGTTGGCGGTGCTTGAGCTTTCAAGTTTTCAGCTACAAACCGTCAGTGATTTGGGCGCGCAGGTCGCGACGATTTTAAACATCTCCCCCGATCATCTGGATCGCCATGGCGATATGCAGCACTACCAACAAGCCAAACAGCGTATTTTTGACGGTGCGCACGCTGCTGTGGTCAATCGTGATGACCCTGCCAGTATCGCCCTAACGCCCCATGACATCCCCACAATCAGCTTTGGCAGTGATCTGCCCAATCATCAAAGCCAATCTCAAAGCCAACCCGTTCATTATGGCTTGGCGCATGATGACAATGGCGAGATTTGGTTGGTTCGTGGGCAAACGCGTTTGCTGCATGAACGTGATTTGCCCATCAAAGGACAGCAAAATTTGCTCAATGCACTGGCGGCATTGGCGTTGGGCGAATTGGCAGGCTTGCCACTTGCCAGTATGCTAACGACGTTGCGCCAATTTGCAGGCTTGCCGCACCGTTGCCAGTACGTTGGGCAGATGGCAGGACTCAACTGCTACAATGACTCAAAAGGCACCAACATCGGCTCAACGATTGCCGCGGTGGTTGGGCTTGGCAAAGTCTATGCACCCAAAGGTAAAAAACTCGCGGTAATTTTGGGTGGACAGGGTAAAGGGCAGGATTTTGCCACTTTGGCGCAGCCGTTGGCAGATTATGCCAGCGTGGTGTATCTGATTGGTGAGGCAGCGCAACAAATCGGCGATGATTTACAACGTGCAGGGCTAAAAGTTACCACCGATATCAGCCGATCAAATGCGGCAGACGTGTTCATGGTACACAGCGGTACGCTTGCCCAAGCCGTTGCCGATGCCAAGGTTCATGCCGAGCAACTAGCCGAGCTTGGCGTGTTGCTATTGTCGCCTGCGTGCGCAAGTTTTGACCAATTTAGTGGGTATAGTGATCGCGGTGAGCAGTTTATCGCGCTGATCTCAGCCTAAATGGTCAAGCTAAACAGTCAAGCCTTAACATGTTAAACCGTAAAAATTTAACAATCATCAACGTGGTAAAGCAAGTGGGTGTAAGATGTTGGATGTAGGATTGGGCGAGGGCATGGATGCCGTGCGTAACCGAGTGGCACGACGGTGGCTGCCATCGTTGGGCGGGCTTTTGACCACGACGGTGGCGACCATCATGGTGATGAGTTTGTTGATGGTGGCATCGGCATCGATTCCTTTTGCCCACAATAAGCACTTGGGCGATTTTTACTTTTTTTATCATCAGCTGATGTATATGGGCATTGGGCTGGTACTTGGGGTTGGGGCGTATTATATTCCGCTGCGCCAGATGTTTCGCCTTGGTTTTATCATGTCAATACTGGGGCTATGCTTATTGGCGATTTTGTATACGTTGGCGTTTGGTTCGGTGATTAACGGTAGTCGGCGATGGATTGAGTTGGGTGGGGTGAATTTTCAGCCTGCCGAGCTTGCCAAGCTTGCCATGATTATGTTTACCGCAGATTACTTGGTGCGCCGTTCTGATGAGCTGCGCAACGAATGGCGTGGGTTTGTGCGTTTGACGCTGATTGCGGCGTTTTTGGCGTTGTTTATTATATTGCAGCCTGATTTTGGTTCGGTGGTAATTATCGCAGGCTGTACGGCGGCGATGACATTTGTCGGCGGCTTGCCGATCCGTCAGTTTTTTATCGTCATGGGGGCGATGTTTGTTGCGGCGGTGGTAGGTATTGTCAGCGAGGGTTATCGGCTCAAGCGTGCCATGTCGTTTATAGATCCGTTTGATGATTTGGCGGATTCAGATTATCAGCTGGGGCGCAGTATTGTGGCATTTGCGCGCGGTGAATGGTTTGGCGTGGGTTATGGCAATAGCGTACAAAAACTGTCGCACCTACCCGAGGCACATACTGACTTTTTGTTGGCGATTACAGGTGAGGAATTGGGCTTTGTTGGCGTGGCATTTTTGCTAAGCCTTGAGATTTTGCTGATCGTGCTGGTGATGACGGTAAGTTACCAAGCACTCAAACGGCGGCAAAGTCGGCTTAGTTATTTTGCGTTTGGCGTTGGCGTGTTGTTTTTTGGACAGATGTTTGTCAATGCGGGCATGACGATGGGGTTATTGCCTACTAAAGGCTTGACCATGCCGTTTTTTAGCTATGGTGGGTCATCAATGGTGATCAATCTGATCATTGTGGGTATATTGCTGCGTATTATTAAAGACAGCCCGAATATTGAGCGGTCGCAGTGTCGATATTATTGATATTTTAAACTAAAGATGAAATAAAGTTTATATTAAATCCGCTAACGGTGGGCAAGTAAGCGCCTGTTTGCCCGCCAACGGGCGGCTATCCCATTGTGCAACCGCCTGCGCCAGCATATGTTCGGGTTTATCACGCGCAACGGGTGCTTGTTGGAGCAGTTTTAACGCCAAAATCAATAATTGATCGGCAGGATAATGGCTGATCGGTTCTGCCAATGTTTGTTTAGACAGTTTTTGCCCATCGGCATTGACCACCAAGGGCAAATGGTAGTAATCACGCACCAATGGCAGATCAAGGTAGTCGGCAATCGCCAGTTGCGCCAGCGTCAAGGGCAAAATATCCAGTCCGCGTACGATTTGATTGACACCTTGCAGCGCGTCATCGACCACCACCGCCAGCATGTAATTCATCATACCCAAACACTTGGCATGAGGGGCGCGGCGACGCACCACGATGTCGCCATGCTCACGCTGCGGATTACCAACGATCACGCCTTGTAAATGGTCATAAAACACCATGGTGTAATTGGGCAAAATTAGTCGTACGGCGTGTTGGCGTGAACGCTTTGCATGTAGGCAGCAACGCGGATAACGCGTTTCGGGCAGATGGTGCGCGTGCTGAAACTCTCGGATCGATTTGCGGCTACAATCGCAGCCGTAACTTATACTGCGTAGCTTGCCATCTAGCAACGCATGATACGTCTGGGTATGTGCCGATTGGTAACGCACCTCACCATCCCAATGCAGCCCCAGACGCGTCAAATCACGCAAAATTTGCGCGCTGTATTCGTTGTGGCAGCGGTCAGTGTCCAAATCCTCGATGCGCACCAGCCATTGTCCGCCCACTTGTTTTGCTGCACAATAACTGGCAACGGCGGTCAGCAATGAGCCCAAATGCAGCGCACCTGTCGGCGATGGCGCAAAACGCCCAATCACGGGCGTTCGCGCTTTGGGTCTAGCAGGGCTGGTCAATGTAGGCTTAGGCATGTCCCCAAGCTTGTTTTTCCTTGATTTCAGACAAGGTTTTGCAGTCGATGCATTGCGTTGCCGTCGGACGCGCTTCTAATCGGCGCAAACCGATTTCTACCCCACAAGTTTGGCAAAAACCATAATCGCCGCTATTGATCTCTGTCAATGATTTGTCAATTTTACGAATCAGCTTGCGCTCACGGTCGCGCGTGCGCAACGCCAAGGCAAACTCTTCTTCTTGAGTTGCGCGGTCGTTGATATCGGGCATAGCGGTCGATTCGTCTTGGATATAGTTTTTGGTCGATTCAGCCTCTACCATTAGGCTGTTTTTCCATGCCAACAAAATCTTACGAAAATGCGCCAGCTGCGCATCGTTCATGTATTCTTCGCCGTCTTGGGCTTGATACGGTTCAAAAGTTACGTTGTATTCTGTGTTCGGCGTCGTCATGCCAAATTCCTTCATCTATGCGCAACACATGTCGCGCCAATTCCTTGTAAACACCACTTAGTACTTTTTACAAAGCAAGAACCAGTGATGATTTAAAAAATTCGCCTCAACATGGGGGCGATAAAAATAATTTTCAATCAACGCGCAAATTGAGCGGCGCCAGCTGTATCAAATTTGCACAAAATAATTATCTGACTGCCAAATAGCTATCCAACGCGACAGCTACCCATTGTCACAGGGCGGTAGCCTCACCCCAAGCAAAAACTGACAAAAAATGCCGCGCTATAGCCTAAAGTCGATAAGTGACAGCTTGATGACAACTACCGTGCCAATCTGACTAACTGACGTAGCTAGCCGACCACTACTTTTTTGGTGCCCGTTGCCAATGTACCGGTGTTTAATAATTTAATCCAGCGGTACTGTGGTGCGGTGATTTGCACGGCATAGTCAGCGGCAAACGGCGTAAACTGTACACTGGTTGCAGGGCAGCTATACATAGCAATGCCATGCGCTGAAACCTGCTGTGCTTGGTGCACATGGCCGACAAACACGGCACGAATACGCTGGGCAAATGGCGCGACAACTTGCCAAAATTGCTCGGCATTTTGCACACCTTGGCGGTCAATCCACGGCGTGCCCACTGCTAACATCGGATGATGGGCAAAAATCACACACGGGCGCGTGCTTTGTGGCAGTATATCGGCAAGCCATGCCAGCGTAGCATCATCCACAGCACCTGCCGTCTGACCTGCCACTGATGTATCGATAAACAACAAATCCCAATATGCGCTTTGCACCAATCGCCGTGACAGCAGCCGCGTATCTGCACCAATCGGCACACGCCGCCACTGCTCAAATGCCAAATGCGTGTCAAGCTCCAACGTCACATCATGATTGCCTGCAATTGCCGCCCATGGTCGCCCAAGTGTATCAAACTGGGCGAACAGCGCGTCAAAATTTGCCGTGCTGGGCTCTTGCCACAAATCCCCCGTTGCCAACAGCGCGTCATATTCCGTTTGCCCAAGTGCTGCCAGCACCGCCGCCAAGTGTTTGCTAGGATACACACCCGAAAATGCTGCGGTCGGGTCTGTCAATAAATGCAAGTCGCTGATTTGGACAAGGCTAAGATAATCTGCCGCGTGTTGAGGCAGTATGGTATCGGCATAAATTTGGGCAAGGTTAAAATTTGGCATATTTGACCACCAGTTTCAGCGTTGGCAATGAGCGCACAAGCCTGACAACTCAATCACACGCGTTTTAATAGAAAAATCCGCTTGTGCTGCCACTTTGCGCAACAACGTGTCGATCGGCACATCCGTTGAGGCTTCGCTAAATTCTTGCACCGTGCCGCATTGCTGACAAATCAAAAATGCCGCCGTGTGCTCCCCATCGGGCTGGCAGCAAGCAAAAAACGCTTTGGTTGAGCTGAGCTGATGAATCAAACCATGCGCCAACAAAAAATCCAAACTGCGATAAATCGTTGGCGGTGCCACGGGTTTATCGGTAACTGCTTGCAACTGCGCCAGCAGCTCATACGCCCCAATTGGCGCGCGCGTCTGCAAAATCAGCCGATACACCTGCTCACGCAGCGGTGTAAAGCGTACACCTGCCTGCTGACAGACCGTTCGCGCTTGCACCACGCGGGCATCAATTTGGGTGTCAGACAGAGGCGCGGTGCAGCGTTCAGCGCAGGCGGTTGGCGTGCACGCGTCATCATGCGGGTTTTTATCATGCGTCATCAAAACAGGTGAGTGTGGGGTAGGCATCGGTGGTATAAACCAAATATCAATTTCAAATATAGATTCAAAGACAAACTCAATCCAAACAACAAACTACCAAAACTTAAGTGACAAATACAGATATTGCTGTACGCATAACTTGCACCAACTATGCAGCGAACTAGACACCTCGTTACAGGTACATAGTTACAGGCACATAGTTACATCATTGTGCAAAAAAGCTTGACTAAATTGGCTATCATAGCCCAAAATCTGCCCAAATTCATCATTTTACAAAAAACCATTGTGCTGCCCCAAAGGCACTATGCTACCTATGACCCAACCTGCCAAACTCGCCCCAATCATCAACGTTGCTGCCGTCTTGCGCGCGCAGTTGTGGCTGTTATTGGCGCTGATTGTACTGGGTGCATTGGCAGATATGGCGCTTACTGGGTCACTGGTAGCAGAACCGACAAGTCCGTCTAGTTCTAACCAAACATGGCGCTATGCCAAAAACCTATTGGCAGGCGGCGGCGTGGCGTGGCTTGGGCAGTGGATTTTTGCCAAAATTGCGTGGCGACACACAGGCGCGCGCTTTCGCAAGCAAATTGTCCATCGGCTTTATTTGGCGCAAATGGTCAAATGGTTCGTCACCCTGCTTGGGTTTGCTGTGGTGTTTAGCCAACTGCGTCCATTAGCGGCGCTGTGGGTATTTGTTGGGTTTATTGCTTTACAAATCAATTATTTACGCCTAAGTCATCGCAGAACAATATAGCAACGCGGCTACAAACGCAGGCCTCATCAAACTTTTTACCGACCTATTTAGATGCCGACCTGTGGAGCAAGATCAGTTTTTGCCTGTAGGTTGCCACAAAAACGCATGATGACTCATAAGGTCAGCTTAAGGCGAAAAAAACACAAATATCGGTAATTTAAGGCTTTACAAAAAGCTAACAGTTAGCTAATATAGGGCGAATTTTAGATATACGGTTTATACAAATTTGCCCACAATAGCTACACGCAGCCAAAACTGGGGCAGCAGATACCGTAAATCACCCAATTTTGATGGGCATACTTTGGTTCCATCGGTTTTATGCGATAACGCTTGATCAATATTGCCTAATTGCGTACAGCAAGTCTTAGGTCAAGCTATCCCCAACCATTACACCCGATTTTGGTGTCGCGTGGGCGACGGTTGGCGTACGCATAAGCGTTTTTGCCTTTTGCAAGTTTTACCCTGTTGGGGTTAGGGCGGTTGCCCGCAAGATTTAGTCGCATTGGTTTTGGTATAAGAAGTTTACACTATGGCAGCAAGCGAACACGCGCACGAGCTCACCAGCAACGAATATATCCAGCACCATTTAACTAACTGGACGTTTGGGCATCACCCGACAGAAGGTTGGATGGTGGCGCACACCCAGCAGCAAGCCGCTGAGATGGGCTTTAATGCGATCCACTTGGATTCTATGTTGTGGTCGATCGGGCTTGGCGTGTTGTTCTGTGGGCTATTTTATACAGTTGCCAAACGTGCTACTGCTGGTGTACCAGGTAAATTACAAGCCTTTATTGAGATGATCGTTGAGTTTGTCGATAGTAACGTGCGCGATGCGTACCACGGCAAATCAAAATTGGTTGCACCTTTGGCATTGACGATTTTTGTGTGGATTTTTTTGATGAACTTGATGGACTTGATTCCCATCGATTTCATCCCTGTGCTAGCGCAAAAAATTGGCGCTGCCATGGGACACGACCCACACCACGTCTATATGAAAATTGTGCCAAGTACTGATCCAAACGTGACTTTGGGTATGTCATTTTCGGTGTTGGCATTGATCATTTATTTTGCCATCAAAGAAAAAGGTGTTGGCGGCTTTATTGGGGATTTGACTTTACACCCATTTAGTGCAAGCAATCCGGTTGCCAAAGCTTTGCTGATCCCTGTGAATTTTATCCTAGAGTTTGTTACCTTATTGGCTAAGCCAATTTCGTTGGGCTTGCGACTGTTTGGTAACATGTATGCTGGGGAATTGATTTTTGTGTTGATTGCGCTGATGCCGTTTTGGATTCAATGGGCGTTATCAGTACCTTGGGCGATTTTCCATATCTTAGTTATTACCTTGCAAGCGTTCGTGTTCATGATGCTAACCATTGTTTATCTTAGCCTTGCATCACAAACTGAACATTAATTTTCATCGTCATTGTAATTGAGGATCTTTCCATGAATCCAGAAGTAGCTAGTATGACCGTTCTTGCCGTCGCTTTGTTGATCGGTTTGGGTGCATTGAGCACAGGTATTGGATTTGCGATTTTGGGCGGTAAGTTTTTGGAGAGCGTAGCGCGTCAGCCTGAGCTTGGTTCACAGCTACAAACCCGTATGTTCATCGTGGCAGGTCTTTTGGACGCCGTGCCGATGATCGGTGTGGGTATTGCGATGTTGCTATTGTTTGCTAACCCAATCCGCTAAGAAGTTAATGTATCAAAGGCATCGGTAGGCAGATGCCATAGCAATGCTTACCGATACCAACTAATTAACTTCGTTTTTGTGGAGGAAGGGTGACGTGAATATCAATGCAACCTTATTAGGACAAGCGATTGCGTTTGCTTTGTTCGTCATGTTTTGCATGAAGTTCGTGTGGCCGCCTTTGGCAAACGCCATCGCCGAGCGTCAGCGCAAAATCGAAGAAGGCTTGAGTGCCGCTGAGCGAGCTAAGGCAGATCTTGCCTCAGCAGGTCAGACCGCTGAGCAAGAAATTGCCGCGGCTAAAGCTAAAGCTGCACAGCTAATCGACCAAGCCAATCGTAGTGCCAACCAAATGCTTGAGGACGCGCGCGTTCAAGCAGCCGCTGAAGGTGAGCGTATTCGCCAACAAGCCCATGATGCGGTTGATCAAGAAATCAACAAAGCGCGTGAAGACTTGCGTAAGCAAGTAGCAGAGCTTGCCGTGTTGGGCGCGCAAAAGATTTTGCAGCAACAGGTTGATCCTGCGGCGCATGCTAAAATGCTAGATGAATTGGCAGCTCAACTATAATTTAAGCAATTAAATTAGCAAACTTAAAGTAGCCGTATCCACCCATCAAGGCATCTTGAGTCGGGTTAAAACCTTAAGTGCTGGTTTATGGTTTAAAGAATAAACTTGATAACTGGCACTTAAACAATAACAATGTTTCACCTTTAACGTTTCGTATTGCCCAAACTTGTGCTAGCAAGTTATTCTAAACCGTTTTTGGCGGTTGTGCGAATGGGCAAGTTAGTAGTGAGGATATCATGGCAGATGCATCTACGTTAGCCAGACCCTATGCCAAAGCGGCGTTTGACTATGCCAAAGAGCAACACGTGGTGGCAGATTGGCAAAGCTACTTAGCGGTGCTGCGTGCCATCGTATCAGATGCGGCGATGGCTGAGGTGATTCACGATCCAACCACAGATGTAGCAGCAAAGGTTAAGCTATTGGGTGATTTGTATCAGCAAATCGCGCAGCGCAATGACAATGTGTTTCAAACATTAGATGCAGCGCTAAGCGGTGATGCCTCAAACGAAGCAATAAACGCTCAATCTGCTCCAGTGCCTGCTTCTAGCGATACAGCACTTTCACCAGCATTTGGTAATTTTTTGCAACAGCTTGCCGAACATGAACGCTTAAGCCTACTACCAAATATCGCCGAGCTTTTTGATGAGCTCAAGGCCGATGATGCTGAGGAAATTCATGCGTATGTAACTTCAGCCTATCCTTTGACAGCTGAGCAACAAGCGCTGATCGAATCGCGCTTGCGCCGTAATGCTGGACAGGTGGTGCTGCATGTATCAGTAGATCCAGCGCTGATTGGTGGTGCGATCATCAAAATTGGTGATAAAGTCGTCGATGATTCGGTACGCGGTAAACTGCAACAATTAAAACTTCAGCTAACCGCTTAAGTGTAGGCTTTGCAATCAGCAACCAATTTAGTTGATTGAGCAAACATGCGCTAACGACCGACTACCTAACGATATTGGTGCGTTTATAAGTACAATTTAAGGAAACAGTGCAATGCAACAATTGAATCCAGCGGAAATCAGTAATCTGATTAAGCAGCGTATTCAAGACCTAAACGCAGGTGCGACCGCCAAAAATGAAGGCACCATTGTCAAGGTGTCTGATGGTATCGTACAGATTCATGGACTTGAAGATGCCATGTATGGTGAGATGATTGAGTTTGAAGGCGGTGTCTATGGCATGGCACTAAACCTTGAACAAGACTCAGTCGGCGCGGTTGTGCTAGGTGAATACCTTGATTTACAAGAAGGTCAAAAAGCCTATTGCACAGGTCGTATTTTAGAGGTACCTGTTGGCCCTGAATTGTTGGGTCGCGTGGTTGATGCTTTGGGTAACCCGATTGATGGCAAAGGTCCTATCAATGCTAAGCTTACCGACAAAGTCGAAAAAATCGCCCCAGGCGTTATTGATCGTCAATCGGTTGATGAGCCTGTTATGACAGGCTATAAAGCCGTTGACACCATGATTCCAATCGGACGTGGACAGCGTGAGCTGATCATTGGTGACCGCCAAACTGGTAAAACTGCCTTGGCAATCGATGCCATCATCGCGCAAAAATCATCAGGCATTAAGTGTATCTACGTTGCGATTGGGCAAAAACGCTCAACTATTGCCAACGTGGTGCGTAAGCTTGAGCAAACAGGTGCGATGGAATATACCACGGTGGTAGTCGCTTCAGCATCAGAACCTGCAGCCCTGCAATATATTGCGCCATACTCTGGTTGTACTATGGGCGAATACTTTCGTGATCGCGGTCAAGATGCCTTGATTGTTTATGATGATTTGTCAAAACAAGCGGTTGCGTATCGTCAAATTTCATTGCTATTGCGCCGTCCACCAGGACGTGAGGCCTACCCAGGGGACGTATTTTATTTACACTCACGCCTGCTTGAACGCGCATCACGCGTAAACGCTGATTATGTAGAACGCTTTACCCATGGTGAAGTTAAAGGTAAAACCGGTTCATTGACCGCTTTGCCAATCATCGAAACGCAGGCAGGTGACGTATCAGCATTCGTGCCGACCAACGTGATTTCGATCACCGACGGGCAGATTTTCTTGGAATCAAGCTTATTTAACTCAGGCATCCGTCCTGCAGTCAACGCAGGTATTTCGGTATCTCGGGTGGGTGGTGCTGCACAAACCAAAATCATCAAAAAGCTGTCAGGCGGTATCCGTACGGCATTGGCACAATATCGTGAATTGGCGGCGTTTGCGCAATTTGCGTCAGATTTGGATGATGCCACTCGCAAGCAACTTGACCATGGTCAGCGTGTCACTGAGTTAATGAAACAGGGACAGTATGCGCCGATGTCAATCGCAGAGCAAGCAGCAGTCATCTTTGCCTCAAACGAAGGTTATCTTGCCGATGTGCCTGTAGAAAAAATTGGTACGTTTGAAGCAGGTTTATTGCGTTACCTACGTGATAACTATGGCACGTTTATGGATGAAATCGATCAAACGGCCAACTACAATGATGATATTGCCAATCAATTTAGACAAGCGATTGAATCATACAAGCAAAACCATGCATATTAATTGATTTACTTAATCCATTGGGCTGCAGCTGGTAATCACTGGCTGCAGCCTTATAAGCCACCTGAAATATCGTAGTAATTTGAATGTGGCGAAACACCAGTAATTGGGCGATATGGACAACCTATGGCAAGTTTAAAAGAAATTCGGGCAAAAGTTGCCAGTATCAAAAGCACGCAAAAAATCACGCGTGCCATGCAGATGGTAGCGGCAAGTAAGATGCGCCGCGCACAAGAGCGCATGCAGTTAGGTCGCCCATATAGCGACAATATGCGCCGTGTGGTTGCTCACTTGGTTAAAGCATCGCCAGAGTATAAGCATCCATATTTGGTACCACGTGCTGTACGCCGTGTTGGCTACGTTGTGGTGACTTCTGATCGTGGTCTGGCAGGCGGTTTGAACATTAACTTGTTTAAAAAACTCATGGAGCACGTCAAACAACAAAACAGCCAATCGGTTGAAACGCGCTTTGTTGTTTTGGGTCAAAAAGGCGTGAGCTTTTTCAAAACCTTTGGTGGTACAGTCAGTGCTGCACTAACAGGCTATGGTGATAACCCAAGCTTTGAAGACCTTAGCGCACCTGTGCAGACTATGCTAGAGGATTATAACCAAGGCGAAATTGATGAGATTTATTTGGTTTATAACCAATTTATCAATGCCATGACCCAACGTCCGCTTGTGCAGCAACTGGTACCAATTGCTGATACTGCCTTTCAAGACGATGACTTACAAAGCCGCAGCTATAGCTGGGACTATATCTATGAGCCTAGCCCACAAGAGTTGCTAGATATCTTAATGCAGCGTTATATTGAGGCAATTGTTCACCAAGGTGTGGTAGAAAATATTGCCTCAGAACAATCGGCGCGTATGGTTGCGATGAAGGCTGCGACGGATAACGCAGGTAATCTGATTAAAGACTTGCAGTTGGTGTACAACAAGCTTCGTCAAGCAGCCATTACTCGCGAGATTTCTGAGATCGTTGGTGGTGCAGCAGCGGTATCTTAATCGCTAAGTTTTGTCGGCTGATTCAACACTTAAATAGACTGAATTTAAAAATACTGGGAGAGACCAATGAGTCAAGGTCGTATTATACAGATTATCGGTGCGGTGATTGACGTAGAGTTTGACCGTCATGACGTACCAAAAGTGTATGACGCGCTCAAAGTCGATAACTCGGAAACCACGCTTGAAGTACAGCAGCAGCTTGGTGATGGCGTTGTACGTACGATTGCCATGGGTTCTACCGAGGGTCTAAAGCGCAACATGAGTGTGACCAACACAGGTGCACCTATTTCTGTGCCTGTTGGTAAAGGTACGTTGGGTCGTATTATGGACGTACTGGGTCGCCCGATTGATGAGGCTGGCCCTGTTGAGCACGATGCGTTGTGGTCAATCCACCGTGAAGCACCGAGCTATGACGAGCAAGCCAACAGCACCGAACTGCTAGAAACAGGTATCAAGGTTATTGACTTGCTGTGCCCATTCGCTAAAGGTGGTAAAGTTGGTTTGTTTGGTGGTGCAGGTGTTGGTAAGACCGTTAATATGATGGAGCTGATCAACAACATCGCTAAAGCCCACTCAGGTTTGTCTGTGTTTGCTGGGGTTGGTGAGCGCACGCGTGAAGGGAATGACTTTTACCATGAAATGAAAGACTCAAACGTCTTGGACAAAGTTGCCATGGTATATGGTCAGATGAATGAGCCACCTGGAAACCGTCTGCGCGTTGCCCTAACGGGTTTGACCATGGCAGAATATTTCCGTGATGAAAAAGATGAAAACGGCAAAGGTCGTGACGTGTTGTTGTTCATTGACAACATTTATCGTTATACCTTGGCAGGTACTGAGGTATCGGCACTACTGGGTCGTATGCCATCGGCGGTAGGCTACCAGCCAACCTTGGCAGAAGAGATGGGGGTGCTACAAGAGCGTATTACTTCAACCCAATCAGGCTCAATCACCTCAGTACAAGCGGTGTATGTACCTGCCGATGACTTGACTGACCCATCACCTGCAACAACGTTTGCCCACTTGGATGCAACCGTCGTTTTGAGCCGTGATATTGCCTCACAAGGTATTTACCCTGCGGTTGATCCGCTAGATTCAACCTCTCGTCAGCTTGACCCACAAGTGATTGGTGAAGAACACTATAGTGTGGCACGTGGCGTGCAAATGGTATTGCAACGCTTTAAAGAGCTCAAAGATATCATCGCGATTTTGGGTATGGATGAGTTGTCTGAAGAAGACAAGTTGGTCGTGTACCGTGCGCGTAAAATCCAACGCTTCTTGTCACAGCCTTTCCATGTGGCAGAAGTCTTTACAGGTGCACCTGGTAAGTACGTACCGATTCGTGAAACCATCCAAAGCTTCAAAGCGATTTTAAATGGTGACTATGACGACTTCCCTGAGCAAGCCTTTTATATGAAAGGTGGTATTGATGAAGTTGTTGCAGCTGCTGAAAAATTACGCGGCTAAACGGTTGTCAGAAAAATCGAAGGCGTTGTCATCGGCTCAGATGACCAACGTCATTCAATAAGGAGAAAAGATGGCAACCTTGCAATGTAATGTCGTGAGTGCGAAAGAAACGATTTACTCAGGTGACATCAATATGCTAGTTGCAGCAGGTATTGAAGGTGAAATCGGTATCTTGCCAGGGCATATACCATTTATTACCTTGCTAAAACCTGGTACGCTGCAGATCACTGAGCCAAACGGCGAGATTGAGACAGTTTATGTTTCAGGTGGTATTTTAGAGGTGCAGCCAAATATCGTCACTGTCTTGGCAGATACTGCGATTCGCGCCAAAGATTTGGATGAAGCCAAGATCAAAGAAGCACGTCGGCAAGCACAAGAATTGCTGCAAAACCAAAAAGCCAACGTGGATACCACAGCTGCTTTGATGGCGTTAGCAGAATCGCTCGCTCAGCTACAAACGCTGCAAAAAATTCGCAATCGTGCTTAGTTGTTTATAGCTGCGGTTTTACAATTAAGCATTTAAAAAACGGTGGTCGATATAGGCTGCCGTTTTTTTGCGCTATATTGAGGGTAGTATTTGCGTTATGGGTTACTAACTATTTCTTGGAATCTACCTAAATCTATGCAATAATACCTATTATGAATAGATTAATAAGTATCAATCAAGCTTCACAGCAGTTAGGCGTGTCTATCTCAACCTTGCGCAGATGGGACGAAACAGGCGTACTTGTCGCAGAACGCACCCCAAAAGGGCATAGACGTTACGACATCAGCAAAATCAACCCTAACTTACTACACGGCATAGGCGATAAAGACCGCAAAACCATAGCTTATGCTCGTGTATCAAGCCACGACCAAACTTGTTTTTGCCCTATGTGAAGTAAGAAACGTAGAAATCATCATTATCAATCAACGCGAAAACCTATCCTTTGAAGAGGAACTCACCCAAGACGTACTCGAAATTATCACCGTATTTTCAGCACGGCTTTACGGCTCACGCAGTAAGAAAAACAAACAACTACTCGAAGCCGTCAAAGAGGTTTTAGAATGACCGTCATTCGTGGACACATTATTCGACTTAACCCAACAGACAAACAAGCCACCTACTTTGCTAAAGCTTGCGGTGTCGCTCGCCTTGCCTATAACTGGGCGTTGGCAGAATGGCAAACCCAATATCAAGCAGACAAGGCTTACCGTGATGATTGTTTAGCAAAAGGCATTGAAATTGACATCACCAAACTAAACAAACCATCACAAGGCAGCTTGCGTAAACAGCTTAACGCCACCAAACGCACCCAATTTCCCTTTATGTTAGAAGTTACCAAATGTAGCCCACAGCTTGCCATCATGCAACTCGGGGACGCATTCAAACGCTTTTTTAAAGGGGAAGCTAAATACCCACAATTTCGCAAAAAAGGCGTAAACGATAGATTTAGCCTATCCAACGACCAATTTCGTATTGATGGAAAACGCATTAAAATCCCTAATCTTGGTTGGGTCAAAATGTCGGAAAATCTTAGGTTTGACGGCAAGATACTATCAGCGAAAATCTTTAAAAAAGGTGGTGAGTGGTTTGTATCAATAGCCGTTGAATTAAGCCAAGCTATTACACTAAAACCGAAAACTGGTAAATCTGTTGGTATTGATTTAGGCGTTAAAGATTTACTTGTATTATCCAATGGTATCAAGGTGCAAGCCCCAAAACCCCTTAAAACACAGCTTACCAAACTAAGACGACTAAACAAACAACTGAGCCGTAAACAAAAAGGTAGTAACAATCGTGCCAAAGCGAAAACCAAGCTATCACGATTACACGCCAAAATCAGCAACATACGCCAAGACTTTAGTCACAAACTCACCACACAGCTTGTTAAAGGCTATGATGTGATTTGCATTGAAAATCTGAATGTCAAAGGCATGGTGCAAAACCGTAAATTAAGCCGAGCCATTAGCGATTTAGGTTTTTACGAGTTTAAACGCCAACTGATTTACAAGGCAAACCAATGGGGCAAAGTCGTTAAAGAAGTGGATAGATTTTATCCGTCAAGCAAAACCTGCTCAAATTGCGGTTTTGTTATGGCTAAAGCGGATTTAACCTTAGCTATTCGCAACTGGCAATGCCCTAGCTGTCATACCCAACATGACCGTGACATAAACGCCAGTATCAATATTTTAAACAATGCAACAAAAGTTTTAACTGTCTAGGCAGTTAATTGGCGGTGAGTTCCACCGTGTCAGTCTATGGAGTTGATGTAAGACTTTAGCCCAATGGCAGCAAGCTAACAACGGTGAAGTAGAAAGAAAACGCTAATTTTGCCATTTGGTTGATTTAGGTAGGTTTTTCGGAACGGTTATATGCCCTAGCCTCCACCAAGATTTGTACAGTCCGCCACTTAGCAAACGCCGTGTAAGCGTGGCATGATTTGGTTACGTTTTGCTACTAGTCAAAGCTCAACTTTTTGGTTACATTAAACACCAATACCTTACGATTAGCCGATTGTAGTTTACACGTTAAAGCGTATTTATAACAACGGAAAACTTTGTATCTTTACAAGCTTACCTAGCCAAATAGGTAATATACTTTGTAGGAATTTTGGGAGATTTGATATGGTAGAAGAAGAATCTATACCACGCGTACTGATTGTTGAAGATGATGAGCGTTTGGCGACTTTGACGCAAGACTATTTGCGCAAAAATGGCTTGGATGTGGCGATTGAAACCGATGGTAACCGTGCCATCCGTCGTATTGTCAGCGAGCAGCCAGATATGGTGGTGCTTGATGTCATGCTACCAGGTAGTGATGGCTTGACTGTATGCCGTGAGGTACGCTCACAATTTCATAACCCGATTTTGATGCTAACCGCACGCACCGATGATATGGATCAGGTGCTTGGGCTTGAGATGGGCGCGGACGATTATGTCGCAAAACCCGTGCAGCCACGCGTGTTGTTGGCACGGATTCGCGCATTGCTGCGCCGTTCTGAAACCACGCCAAGCGATGAGGTGCCCCAACGCCTAGAATTTGGTGATTTGATCATCGATAACGGTGGTCGTTCGGTCACACTCAATGATGAACTGGTTGATTTTACCAGTGCAGAATATGACCTGTTGTGGCTTTTGGCATCTAATGCAGGGCGCATCTTGTCACGTGAGGATATTTTTGAGCGTTTGCGCGGTATTGAATACGATGGGCAAGATCGTTCGATTGATGTGCGTATTTCGCGTATTCGTCCAAAGATCGGCGATGATCCTGAAAACCCAAAACGCATCAAAACCGTACGCAGCAAAGGCTATTTGTTCGTTAAAGAAAATTAATCGGATTGCCCAGTTTTAACGTTTTTAGACTGACTATTTTTAGACTTGTTGTTTAAAGTACCCGCAATTTGCGGGTATTTTTATTTTATGTCAAGCTAAGCTGACAAATTTGTGTTGGTAATCGCTAAATTTTGGGTGATAATAACACAATTTAATCAGTAGCCTATCGGCTGCTTTGCCAAGTTTTTACAATGTTGTTATAACATCTGCCAATAGGGCGCGTTTTTACGTTATGTCGTTACTCTCTTCGCTCAATCAGTCGATTTTTTTGCGCATTTACGCAGGTTTGCTGCTGGTGTGTTTGCTGGTGGTGCTATTTGCTCAGTTGCTGATCAATGTGATTAACGGTGAGCGTGTACAAAATTATCGTGAAAATATGGCGACAGCGGCGATGTATTTGGTTGATGCAGGCTTGGCACATCAGCCGACTGCCAACGGCAAGGTACAATGGCTGGCGGATGCCAGTGCCTTGCTTGATACGCCAATTGCAATACAGCCTGCCAACCAAATCGATTTTACGGCAACCGAGAGCCGCCGTCTGCAAAAACAGCAAGCGGTGGTACGTTTTGATCGTCAGCAGAATGTCGCGCAATTGTATTACCAAGTCAGCGACTCAGCGACAGGCAAACAGGACAATTCTGCGATCATTCATGTGCAGGTCGATAAGCTGGCAGAACAACAGATTAAGGGCGTGGCAGTGCTGCTGCTTGATGATTTGTCGTTTTATCCGACGTTGGCAGAAAAACAGCAGCGGTTGGCAGCGTTGCAAAAGTTTTTTCCATTTCGTTTGACATTGACTTCACTTGATGCACTGACGTTGGACGCTGAGCAAAAAGCGCGCCTATATCGCAAAGATATTGTGATCATGTTCCGCGATAACACCAGTGTGGAGCATTCGGCGTTGCGCGTACTGGCACCGACCGAGCTGCCGAATGTGGTGGTGGATATGGGGCCGATCGCGCTGTTTAATTGGTTTCCGCTCAATTTGATTATCAGTATCATTTTGGTCAGTATGTTTTTGATTAGCCTTGGGGTGTACGCGCTGATTTTTCCGCTTGAGCGCAAGTTACAACTGATTCAAGCAGGTATCACTAAGGTACGCGAGGGGAAACTTGATACCCAAGTCAAGGTGCTTGGCGAGGACGAAGTCGCACATTTGGCATCGACGTTTAACAGTATGACCCAGCATATTCGGCGTTTGATCGAGTCCCAACGTGAGCTGACGCGCGCGGTATCGCATGAGCTGCGCACGCCTGTGGCGCGGATTCGGTTTGCTGTTGATATGCTGGCGGACACGGACGATGAAGAATCGCGTATGATGCAGCGTGATTATATCGACCAAGACATTGAAGCGTTGAATGGCTTGATTGATGAGATTTTGACCTATGCCAAACTTGAGGAAGGCTCACCCAAGATGGATTGGGAGTCGATACAGCTTGCTGATTTGGTTGCGCAAATTGTGCGCGAAACCAACGCCTTGGGCAAGCCTGTTGAGGTGGTTATGGGCGATATTGACAAAAAAGCAGTGGCGGTGGCAGATCGTCGCTATTTGCATCGCGTGCTACAAAACTTGGCAGGCAATGCCACGCGCTATGCAGAAAGCAAAATTATTGTCAGTGCAGGCGTGAATAAAACCGAAGCCTTTATCAGTGTCGAAGATGATGGGCAAGGTATTCCCGAAAAAGACCGTGAAAAGGTATTCATACCGTTTGCTCGTCTCGATGACAGCCGCACACGCGCATCGGGCGGTTATGGTTTAGGCTTGTCGATTGTATCGCGCATTGCGTTTTGGTTTAATGGTAAAATGTCGGTGGATGAAAGTCCAACACTTGGCGGTGCGCGTTTTATTATGACATGGCCAATCAAGCCGCTATCGGGCAGTATCGTTGCCGATGAATTAACCCAAAAAGGCGCGGAAGAAAAATACGTCCAGCAGCGCGGTTCGTAAAGATTTTAGACAATAACAACTTGGGAAAATAACGATGCGCTATGTGTTTATTGCGTTATTGTTGGCAAATATTGCCCTGTTTGGCTATTACAGTTTTTTGCGTAAGCCCAATCTAAATGCAGCTGTCACACCGCCGACGGCTTTAACCAACCCTGTTAGCGTGACCAATGTTAGTGATGAGTTGCCGCCGCTGATTGGTAAAAAATAACTAGCTAAGCCATACGCACGATATGTCTGGCTAGGATGCGCTTGGCTCAACAATGGCAATCACCACGCGCACCAGCAAACCGCGATTGGGCAATGTGGTATCGGTTTGGTTGCGCGCAATTACCACGCCGTTGTGTAAATGCGCAATGCGGCTGACAATCGCCAGCCCCAAGCCACTACCTTGGGTGGTACGCGCAGTTTCGCCGCGCTCAAACGGCTGCATGATGCGCTCTAACTGGTCTTCTGCCACGCCATCGCCCTCGTCACTGACTGCAATCAACAAATAGCGTGTGCTTGCGCCCAATTCGGCAAGCTTATCAGATGGCACAATATCCAATAAATTGTCGGCAGTGATCATCTTGGCGGCAACGTGAATTGGCGGCTTGCCATAGCGATTGGCATTATTGACCAAATTGACAATCAACCGCTTGATGGACAGCGGACGCAGCAGCAATTCAGGCAAATCCTCGCCAATCTCAATGACAAACGGCAAAGGCGCAAACTGTACGGCAATTTCTTTGACAATGGCATGAATATCGGTCGGGCGCACCGCCTCATCAGAGCCATCTTTCATAAATGAAATAAACTGCTCTAAAATCGCATCCATGTCCTCGATATCATACACCAAGCCTTCCTTCAAAAATTCATCAGGCAGCAGCTCAGCGGTCAAGCGCATCCGCGTCAATGGCGTGCGTAAGTCATGCGAAATCCCTGCTAGCATGAGGTTGCGCTCGTTTTGGGTTTGGCGCAGGGTATGAAACAGCCGATTAAACGCGACATTGACTTGCCGAATTTCGCTTGAGCCATGCTGCGTGGGCAAGTCACGTGCTTGCCCAAGCTGAATGTAATCGGTGGCAACTCTTTGTAGGCGTTTGAGCGGTCGGTTAAGCTGGCGCACCAAAAACAAAATCGTCAATAGCGTCAGTAGCGGAATACCCAGCACAAAAATGCCAATCGTCAGTGGGCTGTATTGGGCATAAAAACGCACGGGTTCTTGCAGCCAAAATTCAGGATGCGCACTGTCTTGCACATACAGCATAGGTATGGGCTTGAATTTAAAATACACCACGGCAGGTCGCCCCAAAGAGTCTTGCACCTGCTGCGCCATGGTTTCGGTAAAAAATCCGACCAAACGTTTGTTGGTGATATCGGGAAACTCACGCGCGTCAGTGATAATGTCGATGTAGGCATTGTCAAGCAGCCACTGACGCACGGCGGGTTGATCGCCCCAGTCGCGCTCAGCTTTATCAAGTAGCTGTAGCTGATTGGCGATATTCGCCGCATGGTTGCGCAATTCGGGCAAATACAGACTGCGCCAAAAAAACCACAATGACAAACTGACACTGAGGGTCACCATCAGCATCACCAGCAATGTGGTCTGCCAAGTGTGGCTATAACCGCGAAAGCCGTATTGCCCACGACGAGATAAAGCATTGGGTTGGCGCATCATGATGGTGCTTGACTAGGCTCAATAAAGATCAAATTTGCCATTCGACAAAATTTTGCAGCAGTTGCAAGCCTGCTGTGTGGCTTTTTTCGGGATGAAATTGGGTGGCAAACAAATTGTCTTTGAGAATACTGGCGCAAAACTCATGCCCATACTGACAACGCGCGGCAACCAGTGCATCATCTTGTGGCACGCAATAATAGCTATGCACATAATAAAAATGCGTATTAGGGGCGATACCGCGCCAAATTGGGTGGCTGCTATCCATGCCATAGGTGGTATTCCAGCCCATGTGCGGCACCTTGATGCCTTGGGTGGGCACAAACTGGCGCACATCGCCTGCCAAAATGCCAAGCCCTGCCACACCGCCATTTTCTGCCGAATGCTCAAACAACGCCTGCATACCCACACAAATTGCCATCACAGGCTTATTAAACACCGCTTGACGCACCGCATCGCTGACCCCTGTGGCGTGCATCTCTGCCATACAGTCCTTCATCGCGCCCACACCGGGAAACACGATTTTGTCACTACGTGCAATCACTGCAGCATCTCGGGTAATTTCAACATCCGCCCCAACCCGTGTCAAGGCTTTGGCGACTGAGTGCAAATTGCCCATGCCATAATCGAGTAGCGCGATTGTTGTCATTGTTTAGCCCCATGCGTTAGCCAATACAAAAAATGTTAAAAAAATAATGCAAAATTCTGACGATTTTTGCGCAAAACTTTTGAAAATGCTCAAGCTTGCCATTATATCGTATCTGGTCTAGATTGATAGGGCTAGATGGCGAAAATACGTGCCTACGGCTCAATCCTCAACGATTTTTATGCAAGCAAATTAAATACAAGGATACACGATGGCGGAAAAAAATTATTACGAGATCTTGGGCGTGGACAAAAAAGCCAGTGAAGCGGATATCAAAAAAGCCTACCGCAAACTGGTGCGCCAATACCACCCCGATGTCAGCGATGATCCCAACGCTGATGCCAAAATGGGCGAAATCAATAACGCCTATGAAACACTCAAAGATGCCGAAAAGCGGCAGCAATATGACATGATGCTAGAAAACCCCTTTGCAGGCGCAGGCTTTGGGCAAGGTGGGTTTGCGCGAGGTGGTATGGGCGGACAAGCACCGAACATGTCTGCTGAGGACATCGACGAGATTTTGCGCCAGTTTGGTGGCGGTATGGGCGGTGGTCGTGCAGGCAGGGCAGGCTTTGGGCAAGCAGGCGGTGGCTTTCGCTTTGATGACTTGTTCTCAAGCTTTGGCGGCAGTGGTGGCATGGGTGGCGCAGGTTTTGGCGGACCAACCAACAGCAAGGGCGAAGACCAACACGCTGAGTTATCGGTGGATTTAAGCGCAAGCTATCACGGTGACACCCAAAAAATCACCTTGAATTTGCCTGTACAAACCGCGCAAGGGCGTGAGTACCAAAGCAAAACCATTGAAGTCAAAATTCCCAAAGGCATTGCCGAAGGGCAGCAAATCCGCCTTGCCAAACAAGGGCTACCCAGTGCATATGGCGGTGAGGCAGGCGATTTGTACCTAAAAATCAAGTTTGCCCATGCCGATAATATCCGCGTTGAGGGTAAAGACGTGTTCCAGACCGTTGATATTGCACCGTGGGAAGCCGCGTTGGGCAGCGCGATTACTGTCAATACCCCTGCTGGCAAGGTTAGCGTCAATGTACCAAAAAATAGCCGCTCGGGCAGCAACCTGCGCCTAAAAGGTAAGGGTATCCCTGCTAAAGCGGCAGGCGACTTGTTCTTGACGCTCAACATCGTGCTGCCGCCCACCGATACTGATGCGCAAAAGGTGGCATGGCAGACGCTCAAGGCACAATTTGCTGATTTTGTGCCAACACGCTAATGCGGATCGGCTAGATATCAAAAAAAACGCAAAGAATACACCGATAAGGCAAAATAACCATGACCAATCAACACGAATATTCAGATGATCTGACAGACCTGCATGACGATTTACGCTTGACACTTGAGCAGCTTGGCGCGGCAACACCGTATGGCAGCGACTGGGTTTTGGCATTGCTTGATGAAGCGGTGATCACCCCGTTTGATGCCATCACTCCCGTGAGTGGTACAGACGCGCTAAGCTTTGGCAGCGTACAGCTTTCGCGTGTGCGTCGTGCGGCACGTTTGCGCCGTGATTTTGATGCCAGCCCACAGGCAATTGGCTTAATTTTAACTTTGCTTGATGAGTTGAACGCTTTGCGGCAATACAAACGCCAAAGCTTAGGCGGCGCATTTAGCGCGCAGGTAGTGACGTTTCATACTGTCGATGACGACTCACGCCAAAGATAACACCAAAGATTTTTAACAGCTAAAAATAAGCGCAAGTTTGGCCAAAACTTGCGCTTATTATTTTTGCACTGGTTATTGTGTAGATGGGTTAAAAACCTGCATGGGTCTGTGTCCATAGCGGTGCGTCATTGGAGGCAAAACTGGTCGAGGCGATATCAGAGGATACGCGCGCCGTTTGGTCGGCTATTGGTGTCCAATTACGCAGTGTGTTGATCTCAGCCTGTTGGGTTTCAATCGTGCGGTCGGCAAACTGGCGAATTTTGTCGTCTTTGCCGTATTTGAGCTCGATTTGGGCCATTGCCATCGCGCCTTTGTGGTGCGGAATCATGGCTTGCCGAAATGCCTCATCGGGGTCATCGATGGCACTGGCGGTCAGCATTTGTTGGTACATTTGCTTAAGGCTCTCGGTGTAGCTGGGTTCTTTGGCAAGTGTGGCAGGCATGGTGGTGGGTTTGCCTGTGTTGACATTGTGCGCCAGCCAGTTTTGCAGCCAACGGATTTCATTACTACGGGTAAACAATGAATCCTCTGCTAGCTTACGCAGCTGTTCGTCGCGCCCATATTTGAGCTCGATTTGCGCCAGTTGTAGCGCGGCATTTTGGTGAGCAAGCATCGACTGGACAAATGCCACATCCGCATTGTCGGTTTGCATGCCTTGGCTCATCGCATCAAGCATGGCGTTGGTGGCGGCGATGGTCTCGGCGCGGTGCCCCATCGGTGCAATGACGGTCACGGTTTGGCTATCGGGCGTGTCCCCGACACTGACATGCACAGGAATTGCCACCGCATTGGATATACTGGTAACCATCGTTAGGGTGTCAGGCTGCGCGCTGTCAATCACAGGCAGGTTGGCGATGTCGCTTAGATTTTGCAATGTGACGACTTCAGGCGGTGCTGATCTGGCAAGCGTTGTACCAAGTGTGTCTGCGTTGTTATTGACGCTATTTGCCATCACATTGGTGGCAGATTGGGCAGATTGTGGTGCTTGTCCACAGCCCACCAACAACACACAGCCGAGCACCACACCGCCAAACAACGCCAAGCAAAGTAGGGCACGTGTGTTAGGTCGTTGAGTCGGCATCAAAACGCCACCTCGAGGCAAAGGGTTTGGCAGGATTAAAATTGCCATAGCTCTATCATATCCAGTTTGCGCGTTGGGGTTAGCGGCAGGACAGTGCCAAAAGTCAGCACAATTTTTATCCAAGCTAAATGCCACCAAATACGCGCCAAAGGTTTGATTTTGTTAGGTTGTTAGTATAAGTCACGTTGCTGCACGCTGCCATAGCGATTGTGTGACTAATTTTGCGCAATTCTACAATATTGGTTTTCTAGCTAGACTTTTGTTGGGTTTTTAAAGTGCTAGGTGGTGTTGTCTTTGACTGAATCATGGCTGGCAACGTCTGCATGTGGTGCAATCAGCGTGCCCAGACCTGTTTGTAAAAACGCAGTGCGATACGCAGCGACTTTTTTATCGAGGCTTAGCGGATAAGCGCGTGATGATGAGGGCAGTCGCCAAATGCCCAGCTTGCGCCCAAATAGCGTAAGCGTGATGTGTTGGTTGGTTTTAAGCAGTTTAAGCGGTTTGGCAGTTGGGTCAAAATCGGGTGAAGTGGGATCGGCGCGTTCGGCGTTGATGACATCAAACAATACCTCACACGCTTTACCGCCTGTCAGCAGTAGCCAGCGTACGTTGGGCAGATCTGCCAGTACGGCGCGTAAATCTACACGCTCGACCACAGTCAAATGCGCGTCTGACGCGTTGCCATGCTCGCGAATTGCCGTTTTGACGGTTGGGCATTCACCGATTTTTGCTGTTTTTAAAAACGCCTTAATTTTATCCGCGTCAAACCGCTTGTCCTGCCCTGCGCGAAAATACTCACCGTCGCCAAAAAACACCCGCCCCATGATGCGCCACATGTCATTATAAAAATTGGGATAATGAAACGCCATGCCCCATTTGTCGGGTGTGGGTGGCAAAGTGCCCATCATCAAAACTTGGGTATCAAAAAAGGCAAACACACCAAACGGGTGTTGCTCAATGGGGTGAGTGGTAGGGGCGGGGGGTGGCGTGCTATTTTTCATGGTGTCGGGTTAAATCTTTTTATGCAATAAATACCAGCCCAACGCAGCGCTTAACACAATCGGAAGTGCGACCATCAGCGGTGGCGGTAGTGACGTACTGAGACTCACAAAGCCTGCCAAGTCCTGTAAGTAATTAAACATCAAACCAAACAGCAGTGCGACAACGATACGATAGCCCAAACTTTGGTTGCGCAGCGAGCCAAACACGAACGAACACGCAACAAGCACCAATGACAGCACGGCAAACGGTGATAGCAGTTTTTGCCAAAACGCGACTTCGTGCGGCAGCGAGCGCTGCTGTTGGCGTTGCATCAATGTGCGGTGTTGCCACAGCGCAGACAGCGACATGTCATCGGGGCTTTGGGTAAGTAGATAAATTGAACTTGGCACAATTGGCAAACTGGCAGGCAATTCACCAACGCTGCGCTGCTGACTGGTGCCATCGGCAGCAATGGTGAGGGTTTGGACATCGTAAAGCCGCCACGGCTGCGCGGTTTGGTTGGTCGATGATAACTGGGAGGTGGGTGCAGCAGGTTGATATACACCGCGCTCGGCATGTAGCATTTGGCGTACTTCACCTTGTTTGCCAAGTGTCCACTGGCGGACATCGCGCACCTCACCATCGACATTCGCATAACCAATCGCCAACAGCGTGTTGCCGTATTTTTGCCAATAGCCATTGACGCTGGTAATATCGGCGATTTTGTGGTTGCGTGCTTGGCGGGCAAGGTTGTTGGTGGTCGGCAAGACAAACTGGCTGAGCGCAAGCGACAGCAAAACAAACATCAACGCAGACTGCATAACCCAGCCGACGATGCGCAGACGGCTCAGCCCTGCTGCTTGCATGACGGTCAATTCGCTGTGATTTGCCAATAGACCCAAGCCAATCACCGCGCCAATGAGCACACCAAACGGCATATAGTTTTGTAACGCCTCGGGGGCGGAATACGCAATATAGCGCAGCGCGTCGAGGTAGCTGTAGTCGGCATTGATTTTATCCAACTGTGCCAAATAATCAAACATCAATTTGAGCAGCAGCAAGCCAACCACCGCCGCCATCATCGCCAACAAAGCATGACGCTGTACATAACGTGCGATAATCATGCTCCCCCCTGATTGTCTAGGTGGTGGTTGCGCCGTACTCGTCGGCGTGCACGCAGGCGTGTAGCCAGAGTGGACTGTGCATTAAGATACAAGGTGGCAAGCAGCAACGCCGCCAACAGCCAAGCATACGCCCAAACCGAGACCTTTTGTTTGCTGACGGCAGTTTTTAGCGAAATAATGGCAATCGCGCAACTGGCAAATATCAGCACGGCAGGTAGCAAGCGCAGCCAACGCCCTTGACGCGGATTGACCTGTGCCAATGGCATGGCAAGTAAGGCAGCAATCAGCATCAGCCATGGCAGGCTAACGCGGTAGCCCAATTCAGCTTGCGCGGCAGACTCAGTGCGTGCGCGCCACAGTTTGCCAATGGTTTGGGATTCGACATTTTGCGGCGTGACTTTGTCGATATTGGGTTTTTGTAAGCTGATACGATAGCGCGCAAAACTGGCTTGATTGTAGCGTGCGCTATCGGCAGACAACATATAACGTTTGCCTGCGTACAAATCAAGCAGCGTCATCGGGTCATCTTCACGTGTTGGCACTTGCAGCGCACGTTCCGCGGTGATGACATCGGTGCGCCCATCATCGCGTGTGTTGAGCACATATAAGCCACGCAGCTCGCGCTTGTCGCGATCAAATGCTTCCACATACAAATGATAATCGCCACTACTGATAAAGGTTTGCGGACGAATCAGATCCAGCGCACTTGCCAGCGACTGCTTGTGCCACACCTGCTCGCTGTGACGTACCCCCCACGGCTTTGCCCAAATGCTCACCCCTGCCTCAAGGGCAAATAACGCGCTCACCAATGGTAGCAGCAACGCCAACACGCGCCCACGGTCTATTCCGCTAGCAAACAGCACGCTCATCTCTTGGTCAATGTACATCCGCCCAAGTACCAGCATCAAGGCAACAAAAAACGCCAACGGTAAAATCAGCTCAACAAACGTCGGCAAATTGTAGCCAATGATGGTAAACAATAGCCCAATATCCAGCCGTCCTTGCGCTGCCATACCAAAATAGCGAATCAACCGTCCGCTGAGCATGAGCACCAGCAAAAAGCCGAGCACCACCAGCGTATTGGTGGCAACTTGCTGGGTGATATAGCGTCGTAAAATCACTCAGCGCACCTTGATTATTGCGTTGATTATTGCATTCATAAAAATGGTCGTTATTTGCTTAACAAGCACTCATAAGCATTCACATCAACACGCAACCGCTGCTAGAGTTGGGCTAGTAGTTCTAATGCACGTGATGACAAAGCCGTATCATAGCATGTTTTAGCCTGCTTAAACGAATAGCGACGCTGGTTAAGCGCACGGATAGGCACAAATATTGTGCAAAAATGTGTCAAGCGCACCATTTGGCAATGGTTACCCAGATTTGTTACCCAGATTGTGGTTGGTTAAATGCCCAAGTGCCCCCACATTGATGCTAAACTTGTATTGTAACCATACCTATTTTTGTAACCACATCATCATATAAGGTCAAAACAATGGCATTTACACCACTCAACCTTAGCGTACAAAACCTTAACGTACAAAGCTTTGACGCAATAGACAATAGCGACCACACTGCCTTTGCCGCCAATGTTGTGCTGATCGATGAGCACCAACAACCACTGGCTGACTTACCAGATACACTGGCTAATCGTGTGCAAACCTTGCTGAACAACACCGCGTTTGACGGCAAACTGGCAAGCACGATTGCCAGTTTTGAGCCTGCACCGTTGGTATTGGTGGGTATCGGTAAGCGCGACAAATTGGGCGGTAATGCCGTGCAAAAACTTGCTAAAACCGTGTATAGCAGCCTGAGCAAATACACCACCCATGCGCGCGTTTGGTTGGGTGATGGGCTAGATAGCGTCGTGTTTGGCCAGTTTGCTCTGGCATTGGCGAATGCGGCGTATCAGTTTACCGATTACTTGAGCCAAGCAAAATCTACAGCCGAACACACCAACGAAAAAGGCAGCACAGCTGACGCACCGCGCCTAACGCACATTGAACTACTGCTCAAAACTGACACCATCGCCACCTACCAAAACGTGCTTGACTTTAATGTAGCTTTGCACCATGGACAAAGCTTAGCGCGTGACTTGGGCAATATGCCGCCAAATGACTGTAACCCTGCCTACTTTGTCCAACAGGCACAAGCCCTTGCCAAACAATATTCCGATGTGTTGCAAGTCAAGGTTATTGGTGAGCGCGAAATGGCAGAGTTGGGCATGAATTGCTTTTTGGCAGTCAGCAATGGCTCAACCCAAGAAGGGCAGTTGGTGCTGCTTGAATATCGCGGCGCGCCCGATGAAGCGGCGGTCAAAGCACCGTCAGATGTCTTTGATCAAGCACCGTTTGCTTTGGTTGGCAAAGGCATCACCTTTGATAGCGGCGGTATCTCGATCAAACCTGGGCTTGGCATGGGTGAGATGAAATTTGACATGAGCGGTGCTGGCAGCGTGCTGGGTACGATGGCAGCACTGTGCCAAGCACGTTTGCCCATCAACGTCGTCGGCGCGTTGGCGTGCGCCGAAAACATGCCATCAGGGCAAGCCACACGCCCTGGCGATATTGTGCGTGCCATGGATGGTACCAGTGTCGAGATTTTGAATACAGATGCCGAGGGGCGTTTGGTGTTGTGTGACAGCCTGCTTTACGTGCAGCGTTATCAGCCGCGCGTCATCATCGATGTGGCGACTTTGACGGGTGCGTGTATCGTCGCGCTGGGGCATATCCGCAGCGGCTTATACAGCAACGATGAGGATGTGATTTTTGACCTTGAGCAAGCCAGCCAAGAGGCACACGACCGCGTTTGGCACATGCCACTGGATGACGATTATCAAGAACAGCTCAAATCTAAATTTGCTGATGTGCAAAACATCGGTGGCGCACCTGCAGGTTCGGTAACAGCGGCGTGCTTCTTGGCACGATTTGTCGAAAATGTACCATGGGCGCACCTTGATGTTGCAGGCACAGCCTGGCAAACAGGTAAAGAAGCCGCCAGTACTGGACGACCTGTGCCGTTGTTGATGCATTATCTCAACCGCCAAGTTAAGCTTGCACAGGCTAATTAACCCAGTTAGCCGCCTTTGTTATCAAATGTGTTATAAAACGCGTGTTGGCCACAAGGCAAACACGCGTTTTTTATTGCCCAGAAGTTTAAAACCCAGCCCAATATTCCCAACAGTTTTCTTGTTCATGCGTAAAAATTTGTCGAAATTTAGTAGCTATTTTCTGATGAAATATGCTAATTTGTCGCATAAATTGACGGCATAATAGTGCCAAACAAAGGTTTGCCAAAACGCGTCGTATTTGTCGGTAAACGGCTGATTAAAACTTTAGGTGAAAACAAGGATTTAGGGTGTTATGAGAGGATTTGTGCAGGCGTATCAACGCATCGGTTTGGTACCGCTGATTGTGATTGGGTTGGTGCTTGGCGTCATCATCGGCAGCCTTGCCAACCCAACGATGTTGGGAATTTTGCCGATGAGCGCAGCAAAATTTATCAGCATGTTTGGCACGTTGTTTGTCGGCGCGCTCAAGGCGATCGCGCCGCTGCTGGTGTTTGTGTTGGTGATTGATGCAATTTGCCAACACCAATCAGGCACACAGGTCAATGTGCGTAGCACGTTGGTGCTGTACATTGCAGGTACATTTTTGGCAGCACTCACTGCCGTGATCGCAAGCCGACTATTCCCCACCACATTGACCTTGGCAGAAGCCAACATTGAACAGGCGCCACCAGCAAATTTAGCAGAGGTTTTGACCACACTGCTTGGCAATGCGGTGACCAACCCGATCAGCTCGATCGCCTCGGCAAACTATATCGGGGTGTTGGTGTGGGCGGTTTTGATTGGCTTGGCGTTGCGTCGCGCCAATACCGCTACCAAAACTATCATCAGCGATGTGGCACAAGCGGTGTCTGAGGTGGTGCGCTGGGTGATTTGGTTTGCACCGTTTGGGGTATTGGGCCTTGTGACCCAAACCATCGCTGAAACGGGTCTGGGCGCGCTGTTTAGCTATGGACGATTACTTACGGTGTTGGTAGGCAGTATGTTGTTTATTGCCTTGGTGGTCAATCCGCTGATTGTCTTTGCTAAAACGCGGCAAAATCCCTATCCATTGGTTTTTACGTGTATCAAAGAAAGCGCGATCACCGCATTTTTTACACGCAGTTCTGCGGCTAATATCCCTGTTAATATGGCATTGGCAGAGCGTTTGGGGCTGCACAAAGACACGTATTCTGTCACCATTCCTTTGGGTGCGACCATCAACATGGCAGGCGCGGCGATTACCATCAATGTGATGACATTGGCAGCGGCGCATACGATGGGTGTGCATGTGGATTTTGTGTCCGCATTGTTGTTGTCGATTTTAGCAACATTGAGCGCGGCAGGCGCATCGGGTGTGGCAGGCGGTTCATTGTTGTTGATTCCGCTGGCGTGCAGCTTCTTTAATATTCCTGATACCATCGCCATGCAAGTGGTTGGTATCGGGTTTATCATCGGAGTGGTACAAGATTCGGTAGAAACCGCGCTCAACTCTTCAACCGATGTGCTATTCACCGCAGCAGCCGATCCCAAATATGCTTATCGTAGCCGCATCATCAGCAGTCACTGATTGCAAACGCAAACAGCAAACAACAAAAAAGGGCGACGTGATTGCCCTTTTTATCGATCATTTGAAAAATCAAAGCACACGCTTAGCGTGACACGCTGCGATCTTCATTAACCTTTAGCTCAGCAGGAATGTCAATATTGACTTCATTTGCCATATAACCGCTGTTGGTGCTAGACTTAGCGGTCTTTTTGGTGGTTGTTTTGGCTGATGCCTTGGTGGTGGTGCGTTGCTGGGTGGTTTTGGCTTTAGGGGTAGCCTTTTTGTTGGCAGTGGTGGCTGCTTGTGCATTCATACCCAAACCTGCAACCGCCAATGCGATGATGGCTGCTGTTGAAAGTGCTTTCATGTTGATTCCTTAAAAATAATAAAAATCAGTAAATTATATCTTTAACAAGCAACAGGTAGCCATTAAACCCATGCCATCAAATTGCTTGGACTGATTGGCATAAGATAATAAAAAAAGGCATTATTAGCAATGCCTTTTTGGTACTTCTTTAAGGTTTATACCAACTAGATACCAATTGGTAACTTTTTAAAATGTCTGGCTATTAAATTTTGACTTTTAGATAAGCTACCAATCTAGCAGTATTGTCCTGATACACAAATTATTATGGATTTACAACAACAGGCACAGTTTGTACATCAACAGGAACTGTGGTTGTGGTAGTGCGTTGGATAGTGTTTGGTGCTACCACACGGTCGGTAGTGACTTGGCTAGCAGGTGCACGTTGCACGACTTGACGCACAGGCACAACAGCAGGCGGTACCACAGTTACTTTAGGTTGTGGCGTTAGCGCAGGGGTGGTGGCATATGGGCGTTGGTCACGGCTTGTGTTTTCATTAATCTTGATATCTGCTGGGATATTTGGATTAATTTCGCTTGTCATCGGCTGAACAGTGCGTGGTGCAGCGCGGCGTGTGGTTTTTTTAGCCACAGGTTTTTTAGCAGTATGACGCACTGCTTTTTTATTAGTAGCTTTTTTGACAGGGGTGCAAGTACATTTTTTGGCTGTAGAGGTGCGCTTAGCAGTAGCCGCTTGCGCAGGTGCTGCTAGACCAAGGCTTACCACCAACGCGGTTAGCGCGAATGAAATGCGTTTCATAAAATTCTCCTAAAATAAATGATGGCTGTTGTCTTAACCAGCGATGTCATTGTAATCTAATTGCTTAAGCGATCAGGCTAATGACTGACTTACTAAATTTAATGTGAGTCACAAGCCCATTACTGAGTCAGACAGATTGCCGAGCGGCAATTGGTTGAAGGTAATTTAGCACAATTGGGTCGGCTTTATGTGTGTCATATATCAGCAGAAACGTTATAAAAGGTAAAAAACGTAACATTTAGGCAAGTTGGCAATAACAAACTTAAGAAAAAATCAATTTTTGTCAAGTCTTATGCCGTGACTGCGCCTGTGTACCAGTCGAGTGTTTGTTTTGTGTTAGCAAATACCCCTCATAGCCGAGCAATAAGCCCAACGCCACCAAAAACGGTACAATATAATACAGCAGCCGAAACACCAACAATACCGCCAACATTTGGGTTTTATCAACCTGCGGCAACGCGCTGATCATAGTGACTTCAAACACGCCTAAACCACCAGGTACATGGCTTAAGATACCCAACGCCAGCGACTGAATCAGCGCCGAAAACGTTACCCAGTAACTGACGGTAAAATCTGTCGGTAATAACAAATACAGCACCAACGCAACCGTGCTTAAATCCAAAAACGCCAAAAAAATCTGCTGTAAAATCACTTTGGCAGGCGGCAAAACAAACCGCCAACTACCGATACGTGCCTGCTTGCCCGTGCGCCCTGCATACACAATCGCACCCACAATTGCCGCTAACAGCACCGCACCCATGCCGCGAATATACAGCGCATTATCAAAAATACCCAATGACTGATCCAGCGCACCCAACAACCGCAGGGTAATCTCAGGGTGAGTCATCAGCGAAATACCAATCAGCGTACTGACCCCAAACGTAAACGCCATTGATACCAACCACACAATATTGGCAATCTCATTGTTGCTCAAGCCATAGCGATTGTAATGCCGATAGCGAATACCGCCTGCTGTCAGCAGATTCATCCCAATGGTGTGGCTAATGGCATACGCGGTGAACGAGATCAGCGCCGCCTTGGGATAGCGAATTAGCTTGTCGCGCCCCAACTGCATCAGCGCGATAGTATCGTACAGCGTCAGCACAATATAGCCAAACGCTACCACCAAAAACGCCAACACCAAATGCGTGTTGGGAATTTGGCTCATCGCGGTGACAATATCTGCCCAGCTAATGGTGCGCGTCAAATCGATCAAAGCCCGAATTGCCATGACAAAAATCAGCAGCGCAATGCCTGTTAAGGCAAATTTCCACAAATAATTGAGCGCGCGCGACTGCATAATCATTGCCTCTTAATGGCGAAAGTTTTTGGGCAAAAGTTGAACAAATACTGGACAAAAGCAAGTGATACGCCAAACTTATCAAATGATGACATAAGGCAAAAATTACTAGCCAAATTTTAAACAAATTCACAAAAAAATGTGTAAAACCGTGCAAAAAAGTGTAAATTTTCGCCCAGTTTTTGTGCCAATTTTCAAAGTATATTGACCGTGCGACATGAAATGACGCATAGTATGCCAACAAATATCGGCAAGCATGGCTATTTTGCTGCGGCGGTGCTAACATAAGCTGTTATCAATCCGCAAAAATTTTAAAAAAAACTTGGAAAGTTTATCATGCAACTGGTATATATTCACGGACTTGACAGCAATGCCAATGCCGCCAAAGGCACGCAACTAAAACAATTTTGCGCCGAATACTTCCCACACATAAATGTCGTGTGCCCTGATCTGAATGTCGCGCCTACCGAGGCAATCAAACGCTTACAAGCCATCATCGCCGATGACCCCGATACGGGTTTGGTGGGCAGCTCATTGGGCGGTTTTTATGCCACTATCGTCAGTAATTTGACAGGTAAACGCGCTGTGCTGATTAACCCAAGCACCAATGTTGGCGAGAGTCTCAAGCGTTTTTTTCCCGACAATTTTGCCAGCCTACCTGCTGATTATGTTGGTCACACCACGCCTGATGGTTGGGCGATTACCAAAGCGCAGGTGCAATGGCTGATTGAGCACCGCCCCGAACGTGCCACTTATCCCGACAAGATTTTATTGCTTGTCAAAACAGGAGATGAGCTCTTGGATTATCGTGAGGCGGTGGAATATTTTAGTCAAAATTTGCCTGAGCAAAACGGACAAAGTCATATCATCATCGAGGCGGGCGGCGACCATCGTATGAGCGATTTTGCCAGTAAATGCGCGCAGGTGATACAGTTTTTGTTTGGCTTACCTGTACTTGCCTCTAGCGTAAAATGAGTGAAGAATACATAAATTTATTTATTTTTATATTTTTAAATTGGCTTTGGATAAGCAAGGAATACTGTGACGCAATACACCAGTCAATCGCTTGAAGTGCTTGAGGGCTTAGACCCTGTCCGTCGTCGCCCTGGTATGTACACTGATACCACACGCCCAAATCACTTGGCGCAAGAAGTTATCGACAACGCCGTTGATGAGGCACTGGCAGGACACGCCAAAAACATCATGGTGACGCTGCATACTGATGGTTCGTTGTCGGTCGAGGATGACGGGCGCGGTATGCCGACCGATATTCATCCTGAATTTAACCAGTCGGGTATTGAGCTGATTTTGACGCGGCTGCACGCAGGTGGCAAGTTTAGCACCGATAACTACCAAGTATCGGGCGGTTTGCACGGTGTGGGGATCTCCGTGGTTAATGCTTTGTCAACAAAGGTTGAGGTCACTGTATGGCGTGATGGACAGACATATAGCATGCAGTTTGCCAATGGCGAACCTGTCGCGCCGCTGGCAGTCACACCGAGCCAAAATAAGCGCAAACGTGGCACCCGTGTGCAGTTTTGGGTCGATGCGCGTTATTTTGACAGCGCCAAATTCAATACCAAAGCACTCAAACAAAACCTAAAAGCCAAAGCCGTGTTGGCAGCAGGTTTGTCCGTGCAATTTATCAATCAAATTGACGGCGACAACGAAACATGGCAGTTTAGTGATGGCTTGGCGCAATACTTGAGCGAACAGTTAGCCGACACTGAAACCACGCCTACACCGCCGTATGTGTTCGGTTATCAAGCCAAAGCCGATGAACGTGCAAGCCTTGATGTCGCGCTGTGTTGGTTGATCGAAGGCGGCACACCCGTGCAAGAAAGCTACGTTAATCTTATCCCCACTGCACAAGGCGGTACCCACGTCAATGGGCTGCGTACAGGGCTGCTTGAGGCGTTGCGTGAATTTTGCGAGCTGCATAACCTGTTGCCGCGTCAAGTTAAGCTTAGCGCGGATGACGTTTGGGACGGCGTGTGTTTTATTTTGTCGCTAAAATGGGTTGAACCGCAATTTTCGGGGCAGACCAAAGAGCGCCTATCCAGCCGTGAGGCAGCCGCTACGGTGCAAACCTTGATTAAAGATGGCTTTAGCCTATGGCTGAATCAAAACCCCGATACCGCACGCCAAATTGCCGAATTGGCGATTGCCAAGGCAGGCAAGCGGCTAAAATCTGCCAAAAAAGTTGAGCGCAAAAAAATCACCCAAGGCCCAGCACTACCAGGAAAATTGGCGGATTGTCGCGGAGATTTGCGCGATGGTGCAGAGCTATTTTTGGTAGAAGGCGATTCGGCAGGCGGTTCGGCAAAGCAGGCGCGTGATCGCCATTTTCAAGCCATCATGCCACTGCGTGGTAAGATCTTAAACACGTGGGAAGTATCGCCCGATGTTGTGCTGGGTAGTCAAGAAATTCACGACATTGCCATTGCCATCGGTGTTGATCCCGACAGCGATGACCTAAGCGAACTGCGCTATGACAAGATTTGTATCTTAGCCGATGCCGACTCTGATGGCCTGCATATCGCGACCTTGTTGTGCGCGTTGTTTGTCAAACATTTTCGTGCATTGGTTGAGGCGGGGCATTTGTTTGTCGCCATGCCGCCGCTGTATCGCGTTGATATCGGCAAAGAGGTGCAATATGCCTTGGATGATGATGAGCTCAACCAGATTTTGCGCCGCGTTCCTGCCAACAAAAAAGCCCAAATCACACGTTTTAAAGGCTTGGGCGAGATGACCAGCGAGCAGCTGCGCGAAACCACCATGCACCCCGACACACGGCGATTGGTGCAGCTATCGTTAGATGATCCTGACTTTACCAGCAGCGTGATGGATATGTTATTGGCAAAAAAACGCGCTGGCGATCGCAAACTGTGGTTGGAGCAAAAAGGTGATTTGGCCCAGCTGTCAAGTTAGCCCAAAGGTAGCAGATCGCTAATAGTCAAATTGCGCCGCATGGGGTGTGATGGGTGCGCGCTTTGGCGGACAGATCAATTACAAAAATAGTGCACAATAGTTAGCGATTGGTTGGATTTTATCCTTACAATAATGCCAGACACAACATGGCAAGCCAAACCATTATCTAATCAGTCATTATCTGACAAGTCACCATCTAATCAGGTATTACTCAAACCGACACAAGGACGCGTCATGCCCAATTACAACCACTTAACCCCGATTGACCTGTACCACTACGGCGACAACGTGCCACGGCGCAACAATCCCGTATCATCACGGGCGGCAAAAAAGTTTTTGGATGCCGTCGGTTGGCAAATAGTTGGTGAAATCCCGAATATCAAAAAATGCGTTTTGCTTGCCGTACCGCACACCTCCAACATCGACGGTATTTACGCCATTGCCACCTTGTTGGCGTTGGATATTGACATTAGTATAATGGGCAAAAAACAATTATTTGCCGTGCCTGTGCTTGGCAAATTTTTACGCTGGTCGGGTGTGGTCGCAATTGACCGTGAAAAAAAGGGCTCAACCTTGCAAGCCACCATCGATCAATTCAACCAACGCGAGCAGTTTTGGTTGGCATTAGCACCCGAAGGCACACGCAGCTACGTTGAACGCTTACGCACGGGATTTTATCATATCGCCATGGGCGCAGGCGTGCCGATGTTACCCGTCGCGATGGATTACCCCACCAAGCAGGTGCGCTTTATGCCGCTGTTTTACCCTACGGGCGATATTGACGCGGATATGCCCAAAATTTTAGACTACTATGAAGGCGTAAAACCGCGTGATTTTGCCAAAATGGCGCAGCCGTTGCAGGATTTACATAAATAACTCAAGGGTTTGCACAAACAATCCTTCAGCAAATAAACCACCAGTCACGCGCTAACTTCTTGTGTTAGCGTTTGATAAGCTTTATAATAGCGGCTTTATTTTATCTATCCTCTGTGTTGGCTTTAATCGTGGCGCGTTTGGCATTGGGCTGACGTTTGCCATGCAGTCCAATCGGCAGAGCAAACCAAGGAAACCGCCATGCGTGCTGACATCCATCCAGATTACCACGACGTTTTGTTTCATGACACCAACGCCGATGTGTACTTTTTGACCCGCTCAACCATCAAGCCAAAAGCAACTCGTGAATACGAAGGTAAAGAGTATCCTTACGTTGCACTTGACGTATCTAGCGCGTCACATCCATTCTACACAGGCGAACAACGCAAAACCCAAAACGAAGGTCGTGTTGCAAGCTTCAACAAGCGCTTTGGCGCGTTTGCTAATCGCGGTAAAAAATAAGCTTGTCGCTTATTACATAAAAAAAAGCCTTTCCATTGTGAAAGGCTTTTTTATCATTCGTTGCCGTAAAACCACCGACTTCAGGCGGTGGATATAAGGCAATTGTTAAATGCGATGAGTTTTGCTATACTCATCTCACTATATTCAATGTCTTACATTCCACAGTTAAGTTAAGACTAAATTGCGAGTACGCAGTAACTTAACTGGTAAGACGTTTCCAAACACACACTTAAGCTAATTCGTGTCTATGACAATCCTAACGGTAGGATTAGCTTAAAATGAGAACCTAAGATGTACGGTGTGTCGTACGGGCGGTTGCCATTGTCTTAGGTTTGCGGTGGGGCTTCACCGTCTTGCAGAAGGAATCCCCTCACTTTAGGGAGGGGAGGAAGTCAATGGCAAAATAAACAAGCCCTTTTAAAAAAGGGGCTTGTTAGATCATCATCCAAACCAGCTATCAACGCCGCTCAGGTAGGTTGATGTTCATCTCAAGCACTTCCATATTGGCTTCGGTGTGGTGGTTGATATTGACATCATCCACCTGTACGCCTGTTACGTAAGTATTGACCACGGCCAAAATCTCACGTTTCATTTTTTCAATGCGTTCTGGCGTGAGGCGATTGTGTAAGCGGTTTTCACTGGCAACGATGACTTTAAGCCGCTCTGCTGCCATGTTAGCGCTGCTTGATTTTTGCTCACCGCCAAATAGGCTACTCCAAAATCCTTTTTTCATCGTTTAGCCTCCAAACCAACGTTGTAGGAAGCTTTTTTTCTTGACATCGATGTGGCGATAGGGACGCTCTTCGCCCAAAAACCGCGCCACCATGTCATCATAGCATTGCCCAGCGACAGAATTTTTGTCCAAAATCACAGGCTCGCCTTGGTTAGATGCTTCAAGCACGCTGTTGCTCTCAGGGATCACCGCGATCAATGGCACTTTTAGGATGTCATTAGAAATGCTGTTGATATCCATCATCTCACCACGTTCGGCGCGTTCGGCGTTGTAGCGGTTGATGACTAGATGCTCACGCACCGAGCTGCCTTGCTCGACTTTTTTGGTACGGCTTTGCAAAATACCGATGATGCGGTCAGAGTCACGCACCGAAGAGATCTCAGGGTTGGTGACGATCAGGGCCTCATCGGCATGATACATGGCAAGCTGCGCGCCGCGCTCAATACCTGCAGGCGAGTCACAAATGATAAAATCAAATTGCTTGGTCAGCTCTTCCATGACTTCTGCCACACCTTCGTCAGTCAGCGCGTCTTTGTCACGCGTTTGGCTGGCAGGCAAAATAAACAAATTGGGTAGGGCTTTGTCCTTAACCAAGGCTTGCGACAGACGCGCGTTGCCCGAGATGACATCGACAAAGTCATACACAATACGGTTTTCACAGCCCATGATCAAATCAAGGTTACGCAAGCCCACGTCAAAGTCAATTACCACGGTTTTGTAACCGCGTAACGCCAATCCCGTGGCAAAAGACGCGCTGGTTGTGGTTTTGCCCACACCCCCTTTACCAGACGTTACCACAACAATTTTTGCCACTTGGCACACTCCTAACGATTTATTACAGTTGCTTGTACTCAGCGTTTGATGGCTAGCTGGATAAAGATTCATCCAGTTTTTGCCAAAAAACGGTTAAATTAGATTAGTTTAGCACAAATTTTATGACAAAAATAAGTCTATCAATCAAAAAGATTGTGCCAAAAATGGCATCAAGGGTTCATCAAGTTAAACACCAAGCCAACAGGCTCTTGATAGCTAACGATCACCGCTTGGTTGAGGTATTCGGCAGGGATATTTTCTTTTAGGCAATACGTACCTGCCACTGATACCAACGACGGATTAAAGCGCAAGCAAAAAATCTTGGCGTTCATGTCACCCGTTGCGCCTGCCACCAAGCGTCCTTCGCCCTTGCCGTACACATGCAAATTACAATCGGTAATCGCCTCTGCACCTGCATTGACGCTTTCGGTCAAAATTAAATCTCCGCCTAAATGCGACAAGCTTTGCCCTGAGCGCAAAATTTGCCGATGTAGCCGTGGTTTGAACGCTGCTTGTGGTGACAAAACGGGTTCTGCGTCATCAGCATCGGGCAGGCTGGTGGATTGGCTCGGCGCACTGGCAGAGGTGGTAGGTGCAGTAGCCTGAATAGGTTGCTCGGACGCAGTAGGGACAGCGGTTTTGGTCACCGCTCGCCCGTCAATGCGCTTGCCATCGGCAGGAAAAATTGCCAAATTTAGTGCACGCGCTTGTTCATCTAATACACCTGTGATCATGCCAATCGGTTGCAAGCCTAGCTCCCACAAGCCTTGTTGTAGTGCGGCTAAATCCAACACCTCTTGACATGCCAACACCACGGGCATACCGTCTTTGGGTAAGCGAGTAAATTTGTCGGCAACTTGTGCCAAAATTGCAGGCACATCCTCACCGCTGATAGACAAGCGCATAAAATTTAACATGCGCCCTGTCAGGCGTACGCTAGTGGGTGAATTTGTGGTGGGTTCTGAGGTAGTTAGGTTAGCTGACATGGTCGTTCTTGGTTGTATTTGATAGGTTCGTGTTTGACTGGGTTGTGTTTGGTTAGATGGGTAGCGTTTGGCTCGCTGTGTAGATCGACAAATTGCTTAAATCAATAAACAAAGGTTTATGTTAGCAAGGTTTGTGCCAAACAACAACACAGTATAGCGTTTGGCGTGAGCAAAAATTTGCTGCTGTGCCTGTTGCCCAAAAACTATTGGGCAAAATCCGCTAGCATTTGCTCAATACGTACATCTTTTTGTTGCCAAATGTTATCCAACCAGTCAAACATTGCCTGTTTGGTTGCCACGTCATCATTGAACTTGCCTGCAATCAGATTGTTCAGCAACTCACGCGGCAAATCAACAAACCGCATATCCACACCCAGTTGGCGAATGTTGCCCTGCCACAAGTCACGGTACAGCGGTACACCATCGGGATAGACGATGGTAACATCCAAAATCCCGTCTAACTGCTCACCGAGTGCCGCCAATGCCAACGCTAAGCCACCTGCTTTGGGTTTGAGCAAATGTGCATATGGCGACTGCTGCGCGTCACGTTTTTGTTGGGTAAAGCGCGTCCCTTCAACGAAATTGAGTAAAGTAAACGGCTTGTTGGCAAGCTGTTGGCAGGCACGGCGCGCTTCTTCAATATCGCGGTTTTTGAGAGTGGGGTTTTTGGCAATTTCTTCTTTAGAATAGCGTTTCATCATCGGAAAATCCAAAAAATAAAACGCCTGCCCAACAATCGGAATATACAGCAATTCATGCTTGGCAAAAAAGCGCGTCAGCGGTAGGCGGTCTTGCCCGATGTACTGAATCACCGAAGTATCGACCCATGATTGGTGGTTGCACAGCAAAATATAACGCCCCGTTGGTGACAAATTGGCAGGCAGATTGACGCGTAAATCAATATTGGGTAACAAGTGGTTAATCAAATAATTGTTGGTGGTAATCCAATGTTCGGCGATATTTAGCACGGTTTTGTCAGCGCGTGGATTGCCTGTCAAGGTTTTAAGCGCACCTGCTGCCAACAACGGTGCACCAAATAGCAAAGAATTGCCTAAAATCGTGCCTGTCGTCGCGCCAAAGGTTGCCGCTTGCCCAAGCACAGACGATTGATCGCGTAATTTGGCAAGTCGGCGATAAATCGGATTGGGGTGTGGATTGGTTGGGGTTTTCTTTAAGGTGTGATTGAAGGTGTGATTGCGTGGTGTCATGGGGTTGCCCAATATTGTGTCAGATCAAATCCTAGGTTAAATGTGGTAAGCACAATGAATTTGCTGGTCGGCTTTTTTAGTCTATCATAGCGCAAATTTGACACAATACGCATGAAAATTTGGTTAAAAACGGCTGAGGTCTTGCGATTTAACCAGATTTCATGGATTTTTAAATAGTAAAAAAGTTAAACAACGTCTTACAGCAATCTGACAATTTATTACATAGAACTGATGATTTTACGGCATAATAAATCCAACTGTTTTAGCTAACTCAATCTAGCGAACGATTATGCAATAATTTGGCGTATCACACGCCTGACAATCAATTTTTGGAGAACACAATGCGTAAACAACTTTTGACAGCAGGTTTAGCATCAGCAATTTTGGTCACAGGATGTGCCACTGACCCAAACACTGGGCAACAATCGATGAATAAGACGGCAACTGGTGGCTTGTTGGGTGCGGCAGCAGGTGCTGCGATTTCAAAAGCGACAGGGGGCGACAAAACAGGTCGTGATGCGGCGATTGGTGCGGTATTGGGTTCAGGTATTGGCTATTACATGGAGCAGCAAGAAGCCAAGCTACGCCAACAAACAGCAGGTACAGGTATCACGGTAACACGCGATCCAAATACCAACAACATCAACATGGTAATGCCAGAAGCAATTACCTTTAATAAAGCACAATCAAACATCATGCCACAGTTTTATAACACACTGGATAAAGTGGCAGGCACCTTGGCAGAGTATAACCGCACCACAGTAACCGTAAAAGGTCACGCTTCAGCAGAAGGTAACCCAAGTTTCAACCAACAGCTATCACAAAACCGTGCAAACGCGGTAGCACAATACCTGGCGCAGCGCGGTGTGGCAAGTAACCGTATTCAAGCCGTCGGCTACGGTATCAGCCAACCAATCGCTGATAACTCAACCGAAGCAGGTCGTATGCAAAACCGCCGCGTAGAAATCACCATCAACGCACCACAAAATTAATTGTAGGATTCAGTGCATTTAACACATATAGTTTAATGATTGAATAATCAAAAGCCTCAGCCTAACGCTGAGGCTTTTTGTTGTGGTGTGTTTGGTATGATTTGTTTTTATTGGATCTATTGTGACTTGGTCTACCCGTGTGGGGTTTGCGTGCGTTAGATAGCTGTTTATATAATTGAAGTGGAACCAACGATGCCTGCCATCCCAAGCTTTGTAGCATCGCATTGCTTAACTTTACGTCACGTTGCGCGCCTATCGCCAAGCCCTCAACACTAAAGCCACTTGATGCCACACGCACCAAGCGCAAGCACGGTAACCCGACATGCGCGGTCATACGACGAACTTGCCGATTTTTGCCTTCAAAAATCGTGATTGCAAGCCAACTGGTGATACGGCGATAAGCAATTTGTGGTGGTGCTTGCCACAGCTGGGTAGCGATATTGGCAGCGTCAAGGCGTTCAACGTACGCAGGCAAAGTCATGCCGTCTTTGAGCAGTACGCCTGCTTGCAACGCTGCAATTTGCTCGTCAGTCGCCATGCCGTCAAGCTGCACCCAATAAGTCTTGCCGTGTTGTTTGGTTATGCCTTTGGCTTGTAGCACGGCAGGTGGTGCGGTCAGTAGCTCGTTGAGTTGCCCATCATTGGTCAGCAGTAGCAAGCCCTCAGAGGTCGCATCCAAACGCCCTGCCACACGCAGGCTTTTGTCGTGGATATAATCGGCAAGCGTGGCAAAGTTATTGTTGCCATCCGCACGAAATTGGCTTAATACCCCAAATGGCTTGTTAAATAGCACCAATTTGGGCACAGATAAATCGGCTGGTTTTTGGGTCAGTGGCATGGGTACTCAATGGCAAAAATTTAGCTAAATGATTATGGTATTTATTTAGTAAATACCTTAGATGATTTTATTTTCTAGAAAAATTGTGGTGTCAGTACAGGCTTGTGTAGAATATCGCCAATTCATTTTGCCCAAATTTAGCGGTTTTATCTTTATATTTTTAAATTTTGCGATTATTTCAGCAGATTTTTGCAATTAAATCAAGGAGTTCATCCCTATGTCATACGATAAGGTCATCGTCCCACGTGACGGCGAAAAAATTACCGTCAATGCTGATTTGTCATTAAACGTACCTGACCGTCCGATTATTCCATTTATCGAAGGCGACGGCATTGGGGTGGATATCACACCTGTAATGATTAAAGTGGTCAATGCAGCGGTAGAAAAAGCCTACAATGGCAAGCGCTCAATCGAGTGGATGGAAACCTACTGCGGCGAAAAAGCTGCAAAAGTCTATGACGGCGACTATTTTCCTGCCGAGACTTTAGAAGTACTAAAAGACTACGTCATCAGTATTAAAGGCCCTTTGACCACGCCTGTGGGTGGCGGTTTTCGCTCATTAAACGTTGCGCTACGCCAAGAGCTTGATTTGTACGTGTGTGTGCGTCCTGTACGTTGGTTTAAAGGTGTGCCAAGCCCTGTGCAGCACCCAGAATTGACCAACATGGTGATCTTCCGCGAAAACTCAGAAGATATTTATGCAGGGATCGAGTGGAAAGCCAACAGCCCAGAGGCCATCAAGGTTATTAAATTCTTGCAAGAAGAAATGGGTGTCAGCAAAATCCGCTTCCCCGACAACTGCGGTATCGGTGTCAAACCTGTTTCAAAAGAAGGTACCCAGCGCTTGGTACGCAAAGCGATCCAGTACGCGATCGACAATGATTTGCCAAACGTGACATTGGTGCACAAAGGTAACATCATGAAGTTCACCGAAGGTGCGTTCAAAGAGTGGGGCTATGAGCTGGCGGCTGAGCGTTTTGGCGCAGAGCTATTAGACGGTGGCCCATGGATGACCTTGAAGAACCCAAAAACTGGCAAAGACATCGTGATCAAAGACGTGATTGCCGATGCGTTCTTGCAACAAATCTTGATGCGTCCAGCAGACTATTCAGTCATCGCAACGTTGAACTTGAACGGTGATTACATTTCTGACGCGCTGGCAGCAGAAGTGGGTGGTATCGGTATCGCACCAGGTGCTAACATCGGTGGTTCGGTGGCGGTGTATGAAGCGACTCACGGTACCGCACCAAAATATGCTGGTCAAGACAAGGTAAACCCTGGTTCTATCATCTTGTCGGCTGAAATGATGCTGCGTGATATGGGATGGACAGAAGCAGCAGACTTGATCATCAAAGGTATCTCTGGCGCGATTGAAAACAAAACGGTCACCTATGACTTTGAACGCTTGATGCCAGATGCAGTTTTGCTTAGCTGTTCACAGTTTGGTCAAGCGATCATCAAGCACATGAATGACTAATAATCGCTGATTTGAATTGATTTTTAGACAAAGCCCTCAATCATAGATTGGGGGTTTTTGCTATTTAATACAGGTAAAAATAAGCAGTAAAAAATACGGGCAATACGAACGACCATGTGGAATGTTGAATTTTATACCGATTTTAGTTGGCAGCATAAAGCCGTGTGGCAAACGCCTGACACGCCATTTATGCAGTTGGCGTTTTGGCAAGCCATGACCGATAGCGGCGCGATTGGAGCAGAGGCAGGTTGGTTGCCGCTGTATGCTGCGGCATCGCGTGCAGGACAACTGGTTGCGGTGATGCCAGTGTTTATCAAAGATCATCACCAAGGGGAATACGTGTTTGACCATGCGTGGGCAGAGGCGTATCTGCGCTATGGTGCAGAATATTATCCGCGATTGGTAACCAGTGTACCCTACACGCCTGTGACAGGGCAGCGCGTTTGGCTGGCAAGCGGTGAGGTATTAGATGTAGCCTTGTGGCAAGTATTGAGCCAAGCGATCGCCCATTTGGCAGAGCAGGTATCCGCGTCAAGTTGGCATGGCTTGTTTGTGCCTGCAACCATGCGGCAGGTGACAAAAGAGGCTGATAGCGATGTCATCACGCGGCTGGGCTGTCAGTTTATGTGGCATAACCTTGATGGCGATGGGCAGCCGTTTGCCGATTTTGCAGGATTTTTGGCGACACTGACCGCCAAACGCCGCAAAACAATTCGTGTTGAGCGCGACAAAGTTGCCAAGCAGAATCTGGTATGTCGGCGTAAATTGGGCGCAGATATCACGGCAGCGGATTGGCAAGCGTTTTATCAGTGCTATGCTATGACGTATTTGGTGCGCGGTCGCCAGCCGTATTTGACGTTGGATTTTTTTCAGCAAATTGCCGAGAGCCAAGCTGCGCATTTAATGCTGGCACAAGCCTTGGATGCTTCGGGCGACATCGTGGCAAGCAGTCTGTTTTGGTATGATGCACACACGCTGTATGGGCGTTATTGGGGCAGCCTTGCTGATTATGACAGTCTGCATTTTGAGCTGTGTTATTATCAAGGTATTGAATTTGCCATCGCGCAGGGTTTGACGCGCTTTGATCCTGGCACGCAAGGTGAGCACAAGCTGATACGTGGCTTTGCGCCAACGCTGACGCACTCGTTGCACCATGTTTACGACGCGCGTTTTGCCACGCCGATTCGGCAGTTTTGTGCACAAGAGGCGCAAGCGGTGCAGGCGTATTATGCTGACGCGCTGACTGCCTTGCCATTTAACGCCGATTATCTGGCAAAACGAGGATTGGGCTAAATGTGGCAAGCAGACCCACAAGATCGGCGTTGTCGGCAGCAAGCAGGTGTATTGGCAGATTGGTTGGCGGCCGATGGTTCTTTGACCGCGCGGTTAGAGGCGTTGTCGGGCAATCGATTGTTGGTGCTACCAACGTTTGAGGGGCGGATAACGCTTAACGTGGCAGACAAACGCGCTCTTGGCTTGCCACCACGTGCACAATCAGCGTGGCTGCGTGAAGCGACGCTGATGGGGCAAGTGGGCGATGACGGTACGGCGCAAGCATGGGTGGCAGCGCGATCAGTGTTTCCGTTTGCCAGTTTAACCAAAGACGCGCGTAAGCTGATGCGGCTTGGTGGTACGCCGATAGGCTATGTGATGTTTGGGCGCGGCGGTGCGGTGTTGGCAAAACGCTGGCTGACGCACACGCCACAAGGCTGGCAGCGCAGCAGCGTGTATGACTGGCAAGGGCGGCGCGTGCTGATTGGCGAAACTTTTTTGCCAGCGTTTGCAGATTTTTTGGCGGCAAATGCTTAGCTGTTTGGATGGTTTTTTGACTTCACCCAATTGATGGATAAAATTCGCCCAATCAGCCGATTTATGCTAGGCGTCAATCGGTGATTCATGCTAAACTTTGAGGCGGATTTTTTTTAATTGATGTGCGCTGAGCCAGCCTCAAGGGTGGGTGTGGTCAGCAATGATTTATCATTCGTTGCCGTAAACCTGCGACTTCAGGCGGTGGATATAAGGCAATTGTTAAATGCGATGAGTTTTGCTATACTCATCTCACTATATTCAATGTCTTACATTCCACAGTTAAGTTAAGACTAAATTGCGAGTACGCAGTAACTTAACTGGTAAGACGTTTCCAAACACACACTTAAGCTAATTCGTGTCTATGACAATCCTAACGGTAGGATTAGCTTAAAATAAGAACCTAAGATGTACGGTGTGTCGTACGGGCGGTTGCCATTGTCTTAGGTTTGCGGTGGGGCTTCACCGTCTTGCAGAAGGAATCCCCTCACTTTAGGGAGGGGAGGAAGTCAATAGCTATTGTCAAAAGGGTGCTACCATGTTTAAGGCTATCACGATTCACGAGTTTGACCCTGAGCTTGCTGCGGCGATGGACGCAGAAGCCAAGCGTCAAGAAGATCACATCGAGCTGATTGCGTCAGAAAACTACTGCTCACCAGCGGTCATGGAAGCGCAAGGCAGCCAGCTAACCAACAAATATGCCGAAGGCTATCCTGGCAAACGCTATTATGGCGGCTGTGAACACGTCGATGTCGTTGAGCAGTTGGCGATTGACCGTGCCAAAGAATTGTTTGGCGCAGACTACGCCAACGTGCAGCCACACGCAGGCAGCCAAGCCAACAGCGCGGTATTTTTGGCGCTATTGCAAGCAGGTGATACTGTAATGGGCATGAGCCTTGCTGATGGTGGACACTTGACCCATGGCGCGCATGTCAATTTTTCTGGCATCAATTATAACGCGGTGCAATACGGCATCGACAAAACCACAGGTCAAATTGACTATGACGAAGTGGCACGCCTTGCGCAAGAACACAAGCCCAAAATGATTATCGCAGGTTTCTCAGCCTACAGCCAAGTGGTTGATTGGCAAAAATTCCGTGAAATTGCCGATAGTGTGGGCGCATACCTGATGGTGGATATGGCGCACGTTGCAGGTTTGGTTGCGGCAGGCGTGTACCCAAGCCCCGTGCAAATCGCCGATGTCACCACCACCACCACCCACAAAACCTTGCGTGGTCCACGCTCAGGCTTGATTTTGGCGAAAGCCAACCCTGAGATTGAGAAAAAACTTAACTCTGCTGTCTTCCCTGGTAACCAAGGCGGCCCGTTGATGCACGCCATTGCCGCCAAGGCGATTTGTTTTAAAGAAGCGTTGTCTGATGATTTTAAAACGTATCAACGCCAAGTGGTTGCCAATGCCAAAGCGATGGCAGAAGTCATCAATCAACGCGGTTATGACATCGTGTCTGGCGGTACCGAAAACCATTTGATGCTCATCAGCCTAATCAAACAAGGGATCACAGGCAAAGAAGCTGACAAATGGCTGGGTGATGCCTACATCACCGTCAACAAAAACGCGGTGCCCAATGACCCTAAATCACCGTTTGTGACCTCAGGCATTCGTATCGGTACCCCTGCGGTGACCACACGCGGATTTGGTGAAAATGAAGTGCGTGATTTGGCAAACTGGATTTGTGATGTGTTAGACAGCCGTGGCGATGAAGCGACCATCCATGCGGTGCGCGAAAAAGTCAAAGCAGTCTGCGCCAAATTCCCTGTTTATGAATACGCCAGTGGCGTGAACTAAAATGATAGCGCGCAAGCAAAAACCGCTGTTGATGGGCAGCGGTTTTTTTGTATGCAATAAAAAACCGCCTTTGTTGTGGCGGTTTGCTGTTGTGCCTCAAACTGGCATAAAAAAACTTAAGCTTTGGTGTTGTATTGTGCGTCTAATTCAACCAACTGTTTGACAGTTTTGTTGAGTCCGTGCATCAGCTGACCGAGCAAAACTTGCTGTTTGGTCAGCAAAATTACAATCATTGGTTGGTTGGCATTGGGTACCGCGCTAATCATAATTTTGCCATTTTCAGCATCCAAAATCACCGAGCGACAGCCGATTAGGTGTGCTTCGGTGACCAAGGCTTGCACCAGTGCCAAAATTGAGCTACCGACAGCAGATAATTTACCACCGTCATAGTTTTGTTGGAACAGTGAAACTACCTCAAAACCGTCGGTAGATGCCAACAATACACCGTCTAAACCATTGGTGCTGACCAACAAATCTTGTAACGCATCTTTGGCCAAAGACAAAAAACGCTCGTTGGGTTTGACGCGGTTTTCCATGTTAAAAATATTATCGCTCATACGCTAGTTTCCATCAATTTTTTAAATTCAAATAATACGATTGCGACTTGGCAAGTCTATGCCATTTCAGATAGCTCAAGCGATGCAATGATGGTATCAACCAGCAACAAGACATCTTCACGCTTACGCATATCGACAGGAAAGATAGGTAGATTTTTTTGGTGCTCTGCCAACCAGTCGCGGTAAATGGCAAAATCGCGCTCTGGCGCTTTATCCACTTGGCTGACACCTACCACAATGCGCCCATGATAAATCTTGCTAAAGGTATCTAAATAATTTGCCAAATCGGCAACTGGATCGGCGGCTGAATGATCAATCAGCAAGATAATACCTAACGCGCCTTGCGATAGGATTGGCCAAATAAAGTTGAACCGCTCTTGTCCTGGTGTGCCGTATAGCCCGATGCTCGCACCGCCTTCTAGGGTCAGCTCGCCGTAGTCCATACCAACGGTTGTCAAGGCTTTGGCATTGGTTTGTAGATCGGTATTTTTGGCTTCGGTTGAGACGACGGGGATGTCTGATAGGCTGGCAATCGCCTGTGTTTTGCCTGCGCCCATCGGTCCGCTAAATACGATTTTAAGGCGTTGCATGAGGGTTTCCTAATCAAAAGCGGCGCAGCCAAGCAACTTATACGCCGTGAAAGATGATAAAAGCTTGCGTTATGATACACCAAATCTAAGCAAAAACGTAAAGATTTGTTGCCAAATTTCGCGAGAATTAATGTTGCGTGACAGAACTTTATCCCAACAATCGGTTATAGACCAAGTTTGCGCCGTAAACGTGACAAAAAGCCGCCCATATTGCCTTTGGGCAGATCCGCCCCAGTACTGCTAGCAGTCTGCACGTCTGACTGATTGGTAAGACTTGATTGACTCACCGTCGGGGTGGGTGATGTGATTGGCGCAGCAGCGGCTGATGTTGGGCTTGATGGTTGGGTGGCAACGGTTGGGGGTGCGGCTACATGGATGGCTTGCGCGGAAGGTTCAGCAGAAGCAAGCGTATGATTTGCTAGTGCTTGATAGACATGATCCTGCAGCACACCTGCAGCGAGCAGACCTGCCCATGTACTGCATGCGGTAGCAACATCTATGTTGGCAAACTGTGCGGCTTGGGTGGGGCTGAGGGCTTGCCGCTCCCAAATCGCCTGTAGCAATAGGCGGTCATGGCGTTGGTTATCGGCTTGCGGCTTGACCCAACTGCTAAGCGTGCTGGTGGGTAGGCTGTCTATCACAGGGGCAAGCAGTTCGGCATGGGTTGACGCCTGCTGCCACAGCCATTGCACCATGTCGTGTGCGTACGGTTTGGCTTCATTGGGTAAGGTGACGATGGTGGCTAGCTGCCAATCGCTATTCACAGTGAACGCCAAATGATCAGGTGTGATATAAATTTTTTGATGTTTGGGTGAAAAATACACCATCGCTTGCCCATCAAGGTTTTGAATAACCCAAATTTTATCTTGCGCTTTGCGGCGGTCATGTAACTGACAGATCAGCTGAATAAAGGCGCGCCGCTGACTGGCGTCGGCTGTTACATGCGCCACAGAGGGGTACGTGGATGCAGGGCTGCTGGCGTTTGTGCTAGCGGTTACACTGGGTGCCGGGCTGATGGGCTGCGCGCTAGCACTGGCGGCACCAGCGCGGCTTTGTAAAACCTCATCCAACGTGCGTGGCTGAGCGGCTTTGCCAGTAGGCTGCGTGGTGGCTTGTGTGGTGGTCTGTGCGGTACTGCTAGACAGTGGCACGCTGTTGGCTGAGCTTACTGTGGGCTGATTTTTTGGTACGGCTTGTGGATTGCCGCCAAGGCTTGCAATGTGCGCGTACAGCCAGCCGCTTAATTCATTGACTTCTTTGAGCGGCAGCACTAAGGTATCGCCTGCAATGCTGCCTTGTCCATTGGCAGCCCGATCGACATACAGCGCGGCAGTGTCGGTTTTGCTGTGTAACAATTTCACCACGCTATCGGCATGGCGAAATTCATTGTTGATCACAAACAAATCAATATTGGGAGAATTTGCCGACACCCATTCTAAATCCGCTTCAAGGCGCAGAATCACGCGCAAATAGCCTTTGAGCATGACTTGGTCTGCCGAGCGGATGCCGACCAGTGCAATGCGCAATACCTTTTTGATCGATGAATCATCAGCGGCATTCATGGGCATAGTCGTCTCTCCATTTTTGGCAATTTTTGGTGGTCAATGAAAATTTGTGGTCGATCAAGTGAGCAACAGCAACAAGCAAAAAATAGCAAACGCAAGATGATAAATCCTAGCAAGATTGTAGCAATTTTCTAATCAATCAGCCAATCATTGCGCCTGCTAAACACTGCCGTTTGTCGCTAATTTTTGTTCAAATTTTGTCAAACTTGTTGAACACATTGAGGTTTTTGCTAAGTTCGCCAACAATTAGCTGGCGCAGGCTTTGGGTGGCACGGTATTAACAATCACATTTAAATCAGCTAAAGCAAACAGCGATTGCACTTGTTTTTGCGCGTTGTCTGTCGCCAGTTTTAAGATATCGGCGCGGCATGCCGACGACAATACTTGACGCTTGCCAACAGTCTGCGCTTGGGCAAACAGCTGTGGGTCAGCACTAAACATATTAAATAGCCCTGTGTTGATGTCATACACCTCGATGTTGTCAAGATACGTTTCAAGCACCTGCGCAGGCGGCAAAGTGATGGTGACGTTTCGGGTTTCAGGCTCAACTTGCACGTTGGTCGGGGTCAATTGGCTTAAATCAATACCTGCTTGTACGCGTCCATGTGCAACAAACAACGCCTTTTGATGGTCTTGCCACAGCGCATACCAGTTGCCTTCTTTTTGACTGGTGATGACGGTATCAACGTTGTAGACCACGGTTTGTAAGCGGTTGAGCGTTTGAATTTTGCTAATGACTCCCTCGCGGCTGATGGTTTCCACTGGAGCAGGTTGTGAATGACGCCAATACAATGCCAAGCCACCCAGCAAAGACAAAGCGATCAGCGTCAAGAGCAATAAAGATAACCATCGCCCAAACGTTGAGGCAGGCTTGACACGAACCACAGGTGTGGCAGGCTCTGTGGTGGGGCGTGGATCAGTTGGCGGCGTTGAAGTAGGTTGCATACAGTCTCCGTATGGCGTGAGTTTTTTAAAGATGCAGGCAAAATAAAATCAAGGCAAAACCAATAAAGCAAAAAGATTAAGCAAAATTATAAATGTTAGTAAGTATCAGATACAGTAACGACAAGGCGTGTAAAGCAAAATTTAGCGATATTTTACACAACCGCAACCGATCGCCCGACTTACTCACACACAAGGCAGTAAAAACTGCTACAATACGCGGCAAATCATCGTGCGATGGCATATGGCTAGGTTTGATAATTTTTTAAGCGTCCAAACCTGAGCCACTGCCTGCAGTTTTTGATGATCAACAATCAATTTTTACTTGTTATTTGTTAAATATTCAAGGTGACCCATGCGCGCCAGCCAATTTACCTTTGCTACCCTCAAAGAAATCCCTAGCGATGCCGATATCGTATCAAGCCAGCTGATGATTCGTGCAGGCTTGATTCGCAAATTGGCATCGGGGCTGTACACATGGCTGCCGATGGGCTTGCGCACGCTCAAAAAAGTGCAAACCATCATCCGTGAAGAAATGGACGCAGCAGGCGCGCAAGAGCTATTGATGCCTGTCACCCAGCCTGCCGAGCTGTGGCAAGAATCGGGACGGTTTGGCGCGTATGGCCCAGAATTGCTGCGTTTTCAAGACCGCCACCAGCGCGATTTTGTTTTAGGCCCTACCCATGAGGAAGTCATCACGGATATCGCGCGCGCCTTGCTCAAAAGCTACAAACAGCTACCTGTGAATTATTACCAAATCCAAACCAAATTCCGCGATGAAATCCGCCCACGTTTTGGCGTGATGCGCTCGCGTGAATTTATCATGAAAGATGCGTATTCGTTTCATGTCAATCCCGATTCGTTGCAACAAACCTATGATGTGATGTATCGCGCATATAGCAATATTTTTACGCGCTTGGGGCTGGATTTTCGCGCTGTACAAGCCGATACTGGCGCGATCGGCGGTTCTGCGTCCCATGAATTTCAAGTACTGGCAAGTAGCGGTGAAGATGATATCGTCTTTTCAGACACGTCGGATTTTGCCGCCAATATTGAGCTTGCCGAAGCCGTGACCGTGGATGCCGATCAACGCGCTTTGGATCGTATTGAATTCGGTCAAGGCACGCAAAGCAAGCAAGACGTTGCCACCCCCGATATGCCGACCTGTGAGCAAGTGGCCGCCCACCTCGATATTCCGCTAAGCCAAACTGTCAAAACCTTGATTGTAGAAGGTGAGCCTACTGAGGACGGCGTGCCAACGTTGGTTGCGTTGGTGCTACGCGGTGATCACACGCTAAATGAGGTCAAAGCCGAAAAATTGCCACAAGTCAAACTACCTTTGACCATGGCAAGCGAAGCGGCAATGGCAGCAGCAGGACTACACAAAGGCTATATCGGCGTGTTTGACTTGCCCATGCCTGTCATCGTAGATCGCAGCGCGGCGGTGCTATCAGACTTTGTCAGCGGTGCCAATCGGGCAGGATTTCATGCCACAGGCGTAAACTGGCAACGCGATGCCGAGGTTGCCGCTGTAGCAGATATTCGTAACGTCGTTGAGGGCGATCCATCCCCCGACGGGCAAGGCACGTTGCGCATCCGCCGCGGTATCGAGGTTGGGCATATTTTCCAACTTGGTGACAAATACAGCCGCGCGCTGAATGTCACCGTCACTGGCGAAGACGGCAAGCCGGTTACGCCGTTGATGGGCTGTTATGGCATTGGCGTGACGCGCATTGTGGCAGCAGCGATTGAACAAAACCACGATGAACGCGGTATTATTTGGAATATCAGCACAACAGGTGAGAGTATTGCGCCATTTGACGTGGTGATCGTGCCGATGATCAAGGGCAAATTCAAAGACGCAGCACAAGACTCTGCCATGAAGCTGGGCGAACAGCTGTATGCAACCCTACAAGCGCGTGGCGCGGATGTGCTACTTGATGATCGCGACGAGCGCGCAGGCGTGAAGTTTGCTGACTTAGAATTGGTCGGTATTCCGCATCGTGTGGTTATTTCTGACAAAAATATTCACGATGACCCTGCACAAACCCTGTACGAGTACGTCAATCGCCGTGATGGTGAAAAACAGCTGCTCACACTGACGCAATTGTTAGAAAAATTGGTATAAATTTAGCTTAAAATAAATTTAAAATATATCGTTTAAATCTCAGCAACAATTTACGGAATTTGTTTACAGCTTTCTTATAGTCAATCGGCGGCTGGCATGGCACAATGTCAAGCTAGACTGACTGACGATTGGGCGCGATGTCCAAACGTTTTTTCCATAAATTGCGCACTATTTTAACCCAAGTTTAGTTATCCATTGGGTGACGGATTTTTCATGCACTACAAACAACTGACCGCAAGCCTGCTGACACTGATTTTAGGCGGCAGTGTCTTGTTGCAAAGCTACCACAGCGCGACCGCCGCGCAAGACCCCCAAAGCGTCAGCGCACAAGCACCCACCAGCGAGCAGCGTCAAGTCACGCGCGATATTGCCGCACGCTTAGACCGCAGCCACTATTTGGACAAACATCTGACTACCGCCACAGGAAAGGAGATTTTAACCAATTATTATGAGGCGCTTGACCCCAACCACAGCCTGTTTTTACAAACCGATATTGATGAATTTAACCAAAAATATGGCAATCAGTTTGCCGATATGCTCAAGCGTGGCGACCTCAACGCCGCGTTTGAAATTTATGACCGCTATCTAAAACGCGCCAATCAATACTATGATTATGCGCAAAAATTCTTGCAAACGCCGGTCAATCTTAAGCGCACTGACAGCGTGGTGATTGACCGCGAAAAATTGCCGTATTTTGCCGATGCCGATGCCCAGCGCACGTTTTGGCAGCAGCAGCTGACCTATCAGCTGATTGGGCTGACGCTCAGCCAAGAAGAAGAAAAAGCCAAAGACCAGTTTTTTACCGCCAACGCAGGGCAATATGATGCCGCTGATTTGGTAAAAAATGAAACACGCACACCCAGCCAAATTCTTGCCAATCGTGTCAAACGCCAACAAGGGCAAATGGCGCGGCGCAATACCGACCAGCGTGTGGAGTCGCTACTTAATGCCGCCATGGCGGCGTATGATCCACACAGCAGCTACTTTGCACCCACACAAGCCACCGAAATACAAATTCAAAACAGCCTTGAGTTGGTCGGTATTGGCGTGTCGATTCAGCCGGATCGCAAAAATCCCGATTACACGCGCATCATGAGTTTGGTTGATGGTGGACCTGCTGCACGTTCTGGGCAAATTAAACCGAATGATTTAATCATCGGCGTTGCCTCAGAAGGCACCAACATGGTCGATACCGTGGGTTGGTCTACCCGTGAAATTGTCAATCTGATTCGCGGTAAAAAAGGCTCAACCGTGACCATTCGCGTCAAGTCACAAAACGCACCCGATAGCGCGGCGCGTAACGTAAGCTTGGTGCGCGATGTCATCAAACAAGACGACACGGGCGTGACCCAACGTGTGGTAACGGTGAATGATAAAAACGGTACGCCCAAACGCATTGGGGTGCTTGAGATTCCAAGTTTTTATTTAAATTACAAAGCACGTCGCGCAGGCGAGAGCTACCGCAGCGTAGGCGTGGATACCGAAAACGCGCTCAATGCCCTCAACGCACAGAACATCGACGGACTGGTGGTGGATTTACGCGACAATCCAGGCGGTTCACTCGATGAAGTCTCCAAGATGATTGGTATGTTTATCAAATCTGGCCCTACGGTGCAGATTCGCGACAACCGCGGCAACGTGCAAGTTTATGAAGATGAAGACGGTGGCAGCCAAGTATACGCCGGTCCTATGGTGGTGCTGATTAATGGCGGCTCAGCGTCGGCAAGTGAGATTTTTGCCGCAGCGATGCAAGACTATGGGCGCGCACTGGTGATTGGTAGCACAACGACAGGTAAAGGCTCGGCACAAATTCAGCTCGATAACTTGCCGCTTGGCTCGGCAACCTTGACCCAGCGCAAGTTTTATCGCGTCACAGGCGGCAGTACGCAAAATAAAGGCGTGGTGCCTGATGTGTCACTGGTTAATATCTACGAAGGGCTAGATTTTGGCGAGCGTTACATGAAAAATCCACTTAAATGGGATACCATCCGCGCCGTACCATTTATGCCTGCAGGCAACTACAGCAGCGATACGGTGCAAGCCTTGGCACAAGCATCAAAACAACGCCAAGCGCGTGACCCACAATTTGTGTATCTAGCAAAACTCAACGCCATTCGCAATGAAGAAGATGACAAAAAACCTGTTAAGCTCAACATTGATGATCGCCGCGCGTACCGCTTGCACCTTGAGCAAGAAACCTTAGCCGCAGAAAACCAACGTCGCGTCGCAACAGGGCAAACACCTTACCGCGATTGGGCAGCCTACCAAGCCGCGCAAGATGCCGAGCTTGAAGCGCGTAGCCGTATGAAGCAAGCCGAGCGACCCAAGTTGCCTGAGAGTGAAGCGTTTATCCAAGAAGCAGCGCGTGTGATGCTTGATAGTTTGACACAACCCAAGACAAGCCATTAATATTGTAAGCCATAGCGTACAAACATTGACGCTGTGGCGGCTATCCAAGCTGCGTGTGTTTTGTCATAATGCATTTAACGGCAGCAGTCACCAGAACCAAATGGCTCAAATGGCTGAACTCAAGGATTGAGATAGGGATAATATGCCGCCAAAGGAATGCTTGTCAGGATGACAAGGCAAGGAAGATCGCATAAGGACACAATGGGCAGGATGCTCACAAGTTGTTAAAGCGGTAAAGAGTAACAAAAAAACCCATCGCACGATGGGTTTTTTATTGTCATGGGCTTATAGTGCCGTGGCTTGACGATCAGTGATGATGACCGCCTACACCGTGCGCGTGACCATGCGCCAACTCTTCTTCGCTGGCATCGCGAATATCAACCACTTCAACGTCAAAATGCAAGTTTTTGCCTGCCAGTGGGTGATTGGCATCAACGATAACGACATCGGGCTGTACGTCGCGCACAGTGACCAAAATGATGTCGCCATCTTCAGTTTCTGATTGAAATTGCATGCCAGGTTCGATGTCGTCCACGCCTTCAAAATTGGCACGTGGTACTTCTTGCACCGCTGCGTCATCGTATTCACCATACGCATCAGCAGGGGCGACGCTTGCGGTGAATTTGTCACCCACATTTTTGCCCAATAGCTGATTTTCAAGACCAGGGATGATGTTTTGGTGACCGTGCAAGTAAGTCAATGGTTGCTCAGAGCTTGATTGGTCGATGATGTTACCGTCGTCATCTTTTAGGGTGTAATGAAATTGCACTACGCTGTTATTGCCAATTTGTGCCATAATCTTATCCTTAAATCTATAAATAACAATACAATATTAAAATCCGCGTATAGCTTGCGTCATTTTAATCCAATCACTTCAACAAACCCTTGCCTACGCCAAAACGTTAGTAGAATTATAGCGTGAGTAAGGTTTGATTGTGGCTATTTCACCACAAAGCTGTGTAACAATATAGCGTAACAGTATAGCGCGATTGTGTTTTATGCCTCAAACACTATGAACCATCACAACCAACCACGGTGTAAAAGCACGCGCTTGATTTGGGCATAAATGACAGGCGCGGCAACCAAACCTGCAATACCAAACGTTGCCTCAAACAGCAGCATCATAATGAGCAATTCCCACGCCGCGGCATGGATGCGATGCCCGATGATTTGCGCGTTTAAAAAATACTCAAGCTTATGAATACTGACCAACCACGCTAGCGAGGCCAGGCTGACGCCCAAACCATGCGTGAGGCTCAGCAGCACAATAATGACATTGGACACCAAATTGCCAACCACAGGAATCAACCCACAGGCAAAGGTAATCAGCACCACCGTCCATGCCATCGGCAGCGGATGCCCGACCAATGGCAAAATACCCAACAGATAAACCGCCGTGAGGAAGGTGTTAATCGTGGAGATTTTGACCTGAGCAAAAAACACATCGCCAAACACTTGTGTCAGCTCATCAAACTGACCGCGCGCATAACTGACAATGGGTGGCAAAGGCGCGCGCGGATGCGGCGTGATTTGTACCGCCATCATCGAGCCGATGATCATGCCGATCAGCACATAGCCCAAACCGCGTAAGGTATGAATGCCTGCCAGTTGCAGCTGCGGCGCGTAGGTTTTGACCATTGCCAACAGCTGTGTTTGCAGCATACTCACCGAGCTTGGCACGTGACGCGCGACATCATCGGGCAGCATGCGGTGCAACTGGTCAAGCACCAGCGTGATTTGCTCAACCAATTTGCCAAATACATCGACGCTCATTTTTTCTGCCACCCAATCGCCTGTTAAAATCACCAGTACGACCGTAACCAGTAACCAACCTGACAGCGCCAACCATTCGGCAAGCTGATGGGTTTGAAAACCGCGCCAATTTGGGCGCAGATACGCCATTTGTTTGCGTAGCCAGTTGGCGATGCTACGCGTCAAAGCATACGCAATCAGTGCAGAAAACAGCACCAACGTCAGATGCAGCAGCAGCACAGGTAGCCACATCACCACCACACCGCCAATGGCAAGCAAAAAGGTTTTGATGTCGGGTATGGGCTTGCTTGCGAGTCTGGTGGGTACAGGTGCGCTGGGTGTATCGGTGGGAGTAAAATCAGACATCAGATGTAACAAACTAAGCAGGATATTTTTAAGCAGACAAGTAAAGTTAATAAAAATATTGTAGAGTAAGCGATTTTTGAATGCTACTGAAGTTTGGTGGCATTTTGTCACGTTGTCTTAGCACGCTGTTGCTGGTTGAATTTTTTAGGTATTTTAAACAATAATCAAAACAATTATGTAAGCTAAAATTATGTAAGCTAAAATAAAGCAAGCCAAAATAAAACCCAAGAACATGAAAATCGCCAAATTTGGCAAAATCGGCTACAATAGCGGTTTTGATTTGCCGCGTGTTGGCACGTTTATCCATTGATATTAGCCGAGAAGCCGCCCATGAGTTTAGCCAGCGAAGTCGCCAAACGGCGCACGTTTGCCATCATCAGCCACCCCGATGCGGGTAAAACCACCATGACCGAAAAGCTTTTGCTGTGGGGGCGTGCCATTCAGACCGCAGGCGAGGTCAAAAGCCGCAAAACCGACAAACACGCCACCTCGGATTGGATGAGCATGGAGCAAGAGCGCGGTATCTCGATCACCACTTCAGTCATGCAATTTCCGTATGCCGAGCACATGATTAACCTGCTTGATACCCCTGGGCACGCGGACTTTAGTGAGGACACTTATCGCACCTTGACCGCTGTCGACAGTGCACTGATGGTCATTGATGGCGCAAAAGGCGTCGAGGAGCGTACCATCAAGCTAATGGAAGTCTGCCGTATGCGCGACACGCCGATTATCTCATTTGTCAATAAACTTGACCGTGAAATCCGCGACCCATTGGCATTGCTTGATGAAATCGAGGACGTGCTCAAAATCCGCTGCGTGCCTTTGACGTGGCCGATTGGCATGGGGCAGGATTTTGTCGGTGTATATCATTTGGGCGAGGATAAAACCTATATCTACCAAAAAGGCTTTGGCACACAACTGATTGAAATTGAACAGCGCGACGGCTACGACTATCCCGATATACGCCAAAAAATTGGTGACATCGCGTTTCGTGAGTTTGAAGAAAGCCTTGAGCTTGCTCAAATGGCGTATGAGGACTGGGACAGCGCGGCGTTTTTACGCGGTGAGCAAACACCTGTGTTGTTTGGCACGGCATTGGGTAATTTTGGTGTAAACATGGTGCTTGATACGTTGGTCGCGCACGCGCCTGCGCCCAAAGACCACGCCACTACCCAGCGTATCGTGCATGCTGATGAAGAAAAATTCTCAGGTTTTGTGTTTAAAATTCAAGCCAACATGGATCCCAAACACCGCGACCGCATTGCCTTTATGCGCGTGTGTTCGGGCAAGTACGAAAAAGGCATGAAAATGAACCATGTACGTATTGGCAAAGACGTACGCATTGCCGATGCTCTGACGTTTTTGGCAGGTGACCGCGAGGCATTGGAGGAGGCTTATGCAGGCGACATCATCGGGCTGCACAATCATGGCACGATACAGATTGGCGATAGCTTTACCGAAGGTGAGGTATTAAACTTCACGGGCATTCCGCATTTTGCGCCTGAGCTATTTCGCCGCGTGATCTTAAAAGATCCGCTCAAATCCAAACAGCTACAAAAAGGCTTGCAACAACTATCTGAGGAAGGCGCGACCCAAGTGTTTATGCCACAAATCAACAATGATTTAATTTTAGGCGCGGTTGGCGTGCTGCAATTTGAAGTCGTTGCCCATCGCCTTGCCGAAGAATACAAGGTGCAATGCACGTTTGAGCCTGTATCCATTGCCACCGTACGCTGGGTGCATTGTGACGATACCAATGAGTTTAACAAGTTTAAGAAAAAAGCCCACGATCAGTTATCGGTAGATGGTGGCGGCTACTTGACCTACCTTGCGCCAAGCCGCGTCAATCTGCAACTGATGCAAGAGCGTTATCCTGACATCATCTTTTCGGCAACACGCGAGCATTGATAACACAGCGCACAAAAACGGCTTTGGTCAAGCAACCAAAGCCGTTTTGTTATGCGCTTAAAAAAGCTAGGTTAAAAAGCCAAACGCAAAACTGCTTAAATCTGAATACCGTACTGCGTACACATCGCTGCCAAGCCGCCAGCGTAGCCTTGCCCCACAGCGCGGAATTTCCACTCGCCATTATAGCGATATACCTCACCAAAGACCATCGCGGTTTCAACCGAATAATCTTCTGCCAAATCAAAGCGTACCACCTCTGCGCCTGTGTCTTCATTGACCAGACGAATAAAGGCGTTTTGTACTTGTCCAAAGTTTTGGTTGCGAACTTGCGCGTCATGAATGGTCACGGTGATGGCGATTTTGTCCACATCGGCAGGCACTTGGGTGAGGTTTACCTTGATGACCTCGTCATCGCCTTCGCCTACACCGCTGCGGTTATCGCCTGTGTGCTCGACCGCGCCCTCAGGTGAGCGCAACTGGTTGTAAAAAATAAAGTCGTGGTCACCGCGTACCTTGCCATTTGTGCCCAACAAAAATGCGCTAGCGTCCAAATCAAACTCTGCACCTGAGGTCACGCGCTCATCCCAGCCCAAGCCAATCAACAAGCGGCTTAATGACGGGTCAGTTTTTGACAATGATAAGTTACCGCCTTTATTTAATGAAATTGCCATGTTTGGATCCTTATTAAAATTAACGTTTTAGTTTTTGAAATTTAAAAACAGCTCATTAGCAAGCTGCATAAATTTACTTTACCACAGTCTTTGCTCCATTAAAGCAGGTTTTTGTAACTTGTTATTTTTACACCTTATTTGCGCCCACGCGTCCAGTTAAAGTTCCAACCAAACTGCTGATCCATGGATTTATGCCCATCAAAATATTGATTGACACGCTCAACTTGGATGCTGCCGTTTTGGTTGATCAACCGGGCGATCGCGCACATACCTAGGTGATTGGTGCCTTCAGTCAAATGGGTTTCAATCAGCGGTTGGTCGGGAATGTGCAAGGTCGCCACGCCATCGGTCTGCGCCCAGTTGGGCACACCTTCGTAGATAAAGGCATAAATCAGCACCTCGCGGATTTGCTGCCAATAACGCCCGTTGATATCAAGCCACTCGCCGCTGGCAGATGCGCCCGTGCGGTCATCGGCGCGCAAACGTACAAATGGCGCGGCGTCGAGGTTGCCAAACGTGTCACCCAAGGCTTGAATAACGTATTTGTTACCATTTTGTAAGGCGACAAACGCGCCCAAATCCAAATCGATACCGCCCGATGACCTACCAAACAGCTGGCTGAGCGTGCCACGGCTGGGCATCGCGGCGCGTTGGTTCCAGTTGAGGTTGATGGCGATATCACCAAAGTTATCGCGCTTACTGAGGTTGATGCTGGCTTGCTGTTTGGTTAAGGTCACCTTGCTAAGATTCAGCGTGCTTTTGGGTGCAGGTGGTGGGGTGGGGGTTGTAGAGGTTGTGGGGGCAGGCGATGTTTGGCTAAGCGTTTGTGGCGTGGGCGCAGGTGGTGGTGTGTCGTCGGCAATTTCCACGCCATAATATTCCGACAATGGCTTGAGCCCACCATCAAAACCTTGCGCGACAAAGCGCAATTTCCATGCCCACTGCCGACGGTACAATTCTGCCAAAATCAGTGCTTTTTCGCTGCGCCCTGTGGTGGTGACGCGGCATTGTGCTAGCGGTGTGCTGCCATCAAAGACAGTCAATTCAATATCGCCCAATGCCGACAGCGCGCGGTCACTAGAAAATGCCAAAGCGATTTTGTCAATTGCAGCTGGTTGGCTGGGCAAATCCACGTCAAACGCACAATCGGTTTCATGCCCCGTGTAGCGCACGCGTCCGTCATCACTTTGGGTTTGCCCATAAAAAATCATATCGCCATCGCCACGCACCTTGCCATTTGCCGCCAGTCGATACGCCGCGCAATCAATCGGTGATTGGCTGACCACACGCAGGCGTAAATTTGTTGTCGGTACCGTGGTGTTTGCACCTGCTACTAAAACTTGGCTCATGATATAATCCTTATATATGCTTTTGATAAATCTTAGCAAAAATTTTTAGCAAGTTTTTGGCGGTTTGTCTGTGGCAAAATGGTAGCATATGGTGATGTCGCTGTGGTAGCTGTTTGGGAAGCACCTGTTGATTAAAAAGCACCTGTTTAAAACGCTGTGGTTTAGCGCAGCGTTTGATCCCCCAGCGCGCTGTCTAACGCGACCAAGGTATCCACCGCCTGTTGGGTGCTCAAAAACACCTGCCCTGACAAATTTTGGATCACAGGCGTGTTGGCAATCACGTCCATGACAGGGCCTTTGACTTCAGAAAAATTGAGCGAAATATTGCGCGCAAGCAACGCTTGCCCCAGCTCAACTAGCATCTCTTGGGCGGTCAAATCAATGTGATTGACTGCCGATAGCATCAGCACGACATGACGGCAAGCAGGATGCGCGTGCACCACCGTTTGGATAAATTGGCGCACCGATTCAGCATTGCCATAAAATAAGCTTTCATCAATGCGAATCACCAATACATCGGCGTGCTGGGCGACGTGATGACGCTCGATGTTGCGAAAATGCCCCGTATCTCCAACCTGCCCAACAATCGCCATGTGTGGATGGCTAGATTGCCAAATCAGCCCCGCAAACGACACCAAAATACCGATCACCAACCCGATATTTAGCCCAAACAACAGCACACCAACCAATGCCACCGCAAACGCCAACGCATCCAAGCGATCACGCTGCCGTGCTTGCCAAAACGTTGCCAAATCCACCATGCTGATAATGGACACCATGATCGTCGCGCCAAGCACTGCATACGGCAACGGTGCAAGATAGGGCGCAAGCCACACCAACGCCAACACCATCACCGCTACCGACAATACACTGGCAAGCGGTGATTGTGCGCCTGCATCGACATTCACCGCCGTGCGCGAAAACCCACCAACCACCGTAAAGCTTTGCGTCACGCTGCCTGCAATATTTGCCAGCCCCAGTCCCAACAACTCGCGGTTTGCGTCATACGGCTCATGGCGCACGCGCGCAAAATTGCCTGCCACCGCATCACTTGACACAAAACCAATCAACGCCATCAACGCCGCCGCAGGCAACAGCGCAATCAGCTGCCCAAGCGGCAAACCTGTCAGCGGTAGCAAAATATGCGGTAAGCCTTGCGGAATATGCGCCACCGTCGCCACGCCGTGCGCAGCCAAATGCCCCAGCGCACTGACCAAAATCGCCAACACCATCACCACCAATGGCAGCACACGCGTCACAATCGACAGCGTTTTATCCGACACTTGACCCCCAAACCAGCGCGTCAAATAATAGCGATTGACAACTAACACCCCAAACGTCACCGCACCGACCAGCAGCGTCGGCACGTGCAGTGCGCCAAGATGGATAAAAAAACTCTCACCCATCGCCAACAGCGTATTGCCCGTGGTATGAATCCCCGTGACAAACTTAATTTGCCCCAAAAAAATCAACAACGCCGCGCCGCTGATAAACCCTGCCGTCACCCCACGGCTGATAAACTGAGTAATCCAACCTAGCCGAAACACATGCGCAAGCGTCAATAGCCCACCTGTCAGCAGCGCAAGCCAACTTGCCAATCGTGCATAATCCGCAGGTGGCAGAGCGCCGTATGGCTGCAACGCCTGCGCCGTCATAATTGCCGTAATCGCCACTGGCCCCACCGCATTGACCGCGCTTGCCCCAACCCACGCATACACCAACACAGGCACCACCGCGCTATACAGCCCATACACAGGCGGTAGCCCTGCCAACATGGCATAGCCCAAACTTTGCGGAATTACCACCACACCTACCACCAGCCCTGCCAACACATCTTGCGCCAACATTGACTTGCGATAATCACGCACCCACGCAGGCACACCCAAGACATTGTGCCCAGCATTTTTGGATGGCCGAAAAAATCCACCGTACATGTAGACCCTCGCAAAATACTTGACTGCTATAGCACCCAAACAGTCAATGAGAATTATTTACAAAATTCGACTGGTAAAAATTTGCCACTATTTTATATTAAAGCACATGCGCTAAATGAATGACGCTATCGTTCATTGAGCCCCGATTGATATTCCACCCCAAAATTTTAGGCAAAAAGGAAGCCACCATGACCCAAACACCACAACAACATTTTGACGCGGTTGCCAGCATCATGCAAGACGTTAAGTTTGCCATGCTAACCACCATCACCGCCGAAGGGCATCTACACGCCTGTCCGATGACCACCAACCACATCAACTTACCTGCCCGTGAGATTTGGTTTATCGGCGATAAAACCACCGAGACCGTCAAAGACATTCAAAACAACGCGCAAGTGAACCTCAGCTACACCAGTAAAGACCACAAAGATTATGTGTCTATCAATGGTCATGCTGAGTTGGTCGATGACGCGGACAAACTCGATGAACTATGGTCGCCTATGTACAGCGCGTTTTTTGAACATGGCAAAGAAGATGTCAACGTGCAGTTGATCAAAGTCGTGCCCAATGGCGCAGAGTACTGGCTGAGCGGCAGTGACGTGGTGAATTTTTTTAAAATGACCGCCGCTGCCGTAACAGGCGGTAAAATCGCTGACAGTTTGGGCGAGAACAGCGCGTTTAGCTTTTAATTTGCGCCACCCAAATTGACAAAAAAACCGCTGGCAAATCGTCAGCGGTTTTTTTTAATCAAAATACGGCAAGCTTAAACCACTTGCCCAGCGACAAAGCCTGATGACCACGCCCATTGAAAATTATAACCCCCGAGCCAGCCTGTCACATCAAGCACTTCACCGATAAAATACAAATTTGGTTGCAGCTGGCTTTGCATAGTTTTAGACGCAATGCGATCGGTTGCCACACCACCGCGTGTGACTTCTGCCGTGCGATAACCTTCTGTGCCTGAGGGCAAAATTTGCCAACCGTTGAGCGTATCGCCAAGTGTCATCAAGCGCTGGTCTTTGATATCCCCCAAGCGCGTATCGGCGATATCCGCCCACAGCAAGTTTTGCAACGTCGCCAACAGCTTTTTGGGCAAAGCAGGGCGGATGGCATCGGGCAACACATTGCGTAGCAAAGCCGTGGGTTGGCGTTGCTTGCGCGTCAGTAGCCAGTCGGTGGCATCAAGCTGCGGCAATAAATCAAGCGTGATCGGCTCACCAAGTTGCCAGTAATTGGACAGCTGCAACATAGCAGGCCCAGACAAACCGCGATGGGTAAACAGCATGGCCAAATCAAACGCCGCGTGGGCATTGCTTGCTGTCACCTGCACACCAGTACCTGCCAAACTGGCAAACGCCGCACCCAACTGGTCGGTAAAAGTAAACGGCACCAAGCCTGCTGATGTCGGCACGATGTCATGCCCAAACTGCGTTGCCACTTGATAGCCAAAGCCTGTCGCCCCCATCGTCGGTATCGACAAACCACCCGTGGCAATCACCAACGATTGGCAATGCAAGGTTTGCGGCGTTGGGTTCACTCGGTAGGTGGCGGTTGTGGTGCGTTTATCGGCAACAGGCGCGACGCTGATGGCAAAGCTGTCATCAGCATTGGTTTGAATGTCTTGAACCTCACGGCGCAGCGCGATGGTCACACCATGGGCGTGGCATATATCCAATAAAAGCTGCAATATATCCTGCGCGCTATTTACACAAAACAGCTGCCCGTGGTCACGCTCATGATACGCCACGCCATACGCCTCAACCAAAGCAATAAAGTCCCATTGTGTGTACTGCGCCAAGGCGGATTTACAAAAGTGCGGATTTTGGCTCAAATAATTGTTGGCATCAATCGACAGATTGGTAAAATTACAGCGTCCACCACCGCTCATCAGGATTTTTTTGCCTGCCTTATTGGCATGGTCAAGCACCAACACACGCCGCCCACGTTGGGCAGCGGTCAGCGCGCACATCAGCCCCGACGCGCCTGCCCCAATGATGATCACGTCATAATCTGTCGTCATGGCTGCTGATTTTCCTGTTGCTCGTGGTGGTGGTTGTGTGCATAGGTCAAACCCACTGTGACCAACTCAAAAACAACAGCGTCAATGATCGCATTGACGCTGTTAAAGTTAATATGCTAAGCCTTTACGCTGGCAGTATCTGGCAGTATATATATTGCAGATCTACCAGCCAAGCCATTATTTTTTGCGTGTTGGGCCTAGTAGCATACCGATTTGGCGACCTTCTAGCTTAGGTGGCTGCTCAACGTTTGCCACCCCTTCGGTATCGGTGATGATGCGCTCAAGCTGTTGCAGACCAATCTGTTGGTGCGCCATCTCACGCCCACGAAAGCGAATGGTGACTTTAACCTTGTCTTGGTCTTCCAAAAACTCAACGATTTTACGCAGCTTGACCTGATAGTCGGCTTCTTCAGTACCAGGGCGCAGCTTGATTTCTTTAAGCTGAGTTTGCTTTTGGTTCTTTTTGGCTTCCTTGGCTTTTTGTTTTTGGTCGTACAGGTGCTTTTTGTAGTCCATGATCTTGACCACAGGGGGCTCGGCATCGGGGACAATCTCGACCAAATCTAGCTCAGCCTCACGCGCGGCTTGTAGGGCAGTGCGGATATCGACCACGCCCATCTGCTCGCCATCGGCTTTGACCAGCCGCACCTCTTTGGCGCGAATCTCTTCGTTAATTTCTAAACGATTTGAACTCTTAATGACACTTACTCCTGTGTGGGTTGGGTAGGTAGCCGCCCTTTTTGGGCGACAGCTTGTTGTACTAAGTCAATAAACGCATCCACACTCATGGTGCCAAGGTTTGCGCCCTCGCGTGTGCGAACATTGACTTGGTTGCTCTCAATTTCTTTATCGCCGAGCACCAGCATATAAGGGATACGCTCAAGGGTGCGCTCACGGATTTTAAAGCCGATTTTTTCGTTACGTAAATCGGTGATAACGCGTAAGCCTGCGCGCTTGAGCTGATCGGCAATCGCTTGGCATGCTTCGGCTTGTTTGTCGGTGATGTTCATCACCACCACTTGATGTGGTGACAACCATGCTGGCATCCAACCTGCATAATGCTCGATCAACATACCGATGAAACGCTCAAATGAGCCCAAAATCGCGCGGTGCAGCATCACGGGCACATCACGCTCGCCTTGTTCGTTGATATATTCGGCGTCTAAGCGTGAAGGTAGATTAAAATCTAACTGTAGTGTGCCGCATTGCCACACGCGACCCAAACAGTCTTTGAGGCTAAACTCGATTTTAGGGCCATAAAACGCGCCTTCACCAGGTTGTAGCTCCCAATCAAGCCCTGCATGATCCAATGCATCGGCAAGGTCTTTTTCTGCCAAATCCCACAGCGCGTCGTCACCAACGCGTTTTTCGGGGCGTGTTGAGAGCTTCATTTGCACATCGGTGAAGCCAAAATCTTCATACACTTTTAAGGTTAAGGCAATAAAATCTGCCGCTTCTTGTTTGATTTGGGCATGGGTACAAAAGATGTGTGCGTCATCTTGCACAAAACCGCGCACGCGCATGATACCGTGCAATGAACCTGATGGCTCGTTGCGATGGCACGAACCAAACTCCGCTAGGCGCAACGGCAAGTCACGATATGATTTTAAACCTTGGTTAAACACTTGCACATGACAAGGGCAGTTCATCGGCTTGATGGCATAGTCACGGCTTTCGCTTGCGGTGGTGAACATGTTATCGGCATAGTTTGCCCAATGCCCTGATTTTTCCCACAGGCTGCGATCCACGATTTGTGGGGTTTTGATTTCCAAATAGCCGTTGTCACGCTGCACTTGGCGCATGTACTGCTCAAGCACTTGGTAAATCGTCCAGCCTTTGGGATGCCAAAATACCATACCAGGGGCTTGTTCTTGCAAGTGGAACAAATCCAACGCTTTACCGATTTTGCGGTGGTCGCGTTTTTCGGCTTCTTCGATGCGCTGAATATAGGCGGCAAGCTGTTTTTTATCTGCCCATGCTGTGCCATAAATGCGCTGTAGCTGTTCGTTTTTGGCATCACCGCGCCAGTACGCGCCGCTCATTTTGGTGAGTTTAAACGCTTTTAAAAAGCGTGTATTTGGCACGTGTGGTCCGCGGCACATATCGATATATTCTTGATGGTAATACAAGCCCATGGCTTTTTCATCGGGCATGTCATCAATCAAGCGCAATTTATACGTCTCACCGCGGTCTTGAAAAACCTTAATGACCTCATCACGTGGGGTCATTTTTTTGATGACATCGTAATCTTGGTTGATCAGCTCAACCATGCGCTGCTCAATCGCCGCCATATCTTCGGGGGTAAAGGGGCGTTCGCTGTAAATGTCGTAATAAAAACCGTCCTCGATGACAGGACCGATGACCATTTTGACATCAGGATACAGCTGCTTGACCGCATGCCCAAGCAAATGCGCGGTAGAGTGGCGAATAATCTCGACACCCTCGGGGTCTTTAGGCGTGATGATCTGCACATCGGCGTCTTCGGTGATCGGGTCGCTGGCATCCACCAGTTTGCCGTTCACGCGCCCTGCCACAGTGGCTTTGGCAAGCCCTGCGCCAATGCTTTCGGCAACCTGCATGACGGTGGTTGCGCCGTCAAATTGTTTGATATCGCCACTGGGTAAGCGAATTGCGACCATAGCCCTTCCTTAATTCGTTGCGCGTCTTGCTTGGTATTACGAACGATCATGCGCGCTTAAATGGGGTAGTATAGCAGATTTTTCTAGGCTTTCACAATTGCGCGCTGGCGTTAAGCGGGCAAATTTGTGTGATTTTTTGGCTAAAACGATAGTCGTTGTGGCGTTGTGGCGTTGTGGCAAGGTGATTGGTGAGCAAAAATCGTTGGGTGCAAGTACAGTCACGATGACATAACAAAAGCGGTCTGAATTTTGTGTTGGTATTCTTTATAATGACTTATTTGACCCATTATATACACAACATGATTAAACGTTTATTATGCCTGTTGATTTGTCTAATACCTTGATTGTTGCTGTGTCAGCGACCGCGCTGTTTGATTTGACCGAATCTGAGGCGTTTTTTGAGCAAGCGCGCGCCGATGACCCGACAACCGCAGTGGAAAAATTTCGCCAATATATGATAGCGCGTGAGCATATGCCGCTCAAAACAGGCTCGGGCTATCCACTAATTCGCGCACTGCTCAACCTCAATCGTTATCAGCCACAGACCGAAACGCTTGACGCGGTGATACAGCCGCTGGTTGAGGTGGTGATTATGTCAAAAAACAGTCCCGATACGGGCATTCAGGTACTCAATGCTTTGCGCGCGCATGGTTTGCCGATTAGCCGTTCGGCGTTTACGTCGGGCATGGGGGTGGCAGATTATGTGGCGGATTTTAATGTTGATTTGTTTTTGACCACCAACCACGCCGACGCGCAGCAAGTCACCGACGCAGGCGTGTGTGCGTGTGCGATTTTGGACGCACCACCGATTGATATGGCAGCGCTGGACACCGATCAGTTACGCATTGCGTTTGATGGCGACGCGGTGCTGTTTGATGAGGCAGGCGAGCTGCTGTCGCGTACCGAGGGGTTGCAGGCGTTTCATGATTTTGAAGATCGCATGAGTGACGTGCCGATGAACAAAGGCCCGTATGCCGATTTTTTGATCAAGCTGTCGCAGCTACAACGCCGCTTGCCCACGTCATTGCCAACACCGCCCATTCAGATTGCTTTGGTGACCGCGCGTAACGCACCTGCCGATGTCCGCGCCATCAAGACTTTGCGCGAATGGGGGGTGAATGTGGATTTGGCGTTTTTCCTGGGTGGGCTAGAAAAAACCGCCGTGCTCAAAACCTTTGCACCGCATATTTTCTTTGATGATTCGATTCACAATTACGACGCTGCCAAAACTGTCGTGCCGTCGGGATTGGTGCCGTATCGCAGCGAGTCGCAGTTATTTGCCGCGATTCAAAACGATGATGGACACACGCTGATGCCGCCGCATATCAGCCTGCCTGTACGCAAACCAAAGTCAAAAACAGCCAAGGCGCAACCATCTACTGCACAGACTAAAACCGTAACAGACGTTAGTAAAATGACCCATAATACTAGCAATATTTTGTAAGGTCGCACAAATGAGCCAAATCGTGCCTTGGGAACATAGAACCAAAACCATTTAGCAGCTGATGCAAGAGCTGCAAAGTTTTGCAGACCAAAATTTGCTGGTTGTCGTCACTGATGATGCGGGCGCGACTTTTCACACAGTTAATTTTCACACAGTTAAATTGGTAGGCAAAGGATTTGTTCCTTGTGAAAATGATCCATGAAAATAATCCAAACGCTGACAAAATCGTGTATTGCGCCTTGCATATTTAGCTGATTCAAATCGATGCAGTGCAATGAATACGCTTGAAAAACCTATCCATGTCACGCGGTTGATTTTGCTATAATAGCAGCTTTTTAACAGCGTTGGCGTGTTGTGCATGAATCCAACCACACGCGCCAACTTGCCCCAGTTAGCCACGGAGACGCGCCTATGCCAACCCGCCAACCATCCGATGACGTGACCCAACATGCAGCCGACACAATCAACGATAACGATGCGGTGAATTTTGCCCATTATCCCATCAAAACCATCGGGATTTTGGGCGGCGGACAGCTTGGACTGATGTTGGCGCAAGCCGCATTGCCGCTTGGGCTGCGCTGTGTATTTTTAGAAGACGCGCCATTTGCGCCTGCGCGTCTATTGGGCAAGGTCTATAGCACTGAGCAGTTTGAAGATTTTGCCCACGCCGCAGATGTGTATACCTTAGAGTTTGAAAATACGCCTGTTTGCTCAGCGCGATTATTGGCGCAAACCTCCGCATTGTATCCACCGCCCGACGCATTGGCAGTGGCACAAGACCGTCTCAAAGAAAAAGCGTTGTTTAATCAACTAGATATCCCAACTGTGCCGTATCAGCAAGTCAGCAATCAAGCCGATTTGCACACCGCGTGTGAAGCATTGGGCATGCCATTGGTGCTTAAAACCAGTCATGGTGGCTATGATGGCAAAGGGCAATTTGTCGTACAGACGCTTGCCGATATCGACGCGGCATGGGCAGAACTTGGCGACGCGGTAAACGACGCACCGCTGATTGCCGAAGGTTTTATCCACTTTGAGCGTGAAGTATCTATCATTGCGGCACGTGACCAACACGGCAATGTGGCGTATTACCCGTTGGTTGAAAACCACCACCATCAGGGTATGCTGGCAAAAACCACCGCACCTGCACCCGATAGCGACGCATTAACCACCGATGCGCAAGCTGCCATCAAAAAACTGCTTGAGCACCTTGACTATGTCGGTGTGTTGGCATTGGAATTATTCGTCACCCAAGACGGGCTACTTGCCAATGAAATCGCGCCACGGGTGCACAATTCCGGGCATTGGTCGATTGAAGGCGCGGTCACCAGTCAGTTTGAAAACCATATCCGCGCGGTGGCAGGCTTGCCATTGGGCGATACGCGTATCGTTCAGCCATCGGTCATGCTAAATATCATCGGCGAATATCCCGACTTGGCAGCGGCAACGGCGGTGGCAGGCGCGCACGTGCATTTGTATGACAAAGAAGAACGCGACGAGCGCAAAATCGGACATATCACGGTGATGCCTGCCGATCGCAGTGAGCTTGCCGCACGGGTGGCAGAGGTGGTAGCGTGTTTGCCCAACACAATGGGTTTGTAACAAAATACATGACCAATAACGCCTGGTGATTGCTAACCTTTTGTTTTACAATCAATTTGTGAAGATGGTTTGGCATTTTTGATACCGTCTGAGTCAGATTTTAACCTCACCCAACGTTGATGTATCTTCAAGGCGCAACGTGCTGGACACTTCTTTGATGGTGGTTTGGCGATTGGCTTTATCCAAATATTGTTGTGCCTTGTCCACTTCTTGCGTCAGTGCATTGATGGTCTGCTGCATGTTGCCCAGTGCTTGCACTTTAAATTGGTCAATCGCATCCATCGTTTCATAAATATTGTTAAACGCTTTTTGTAATTTTTCAACTTCAATACCACTGGTGCTTGCCGCTTCGTGGACTTGTGTGGTTTGCTGTTTGAGTAGCATAGAGGTCGATTCAATCAGGCTACTGGTGGTGGTGTTGAGCGCGTTGATTTGGTCGAGTACCAATTTTTGGTTACTCAAGGCTTGCGACACCATCACTGCCGTGCGCAGTGCCGAGATTGTTGTGGTAGTCGCGCGATCCACGCCTTTGATCAGCTCAAGATTGTTTTTGCGAATCATGTCAAGTGCCAGATAGCCTTGGATATTGACTGCCAGTTGGGTGAGAAAATCCATGTTTTTTTGGCGCACATAAAACAGCATTTCTTCTTTGACGATGCGTGCTTTTTCAGGGTCAGTGGCTTCAAGCTCGGCGATTTTTTGCTCAAGACGTTCGTCGATTTTTTTGCCAACATAAATGTACTGGCGTAGCGACTGCATCAACGCCCACATATTGACTTTTTCTTGCTCGATGATAGCGTTGTCTTTAATCAGCTCGTCTTTGCCATTGTACAGGCTTTCGATGATGGCGTTGAGGTGCGCCTGTGAAGACTCGTAACGGCGAAAATAATCCTGCACGCCTTTGCCCATCGGAATGATGCCCAAAAATTTGCGCGGGCTAGACAACGCGCCTTGCTTGCTAGGGTCAAGATCTTCGACCACACCGCGCAGTTCGGTCAAGGATTTGGCGATGGGCGAATTGTCAAACAATGCCTTGTCTACACTTTTGGCAGGGCGGTCAAGCATACGATTGGACACCTGCGCCGATGCCCGAATCTCCGCGCTGCCCAATTGGTGAATGGCGTTGACTTTTTCATCAAACGTTGGTGTATTGACGGGGTTTGATAGTACGGCGGCGACAAAGTCATTGACCTTTTTATCAAGCTCGGGCACTTTGGATTGGTCAAGCTTGACCATTTGGTCGGCTTCGTCTTGTGGTACAACTGCCACAGGCTCAGGTGCTTCTAGCGTGATAACGGGGGTGGCGTTGCTTTTGGGTGGGATGAGTTCTTGCATGGTAGATCCTTATAAAAATATATAAAAATTTAAATTAATAAAATTTAATTTAAGCCAAATTAACGCTACTTTAACTGGCACTCAAGCTCACCAACCATGGTTTCGAGCACGTCATAACTGGGTGTGTTGATGACTTCGGTCAGCTCATCGGGCACATGATTAAGTTTTTGCAACTGAGCCAATCAAGCCTTTGATACTCAACACTTGCTTGACGGTAAGCGTTGCCTGTTGGGCAGTCACACGCGCGGTGTGTTCACGCTGCTAGCCATAATACAATACGCCGTCCAACGCCAGTACCACAAGGCAAAATAACGCGATGGCAAGTTGTTTATTCCTTCAATTCCTATTGTTGTCATGCATAGTATTATTTTAAAGGATTTATAACATAAAATTATCAAATTGCAAACCATCTGATAGCTAGTTAATGCCGCAATGGTTGCTTGTTTGTAACTTTTACGCCCTGTCAGTGGGTACAAAAAAAGCACAATCTTAACCGATTGTGCTTGTATTAAAGATAACAATCTAAACGTTAAAAATTATTGCACACGTGCCAAATACTCGCCTGTGCGCGTATCAACGCGGATTTTTTCGCCTTGTTGGACAAACAGCGGCACACGTACCACCGCGCCCGTCTCTAGCGTAGCAGGCTTACCGCCACCGCCTGAGGTGTCACCTTTTAGCCCAGGGTCGGTCTCGGTGATGGTCAATTCAACAAAGTTTGGCGGAGTTACGCTCAATGGCACACCATTAAATAACGTGATGGTGCATAGCTCGTTGCTGTTGTCTTTGAGCCATTTAGGCGCATCGCCCATGGCGTTGGCATCGGCTTGTAGCTGCTCAAAGCTCTCAGGGTGCATAAAGTGCCAAAACTCACCGTCACTGTATAGATAGTTCATTTCGGTATCGACAACGTCCGCACCCTCAAGGCTATCGCCTGATTTAAAGGTATTTTCAAGCACCTTGCCTGTTTTAAGGTTACGCATTTTGACGCGGTTAAACGCTTGTCCTTTACCGGGTTTGACGTATTCATTTTCTAAAATTGAATACGGGTTGCCGTCTAGCATGACTTTTAAGCCAGCTTTAAATTCATTGGTAGAATAACTTGCCATAATAAATCCTAAAAAGTTAGCAATTGCTCGCCCACAAAGGCGTTAAAAACATCGTGAAAACCGAACGCATGAAAAATCGTTGCCGCGTTGTAGGCACTTGCCAAACGCGCGTATAATAGCATGTTTCGATGACCGCGCGCCGATACGCGCCGCGGTTTGCATTTACGTGATAGTTAGACCGCCATGATACCGCATTTAGACCAACAAAAAAACTGGCAAGACGCATTTTCTGATTTAATCGACAGCCCCGAAGCCTTGGCACAGGCATTAAGCCTACCAAGTGATGCGTTTGCTGATGTGTTTGCCCATGCCAACAGTGGCTTTGCGCTTAAAGTACCACGGCGGTTTGTGCAAAAAATGCGCCGCGGCGATATCCACGACCCACTGCTGCGCCAAGTGCTGCCAACGTTTGCCGAAAACGTTGCGGTGTCAGGTTTTGTCACCGACCCGTTGGGCGAAAATGCCGCCAATCCGCTCAAAGGCATCATTCACAAATATGCCTCACGCGTGCTGATTCCTGTGACAGGGGCATGCATGGTGCATTGTCGCTACTGTTTTCGCCAGCATTTTGCCTACAACGACAACCTACCGACAGGCAATGACTGGCAAGCGATTGGCGAGTATATCCGCGCCCATCCTGTCATTCATGAGGTGATTTTAAGTGGCGGCGACCCGTTGTCGTTGAACGAACGGCGGCTTAATCAGATTTTAGACACGCTTGAAGCGTTGCCGCAAATCCGCACCATTCGGCTACACAGCCGCGTGCCTGTCGTAATTCCCGAACGCTTGGATGACGCGCTTTTGACCCGTCTGCAAGCCAGCCGCTGCCAGATCGTATTGGTGGTTCATGCCAATCACCCCAACGAGCTTGATGACGCGACGTTACACCACTTGGCGCGCACGCGAATGGCAGGCGTGACCGTGCTCAATCAATCGGTTTTGTTAAAAGGCATCAATGACAACGCCGATACACTTGCCAAATTAAGCGAACGCTTATGGCAAGCGCAGGTATTGCCGTATTATCTGCATGTACTGGACAAGGTTGCAGGTGCGGCGCATTTTTATATCCCCGATGAACAAGCGGTGGAGGTTTATTGGCAATTGTTGGCAAAATGCGCTGGGTATTTGGTACCCAAACTGGTGCGCGAATTACCCGATCAGCCCAACAAAACCCCGTTGGATCTGTACAGACACGCGCCCGCAATTGTTACGTGAATCTTAAGCAAAATAACAAGATAGCGTCTTACGGTGTGCTATCATGTGGTATGGTATCACTGATTATTATGTGGGATTAAAACAATTTTTATTTGCTCCCATAAAACGCTATACTACCCCGTGATAAATATTTGATGGCATCAAACTGCCATAAGCTTGGTTTATTGATCGTTGAATCAACGGATTTTGCCCATGTCAAACCCTACACGCCTCAATCTATTGGTTGTTGATGATAACCAACTGTTTGCTGAGCAGTTGGTTGATAAGTTATCGGACTATTATGACCGCGTGAATTTGGGTTTTTTGGATGCCAAAGATGAGCTGATCAAATTGTTGCGCCAATCGTGGGACGTGTTGGTCATGGGCAAGGCGTATGACATGACGTTTGTTCAGGTTATTGATATTATTAAGCAGCAAGACCTTGATTTGCCCGTTATTGCCATGATATCGACAAGCGGTGTATACGGTGATTTGTCTGCCAAGGACAAGCCATGGCTTGAGCTGGTCGGCGCAGATGACGCAACCGAGCCGAGCCTGCCGTTATATCTGCATTGGGGTGCCGCAGATGCCATTGCAAAAAATCGCTTGGTTGAGATGGCAGCGCAAATCTATCAACAACACCGCCAAAAGCAGGTGCGTGATGAGCTTGCTAAGCTGCGCTGCATACTCAAAGATGCCGAGCAACGCGCCAATTTGCTGATTAAAAACTCCAAAAGTGCGGTGGCATACATTGAAGACGGTATTCACATCTACGCCAATGAGCCGTATTTACAACTGTTTGGTTTTAAAAACCTAGATGAGCTGCGCGGCGTGCCTGTGGTCGACTTGATTGCCAGCAACAATATCAAAGATTTTAAACAGTTTTTAAAAGACTTTGAAAAAGGCAACCGCGACAACGTTGAATTTAAGTTTGAAAGCGTGCGCACCGATGGTTCAACGTTTGCTGCCAAATTACAACTTGCTGCGGCCACCTATGAAGGCGAGCCGTGTCAGCAGGTGATCATCCAACAAGAGGCAGGCAACAGTGCCGAATACGCCAAAAAACTGGCAGCGATTGAACGCAAAGACGCACTTACAGGGCTATACAACCGCCGCGGTTTTGAGGAAACTTTGGCAAGTATTCGTGCGGCAACGGTGGCACAAAACGGCACGGCAGGTTTGGTTGATGTGCGTATTGATAACGTTGGGCAATTACAAGCCAGCCTTGGCTTTCAAAGTACTGATGAGATCGTGATGACGCTTAGCCAAGCGTTACGACATCAGGTGGCGCAGGTACTGGGTGAGCCTGTGCAAGATGGCTTAATTAGCCGTTTTAATGACGTAAACTTCATGCTGATTTTGCCAAATCTTGATGAGGCACGCCTGTTGGCGTTTTGTCAGCAGCTGCAACAAGCGGTAGCAGGTGACCGTTTTGCGGTGGGCTCACGCAGTATTAAGGTCACTGTAACGCTGGGTGCGACGATGATCAATACCAGCTCACCTGATACCACAACCTTGATTGAGCGCGTGACCCATGCTGTTGTGACGGCCCTTGAAAACACCGACAAACAAGGCAACGGGCTGTATCTATACGACCCATCACAATTTGCCAGCAGTGATGAAGGTGCATTGCTTGAGGTCCTCAAATCCACTTTGCAGCAAAATAAATTTGGGCTGTTGTACCAACCGATTTATGACATCGAAACCGATACCAGTAACCTATTTGAAATTTATTTGCGCTTGCCTCTAGCCGATGGCACCAGCATGAAACCCAATGCGTTTGCCACTATTGCCGCCCAACACGGCTTGATGGAAAAAATCGACCGTTGGCTATTGTTGCATGCGTGTAAACGTCTCAAGGATTACCGTGCCAATGTCGATGCAAATGCACGGCTGCTAGTGCATCTAAGCGCGCAGTCGCTTAGCGATGACAGCTTACCCAAATTTGTGCAAAAACTATTGCAAGCAGTCGGTGGGCAGATAGATGGCGCACTGACGCTACAATTTGCCGAGCACACACTCAACGACTATCTGGCAGTGGCCGCCAAACAACGAGCAAGTTTTGCACAAATTGGCTGTCAATTTGGTATTTATGACTATGGCAGCACACCAAATACCGCTGAAGTCATTACCAACGTACAGCCCGATATCGTGCGCCTAGCGGCTAACCAAATCAAAGATTTATCCAACCCCGACAATGTGCAGACCTTGATGGCAACCGTGCAGCAAATCAACGCCACGGGCGCGGCGTGCCTCATGCCCTATATCGAAGACCCTGCCACCATGTCCACTGCATGGACGGTGGGCGCACGTTACTTACAAGGTGACTACCTGCAAGCCCCAAGCCCTGATATGCATATCGAAACCGAAGCTTAGCAAAGTGTTGTCATCGTGGGTATGATTGAATAGTAAATTACATGATTTTAAAAATGAGTTTAGCAAAAAAAACATGTGGTGATTGGCAGATGATCGGTTTATGCACCATCGTGGTGCTTGCTGTTAGTGGCTGTCATCGTGAACCACCGTCAGAACGCGCTGCGGTCACCTTGCCTGTGTATCACCCCGAATTGGTTGAGCAAGGGCGCGTTGCCTACCAAAACGACTGTGAGCAGTGCCACACCATACGACCTGGTAGCAACCACAAAGCCCCACAACTGATGCGCGTGTACGGTGCGCCAGCAGCACAACTCAAGGATTATCAATATACCGATGCCATGCAAGCCAAAGCCCAACAAGGCTGGCACTGGACAGCGCAAAATCTTGACCGCTACATCGCTGATCCTCATGCCGCAATTCCCGACACGCGCATGGAGTCTGAAAAAATTACCGACCCTGCCGAGCGGCAAGCGATTATTGCGTATGTATCAACCTTACGCTAATGATTTAAAAAACCTTAAGCTTTGTTAAAATAAAAACTGCTAAAATAATAGTTAAAATCCATGCCAACCAATCTAACCCAACACCTTACTGCCAACTATCCACCTGCCCAACTGCAAGCGCGGCTACAAGCCATGCTGACCAGTATCAACCAGATCGTGTTGGACAAAGCCGAGGTAGTCAAGCTATCCGTGGCGTGTTTGCTGGCAGGTGGGCATCTGTTGCTGCAAGATTTACCAGGCATGGGTAAGACCACATTGGCGCACGCCATCGCGCTGCACTTGGGGCTGGATTTTAACCGTGTGCAGTTCACCAGTGATATGCTACCCGCTGATATTTTGGGTTTGTCAATTTACCGCAATGACAGCGGTACGTTTGAGTTTAAACCCGGCCCTGTGTTTTGCCAACTGCTGCTTGCCGATGAAATCAACCGTGCCAGTCCCAAGACCCAGTCTGCGCTGCTTGAGGCTATGGAAGAACGCCAAGTGTCGCAAGATGGCGTGACGCGCGCGCTGCCATCACCGTTTTTTGTCATTGCCACCCAAAACCCAACCCAGCAAGCAGGCGTGTTTGTTTTGCCCGAGTCGCAACTTGACCGTTTTTTGATGTGTTTGTCTTTAGGCTATCCATCGGTGAATGCCGAGCGTGAGCTATTGCTAGGCACTGACCGTCGGCAGCTGTTGGCGCAAATTACGCCCATGCTGACGGTGGCAGAGCTACAAGCCGCGCAGCAACAAGTGGCAGCGGTGTATCTTTCGCCAACGGTGGTGGATTATTTGCAACGCTTGGTGGCAAAAACCCGTGAAAGCCGTGATTATCATGGTTTATCAACGCGCGGTGTGCTGGCGCTCAAACACGCAGCGCAAGCGTTTGCGTATTTGGGGGGTTATCAGGAGGTCACGCCTGAGGATGTGCAAGCGGTGTTTGCGCCCGTGGCTGATCATCGTTTGGGGCAGGCGTTTGTGCCGTTTAGCCAGTTAGGCGGCAGCGCGCCCGACAGCCTAGCGCGGCAAATCATGCGCCAAGTACCTGTTTTAAATTCGTTATAAAAGTCAAATAAAAATTAAAGAACCGAGCGCAACCAATGGCACGCCGTCAAGCCACCGCAAGGCTAACCCGTAAAACCACCAAACCGCCTAATCGTTTGCAGCGGTTGTTTTTGGAATGGGCTCAGCGGCGTGTGGCAAAGACCACCCAAACTACGCTCAATGTCCACAATATTTATATTTTTTTGAGCCGTGAGGGCGTGTTTTATGCAGTGGTGATTGCCATTACGTTTGTTGCAGGGATCAATTACGCCAACAATCTGGTACTTGGCTTGTGTTTTTTGATGACAAGCTTGCTGGTGATTACCATTCACTATACCTTTGCACATCTGGCAAATTTGCAGGTCAAGCTGATCGACGTGCAGCCTGCCCAAGTCGGGGATTATGTCGAGGTGCGTGTGCAGCTTGCCACGGTTGCACGCCGACCACATCGGCAAATTCGGCTAAGCCTTGGTGATGATGACAGCGATTTGACCATGCCTTTGTTGCCAAATGAGCAAGATAGTCCAAGCCAAACGCCCCGTGCGGTGCAGACTTTGGCGCAGGTGCAAACGGCGCAAACGGTGAGTCTGTGGCTACCTGCTGACAAACGCGGGCGACTAAAAATACCGCGCTTGACGATTAGTACCGTGTATCCGCTGGGGATTTTGCGCGCGTGGGCATATGTGTTTTTGGATGCTGAAGGCTGGGTCTATCCGCGCCCATTGGCGTATGACACAGCAGCACAGGCGTTTACGGTGAGTGCCGATGCCGAGCACGCCAATCAGACACAAGCAGGGCAGACCGATTTTTACCAGTTAGATAATTATCAGCTTGGTGAATCATTGTCGCGGATTTCGTGGGCGCATGTGGCACGTGGGCAAGGGCTGTTAGCAAAACGCTTTGCCGAGCCTGTCGGGCAGCAGCAGGTGCTGGATTATTACCAAATGCCTGCTGTCACGCATGAGGAGCGTTTGGCACAGCTGCGTTATGGGCTTGATACCTTGCAGCAAGCGCAAGTGGCGTATCGCTTGCGTCTGCCTGATGGCGAAGGAGAATTTGGGCAAGGCACAGCGTTTTATCATGACAACTTGCTGCGTTTGGCGCAGACACCGTGATGGTTATATGAGGTAAACAAACTAATCTATTCGCGACGCTATCAGCACACGTTACCAAAAGCACATTATGCCAAATATGTTATCCGCCACCAGCCAAAACCCTGCCCCAAACCTGCCAAAGCGTAGGTTTGGGTGGCGTGTGGCGCAGCTATCGGGCTACAGTTGGATTTTGCTGGCGCAGTGTGTGGTCTTGGCGGTTTACGCGCCCGTTATGCCACTGTGGCTGATTGGCTATGGCGTGGCGGTGATTGCGCTGCAGTTACCATTGCTGCGCCCTATACTGCCTCAAGTCTTCACCCGTGCGCGCGCCTTACAGCTGATCCAGTATATCGGCTTTATTGCAGGTTTGTTTGGGTTGTATGCCACTTACCACACGGCGATTGGGCTTGAGGTCGGGCTGGCGTTTTTGCTGTTGTGTGCGTTGAGCAAGCTACTTGAGCTCAACACGCGGCGCGACGGCTATGTGGTGCTGTGCTTGGCGTTGTTTGTGTTGGCAGGGCGGTTTTTGCTTGACCAAGGGCTATCCACGACGCTTGCGGTGGCGATGGCGATATTGCTCAATATTTTTGCCATGATTGCCCAGAACGATGATGGCACGGGGCGTTATCGCACACTGGGGCTGATGCTTGGGCAGGCGTTGCCGCTGCTGGTGGTGCTGTTTTTGTTTTTTCCGCGTTTGCCGCCGTTGTGGTCAGTACAATTGGGTGGTCAAAACCAAGCCACTACAGGCATGTCTGATAGCATGTCCCCTGGGGATTTTGCCAGTTTAAGCCAGTCCACCGAGCTGGCGTTTCGCGCTGAATTCACAGGCACGCTGCCACCGCAAGCGCAGCTTTACTGGCGTGGTTTGGTGTTTGATGCGTTTGATGGCAAAACATGGCGACCAAGCCACCAACCGCTAAAAATGTGGGTGCCAACCAGTTCTGCTGCACCTGTCAATGCAGGCACGCGCAATGGTGAGCCCTACGACACCGCCACGATGCCCAGTTGGCTGATTCCGACCGTGGTGCAAAGTCAAGTTGCCAACCAGCCGCAAGCCAATCGCTATCGTGTGATTTTGGAGCGCACGGGGCAACCTTGGCTATTTGCGCTTGATTATCCACTAACTGCGCAGCGCGGCATTGTGTTGACATCAAATTTCACCCTGCGCTATTGGGATAATGTCAATCAGCGGTTGGTGTATCAGGTGCAATGGCTCAATGATGCTGCCATAGGGCAGGCGTTGGCTCCATATGAGCGGCGGCAAGATTTGCAACTTCCTGATGATGGTAACCCGCAAAGCCGCCAGTTTGCCCGTGATTTATTCGCCCAAAGTGGCAATGATCCCATCGCATTTAGTCAAAATTTGGCGCGTTGGATTCGTACCCAGCCATTTCGCTACACCTTATCACCGCCTGCTTTGGGATCTGACCGCATTGACGAGTTTTTATTTGGCACACGGGCAGGGTTTTGTGAGCATTATTCGTCAAGCTTTGTGTTTTTGATGCGGTCGGCAGGCGTGCCTGCGCGTGTGGTGGCAGGCTATCAAGGCGGACAGCTAGGACGCGATGGCAAAAGTTGGGAAGTGCGCCAAATGGACGCCCATGCGTGGGCAGAGATTTGGGTCGAAGGACGCGGTTGGTTGCGTGTTGATCCCACGGCGTTTGTCGCGCCTGAGCGTGTTGAGCAGGGCATGGACAGGCTGACGCAAACGGCAGGTGCGCAGCTGTTTGGTGATGGTGCGGCGGCAAAATTTAGTTATCGGCAGTTTCAGATGCTTCAGCAAGCAAGGCGATTGTTTGACCAAGCAGGCTATTATTGGCAGCGCAACGTCGTCGGCTATGATCAAGACCGCCAAAAATCATCGCTACTCAAGTGGTTTAGCATCCAGTCGGTGTATCAGCAAGTGATGTGGATGGCAGCATTGTCGGTGCTTTTGTTGGCAATATTTGGGCTGTGGCTGTGGTGGCGACGGCGCAAACATTGGGACAAAGCTGACAAAGCGTTGGTTGATCTATCCGCCCGTCTTGCCAAACAAGATAGTACCCTTGCACGGCAAGCCGATGAGGGTGTGCTGGCGTATTTGACGCGTTTAGAAAGCGCGGTGCAGCAGCCTGAGCGCGTGCGCGAGGCGGCAGTGTTGTATCGCAAATTGCGCTACGCTGCGCTTGATGCTACACCCAACAATCAATTTTATGCTGATTTAAAGCGGTTGCTTAAATCCGTGCAGCCTTTGCGCTAACTGATATAAACTTTGATTGGCACGGTTTTTAGCCAACTTCAGCCAATAAAAAACCTCCGTATTTACAGAGGTTTTTTTGAACGTTTAAATTTACCGTGACAGCATTACGCTTGGAACGCCAAGTAACCCACACCACCTGCATAGGTGTTGTTATAGTTTTTCTTGATCTCTTCCATCAAGGCTTTAAACTTGTCGCTGCCCAAGGCTTTTTCATAGCTTTCTAGCTCATCGCCTGGGTGTTGGAAGTTTGACATCACATAAGTAAAGCCATTAACTTCATCAATCGCATGCAAGCCTGTAGATTCTGCACCTGCTGGGGTAGATAAAATACGTGATAGTTTACCGCTTTGAACATTGTATGCCCACAAGAAGTTGTTGATGTGCATACCGCTGTCTTCACCGATAAATAGGGTCTTGAACGCGTTTGAGTATTTCAAGTTATCGGGGTTAGCAACCAAATTGTCATCAGCAGTGTTGCCTAAGCTGTCTGGCTTATCTAGGTCTTTACCTGCTAAGCCTGACACTAGGTACATACGGGTTGAAACCCACTCTGAGTTGATGGTATTGCCGTCGGTATCTTTTTGCCCACCAGTTAGATCATGGGTATAGGTGCCACCTGCTTTTAGTGTACCGACATTTACACCGTAGGCAGGGTCATTGGTTTTGTCACCACCAACCATGCTCTTATATTGATATGAAATGGCAGAATAGGCTTTTTTGTCTTCAGGATTGACAGTTGTACCTTCATTTTTGGTGAATGCCATCGATGCGCCTTTAAGGGCAGCATAGCGTTGGGTCTCTAGGAACGCTGCGGCTTTTAAGGCAAATTCAGAGTTACTGGTCAATTTAACCCAGTTGTCTTTGCCGTTGTATTTGATTTTGGTGTAGGTGCTGTCTTTAGGATCTTTTAGCTGAACATCCATAAAGTCGCTGATTTTGATTTTGTTGGTTACCATGCCTTGGATTTCGGCACTGGTGGCATGACCTAGTTTGATCCATTGCACACCAAAGTCGCCCAGTTTGTCGCCAGCAGGAGAGCGTTGGTTCATTTTGGCGGCATACAGCGTGCCAGCAGATAAATCTTTGGCGTTGTCAGCGATAAACATAAAGATGCCTGCGTTGGTCGCATCATTACCCATCAACACAGTTTTTTGGTCAGGCATTACTTGCACCAATTCGTGTGATAGACGACCTAGGCAGTAATGTTTTTTACATGTACCTGTGCCATCGGCATTGACGGTGATTTCTGGTAGATGACCGTAGTTATAGACATACGCTGTGTTTTCATCACCAAACAAGTTTTTGCTGTACGCCGCAAATTGTTTGTCTGACGCGTTGCCATTGATGCTGATCAACCCGTCTGGCTCATACTCTTCTGATGATAAATGTGTGTTCCAAGGTGACAATGACGCACCACAGGTGATCCACAAGCCTTTGGCAGGTGACGTATCCACGTTGTGGTAGCGCACAAAACGCAATGCGCCTGTATTGGGATCTTGGTCAAAGGTCAGCACGGCAATCGGTGATGGCAGCTTGCCATACATGCTGTCGCCTGCTAAGTTTTTGGTGGTGTATTCAAATTGTACCACGGCAAAGACAGCGTTGCCTGCCACGCCAGCAGGCTTCGCGCCATTGATGGTTAGCATTGAAGTACCATCTGGACAATCTGAGAAGAATTGGCGTTTTTGACCATCAACAGAGGTGTCATAAATTGGGTTGCCATTGATGTCAAAATAGCCACCAGAGATGATGTTGCCGCCTGTGGTGCTTGGTACAGATTCGCCAGTGTTGAAAACTTTGTTATACACCAGTTTGTAGCTTTTGCTGGTGCCATCGGTCATTGTGGCTTGTAGTTTTGAATTAACAGTCGTGGTTGCCATCTCAGCGACATTAGTCGGTGCATCCATACCGACAAACTCAACCGATTTAACAGTTTTTGGTGCGTTGTATAAAGTGTTGTTTGGTGTGGTGGTTGCACTAACGACTTTTACATCATCATCGTCATCATCACAACCAGTCAATAGCATGGTGCTAGAACCTGCGGCAAGTGGCAGTACAGGCACACCTGCCAAAAAGCGCAATACTTGGCGACGGCTTAATTCTTTGGTCGCTAAACTGTTTTCTACGGGCTGGTTCATATTTACCTCTGGCGAGTTAGCTGGATAAAATATAAAAAACAAGTGGCAGCTTGGGGTGCTTATATTTGCAGCATCTTACCGCTGCCCAAAATCTGCAGACGGTAGTATACGGCAAAATTATGACAATTCTTTGACGAAAGCCTTACTTTTTCCTAACAAAAGTGAATGGTGTAAAAATTTTTGCAACAACTCGACACATTTTGTCAGGCGCACAACACGCTTAGCCAAGCGGTTAGACTTTTTTATTTAGCCAGAAAGTGCTATGATTTGTCCATTTTATTGAACCAATTTTATACCGCTATTTTTATCAAGTGATTTTGATCAGCACGATCAGGTGATCGGTGTTATTAAGTGAATTGATGCGCGATTAAAAGTCATATTGATGAACAAGGAATGACCCATGAGCCGTTCGCTGTCTGTCCCAACCGCCGAGCCATCATCCAAGCATGCGCCGCGCGTGTTGATGATGGCAGCAGGGACGGGTGGGCATGTGTTTCCTGCATTGGCGGTTGCGCAGGCCTTGGAACAACAAGGCGCGACCGTGCACTGGCTGGGCACGCTGATGGGCATGGAAAACGATTTGCTGGCGGATACAGGTTTTGTGTATCACGCTATCAATATGCAAGGCTTGCGGCGTAATGGCATGGGACGGCTGCTCAAAGCGCCTAGTACGCTGCTTAAAGCCACGTTGGCGTGTGTCAAAATCATTCGCAGTAATCACATTGATGTGGTTGTCGGCTTTGGGGGTTATGTCACCGCACCAGGTGGTCTGGCGGCAAAAATCTGTAAAGTTCCGCTGCTGATTCATGAGCAAAACGCCATTGCAGGTATGAGTAACCGCTATCTTGCCAAGATGGCAAATCGCGTGTTACAAGCCTTTCCGAATACGTTTCGCGAAAATAAGCCCGATGGTTTGGTGACGGTTGGCAACCCCGTGCGTGAAGCAATTGTTGAGTTGCCGCCGCCTGAAGCGCGCATTGATCCTAACGACCAAAGTCCGCTGCGTTTGTTGGTGATTGGCGGATCATTGGGCGCGCAAGTGCTCAATCAGACCATCGCGCCAACGCTTAAGCTGTTAGAAAATCAACCATCACAACATCGCCCACCAACTGCACCCAATATCCAACGTTGGCAGGTGCGCCACCAATGCGGGCGCAACAATTTGACCGACACACAAGCGGTATACGACCAAGCTGATTTGCAGCACACGCAATATGAAGTCACGCCGTTTATTGCCGATATGGCAGAAGCGTACGCGTGGGCAGATGTGATTGTGTGCCGTGCAGGTGCGCTGACTGTGACAGAGGTAGCAACAGCAGGTTTATTGGCGGTGTTCGTGCCGCTACCACATGCCGTTGATGACCACCAGACTGCCAATGCGCGTTGGCTTGCCAATCAAGATGCGGCGATTTTAATGCCGCAGCCGCAGCTGACCGCGGAGCATTTGGCGCAAACGCTGGGTAGACTTGATCGTGCCACGATTTTAGCCAAGGCAAAAAAAGCGCGCGCCCTTGCCCAACCAGATGCCACTGCCAAAGTCGCTGCACTGGTGTTGGCGGCGTGCCAAACCAAGCCGATGCTAAACGCACCCAGCACAAACCGTGCGGCATCCAATCTGCCGCCAAATGAAACCTGATTTAACCGTTAAACCAACCGTTTCACCTAGGTAAACGCCAGCGTTTGCCATGGGTGTTTGTAAGACCATCCAACCGAGCCTGCTATGCCAACCACCGCCAACCCCGATTTAATCGACCAAACCGCTATCCAACCATCCACATCACTCACCCCCAATCTGATAGGCGGCAGACGCTTTAGCAAACGCGTGATTGAGATTCCCGAAATGCGCCGTATCGAGCGCGTGCATTTTGTCGGTATCGGTGGGGCAGGCATGTGTGGTATTGCCGAAGTCGTGCATAATCACGGCTATGCGGTCAGCGGTTCAGACATCAAAGCCAGTCCTGTCACCGAACGCTTGACTCAAATGGGCGTGCAGGTCTTTATCGGGCATGATTCCAAAAATATCAGTGCCGCCGATGTGGTGGTGGTGTCATCAGCGATTGACCGCCAAAACCCCGAAATTCAAGCCGCCTTGACCGCGCGTATTCCTGTCATTCGCCGCGCCGATATGCTAGGCGAGCTGATGCGTTATCGCCACGGTATCGCGGTTGCTGGCGCGCATGGCAAGACCACAACCACCAGTCTTTTGACCACCATTTTGACCGAAGCAGGGCTTGACCCGACCTATGTCATCGGCGGTAAGCTCAACGCCTCAGGCAAAAATGCATCCTTGGGCAAAAGCTGTTATTTGGTTGCCGAGGCTGATGAGTCGGACGCGTCGTTTTTGTCGCTGCGCCCGATGGCGGCGATTGTCACCAACATCGACCAAGATCACATGGACACGTACGGCAATAGTTTTGATAAGCTCAAAGCGGCGTATGTCCAGTTTTTACAAAATATGCCGTTTTATGGCTTGGCGGTGTTGTGCGGCGATGACAAAGAACTGTATGCCATGATTGATGATATCGCGCGCCCTGTGCTGACCTTTGGACTTGAAAAACACAACGACGTACAAGCGGTGGATGTGCAAACCGATGGGCTAAAAACCCGTTTTACCGTACTGCGTAAAGACCGTGAGCCGTTGCCGATTACCTTAAATATTCCTGGTATTCACAATGTCTATAACGCATTGGCGGCGATCGCGATGGCGACCGACGAAGGCGTGCCCGATGATGCCATTGCGCGCGCGGTTGAAAAATTCTCAGGCGTGGGGCGGCGTTTTGAGCATCACGGGCGGTATACCGTGCCACAGGCAGCCGATCATGCAGCGGACAGCACGGCAAATGATGTCATCATGGTTGATGATTACGGGCATCATCCGACCGAAGTGGCTATGACCATCAAGGCGGCACGTCAAAGCTACCCCGACCGCCGTTTGGTCATGTTATTTCAGCCACACCGCTATTCACGCACGCGCGATTGTTTTGATGATTTTGTCGAGGTGTTATCGCAAGTTGATGTTTTGTTGCTACTTGATGTGTATAGCGCAGGCGAAGCACCGATCGAGGGTGCGGACAGCCGCAGTCTTGCGCGCAATATTCGCTTGCGTGGGCAGGTTGAGCCGATTTTGCTCAATATCAATGACATGGCGCAAATCCGCCAAATCTTGCCCAACGTGCTCAAAGCCAATGACCTGCTGATTACCCAAGGCGCAGGCAACGTTGGGCAGTTGTGTTTAGACTTAGCCAACAGTGGTTTATTTTTTAATCAACAATAAGTGGATAGCTGCCCATGAATGCGTTTTTTGGTAATCATATGGATATTAAAAATTTGGATGTACGCGCGTTTGGCAAGGTTGCCGTGGTGTGTGGCGGTTGGAGTAGCGAGCGCAAAGTATCTTTACACAGCGGTGAAGCGGTGTTAAATGCGCTGCAATCTAAAGGGGTGGACGCGCACCACTTTGACCCACAAGCGCAAGATATCGCTCTGCTGCGTCAGTTTGACCGTGTATTTAATGTACTGCACGGCACGTTTGGTGAAGATGGTGGCTTACAAGGCGTGCTTGAGGGCTTTAATATCCCGTACACAGGCTGCGGCGTGTTGGCATCAGCGATTGCGATGGACAAGTTTCGCACGCGGTTAGTCTGGCAAGGGCTGGGCTTGCCCAATGTGCCGTATGTGGTGCTGCACGATGACAGCGATTTTGCCGCGGTGGAAGCCGAACTGGGTTTACCGTTGTTTGTTAAACCTGCAGCAGAGGGTAGCAGTGTGGGCGTGATGAAAATCAAACGCCCAGGCGAGCTTGCTGAGGTGTATCCCACGCTCAAGCAATATCACGGCGAAATCTTGGCAGAGCGTGCCATCACAGGCGGTGAATATGCCTGCGCAATTTTGGGCGAGCAAGCCTTGCCAAGTATCCGCATCGTACCTAAAACCGAGTTTTACGACTATGAAGCCAAATACCTGCGTGATGACACCGAGTACCAATGTCCATCGGATTTGACCGAAGCGCAAGAGCGCGACATGCACACACTGGCAAAACGTGCTTTGGCAGCTTTGGGTGGCAAGGGTTGGTCACGGGTGGATTTTTTAAAGGACGATGACGGCAAGCTGTATTTGTTGGAGATTAACACCGTTCCAGGCATGACCGATCACAGCCTTGTACCGATGGCAGCCAAGCATTGCGGCATGGATTTTGCTACTTTATGCCTAGCGATTTTGGCGCAAACACTGGCATAAACATATAAGCGCAAATGATGATCTGTGTGCTGGCTAATGGCTTGCCCAAGCATATCATAGCATAAAAATCCGTCGCATGGCATGGTCAAGTGGGAGTTGATATGCTATGCTATTAAGACTTATAATTACCGTGTTTTAGCGCATGGCTAACTGCTTGATTTAGCAGGATTTTTGTATTTTGCGCGCCGAGTCTGTGGTGATTGTTGGTTTTGCCTGCCTGTTTTAGCCGATCTGGTGTTGTGGTTATGTCATCGTCTGCTTCTTCTTCTGCCTCTGCTGTCAAGTCTGCTGCACCGACGACAGCCTCTACAGATGAGGCACAAGGTATGATGGACGATGCTTCATTGCAGATGGTCGCCGAGCAAACAACCATCACGACCCATCAAAGCCGCCGCTTAACAGCAAGGGTTGGATCACACACACTGCGTCAAGGGCTGTCACTAATCGTGGCACTGCTGTTGGTTGCACTGGTGGCATTGGCAGTGTATCGGATACAGCAGTTGCCCAACGCGCCGATCGTGGTCAATCCAACCGGGCTGTCTGCGCTACAGTATCACCAATTGGCTGACACGTTAGGCACGCAAGCGGATAACAATGTGCTACAAGCGGATTTACCAAGCTATTTGGCACAGGCACAAACGCTAGATTGGGTTGCGCAAGCTGATATCCGCCGCGATTGGCAACAAGGGCTGCAGGTGCATGTGGTACCACGGCAGGCGGTTGCCAAATTTGGCAGTGAACACTTGGTCGATGCCACGGGTACGGTGTTTGCACCTGCCGATAGTAATGATTTAAATCAGCCGTATTGGGTGCGCTTGCAGGGTGAGCGTGAATACGCCGCCGCCATGCTACAACAAGCCAAACAAGTTACCGATTGGTACGCTCCACTTGGGCTAAGATTGCAAGAGGTCATCGTTACCCCACGGCTGTCTTGGTTGCTGCGGTTTGACAATGGCTTGCGTGTGTTGGTTGATAATGAGCGCACGACTGAAAAATTGTATCAGCTAAGTATTTTGTTACAAAATCAGTTGCAGCCACAGCTTGCCAAACTCCAGACCATCGATTTACGCTATAAAAATGGCATGGCAGTGACGTGGCGGCAGCCAGATTATGCGCCGACTAGCGATGCTGCGGCAAAAGACAGTGGCAAGTAAGTCTATACCAAAGCCAATCACGCCGCAGTAAGTCCAGCGAAGCGTGCGGCAATTTGTAAAGTGTGATATCCAACCCAATCGACTGAACTAACCGCCAAACCCACGGTCATAGCGTGCCGATTTAACCAGATTTGTTGCAAGATTTGCGCGACGGGTCGGGCTGATAAGCCTGTTTGATTAACCCCAACCAACCATGAAAAAACCAGATACCCTCGTTGTTATTCACCTCACCGCCACTGCCATTCATACCGTCATTGGGCAAGTGTATTCTGCGAGCGACATTCGCATCATCGGCATTGGCAGCGTCAAAAGCTACGACTTTTACCAAGGCACGATCCGCCACCGCGAACGGCTAAAGTCTGCCATCAAGCAATCCATGCAAGAAGCAGAGGACATGTCAAATTGCCGTATCAATAGCGTCTGGCTTAGCTTTGCTACACCAGATTTGCAAAGTCTCAACAGTGTCGGTGAAGTCGCTATCCATCATGACACCATTCAAGCCAAAGACGTGGTGACTGCACTGACCCAAGTCAAGCAGCAGCATGTGCGCGATGACATGTACTTGATGCATTACACCCAGCAGGGCATCGCGCTTGATGATGACGACCAAATGATTAACGATGCCATCGGTATGCAAGCCAAGCGTATGACGGTGCTGTATCATCTGATGATGATGCCCGTACGCGGACGGCAAAACCTGCAGCAGCTGTTGCAAGAATGTGACGTCAAAATTGACCAAATGCTGTTTGATGCGGTGTCATCTGCCGAATACTGCTTACTGGCGGATGAAAAATACCACGGTGTGTGTCTTATTGACATTGGCTATGCCTCAACCAGTGTGTGCGTGTACCGCGAGCACAAATTGGTCTATACCCATTGCTTTGCCGAAGGTGGTCACGATGCCACGTTAGATATCTCTATGCTACTGGATGTGACCATTGCTGAAGCTGAATTAATTAAGAAAAACCAAGCCAATGTTGATCGCCACGGCATCGATGCCAGCGCGTTTTTTACCGTCAAGCGTACCCAATTTGACGATGAAAAAGCCATCAACATGCAGCAGTTGCACAATATCGTACATGCCCGTTATGCCAAGCTGTTGGGCGATATCAAGCGCTCACTTGATGACGCTGGTTTGAGTGATTTTTTGCAGCAAGGTTATGTCTTGACAGGTGGCGGCAGCGATATGCGCGGCTTACTGCCACTTGCCAAACAAATGTTTGCCAACAAAGTGCATAAAGCCAATACCAACTCTGCCATTAGCCCTTACGCGCCATTTAGCGACAGCGATGAAAAACTGCGTGATTTGGTCACGCTAATTGAGCAGCGTAAATTTCAAACCGCGTTTGGTACACTGCTATACAGCCAAAGTGAAGACTTTTTACACAGTGAAAAAGCTTCACCCGATGCGCTTAAACAGCCTGCCTTACAGCGGCACATGCAGCAAATGGGCAATTTTTTGCGGCGATTTTTTTAAAACGATGATCAATGACATTGGGGTGGTGTACTAACTGCTAATTTCAAGCGATATTTTACGCTACCTAAAGTCATGGTATGATAAGACAATTTTGGTAAAACTTGGATGAATGCAACGGCGTGGAGTAGCCATGAGTATGGCTCAAAGATATGACGGCAAGCCGATATAGTCAAAATTAGCCGTGCGTTACCCACCATCAGCAAACAGCAAACAAATAGCGAGATAGGAAACCAGCAATGACTTTAAAATTCACCGGCGTAAGCGAGCAACCCGTCGATGATGGCATGGCGCGTCTCACCGTAATTGGTGTAGGCGGCGGCGGTGGCAATGCCGTCGAGCACATGGTGCAGTCGGGCATTAAAAACATCAATTTTGTTTGTATCAATACTGATAGACAAGCACTTGACCGTATGACTGCGCCCAACCGCTTGCAGTTGGTTGCCGATACCAATCGCGGGCTTGGCGCAGGCGGTAATCCTGAAGTGGGGCGCGAGGCGGCTGACAGTGAAGAAGAACACATCCGCCAACTGCTTGCCACCACCGATATGGTATTTATTACCGCAGGGATGGGCGGCGGTACAGGCACAGGCGCAGCACCCGTGATTGCGCGGATTGCCAAAGAAGAAGGCATTTTGACCGTTGCGGTTGTCACCACGCCGTTTAGCTTTGAAGGTGGGCGGCGCATGAAAGTCGCCAATGAAGGCATCGAGCAGCTAACCACCTATGTCGATTCTATCATTACTATTCCTAATGATAAGCTGATGAGCGTGTATGGCAAAATCTCCATGCGCGATGCGTTCAAAAAAGCCGATGAAGTCTTATTGCAAGCCGTGCAAGGCATTGCAGATATGATTACCTTTGATGGTCATATGAATATCGACTTTAATGACATCAAATCTGCCATGGCAACGCGTGGGCACGCGATGATGGGTACGGGACGCGCATCGGGCGAAGACCGCGCCGAAGCTGCCACCGAAAAAGCCATCAAAAGCCCACTGTTGGATAATCTATTGCTTAAAAATGCCAAAGGCTTGGTGGTCAATGTCATCAGTGGCGGTGACTTTAGCTTGGATGAACAAGCACGGATTACCGAAAAAGTTCGCAGCCTCGTTGATATTGACGATGCCAATATTTTCTATGGCTTTGTGTTCAACGATGAGCTAGGTGAAGAGCTCCAAGTTACCGTTGTGGCAACGGGCTTGACGATTGACAACACGCCAAAAAATGAGCGCCGTTTTGTACCTGATGCCAACAGCAACAGCAAGGTAGAAGCAGGCACCCATGAGGCGGCTTATCGCGACGCGCCAAGCTACCCACAATCGCCAAGTCAGCCTAATTCACACACGAGCCAAGTGGCTTACGCGCCACAACCTGCTACACCTGCGCCGCAGCCAAGTCCTGCACCTGCACAGCCAGAACCTGCCCCACGCACAGGTAACGGTATGCGCATTCAAGACTATTTGCGCCGCCAACAAGGCAAATAAGCGTTTAGTATAGTCAAATCATGCCCAACCCAATACCCTGAAGGTGTTGGGTTTTTTGCGCAATTGTTAAGCCGATGTTGGGCAACGATTGTCTCAACGGCGCTCCCCCTGCACAATCCTGCCAAATTTGCTACAATCGCCAATCAGAACACGCTGACGCAACAGTTTGCGCCTAGCACCTGATGACAGGAAAACGCCCGATGACCATTTCATCCACGCCGCTAACAGCAACCACCTTGCGCCAACGCACGCTGGGCGCACCGCTCGCGCTATCAGGCATTGGTTTACACAGTGGCAAAACTGTGCACATGACCCTACAGCCTGCACCAATCGACAGCGGCATTACGTTTGTCCGTACCGATCTTGCCGATGCTCAGCCTATCGCTGCGCATTTTACTGGCGTACGTGGTGCACAAATGGCATCAAATTTAGTCAATGACAAAAATCAGCGTGTTGGTACGGTTGAGCATTTGATGAGCGCGTTGGCGGCTTTGGGTATTGATAACCTGCGCGTCGAACTTGACGCGCCTGAAATTCCAATCTTAGACGGCAGCGCGCAAAACTTTTTCACCGCAATTCGCCCTGCCATCGTCGAGCAATCTGCTGCCAAAAAATTTATTGAAATTATCCAACCTGTTGAAGTGCGTGACGGCGACAAAATCGCGCGTCTCATCCCATACGACGGTTTTGCGCTTGATTTTACCATTGACTTTGCCCACCCTGCATTTTGTGCTGAGCACGCGACCTATCGCTTTGAATTCACCACAGATAATTTTGCCAAACAAATTGCACCTGCACGCACGTTTGGTTTTTTAAAAGATATTGAGGCATTGCAACGCCAAAATTTGACCCTTGGCGGCAGCATGGACAATGCTATTGTATTGGATGACAGCCGCGTGCTTAATCCAGAAGGGCTACGTTTTGCCAATGAATTTGTTCGTCATAAGATTTTGGATGCGATTGGCGACTTATACTTGGCAGGGCATCAAATTTTGGGCGAATTTTATGCCTATAAATCTGGTCACAGCCTCAACAATCGCCTATTACAAGCGGTATTCGCTGATGCAGCAAACTGGCAAATTGTAACAAAAGATGTCAAAGATGCGCCAAAATTTTAGCTTATTGGTTAGTTTTTCTTATGCTATTCGAAGTATAAATTTAACATTATGTAAAAAACTTGCAGATTGTGTAACATTTTAGCGTTATTCTTATATGAAACTTAAGAGACAATATTTTATTGATAATTTTTGGTTATATGCCTAAAAAAAATAATAACCATTAGCGTGTGCGCCAAACGACTGGTAGTAACTACCTTGGGAAAAAAGATATCTTTAACGAGATACACCAAACTATACAATCAACATTTGTTGGCTGAGTCTTTAGCTTTGTGCCCAAAAAGTATTACTGCCACCAAGTTAAATAAAGTAACAAAAATTACATAAAATTACATTGTAAATCTTATTTGTCTAGTCATCGAGCAGTTTTTGCAGCGAACGCTGTAAACGCTCACTTGAGGTGACAAGCGCGGCAAGCTGTGTTATATTTTGCCTCGTTGTCGCCGAGGGCTTACCCAAATTTACATTGCTTACGCTTTGATTACATTGTAAATTTGGTTGAGCGGTGAGGGACTTTAGCGTGATGACCCGAAATTGTAAGGTTGTAATTCTGATTAATTCGGGTAAGTGCTGGTGCAATTCGGCAAGCAAAATCTGCCGATGGTAGGTCAGATGATTGCACAACGTGTGATTTGCCGTGCTGATCACCAAGCGTTCACCATCATCGATATACACGCGTACACCGTCCAAGGCTTCACTGGGCAATAAAGTTTGCCACGCAGCGCGCAGTTGGTTGGTTAGATTGTCTAAAGCCAACAATTCGGCGTGATACGGCAGGCGATAGTGGGCGTATTGTTCGGTGGAAGAAGCAAGATGATTGACGGGCTTTTTCATCGGTATTGGCAACAAACAGATCTAACAAGGCGATTAAATAGTCGGCAAATCGCGTGGGTTATTCAAGTTATTTTAGCAAATTGTGCATTGAAATATAGCGCTTTAAATCAGCGGTTAGGGCTTGACTTTTGATGACATAAAGACCACCGCACAGGTTTGGAAGGATAAATCAATGAAACGTATCGCAACTGTGGTATCAGCATTCGCATCAATCGTGGGCATGACAAACGCCTACGCCCAAGAAACTTACTACCGCCCAGCACAGCAAGAGTTTTATATCGCCAGTGAGCGCGATATCGCAGACACCATTCAAAGCTTTAGCCGCCAAGCGCAGCTACGCGAAGACCGATTAGCAACGTTGGTACAAACCTTGCCATCGGCTTCTGTCACCACGCCTGTCTATACCGAAACGCGCTACATCACCAACGCCAGCATCGGTGGTGCAGCACGTCCTGCGTATTATGGCGCGCCAAGCTCACTAAATATACGCCCGATTGCGTCATCGGCGCAGCAAACCTCAGGTTTTGGTTACCGCTATTTGTTTGGCAGAACCAGTATGCACAAGGGCATCGACTTTGCCGCACCGATTGGCACGCCAGTTTATGCCACAGGTAACGGAGTGGTCACGCATGCAGGTTTTGGCAGTGGTTATGGTCGCTATATTGAAATCGATCACGGCAATGGCTTATCAACACGCTACGGGCACTTGTCAGCGATTTATGTCAATGAAGGCGATACCGTTGCGGTCAATCAAAACATCGGCGCGTCAGGCAACTCAGGCCGTTCAACAGGGCCTCACTTGCATTATGAAGTGCGCCAATACGGACAAGCGGTCAATCCACAAACTTATTTGGCATTGGCACCTGAGCGTTAATTCGCCAAGCGTTTAGCACAAAAAACCGCTATTGATTAAATAGCGGTTTTTTTGTTTGTATCAAAATCAAGGCAAGATTTGCCAAACTGGTTGGTGGTGAAAATCAGGCGGGGTGGCGTGTTGTGGGGCAAAAAATACCGCATGGTCGGCTTGATCCGCTTGTTTATCTGTCTTGCGGTATAAAATGGCACAAGGCTGAATCAGTTTGGGCACAAAAGCTGTGATCTGCTGCGCGCCATCAGCTAAACACACCGCCACATGCCGAACATAAAAATCGGCGAACTGTTTATCTTTTTTAAATTGTTTATCTTTTTTAAATTGTTTATCTATTGAATCAGCCGCGATGGATTGCACCACAAACTGCTGTGTGGTCAGTGGCGGTAGTGTATTTGGGGTGCGGTAATCTGTAAATTGATAAGCGTTAAATCGTGCATTGTTTGCGTCCGCGCTGATATTGATTTCAACATAACGGCTGTCCTCTGCCCAAGCAAAAAAACATTCCAAACAATTAGCTTGCCACAAACATTCATCGGGTACACGTGGTAGCGGTTGAAAAGCTGTCACAGGGTAAGTGGCAGATGCCTGCCAACGCGCAGGCACTAACCAGTCAAAACGCGGTATAAAGTAGCTGATACCCAACAGCGTGGCATCGGGCAGATGATCGCCAGTCGGCACAATGGTAATCGCTGCCCAAATTGGCGCAAGATCACTTTGGGCTGGCGTGTCAGCAAACGCATGCAGCGGTACAACCAAATCCGCGTTGCCAAATACCGCGTCATGCGCGTGCTGGCAGACGCTGGCTAAAATATGGGCAGTCGGACTAATCAAATCGCACCAAATTTGACAATTTGGGGTTCGCCTCTGGGTTTTGGCGCAGCAGCACGCACACACGCCCAATGCTGCTAATCAACGTTGCTTGCGTTGCTTCAACCACAGCTTGCGCCACCGCGTCGCGTTGTTCTTTACTACCTGCAGGAATTTTGATTTTGATGAGCTCGTGGTCATCAAGCGCGCGCCCGATTTCTTCAAGTACACGATCACTCACGCCTTGCGCCCCAATTGTTACAATCGGCGATAGCTGGTGGGCAATACCTTTGAGCGATTTGCGTTGCTCGTTGGTCAAGGGGTCAGTGAGCTTAACGCGCGGTTTGGATACGGTTTGGTTGGTCATGTTGGCTGCCATTTAATTACCTAAAATTGGTTAAACCAAAGATTATAGCATGTTTGCGGCAAAGCGTTGGCAAGACATTGATCAGCCTATTGCTAAATTGTGCTACAATGTCTAAAAACTTGCGTAAACCTTTGCATGATTTTCATTTCATCTTTTACCAAAAAACTGTTATGGCAACCCGAATCACCAACAAAAAACTATCCAAAAGTAGCCGCGCATGGATGCAAGAGCATTTGGATGACCATTACGTCAAGCTTGCGCAAAAAGACGGCTATCGTGCGCGCGCGGCTTACAAGCTGTTAGAAATCAATGACAAGCTAAAGCTGATCCGCCCAGGGATGACCGTAGTAGACTTGGGTTCAGCGCCAGGTAGTTGGTCACAGGTGGCGGCAAAGCTGGTTGGCGACAACGGCACGCTGATTGCGTCAGATATTTTGCCGATGGATTATTTGGATAATGTTACCTTTATCCAAGGAGATTTTCGTGAGCAAGATGTGTTTGACAACATCATGGCAGCGGTGGCAGGTCGTCCTGTTGACGTGGTGCTGTCTGATATGGCACCCAACACGTCAGGTTTTGCCGCTGTGGATCAGCCGCGCATGATGTATCTGTGTGAGTTGGCGGTGGATTTTGCCTTGCAGACGCTGACCGATGGCGGTACGCTGATTATGAAAGTGTTTCAAGGAGAAGGCTCAGATGAGTTGCGTAAAACCATGCAAGGGCAGTTTAGCAAATTACGCAGTATCAAACCTGCCGCCTCGCGCGCGCGCTCTAAAGAAATGTATTGGTTGGCGACTAAATGACTTTTTAGCCAAATGACTTTTTAGCCAAGTGGCTTCGTATACGTGACGCTGTGATGGTGTTGTAGTATTGCAGTATTTTAATGTACTTATTTTTAAATTATTTAAAATAATAATATTTATATATTAAATAAAATCGAGCTAAAATAGCGTTAATTTCTAAAATTTGTTAAAAAATACCAATGGAATGGGCTATAAAAACAAGCAAGGTTTTTATTAAACAAAATAACAGTTTTTTGGCTTGATTCTCGCCTTGTTGCCCCAAAATCGTGCTATATTAAGCAATTAAATGCAAGACTTTTGCCCAATTATTTTTGTCAAACGGTGCAAGTCTTTGCCACTACCAAAAGGACGGAAACACAACGTGAGCGACATGGTAAAAAATACCTTATTGTGGCTGGTCGTGATTGGTGTGTTGGTGGTTGTGTTCAGCAACTTTGACACCCGCAATCAGCCCGATAAGCTCAATTACTCACAGTTTGTCAGCGCGGTCAATAGCGACCAAATCAAAAGCGTGAAGATTGACGGCGAGCAAATTGTCGGCGAAAAGAAAAACGGCTCAACCTTTGAGACTGTGCGCCCGATGATTCAGGACAATGAGCTGATGCCCAAGCTGATGAAGCACAATGTTGAGGTGCAGGGTACCGCACCTGAGCGTCAAGGCTTACTGATGCAGTTATTGATCGCAAGTTTCCCTGTGCTGCTGATTATCGGGCTGTTTTTGTTCATTATGCGCAATATGCAGGGCGGTGGCTCAGGCGGTGGGCGCGGTATGGGCCCGATGAGCTTTGGTAAATCTAAAGCCAAAATGCTGACCGAAGACCAAGTCAAAGTGACTTTTGATGATGTGGCAGGCTGTGATGAAGCCAAGCAAGAGGTGACCGAGATTGTCGATTTCTTGCGTGATCCCGAAAAATTCACCAAGTTGGGCGCGACTATTCCGCGTGGTGTTTTGATGGTAGGCCCACCAGGTACTGGTAAAACCTTGTTGGCAAAAGCGATTGCAGGCGAGGCGAAAGTGCCGTTTTTCTCTATTTCAGGTTCTGATTTTGTTGAGATGTTTGTCGGTGTGGGTGCGTCGCGTGTGCGTGATATGTTTGAGCAGGCCAAGAAAAACTCACCGTGTATTATTTTCATTGATGAGATCGACGCGGTCGGTCGTCATCGTGGTGCAGGCATGGGCGGCGGTCATGATGAGCGTGAACAGACCCTAAACCAGTTGTTGGTTGAGATGGATGGTTTTGAAGGCAATGACGGTGTGATTGTAATTGCTGCGACCAACCGTGTCGATGTGTTGGACAAAGCCTTGCTGCGTCCTGGACGTTTTGACCGCCAAGTTCAAGTTGGTTTGCCTGATATCAAAGGCCGTGAGCAGATTTTGCGTGTACACCTAAAAAAACTGCCTTCAACCATCGGTGTGGATATCCGTTCTTTGGCACGTGGTACGCCGGGTTTTAGCGGTGCGCAATTGGCAAACTTGGTCAATGAAGCGGCGTTGTTTGCTGCACGGCACAACAAAACCAGTGTTGATATGAATGACTTTGAAGAAGCCAAAGATAAGCTATTCATGGGACCTGAGCGTAAGTCTATGGTGCTGCGTGAAGAAGAACGCCGTGCAACCGCTTACCATGAAGCAGGACACGCGTTGGTGGCGGAGCTATTGCCTGGTACTGACCCTGTGCATAAAGTCACCATCATGCCGCGTGGCTGGGCGTTGGGTGTGACGTGGCAGCTACCTGAGCACGACCAAACCAGCATGTATAAGTCTAAGATGCTCAATGACATTGCGATTTTGTTTGGTGGACGTATTGCCGAAGAGGTGTTCATCAATCAGCAATCCACAGGTGCGTCTAATGACTTTGAACGGGCGACCAAAATGGCGCGTGCGATGGTGACCAAATACGGCATGTCAGAAGCTTTAGGCATCATGGTTTATGAAGACGATGACAACGGTGGCTATTTTGGCGGCAGCAGTCGGACGATTTCAGAGGCAACTCAGCAAAAAGTTGATGAAGAAGTACGCCGAATACTAGAAGAGCAATATGATATTGCACGCGCGTTGATTGAAGGCAATGCCGACAAAATGCACGCGATGGTCGAGGCATTGCTCAAATGGGAAACCATCGACCGCGATCAATTGCAAGACATTATGGCAGGTATTCCACCGCGTGAGCCTAAGGTTTATCAAGAGCCTAGCAGAATCAGCATTGATAAACCAACCAATCCGCCAACAGGTGGTTCGGCATTAACACCGCCGCCCTTGCCTGCAATGTGATTCATTCAATAACTTTATCGAAAACCGCCAGACGTTGGCGGTTTTTTGGTTTTTAGCATACAATAGCCTAGACAAGGTTTAGTAGGTAAAAGACAAAATTTGGGATTATTTATGCAGCTTCATGACTTGCCGCCATTTGTTTTGCGCTATCGCAATCAGCAGTTGGATTTATCCACGCCGCAAATCATGGGGATTTTGAATGTCACGCCTGATTCATTTTCAGACGGTGGCAAATACAACCGCCTTGATGCAGCATTGCGCCACACCGAGCAGATGCTAAATGACGGTGCAGCTATTATTGATATCGGCGGCGAATCGACACGCCCCGATGCCGTGCCCGTGAGCGAAGAGGATGAGCTGGCGCGAGTTGTCCCCGTGGTGGCAGGTATTCGTGCACGCTTTGGTGAGGCGGTGTGGCTATCGGTAGATACCAGCAGTCCCGTTGTCATGCGCGCGGCAGCCGAAGCAGGTGCTAGTATTTGGAACGATGTGCGCGCTTTAAAACGCCCCAATGCCATCCAAACCGCAGCGCAATTAGCCATTCCTGTAATTTTGATGCACATGCGCGGCGAGCCCAAAACCATGAATCAGTTGGCGCACTATGATGACATAGCCAACGATGTCATCAATGAGCTACAACAGCGCATTGATGCGGCGCTGGCAGGTGGTGTTGCGCGGCAAAATATCGTTCTTGACCCTGGCTTTGGTTTTGCCAAACATGCCAAAGATAACTTGGCGTTGCTCAATGCATTTGCTCGGCTGCATACGTTTAACTTGCCTGTGATGGTGGCGATTTCGCGTAAGCGTGTGATGGGTGAGGTGCTAAGCCGTACAGGGTTGCCATCGGCGGTTGATGCGCGCGATGTGGTGAGCATGGTGGCGGCGTTGTTGGCAGTGCAGCAAGGCGCGTGTATCGTGCGTGCGCATGATGTTGCCACCACCAAAGCAGGTCTGGCGATGTGGCAGGCGATGATCGATGAGGGCAAATCGTGGCAATGAATCATACAAACGTGGATAGGGGAGCAAATCCCATGGCAAATACTAACGACACGCTGACGTTGGAGCAGCGCAAAACTATTTATCGTGCGCGGCGTGGGCTCAAAGAGTTGGATTTTTATTTTTCGCCCTATGTCAAGCACGCGTATTTGGCGGCGGACGCGGCAGAACAAGCACTGTTTGGTGAATTGATCGCGCAAGAAGATCCTGATTTGTTGGATTGGTTTTTGTATGATGCTGCGCCACCCAACGCCGAATGGGCTGCGTTGATTGCCAAAATCAAGCGTGTGGCAGCATCTGCTGATAGCCACGGTTAGAGCTGTGTCGATGAACGATTATGCCATTTATTGCCATTGATAGCGTGCTGTCGGGCAGTCGGCTGCGTCTGCTGTGGTGGCTAGGGGCAGCGGTGGGGCTAACGTTGCTAACGCTTGCGCTGCCGATTGGGCAGGCATATCAGCTGGCTATCACGGCGCTGCTATGGGCGTGTTTATGGGTTGGGCAGTTGTGGCAGCCGCATTTGTTGGCACTTAGTAGTACGGTCGATAGCAACGCTTCTGATGGGGCGAATGGCTTGGCCGTTTGGGACTGGCAGCTACAAGTGGCGCAAGGTTATATCCGCGTGCCGTTTGGGCAGACGCATGATGTGTGGCAAGCCAAACTGACGGCGGTAGAGGATATCGGCGCGGTCTTGCTGCTGCGGTTTTGGTTATTTGAGCCGTTTGGCAAATTTTTAACTGTGCAAATTTGGCAAGACCAAGTCGATACCGATACGTGGCGACAATTAAAGACGCTGGCGCATTAGTGGTTTGTGATCTAAATAACCGTAAACAGCGCCACGACTGGTAAAAATTTTAACCAATAACCCATGAATTTTTTAACGTAAAAAGTGAGTACACCATGACAACAACCAACCAACCAACCACCAATCAACTGCTGTTTAAACAAGCCAAAGCGCATATCCCTGGCGGGGTCAATTCACCCGTACGCGCGTTTGCAGGTGTGGGCGGTACGCCTGTGTTTGTCAAACGTGCGGCAGGTAGCAAGCTGTACGACACCGAAGACAATGCCTACATCGATTATGTTGGCTCATGGGGGCCGATGATTTTGGGACATGCCCATCCGCATATCATCGACGCGGTCAAACGTGCGGCGGATGATGGCTTGAGCTTTGGCACGCCAACCCCGTTTGAAACCACGATTGCCGATAAGATTTGCAAGCTTGTGCCCAGCGTTGAGATGATTCGCATGACCAATTCTGGCACCGAATCAACGATGTCGGCGATACGGTTGGCGCGCGGCTTTACGGGGCGTGATGTGATTGTCAAGTTTGAGGGCTGCTATCACGGGCACAGCGATAGCTTGCTGGTCAAAGCAGGTTCGGGGATGCTTGATATCGGCGTGCCCACGTCGTTGGGTGTGCCTGCTGATGTGGCAAAATACACCTTGACCTTGCCATACAATGATCCACAAGCGGTGCGTGATGCGTTTGCCAAATGGGGTGATAAAATCGCAGGCGTGATTGTCGAGCCTGTCGCAGGCAACATGAACATGGTTGTGCCGCGACGTGAGTTTTTGCAGACCTTGCGCGACTGCTGTGACCAATACGGCGCGGTACTGATTTTTGATGAAGTGATGACGGGCTTTCGCGTTGCGCTGGGTGGGGCACAGGCGCATTTTGGTATCACACCTGATTTGACGACGTTTGGCAAAATCATCGGCGCAGGCTTGCCTGTTGGGGCGTTTGGTGGACGTGCGGATATCATGCGCTATATTGCGCCATTGGGTGGGGTGTATCAAGCAGGCACGTTATCGGGCAATCCGTTGGCAATGCGTGCAGGGCTTGCGATGTTTGATTTACTGTGCCAAGACGGGTTTTATGACACCTTGACCGAAAAAACGCGCTATTTGACACAAGGTCTGCAAGCGCGTGCAGACGCAGCAAACCTACCATTTGCGACCACCTATGTTGGCGGTATGTTTGGCATGTTCTTTACGCCAAGCCAAGACAGCGATTTGCCGCAAAACTTCAATGAAGTTACTGCCTGTAATGCCGCGATGTTTGCCGACTTTTTCCACGGCATGTTAGCGCGCGGGGTGTATCTTGCGCCCTCGGCGTTTGAGACCGCGTTTATGAGCATGGCGCATAGCCAAGCGGATTTGGACGCAACACTGGATGCGGCAGAGCAAGTGTTTGCAACGTTGGACAATGCCTAGACGGTTTGGCAACGCCGATTTTTAGTAAGCTATGTGTATTGCTGCTATCGCTTGGCAACTGTTTGCTGATAAACCACTGGTGCTGCTGTCCAATCGCGATGAGTTGTTTGCGCGCCCGACAGCCGCCTTGCAGCATTGGCGCTCGGGTACGGTGGCAGGGCAAGATTTGCGCTCGGGTGGGACATGGCTCGGTGTGCGTCAAGTCACCCAATCATCTGGGCAGACTGACACGCGTTGGGCGATTGTGCTCAATTTTCGTGACGCAGCGCAGACGACACCGCCCAATCCGACCTCACGCGGGCAACTGGTGACCGAGTTTTTGCACAGTACGCTATCGCCACTGGCGTTTGCACGCGGTCTGGTATTGGCAGATTATGACGGGTTTAATTTGGTACTTGGGACGCGCAAGCAAGCTGTGATGCTCAACAATCGCGGCTATGGCATTGAGGTATTGCCTGCAGGGTTGTATGTGCTGTCCAATGGTCAGCCCAACGCGCCGTGGTTTAAATGTGAACGCTTGCGCGGACGGGTGCGCCAAGAGGTGCTACCGCTGATTGCCGAGCAGCAAAACTGGCAAGATGCGGCGTGGGCGGTGTTGCACGATGACGTATGCGCACCATGCGATGATTTACCCAAAACGGGCGTAAAGCCTGTCATCGAAGCGGCGTTGTCTTCTATTTTTATTCCAAAAGCACGGGCGACGGCAGTCTTGGGTGATGCCTATGGCACGCGTGTTAGTAATATTTTGACGCTGTCATCAATGGGGTTTGAATTTGCCGAACGCCACACCACAGATGGCAGCATTCGGCGGATAACGGGTTAAAAGCCAGCTGCTGGCGATTTGGGCATTAATGACCAAATAAGAAATTTTTTAACATCACTTTTGCGCCTTCGGTGGCAAACGATTCGGGGTGAAACTGCACACCTTGAATCGGATACTCACGATGGCAAATGCCCATAATTTCTGAATTTTCACCCATGTTTTGCACCACACTGGCAAAATCATGGGCGTTTGTTGGGTCATGTGTGTCATGCGCCAAACTGGTCACAGTCAAGCAATCGGGTAGGCTTGTTGCCTCAACCGCCAGCGAATGATAGCGCATGATATCCACGCCTTGCGGCAAACCGTGGTATACGCCTGCGCCATCGTGCCACAGCGGTGAGGTTTTACCATGCATTGGCACGCGCGCGCGCCCGACCTTGCCGCCAAATACATGCGCAATGCCTTGCATGCCCAAACACACCCCAAGCAGCGGCGTGTGCTTACCCCACGTCTGAATCACGTCGCTACAGATACCAAAATATGCAGGATCATCGGGCGCGCCAGGTCCAGGCGAGATGATAATTCGCTCAGGCGCGATGGTATCGATATCTGCTAGGCTCAAAGCGTTGTTGCGCTTGACGATCACATCAAACGGTGCGCGTTCGGCGCGTAAAATCTCACCGATATATTGATACAAGTTAAAGGTAAATGAATCAAAATTATCAATAATTAACACGTTCATACGGTACCTTTAGGATTTTTTTCTGCCATAAAATGCTGTAGAACCACGCGCATGGCGGCAAGCTTACGCACGATTTCTTCGTATTCATCATCGGCGTTGGAGTCATACACATTGCCGCCGCAAGTCTGCGCGTATGCTGTCGTACCATGGGCAAACAGGCTACGAATTGGAATGGCAAAAATACAATCACCATTCAAGCTAAATTGCCCCAATGCACCGCCATACGCGCCGCGCCCATCGGGTTCTAACGCACTGATAATTTTAATTGCCTCGATTTTGGGTGCCCCCGACAGCGTACCTGCTGGAAAATTGCTAGCAAGTGCACTGAACATATCTTCGTCGGGGTGCAAAATCCCAACGATTTCTGACGAAATATGCTGTACGTGCGAAAAACGCTTGATATCCATCAAATTACGCACCTTGACTGTGCCAAATTGCGCTACCCGTCCGATATCATTGCGGTGCAAATCCACCAACATATTGTGCTCAGCGATTTCTTTTGGGTCATTAAGCAGCGCGCGTGCCAGTTGGCGATCCTCGTGTGCATCCCTGCCGCGTTTGGTCGTGCCTGCTAGCGGAAACGTCTCCATCTCGCCACCGCGCAAACGAAACAACAGCTCAGGCGACGCGCCCAAGATTTTTTGTTGCCCAAATTTAACAAAATACATATGTGGCGACGGATTGACCTCACGCAGCCGCGCATAAATCGGCAAATACTCGCCCTCGATGCGATAATGCGACTTAAAGCCGACCTCGCATTGAAAAATCCGCCCTGCAATGATGTCCTCTTTGACCTGTGCGACAGCGGCGGCGTGCTCGGTACGGCTCATGCCATCGCCGACAAACGTCACCTGCGGCGGTGACAACTCGGGTACAGGCTGGCTCAATAACGCCTGAATTTGTGTCAAGCGATTTTCATTGTAATAAAAATAAAAAATCTCGCCCGTCATTTTGTCATAGCTTAAACCGTCTAAATACAAACCAAATTTAAACGGTGCAAAATTTGTATGCGCAGGTACATCAAGACTTGGCTCAAAAAAATTCACGCTGTCAAAGCCTAGATAGCCGACCAAGCCGCCCGTGTGCTGCCGCGCGATGACATGCTGCGGTGTGATGGCACGTAATAGCTGATACGGATTATCCGTTGCATAAGTCTGCGTTGTGCCGTTGCGATTATCCTCAATCACCAATGTGTGGCGGTCTTTGGCATAAATCGTCTGCACAGGGTCAAACCCGATGGCATGGTGACGCGCTAGGTGGCTGTCTGCACCCAACGACTCAAGCAAAAAACACGTGTCAAACTGCTGCTCAATGCGTTTAAATAAATCAAAAAAATCAATATCTTGTGCGATTTTGATTAAATTTGGCTTACTGGGAATATCTAGCATGGGCGGTGTGGTAGATGGTGTGGCAGGCATAAAACGACCTATGAAATCAAGCTATAAAATAATCATACAATATTATCATGTTCTAGTACATTGATACAATACTATGACAAAATAGACAAGCTAATGGGTTGGCAATGCGTCTGCTAAATTAGGTAGCAAGGCAGCAACAGCGTGGCGTTGGTAGGCTTTGGCACCGCGTGATACCGTGGCGATGCCCACCCCAAGGCGTTCGCTGATTTCACGCTGTGGCAGACCTTGTTGCAGCAGGGCAAAAATCAACAAGCGGTTGGCGATCTCTATCTGCTCGCTTTCTGTCAAAATCGCCGCTAACAAATCGCCGATACAAGCAGGCGTGTCGGCTTGGCTTAACGCGGCTAGCAAATAAGTATACGCGGCGGCGGATTGGTCTGTCATGGTGATCATTCGGCGACTATAGGGGTTATCATGATAGCCATGTGTTTCAAACTAAGCAAGATATAGACCAATGTTTGTATACGGGTTTATGATACTGTTGCTTGAGTTATATGGCGCATAAACTATACAAAGTGAGAAATTGCACGATACACTTGCATTTATGTTACAATCCTATTTTTTAGCCTAATTATGAGTTATAACAATGCGTTATAAAGTCTTAGATTTATTTTGTGGTTGCGGTGGTTTGTCTCACGGCTTTATTGAAGCAGGTTATGAAGTAGTTGCAGGAATTGACCATTGGCAGGACGCTTTAGATACGTTTGCATTTAATCACATCAAATCTAAGGCTATTAAAGCTGACCTATTTAATGTTTCACCAAAACAAATAGCAGAACAGATAGACAATAAAGAAATTGATGTCATTATTGGCGGGCCGCCCTGTCAAGGTTTTTCTATTGCAGGTAAACGCTTGATAGATGACGAGCGAAATCAGCTATATAAATCTTTTGTCAACTTTGTCGCTTATTTTAAGCCCAAAGCCTTCATTATGGAAAATGTGCCTAATATCATATCTATGGGTAAAGGAGCAGTTAAAGATGAGATCATCGAGGATTTTACAAATTTAGGTTATACGATCACCTATAAAATACTGCTAGCTTCTGAATATGGCGTACCCCAAAACAGGCGTAGAGCTTTCTTTGTGGGCTTAAAAAATGGTCAAACATTCGACTTTCCATTGCCTACTACTAAAGATTTTGTCACTTGCAAGCAAGCAATTGGTGATTTGCCTGATGAAACTATTGCAGATGGTGAAATTTATCCAGTTGAAGCCCAAAGTGAATATCAGCGACTAATGCGCATTGGTAGCACTGTTTTGCACAATCATCAAACCACGATCCATACTCCAAAAACTGTTGAAATTATTGCTCAAGTACCTGATGGTGGTAACTATAAAGATTTGCCTAAGCATCTAAGAGAAACTAGAAAGGTGAACATCGCATGGACACGGTTCAATAGTCAAAAACCTAGTTTTACTATCGATACAGGGCATCGACACCATTTTCACTATCGCTTTAACCGAGTGCCAACCGTTAGAGAAAGTGCTAGGCTACAATCATTCCCAGACAGCTTTATTTTTCTGAAAGGTAAAACCAGCCAGTATAAGCAAGTTGGTAATGCTGTACCACCGTTATTAGCCCAAGTTTTAGCTGAAAAGCTAAAAGACTATCTATCGGAAAATTGAAAGACAAATATGACATATCAAATCCCATCACAGTATTTTTATCGACTTCATCATGTCAGACCACGTTTTAAAAACGATGTTGAAGAAGTTTTATTGTATGTTGCCAATGCCATTACTGAACTTGACAAAATGCCAAAACAAGCATTTGATAGTGAGTTGAACAATATTTTGTTTAAATTTAAGAACAATGCTACTTCTACCAAGAAAACGATAGATAATTGGCGGACTGAAATATCGGCTTTGTTTGCTTTTATACAAGAAAATGATAATGAATTTTTTGCTAGTTTGACTGCTAGAAGGCTGTCGACTAATCAATATTTAGATGAATTTTTTAACTATTTTCTTTATACCTTTCAATATCCCGCAGGACACGTTAAGCCCCATACTGTAATTGAGCATATTAGACATGGAGTTAAATTTAAGCCTTGTGACTTTATATTAAAGACTTTAATTGAAGGTACAGCTTTACTAGGGAAGCCTTTGAGCATAACAGCTGAGGAGCTAACCCAATGCGCCTACTATGACTTACGAGTAACAGCTTATCACACAAAAACTCCTTTGGATGTCGCAAAGCAAATTATTGATAATCGTCAAAACAAAGTTAAATATAACCATCAATATCCTGAACTTCAAAAAGCTGATGGTAGCTATCCTTCACAAGGTGACGTTTATCGCTATGCAGGTGATATTCTAGATTATATGGTTTTAGCAAATTTACTAACTGATAAAGGTACGGGGCGTTGGTATTACTTAAATGATGACAATAAACAAGCGATTGATTATCACCTAAATAATCCTGTTTGGTTTAGTGCTTATGACCAATATTATCAACAAGCTACGATTCCTAGTAGCGAAATAACGAAATTAGAAAAATATTGGTTCGACTATGTGAATAGCTTTGATAATATCGAAGCATTTGCCCCACACTTAGGGTTAAACGAAATGCTTAACTTGTCCGACTTAATTCAAGAATACTACATTCAATTAGAAGGCGGACAAAAAGTACCAACGAAAATTATTGGTGACTATGGTGAAACGCTTGTACTAGCTCACGAGCATTTACGAACAATGGATGATAATAATAACCGAAGGCATTTAATTAATAAAATACCCACTCCTTTGGGTGTTGGCTATGATGTTCAAAGTATCGAAATACCGAGCATGAAACGCTATATTGAAGTTAAAACTACTAAATCTAAGAAGGCTTTAACCAATAATAAGGTTAGATTGACCCCGAATGAATGGGATAGTGCAATGACACTAGCAGACAGATATTTTATCTATTACCTAGTGATCAATGAAAATAGCAAAAATATTTTTGTTATCCAAAATCCAGTTAAGCAACTTAATGAAGGCAAATTAAAGCTAGATAAGAATTGGGTTGTTGAATTTACAGAAGGGGCGGGGCAATGGGAACAACTGTTAGAAGTCCAAAATTAAAAGTGGTATCACTATTTTGTGGTTGCGGTGGCATGGACTTAGGTATTCAAGGTGGTTTTGAGTTCTTAAATAAACGCTATAAAAAATTACCGTTTGAGGTCGTGTATGCAGTCGATAACGATAGCTATGCAACCACTATCTATAATGATAATTTTAAACACAAGGCGATTGTGAAAGACGTTAGAGAAATAGCCCTAGAGGAAGTGCCAGACCACGATATTTTATTGGGTGGCTTTCCTTGTCAGTCATTCTCTATTATCGCCCAAAATCCGCCACGATTAGGCTATAAGGATGAAAAGGGTAAACTGTTTTTTGAAATGGTCAGAATCTTAAAAGCAAAGCGACCAAGATTTTTTATAGGTGAGAATGTCAAAGGCTTATTGTCCGCCAATAAAAAACAAGCTTTTCCCATGATTATTAATGAATTTGAGCAAGCAGGATATCACATTAAGTTTAAGGTGCTAAATGCCTCGGAATACGGCATACCCCAAAAGCGTGAAAGGGTTTTTATCGTTGGTTTTAGAGATGAGCAAGATTTTAATAAATTTGAGTTCCCCCAGCCAGTCACCTTAGAAAACAAAGTTGCTCTAAAAGAAGTATTAGATACAGAAGCAGACCATGATGACCAATGGTTTTTTAGTCAAAAAGCCGTTGATGGTATGCTAAAGGTTAAACACAAAATGAATAAGGGTAGAAACCAAGATATAGAGCAACCTTGTAATACTATTAGCTCGCATTTGGCTAAGGTCAGTCTAAATAGTACTGATCCTGTTTTATTAGTAGGTGAACGATACAGACGCTTTACACCTAGAGAAGCCTCAAGCATTCAATCTTTTCCTATGACTTTTAAGTTAGAATCTGTTGCGAACAATCGTCAATATCGTGCTATTGGCAATGCCGTACCACCCGTTTTAATGTGGCATTTAGCAAAATCTTTATATAAATCTGTAGAATGATTAAAATGAAAAATAAATTAATGGATGATTTTTTTATATTGCCAACCCTAAACGGCGTCTATTTTGTCACAGGCACCGATACCGAAATTGGCAAAACCACCATCACCGCGCAATTGGTACGCCAATGCGTCACCGCAGGGCAACGTGTGTACGCCATCAAGCCTGTCACCGCAGGGCTTGATGATGGTGTCAGCAGCGACGCGCAGCAGATTAACCGCTTTGCCAATGTTACACCGCCATTGGCGGCCATCGCACCTGTGCGCCTTGCCACACCGTGCTCACCGCATATTGCCGCTGCGTGCGATGGTGTGCAACTGACTACCGATGCACTGATTGATGCGGTGCAAACCACCGTTGTTGATTACCCTGCTGATGTCGTGCTGGTTGAAGGGGCAGGTGGCTGGTTTACGCCGATTAATGCCACCGCAACGCTTGCCGATGTTGCAGCAGGCTTGGGTTATCCTGTGGTGTTGGTGGTCGGGGTGAAGTTAGGTTGCCTCAACCATGCCTTATTGAGCGTGCAAGCGATTTGGCAAGCAGGCTTGAGGTTGGCATTGGTGGTTTTCAATCAGCTTGCCGATGACACAGCGTTTGCCCATGAGCAAGTCGCGTGGTTATGCGCTGCTATAATGCGACAAGCACAGCACGTGCAAGCTATACCGCCACAGTTTTATTGGCAGGGATTTTTGCCGCACACGCTTTAGTCAATTGATTTTAAAGATCGAAGAATTTTTTTGAAACTGTTCAAAAATCACATGACCTATTAAAACGACAGTAAATGTCGCTTGGAATGCGTAGGCTGCTAAATTGTCACAGAATATTACGCGGTGATATGTTACAGTAAGCCATCTTAAATTTAGATGATACTTACTTAAATGCACTTAACGGCAATTTAAGCGTGATTGGTGTTATATGCTAGGATAGGTGGGCGTTTAATAGTGGCTTTTTCACAGTTGCGTTTAGCACCGCTACACAGTTTTACAGCAAATTTTTTGTCCAATATCCGCGCGGCAGGCTATATGCTGTTAGGTTCGCGTAAGGCGTTCTATTGGGTCAAGCCAACGATTGGACAGTTTTTTGCGTTTGCGCTGACGGCATTGGGCAGTAACTTGCTGTTTGCATGGCTATCAGCGGCAGATACCAGCGCGTTTAACGAGCAAGGCTTGGTTAGCTATTTGGTGTGGCCGATGGTCATGCTGGTGTGGGGACTGATATTGGCGCGGCGACATTACAATGCCATGCTGATTTATGTGCCTGCAATTTTGTGGCTGGTTGCCGATACCATGATGGCGCTGCTACAAAGCCTGTTTCAATGGCTTGGGCATGCAGGTTGGTTGCCTGAGTTTGGCTATATCGTGCTGCCTGTCGTGTTTACGCTGTTGTTTGTTTGGCAAGCGTTGTCGCTGTTGTGGGTATTTGGGCGGCAGCTGCATTGGTCGTGGCTTGAGCGCGTGTTGGTGATGGTGGCGGCGTTTGCTGTGTTTGCGGTGTGGCAAAAAAATGTCCAATCGCAGCCGATTTTTATGCCCGAAACGCCTGTGCCAATGCTAAGTGAGCAGGCGTTGTACGCCCAGCCCGAGCTACTGCGCCAAACGCTTGATAGCCTACAAGCTGAGCGCAAAGGCGTGACGGATTGGTATTTTATCGGCGTGGCAGGTTTTGCTGAGCAAGATGTATTTGCCCATGAAATTGAACAGGCGCGCCAGCTTGCCATGACCCAGCTTGGCATGGCAGGGCGCACGGCGGTGTTGGTTAATAACATACACACGCAAGACAGCCTACCGATCGCCAGTAAAACCAGCCTTGATATGGCGTTGCAAGCGGTGGCTAGTCGCATGAACCCTAGCGAGGACGTGCTGTGGCTGACAGTCAGCTCACACGGCGCGCCCAATGTCATTCAAATGCAAAATCCACCCATCGCGCTGGATGATTTAGACCCAGCATGGTTGCGCCAACGGTTGGATAAAGCGGGTATTCGTTGGCGGGTAATTGTGCTATCGGCGTGTTATTCTGGCTCGTTTATCCAGCAGCTTGCTAGCCCAACCACGTTGATTATCACCGCATCGGCAGCAGATAGAACCTCGTTTGGCTGTACCAATGACGCAGATTTCACTTACTTTGGGCAGGCGTTTTTTGGTGATAGCTTGCCAAAGTACCACCAATTTGCCCCTGCATTTAATCACGCCAAACAGCTGATTGCCAAACGCGAAGCCAAGATGGGCTTTGCGCCGTCCAATCCGCAGTGGGTGATCGGCAAGCAAATGCAGGCTAGGTTGCCTATGTTTGAAAAAGCCTTAATGCCAAGTCTGGTGAGCACGCCAACTGGCATAATAGCCGCCGCGCCCAATCACACCCATGAAGACGCTAGGGCAGCCGCGCCTCGTTCTGCGTCTGTGATACCTTAGCGGCTGGGCTGGGCAGGTTTTTGAGCATGTGCTCATAGACCGCGACGATCTCACGCGCGCTTTGTTTTTGGCTAAAATTTTGCGGCATAGCAGGGCGGTCTTTGTGCGTGAGCTGCTCGGCAATCACTTCACACAGCGTGATGGCGTTGATGTCATACACCAAACCTTCAGGATACAGCTCAGTCAAAATCTCGTTATACACGCCGCGTGCCCACGCCACCACAGGCGTGCCCAAATGAATTGCTTTGAGCACATTGATACCAATGCTTTCAGGCTGATTTGCCAGTCCCAACACGATGTTGGCAGCCGATAGCCACTCGCGCCCGTCGTCGCGCCGTCCGATAAAAGTAAAATAATCCATCAAATCCAGCGCATGGGCACGTTGGACAAATTCCTCAACAAAGTTGTTGTCCGCATCGGCATCGTCCATGATGATCACATGGATTTTGGGAAATTGCGCGCGCAAATTGCCAACGATATCAAACAACCACTGTTGCCCCTTGTGATGATCAATTTTGGATGGAAATAGCAGCCATTTTTGGTGTTCAAGTTTGGGATATTCGGCAAAAATCTGCTGCAACCAATGTACCGATGGCGTGTGGCGGTACAAATAACGCTGGGTATCCACCCCACGATACACGCGCGTCACGCTGTCGGGGTCGCGCTCGTGGTACTGTAAAATATACACCTTAACGCTGTCGGACACCGCAATCAGATGGTCGCAATCAAAAATCGCCCGATTGTAGGCATTGGACGGATAATAACCATAAATTGTCCCCACCGTCAGCGGACGCAAGGCGACAGGCACCAACTCTAATGCCCACTTAAGCACCCATGCAGGCGTACGCGAATGTACATGAATGACATCGGGGCGAAACTGATGAATCAGCCGCGCCAAACCAAACGCCGACCACAGCGACCACCACGACTGCTTAGCAAGATATAAGCGTTTGTATTCGCTGCCATCACGGCACAACCGCTGCGCCAACTCATGGCTTGCAGGCGTGCTAGACACCACCAACGACGTATAGCCTTGTCGCACCAACTGCCGACTAATCGCAATCACTCCGCGCTCATCGTCATCGTGGTGCAGGGTGGATAACAGACGCATCACACGCATAGCGGTATTCCGTAGCAATTACCGAATAAATCAATGAAAAAAAACGACATGTGGCTCATGGGATAAACAAGACTTTGACAAACACGCCCAAACATTGGCGTAGACAAATTGTACCGCTGTCAAGACAAGCGTTTCAACCACTAACGCTGTGAAATCGCTTGCCAAGCGGCTAGGAGATGATATTTAAAGCAATTTAAAAAATCACCAACCGCGCCCACCTTGATAGCCAACGCGCTGCTGCTGACGAGAATCTGCGCCATTACCCACGTATTGCCGATAAAATGTGCCAAATCAGCATGCATCGGCCATGACCCGACGATCCCAACCAGATTGGTGAGGGTAAACTCAAGCGGATGAATGCCCAGCGCATTCCACCGTCTAAACAACACACTGGTATTGCGCGTGAACATCAGCCACATTGGCACAAAAATCGCAACATACAGCCGTAGTGTTTGGGCAAGGCGCTGGTGCGTTAGGGCGATGATGGGATGGGGCATAGATTTGTTGGCTGGTCACAAGTCTGCTGCTGTCAGGTTTTACAACATCATAATAAAAAACGTAGTTAAAAATTTTTTAAGGAATTTACAAGATAAGCACGCTCGTTACAACAGCACCTCAACAAACGGCAAATGTGCCAGCAGCCACACCGCCGCGCGCTCCCATGCTTGGGTGTTGGGCTCATGGGTATAAACCAGTGTTTTGCCATGCTCGTGGGTGATCCAACGCAGCCGCCCAAATTTTAGCCGTACGCGGTAGCTTGCAGTCGGTGCATTTTGCTGCAAGCCATCAAACACCGTTTGGGCAAGCGCAGGGCTATGCACAATGACCCCCATCTCGGTGTTAAACTGCTCTGAGCGCGGGTCAAAGTTGTACGAACCGATAAAAATTTTTTGCCCATCAATTTCAAATGTCTTGGCGTGTAAACTCGAACCGGTGCTACCCGTGATGTATTTATCACGAAATTTTTCTGTACGTGCGTTGGGCTTCATCTCATACAGATCAATACCGTGGCGCAGCAGGCGTTTGCGGTACTTGGCGTAGCCTGAATGCACGATTTTGACATCCGTCGCACTCATGGCATTGGTCAAAATACCGATATCCACCCCTTGCTTAGCAAGCTGTATCAGTGCGCGTGTACCTGCTTTGGTCGGCACAAAATACGGCGACACAATACGCAGCTGTCGCGTTGGTGTACGCAAAATTCGCATAAACTCACGTGACACACGGCGGCGCAGTCGCAGTTTACCCGAGCGAAAACCCAGTGTTTTGTCGGGATCATCACCAACCAATTCGACACGCGCCCAAAACAGCGGTAAGCCCTTGGCACGCAACTGGGTGACAAAATCCGTGTTTTTGACCAATGCCAAATAGCGTTTACGTAACGCCTTGGCGCGGCGATTTTGGCGACGCAAACGCCGCGCGGTGTATTGCACGACCGCGCGTGACGTGTCACGTTGGCGTACAATCGCCTCAACAGGATAAGCAAGCGCGCTGTTCCAATAGCGGTCAAAATCTTGCGAAATTTGTGGCACAACTTGCCCAATCAGTAAGGTATCCAAATCGGCAAAAAACACATTGCCTTCAACGGCAAAGTACTCATCGCCGATATTGCGCCCGCCCGTGATGCTCACGCGGTTGTCAGCAGTTAGGCTTTTGTTGTGCATTCGCCGATTAAGGCGCGGCAAATCGCCGATAAAACCCAACCAGCGCAGCGTGCGGTAGCGGTTGGGATTATACAGACGCACCTCGATGTTGGGGTGGCGGTTTAGGGTGACAAAAATCGGATCATTGCCCAATGTGTTGTTGTCATCGATCAGCAGGCGCACGCGTACGCCGCGTTCGGCAGCTTGGCGCACCGCCTGAAACAGCAGCATGCCTGTGACATCGCTGTCCCAAATATAGTATTGCAAATCCAGTGATTTTTCGGCGCTCATGATCACAGCAAGGCGCGCAGCAAATGCGTCAGTACCTTGGCTAAGCAGATACACGCCCGTTTGGTCGGGGTGGTTGGCGGTCAGCGTATCGATGGCTTGGTGCAGATCACGGCGTTGGCTGTCAGACAATGGGGCGACGGTATCGCTTCGGATATTGAGGCGTTGTATGTGACTAAGCAAACGGCGGAACAGTTTGGATCTGCGGTGAATGGGCGCAACGTCTGGCAGTGGGTTGGTTTTGGCATCATAGTGCTGGCTTGGGATTTGCGGATTGGGCGGCAGCTTGCCAAAACGTGCAATCGCGGTCAGCGTCAAACCTGCCAGCGCGATGCAGGCTGCCGCGCTTGTGCGCTGTGTGTGTGCGACACGGCTGAATTTTTTGCCCATGTGGTGTAATCGCGCTGACCGCGTGCCTAACTGCCAATGTAAATCCATGACAAAACGTTTTCCGTGTTTGGGGTTAAAATCAAACAATCATGAAACAACATTGTCGCAAAGTTGAATCAATTTGAAAAGGCAGCACCATCATCCAGACACAAAAAAGACCAGCGTTATTAGCCGCTAGTCTTTTAGCCAAAATCAGCATTGTAAAACAATGCTGAAAAATACCCAAAATCTACAGCCCGAGCCCTGCTGCCGCGCGTTGGCGAATTTGCGTCAAATGATCATCAATCAACAGCTCGCCATCGCGAAAAACATCACGCAGCAGATTATCGCGTCCGTTTAACTCATCCTCACGCACCGTTGCCAGTTTGGTATTCTCTGATCGCACCAATGCCAAACGTCCGCGCTTGCTGCGCTTGTTGACACTGGTAATTGGGTCTTTGTACACATCTTGCCATTGCCCTGCAATGCACGCGCTGCTGGCTTTCATAGCAAAGCCTAGTGTGTCACGATTGACCTGTTGCAACAGCCCACCGCCCATACCAAACGTGACATTGTCGCTGCTAAAGCCTGCCGCCAATATCGCATCGATGACGTGGGCAAGACTGGTTGTGCTGATTCCATCGCCTTGAATCACACGGATATAATCGGGTAAGACCTTGTAGCCCTTGTGGTTGGTGCGTATGCCGAATTTTGCACCCAGTCGTTGTAGCAGCTCACGCACCACCTTGACAGGGTCGCCGCTGTCGGGACGCACCACCAACGTGCCACCCATCTGCTCAACTTGTCCTTTAAGCGTACCACCCCAAATCTCATCGATGGCGTGCCACAAATCATAGTTGTCACTAACCACCGAAAATAGCCGCCCCTCGCCGCCAAACTGTGCCACCATGTTGGCATACGCGTCCGCCTCGTGTTCGCGCCCCCATGCCGTCATCGTGCTGTGCTCTGCAGCAGGAATCGAAAACCCAGCCAGCTCTTGATCCATACCATACCAACGGCTTGCCCCGACCAACGCCGCCAAATTGTCCGTACCAGCAAAATTGACCAAATGCCCAAGCCCACCCAGCGCAGCCGACTCTTGGCTTGACACCCCACGCGCACCAAAATCGTGTAGCTTAAACGCCAAACTATCCAGATTATCCGCCGATTTTTGCAACCCCTCGACGATGATTTGCTTGCAGCGATATGACAAACTTGCCACGGTACTGGGGTACCACACCGCGCGCAGCAATGCCGTCTCGAGATAGCTGGTTAGCCAAAAAAACTCGGCATCGGTATTGACGACTTGACACAGCACTTGGCTGGTTGGCACCACGCTGCCCTCGGCCACCGCTTGAATACGCAGCGGCAAATAGCCACCGTGCTTAGCCAGCAGCCGTTGCCAACCCTCAGCAAAAAACGGCAAACCATGCGCCGTTAGCATAACGCGTGCTTCATCAATATCGGCTTGGCGAAACGGGCGGCACAGATATTCTTTGATAAACGCTTGTAGCCCAAAAAACACCACATCGGCAAAGCTGCCACCGCGCGCTTCGATATAGCTTGAAACATATTCGGTTTGTGGTGGGTACTGTAGCCAATGCGAGGCCTTGTAGCTATCGGCGTTTAGGATAAGATTGTTCAGATTTTGGCTAAATACTGACATAGATGACCTTGAATAACGATTGTAAAATCAATACGTTAAAAAAAGCTAGATTGACTGGTTAATGTTTAAGTGATGTTTGAAAAAAACTTGGCATAGCCACCGCAAGCTTATAGCCCAACCATTTTACAAATAATCGCGTAATGATCTTCAAACAGCTTGTCCGCGCGTAGCTGCGCCAACGGCAACCAAAACGCGCGTTTGGCATCGTCGCTACCCTTGACCGCAGGCAAGCCTTTGGGGTCATTTTTAAGCACAAAATAAAATGCTTGGGTAATCGTGCGCCCACGCGCCGAACGATACGGGTCATCAAACGTATGTTGGCTATGACGTGAGCCGCGCAGCACCGCTTCGGGCACTTTAAGGCGCGTTTCCTCGCGCAGCTCGCGGATACAAGCATCAAACAGCGTCTCTTTGGGATTGATAAAGCCGCCTGGCAACGCCCACAGCCCTTGTCCTGGCATACCGCGCCGCTCAACCAACAAGATATGCCCCGATTGCACCACCACCGCATCAACGGTCATAAACGTCGGCGGATATGGCGCGTCTTGCCATTGTTTTTTGTATTTATCAATAAAGCCTGCTTCTTCATGCAACTGCTTGTATTCAGGCGTTTTTTTAAAGGCTTTCATCACCTTGGCGGTGGAAGCAGGCACCAAGTCGAGCAGTGGATCTGCGCCCAACAAATAGCCCTCGCGCAGCGGTGTGGCGGACAATTCGCGATAATTTGCCACCGCCACCGATTGCCAGTTGGGAAATAGTGACAAATAATACGACGAGCTGTCCTTAGAATGCCCAATCAAGCCAATATTGGCATCAAGCGTGCCCGTTACCGATTGCACGCACGCTTGTACGTATTGCAGCCAGCGCGTGTCGTTGTATAGCGCGTCAGGCAAGCCAACGCAATGAATGCGCTTAGCATCCGCCTTGTCATACGCACCCAAAATCATCTGCTCACGCTCAGCAAAACTAAAACTATTGCGCGTGCTGCGCGGCAAATTTGCCGACCCAATCAGCACAATCACGTGTTGGGCAAGCTGTAGCGCGGCATCGATCACCGACTGATGCCCCAGATGAAACGGCTGAAACCGTCCGATAAACACCAAATAATCAAACGGATAGCCGCCGCTATTTGTAGCACTGTTATTTGTAGTACTGTTATTTACAGTACTGTGCTTGGAATGATCTTTTGATGGGTTAGCAGAAGCGGATTTTGGCATAACGCAAACTCCTTGCGTAAAATCATGCGCCTGTTGTTGCGTCTATCGCAAAAGGCACAAAAAAAATAAGCAGATGAATTTAGACCAATGAGCGACACGCGCCATGCACGGTCAGCCAATGCCAACTTATCATGCCAAATTTTACCAAAAAAGCAAGCGTGATTTTGTTGAGAATGCACAGTGCCAACCTTATGTTAGCAAGACTCACCAGCCAAAGCGACCAACCAAAATCCCGAGTATTTTACTCAAGTTTATGCTATACTTTAGCAAATGATTGATCACAGGTAACCGACCATGACCGATACCGCCGCCCAAGCGCACAGCCAAACCAACGAGCTAACCAGCAATATCCAAATCACCGAATCTGCCCAAGGCTACTTGACCGAACTGCTTGCCAAACAAAACACCGATGGCATCGGTGTGCGGATTTTTGTTGAGCACGCAGGCACGCCACGCGCCGAATGCTGCATGGCATACAGCCAGCCTGATGAGCACAACCCTGAGGATCTGCAAATCGCTTATCCCAATTTCACCGCTTACATTGACCGCCCGTCAATTCCATATCTGCAAGATGCGGTGATTGACTACAACAAAGACCGTTTTGGTGGGCAACTGACCTTTCGCGCGCCCAATTCAAAAGTGCCAAAATTGGGCGAAAATGCCAGCTTAGAAGAACGTATCAACTACGTACTTGCGTCAGAAATCAACCCCAATCTAGCGGCGCATGGTGGGCATGTGCAGTTGGTTGATTTGCTTGAGCAAGAAGGCGTGGGAACCACAGCGGTGCTAAAATTTGGCGGCGGCTGTCAGGGCTGTTCAGCGGTGGATATGACCTTGCGCCAAGGTGTTGAAGTCACCCTCAAGCAACAAATTCCTGAGCTCACCCAAGTGATTGACGAAACCGACCACAGCTATACCGCCAATGCGTTTTATCGCTAAGCATGACAGCTAGTGTTGACTTCCTCCCCTCCCTAAAGTGAGGGGATTCCTTCTGCAAGACGGTGAAGCCCCACCGCAAACCTAAGACAATGGCAACCGCCCGTACGACACACCGTACATCTTAGGTTCTTATTTTAAGCTAATCCTACCGTTAGGATTGTCACAGACACGAATTAGCTTAAGTGTGTGTTTGGAAACGTCTTACCAGTTAAGTTACTGCGTACTCGCAATTTAGTCTTAACTTAACTGTGGAATGTAAGACATTGAATATAGTGAGATGAGTATAGCAAAACTCATCGCATTTAACAATTGCCTTATATCCACCGCCTGAAGTCGCAGGTTTACGGCAACGAATGATAAAAAAAATCCCGCCTACGGACAGTGGGATTTTTTAGTTATCTAAAATGTCGATTTGTTAAAACGCCTATTTGGCCTGAAACCAAGAATCTGCTAGACGGCGCGCGTTGGCAATATCTTGCGAGCTTAGATTCAATGCCAATTGCCCGATTTTACTTTGTGCACGGCTGCGTACTTCGTTAGACAACATACCATCACGCGAGGCAAGGTCATACCACTTGTACGCATCGACCATTTTACGCTCTTTTTCATCGAGCATGGCAAGTGTGTAGCTAGCACGGTTATCACCCAATTTGGCAGCTTTTTCTAGCCAGTAGCGTGCTTGTTGAGCGTTTGGCGCAACACCTTCACCGCGGATATACATCATCGCTAGGTTAAGCTGGGCAGGTGCGATGTTTTGGCGGGCAGCGATGGTATACCATTGGATGGCTTGTTGAAAATTTTGTACGACACCTTGCCCTTTTTGCAAGCGTTTTGCCAAGAAAAATTGCGCCTGCTGGTCACCTTGCTGCGCGCTTGCCATCAACTGACCAATCGGCATGATATCAAAGCGTGATTTATCAAGCGGTACGTTAGAGATGAGCTCAGCGTGTGCGGTTGTGCTGATACTAAGGGCTGGTGCACCTACAATGGTTAAGGTAAGCGCGGCACGTTTGGCAAATTGGGCTAGGGTATTCATAGATTACTCCGACGTTACAACGCGATGGGGCACAAGTTGGCGCAAGCGTTCGGTCGTTGTGTTCGTGTGAAAGGCAATACGATTAGGTATTAACAAAAGTTAAAGTGGCAGAATATCAAGCCTGCCTAAAATCTGCGCTTAGGGTAACATCGTTTACTACACGTTGCAAACCATTGGGTTACATTGTCATAAATTCTTACAATATTTCACGTATTTTTTGCTCTAGGCGACAGTAAATGTCGTCATATGCTTGACAAAATTTTGGCAAATCTATTTATTAGACTTGCTTATTTATCAAACGCTTACATATCTACCGTTTGGTCACCCGATACACCGCCACATCTGCCAACAAATTGGGATATTTGCGGATCACTTGCGCGGCTGCCCACGCATAGGGGCGCGAATGCTCCTGCACAGCAAAACGGTTTAAAATGCGGATATCATGATCAACGCAAAGCTGCTCAAAGTCTTTAAATGTGCATAGATGAATGTTTGGCGTGTCATACCACTGATACGGCAAGGCTTCAGACATGGGCATCATGCCTTTGATGCCCAAATGAATGCGGTTTTGCCAATGCGCAAAGTTGGGAAACGTGACAATCACCTGCCGCCCAACGCGCAGCATATCAAGCAGTAGTTGGTCGGGTGCTTTGACGGCTTGCAAGGCGCGCGCCATCACCACCGTGTCAAAGCGATTGTCGGCAAAGCGTGCCAACCCGTCGTTGAGGTCTTGCTCAATCACGTTCACGCCGTTGGCGATACAGTCGATGATTTTGTCTTGGTCAATCTCAATGCCGTAGCCTTCTATACCCAATGCGCGCTGCAAATGCGCCAGCAGTGAGCCATCGCCGCAGCCCAAATCCAGCACCTGCGAGCGCGGGGTAATCCATTGTTCGGCAAGTTGGTGGTCAATTTTCATCGCTAACCTTATGATTTTGCTAATGCTTGTAATGTGGCTAAAGTTAAATCTTTACACGAATAGATGTTAGCTATATTTTGCCAATCTACATTGCTGTGATAAATTTCGTCAGCAATAATCGTCAGCAATAAATAGGTAAATTCCATGATTGACGATTGCGTTGGCTTTTTCGACCGTCAAATCCGTGCCCAATGTTACCTCAATCATCACATCAATCGGAGACATTTGGGCGGTTTTGATAAATTGCTTGTAACGTTCGCGCAGGGTTCTTTTTGCACCAATGCCATAAGTTTTGCCATCTAGCTCAAAAAACAAGTCAAATTCGGTAGAGCTATCTACCTTATTATGAGTCTTAAGCAAAGTACTTTCAGCAATTCCTATTTGCAGCAGCACCGATTTAATGCGTTTTTCATAAAAAGGTATTGCCTTTGTCATGGTTTTTAAAGCCTTTGACATTTTCTAAAAAAATTAATTTTGGGCGATGATATTGTGCAATACGCGCCACATCAAAAAATAATGTGCCGCGCGTATCGTCAAAGCCTTTGCGTAATCCTGCCACACTAAATGCTTGACAGGGAAAACCAGCCAAAATGATATCATGGGATGGAATATCTTTGGCCTCAATTTGGGTGATGTCGCCATGGGGCAATTCACCATAATTAGCGTGATAAGTTTGGCAGGCAAATTTATCCAATTCTGAGGCAAACACAAACGTTAATTTTTCTTTAAAAACTTGCTGAAAGCCCAAACGAATGCCACCAACGCCTGCAAACAGGTCGATGGCTTTAAGTGTAGTGTGAGACGTTTTGCTATCCGCCATAGATGAAGACGACGTATTGTCAAATAGCGTAAGTTGTTTGTAGTGCAATAGTTTACCTTGGTGTGTTGTCAAAACTTAAGTAAAATTAGTTGGTCAAAAAATTCGCCAACGCGCGCCGATACAGCGGAATATCAAACAAAAACGAATCATGCCCATATGGCGCATCGACGTTGAGATAACTTACTGCCTTGTGACTGGCAAGTAGCGCATCAACGATTTCTTGCGAACGCGCAGGCGTAAAACGCCAATCGGTGGTAAACGATACGATAAAAAACCGACACTGTGTGCCGCTCAATGCTTGCATCAAAGCGCGTTGTTCGGCGGTATGCATATCGCTGCCGTCATCATTGTCAGCTGGCGTACGAGCCTGTGCCAAAAATGGCTGGGCAGGATCAAAATAATCCAACGCCTTGGTCATCAGCAAGTAGGTATTGGCATCAAAGCGTTCACTAAAGCGTTCGCCTTGATAGCGCAGGTAGCTTTCGACCTCAAATTCCACATCAAAATTAAAGTTTAATTGTCCTGTTTTGAGGTCACGCCCAAATTTAACGCGCATCGCCTCATCGGTCAAATAGGTGATATGCCCAACCATCCGCGCCAAAATCAAGCCGCGTTTTGGCGTTTTGCCGTATTCCAAATACCGTCCTGCGCAAAAATCAGGATCGGATAAAATCGACTGCCGTGCAACCTCATTAAAGGCGATATTTTGCGCTGATAGCTTGGGCGTACTGGCAATGACCACGCAGCGTTTGAGGCGTGTTGGGTAGTCAATCGACCATTGCAATGCCTGCATACCGCCCATCGAGCCGCCGACTACCGCATGCCACACGTCAACACCAAGTCGGTCTGCCAACATAGCTTGGGTTTTGACCCAGTCTTTGACCGTCACCAGCGGAAAATCTGCGCCATATGGCTTGCCTGTGTCGGGGTTGGTACTGGTGGGGCCTGTTGAACCATAGCAGCTACCGATATTATTGAGGCACACCACAAAAAACTTATCAGTATCCATCGGCTTGCCTGGACCAATAAACACATCCCACCAACCAGGTTTTTTGTCGGTCGTGCTGTGGTAGCCTGCTGCATGATGGCTACCCGACAGTGCATGACAAACCAAAATCGCGTTGGATTTGTCGGCATTGAGTGTGCCATACGTCTCAATCACCAATTCAAAAAACGGCAACGTGCGTTGGCATTGCAACGTCAAAGGCGCGTCAAAACGCAACGTCTGCGGCACCACGATACCCACCGAGCCACGGTCTTGCTTGGGGTGCACGTCATCATCAGGGTGCGGCACACTGGGCAAGGCGTTGGGGTGACTTGGTGGTTGAAAATTTGAGGATGAAGTGTTCACACGGGCTCTTTTGCTTGGCAGTGGATGATTTTACGCTGTGGTTTAAGATTATCATGCTAAACGCAACATTGTAAGCCGAAGCCCTGCGTATCTCAAGTGTTGTTTAAACGCTAATCTGTCAAATAAACAACGTATGAGTCAAACATACCCAGTTCGTTAAGCAGTAGAATTGGCTAAAAATTGGGCAACATTTTGGGCAGATGTTTAGGCAAAAAGTTGGCTAAAAGCTGGCTAAAAAAAGTTGAGTAAATAAGGTACAATGCCCAGCCATGACCAAGCGTTTTGCTAGTACGATGTGCTATAACCGCAACGCCCACTAAATAGAGAAAAGTTCGTATTACTATGGTTACGATGCCTGCCAAACCTGTCCCGACTTATCAGCCCAATCCCACCATTGCCGTATTGTTGGTCAATTTGGGTACGCCCGATGCGCCCACCGTGCCAGCCGTGCGTCAGTACTTGCGCCAGTTTTTATCCGACACGCGCGTGATTGAAGTACCCAAGCTGGTTTGGGCGATTATTTTAAACTTATTTATCCTCACCACGCGTCCTAAACGCGTCGCTCATGCTTATGCCAGCGTGTGGGATGACGACTCACCATTGCGCCAAATCGCCTATATGCAAGCGGATTTACTACAGCAACGCCTTGATCAACAGGATTTTGGCGTACCTGTCAAGGTTGAGCTTGCCATGACGTATGGCAAGCCTGCGCTGACTGACGCATTGCACAACCTCAAGGCACAAGGTATTGAGCGCGTCGTCGTGCTGCCTGCTTATCCGCAATATTCTGCCAGCACCACCGCAGCGGTGTTTGACGTGATTGCCAAATACGGCTTAAAGGCGCGTGACTTGCCTGCGCTGAGCTTTGTCAAAGACTACTACAACCATCCGCTGTATATCGCCGCGCTTGCCGATAGTGTGCGCCGCTACCAAGCCGAACACGGACAGGCACAAAAACTGCTGTTTAGCTTTCACGGTATCCCCAAACCCTACGCCGACAAAGGCGACCCGTACCCCGAACGCTGCAAAATCACAGCACATGCGGTTGCTGCCAAGCTTGGGCTAACAGATGAGCAATGGGCATACAGTTTTCAATCACGCTTTGGACTGCAAGAATGGGTTAAGCCCTACACCGATGAGTTACTGACCGAGTGGGGTAAGGCAAATCTTGCTTCCGTGCAAATTCTAAGCCCTGCATTTTCCGCCGATTGCCTAGAAACATTAGAAGAATTGGCAGTTGAAAATAAAAACACCTTTCAAGAAAATGGCGGTGGTGAGTACGGCTATATCCCTGCGCTCAATACCGACCCAATACACATTGACTTATTCACTGCGTTGGTGCTGCCACACGTGCAAGCATGGGCAACCACATAACATCTAAGAGCTTGCGATGATTAAAGGTTTACAAGGAAAATTCATGGGTAAAACTACCGCCAGTTTGGCATTGGGTCTTGCCTTGGCAGCGTGCTCTGTCCATGCTGAAATCAGCCACAGCAACGTCACACTCGGGCAATTGGCGCAAAGCGTTAAACCCAAAGACGTCACGATCTATACCATGCTAAATTGCGGCTACTGCCAACAAGCCAAACGTTGGCTAACCGCCAATCGTTTTGCGTTCACAGAATGTGACATCAGCGCGCGGGTATCATGTGAGCGTGAATTCAACACGCTGCATGGCGATGGTGTGCCATTGCTGGTTGTCAAACGTGGCGGTAAGCAGTACATCATGGATGAAGGCTTTGATGCCGCTGAGTTTTTATCATTCGTTGCCGCAGCCCCGTGACTTTATGCGCAAGCGCGCAGGATAAAGCCGACGAAAAAAAAAGCATTGGCTAGATGGGCAAATGCTTTTTTTGGGTTCACACGGTTTTTTGCTCAAAACCGCGTGATTAAAGCAAGGCGGTCAAACAACGTGTTACGGCGCGTTGCTGGCAACTACTGTGGCAGGCGCATTGCTGGCAGTGGCTGTATTTTCGCCCCAAATCGCAGGATATTTGTAACCAGGAAAGGTTTGGTGAGCATACTGTTTGAATGCGTCTGAATTGTACGCATTGGTCACATCACGTACCCATGGCGCGTTTTTGTCTTGTTGGCGCACCGCTGCCCAGTTTACGTAAGCGTAGCTTGGTTCTTGGTACAAAGCGTCGATCAGCTTGATGCCTGAACTGGTCGCGTAATTACCATTGATAACAGCAAAATCAACATCTTGGCGTGAGCGTGGCAGCTGTGCGGCTTCTAGCTCAACCAATTTGATATTTTGAGGATTTTCGGCGATATCGGCTTTGCTGGCGGTCAAAGGGTCGATGTTGTCTTTGAGTTTTACCCAGCCCAATTCGTTGAGCATGACCAACGCGCGCGCAAAGTTACTTGGATCATTGGGTACCGCCACACTCATACCGTCTTTGGCTTGGTCAAGCGCGGTAAGTTTGCCGCTATATAGCCCAAGTGGTGCAGTCGGCACTTGGAACACTTCAACCAAATCAAGGTTGTGCTGTTTTTTAAACTCGTCTAAATAAGGCTTGTGCTGAAACACGTTGATATCAATATCACCGTCTGCCAATGCTTGGTTAGGGCGTACATAATCAGAAAATTCAACCAATTTTACCTTATAGCCTTGTTGCTCAAGCTGTGGCTCGATGCTGCCTTTGACCATATCACCAAAGTCGCCCACCGTCGTACCGATGATAATTTGTGGCTTGTTGGGGTCAGGCGTGCCAGTGTTGGCATTTGCCGCGGTCGCGTTGTTTGTGTTGACATCAGAGGCGGTCGCTTGGCTGGCAAGCGCGCTTGCAGTTTGGCTATCAGGCGTTGCGGTGGTTGTTTCGGGGGTTTTGTTACAGCCAAACAATGCCAAACTTGCTACACTGATTAGACCAATCTGTGCCAAACGGCGTGTGGATTGGGTTGGGTTCATGAGTTGCATAAAAGATCCTTTTCAATGACTTACCGTGAAATCAAAAAACTCACACTATAAATCGGTGCTTTATTAAACGCATCAAGATCAAACGTCGCAGGGTCAAACATATCAACGCTTGTCTAATTTTGCCGCCAACAGGTTGCCAACGGTTTGAATCACCACCACCATCAGCACCAATAAAATCACCATAAAAATCATCACATCATTTTGGTAGCGGTTGTAGCCATAGCGAATCGCCAAATCGCCAAGTCCACCGCCACCAATCATACCTGCCGCTGCGCTGTACGACAACAGGCTGATCATCAGCGTGGTCGCACTGAGCACCAAACTTGCCCGTGATTCATTGAGCAACACATGGCGCACGATTGTCCAATGGCTTGCACCCATCGCTTGCGCTGCCTCAATGACTCCACGCGGCACATCGCGTAGGTTTTGCTCAACCAACCGCGCAAAATAAAACAGCCCTGCTAGGCTCAACGCCACCGACGCGGCAACTGGACCAATCGTCGTACCTGCAAGCAAGCGCGTTAGCGGAATTAGCACAATCATCAAAATCACAAACGGAAACGCGCGAATCAAGTTGGTCAATCCGCCCAACGCTGTGTACGCACCTGCGCGTTCAGCCAGTTGGTTTTTGCTGGTCATAAACAACGCCACCCCAACCAACAGGCCGCCGATAATCGATACGGCACTAGAGATACCAAGCATCACCAAGGTCTCCCAAAATGCTTGCCAAATCTCATCACGCATTGCCCAAAGGTTTGCGCTGGCGGTTTGCCATGCCTGTTGAAGTGTGTCTGTCATACCAAGGTCATACCCAACGTATCTTACATGCCTAGCATGTCTTGCGTTTTTAGTGGCTTAACGTTTACTGCATTTAGATTAAGCAAGCGGTGGTTGGCAAAATGCTTTTGCGCGCTGGTTGGCTCAATTTTGCCAAACTTTATAAATCCTCATAAACCAACGATTGCCCAAGTGCGGTTGTCGCCAAAATCTGCCCGTCACGCACGTCGCTGATTTCTACCACATGCCCTTGCTCAAGCAGCGCGACACGGTGGCACAATTTACGAATTACCGACATTTCATGGGTGACAATAACAATCGTCACGCCAAACGTTTGGTTAATCTGCTGCAAGCAGTCAAGCACATTGCGTGTGGTGGCAGGGTCAAGCGCAGAGGTCGGCTCATCTGCCAATATCACCCGTGGGCGTGGTGCCAAGGCGCGTGCGATACCTGCGCGTTGTTTTTGTCCGCCCGATAATTGCGCAGGATAGTGGCGCGCGCGATCGGCAAGCCCGACGATTTGCAAACATTCAGCCACCCGTGGTGCGATATCAGCGTGTTGCCAACCTGCCACCTGCAAGGCAAACGCTACATTTTGTTCCACAGTGCGATTTGCCATCAGGTTAAACTGCTGAAACACCATGCCGATGTTTTGTCGTGCATGGCGCAAGGCTTTGCCATCAAACTGGGTCAAATCTTGCCCATCAACCACCACCGCGCCGCTATCAGGGCGTTCAAGCAGATTAATCAGCCGTAGCAGTGTTGATTTGCCTGCACCAGAATAACCCATCAAGCCAAAAATTTCGCCTTGGGCAATCGTCAGCGAGGTGGGCGCAACGGCGGTAAACCAATCGCCATTTTGCCCAACAAATCGCTTACTCACGCCATCTAAGACAATCATCGGTGCCTCACGCTCGTTATGTGCTGCCAAAACGGTTGATACCTGCCAATCCAAAAAGCCAATTTTGCCAAAAGGTGCAAATTTTAACACAACTTAAACCGATCGCATAATGTTAG
>NZ_BCUL01000004.1 GCF_001591265.1 Moraxella atlantae NBRC 14588 | reverse complement strand
TAAAATTGAAAGAATATGAGGAATTCATCATGGCAAAGCTATCTTTAGATTCACTAACAAATATTGATGGTTTTATCGCAGCAGCATTGGTTGATAGCGAATCAGGTCTATCACTGGCGGCAGTGGGTACGGGTCTTGACCTTGAGTTGGCTGCAGCAGGTAACACTGAGGTGGTACGTGCAAAACGTAAAGTTTCTAACGCTTTGGGTCTAAATGATAACATCGAAGATATCTTGATCACCTTGAGCAAGCAATACCACTTGATTCGCCCATTGGTACGTAACGAAAACTTGTTCTTGTACTTGGTGCTTGATCGCCAAAAATCTAACCTTGCTATGGCACGCCATGAGCTAAAAGGTTTTGAAACTGAGCTTGATTTTTCTTAATTTTAGAAAATTAAGTCAAATGGTACCCATGCTGCGGCGTGGGTATTTTTTTGGTTATTTTTATCATTCGTTGCCGTAAAACCACCGACTTCAGGCGGTGGATATAAGGCAATTGTTAAATGCGATGAGTTTTGCTATACTCATCTCACTATATTCAATGTCTTACATTCCACAGTTAAGTTAAGACTAAATTGCGAGTACGCAGTAACTTAACTGGTAAGACGTTTCCAAACACACACTTAAGCTAATTCGTGTCTATGACAATCCTAACGGTAGGATTAGCTTAAAATAAGAACCTAAGATGTACGGTGTGTCGTACGGGCGGTTGCCATTGTCTTAGGTTTGCGGTGGGGCTTCACCGTCTTGCAGAAGGAATCCCCTCACTTTAGGGAGGGGAGGAAGTCAAGTGATGCGCGGCTGTTTCACGAAAAATAATACCGTAAGCTTGCGTTTGGTGGCATAATTTCAATTATTCACAAGTAGTTTTATGACAAATAGCTGCTTATGTGCAAATTAGACCAAAAATTTAACCAACGGAAGTTTTTATGCCACAAGCCGATGTATCCCAAGCCTTTGTTTTGCCCGATTGGCTCAATGCCGATTTGTTAGCCAGTATGCGGCGCGGTATTGAAAAAGAAGGCTTGCGTATGCGCCCCGATGGCTTTATCGCCCAAAGCCCACATCCCACGCGTTTGGGCTCTAAGCTGACCCATCCGCACATCACGACGGATTATGCCGAAAGCCTGCTTGAGCTGATCACCGAACCGCTAGCCAGTGTGCAGCAGACGTTGGCGCAACTGCGTGAGCTGCATATTGTGGTGCAACAAGCGTTAGAAAACGACGAACTGTTTTGGGGCATGTCGATGCCGTGCATGTTGGCAGATAGCGATGACGATATTTTGTTGGCAGATTATGGCAGCTCCAACAGTGGACGGTTAAAAACTTTGTACCGTCATGGTTTGGGTTTGCGTTATGGGCGGCGCATGCAGACGATTGCAGGGTTGCACTATAATTTATCATTTGGCGATGATTTTTTTGGCACGTGGCAGGCGGCTGAGGGTCATCACGATGCGCTGAGCGCGTTTAAAAATGCCAAGTATTTGGCATTGGTACGCAACTTTAAGCGTTTGTTGCCATTGGTGTTGTATCTGACGGGGGCAAGTCCTGCGGTATGCGCGTGTTTTTTGACAGGTCGCCAACACCATTTGCAACCACTCAATGACAAGGGCTATTATTTGCCCAATGCAACTTCTTTGCGTATGGGTAAATTGGGCTATCAAAACAACGTGCAAGATGATCTAGATATTCGCTATAACCGCTTGGATGAGTATGTAGCAGGCTTGCAACAAGCTGTTGGTACGCCACACAAAGGCTTTACTGCGTTGGGCATTGATACATCCGATGGTACGCCAACGCAAATTAATGACCATATTTTGCAGATTGAAAATGAGTACTACAGTGCAATTCGTCCCAAACAAACCACTCAAGGCGATGAAACCCCAAGTGAAGCACTAGCGGCGCGTGGGGTGGGCTATATTGAGCTACGCGCGCTTGATCTTGATCCGTACAGCGAGATTGGTATCAGCATGGATACGGCTTGTTTTATGGAAATTTTGGCATTGTACTGCCTGCTAAGCGACAGTCCTGAATTATTGCCCGATGAGGATGCCCGACTATCTATAAACCAAGAACGCGCGGTCAATGAAGGGCGCGATCCTCACGTCACTATTTTGACCCCGACGGGTGAGGTGCGTTTACAGGATTGGCTTGACGGGCATTTGCAAGCTATGTTGCCTGTAGCAACTTTGCTAGATGAAACATACGGCAGCAACACTTACCGCCATGCCTTGACGGTCATGTTGGGTCGCTGTCATCATGCTGAGCTGACACCTTCGGCACAAGTGTTGCACGATACGGTGCAGGCAGGCGGCACATGGCAATTTGGTAAAAAATTGGCAGAGCAACACGCGCACAGTTTGCGTGCTCAGTCATTGGGCGCGCGTGCTGCCTATTATGCCACATTGGCCAAACAGTCTGTCAGCGATCAGCAAACGCTAGAAACCAATGATACGCTAAGTTTTACTGATTATATCGCACGTTTTCGCTGATTGGTTCATTCAATTTTAGGTTAGTACCATGACGACTCAGCCACTTACTACCACCTCTACCCCACAGCGCACACTTTGGCGGCGTATCACCAGCTATCGGGCGTTGTCGGGCTGGCTTGCGTTGGCAAGCATTGTGGGCATGGCGTTTGCGTACGGTTATTTGCAGCGTACGGTTGGACTAGACCCGTGTCCGCTGTGTATTTTTCAGCGGCTTGGGCTGATTGCCATGGGCGTGTTTAGCTTATTGGCGTTTGTGATCAATCCTAAAACTGTCATGCCACGTGTTGGTTTGATGGTCGGTGCGCTGCTTGGCATGGCATGGTCAATTGGTTGGGCACTGCGTCACGTTTGGCTGCAGCATTTGCCGCCTGACCAAGTGCCATCGTGCGGCCCCGGTTTGAACTACTGGGTCGATACTCTGCCGATTGCACAGGTGATTGCCGAGGTGTTTAAAGGTTCGGGCGAATGTGCGGTCATTGATTGGACGTTTTTGGGCTTTAGTATTCCTGAGTTGTCATTGGCGTTTTTTGGCGTTTTGGCGGCGATGATCATTTGGGCGATGGTGCGCGCCAAAAGAGGATAAGTCACTTTTGACGCGTACTTTTTAATCATACGAAAATTGATATTTACTATACAAAACAACTACAATAGAAATAGTTTTCAACTATATTTCAGTCTTATGCTATATTTACAAAATTTTACATTGAATGATTGAGATGTAATAAACGACTCAATATACTGCTATCTATCTGCGATTTTTGTTACTTTATTACTCAAAAAGTAAATCCATACTGTTTACTCTGTCTTTTTATTGCTCAATTATTAAAGGATTGCCTATGAAACGCTGGGCTGGTCTAGGTATGTTCGTATGTGGTGCGGTGTTAAGCGCGTGTACACAATCGAATGTAGCCAATAATCAAGATGCGGCAGCAGGTGCTGCCAGTGCGCCAACAGGTGATAGCTTTGTTTCTAAACTGCCTGACAATGCGCCTGTGGTCAAAGTAGCAACAACGGGCACGATGCCACCGTTTTCAGTCCTTGATCAATACGGCAATTTAACTGGATACGATGTCGATGTGATCCGTGCGATTGGTGAGGAAGAGGGCTTTCGCATAGAATTTGTCAAAGATCCGTTTTCAAATTTGTTTAATTCGGTAGAATCAGGTAAAACAGATTTAGCGATTTCGGGTATTTCTTATAAGCCTGAGCGCGCCGAGCGTTACGCATTATCCGACCCTTACTTTTTTAACCCCTCAGCGATTATGTACAAGGATAATAACCTAAATATACAACGCTTTGAGGATTTAAAAGGCTTACACGTTGGCGCGATGGACGGCACGATTCAGTACGAAAAAATCAAAGATGCCAATATTGCCCGTGAACTTACGGCAACGCGTAGCACTTATTTGCTTTTTCAGCAGCTTGTGCAGGGTAATGTGGATGCGATTTTGCAGGATTATCCATTGCTTAAAGAAACCGCCAATAACCATCCTGAGCAAAAAGTCAAGATTGTGCCTTATCAAGACCAAAGTGACCCGACCTCACAACAAGTCATCGTAATGAAAAAAGGCAACAATGCGCTACAGGCCAAAATCAACGACGGTATTCGTAAGATCAAAGCCGACGGTACACTCAAAAAAATTGATGATAAATGGAAAATTAGTGTTGAGCAAGACATGGCAACGCCTGCCAGCGCATCTGCCACACCATAAGCTCGATTTGTTACCGCTGCATTGCTAAACCACGCCATTTGCAACCATTTTTTAGGGTACGTTATCATGAAATTACCGCGCACGACCCCGTCTATGACCAAACCATTGGTGCAAGCGCCCGCCGATGATGGCTCACGTTATCGCTCGCTGATTGCCTCGATCACGCTATTCTTGTCATTGATTGGTGCATTGTTAGCGTTTACGTTTTATACCTCCAACATCTTGGCAAAAAACACCACCTTGATCAACACCACCAACAACATTGCCAACAACGCCCAGTCGGTGCTCAAGGATCTGTTTGACTTGCAAAACAGCTATGGTGAGGATTTTACCTCACCCCACATGAGTACAGTTATCAAGCGTTTGCAAGATAGTAGCCAATCGATTGATCAAAGTCTTGGCGCGCTTGAAAAAGGTGGCGTTCTGACCACTGGCATGGGTAGAACGCAAAAAATCGACCCCATCACTGACCCAGCCATTCGCCCTGCCTTGGCACAAACCCGTGAGCAATGGGAGCAGCTACGCCCTCGGGTTGATGACTATCTAAAAGTTGCCAAAGATCTTAAAGTAGATGCTGCGCCTGCGCTCAACGCCGCCAACGATCAAGCCAAAACCTCAAGCTTGGTGATGAACGACACGCTCAACACCTTGACAGGTACTGTATACGACCGCGCCCAAAACGAAGCAAACTTGATTCGTTTGATCCAGCTGCTGGGTGTTGGTGCGATTTTAACCTACTTTGGTATCTTTATCTTCTTCTTCGTGCGTCGTTTGCGTGAAGCTGATGCGCAAGCCGCGGCGGCACAGCGTGAAACCGCCGAGATTATGGCAAACGTAAACACAGGCTTGTTCCTGTTAAACAAAGATTTGAGTATTGGTAACCAGTACTCAGCGCAGCTCACCAACATCATGGGCACCGACCAAATCGCTGGCGAAAACTTGGCACAACTACTTAAAAATAAGGTGACTGCCAAAGATTTGGAGGTTACTGAAGGTTTTGTTAAGCAGCTATACAACCCACGGGTAAAAGAAAAGCTGATCGATGACCTAAATCCTCTCAAAAAGGTGCTGTTGCAAGACGAGGGCAAAACCAGTGGCGCCAACAAGTACCTTGATTTTAAATTTTCGCGCGTTTATGACCAAAACAACATCGCACGTATCTTGGTCAACGTACAAGACGTAACCCAACAAGTGCGCCTAGAACAACGCCTAGAAGAAGAACGCGCGCAAAACGACTTACAAATCGAGATGCTCACGACAATTTTGAACGTTAGCCCCACGATCATCAACGAATTTATCCAAAATACCAAACAAAATATCGTCAAAATCAACAATATTCTCAAAACACCTGGCAGTGACCAAGGCGCGTTGCGCGATAAACTTGCCCAGATGTATCGCATCATGCACAGTCTAAAAGGTGAAGCGTCGGCATTAAACCTACATACCTTCACCAACATCGCCAATAACTTTGAAGAAAAACTCAAAGGCTTACAGGCAAAAGATAAGCTTAGTGGTAACGACTTTTTGCCATTGACGATTCACCTAGACGAACTATTAAGTCTATCTAATACCATTGAAAGCTTAGGCTTGCGGATCAACCAAAACGCTGCACCTGTTACAGATACCAGCGCAGCACCAACGAGCAGCGGCACCAGCGAGGTGTATACCATCAAGCCGCAAATCACTGCCAATACAGCCAATGGTGGTATGAACGCATTTTATCAACAATTTGCCGACAATATTGCCACGCGCCAACAAAAACAGGTGCAGCTTAAAGCGTCAGGGTTTAACAGCATTCAACCACCTGCTGACATCGCTGCTGTGATCAAAGATATCACCATTCAGCTGGTACGTAACGCAGTGGTACATGGTATTGAAACGCCTAAAGTTCGTGAATCACGCGGTAAACCAGTGGTTGGAAAGATTAATCTTAGTTTGATTGAACTGTCTGAGTCTTACAAGCTGATGATTGAAGATGATGGTAATGGTTTGGACTTTGATGCCATTCGTGCACGCGCGGTGCAAATGGGCTATGATGCCAATGACTTGGCGCAGTGGTCTGAACAGCGTTTGACTACCCTGTTGTTTAAATCAGGTTTTAGCACGCGTGAACACGCCGATGACGATGCAGGGCGCGGCGTTGGTATGGATATCATTCAGGCGCACATTGACCAAATGAATGGACAAATCAACGTTGATAGCCAAGCTGGCAAATACACGCGTATGACCGTCAAAATCCCTAAAAATCCCGTGCAATAGCTAGACGTTAGGCTTTAGTTTATCAATCAATACACAACAGGCAGAAAATTTATGTATCGCTTAATGATTGTCGATGATTCAAACATCATTCGTAACCGCATTCAGCGCGTGTATAACGCAGATCAGTTTACCTTGGTTGCTACAGCAAGCAACGGTCAAGACGCGCTTGACAAATTTGACCTCTACCGTCCGCAAGTCATCACCATGGATTTGACCATGCCTCAAATGGACGGCTTAGAATGTATCGAAAAACTGGTTGCTATTGACCCAGAGGTCAGAATTCTGGTTGTCTCGGCTTTATCAGATAAAGCGACGGGCATCAAGGCACTGGAATTGGGCGCGAGTGGTTTTTTGTGCAAGCCATTTTCAGAAGAAGAGCTTGGCGAAGCGCTGGATGAATTGGTCAGTGATTGATTATTACAACGTATTTGATAGACAGCCAAAATTATTTAGTGAGAAATTGACATGATAGAAGAAGATTTTCAGGTATTTATTGACAGCGTTATTAATTATTTTCAACAAATGAATGATGCTGATATCATCGTGGATACCCCGTATCTTAACGAAAACCAAACACCGATTTTTGAAGAATATACAGGCGTGATCGGTATCAGCGGCAACAATAAAGGCTTGGTGTATTTTACCGCCTCTAAACCAATGCTACTAAAAATCTTACAAATCATCCAAGAGACTGACAACAGTGAAGAAAACTTGGTTGATTTGGTTGGCGAGGTTGCTAACACCATCTCAGGCAACGCACGGCGCAAGTTTGGCGATGAATTTAATATCTCCGTACCGTTTGTGTTCAAAGGTCAGCCCGAAACCGTTTTGCTGCCCAAAGACAAGGACAAACACACGTTTATCATCCCGCTAAAATGGAATGACCATCAAGCCTTTATCGGCATTTACCTCAATGGTAATGGCTAAATATAGCCTAATTGATCAAATCGTTGGTTATCAAGCATAAGCTGGCGTGGGAGTTCAACGCCAGCTTAGCGTTGTTTTGCCCACCCTATCCGAATTAAGCAACTGATGTGAGCCTCCGCCATGAAAGCCGAAAAATTGCACGTTTTTGTTGAATCTGTTGCGCATTTTTTTAAACAGATTCGCTCTGACGATGTCGAGGTTGATACCCCTTATCTTAACGACAACACCACGCCGCTTGCCTATGACTATAGCGGTATTATCAACATCACAGGTCCGCTAGAAGGCTGCGTGTATGTCAGCTCAGAGACACCCATGCTGCGCAATATTCTACTACACATGGGCGAGCCTGCCACCACCGAGGAGCTACTCAAAGACTTGGTCGGTGAGATTGCTAACACCGTGTCGGGCAATGCGCGGCGTGAGTTTGGCTCAGATTTTATTATCTCAACGCCGATTGTGGTTGAAGGTGTGCCCAGTGAGACTTATCTTCCTACCAACAAACGCTCATATATCATCCCTGTCAAATGGGATCGTTACAAAACATTGATTGGGATTTGTTTAAGCTAATGCCTAAGCCAAGTGCCCCAATACTTGGCTAAAAAAAGCACCCTTTTTTCGAGGTGCTTTTTTGCATTACTAGATGTTGGCCGATTTATTCCCATTCAATCGTTGCAGGCGGTTTGCTTGATACGTCGTAAGTTACGCGTGATACGTCTTTGATTTCATTCATAATACGGTTAGATACCGTTTCGATCAGTTCATACGGTAAGTGAGCAAAACGTGCGGTCATAAAATCCACCGTTTCGACCGCGCGTAACGCGATTACCCACGCATAGCGCCGCCCATCACCAACTACACCAACGGATTTAATCGGCTGAAACACGGCGAATGCTTGCGCGGTTTTGTCATACCAGCCTGCGTTTTCAAGCTCTTGCATAAAAATCGCATCGGCTTGGCGCAGGATATCAGCGTATTGTTTTTTGACTTCACCCAAAATACGCACGCCTAAGCCAGGACCGGGGAATGGGTGGCGATAAATCATTTTTTCTGGTAGGCCTAAGCTAATGCCCAACTTGCGCACTTCATCTTTGAACAAATCGCGCAATGGCTCGACCAATTCAAACTGCAAATCATCAGGCAAGCCGCCAACGTTGTGGTGACTTTTAATGACATGCGCTTTGCCTTGGTGGCTTTTTGCCGACTCGATGACATCAGGGTAAATCGTGCCCTGTGCCAAAAACTCAATGCCCTGCCCTGCTGAGGATAACTCACGCGCAGCGTCGCTAAATACATCGATAAAGGTTTTGCCGATGATTTTACGCTTGGCTTCGGGGTCACTTACGCCTGCCAATGCAGTTAAAAAGCGCTCTTCTGCATCAACGCGCACGACTTTAACGCCCATATTTTCGGCAAACACTTGCATGACTTGGTCGCCTTCATGTAAGCGCAGCAAACCGTTATCAACAAAAACACAAATCAGTTGATCGCCAATTGCCTTATGAAGCAATGCCGCCACCACGGAGCTATCCACGCCACCTGATAGCCCAAGCAAAACCTGTTTGTCGCCCACGCGCTGCTTGAGCACCTCAACTTGCATGTCGATGATATTGGTTGGCGTCCAGTCGTTGGCACAGCCGCAAATCTGATGCACAAAGCGTGAAATAATCGCCGCGCCTTGTTGGGTGTGGGTGACTTCAGGGTGAAATTGTAAGCCATAGTATTGGCGCGTATCATCCCCCATCGCCGCGATTGGGCAGCTTGGCGTACTGGCTGTTGCCACAAAACCATCAGGCAGCGCAATGACCTTATCGCCGTGGCTCATCCATACAGACAATTTGTTGGGCGCGTCCTCAATTTCACCTAGTAGCGCGTCATCGGCAATTTTATCAATCACCGCCGCGCCAAATTCCTGCTGTGCACTAGCAGCAATTTGTCCGCCAAAGCGCTGTGCCATCGCCTGCATGCCGTAGCAAATACCCAGCACAGGCACGCCCAAATCAAACACGGCATCATCAATCAAAGGCGCGTCGTCCAAATACACACTCTCAGGACCGCCCGACAAAATCACGCCTTTGGCACCAAATTCGCGGATTTTATCTACGCCGATGTCATAGGGGTAAAGCTCACTAAACACACCTGCTTCACGCACACGTCGCGCGATGAGCTGGCTGTATTGTGAGCCAAAATCCAAAATTAAAATACGGTCTTGCTTAATCGCTGCTTGTGTCACCGTGGTTATCCTTTTGCTTGCTACCAAAATCTTGTGCAATGATTGATGCAACTGATGCTGCGTATCACGCGCCCACTACCATTTTAATGCCGATCGCCATCAGCACAAGCCCACCAAAGATTTCTGCCTTGCTCTCAAGCCATGTGCCCGATTGCTTGCCCAACCATACGCCAACAAAGCTAAACGCAGCTGTCACCGTGGCTATCAACAAGCACGCACTATAGGCATTAATAGGCAGTAAATTGAGCGTAAACCCTGCCGCCATCGCATCGATACTGGTCGCCACAGCAAGCGGCAACATAGCTTGGTGGCTGATCCGCGGCGGCATATCGGCCACATCATCATCGCCAAAGGCTTCGTACAGCATTTTTGCACCCAGTGCCAGCAAAATCACACAGGCAATGTACGGCGCGGTCGATTCAATCCAGCCTAAAATTGTGCGTCCACCCAGATAGCCCAGTAATGGCATAATACCTTGAAACGCACCAAAATATACCGCTGCCAATGTTGCCGTACGCGCGGTGTGATTGCGGTGCTTAGCACCCAAGCCAATTGACACGGCAAAGGCATCCATCGATAAGGCGATCGCCAGTAAGAACAGTTCCAACACGGTTTATGTCACCGATTTATGCCAATATCGTGTTTAAATATCAAGGTTTGCCACAGTCAAGGCATTTTCTTCGATAAACGCGCGGCGTGGCTCGACATCATCGCCCATCAAGCAGGCAAACAGATGATCAGCAGCAATTGCATCCTCGATAGTGACTTTGAGCATATGGCGGTTTTCAGGATCCATGGTGGTTTCCCACAGCTGCTCAGCATTCATCTCGCCTAAGCCTTTATAACGCTGAATTGTCAAACCGCGGCGCGCCTCGTGCATAAGCTGCTGCCACAGCTGCGCCATGTTTTGCACCGCAAGGGTTTTGTCACCGATTTGCAAATACGCGCTGTCGGTCAAAGCATGTTGCCATTGGTTGGCAAGACGATGCAAACGCGCATATTCGCTTAAGCCAATAAAACTGGTATCTAGCAAATACTGCTGCGGCAGTTGATGCACGTGAATAACCACCTGCGGCAAGTAATACGGTTGCTCGGTGTCTGCGTTGTCGTCAGCCGTTTGTGCATTGGCTTGGTTAAACGCTACCAAACTGACCTGTGGTTGTAGTTCAGGCGCGATGCGCTGCAATGCTGCTGCAAAATCTACCAACCAGTGCTGCATAAAGTCGTGGTCAGTCAGCTGCTCGGCGTTAAGTTTATCAACGCGCGTCAATGCGTCTAACATCGCGGCAGGGTATTTGATTTGCAAACGCGCTTTGATGGCTTGGGTATGGTTGTAGTCATTAAGCAAAGTTTCTAACGCTTCACCGCGAATCGCAGGCGCGTCGCTGCTTGGGTGAAGTTGTACAGTATCAATAGTGGCCGACAGCAAGTAGGATTTGAGCGCGTCATCATCTTTGACGTATAGCTCTTGCCGCCCTTTTTTGAGCTTGTACAAGGGTGGTTGAGCGATATAAATATGACCGCGTTCCAACAGCTCGGGCATTTGGCGAAAGAAAAATGTCAAAAGCAGCGTACGAATATGCGAACCGTCCACATCCGCGTCAGTCATGATGATGATTTTATGGTAGCGCAGCTTGTCAGCGTTGTACTCTTCAGGGCCAATACCTGTACCAAGTGCGGTAATCAGCGTACCGACCTCTGCCGATGACAGCATTTTATCAAAACGCGCGCGCTCAACATTCAGGATTTTACCTTTTAGCGGCAAAATCGCTTGTGTCTTACGGCTACGACCTTGTTTTGCCGAACCGCCTGCCGAGTCACCCTCGACGATATACAATTCAGACAATGCTGGGTCTTTTTCTTGACAATCCGCCAGCTTGCCTGGCAAACCTGCGATATCAAGTGCGGTTTTACGCCGCGTCATTTCACGCGCTTTACGCGCTGCTTCACGGGCGCGCGCCGCGTCAATGATTTTGCCTGCGATGGCTTTGGCGGCATTTGGATTTTCTAATAGATAATCTTGAAATTGCCCGTGCATGGCAGTTTCAACCGCGGACTTGACTTCGCTGGAAACCAGTTTGTCTTTGGTTTGGCTAGAGAATTTGGGGTCAGGTACTTTAACTGAGACAATTGCAGTCAAGCCTTCGCGTGCATCGTCGCCTGTCACTGCGACTTTCTCTTTTTTCATCAAGTTTTCGTTTTCCATGTAGCTATTAAGCCCACGGGTCAATGCCGCACGAAAACCTGACAAATGCGTACCGCCATCACGCTGCGGAATGTTGTTGGTGAAGCACAAAACCTTTTCGTTGTAGCTGTCTGTCCATTGCAGCGCAACTTCAACACCGATACCATCGGCTTGCTGACTGGTAAAATGCAGCACATCATTGAGCGCGTTTTTGCCTGCGTTGATGTAATGGACAAACTCCGCCAAGCCACCTGCATGCTCGAACACTTGTTGCTTACCGCTGCGCTCATCGGTAATGACAATTTTGACGCCTGAGTTTAAAAAGGACAATTCACGCAAGCGTTTTGCCAAAATGTCATAGTCAAAAATTGTCGTGCTAAAAATTTGATCGCTGGGGTAAAACCGCACCTGTGTGCCGCGTTTGCTTGAAGGCTCTAAACGCTCAATCGGGGCCAGCGGTTCGCCATCTGCATAGGTTTGGCGGTGATGGTAACCATCGCGCCAGATGTCAAGCACCAGTTTTTGTGACAGCGCGTTGACCACTGACACGCCAACTCCATGTAAGCCGCCTGATACTTTGTAGCTGTTGTCATCAAACTTACCGCCTGCATGCAGTACCGTCATAATCACTTGCGCTGCTGATACACCTTCTTCAGGATGAATATCGACAGGAATACCGCGTCCGTTGTCAGTAATACTGACCGATTCATCCTCATGAATCACCACGTCAATTTGATCACAATGCCCTGCTAGTGCCTCGTCGATGGCATTATCAACGACTTCAAACACCATGTGATGCAAGCCTGTGCCATCATCGGTATCACCGATATACATACCGGGGCGCACGCGCACCGCTTCTAAGCCGTGCAAAACACGGATACGGTCAGCGCCATATTGGTTGTCAGCATGGTTCACGGGCGTGTCTTGGCTCGCTGTGTCTGCGTGTGTGTTGAGTCCGTCTGCCCCATTTGCCATGTCTACCATGCTTGCTCCTGCTTGCTCGCCCACACCTGCTTTATGGGTTTGTTCAACACCAAATGGTTGCACAAACGCTCTGATTACACCAAATGTTGGCGATGTACTTTTGTCAAAATCAAAGGGGATATTTTAGCAAATTTTGGCAAAAAAATCATCCTTTGACCTCGCTTTAGATAGAGATTTTGATGGATTGTTGTGTGTCATAGATAGGATTTAACCATCATCAGAGCTTGCACTGACCACGCCGTGATCAAGATGAAATACGCTTAGATCTTGCGCCCAAATTTCACGCAATACGGGCACAATATTTGTGGATAAACTGGTGATAAATAATTGACATTGCACTTGTTTAAGCCCATGTAAAAGCAAATTAAGCGCATGCGCATCAAGCTCAGCGGTGATATCATCAATCAACACCAACGGCACCTTACCGACCGCTTGCAGCAGCGGTAACTGTGACAGTCGAAACGCCATCATCAGCAGCTTACGTTCACCACGCGACAGCATATCCACCGCAGGTAGGCTATGGGTATGCACTTGTCCTGTGTCATCGCTGATATTCTGCTCAAGCATGACTTGGATATCAGCACGGTGGCTACCGACACGCGTGTAGCCCAGCGTGATATCGCTATCAAGCCGCCCGGCAAGCAATGTCGCCAAACCTGTCTTACTATCAAAACCTGCGCTATAACGCAAACGCAGCCGCTTGGCATAGTGCGGCAAAAAAACCTCAACCTGTTCGGCAAAATATGGCTGCCAACGCATCAGCAAATCTTGGCGCAACGCATGGATCTGCTCGGCATATTCAGCAAGTTGGTTATCCCACGCAGTGATTTCTTGTCGATGCAAGGCAGAGATCTGACGTTGCCCTGCCAAAGTTTTTAGGAATTGGTTGCGCTGTCTGAGCAGACGCTGGTAAGCCAACCATTGTCCATGAAAATTTTGTTCCACGTGAAACGCCAACCAATCAAGCAGTTCGCGGCGACTTTGACTGCCCTGCTCTAGCGCGACCAAACTTACTGGTTCAAGTAGCAGTGTAGGCAACAGCTGAGTCAGTGGGCTTTGGGTGGCTAATGTTTGCCCATCTAAGCGCAGCTCAGTGGTAGCGTCTTGTGATTTTTGAACAGCAATGTTTTGATACGTTGGGCTAAGCGCGAAAAGCTTATGGGTAGAAGAAACAAGCTTGGCAAAAATAACAGTACTGCTAGACCCATGAGTAATGTAATACTTGGGCTGATGATGGCGAAAGCTTTTACCGCGTGACAGTAGGTAAATTGCCTCTAATACTGTTGTTTTGCCGCTGCCATTATCACCCAAAAACACATTACACACTTTGGGGCTAATATCGGCATACTGAATGCTACGCAAATGATGAATGTGTAAACGGACGATATTCACGGCATCCTTGCTCTATTGTTTTTCCGTTTACCCAATCCAACTGATTACCCAGTGCAATTTAATAGACAAAAAATGACCCACTAAATACGCATTGGCATGATAACATAATCATGCTGACTGTCATTGACTTGACGGATCAACACCGAGCCATTGGCTTGCTGCATATGCATATCGATGTCACTTTGTAACACGTTGAGCACATCAAGCAAATACGCCACATTAAAAGAAATCTCCATCGGCGCGCCTTGATAACGAATCGGCAATACTGCACTGGCTTCATCGTGTTCGGCGTTGCTGGTGCGGATGCGCACGCGCTCACTGTCACCAAACTCAAACACCACACCACGCAATTTTTCATTACTCAATACAGACACACGGCGCAAGATATTCGCAAGTGCCTCTTGGCCAAATCGTGCAACTTTATCGGTGTTGGTGGGAATAACACGTCGATAATCGGGGAATTTACCATCAATCAAGCGCGCGGTAAATGTGACCACCACAGGCGCTCGTGTGTTATCTGCAGCTTCTTCACTTTGCCCAAATGGCAACATGACTTGGACAAATTCACGCCCAATATTTAGCGTGATAGCATTGTCTACATTCGGCGAGCTGCGGCGCATTTCGCCAAGCAAGCGTTGCAATTCTAGCACCGCCTTACGTGGTAAAATTGCGCTTAATGTTTCAGCAGACGTTTGCATATTGGCAGCACGCGCCAATGCCAAACGGTGACCATCCGTTGCCACCGCAGTCAGTGCCCCGTCTTTTAGCTCGACCAACATACCTGTTAGGTAATATCGCGCGTCTTGTATCGCCATCGCAAAGTGGGTTTTATCAAGCAAATCCAGCAATGTCTCGCGCGACAACACCACAGACGTTGCAGCTTCAGGCACGCCAATCAGCGGAAAATCCTCTGCAGGCAAAGTATTGAGGCGAAACTGGCTATCAGCAAATACAATTTGGCATTGCTTATTATCCGTGACATCAATTGATACCTGCGCATCTTCAGGCAACAGCTTGATAATTTCCTTAAACTTATTGGCAGGTACGGTAATTTGTCCTGCTTGTTGGCACGCCCCTGCAGGCAGTGCCACCTCTGCTTGTAGCTCAACCTCAAGATCGGATGCTAATAATGTCAAGCGCTCAGGAGACAAAACCAGTTTTAGATTTGCCAAAATCGCAAGACTATTGCGTTTATCGGCGGCTTTAAAAATCAAATTCACCGCATACATAAGCATGGCTTGGGAGATGATCAGCTGCATGTCTTGCCCCTGTTGAGTGACGCGGTATTTTGCGAAAAAAAGTCTAACGACTCATCGATTAACAAATAACGTACTATTATCGCCAATTAAGTTTGTAACATCAAGCGCAATGAGCGATAGTCTTTATCAAACATGGTATCAGTGGCGCACAACTCTTGCACCTTGTCACACGCGTGCATCACCGTGGTATGGTCACGCCCGCCAAATGATTGCCCGATCTCAATAAAGCTGTTGTTGGTTAGCTCACGCGCCAACGCCATCGCCATTTGCCGAGGACGCGCGATATGTCGCGTGCGTTTTTTACCCATCAAATCCTTGACCGAAATATCATAAAATTCTGCCACCACTTTGCGGATGTTATCCATGCTTACCGCCTGCACGCGCATGGCAATCACGTCTTTTAACGCGATTTGCACCATCTCCAAATGAACAGGCTGGTTAAGTAGCCGCGCCATTGCCAACACTTTATTTAACGCTCCTTCAAGCTCACGCACATTGGCAACCACATGCTGGGCGATAAAAATTGCGCAATCTTTGGGCAGTTCTACGTTTTTAACTTTGGCTTTTTTCTGTAAAATTTGCACACGGGTTTCTAGCTCGGGAGGCTCAATAGCTACCGATAACCCCCAAGCAAAGCGCGACTTGGTTTGCTCGTCAAATTCACTTAACGTACTGGGGTGGCGATTTGACGCCAAAATAATCTGTTTGTTTTTTCGCAAAAAATCGTTAAATAACTGTAAAAATTCTGCGCTACTTTTGGTTTTGCCAGCGATTACATGAATATCATCAATGATCAGCAAATCTGCCTGCTTGATTTTTTGTTTAAACTCATCAACCTGATTATGTTGAATGGCACTAACCAGCTTATTGACAAATTTATCCGAAGTAAAATAGTAAAAACTTTTATTTTGTTTAACAATTTCATGCGCTACCGCTTGCATCAAATGGGTTTTACCCAAACCCGTTGCGCCATACAAAAATAGCGGATTGTTTTTTGCTGCCCCCAAGTTAGCCGCAGTTTCCTTACAAATACTATAAGCCAGCTGGTTATTTTTGCCAGTAACAAACTGATCGAACGTTAAGCTTGAATCTAAGTTTTGTAGTGGATTGCGCTTATTAGTTTCGGTTGTTACTGTCGATTCTGTCATTGCGCTGGCTGCCTCAACTTGCCGAACAGGCATATCAGGCGCCTTATCAATCGTCACTTTGACAGTAAGCGGTGCTTCTATGCTAAATTGCGCAACCAAACTTTCAATTTGCGCCAGATAATTTTTTTCGATGTAAGTAGCAAAATACTGGTTAGGTACCGTAAGATATAGAATATCCTCCTGCTGATACGCCGATAAAGGACGAATCCACATCGTAAAGATGTTATCAGGTACTAAATACTTTAATTCCTCCACACAGCGTTGCCATACGGAATTTACCATAATTTTTTGCCCCCACATTGACGCGGCATACTTTATCATATTTACCAAATTTGACAACCAATTTTGGGTATTTTCTACCTGTGGATAAGTCGGTGTATAACTTTGTGGATAATTTTTTATAACGACTTTTACACATTTTATCAACGCGTTTTCCACCGAGTTATCAACACCCTAAGTTAATGATTAATAACACAAATGTGTTACTTATCCACAGAAATACGCCTCACTAATAATAATAATATATATATTATAATTTATTATTAGGGCGAAAACTTCTGTGGATAACTTTGAAATATGTAAAATTTTTTTTGAATTATTTTTTAAAATTTATGCATCAGTTGGTAAAAATATTTTTAGAAATTAACTTGACTTACAGTTTAAACCTTTGCATAATAGCGCACTAAATTTTATCATTCGTTGCCGTAAACCTGCGACTTCAGGCGGTGGATATAAGGCAATTGTTAAATGCGATGAGTTTTGCTATACTCATCTCACTATATTCAATGTCTTACATTCCACAGTTAAGTTAAGACTAAATTGCGAGTACGCAGTAACTTAACTGGTAAGACGTTTCCAAACACACACTTAAGCTAATTCGTGTCTATGACAATCCTAACGGTAGGATTAGCTTAAAATAAGAACCTAAGATGTACGGTGTGTCGTACGGGCGGTTGCCATTGTCTTAGGTTTGCGGTGGGGCTTCACCGTCTTGCAGAAGGAATCCCCTCACTTTAGGGAGGGGAGGAAGTCAATTCAGTTTTGTTTTGGCTTTGGTCTGACTTTGTACCAATGCTGATTTGGACAGGTGGACAGTTATGAAACGTACTTTTCAGCCCAGTAATCTAAAGCGTAAACGTACTCACGGTTTTCGTGCGCGTATGGCAACCAAAAATGGTCGTCAAGTGTTGGCACGTCGTCGTGCGAAAGGTCGTCATCGTTTAACCGTGTGAGCTAGTGATGGTAATCATAAGCTATTTTACGCTTTAGTCAGATAGTCAAATTTTTAAAAAGCGATTTAACAGAAGTTATATCGCTTTTTTCTTGTTAGATACCCGTAAAAAAGTAGGTCTGGGTATAAGGTGTGGATAAGTCGGTGCAAAAGGCGATAAAACCAAATTTGCAATTAAGCCATAGGCGTTTTACCAAAACCCAACGCCTGCTAACGGCGCAGGATTTTAAACAAGTCTTTGATCATACCGCTTTTAAAGTACATACGACACATTTACTTTTTTTTGTGCGAGTGCGACACGATCAAAATGCGCCCAATCGTTTAGGTTTGGCGATCGCCAAAAAGAAAATTAAACGTGCGCATGAGCGTAATCGCCTCAAACGTTTATTACGCGAATATTTTCGCCAGTATCAAGCGCAGTTACCTTGTGTGGTTGAAATGGTAGTCATTGCTAAGCAAGACGTTTCAAGTTGTGACAATGTCGATCTGTTAGCACAGATAGCACAAGCCTTTGAGCAGATTACGCGTAAGTCCTTAAAAATGCAGCGATCAAATGTTTAGTCGGTGAAATGCTGATGAAACCTCATGCTGACACGTCCTGCCCTCCCCTACCGTCTGTGCACTCACGTTTTACGCAGTTATTGTTGGCGTTGATTCGTGTGTATCAGCGTTATATCAGCCCAAGTTTGCCGCCGCATTGTCGGTTTTATCCCACGTGTTCACAGTATGCTTTGCAAGCGGTAATTTGGCATGGCAGTTGGCGCGGTGGTTGGCTGGCAGTTAAGCGTATAGCACGTTGCCATCCGTGGGGTGGTTCAGGGATTGATTGGGTGCCACGTCCGCTGTACCGTTATCGTTTTTATGCGGTGGATGTCGTTGTGATCAACCCATGTTTGGCTAAACAGCATTTTGGTAACTAAAGTTTTGTTTCAAATTACTGGCAAAAATATCTTTTTGGGCATTTTTTTAGTAAAATAATGGCTATTTTGGCTATTAGTTGGCAGTAATCAGGCTGATGAAGGTCTATCTTGGGTTACCATTCGTTTGGCACGGCGGGGATTTGGCTATGCAAAAAATTCTACGAATTTTAATTATCGTGGCAATGCTGATTACCAGTTATTTGTTGGTGTTGGCGTGGCGCGATGATTACATTACGGGTGGTAAGCCTGCGCCACCGACTGCGACGGCGCCTACCACAGCCTCGGATGTGCCTGCAGGTCGTGGGACGGCTAATCCTGCCAGCGATGTGCCAGTAGCCAGTAATGCAGCCAGCACGGTGACGCAAGCGACAGGTTCTGCTCAGCAACTAATTGAGGTGCAGACCGATAAGTACGATATTCGCATCAACCCCATGGGCGGTGATGTGGTCTATGCGGCATTGCGTGACGAGGCAGCGACTTTAGACAATGCTCAACCATTTGTCTTGCTAGAAGACAATAGCAGCCGTGTGTACGTTGCGCAGTCGGGACTGGTCGGACGTGATGGTATTGATGGCGGCACAGCGCGTGCGCCTTATAGCACGCCGCGTTATCGCTATCAGATGACGGCGAATGATAAAACACTGGTCGTGCCACTAACGTATCAAAAAGATGGCGTGACTATTAGCAAAACCTATACATTCACCCAAGGGCAATATCCGATTCAAGTGGCGTATAACATCAATAATACCAGCCGCCAGATTTGGCAAGGTCAGATGTATGCTCAGCTAAAGCGTGATAACAGCAAAGATCCAGGGCTTGCTGATAAAGGCGCGATTAGCATGGCGACTTATCTTGGCGGTGCATGGGGTACACCTGACAAGCCCTATAACAAGCTTAAGTTTAGTAATTTTGACGAAGCACATCTTAATGTCAGCACACAACAAGGCTGGGTGGCGATTGTGCAGCATTATTTCTTGTCTGCTTGGGTGCCACATGGCTATACCGCCAGTTTTTATACGCGTTCGGTTGGCAATGATCATATCATCGGCTTGATGAGCAATCCTGTCGAGGTTGCTCCTGCTAAGCAGCTGACGCTAACCACCACGTTGTATGCAGGTCCCAAAGATACGCATGTATTGCGTCCGCTTGCTGAAGGCTTGGATAAAACCGTTGATTATGGTGTATTGTGGCCGATTTCAAAATTCCTGTTTTGGGTACTAGAAAGCCTGCATAAGGTGATCGGTAACTGGGGTTGGTCAATTATTGCTTTGACATTGTTGGTTAAGTTGGCGTTGTTGCCGATTTCCAACAAGAGTTATTATTCGATGGCAAAAATGCGTGCTATCGCCCCACGTTTACAAGCGCTAAAAGAAGAGTATGGCGATGATCGCATGCGCATGTCACAAGAGATGATGCGCATTTACAAAGAAGAGCAGGTCAATCCGTTGGCAGGCTGTTTGCCAGTATTGATGCAGATGCCAATTTTCTTGGCATTATACTGGGTATTGGTCGAGTCTGTGCAGTTGCGTCATGCTCCGTGGATTGGCTGGATTCATGACCTATCGTCAATGGACCCGTATTTTATTCTACCATTGTGTATGGGGCTGGCGATGTTTGTGCAGCAGTCACTCAACCCACAGCCAACTGACCCAATGCAAGCGCGCGTGATGAAATTCATGCCGATTATTTTCACTGCATTTATGCTGTTTTTCCCTGCAGGTTTGGTGTTGTATTGGACGGTTAATAACTTGTTTAGCATGGTGCAGCAGTATTTGATCAATAAACAGGTGGATAAACAGCAAGCTGCCAAAGATGCAGCACGCAACGTGGTTTAATGGTGGATCACTTGGTAGAAAATTCGGTCGAAAGCGCTTTGACGACGATCGCTGCGATTGCCACGCCTATTGGGCGCGGCGGTGTTGGTGTGATTCGGCTGTCAGGTAGGGCGGCGTATGACATCGCGCAGGCTTTGACCAAGTCACCAACTGGCGAAAAATTACACACTTTTTGTCCTCGTCAAGCGCGGTTTTGTCGGTTTTACGCTGATGATGGTAGCGTGATTGACGAAGGTTTGGTGCTGTATTTTGCCGCGCCTCATTCATTCACAGGTGAAGATGTCATCGAGCTGCAGGGGCACGGTGGGGTGGTGCTACAACAGCAATTGTTGTTGCGTGTATTTGCGCTTGGGGCCACGCAGGCGGCTGCTGGGGAATTTTCTGCCCGTGCGTTTGCCAATGACAAACTGGATTTGGTGCAGGCTGAGGCGATTGCTGACGCCATCGATGCGACCAGTGTGGCGGCAGCAAAAAGTGCCATGCGCTCATTAACGGGTGAGTTTTCAAGTCGTATCAACGATTTATTGCACCAACTTATTCATCTGCGCTTGCACGTTGAGGCGGCGATTGACTTTCCCGACGAAGAGGACGTTGATTTTTTAGCCGATGGGCAAATTGCTGAACAACTAGCGACACTACAAACCCAGCTAAACGCCGTGCTTGCCAGTAGCCAGCAAGGGCAGTTGCTGCGCGATGGGGTGGCAGCGGTGATTGCAGGTAGACCCAATGCAGGCAAGTCGAGCCTACTTAATCGCTTGGCAGGACAAGAGCGCGCAATTGTCACCGATGTAGCAGGCACAACGCGCGATACGCTGCAAGAAACCGTCATCATTGATGGGCTTAAGCTCAATCTAACCGATACAGCAGGGCTGCGCGATACCACCGATCACGTTGAGCAAATCGGTATCGTACGGGCGCAAAATGCTATCGCGCAAGCCGATATTGTGCTACTGGTGTATGATATCAGCCAAACCGCTGACCCATTGGCATTGGCGCATGAATTATTGGGCGAATTGCCGTCATCCAAACGCCTGCTGCTAATTGGCAATAAAGCTGACTTGCTCCATGCTGACCAACACGCCGCGCTAGAGGCTTATGATTGGCAGGGTTATGCACACGTTACCGTATCGTGTGTGACAGGCTCAGGGCTAGAGCAGCTTAACCAAACCTTATGCGCTATGGTTGGCTTTCATCCTGTCGAAGGCACATGGCTTGCACGCGCACGACACTTGGATGCGCTGCGCCGTGTGCAAACCGCATTGGTCGAAGCAGACACACAGCTGCACACGTTTCATGCAGGTGAATTGGTTGCCGAAAGCCTGCGCCAAGCTCAGCAGTATTTGGGTGAAATTACAGGTGAATTTAGTGCCGATGACCTGCTTGGGCAGATTTTTGGCAGTTTTTGTATTGGCAAATAAATAAAACATGAGTCACACGCAGCATGCATTGCCCATTTTGTAACGCCGAAGATACCAAAGTTATCGATTCGCGCCTAGCGGCGGATGGTGCGCAAGTACGCAGACGACGCCAGTGTGTCCAATGCCAAGAACGCTTTACCACCTTCGAGGTCATCGAGGCGGTCATGCCACGAATCATCAAGAGTAATGGGCGCATTGAGCCGTACGACAACCAAAAGCTGCGGCGCTCCATCCAATTGCCCTTGCAAAAACGTCCAATTGCCAGCGATCGTATTGAGGCGATGATTAGCCGTATTGAAAAACAACTGCGTCAGTTAGGTGAGCGCGAGGTCAAAAGCCAAGTTGTCGGTGAAATCGTCATCCGTGAATTGCGCGAGCTAGATGATGTCGCCTATGTGCGTTTTGCTAGCGTGTATCGCAACTTTCAAGACATCGAAGCCTTTCAGCAGCTGTTGGTTAGTCTATCCGATGATGTTGCTAAGGCAGAAATTCGCGAAAAGCTACAAGATTTAAGTCAAAAAACTGCCAAGCCATCGGCAGGCATTTAACAGTAAATATCTGTTTAATTTTTTAAAATATTATTAAAAATATCTATAAAAAATAATCAAGATGATAAGACCAAACACCTGCATTGAATTTACCCCATAAACGTATTACAATCAAACCATCTGATCGATTTTCTAACCTTTTTTAAAATGTATACCAGCGGCATTGGCTTAGCACTATCCATGCTGTTTGGCAGTTTTTACGCTCAAAAATTGCTGTTTTGCGGCAAGCATTTTGAAGTTTGACTATCCAATAATAACGAGGACAACCATGAAGCGCATTATTTTTGATCTAGATGATACACTGACACGCACCACCAACGGCGACTACGCCAACGCCGAGCCGATCACCCCCGTGATTGAAAAACTGCGCGATTATCACGCCCAAGGCTTTTGTATAGTGATTCATACCAGTCGCAACATGCGTACTTACAATGGCAATGTTGGTGAAATCAATAAAAATACCCTGCCGATTATTTTAGAGTGGCTAAAACGTCATGATGTGCCGTTTGATGAAATTTACGTGGGTAAACCCTGGTGCGGATTTGATGGTTTTTATGTCGATGACAAGGCGTTGCGCCCCGATGAGTTTTTAGCCATGAGTTATGATGAAATCAAAGCCTTGCTTAAACTTGGTAAGGATTAATTTTAACGATATTCGCCATAAATAATATTTCACATTACGATAATTTGCGGTATATCACCGCTGTGAGAATGGATCATGTTTGTAATTATGTCAGCGGCGTATGTCGGCGCTGAGCTGGAAGCCGAAATTGGCAAAATTGTGCCGTGTATGTTGCCGATTGGCAACAAAAAATTGCTTGAGCTGCAAGTGCAAGCAGTGCGCGAGCGTCTGCCCGATGAAGCCATCGTCTTGGCATTGCCCGAAAGCTATGAGCTGCGCATAGATGAGCAGACGTTGGTGGATCAGTTAAACGTACGTGTCTGTGCCGTGCCCGATGGTTTTGAGTTTGCTGCTGGGCTATTGTATGTGCTTAATATTGAGTGCGGCAAGGATGTGGGCACCATTCGCGTGCTGCAGGGGCATACACTGATTGTGGATTTGCCAACAGCAAGCGATGTTATCGCGGTAGCAAATCGCCCAAGGCTGTATGAGTGGCACACCGAGCAGGAGCAAGATGGCGTTGACGCGGTGTGGACGGGGTACTTTTGTTTTGCAGATTTAAGCACGCTGATCAAATCATTGGCATTGTCGCGCGGTAAATTTGGTAAAGCTGTGCAGCGTTACCGCAAGGTGCGTCCGCTCGCCAGTCAGTGGGTAAGCAGTTGGTATGATTGCGGCTATATCAATACGTTTTTTAACACGCGCGCGACCATCACCACCCAGCGAGCGTTTAATAGCCTGCTGATTGAAGCAGGACTTGTAACCAAGACCAGCGAAAATGACCATAAAATTTGTGCCGAGGCGATGTGGTATACCAAGCTTGCGCCTACGCTCAAGCAATTTACGCCGCAGCTGATCGACCACGGTACCAATGAAGCAGGTCAGGCGTTTTATCGTTTGGAGTATTTACCGCTACTACCGCTCAATGAGCTGTTGGTGCATGGGCGCAATGCGCTGCCGTTTTGGGTATATATTTTTGAATTATTAGAAGACTATCTAACACTATCAGCGGATAGCCAAACCTTGACCGATGCGCAAAAACAAGCCATTCAAGCAGGATCAGACAAGCTGTATCGTGATAAAACGCTTAAGCGGCTGGCACAATTTAGCGCGGATACGGGCACAGATTTACACGTACCGATGCGCTATCAAGGACGCGCGGTTGGTAGCATTGCCGAGATTTGTGACGATTGTATCGCGCGCGCGCTTGCGCTACCCTACAGCTATGCCACATTACATGGTGATTTGTGTTTTAGCAATATCTTGTTTGATGCCCGTGGACAGCGCATCAAGGTGCTAGACCCGCGTGGCACGGATGTAGACGGTAACATCACCCACCTAGGTGATCAAAGCTACGATATGGCAAAAATCGCGCACTCAGTGATTGGGCTGTATGATTTTATCATCGCAGGTCGCTATCAGTTGGATCAACAATTAACCGACACAGGCTGCGATGTTGCGATTAATTTTGAGCTTGATCCGACCACGCGCGCGCTGCAAAACGCCTTCATGCAGCAGTATTTTCGTCAGTATGACAAAATCGCACTGATGCCTGCGGTGGTACTGCTGTTTTTATCCATGTTGCCGTTGCACAGCGATCGCCCTGATCGACAGCAAGCCATGTTGGTCAATGCAGTGCGTTTATACGCCGATTATGTGATATAAAATTTGCAATAATAATAAGGAAAAATAATGATCGTTATCCCAATGGCAGGTTTAAGTAGCCGTTTTTTTAAAGCTGGATTTGAGCTACCCAAATATCAGCTCATGCTGGCTGGGCAAACGGTATTTGCGCGCGCGTTGCAGTCGTTTACGCGCTATTTTAGCAGTGATTTGTTTGTCATCATTGTGCGTGACGTCTACGACACACCGACGTTTGTTCGTGAGCAACTTGAATATCTAGGGGTGCAAAACTACCATATCTGTGTGTTGCCAAACGAAACTGATGGGCAAGCGCATACGGTGTATCTAGGGCTACAACAGCTCGCAAAACAGCAACCTATCGCGCCTGATGAGCCGCTGTATATTTTTAATATCGACACGTTTCGCTATGACTTTGTTAAACCTGAACAAGCGGCGCAGTGGGAGGGCTATTTAGAAGTCTTTCGTGGTGAAGGCGAGCATTGGTCATTTATCGCGCTTGATGATGAGGGGCGCGTGATACGCACCACCGAAAAGCAGCGTATCTCGGATTTGTGCAGCGATGGTTTATATTATTTTAAATCCGCGTGCCGCTTTATGGCGTTGTTTGAATATTGCCAAGCCAATAACGTGACCCATCATGGCGAGTTATACATTGCTCCGATGTATAATTTGATGATTGCTGCTGGCGAAACAGTGGGCTATGTGCTCATTGAGCCGCATGAAATCGATTTTTGCGGCACACCTGCAGAATATGAGCACCTGCTAACACACGGGTTACAGCAGAATGCCTAGCCCAATTGCTCAGCCATTTGATCAACAAGAATTTATAAAAGTCGTTTATGTCCGTCTCTAACTCAATTGATGTGTATTACATGCAGCGTGCGATCGAGTTGGCAAAACGTGGTCAATATACCACGCGCCCCAACCCGAATGTTGGCTGTGTGCTGGTGCGAGATGGGCAGGTACTGGGCGAAGGCTTTCATGCACGCGCAGGTCAGCCACATGCTGAGGTCATGGCATTACGTGCCGCACAGGTATCGGGACAAGCTGTAAACGGTGCGACAGCGTACGTCACGCTTGAACCGTGCAGCCATCATGGGCGTACACCGCCGTGTGCTGATGCGCTAATTGCTGCTGGTATTGCACGGGTGGTCATAGCAGTCAGCGATCCCAATCCAAAAGTTGCAGGTAACGGCATTGCCAAATTACGGACAGCAGGTCTTGAAGTACAAACAGGGATTTGCGAGGCACAAGCAGCTGCACTTAATGCAGGTTTTTTGCGCTGTATGCAAGGCGGCTTGCCGTGGGTACGCGCCAAAATTGCCTGTAGCCTTGATGGGCGTATTGCGCTAGCCGATGGTACGTCTAAATGGATCACAGGTGACGCCGCGCGCGAGGATGGGCAGCGTTTGCGTGCACGCTCGGGTGCGATTATCACAGGCAGCCAAACCGTGTTAAGTGACACGCCGCGTATGGATGTGCGCAGCACCAGTTTGGGTGTACCTGTGGCAGATATTCCAGCGCCTTGGCTGGTTGTCCTAGACCGCCAAGCGCGTATCAGCCTTGATAGTGATTGGGTACACGCGCAGGTACAAAACCGCCCATTGTGGATGGTGCAATCCCCCGATCTGTCTTTGGTTGAAGTTTTAAACGAGCTCAAACAACGCCAAGTGTATGAGGTATTGATTGAAGCGGGCGCGCGCGTGACTACCGCATTTTTGCAGGCAGGTTTGGTTGATGAACTGATTGTCTATCAAGCGCCTTGTCTGTTGGGACAAAATGCGCAGCCTATGTTTATCGCGGATATCGGCGCATTGAACCAGCAACTACGTTTAGATATGGTTTCACATGAAACATTTGGGCAAGATCGTAAATTGACATTCACGATTGCCAAGTAATACTAAACAATGGATTTTATCCTTTATTTTGGTTGGCTTTGACCTTTGGCGCACTAGATATAGTGTATTAAAAGTTATCCACTTTAAAAAATGATCTGAGCATAGCTTTTATAAGCAGGATTAGTTGCTGTGGATAAGTGTTTCACATGAAACATTTTAATAAATATCCTAGCCGAATTGCGCATAAAAAGCCTAGATATATATAGGTTTCACATGAAACATATCATCTGGTCAAAAGATTTATCAAGCGCAGCATCATGGTGGATAACTTTTTCACGCTAGCCAAATTTTTTGTAGTAGATAAAGTTATCCACAAATTACATGGGCTTAATGATTAGCATTGAACACTAAAAAATCAAATCAAATGGGCTCATTTAAAAAGCTTTTATATCATTTGGCTTAATAGTAGTCATAGATAAAATCAGACACCAAGGAGCTACGCTATGTTTACAGGCATTATCCAGACAGTGGGTCAAATAGCGCGTATCGAACAGCGCGGCGGTGATTTACGCCTAACGATTCGCGCAGCACAGTTAGATTTTGGCGATGTCAAGTTGGGTGATTCAATCGCCAGTAACGGCGTGTGCTTAACCGTGGTGGATTACGGCACAGATTGGTACGCAGTCGATGTGTCGCGTGAAACCCTAACCAAAACCACATTGGGTGATTGGCAAGTTGGTACGTTGGTCAATCTAGAAAAAGCCATGCTACCAACGACACGCTTTGGTGGGCATATCGTTGCAGGGCACGTCGATGCAGTGGCACAAATCGCAAGTTTAAACCAAGATGCGCGCTCTTTGCTTGTCAGCATTGAATTGCCCAATGATATTGCCAAATATGCCGCCACCAAAGGCTCAATTACAGTGGATGGCATTAGCCTAACCAGTAATCGTGTTGAGGATAATACGGTGTGGCTAAATATCATTCCGCATACTGCCGAGGTCACCAATATCGGGCGGCAATGGCGTGTGGGGCAACGGGTGAATATTGAGGTTGATTTACTGGCACGGTATTTAGAACGTTTGCTATCAAGCGATCATGCCAATGTTGCTATCAAACAAGACATTGATGAAGCGTTTTTGGCACAGCATGGTTTTATGCGCTAGTATTGATCGGTTAATTATTTTCACATGCGAAGTTTTAACAGTAATTGTAATTTTATTTTAAAATATACATTGACAAGTGGTTAATTTTACGTTATTTTTTAATAAAATTTTATTCTGTACTGCTTTATCAATTTAGCCAAACAATAATCTGTTTTCCCATCGCCGCTTTATCTGTGCCCATCACCGTTTGTTAGGATAATATCATGCGCCATTCATTGTTTATCAATCGATCCACCCATGCCTTGATGCGATCGATATTTTTAAGGACTGCATTAAAAACTGCCATAACCACGGCAATTGCGCTTAGCCTTGCGGCATGTGGTGGTGGTGGCGGTGGTGGTGGCTCAAGTTCCTCTGATGTTGTCTCAAACGCTGCTAGCAACCCACCTGTTAATACACCAACCACAACCACAGCTACCAGTAGCACCGTCGGTACAGCTACCACGCCCACGGATGGTACACCTGCTGCGCCAGTGGGTGTGAACACACCGACCACCCCTGCGGTCAGTGTGACCGAAACAACCACCCCACTTACCGCTGCACCTACATATCCCACCCCTGTCATTGTCGCCAGCGGTCAGCAGGCTGCTTTGCAATTGCTAAGCGACAATCGGCAAAGCTGCGGTTTTGGTGCGCTTCGTACTAACCCAAATTTGACCGTCTCTGCTGCCAACCACGCCAATTACTTAGCATGGCTAAGCCAAAGCAATCGCCAGCCCATCGCGGCTCACCATGAATCGGTCTTAACAGACACGCAAGGCAATACCCTTGCCAACAGCGGTATTACAAACCCGTATTTTAGTGGTAACGATGTCAACACGCGTCTTAATCCGACCACGTTGGGCGCTCGCGCTAACCCAACACGCTATGACGCATATCGCGGTGTAGTTGGTGAAAGCCTTGCGATGGCAAATTTTGGCACCACAGGCGGCTACCCCAGCCTTGATAGTGCCGCGAATGCCAAAGATATGCTGATTGGGCTACTGGCCGCGCCTTATCATGCGCGCAGCATGGTGTTGCCTGTGTTCAATGAAGTCGGTGTAAGTTATGCTGAGGTGCAGTGGTCAAGACCTGAGCCGCAGATTGACAACCGCACCTATTACTATACTCAAAGTATTTTAGAATTGGTCTTATCGTTACCTGCCCATGCCACACCAACAGTAAATAACAGCGTGTTGTCTTATCCATGCGAAGGCTCGGTGACAGCGTATGAGCTGACTCACGAAGACCCCAACCCATTTGGCAACACGCGCGATTTGGCACAACGACCCATCGGACAGCCGATTTATATCCTTGCACCTGAAGGTAAAACCGTGCAAACGGCTAGCGGCAGCATCAGCCAAAATGGACAAAATGTTGGCTTTATGCATGTTTTAACCAAAGCTAATGATCCTAACCAGCTACTCAACGCCAATGAAGTAATCTTGATGCCAGATACACCGCTACAACCCGACACGGCGTATCAAGTGCGCTACGATCTGACGCTAAATGACGGTGAGCGCGTGAGTAAAGCGTTTAATCTGCGCACCAAAACCAAAAGCTAACCACAATCGCCTGTTTGCGCGGTTACGCCAACAGGTGACGCTGCAGCATTTGCGCCAATTTTTCACGATTGACGGGCTTGGACAAAAAATCGTCCATGCCTGCTTGTAGGCAAGCTGTGCGGTCATCATCCGTATCACTGGCGGTCAGTGCAATGATGGGGATACTGTCTTGTTGGGCACGGATCAAACGGCTGACCTCCAAGCCGTCTAAAATCGGCATGCGGCAGTCCATCAAAATCAGCCCGATTTGGTTGCGTTTGGCATTTAGCTGCTCGATCGCCTCTTCACCATTGGTGGCAATGATTGATGGATAACCCAAAATCGCTAAGTGTTTTTCGATGATTTTTTGGTTTAACACGTTGTCTTCTGCCACCAAAATGGTTTTGCTGCGAAATAACATTGGCTTATCGGTATGGCTTGCGTTTTGCGTTTGATTGTTGGTTGACACGCCGCTGGATTGTTGGCTTTGCCACTGCTGCAAAAACGCTTTAAACGCCACTTGCGGTGGTAAATCAGGCTGCTTGTTGGTGCTGCTCACAATATTATCATCCGTACGGCATAGCTGCTTGATTTCGCCGATTAGCACGTTTAAAAAGATTGGCTTACGCACAATCGCGTCGTATTGTGCCGCACGTTTTGGTTCGATGTGCTCGGACTTGTCCATACTTAGCAGGATTTTTTTGCAGTGAGTTAAACCGCCAAAATCAAGCGTTTGCGTCTGGTATAAAGCCTCATCAACCAACAAGATGAGTTGATGGCCAGTTAAATTGGTTTGACGAATTTTGGCTAACGTATCTGGGTTAAGCTGCCTAAAGCTGGTGTTGGCAATCTCAAACCCATTAAACACCTCTGCCAAGCGTTGATTGACCAACTCAAATGGCGACAACGTCACCACATACACCGATAAATGCTCAGGCGTCATGCTAAGCACAGGGCGTCGGCTGTAGCGCTTAAGTGGAAAATAAACCTGAAATTCACTGCCTTGCCCAAATGTGCTATTTAGGTGAATAAAACCACCAAGTAACTGCGAAAACCGATTGGAGATCGCAAGCCCCAAACCTGTGCCACCAAATTGCTGACTGATCGATGCATTGGCTTGGTTAAAACACTTAAACAATTTGGCTTGGTCAGCATCTTTGATGCCAATGCCTGTATCTTTGACGCAAATACGCAGCCAATATGGTGCGTCGCTATCCTTGGGGTGGTGCTGTTGAATGACAGCATTATGATACGGTACGCTGTCAATCAAAATTGCCACGTAGCCTTGTTGGGTAAATTTAATCGCATTTGAAAGCAAGTTGAGTAAAATTTGCCGCAGCTGTCCGCCATCGGTGTCGATAAAGTGCGGCACTTGTGGGTCAAAAAACACATACAGCTGAATTTTTTGCTGCTTGGCACGGCTAAGCATCAGTTCGGCGACTTGGCGCACCAGCTGCACCAAATCCACGTAGTCAATGTTGGTTTGTAATTTGCCTGCATTGAGTTTGGCAGCATCGAGCATGTCATTGAGCAGTTGCAGCATCATTTGTACCGACTGCTGCATGGTGGCTAGTGTATCGGCTTGTTCGCCATCGAGTTTGGTTTTGTTTTCCAGTAGCAAATCCAATATGCCAAGCGTGCCAGTCAGCGGCGTGCGTAGCTCATGACTCATCTCTGCCCATAGCTTGTTGATTTCATCAATACGGTCGGTCAGCTGTTTATTGACCTGCGCGGCGTGCATAAGTTTGCTGTGATAATCTGATACACCAAGCAAAGCACCGCTAAAACCTGCCAATTTGCCAAAGCGGTTATAAAATGGCTTAAGCTGCAACGCAAAATGTTGATCGCCTTGCAAGTTGGTGACCGCAAGGCTCACACGCGCTGGATGCTCGCTGAGCTCTGCCAAATGCTGCTGGGTGATCTTGTCTGTACCAAAGACAAAATCGCTGAGCATATAGGTCACGCTTTTGTTAAACGAAATGCCAAACGTCTGGGCAAATTGATCATTAAAATATGTGATCTGCCCACGGCGGTTGGTCAAAAACAAACTGACAGGTGCGTTATCGACCAAATGGGCTTGTCTATAGTCCAAAATCGCCAATTGATGACGATAACGCTCGATGCGATAGGCATTACGGTTGATCAGCTGCCCAAGCTTACGCAAATCCGTATAGCGCATGGCATGACCCGTCAGCGGCTGATACGTGCGATTTTGCCCCAAACTTGCCCGATCGGCATATGCCAAGATCGAATTCCATGCCTCAGCACGCAAACGCAAGTGATAAGCCAGCCACAGCAGTACCAACACCATCAAAACAAACGGTACAAGATACAATGGCGATAGCAAATGGCGCAAAATTGGCTGATACGTGCCACCAATGTACGCAGAGTAGCCGCGATCAAGGCTTAACCAGCTCTCAAAGCCATTTAAATGATAAATAGTTAATTCATGCTGCAAATTTGAGCGCGCGCTGCTGCTATAACCCAAGCTTTGTGCATCATTGGTAATGATGAAAATTTGCCCATCTGGCGCAAAAATCGTGATCTGATACGCCTCAATCATCGACGAGGTGATCAAACTTAGGCGCACATCTTGCCAAGATTGCAAACGTTGCCCTTGCAGCAAGCGACTGGTGCGCTCATTGATTTCATGCGTTACATTTTGCAAAAACGCTTGTGTTGCCAAACGTTGGCGTTGTTTGGCGTACCAAAACAGCATGGCATATTGCGCGATGACAAACGCCAATAAAATAACCAACGCCCAACGCCAAAGTCGCCGCTGCAAGATCGAGCGAGGTAGCCAGTTGTTCATCATAACGGCGTGATAATGCGTATTGACTTCCTCCCCTCCCTAAAGTGAGGGGATTCCTTCTACAAGACGGTCAAGCCCGACCGCAAGAATGTTCTTACTGGCGTTAATATCTCTATCATGCCGTGTGCCACACTTTGCACAAGTCCATTCTCTTATTCGCAAACCTGCGCTACCTTTCGGACTACTGGACATATCGCCACAGCACGAACAAGTTTGGGTAGTGTATTTCTCATTGACGATTTCAAAACGGCAACCTGCATGCTTGCATTTGTAGGTCAGTTGGCGTTTGAGTTCAAACCAACCTGCATCGTAAACCGATTTGGCTAGTTTGCCTTTTTTACTGCTAAATTGACTGGTTTTAACATCACCGACCACGATTAGGGCATTGTTTTTAACTAGCCCTGTGGTGAATTTGTGGATGAGGTCTTGGCGTGTGTTTTTGATTTTGGCATGAATCGCTTTGACACGTTGTTTATTTTTGGCACGTTGGGCGATACCCAATTTTTTAGCCCATGCCTGTGTTTGTTTGATTTGCAGTTTATCGCCGTTTGAGGCGGTGGCACTGTCTTTTAAGCCTAAGTCTATGCCGACACTACCTGTTCCACATCGCTGTTTTGGGTATTCTTTGACGGTGATACAGGCATACCAACGGTTACGGCTGTCTTGGACGACCTCAAGGGTGTTTATTTGATATAGGCTAAGATTGTAGCTATCCCATAGGTCTATAATTAGCTTTTGCCCTTTGGCTAAACTAAGCTGTAAGGTTGATTTTAAGCCTTTTTTACCCGTCTGATGGGTAGCCAGTAATTTGACTGCGGATTGCTTAAATGGAATCCAACCTAGGCTTTTACGCTTTGCCTTTGGGTTGTTGGTTCGCCATGATAGTTTAGCCTTTTTGAATTGGCGTCGCGATTTGGCATGGGTTTCGTTAATGGCTTGTATGGTTTGAGAGTGCAAGCCAAGGAATTCACCGCTACCTTTGGTGTATTCGTTTAGGTCATAGGCACTAAAGAATTTACCAGTACGTTGTAGGTATTTAAAACTCAAGTCATTGACATAGTTCCACACAAAATTGACCAAACCGCTTAGGCGGTTTAGTTGGTCTGTGTGTTTGTCTTTTATGCGTAGCTTGAGGGTTTTCATGGGGTTAGTTTAACCTATTTAACAAGTTTCTGTGTGTAAGCATGGTTTCAAAGTTGCCTTATATCCACCGCCTAAAGTCGCAGGTTTACGGCAACGGAGGATAAATGGGGTGTGGGCAGGCGCAGCACGGTGCTAAAAATCAGCATAGAATTGGCTGAACGATGTTCAGCTGCAATCGACAAGCGATTATAACAATTCTTATCCGTGCCAACAATCTAACTTGTGTCAGCGTTTTACGCAACAAGCTTTGTGCAAGTACTGCTCATAAATTAGCGTCTGCACCAAATTGTGACTATAATAGAAGTATATTCATAGTGGCATATCAAATAGTAACAACGGTTCAAAGCACAGACCCAACCCCATGACTTTATTCCAAACCAATTCTCACTTAAATCATCCCTTGCGCGTGGTGTTTGCTGGCACGCCTGATTTTGCCGCTGCAAGCTTAGCGGCGTTGTTGGCCATGCCGCCTGATCAAGTGCAAGTGGTAGCCGTCTATACCCAGCCAGACCGCAAGGCAGGACGTGGGCAGCAGCTACGTGCATCGCCTGTCAAGCAACTGGCATTGCAATACGGCTTGGCCGTTGAGCAGCCCAAAAGCTTTAGCCTAAAGCATGAGCTTGGTATGGTTTCACGTGAAACATTGGCAGCCTACCAACCTGATGTCATGATAGTGGCGGCTTATGGTTTGATTTTGCCCAAAGGCGTGCTTGCTTTGCCCAAATTTGGCTGCATCAACGTGCATGCCTCACTGTTGCCACGTTGGCGTGGTGCAGCTCCTATTCAGCGCGCAATCTTGGCAGGCGATGACCAAACAGGGATTACCATCATGCAAATGGCGGCAGGGCTGGATACAGGCGATATACTGTATCAAGTCGCTTGCCCCATCACACCCACCACAACCACAGCAAGCTTACATGATGAATTGGCTCAGCTTGGCGGGCAAGCGCTGGTCACCGTGCTACAAGATTTACCGAACTATCAGCAGCACGCCCAAGTGCAAGACGATAGCCAAGCCAACTACGCCGATAAAATCAGTAGTACTGAAGGACGCATCAACTGGCAGCAAGATGTGGCAGATATTGACCGTCAAATCCGCGCGCTTAACGCCTATACCGAGCACAACGACACACGCGTGAAGGTATTGGCCTGCGCGCCTGCACCGTTTGCCGACGCGCCAAACGAGCAACCTGTAGGCACCGTGATTGCAATAGATAACCAAGCGATCCAAGTCATCTGTGGCACATCAAAACCACAAATCCTTGACTTGACCCAACTGCAGTGGGCAGGCGGCAAGCCCTTGAGTGCCGCCCAAATTCATGCAGGTCATAAACTGCAGATTGGCGAGCGTCTAGCATGAGTGACCACGTCTTGCAGCTCGCCCATCTACGTGACCCACGCGCACAGGTCATCTACGTATTAGCCCAAATTCAGCAGGGTGCATCGCTAAGCAGTCTGACGCCCGCCTTATTCGCCACAATCGATGAGTCAAACCGCGCGTTTAGCCACGAGCTGCTATACGGCACGCTGCGCCAGTGGTGGGCACTAAGCCGTATTATCGAAAGCCTTGCCACGCGCTCTGTCGAAGATCCGCAGGTTATTGCCGCGCTGCATATTGGGCTGTACCAGCTGTTGTATCTTGATACACCCGATTATGCCGCAGTGAATAGCACGCTTGAGGCATTAAAAACGTTAGATGGCGCACGTGCCACAGGCTTTGTCAATGCAATTTTGCGCAAAGTACAAAAATCGGCCGCTAAATATGCCAAAAAAGTTAATCAGCACCACAGTTTGCCCAATTGGTTGGCAAAACAGTTCAAACAAGATTGGGCAGAGCATTACAACGCGCTGGGGCAAGCGTTGCGCCAGCCTGCGCCGATTTTTTTACGTGTCAATCACCAACGTACGGACATTGCCAATTACAGCGCACTACTGACAAAACGCAATATTGCACATGAGATCACACCCATTGGTTTGGCGGATACCCAAGCGATTCGGTTGGTTAATAAAATCAAAATCCAAGATTTACCGCACTTTGCCGATGGTTGGGTCAGCGTACAGGATTTACACGCGCAAATTGCAGGCTATTTATTGGCAGCGTGTGACTTTAGCCACAAGCAAGCAAACGGCTTAAATATTTTGGATGCTTGCGCCGCACCGGGTGGCAAAACCGCGCATTTATTAGAACTCAGCAATATCAATAAAAAGTTTCACGTGAAACATCTGACCGCACTAGACAATGAACCTAGCCGTTTACAACGTCTACAAAATAACGTCGCGCGTCTAAATTTAACCAATATTGATGTGTTACAGACTGTAGTTGCCGATGCCACTGCTTTTAAACAAGGGCAATACGATGCTATTTTGCTTGATGCACCTTGTACCGCGACGGGTGTGATTCGTCGCCATCCTGACATCGCATTGCTGCGCCAACCAGATGATGTTACCCAAACCGTTGCCCTACAGGCGGCGATTTTACACAACATTTGGCAACAACTTAGCCCCGATGGTTATTTGCTGTATGTGACTTGCTCACTGTTGCAAGCCGAAAATGAACAGCAAATCGGCAGCTTCTTGCAACATCACCATGACGCGCACGTGGTGCCTTTTGACTTAAAGTTGCCCAATCAGCTGGCGGTTAGCGTGGGATATCAGTGCTTGCCACTTGATCCCAACGGTGGCGATGGGTTTTATTATGCCTTGCTGCAAAAAATCGCGCCCTAACTGGCAAATATCAGCGCGATTAACCATCAAAACTTAACACTCAGCATGGCGATTAGCGCAGGTTTGGGCTACAATGCGATTTAGCATATAAGTTTATCCAGTTTAAATTGAAGGGATTGATAACCATGCGATATATCAGCACGCGCGGGCGCACCGCACCGATGGCATTTAGTGATGTGTTATTGATGGGGCTTGCGCCCGATGGCGGCTTGATGTTGCCCGAGACGTATCCGACCATTGAGGCGGCGATGCTAGAACAATGGCGCGCGCTTAGCTACCCTGAATTGGCGTTTGCCATCATGCGGCTGTTTGTCGATGATATCCCAGAGGCAGATTTGCGCGATATCATCACGCGCACTTATACACCTGCTGTATTTGGTAGCGAAGCCATCACTCCCGTGCGTACACTGTCGGATGGTATCAAGATTTTGGAACTATCTAACGGCCCAACGCTGGCATTTAAAGATATTGCCATGCAGTTTTTGGGCAATGCGTTTGAATACGTGCTTAAGCGGCGCGGTGAGCGTATCACGATCATCGGTGCGACCAGTGGCGATACAGGTAGCGCGGCCGAATACGCGCTGCGCGGCAAAGACAATGTAGAAGTCTTTATGCTGTCACCGCATGGCAAAATGAGCGATTTTCAACGCGCACAAATGTATAGCCTGACCGATGCCAACATTCACAATATCGCTATTGAGGGCATGTTTGATGACTGTCAGGATATCGTCAAGGCCTTGCAACAAGATGCCGCTTTTAAAGCCAAGCACAATTTGAGCACAGTAAACTCGATCAACTGGGGACGGATTTTGGCGCAAATCGTGTACTATTTTAAAGGCTATTTTGCGGCAACCGCAGACAATAGCGAGCGCGTAAGCTTTTGTGTGCCATCGGGCAACTTTGGCAATATTTGTGCAGGGCATATCGCGCGTGAGATGGGCTTACCGATTGACCGCTTGATGGTGGCAACCAATGAAAATGATGTGTTGCATGAATTTTTTAGTACGGGCAATTACCGTCCACGGCGCGCTGCACAAACCTTTGTCACTTCTAGCCCGTCCATGGATATCTCTAAAGCGTCCAATTTTGAGCGTTTTATTTATTTGCTACTGCAAAAAAACAGCGAAGATGTCACACGTCTGTGGAATGATGTTGCTAGTGGGCAGGGCTTTGGGTTACCCGATAACTTAGCAGAAATCAGCGAACGTTATGGCTTTGTATCGGGTAAATCTACCCATGCCGACCGTGTGGTGACGATTCGTGAGGTTTACCAAACCGATGGCGAGTTAATCGATCCACATACCGCCGATGGCGTTGGGGTGGCACGGCGCTTGCGTAAACCCAATGAAACAGTGATCTGTGCAGAAACTGCCTTACCTGCCAAATTTGCCGAGACAATTTTTGAAGCCGTAGGCGATGTGAATATTCCGCGTCCGCAAGCCAGTGTTGGGCTAGAGGACTTGCCACAGCACGTTTTGGTATTAGCCAATGATGCCAATTTGGTTAAAGCAGAAATTGATAAACTTACGCCAAGTAATTAATGCACAGCTGCTAGTTTATCATCCGTTGCCGTAAAACCACCGACTTTAGGCGGTGGATATAAGGCAACTCCATAGCTATACTTACACACAGATGGTATTTAGTGCGGTGTATTTTGCTGTTCAATATACTGGCGAATAATCTCAATTGGAGCACCGCCACAACTACCTGCAAACAAAATAGCTAGGTGACTATAACGGATCACCTCATAATTGCCCATTGATGGACGGATATTGTTTTTTTACGAAGTAATCGACTGGAAACCCCTTTCAAGCTATTCACTAAGCTAGAAATAGCCACTTTAGGTTTAGGCGGATACACCACCAATAAATGCACATAGTCATTTTTACCGTCAAACTCAACCAATTCGGCCTCAAACTTTGAACAAACTTCCTTAAAGATGGCTTGCATATCGTCCAAAATCTCTTTGGTAAATACTTTTTTGCGGTATTTCTCCACAAAGACCAAATCCACATGAGGACGGTAAACAACGTTCATACAACGCCTTAAATCGTTTGATAGGTCATTAGACCAACTAAAACGCCTAAGTGGTTCGGTCAACTTCGTGTGGAACTACGTCATTGACTTGAGTGACAAACACCGACAACGTACCGGTAAATTCTTTTCCGCCTATGACCTAAACGAATACACCAAAGATAGCGGTGAACTACTCGGCTTGCATTCTCAAACCATACAAGCCATTAACGAGACCCACGCCAAGTCGCGACGCCAATTCAAAAAGGCTAAAGCAAAAAAGGCAAACTCATCAAATCGGTTTACGATGCAGATTGCCGTTTGCAATCGTAAATGAACGATACACTACCCAAACTTGTTCGTGCTGTAGCGATATGTCCAGTCGTCCGAAAAGTAGAGCAGATTTGCCAATAAGAGAATGGACTTGTGCTAAGTGTGGCACATGGCATGATAGATATATTAACGCCAGTAAGAACATTCTTGCGGTCGGGCTTGACCGTCTAGCAGTAGCAATCCCCTCACTTTAGGGAGGGGAGGAAGTTAAGTGATTAACGTGGGCGTTTGCCTGCAATCATCTCGTAGATAACCAACACGATGATCGAACCAATCACCGAAAGCACGAGCCCCATAAAGCCACCATTGGCATTTAAGTTCAATGCGCTGGCGATAAAACCACCGACCACCGCACCGATAATACCTAACACGATAGTCATAACCCAGCCCATCGCATCTGAGCCTGGTTTAATCGCTCGGGCAATGACCCCAACGATCAAACCCATAATAATCATATAGATAAAATTCATCATAACGCCAGTCCTTATCTTATCAATTCAATAATCATATAAACAAAATGCCATCTCCTTCGTGCAATTTTGTTTATCCCATGGCGTTAGTGTAATGTTTTGTCCTATGAAATCATAACGTTGCTTTGTTAAGAGTGTAGGCGTTGTGTGGTGTTCCTGCGATAAAATATATTTAAATCTGCTGCAAACGTGCTACCAAACGCTGATGGATACCCTCAAATCCACCATTTGACATAATAATAATCACGTCATCGTTACCCAACTGCGCGGCAATATGTTCGATAATATCCGCCGTGCTGTGCATCACTGATTGTCGGGCGGTATCGCCAATTGCATTTGCCACTGACCAATCCAAACTTGGCGGTTGATACCAAACGACCGTATCGGCAATTGCGGCAGATGGGGCAAGCAAGGTTTGGTGGGTACCTAGCTTCATCGTATTACTGCGAGGTTCGATGATCGCCCAAATTTTGCGTTTGCCAAAGCGCTTACGCGCCCCATCTAGCGTAGTGGCAATCGCAGTGGGATGATGGGCAAAGTCATCGTATACTTCAACATTGCCAATTTGCCCAACACGCTCCATACGGCGTTTGATACCTGCAAAATTTGATAACGCCTCACATGCCTGTGCTACCGATACGCCAACGTGGTGTGCGGCTGCAATTGCCGCCAGAGCATTTTGCACGCTGTGCAAGCCATTCATTTGCCAATCAACAGTACTATGTTCATCATGATGTTTCACGTGAAACATGCTGCCATCCTCGGCAGCGAGGGTAGCCTGCCAGTCGATGTTTGTGGTACCTTTTTCGCCCTGTGTGACAATTTGAGTGCGTGCTACAGGCGTCCAACAACCGTGCGCCAAAACTTGCTCAAGGCTTGGTGTATCAGCAGGCAGGATGATATTACCGTGACTAGGGATGGTGCGTACCAAGTGGTGAAACTGGGTCTGGATTGCGGCTAAATCGGCAAAGATATCAGCATGATCGTATTCAAGGTTGTTCAAAATCGCGGTGGTTGGGCGATAATGGACGAATTTTGACCGCTTATCAAAAAACGCACTGTCATATTCATCGGCTTCAATGACAAAATAACCTGTTTGCTCGTCAGTCGTGGGCTGCCCCAAATGACTGCTATGGGTAAACGCCGCTTGTAAGCGTGTATCAGTGGTATTGACCAACGGCACGCCACCAATCAAAAAGCCTGTATCAATACCTGCATATTGCAAAATCCACGCCAACATGGTGGTAGTCGAGGTTTTGCCATGCGTACCTGCTACCGCCAACACATGACGATGTTGTAGCACATGTTCTGCCAAAAATTGCGGGCCTGAGGTATAAGGCAGGCGCGCGTTGAGCATATATTCTACGGCTGCCATACCGCGTTTCATGGCATTGCCCACAATTACCAAATCTGGATGTGGCTGTAAATGCTCGGCGTGATAGCCTTGCATGATATCGATACCTGCATTTGCCAATTGGGTGGACATCGGCGGATAAACGTTGGCATCTGAGCCTGTGACTCGATGCCCCAAATCACGCGCCAACAACGCCAGCGAGCCCATAAACGTACCGCAAATGCCCAAAATATGAATATGCATAGCCAATCCCTTACCTGTAACCACCAATGGGGGCGTCAAAAACGCCATTGTAAGCCAGTTTTGGCAGAAAACCAAAAGCCAATATGAGAATTTGATGATAAAACACCGCCTAATGATTGATCTGCGCAGCATACACTGCCATAAAAAATTGCATGGCAGTGTTTGGCAACCAATCCAAACTAAACTTGCTATCTTGCCAGTCAATAAAACCAACATGCCCACCGTGCTTGCTGTACAACAAGCGTACCGCATCCGATATGTCATCCACCGTTGCCCGAATGCCGACAAATGGGTCATCTTTGGCTTGAATCAGCAAGGTGGGCTTGCTGATGTCCTGTAGCACAGGCAAGGCAGAAGACTGACGATAATAGTCAGCCGCATCGGCAAAGCCATTGCGCGGCGCGGTATAAACCTCATCAAAGCCATCAATAAAGTGCAACTTTTGCAGCTTATTGCGCGTCATAGAGTCGGTGGTTTTTTTGAGAGCCTTAGCCACTAGCGGCTTGAGCAAATACGGCGTATACACACGCTTTGCCACACCGCGATGCATCTTAACCGCTGCACTGATCAAGTCCACAGGCGCGCTAATCACCACCGCCGCATCACACAACGCCGCGTCACCTGTTTCACCCATATAACGTGCCAGCATATTGCCGCCCAATGACACACCTGCGGCAAATACATGCGCGTAGCGTTGTTTAAGCTGCATCAAAACAAATTGTGCTTCATAGGTATCGCCTGCATGATAATCTTTATAAGCGGTATTCTCCACACCACCGCAGCCACGAAAATGCACGATCACCGCATCCCAGCCATAACGCTGTGCACCCAACACAAACGCCTTGGCATATGCGCTATCACTACTGCCCTCAAGCCCGTGAAACATCATCGCCAGCGGTTTATCAAGATTTGGCGCGCCATTGGCATAAACAAAATCGTACGCTACCAACGTTTCGCCTGTGCTATCGGGGAGCAGCTCACGCTGATAGGCAGGTTCTTCGATGGGGACAAACCGTGGCAAAATCGTTTGGATATGCCGATTGGCCAACCAAAATGCAGGGTTAAATGGTTTGAGTTTTAGCGTATGGATATTAAACGTTGATCGTTGTGCTGATCCGTGTGTTGATGCTTGCGTGGTCTGGTCTGCCATAGTAACTGCCCAATAAGTTAGCTTTGGTATGTTATGTAAGATTTTGGCTGTCAAATGCGGCTATTAAAAACAGCGATTTATGCTCAAGGTTTTATGCTCACAGTTTTGCCCAAACTGTCTTGCAGTTTTGCCTTCAAGTCAGCAACTGCGCGTGTCGCTAGCTTAATGCTAAGCTGCACCTGCTGCTGATAGGTGACTGCCAATACCTCGCCGCCAAATCCTGCCACGATATGCCGAATAAAAGCCTCATCAGCAAACGCACAGTCAATACTCAGCTGTGCCAAAGGTTCAAATGGTGTCAGGGCCGCATCCGCCAATGTCGCTTGTGCTGCTGCACCATACGCGCGTGCTAGTCCACCTGCACCCAGTTTAATTCCACCAAAATAGCGCACCACCACCACAACGCAATTACCGATGGATTTATGTTGTAACAGGTTTAAGATTGGCTTACCTGCCGTACCAGTTGGCTCGCCATCGTCATCAAAACCTGCGTCTGTCGTATTGTGTGGATCACCGATGATATACGCCCAGCAATGATGACGCGCGTCAGGGTACTGTTGGCGTAATTGTTCCACGTGAAACAATGCTTGTTCTCGGCTTGCGACAGGATAAGCAAACGCCAAAAACTGGCTTTTTTTGATCTCAAGCGTGGCGTTACAAGGGCTATTTATAGTTGAATAAGTCATGAAGTGGCAGCGATATTCTCGTATTACATCATTAATATAATATAGCGGCTTTATGCATCGGTTTAAATGCACTTAGCAAAATATGGACAAATTGTTATAGCTGCATACAACAGGCTTACTTTTTAGTTTAGCCTAAAAATTTTAGTTCTATGAAATTGTAAAAATACGCTGATGGATAGTAACTGGCTTATTGTTTTGGTAAATAATGAGCTATGATCTAAAATTTTTATAACAATAATTTAGCAAAATATTGACAAAAACTTGCTTATATATTGCAAACGCTAACCTATAATAAGCCGCATGTAGTTTGGGCAAAAATTTTATAACCGACAGCCTTTGTATAGGTCATAGCAAGGTATATGCCACAACAAAGGCATTTGGGAGAATCAGATGAATGATCAATCACAGATGACACCAGCGCGTCGCCCTTCATGGCGTGGTATCTTAGCTGGCTTGTTGATGGGACTGGTGGTGTGGTTTGCCATGTTTTCGCTGGCATTGATACTAAGCGCATTTTTGTCGCTTGATCTACAAGGGGCGAGTATCACCGCAGGTATTTATGCCATCGTGACCGCTTTGCTCAGTGCTTACACGGCAGGTTATTTTGCGGTCAAAGCTTCAGCACCCGAGGCGCTATTCGGTGATGGCGTTGAGATTTTACCAAAAGATGCCACTTTGACAGGGATGCTAACTGCCGCTTCAATCATCGTATTGACCACATGGTTGGCAGTCAGTGGGCTAACTGGTGCGGTAAAAACCGCTGGCAACGTTGCAGGCGCGACAGCAAGTGCGGTGGGTAGCGCAGCAGGTGCGGTAGGTAATGCTGCAGGGTCAGTGATTGGTACAACGGCAAGCATAGCAACCACAGGGGCAACTGCCGCTGCCGCGTCGGGTCAAAGCGATGATATCGGCAATGGTCTGCAGGCGCTGTATAAAAAAGTTACGGGCGATATTAGCCGTGATGATATCGAAAGCTGGATTGCAAAAAATAATGATACCTTGAGCAAAGCACAAATCAGTGCGAGCGCTAATGTCATTGAAGACATGGTCAATAAAACCAAAACCCAAATGGCGGACATGGATTTTAGCGATATCGATACCTGGAAAAACTTGGATGAGTATGCCAAAAACCGCTTTGCGCAAATTGAAACCGCTATCAAAGGTCCAGAGCTGATCCAACGCCTTGAAAATGAAGGTTTAAGCGAGGCGCAAGCCCAACAGGTGCAACAAGAAGCCCTTACTACTTACCAAGACTACCGCGCCAAAACCGAACAGAGCATTGCCGATGCCAAAGCGCAAGTTGAGCAAACCAAAATCAAAGCGCAGCAAGCGGTCGATGAAGCCAAAGAAACCGCACGTAAAACTGCCTTGTACACAGGTTTGTTTGGTTTACTTAGCATGTTGTTCACTTTCTTAGCAAGCATTGCAGGGGCAAAACAAGCGGCCGCAAAATATCGCCTAGAGCGTCCGTTGGTTATCTCACGCACCACAACCACAACAGATAGCACGCATATATCATAAAAATGACCACACGCTTGCATAAAATCGTAGTACAGCGTTGAATGGCGTAAGCCTTGGACAAAGCCCAGCAGTTTTACTGGGCTTTGTCTACATTTAGCTTTTGCATTCACGCCAAACCCATCCACAGACAGCACAAAGTTTTAGCCAAATTGTGTTACACTAGCCAGCAAAATTTTAACCGATACCACCAACCATGCGTTTAGACAAATTTTTAAGTAAAGCCACCCAGCTATCGCGCAAAGACTGCAAACGAATTTTGCACAACGATGAAATCAGCGTCAATGGCGAGATTGTACGCGACGGCAGCGTGCATATTGATGAAGTCAATGATGATATCGATTGGTTTGGCGAGCCATTATCGGTCGCCACGGGCAGCCGCTATATTTTACTGTACAAGCCTGAAGGCTTTGAATGTACACTAAAACCCAAAGAATACCCGATTGTCACCGAATTGATTGACGTGCCCGAAGTACAAGCTTTGCGTATGGCAGGTAGGCTTGATGTGGATACCACAGGTGCATTGCTATTATCCGATGATGGCACATTTTTGCATCGCGTTACCAGTCCTAAGCACCACGTTGCCAAGACTTATGAATTGACCCTTGCCGACCCGATGGATGACACACAGCAAGCCTATGCCATTGACGCTTTGGCAAAAGGTGTCTTGCTAGAAGGTGAGCGCGACAAAACCAAGCCTGCACAGCTAAGCTTTACGGATCCTACCCATGCCACATTGGTTTTGACCGAGGGCAAGTACCACCAAGTCAAACGCATGATGGCGTATTTTGGCAACAAAGTTGTTGCCCTGCACCGAGCACGGATTGGCAGCATCACACTTGATGGTCTAGAAAAAGGTGATAGCCGCTTTTTAACCCAAGCTGAAATCGACCAGTTTTCACCTTAGCTATTTTATTGTATTCAAGCTAACAAGGTTTCACATGAAACCTTTTTTTTACTTTGGTGGTATTTTGCCCATAAAAATTACAAAAATTTACCATAAGCCTTGATAAATCGTTATTAATCGCCACTAAATCCCATATTTTAGCCAAATTTTTCATTTGACCTTGGCGAACATACCCAAATTGTCAAATACAACCAGACACAGACCAACAGCGCGGTCTGTGGGTGAGGAATAACGATGTCAAAACGAGATTTTTATGAGGTATTGGGCGTTGCCCGTACTGCAGACGAAACCGAAATTAAACGCGCCTACCGCAAACTGGCGATGAAATACCACCCTGACCGCAATCCCGATGACGCAGAAGCTGAAGAAAAATTCAAAGAAGCGTCATTGGCGTATGAGGTGTTAAGCGATAGCAACAAACGTTCGGCCTATGACCGCATGGGGCATGCGGCGTTTGAAAATGGCATGGGCGGCGGTGGCTTTTCGGGCAACTTCCAAGACATCTTTGGTGACTTGTTTGGCGGACGCGCAGGCGGCGGTTTTCAAGATATTTTTGGCGACATCTTTGGTGGCGCGCGCGGTGGGGCAAGCCGTCAGCGTCGTGGGTCAGATCTACGCTATATGCTGGATTTGACCTTAGAGGAGGCGGTGGCAGGCACCAAAAAAGAAATCACCTATACCGCGCCTGCACCCTGTGAGGCTTGTGATGGCAAAGGCGCAAAAAATAGCAGCGATATCACGACCTGTTCGACCTGTGGCGGGCACGGTGTGGTACGTATGCAGCAAGGTTTTTTTGCCGTACAACAAACGTGTCCAACTTGTCATGGCACAGGCAAGGAAATCAAAAATCCGTGTGATGTTTGCCATGGCACAGGCGTGCAAGAAAAATCACGCACTTTGGAAGTCACGATCCCTGCAGGGGTTGATACGGGTGATCGCGTGCGCTTATCGGGCGAGGGCGAGGCAATCGCAGGCGGTGAAAGCGGTGATTTGTATGTTGAAATCCGTGTGCTGCCACATGCCACCTTCACCCGTGAAGGCGCAGATTTGTATATGGATGTGCCTGTTAGCTTTGCCGATGCCGCCTTGGGGCGTGAGATTGAAGTGCCCACCCTTGAGGGGCGCGTGAATTTGCGTATTCCAGAGGGCACCCAAAGTCACAAAATATTTCGTATCAAGGGCAAAGGGGTTACGCCGATTCGCACGACCATGCGTGGGGATTTACTGTGCCGCGTGATTGTCGAAACGCCAACCAATCTCAACAGTCAGCAAAAAGACCTATTGCGCCAGTTGCAAGATTCGATGGGCGAGCATCAGCAATCACCACAGAAAAAATCATTTTTTAACCGCCTAAAAGATGATGTCAAAGATTTGTTTGACTAAATTCTGTTAGCTTTGAAATCTTTTGATCTTAATGAAGGCAAATTGTTTCACGTGGAACAATTTGCTTTTTAATGCCCAAGTTTGGCATAAATTTTTGTGCCCAACTACTGACGCAGCGGCAGATTTTTGGCTACAATGCAAACTAGCCACGGTTTGATAAAACACGTTGAGAAAAATTAAGGATTGACGATGACAAATATCGGTATTAGTGGAGCGGGCGGGCGTATGGGGCGGATGTTGATCCAAGCTGTTGCTGAGCACCCCGAAGCCAACTTAGTGGCAGCCATTGAGCGCACAGGCTCAAGTTTGCTTGGTGTAGACGCAGGCGAATTGGTCAATTTGCCTGCCATGGGCATAAAGCTCACAGACGATTTAGACCAAATCATCGACCAACTTGATGTGCTGATTGACTTTAGCCATCCGCAAGCCACCGCAAACAATGCCAAACTATGCCAGACGCATGGTGTGAACATGGTGGTGGGCACGACAGGGCTGGATGATGCGCAAAATGCCGTATTGCAAGATGCCAGCAAGCATATCGCTATGATATACGCAGGCAACTATTCAACAGGCGTGAATCTGACCTTACAACTGCTTAAAATGGCAGCGCGGGCATTCGGCGATGATGCGGATGTTGAAATCATTGAGGCACACCACAAGCACAAAATCGACGCACCATCGGGCACAGCGTACATGATGGCGCAAGCAGTGGCAGATGCACGTGGGCAAGACCTCAATGCGGTGGCAGTATATGGGCGCAGCGGACAAACAGGCGAGCGTACCAAAGGCAGCATTGGTATCCATGCCGTACGCGGTGGTGAAATTGTCGGCGATCACAGCGTAATGTTTATTGCCGATGGTGAGATGGTCGAAATTCGTCACCATGCGCGTGATCGCATGACGTTTGCCGCAGGGGCGGTACGCGCTGCCGTTTGGGTGGGCACGCAACAACACGGCATGTATGACATGCAGGACGTGCTTGGTATTAAAGGCTAAAACTTACCAAATAAGATAAACATATCAAAGCAGTGAGACAAGGAAGTCATATGTCACAATCAGCAAAAATTTTTAATAGCGCGCGTCAGCAGCTCAAACGCCGCGTTAGCCTCATGCAGCATCCTAAATTACTGGCAAAATTGGTCAGTTTATACCCACCGTATCTGGGCGCGCGCGTACAGGTCAATGCGGTGGATTTTGCGCAGCATCGAATTTGTGTCAGCATGCCGCTATCACCGCTCAATAAAAACATCGTCGGCACCCAATTTGGCGGCAGCCTGTATTCGATGACCGATCCGTTTATGATGTTTTTGCTGATGGACGCGCTGGGCGATGACTATGTGGTGTGGGATAAGGCAGCGTGTATTGATTTTATCAAGGCAGGCACCAGCCGTGTATTTGCTGAATTTCATCTGACAGATGACGAAATCGCCAAAGTACGCGCGCTTGCCAGTGATGGGCGGGCGGTGTTTCGTGAGTATACGATCACCATCACCGATGAAGCAGGTGACACCGTGGCGACGGTCAAAAAAACGGTGTATGTGCGCTTGCGTGCGTTTAGTAAGTCAAAAAATCAAACGGTGGCTTGGTAGACCGATGGTTATAGGCAGGTGATAAAGCGATGGCTTGATTAAATCACGGCAAATTGCCTTCAAAGCGCATCAACTGCCTGCTTTTGACCATAAATTAATCACCATCACGCCTGCAATAATCAACGCCATACCAACGATGGCAGGTATATCTAGCCGATTGCCCAGCCACAGCCAGCCAATCAGCGCAGTCAGCACAATACCGACCCCCGACCAAATCGCGTACACGATGCCAAGTGGCATACTTTTGACCACTTGCGACAGGCAATAAAACGCCACCGCATAGCCAACCAAGCTTGCCAATGTCGGCAATAGTTGGGTAAAACCATCAGACTTTGCCAAACACGTTGAGGCAAATACCTCAGTGACAATCGCAATTGCCAACAGCATAGGCGCAGGCAGGTTAGGGCTTAACATGTAGTTCAATCCGAATCAACGATGTAATTAAATCGCACGGCTAAAACGCTGCTGGTTGGCGTGGTTCAAATATTGGTCAAACACCATCGCCACGTTACGCGCCAACAACCGTCCTTTGGGCAAAATTCGGATACCTTTGGCGTCCATATCAATCAGTTTGTCGGCTTGCATCGGCGCAAGTTGCTGAATTTCATCAATGAAATACGTCACCGCATCAACGCTAAAACGCACATTGATGTCTTTAAAATCAACATAATGATGGCACAGCAGCTGCATGATGACATAGCGGCGCAACAAATCAGGCAGGCGCACATGAATATGCTTAACGGCAGGCAGACGATGCGCAGCAATCGTCTGTTCATAAGCCTTCAAATCACTGGCATTTTGCAAATAATCTGCGCCCAGCTGGCTAATCGCTGACACGCCAAAACCCAGCAAGTCACAGTCGCCGTGCGTTGTGTAGCCCTGAAAATTCCGCCGTAATTTACCAGCACGTTGGGCGATGGCCAGTGCATCATCGGGCTTAGCAAAGTGATCAATACCGATGTACTGGTAGCCTGCCGCTGTTAGCTGCTCAATGGTATTGGCGAACATCGTCAGCTTATCGGCAGCGTTGGGCAGTTCATCATTATTGATGCGCCGCTGGCTGGCAAAGCGTTCGGGCAGATGCGCGTAATTAAACACCGACAAACGGTCAGGGGATAGCGCGATAATCTGCGCGATGGTGTTTTGCAGGCTTGCTACCGTTTGTCGCGGCAAACCGTACATCAAATCAATATTGATTGAAACAAAACCCAGCGCGCGCGCCTGCTGCATGACCTGCTCAATCATAACAAGCGGCTGTTGGCGATTGACCGCTAACTGCACATCAAGATCTAAATCTTGCACACCAAAGCTCAGCCGATTAAACCCCAACGCACGCAGCGTCGCTAGCGTCGTGTCGCGCAGCTCACGCGGATCGATTTCAATGCTAAAATCCGTCGTTGGCTTGTCGCTAAAACGAAATTGACCTTGCAAAAACTGCCAAAAATCCACCAGTTCATCATCACTTAAAAACGTGGGTGTACCGCCGCCAAAATGTACCTGCTCGACAATTGGTTCACCTTGCAACAGGCTGCGTTTATGGCGCACCTCGCGCTCAACATACGCCATATAATCGCCAGCATCGCTGTTTTTTTTGGTGATGATTTTGTTGCACGCGCAGTAATAGCACAGATGCCGACAAAACGGCACGTGAATATACAGCGACAGCGGCGTGTTGGGGTCTTGCTGCACCAACAAACGCGCCTCGGTATCAGCCGCGATGGGCTTAAACTCCAATGCCGTCGGATAAGACGTATAGCGCGGCCCTGTGCGGTCATATTTGGCAATCATCGCAGCATCATACACAGGTGTGTAAGCGTCTGCGCGCTCGTCGGCATACGGGTTGATATGGATATCTGCAGGACGGCTAAAAAACGGCTGCTCATCGGCGGCAAGCGGTGCGCTATCGGGCGCGGGTGGTCGTTGATTCATGATAAAGTAACAGCAAAAAATTAAAAAAAAATAGCGCCTATTATCGGCAAAATGATTTTGCTATTATAACATTGTTCACGCCACAAAAGCCTTAGCCAGACCACAAAAACCTTATGACGGTTAAGGATTTATCAAAATATTGGAATCAAACAAATATGTCATTTGCACAAATTTATACCCGTTCAGTGGTGGGGCTCAACGCGCCTAGCGTCATGGTTGAGGTGCATTTGTCACAGGGTTTGCCTGCAGTTACCATCGTTGGTTTGCCTGAGGCGGCGGTGCGTGAGAGCAAAGACCGCGTGCGCTCGGCAATCATCAATGCAGGTTTTAGCTTTCCCAATCGCCGCTTGACCATCAACCTTGCGCCTGCAGATCTGCCCAAAGATGGCGCACGGCTGGATTTACCGATTGCGATTGGGATTTTGGCAGCCAGTGGACAGCTCGACGACAGCCAGCTGGCAGGTTATGAATTGATCGGCGAATTGGCACTCAACGGCGAATTGCGTCCCGTGACAGGCGCACTGGCGGTAGCACGTGCCATCAAAAGCGACAACAAGCAGCCGCGGCAGCTGATTTTGCCACTTGCCAACGCGCAAGAGGCTGCTCAAGTCGATGGTGTGAGCGTTTTGCCTGCCGAGCATCTAAAAACCGTGTGCCAACATCTGCAAGGCGACACGCCTATCACCCCTGCCGTACATCGCGCGCGCTATCAAGTCAATCACTACCGTGTTGATTTGGCAGATGTCAAAGGACAGCAGCAAGCCCGCCGCGTATTAGAAATTGCCGCCGCAGGTGGACATTCATTGTTATTTTGTGGTGCACCTGGTACGGGCAAGACGTTATTGGCATCGCGTTTGCCCACGATTTTACCGCCGCTTAGCGATGATGAAGCGTTGGAAGTTGCCAGTATCTACTCAATTGCCAATGCTGACTACACCTATGGCACCCGACCATTTCGCCAAATTCATCACACCACCTCGGCGGTGGCATTGGTGGGTGGCGGCTCATCACCGCGCCCTGGTGAAATCACACTGGCCAACCAAGGCGTGTTGTTTTTGGATGAAATTGCTGAATTTGACCGCAAGGTGTTGGAAGTTTTGCGCCAACCGATTGAAAGCAAAAAAATCACCATCAGCCGTGCCAATTCACAGGTCGATTTTCCCGCCAATTTTCAATTGGTTGCTGCGATGAACCCTTGCCCATGTGGTTATTATGGCGACCCATCGGGGCGTTGCCAGTGCCGTCCCGAACAAATTCGGCGCTATCAGGACAAGCTATCGGGGCCTTTGCTTGACCGCATCGATATTCACCTGACTGTACCAGCCTTGCCTGCCAGTGATTTACAAAACGCCCAACCTGGCGAGCCCTCAGCACACGTACGCGCGCGCGTGTTAGCTGCTTATCAGCGTCAGCAGACCCGTCAGGGCAAGCCTAACAGTGAGCTTACCCCCAGTGAGCTTGACCAGTTTGCTGGCTTGGGTGAGGCGCAAGCACGCTTGTTGGCGATGGCGCAGCAGCGGCTGAATTTATCGGCACGAGGTTATCATCGTGTGCTGCGCGTGGCGCGGACAATTGCTGATTTGGCAGACAGCGCAGCGATTGATACACCGCATTTGACCGAAGCACTTGGCTACCGTTCGCAATTGGCGAATGCGTAAATCGGTGCGGCTAAGTGATCATTTTTTGGACGAGTCGGTTTTGGGTTTGCCTTCAACCAACCAATCGTTGGGGATATCGGCGTATTGACCGTCGTGTTCATAACGCGCTTGGTGCTGCTTGCGTAGGCGTTGGTAATCGGCATTGGCACGGCAGTCATCCCAAACTTTTTTAAAAATCTGCGCAGATTCGGCTTTGATCTGCGCCGCCTCACTGTCTTGTGGTTGTTGGGGCAAGGTGTCGCGTCCGTGTGCACCACTTTGTCCTTTTTTGTCAGCAGGTACCACGCCGTCATATTTTTTGCCGCCTTTGTGGTTGGCGTATCGCCGCGCGCGCGTGTAGCCCATTTGGATAAACTTACGCGCCATGTCCGCACCGACAAAATCATTTTGTGCCAAATAATCCAAAAACATGGCATAAATCGCTTGACTGCTGGCTTGCGCAATATCAGGGGTGGCAAATCGCCAATGCGGCAAGATCTCGGATTTGTACGGCTCAACCAGCAGCACACCTTGCTCGCCACGCCCCACGCGATATAACTCGGGGTGCGCGCGCAAATCCAAATTGGCATAATCTAGTTGATAGTTAAATTCTTGCATGGGTTGTTGCCGTTTTGTGTGTTTGAGTCCTCAAGGTTTACGTTGGCTTTGTTTAATCAGCGCAATCAAGCGCAGCACCTTGTAGCGTGTGCGAAAGCTAAGCGCGCCAAGCACCAACGTCAAAAATGCCACCGCGCCAAATACTTTGGGCAACAGTTGGCTGCCTTGTTCGGTGTAATACATCGCTGCCAATGAGCATAAAATCGTACCCGTGAGCTGAAAGCGGGCGATTTTGCGTAGGCGCGCGGCGACCGACTTGAGCTCATCAAGTTTTAGCACCTTGATTTTGACTTTGGGTGGCTTTGACATGGCGGCAATCTCTAATTAAAAGGCAAAAAACGTCGGTTAAACAAGTAATTAAACCCAATGGGGGCAAATAAGGGCATTTTAAACCACAATGTTTGTACCGCGTTTGCAGCACAATTTGCCCACATCAAGCTATCGTTAGCCGTCTAAGTCAAAAATGCAACCATCTCAGCAAAGCTATCAAACGCTGCGGTGGGCTGCTGTTCGCGGATATCCTGCCCGTAATTATAGCCATAACTTAGCCCCAACGTGTCGATGCCAGCGTTTTTGCCTGCTAAGATATCGTTTTTGGAATCGCCAATCATGTAGGCGTGCTGCGGTGCGATGTTTAATTGTTGGCAAACGTGCCGCAGTGGGGCAGGGTCGGGTTTTTTGGTGGGTAAGCTATCCCCACCTAGACTGATGGCAAACCGATCTTGCCACCCCATCGCTTGTACAATCGGCGCGATAAATTCAAATGGCTTGTTGGTCACCATTGTCAGGGTGTAGCCTGCGTTTTTGAGCGTTTGTAAGCCTTCATTGACACCTGCATAAGCCTGCGTGCGCACGCAGGTGTGTGCGCGGTAATGGGCAAAAAAGCGCGCCAAAGCATCTTGCAAAGTGGCCTCGGGCAAATTGTCATCCACCGTCAGCGCACCCGATAAGGCACGCGCCACCAACATCGTTGCCCCGTTACCCACCCAATGCCGTACGGTGTCTTCATCGAACGGCGCACGCCCGATATCCACCAGCGTGGCATTGACCGCCGCGGCAAGATCAGGCACGCTGTCAATCAACGTCCCATCCAAATCAAAAATCAATAAATTTTTGCCATCGCGCATCGTTTTTCCTTTTATCATTCGTTGCCGTAAAACCACCGACTTCAGGCGGTGGATATAAGGCAATTGTTAAATGCGATGAGTTTTGCTATACTCATCTCACTATATTCAATGTCTTACATTCCACAGTTAAGTTAAGACTAAATTGCGAGTACGCAGTAACTTAACTGGTAAGACGTTTCCAAACACACACTTAAGCTAATTCGTGTCTGTGACAATCCTAACGGTAGGATTAGCTTAAAATAAGAACCTAAGATGTACGGTGTGTCGTACGGGCGGTTGCCATTGTCTTAGGTTTGCGGTGGGGCTTCACCGTCTTGCAGAAGGAATCCCCTCACTTTAGGGAGGGGAGGAAGTCAACACATCACTGTACTTGCTCAAATTCAAGCGTATTTCTAGCCTATATTAAAGCCAAAAAGCGTTGATGGATACCACCAACGCTAAAAATATCTTAAGGCGACAATCAGCTAACGCTAACGTTTATTAAGCTGTGGCATGATCGCTTAGGCATCGTGATCGCTGTCGGTAGATGCAGCGGTAATATCTTGCGCGTCACCGCCAAGTGTGACCATATCGGGTGTTGATTTTGGATAGCGCACATCCTCGCCTGTGATACAAAAAATCAACTGCTCAGCAACGTTCAGCGCGTGGGCGGCAGAACGCTCAAGTGCACGCAAAACCCACAAGCCATCAACGACTTGTGATACTTGACGCGGATCCTCCATAACATACGTCATCAGCGCGCGCGAGGCTGATTTGTACAGGCTATCAATTTGCTGCGCCTGCTCAACCACTTGATAAGCATGATCAACCTCAAACGTGGCAAATGCTTCAAGCGCGTGCTTGAGCATGGTTTGGACAAATTTACCCATCACCTCGGCTTCTGGATAGCCAATTGGTGTTTGTTCGCTTTGGTAGCTGTGGTATGCCAGTTTTGCCACACGTTTGGCTTCATCGCCGATGCGCTCAATATCGGTACTGGCTTTGCTAAGTGCCATGATCAAGCGCAAGTCAGTTGCCACAGGCTGACGGCGTGCCAAAATTGTCACCACGTCTTCATCGAGCTGTTTTTCATTGGCATTGAGCACACGGTCGCTTTTAACCACGCTTTCGGCAAGCTCGCGGTTGTGGGTGCTAAGAGCTTGTAAGGCATTGAGCAGGTTTTGCTCTGCCATGCCACCCATTCTTAAAAACAGTGTCAAAAGGTTTTGTAAATCTTGGTCAAACTGCTTTGAGATATGTTCACCAATCAAGCGCATAATTTGTCCCTTATTTGATCTAAAAATTTGCCAAAATTGTATCGAAGCATTCGTGATTTTGGCGTAAGTATATTGGTATCGCTATCTTGGCGTAAGTTGCTTTGATAGCTTTTGCTGACAAGACAATAGGATATAAAACCAGTCTTTAGCCTAGCATAAAATTGTGACAAATTGATGTTAATACTAGCCTTTAATCACCGTAAACACACAAAAAAATAAAAATTAAATTGTCATATATTTGACATCTTTGCTGCGTACAATACTGCCAATCTTAGCGTGGTGTTTGTTGTAACGTTTTTTAGTGGTTAGGTGCCCTGCGCCGTCGGTGTTGTGTGTTCAGATGTAATCTGTGCAAGATTTGTGTAGGCAGTCTAGCCTTTTTTCTCACTTACCCACTTTAACGTGCTTAGTTGTAACTTGTTTAATTTTTAAGCCTTAATCAAGGAATCATCATGAAGCTATCTCACATTTTGGCGGGCGTTTTGCTTGCAGCGGTAGGCGGTCAAAGCATGGCAGCCACAGTTACTGGCGCAGGTGCGACTTTCCCACAACCTGTATATTCAAAATGGGCGTCTGAATACCAACGTGCCACTGGCAACCAAGTGAACTACCAAGGTATCGGTTCATCAGGCGGTATCAAACAAATCCAAGCCAAAACCGTTGATTTTGGTGCCACTGACGCGCCAATGACCCCAGCACAATTGAACGCAAGCAATTTGATTCAATTTCCGGCTGTAATCGGTGGTGTGGTACCTGTGGTAAATATCGCAGGTGTGGCGCCAGGTCAATTAAAACTGACAGGTCCTATTTTGGCTGATATCTATCTAGGTAAAATTACCCAGTGGGATGATGCGCGTATCAAAGCCATCAACCCAGGTGTAAACTTGCCTGCTGCTAAAATCACCACCGTTAATCGTTCAGACGGTTCAGGTACTACGCATGTTTTCACCACTTACCTAAGCCAAGTGTCAAGCGACTGGAAATCAAGCGTGGGCGCAGACAAAACAGTTAAGTGGCCAAACGCCAATTCAAGCGTGGGCGGTAAAGGTAATGAAGGCGTATCAAGCAACGTACAACGTGTTGCCAACTCAATCGGTTATGTTGAATACGCATATGCCAAGCAAAATCGTCTAGCTCACACCCAGCTACAAAACCGTGCAGGTCGCTTCATTCAGCCTGATGATTCAACCTTTGCAGCAGCGGGTAACATCAACTGGGCACGCTATCCTGGTTTTGCGGTGTCGATCACCAACATGCCAGCCGCCAACGCATGGCCAATCTCTACCGCAACTTACATCCTAGTACCTCGTACAGGTGGTGGTGCTAAGACCCAAGAAGCTATCAAATTCTTTGATTGGGCATTTAATAACGGTGACAACCTAGCGCGTTCTTTGGACTATGTTCCACTACCAGAAGCGACCAAAATCGCGGTACGCAACGAGTGGAGAAAAATCCGCTAATCGCTTGATTAAATTCAGGTAAGCGAAAACCCTATCTAGCTTAGATGGGGTTTTTTTTGTGCGTAAATTTGGCAAAACGATATTATGGCATGGCGGATCGGTCAGATAGCGGGCGAGGTTGAATGCTGGCTTGTAGCAGATTATCTAAGGCTTTGACCGTGTCATCGCCCAATCGTCCTGTGGCTTTTTGCAAATCAACATACGCAACCAAATAATCAAAATGCGCATTGAGCCAATCGCGCCGCGCAGCGTAATATTGCCGTTGTGCCAATAGGGTATCAACCATCGAGCGCATGCCTAGGTCATACCCTGTCTGTGAAGCCTCAGCGACTTTGGCATTGGCGGTGACGGCAGCGGCTTGTGCATCAAGCGTAGCTTGGCTTGCCATCAGATTGAGGTAGGCTTGGCTGGTTTGTGTCATCGCTTGCTGATAGACAAATGCAAGCCGACGTTGCGCAGCTTGGGCTTGCAATGCGCCTTGTTGCGCTGCTAAGCGTGTACGCCCACCTGTGTACAGCGGCCAGTCAAGCTCAATGCCAATTTGATACGTCGAGCCATCGTACACCGATTGCAAACGGTTGCTGTTATCCTGCCAACTGATGTTACCAACCAAATCCACCTTGGGATACAGATTGGATTTTAGATAAGTCACTTGTTGATTGGCAATGGCGACTTGGGTTTGCGCTTGTTGAATGGCAAGGTTGTCTTGTTGGGTGGCATTAAGCCACTGCTCAACGCTGCGCTTGGGTACCAAATTGAACGTGATCGGCAGCGGTAAGGGCGCGATATCTTCAATCGGTTGGGCGGTCACTAACGCCAACTGCTGCTTGGCATTCATGATGGCGACTTCATTGTTGGCAAGCTGCGCCTGCACGCTGACCAAACGCGCGTGGGTTTCATCGGTATCGACGCGTGCTACCACACCTGCTGCCAGTCGCGCCTGCATCATGTCATCTTGTGCCTTGAGTGCGCGCCATTCGGCGTTGAGGCTTTCGGTCATCGCTTGCGCGCGCAAAACTCCAAGATATGCCTTGATGATCTGCTCGGTCAAATCAGCGTGCTGCTGCAACAGTTTAAGATCATACGCCTGTTGGGCAAGCGTGGCTTTTTGCAAGTTCGTCCATTTATCGGCGCGGTATAACGCTTGCCGAACGCCTAGCCCCACTTGACTGACCGCATTGCCTGTGTCGTCGCCGCCGTGCTGTGGATAAAACTGGTTACGCTTGACACTGCCTTGCACGCCAACTTGTGGTAACAAGTCGCCTGCCGCCAGTCCCACATCGTGCTGCTGCGCCAGATAGTCGTACTGCTGCGCTGCCCATTGCCCGTTGTGGCGTTGGGCGGCGGCGTACAAATCCCACAAATCATTCGCCGAGGCGTTTGGGCTGAGTACTAACGCACCAACCAACCACCCTAAAGACAAAACACGAGAAGCTTGGCAACATTTCATCACGTTTTCACCGTTCATTTTAACCGCTTATCATACCTGTAATTGCCTAAAAAATCTGACAAAATTTCACTAGGTTTAGCGCGTAAGTTTTGTTAAGATAAAGCCAACATGACTCGGGGTGCTTGCCAGTTTTGGTCAGACAGCTTTTGGCGATTCGATGGTGTTTGCATGATAGCGTTGAGCGTGGGTGCCATCGTATTGGGTTTAAAAGCGGCAAGCTGAGAAATACCCGTCGCACCTGATGCGGTTCGTACCGTCGTAGGGAAGTCTGGCGCGTTGTGAGCAAGCCGAGTCGATTGGGATTTACCCATATTTTGATAACACCGACAACCAAGGATCGCCATGAACGCCCCTGCTACCCCCAATCCTACATCAAACGACGCCTTAAAAACCCCTGCCCACCGTGACCCACAAGATGCGCGTTTTGAAGAAGAAGCGCGTGACCTAACGCGCGTATTGCCTGCATCGCGCAAAGTCTATGTCGAAGGCTCACGCCCCGATATCCAAGTGCCGATGCGTGAAATCACCCTTACCGACACGCCTGTGGGCGGTTTTGGTAAAGCCGAAGGTGAACATAACCCACCGTTTTATGTTTATGACACCTCAGGCGTTTATACCGACCCAAACGTTGAGATTGACCTAACCAAAGGCTTGCCCAAGCTGCGTGAAAAGTGGATCGAAGAGCGTGGCGACACCGAAATTTTAGACCAGCTATCGAGCCAATACGGCACCGAACGCGCCAACGACATCGCCACCGCCAACTTGCGTTTTGGGCATATCGCCAAGCCGCGCCGCGCCAAAGCAGGCAAAAACGTTACCCAAATGCATTATGCCAAGCAGGGCATCATCACCCCTGAGATGGAATACATCGCGATTCGCGAAAGCCAGCGCCAACACGAACTCACCGACATGCGTCAGCACGCAGGCATGAGCTTTGGTGCGAATACACCGCAGCTGATCACCCCCGAATTTGTCCGCCAAGAAGTCGCGGCAGGGCGTGCGATTATCCCCAACAACATCAACCACCCCGAATCTGAACCGATGATTATCGGGCGCAATTTTTTGGTTAAAATCAACGCCAACATCGGTAACTCAGCGTTGGGCTCAAGTATTGATGAAGAAGTCGCCAAAATGACGTGGGCAACACGTTGGGGTGCAGATACCATCATGGACTTGTCTACAGGCAAGCACATTCATGAAACACGCGAATGGATTATCCGTAATTCACCCGTGCCGATTGGTACCGTGCCCATTTATCAAGCGTTAGAAAAAGTCGGCGGCGTGGCAGAAGACTTGACGTGGGAGCTGTTTGCTGACACCTTGATTGAGCAAGCTGAGCAGGGCGTGGACTACTTTACCATCCATGCAGGCGTGTTGCTGCGCTATGTGCCACTGACCGCCAACCGTTTGACAGGAATTGTCAGCCGTGGCGGTTCGATTATGGCGCAATGGTGTTTGGCGCACCACAAAGAAAATTTTCTTTACACGCATTTTAATGATATTTGTGAAATCATGAAAGCGTATGACGTGGCGTTTAGCCTTGGCGATGGTTTGCGCCCAGGGTGTATCCAAGATGCCAACGATGACGCACAATTTGGCGAGCTGCGCACCTTAGGCGAGCTGACCGAGGTGGCGTGGGAGCATGACGTGCAGGTGATGATTGAAGGCCCTGGACACGTTGCCATGAACCGCATCAAGGAAAATATGGATCTGCAGCTTGAAGTGTGCCACGAAGCGCCGTTTTACACACTTGGGCCGTTAACCACCGACATTGCCCCAGGTTATGACCATATTACCTCAGCAATCGGCGCGGCGATGATTGGCTGGTACGGCACGGCAATGTTGTGCTATGTCACACCAAAAGAGCACCTAGGCTTGCCCAACAAAAAAGATGTCAAAGACGGCATCATCACCTACAAAATCGCCGCTCATGCCGCTGACTTGGCAAAAGGGCACCCTGCAGCACAGGCGCGTGACAATGCGCTGTCAAAAGCGCGTTTTGAATTCCGTTGGGAAGACCAATTCAATCTTGCGCTTGACCCCGACACCGCGCGCGAATTCCACGACGAAACCTTGCCCAAAGAAGCACACAAATCGGCGCATTTTTGCTCGATGTGTGGGCCTAAATTCTGCTCAATGAAAATCACCCAAAACGTACGCGAATACGCGGCAGGCTTGGGCTTTGAGGCGGCAGATAAACCCAGCAAAGCTGTGCGTGATGTCACCCCCAACAGTGGCGACTTGCTTGATGCCAATCACCGCATCAAACGCGTGGATACCGAACTGGTTGGGCAAGTGGGTGAGGGCACACTCGAAGAAGTCACCGCAGGTATGGAAGCGATGTCACAAAAATTCCATGAAGAAGGGCAACAGCTGTACAAAACGGTATAACACCGTGTAAAAAGCGACTGCTTAAAAAAACGGTTTGATAATTCAAGCCGTTTTTTGTGCATAAAATTTAGCGATAAAACACCCGTGCTAACGCAGCGCACAAAGTCCATGCCAGCAGCATTGCGACCGCAGTATGGCTAAAAAAATGATCACCGATGGCGATTTTATACAGTCCCATCAGCCAACCGCCCAACGTCACCGCCGTCACAATTTGCCACCGCCACCGCCACAACAGCGGTACAAACGCCCACGCATACAGCGCAAAGCCCGAACTGGCATGCGCCGCAGGAAAGCATTTGGCGTGGTTTGATATCTGTAAGCTTTGCCACAGCGTCAAATACGGCATATCGCCACCAAACAACAGTAAGTGATTGGGGCAGGTCACGTGAGTGACAGCTTTGAGCGTTGCGGTGATGGTGGGCACAAGCACTAACGCTGTCACCAAATACCACAAATCGGTGTTGCTTAACTTGTGTACAGGGCGAAACAACCGCGCCAATGGCTGCGAAAAGCGTACAACCACACGCTGCAGCCGTGCTGCCAACAAATACACCGCCCACACAATCAGTAAGGCTTTGGGCAGGCGGTAGAGCAGCAAGGCATATGGCTGCTCATGCTTGCCAAGTAGCCATTGCCCATGCAAATAAAACAGCTGACTAAACGCGATATCCACCGTGCTGTGCTCAAGGCTGAAAGTCGCCAGCAGCGTTAGACCTGCCCCGATCGCAACCGCTTGCCAAGTAGGTGTTTGATGTTGGATTGGTAGGCGATTCATAGACAAACACCAACGGGACTATTGGATAAAGCGCGTGTCTGCTGCTGCACGCGTGTGCACGTCAAACAATTTTAGCAATGTGGGCGTGATGGCATCGTGGGAGAGTTGGCTGTCACCTGCCACAGGCTGAGCAAAACTTGGTGTGTTGCTATCAGCGCGCCACATCATCGCCAGTACGTGGCGTTGGTCTTCGGGGGCAAATGCTTTGGGCAAGCCGTGCAGATACACGTTGTTTTCGCCCAAGCTTTCGCCGTGGTCACTGCTATATAACATTGCCACGTCATAGTCTTGTTGGTGAGTTTTTAGCCAGCTAATGGTTTTTGCCAAAAAGTCATCGGTCGCCAACAGAGCGTTGTCATAACCGTTGATAATCTCACGTTGCGCACAGTCGGCAAGCTCATTGGTTTGGCACACAGGGTTAAATTTGGCAAAGGTGGCATCATAGCGTTTGTAATACGCAGGCCCGTGATTACCCATTTGATGCAGCACAATCAGCACATCGCGCGGCGCGGTAGCGTGGGTGGTTTTTAAATAATCATCCAAACCTGCTAGCATACCGACATCGCGGCATTCACCATATGGATTGGTGTGGCAAACAGGGTTGGTCGCATCCGTGCGATAAGACTGGTATAAGTCCTGCGGCAACTGGCTCATCACACCCTTAGAATCTGAATTGTTGTCGCGCCATAACACATTAATTCCTAAGCGGTGCAAAGTGTCTAACACGTTGCGGTAATTGCCTGCGTCATCGACTTGGTAATTTTGTTCCCCCAAATAGCTAAACATACACGGCACCGAATACGCCGTTGAAGTACCGCACGAGGTCACATGGCTAAAGTTGGTCACGCCTGCGGTTTGGCTCAGCTGCGGCAAGGTGTTACGCGCATAGCCATTCATCGGGCTGTGATCGGCGCGTGCGGTTTCACCCACCACCATTACCACCAAGCGCGGGCGACGTGTGGCAGGTGTAGAGAGCTGTTTGGCATCAGCAGCAGGGTCTTGAATGCTGACATGGGCGCGTTTGTGGGCGTGCAGCGCATTGCTCGCCAATTTGTCCATAGCATAAATCGGCGTGAGTGGCAGCGCGTAGCTGCGTAGCGGTTTGTGTTCACGAAAAAAGCTGGCGTACTGCCCACTTTGGCTACCCATCAATACCGCCAACAGCACGACACAGCCGACCAGCCAAGCGAAGCGTTGCAGCACGGCTTGTTTGAGTGATAGTTGTTTAAGCGGTTGCCAAATTAGCCACGCACTGGGCAATACACCCAACACCAACACACGCAAAATAAACCAGCCATTGAGCAAATCATGCGCTTCGGCAGTATCAGTTTGCAAAGCGTTTTGTAGCATATTGGCATCATAAACGGTGGCATACGTATCAGCAAAATAACCTGTCACCGCTGCTACCAATAAAAGCAGCACCCCAATCGGCTTGAGGGTATAGCGATAGGCCGTTAGGAGTAGCACCAACAGCAGCAAGGCAAACAGCACCAATGCCAAAGACAACACAAAGCCGACATTTTGTGCCAACGGATACACCGCCAACACCTGATGAAAAAATTGCCAGTTGGCAGTTAAGACCAAAAAGCCTGCTAACAGTGCCATGGTCACAAATGGATTGAGCCCTGTTTGGCGTAAGTGATGCCAAGCGCGAAGTGGCAGACGGCGGTTTATCGCCTCGTACTTGGTGGTTGGTTGGTTGGTGGATTGCGTGGTGTGTGCGCCAAAAGATTGTGTCATAAGCTCGCCCGTCATCCTTAGCAGACGTCTAAGCCAAGGATTTGTCGGGCAATTTTAAAACATCAGGCTTAACACAGGCTTAATTTACGCAGGCGTATCAAGCACGGCGCAGCGTCACGCACAAGCCATGCGCAGGCGCGTTTTGGTTGTCAAAAGACAGCGTCAGACCGTGCAACGCGGCGATCCGCGCCACGATGGATAGCCCCAAGCCGCTGCCTTGTTGGGATTGTCCTGCAGGTCGATAAAAACGCTCGGTTAGGCGGTTTAGCTGTTCGGGCGGTACGCCGTTGCCGTTGTCGCAAACACTGATATGATCAGCAGCAAGCGTCAGCCTGATACGGCTGCCCTCAGGTGTATAGCGAATGGCATTGTCAAGTAAATTGCGCAGCAACAGGCTAATCAGCGTTGGGTTACCATCAAGCGGTAGAATATCGGCAGGGGTAGGCGCGGTGATATCACGGCGTAATTGACTGTAACGCTCGCGGGCAGGGCGATTGATCTCACTAAGCACCGCGTCACTGATAGCAAGCCAGTCGATGGGCTGACGCGCCTCAGGCGGCAGTTGGTGCTGTGGGTCGATTTTTGCCAAGACCAATAACTGCTCAACCAAGCGATTGGCGCGTTGTATGCCGTTGGTGATTTTTTGGCTATATTCTAGTAGCGGTTCGGCTTGCTCGGCAGGCAGATCATAGGCGTATTGGGTCAATAGATCGGCTTGTAGCTTGAGGCTGGTCAGTGGGCTGCGTAGCTCATGTGAGGCATCGGCGGTAAAGCGTTGTTCACGTGCCAGCACTTGCGCGGTACGGGTAAACAGCTGGTTTAGCTCAGTCACCAGTGGGGCGATTTCTTGCGGTACACGTGCGTCAATCGGGCTGGCATCACAGGGCTTATGATGGGCAACTTGCTTGCTAATTGCTGATAACGGCGCAATACCGCGCCGTACCTGCCAATTGACCCAAACAATCAGCAGGATCAACCCAACAAACATTGTCACGCCCTGCCCAAGCAAGGTATCAACAATCATCTCACGGCGTTCAGACACGCGTTGTCCTACAGCAACAGTATGGTGTGGGGTTTGGATAAAAAACAGTCGCCACGGGCGGTCTTTGACGCTCTGCTCAATAAAGCCTTGCGCGTTGGCAGAGTATATAAAGTGCTGCCCCTTGCGATCGGCAAGGATCAATGATGGGGTGTTTGGCACGTGGGTGGGCGCATCACCAAACGACGGTTTTGCCCAAATGGCAAAGCTGACCGCGCCGTCCTTTGCCGAGCCAATGTCACCGTTTTTTTGGTAAGTCTTGATGGTCACCACAGGCGGTGTGGTGTCAGGAGCGTTGGGTTTGTCAAGCTCATCGCTAAGCTGAGCAAGATAGGCGGCAAATTGCACCAGCTGGGTATCGCTTTGTTCGCCAATTTCATGACTCAGCCGCCAACCCATCACAAGGCTGATTGCTAGCCATAACAATGGCAAGCCAAGCAGCAAAGCAGTTAGCAGCTGACGTTGAATACTAGATGACGCACAAGACGGGTGGGTAGCAGTCGGCAAGGTCACAAATGCAAGCGTTTAGTGGTCACTGGGGTCGGTAGTCGGTGCCGTATCATGGCGCAAGGCGGCAACGTCTTTGGCGTTGGCAGTGCTTGCAATGCCGTTGAGCTGCTCTTGTACGTATTTGGTAATATTGGCGATTTGCGCATCGCTAAGCATATCACGAAAATACGGCATGCCGCGCAAACCGTTGAGCACCACACTATAAATATAGTCAGCCGAGTGCATTTTGGGATTGTTTGCCAGCGGCGGATAATAGCCTGCGCCTATACCGCCTTGCCCTTGGTGCAAGTGACAGCCTGCGCAAGACGCATGATAGATCGCCTTGCCATCATCGGTGTTAAATGAGCCCGATTCACCAAAATATTGCTGCCATTTTTGGTAGTTCGCGTCTTTATCTAAAGGAGGTAGTTGGCGATTATCAACCACGTGCCCGCCTGTGCTTTGGGTCAGGCTTTGGTAGGTATCGTCAAGCGTTTTGGCTTGCGGATTGTATAGATACACACCGCCCCACGCGCGTTCATCACGGCTGGCATAGATGTCTACGGGTGGATTGGGTGTGGCGGTTGCCGATGTCGTGCGGCTTGTCAGCGGCTTGCTTGTTGTGGTGGCATAGGATTGGTTTTGTGCGCCCACCAACAACGCGATGATGACCGCAAGTACACACACAACCGCAACGGCTAAACCGATGTTTGAACGTTTCATAGCTGCGCGCCTCATTAGGTAGTCAAAATCTTGTGGTGCAAGCGTTTGGCGGTGTCAATACCCGATAAAATCGCGCCCTCTTGCCACGCAGGTAAATCCGAGCAATGCTCACCTGCCAACACAATGCGGTTATCGATTTGGCACAGAGTGTTGTAGTATTTTTCGCGTGTGGTATTGTTCCAAATACCATAGCAACCAAGCGTCCATGACACACGGTGCCATGCCCATGACGTACCGCTGCGAAATTCCTTGCTGTACTGTGGGTGGATGCGCGCGCCATACACCAATGCCGCCTCGATGCGCTGCTGCGGATTGAGTGCGGTAAATTTGTACGAATCTGCGCCAAAATTATAACAGCCGAGCAACACGGCAGGGCCTTTGCTAAACAAGCGGTCAGATGGGTAGGAAATTTGGTTAATCGGCATATCGGTGTACGTCACACCGCCATAAATCCATTCATCTTCTTCCCAAAAACGCCGATTAAACTCAAGCCCGACCTTGGCAGAGGTTTCGTACGGAATTGCTGCAATCGCTTCTTTCATGGCAGGTGATACTTGCACATCTAATTGGCTTAGCACGGACAGCGGAATGGTACAAATACAATAATCGGCTTGTAGCTGCTCAACGCCTGCATTGGGATTTTGGCTGTTGTGGTGGTACACTGTCACGCCATTAGCGTTTTGGTCGATTTTGATAACTTTGCGATTAAATGTAATCAACTCTTGGCACTCACGCGTGAAAGCGTCGCCGATTTTACCCATACCACCAACGGGCTGAAACATCGGTGGGCTGTGTTTATAAGAGTAATAGTTATAATCCATGCTCATCGTCGCCCAAAAGCGCGCATCGAGCAGTTCTGACATCGGTAGTGGCTGAGATGACCGCCACCGCGGCATCAAGCCGCCACCAGGTAGCACCGCAGGGTGACGCTGCATTGCCAACGTATCAGACGCAGTGTATTGGTAATTGGCATTGAGCACGCCCCATGTTTTGAGCCAATCTAGCAATTTATCTTTGTCTTCGGCGGTCACCGTTTGATCAAGATCATGTTGGTTAAGCGACTTTGCTAACAGCTGTGCTGTATAGCCGCGCATGTCGTTTTTGACATCGCCTAATCGCTGCGGCACGCCACCAAAGTGCTTGGTGCTATGCAAATATGCTTCGTGGTTTTCTTGAATAAATGGCTCAAGTGCCACGCCAAACTCACGGCAATAATGAATGATGGCATAGTGATGGTGCGGCAACCGCCACGGACCGGGGTTAAAATAATTGCCATCAGCAAAGTCACAGGTGATGACATCGCCACTGATTTCGGTATAGCGGTCGCCGCCGCGCATCGTGATGCTGCGCCCACCGCCACGGTTTTGGTATTCAAGCACCTTGACGATATAGCCTGCCTTGCGCAATTCATACGCCGCGGTCAGCCCTGCCAGCCCTGCGCCCAAAATCACCACGGTTTTGCCTGCAGGTGCACCTTGTAGGTTGATGGCTTGGCGAAAATCTGACTCGGCAGCAAAGCCCATGCTGGTCATGGCTTGGTACATGGTTGCCGCGCCTGCCAATTTGCCAATCAGGCTAAACAGCTCACGGCGAGTGGGGGAAAATTCGGATAAAGCCATACAAAATCCCTGTGATGCTTAAAATGTAGCGGTTATATCAAGCTATGCTCAAAACTAATAAAACTGATCAAGACTAAAACTGGCAAAATGTGTGCTACCGCAAACGCTTAATGCACGACTTTGGTTTGTGTCACCTGTTGGACGGTCGGTTTACGCCGATGTAGCAGCCGCCATAACAGCCATGCCAACAGCAGCACGCCTAACACCATACCCAACACCATCAGCCACCCTGCATTGGCAATTAAAAACGGTACGGCAGGCTGACGGTTAGCGAGCTTTTTTGCGTCTGCCCCCGTCAGGTTACTGGCAGGCAAGCCGCCAAATTGGGTGCGGACGTAATTTGCTACTTGGGCGATTTGTTCATCGCTGAGTTTATCAGCATAAGCAGGCATTTTGGGCATACTGTTTAATGGGCTTTTAGCACCGCGATACAGCACATTGAACAAGCGTTCAGGCTCATGTTCACGCAAAATCGCAAGACCCGTGATGGCAGGGTATTTGGCTTCGACTTGCCCTTCACCTGCCACGCCATGACAGCTGGCGCAGTTGGTCAAATAGATCGCCTCGCCTGTGTTGGGCTTAACACGCGCTTGTGCTGCCTTGAGCACGTCAATTTGTTTGAGCAAATTGTAGGTCATATCAGCGCTGGCAGGTTTTGGCAGACGACTAACATCGAGTGGGGCAACCACCGAGCCACTTTTGACAGGCGGCACGGTCTTAAGATAATCTGCCATTGCCATCAAATCACTATCGGTCAGGTACTGCAAACTGTGGTATACCGCCTTACCCATCTCATCGCCTGCAATCGCTTGGTGCTGCAGCACGCCTGTTTTTAAGAAGGTGACGATGTCCTGCTTGCGCCAGCTGCCAATACCTGTGGCAACATCGGTGGTGATGTTAGGGGCTTTTATGCCTTGAATATACGCACCTGCTAGGTATTTAGACATATCATAGCCCATAGTGGCATTGCGTGGTGTGTGGCAGTCGCCGCAGTGGCCAAGATTATCCACCAAATACTTACCGCGTTTTTGGCTGTCAGACAGCTGTGGGCTAAATTGCCAGTTGGGCATATTGATAAGATTGTAGCCAATCATCAACGCGCGGATATTAAATGGAAACTTCATATCAGTTTTTGCAAGTGGGTTGCTATCCACCGCGTCAATGGTCTGCATATAGGCAAATAGATCGCTGATATCTTGGTCACTCATCGCGCTATAGGCAGGGTAAGGCATGGCTGGATATAGATGACGATACGGTGTTTTGCCCTTGCGCATGGCATTGGCAAACTGCTGCAAGTTATAACCGCCAATACCGTAACTGACCGACTGGGTGATGTTGGTTGAATACACCGTGCCCATCGGTAGCACAAACGGCACACCACCAGCATAATCCTCACCGTGACACGCTGTGCAGTCAGCCGCGCGCGCAATGTATGCTCCACGTGCGATGGCGGCGCGTTCTTGCGGATTTTTTTGTGCATACGTGGGCATCGGGTTTTGGTCATTGGGTGGCAGACCTGCAAAGCCCGGCGCAGGCGCGATCAAGCACGCCAACGCCAAGCCAAATTTGGTGCCCCAAACGCTACAAGCACCGCGGCGTACATCGGGTATGCGTGTGGCAAAATCAACAAAAGAAATGATGGCAGACATAAGTCGGGCTCATTAAGTGGTAGGTTGTTGTCGCAGCGCGTGGCGGCGCGTGTTTGTAATACAGTTGGGTGGCGCGTTGACTTCCTCCCCTCCCTAAAGTGAGGGGATTTCTTCTACAAGACGGTCAAGCCCGACCGCAAGAATGTTCTTACTGGCGTTAATATCTCTATCATGCCATGTGCCACACTTTGCACAAGTCTACTGCGAGCATAGCTCTTGTCTTGCGAACGGGCAAAGCAGTGCTTTGCTTATCCGTTCTCATCTCTTATTCGCAAACCTGCGCTACCTTTTGGACTACTGGACATATCGCCACAGCACGAGCACATCACGGCGGGCATAGCCCTTGTCTTGCGGACGGGCGAAGCAGTGCTTCGCTAGTGCCGTCCTCAGGTAGTGTATCGTTCATTTACGATTTCAAAACGGCAACCTGCGTTCTCGCATTTATAGGTCAGTTGTCGTTTGAGTTCAAACCAACCTGCATCGTAAACCGATTTGGCTAGTTTGCCTTTTTTATGGCTAAATTGGGTGGTTTTTACATCACCGACCACGATTAGGGCATTGTTTTTAACTAGCCCTGTGGTGAATTTGTGGATGAGGTCTTGGCGTGTATTTTTGATTTTGGCATGAATCGCTTTGACACGTTGTTTGTTTTTGGCTCGTTGGGCGGTGGCTAACGCTTTGGCATATTTTAGCGTCTGTTTGATGGTGAGTTTGTCACCGTTTGAGGCGGTGGCACTGTCTTTTAAGCCTAAGTCTATGCCGACACTACCTGTTCCGCACTCGGTTTTTGGGTAGTCTTTAACGGTGATACAGGCATACCAACGGTTACGGCTGTCTTGCACCACTTCAACCGTATTGAGGTCATACAAGGCAAGATTGTAGCTGTCCCATAGATCGATGATGAGCTTTTGTCCTTTGGCTAAACTAAGCTGTAGGGTTGATTTTAAGCCTTTTTTACCCGTCTGATGGGTAGCCAGTAATTTGATTGCGGATTGCTTAAATGGAATCCAACCTAGGCTTTTACGCTTTGCCTTTGGGTGGTTGGTTCGCCATGATAGTTTAGCCTTTTTGAATTGGCGTCGCGACTTGGCGTGAGTTTCGTTAATGGCTTGTATGGTTTGAGAATGCAAGCCTAGCAGTTCACCGCTACCTTTGGTGTATTCGTTTAGGTCATAGGCACTAAAGAATTTACCAGTACGTTGTAGGTATTTAAAACTCAAGTCATTGACATAGTTCCACACAAAATTGACCAAACCGCTTAGGCGGTTTAGTTGGTCTGTGTGTTTGTCTTTTATGCGTAGCTTGAGGGTTTTCATGGGGTTAGTTTAACATATTTAATAAGTTTCTGTGTGTAAGCATGGTTTCGGAGTTGCCTTATATCCACCGCCTAAAGTCGGTGGTTTTACGGCAACGGATGATAAAAATCTATTTTTTAAATCGTCATGCATCGCCCATCAAGTCAAGAACGGGCCGGGTAGATCCAACGGCTTGATGGTAGAGCACGGCGTAACTTTATATAAGATGATAAAATATAAGATGATAAAATATAAGATGATAAAATATAAGATGATAAAATATAAGATGATAAAATATAAGATGATAAAAATATCAGTACAAGCGCAATTTTTGATACGGGCGTCGTTTATAGCGTTGCATTTTGCACAAACGTGACGCGATGCAATTTAGTGTAATCGCGTCTTGCTGGTTATAGAACAATAGTTTTGTAAAATTTTGTGATATGGCAAAATAGTTTAAAAAAATCAAATCATGTTCGGTTTAGTTAAGTTCAGGATTGAGGTAATACCCCAATCCGCGTTTGGTCAAAATGAAGTCGTTGCCCAGTTTTTTACGCAAGTGGTGAATATGCACCTCGATGGCGTTGCTATCCACCTCTTGCTGCCAACCATAGACTTTGTCTTCAAGGCTCGCGCGGCTATGGATGTGGTTAGGCTGTGCCATCAGCAACGCCAACAGCGCGACCTCTTTGCCTGTCATTTCAACAGGTTGCCCATCGACCAGCACCTGTTGGCTGTGCGGCTGATACTCAACCTTGCCATAGCGCATGGCAGGCTGACTACGCCCTTGGCTGCGCCGAATCAAGGCTTGCAGCCGTGCAATCAGCTCATCGAGCGCAAACGGCTTGACCAAATAATCATCCGCGCCAGCATTCAGCCCTGCTACACGGTTGGCAATCGCGTCACGCGCGGTGATAATCAGCACGGGCGTGTCAAAGCCACGCGCGCGCCATTCTGCCAATAACGTCATGCCGTCACCCTCAGGCAGGCTCAAATCCAATAGCACCGCGTCAAACTGCTCAGCGTCCAATGCCCACCGCCCCTCACGTGCATTATTTAGCCATTCGACCATCATGCCTTGGCGGTGTAGTCCTGTTAGCAGTGCGTCGGCGATTTGGGTGTCATCTTCTAGCAATAAAATTCGGCTCATGGTGGTGGTTTTTATGGCTGTGATAAGGTTGGGTATAAGGCTTAGCGTTTATTTAACCATTTATTTCAAAACGGAAAAATAGCGCGCGCGTGGTGGCATTGTAGCATGTTTTGCTGTTGTGTTTGTTGAGCGTTTCTTGATTGCGTGTGTGGCGGCACGCTTGATAAAATCACCCATTTGCCCAATTAAAATAACAGCGTCACGCACGCCCTACCACGCAACATACCGCCAACAAGGAATCGCCATGCACCGCATTGACCCCGATTTGCTCAAAAAATCCGCCCATTGGCGGCAAGATATCGCGTTTCGTCAAGACGTACTTGGCAAGCCGTTTGATTTTGTCAGCACGTGGGGGCTATTTTCACCCGAAAAACTCGATGACGGCAGCTTGATGTTGTTGGATTATATCGAATTTTTGCCTGATGATGATTCGATTGATCTAGGCTGCGGCTATGGTGTGCTTGGCATGACGGCGGCGCGTGAATGTCCCAATGGTCAGCATTTGCTGATTGATAAAGACTTTGTCGCTGTGCAGTACGCTGAGCGCAACTGCCAAAAAAACGGCTTGACCAATACCCAAGTCATGTTGTCCAACGGTTTTGCCCAAGTCGATACCGCGCGTCGCTTTAGTCTTGTCATGTCAAATTTGCCTGCCAAAGCCAGCAAAGAGCAGCATTATTTGTACCTGCTTGATGCCTACAACGCGATGGATGCAGGCGCACGGTTTTATGTTGTCACCATCAATGGGCTACGCGAGTTTATGAAGCGTTCATTCACCGAAGTGTTTGGCAATAGCGAAAAAATCAAACAGGGCAAAACCTACACCATCACCAAGGCGGTCAAAGCGTAAATTTAGCCAATAATTATGCCAAAAAAATCCCAACAAGCGTACCTAGACTGGCTTGAGCAAGTCGAAGCAGCAAACGATGATGACGCAATGGGCGCGTGTGAGCTGTGCCAACGCCAAGCAGTTGTCTTGACGCGCCACCATCTGATCCCACAATCACGCCACAACAAAGCACGTACACAGCGTGAGTTTAGCCGCGCCGAGATGAAAACCGAAATCGCCATGCTATGCCGTCCATGCCACAGTCAGGTGCATCGAGTGTTTAGCAACCAAGAACTGGCCGATTATTATCACACGGTCGAGCGGCTGTTGGGCAATGACGATATCGTCAAGTTTATCAACTGGGTCAAAAAACGCCCTGCTGGGCAAAAAATCCGCGTGCGCTCACAGCGTGATACGTCCAAAGATCCCAAAAATCATCGACGAGGCTAAGCAACTTGTTTAAAACCCAACCAATCCACGCAATATAACCCCTGTCGCAATCCATTGCCAACCGAGTTATTCTGTTATGCCCGATACCGATTTACCACCCGTTTTGCCACCAAGCAGTGAATTAAAAAGCAGCGAATTAAACGCCGCGTCAGTGTTAGACATCGACCAAAACAGCGGCACAGCAAGCGCGTCTGAAGTACAGCGCAATGCCGACATGACAAACGCGCAGCCCGATGCCCCGCACACGCCAAGCGAACCTGTTATCGGTGACGGTATCACCATCAACACCAGTATTCCACCCGTCTCTGCCACCACCGCCGAACGCAAAGCGTACCTCAATCACCTCATCAAACGCTTGCCCAATCTGCCAGGGGTCTACAAGATGGTGGGCAAAAACGGCGATATTTTGTATGTCGGCAAGGCAAAATCGCTCAAAAACCGCGTCAGCAGCTACTTTGCCAAGACCATCGACCATCCCAAAACGCGCGCCTTGGTGCAGCGTATTCATCACATAGACACCCTCATCACGCGCTCCGAAACCGAGGCACTGCTGCTAGAGCAGAACCTCATTAAGCTGCACCGTCCGCCCTACAACGTGCTGCTGCGCGACGACAAATCCTACCTGTACGTATTCATCTCTGCCGACAAACCCTACCCACGGCTGGCGTACGGGCGCGGCAAAGGGCAACACCAAAAGGGCAAGTTTTTTGGCCCGTTTCCGTCAGCGCACGCAGCAAAAGAAACCCTACTGCTTATGCAAAAAATGTTTCAGGTGCGCCAATGCACCAACACATTTTTTAAGGCGCGGCAGCGGCCGTGTCTTGAATACCAAATCAAGCGTTGCCGTGCGCCGTGTGTGGGGCTGGTATCGCCCGAGGATTACGCCGATGATGTCAATAACACCATTCGGTTTTTAAAAGGCGAGGGCAACGACTTGCAGGTGCGTTTGGTTGGCAAAATGGAGCAAGCCGCCGAGGACATGCAGTTTGAGCAAGCCGCGTTTTATCGCGATCAGCTATCCATGCTGCGCGAGGTGCAAGCCAAACAAGCCGTTTACACGGTCAAAGGTGAAGCCGACATCATCGCCATTGCCAGCCAAGCAGGCATCACCTGCGTGCACGTCATGAACGTGCGCGGTGGGCGCGTATTGGGCGGCAACAACTATTTTCCCGATGTCGACAGCCAGCAAGATCTTGCCGAAAACTTGTCAGAATTTGTCAGCTCATTTTATTTTCAAGTCAGTGATGACTTGCCCGATGACTTGATTGTAAGCCATGAACTGCCCGACCAAGCCGCCGTTGGCGATGCCTTAGCCGAGCAGTTTGGCAAAAAAGTCGCTATCAAAACCCGTGTACGTGAGCAACGTGCCGAATGGCTGAGCCTTGCCCAAATGAACGCCAACAACGCCCTCCAAACCAAACTTGGCGATTACCTCGAGGTCAAAGCGCGTTATCGGGCATTGCAAGACATCTTGCGTGATGCGCTTGACGGCAAAACGCTTGACCGCATCGAATGCTTTGACATTTCTCACACCATGGGCGAGGCAACCATCGCCAGCTGCGTGGTTTGCGACCAAGGTGGCTTGCGCAAACGCGACTATCGCCAATACGCCATCCATGGCATCACAGGCGGTGATGACTACGCCGCCATGCAGCAAGCCCTGACCCGTCGCTACAGCAAACAGCCGTTACCCGATTTATTGCTGATTGATGGCGGCAAAGGACAGCTCAACATGGCAAAAAATGTGCTGACCGAACTTGGTATTTTGGGGCAAACGCTGCTGGTTGGTGTGGCAAAAGGCGAGGGGCGCAAGGCGGGGCTTGAAGTGCTGCACTTTATCGACCGTGAACCGCTGGATTTACCACCTGACAGCAAAGCATTGCACCTGATTATGCACATTCGCGATGAGGCGCACCGCTTTGCCATCACCGCACACCGCAAAAAACGCGACAAACGCCGCGCAAGCTCGGTGCTAGAAGCCATTCCGGGTTTGGGTGAAAAGCGCCGCCGTGATTTGCTCAACCATTTTGGCGGCCTGCAGCAGCTACTGGGCGCGTCACAGGCAGAAATCGAACAAGTTCACGGCATCGGCAAAGTCATGGCAAATACCATTTATAAGGTACTGCATCACTAACCCCAAGCGGTGTGTAGTATTAGCTAAACCGTTATGTTAAAAGACTAAACCGTTAAAGGAATAAGCCGTTAAAATTTGGCTAAAAACTATAAGCCATGGTTATTGATCATCTGTGGCTGGTTGAAACGTGGTGTGCAGCCAGTTGTGTAATTCGGCTTTGAGCTCAGCGGCAAACTGGCGTGTGCGTGCCTCAACATAGCTGTCGATATTGGTTTGCAATTCAGCGGTAAATTGCGCAAAATCGGTATCGGCGGTGATGGCAGGCACTTGCAGCTCGGTCAAAGCGTGTTTGGGATCACGAATGGCATACACGCTGTGGGCAGTATGCGTTGCGTCGTGCTCGTTGGTGCTTGGTGGCACATATACAGGTTCGATGGGCTCGGCAGGGGTGGTAAACGGCGCATTTTCGCTGTTGCTGACCGCGCGGTTGAGTGCTTCGATTTGCTGTAAGGTTTCGACCGCTTCATGCAAATTATCAACTTGAAAGCTGAAGTTTTCTAGCTCGGTCTCAGGCTGCAGCAAAGTGTGAATATCCGCCAATTCTTGCATGATGGTGTGCTTGATGGCGGTTGGCGTTGCCAGCCAGCGCTGTGAAAACTGGTGTGAAAAAGCAAATCCTGACATAGCCGTGTGTTCCCAATCGTGCCGTTGGTCACCGTTGTCATGGCAACAACGGTGTGTAACCGACGTTATTTAACACGACATCGCGCCAAATAGCAAGCCTTACGGATGCGTATTGGGCGTAAAGTTGGACAGACTCAAGGACAGATCAGACCTTACCACCTGCTGCAAGCAATTTTTTGGCAGTGATGATTTTGGGTTTATGCACAATCGCTGTACCGTTAGCGATTTTTTTTTCCAAAACATCCAAAGCCGTCACAGGGTCAAGAAACGCCTTATGATCAAAATTAACAAATGAATAATTCCACCATTTGACACGCAATAACCGCGCAATCACGTCCTCGGAAAAACGGTATTTAATCAGTTTGGCAGGGTTGCCACCAACAATGGCATACGCTGGCACGTCTTTGACCACGTGTGAGTTTGCCGCCACAATCGCGCCATCGCCGATCTGAATGCCATTGGCAAGCGTCACGCCCTCGCCAATCCAAACATCGTTGCCAAAACGTGCGTTGTTCAGCGCGGTTTGTGTGGGTTCAACCGCAAAATCGGTATAACCGTTGTCCTCAAGATAGCGTGACATGATCACAAAATTGCCATCATAGGTGAAGGATGATGAGCTGATGCGCTCATATGGATGACGCTCGCCCATGAACTTCAATCCTGCGGCAATCGAGCAATAACGCCCAACCTTAAGCCACGTGGGCAAGCCTGACCAAGAATACGAAAACGAGCCCATCGAGCACAGCGTGCGATGCCCCATAAATGAACAGTACGGCTCAAGCCGTAAACTGGCATCAAAAAAGATATAGTCCTCTGGCTTGATAAAATTAAAGTCATCGTCTGCGCCCGAAAAATACACGCGCGATAGTAATTTTTTCTTTGCTTTGCCAAACTCGATGTGCATGATTTATTTCCTATTTTTGTGGCTTGTTTAGACTAAACTATAAAAGAGCACTCAAGCTGCGTCAAGCATTTGGTGGCAAATAATTTGAATGCATGGTTTTAAATTTTTGCCAAATTTTTAACACCCCTATGCATACAGCAAACTGCCCACTAGATAGATCAATAGATCACGATTAACATTTTTTTATCTACCAGTCTTGTTTTTTGCAGGTCATGGGCTTATCTAAAGCTTAGGCGTTTGTCTAAACTAACTAGCGCTGATATACAAAAAATCTTAATAATACCCTATATTGGACAATCCAGCCAACTAAGCTAAGGGCAACCGTATGCAAGCATTATTCACCCCCTTTACTCTCAACAATGGCGTGGAGCTCAAAAACCGCCTAGCCGTTGCACCCATGACACACTGGGCATCTGACGAGCACGGGCATTTAAGTGACGCTGAGCGCGAATTTTTGCGCGGACGTGCGACGGATTTTGGGCTGTTTATTACCGCCGCAACTTTGGTCACCCGTGAGGGCAAGGCATTTGCAGGGCAGCCATACGCCATCGACGACAACGACTTAGCAAGCTTGACCCAAACCGCCAACCTACTTAAACAACAAGGCGCTAAAGCGATTTTGCAAATCCATCACGGCGGCAAGCTGGCAGAAACAGACCTCATCGACGGGCGCGACAAGGTTGCCCCCAGCAATGATGCGGACACAGGCGCGCGCGCCGTCACCGAAGCAGAAATCCACGCGCTGATTCAGGGCTTTGCCAATGCCGCTCGTTTGGCGATTGCGGCAGGGTTTGATGGTGTGGAAATTCACGGTGCGAACGGCTATTTGATCCAACAATTTGTTTCGGGTCATAGCAACCGCCGCACCGATGATTGGGGTGGTAGCCGCGAAAAACGCCTAAAATTCCCGTTGGCAGTCATTGATGCGGTTGATGCGGTGCGCCAAGCGCATAACAAGCCAGAATTCATCGTCGGCTACCGTTTGTCCCCCGAAGAGCCCGAGGAGCAAGGCTTGACGATGGCAGATACCTTTGCGCTGATTGATGCATTGGTCGAAAAACCGTTGCAATACGTTCACGTGTCGTTGTGGGACTTTTTCTCCGAGCCGCGCCGCGATGCTAGCACCGACAAAACGCGTTTGGCGCATATCCATGAGCGCTTGGCAGGCAGACTGCCATTGATGGGTGTGGGTAATTTGCTGTCTGCTGAGGACATCGAGCGCGCGTACAACAGCGGCGTGGTTGAGCTGATCGGCTTGGGCAAGGCGGTGCTAATGAACCGCAACATGGCAACGTTGCTCAAACATGGCGACTATGCCAATATTGACACCGAGCTTGACCCCAACCGCAAAGACTACTATGGCTTTTCCGAAAAATTGTGGGAGCTTAATATGCAGCAACCTGCGTTTTTGCCTAAGGTTAAACAAGCCTAAATCAACACAAAAAAGCGTAATACAAAAAAGGGGCAGCCGATGTTTGCCCCTTTTTTACAGTCTTTTTACCAAAGCCTGTATCGCTAAAAATGCAAACCTCAACCGTGCGGCAATGGCTGGGCTAGCGCAAAGCGCGGCACGGTGTTGCCATCGACGCTGACGGTCTCAACAAACATCGCCAACGGGCGCACCCAAATGCCAAACTCACCGTATAGCGCACGGTACACCACCAGCCATTCCTCGGTTTCGCTGTGGCGGGCAAGGTGCAAAACGTGATAAAAATCGCCTTTGTAATGCTGATAAATACCGAGCGTCAATGGCGGCGTAGTGGTGTAAGCTGTCATCTGTTTGACCTTGTCTAAACCAACGTAACTTTAGCGTACGCTTTTTTGCCTGCTTGGATGACCACAGTTTGCCCACGGGTAAGCGCAAAGTTGTTATTCACCACGTGTCCATCGACTTTGACCGATTGATTTTTGAGCAAATCCTTGGCTTGGGCAGAGTTTTTAGCCAGTTCGGCTTGGTTAAGCACTTGGGTGATAAACATTTGTTCGCTATCGGCAGGTACCTCTAAAGTCACCTCGGGCAAGTCAATCGGCAATTCGCCGTCGGCAAGCACGTTACCTGCCGATTTGTGCGCATTGGCAGCAGCATCGGCATCGTGAAAACGCTCAATCAACTCCAATGCTAAGATTTTTTTTAGCTCTTGCGGATTGCGACCGTTTGCCATCTCGGTAAGCAAGGCTTCAACCTCAGCCATTGGCTTAAAGCTAAGCAGCTCAAAATAACGCGGAATTAAGCTATCGGGCATGGATAGGATTTTTTGGTACATGCTACCTGCGCTGTCATAAATCCCGATGTAATTGCCCAATGACTTGGACATTTTATTGACTCCGTCAAGCCCTTCTAAAATTGGCACAGTGATACACACTTGTGCAGGCTGTCCATATCGCCCTTGCAAGGTGCGCCCCATCAGCAGGTTAAAGGTCTGGTCGGTGCCGCCAAGCTCGACATCGGCGCGCATGGCAACCGAATCATAGCCTTGCACCAATGGGTACAAAAATTCATGAATTGAAATCGGGGTTTGTGAGTGATAACGCTTAGAAAAGTCATCGCGCTCTAGCATTCGCGATACGGTTTGCTGACTGGCAAGGCTGATCATATCTCCTGCCGACATTTTGCTAAACCATTGAGAATTGAACATCACTTGCGTTTTGGCAGGGTCAAGAATTTTAAACACCTGTTCTTTGTAGGTTTCTGCGTTGGCGGCAACTTGTTCTTCTGACAACGGCGGACGGGTGGCATTTTTGCCCGTCGGATCACCGATGCGTGCGGTGTAATCGCCAATCAAAAACAGCACCTCATGCCCCAAGTCTTGAAAATGCTTGAGTTTGTTGATCAGCACCGTATGACCAAAGTGTAAATCAGGTGCAGTCGGGTCAAACCCTGCCTTGATTCGCAGTGGACGGTTTTGCTTGAGTTTGTCTAGCAAGTCTTGTTCAGAAATAATTTCATGGGTGCCACGACGAATCAGCTCAAGCTGCTGTTCGGGAGGTAAAAAATCACTCATCGGATATCCTGTCTTAAAATTGGTTAAAGCTACGGTTCAATTTAACGTATTAAAAGATTTTGTAAACACTTTGTTTGGCTGCCAAAAAAAAGCAAAGCCGTTGTTGGGTTGCATCGTAAGAAAAGGTTGTGTCATTATAGCAAAGTTTTTAGCAAGTTTGCCGCCCACCCGTGCAACGCGTCGAGGGCATTTTTTCGTCTATATTTTTCACCATCTAACAGGTCTGCCCATGAGCAATAATCCTCAAAACCCGATGTCACCGTTTGATGTACCCACTGATTTGGGTATGGCAAATCTACCCTTTGACGAGGCGTTTATCAACCAGTTTGGCGAATTACTGGGCGCGATGACCGAACCGCTGCGCTACGACCAAACAGATATGCTGGCGGATACACCATATTTGGTAGGTATCATGTCAGGCACCAGTTTAGATGGCATGGACGCGGTGCTGTGTCAGTTTCACGAAATCGACGCGGACAATGATGAGCCGATTGAGCTGCTTGCGACGGCTAGTTTGCCATTTGATGATGAGTTGCGCTCGGCATTGTTGGCATTGAGTACACCAAACGGCGTTAGCGAATGGTTGGCGCAACGTATGACGACAGATAAGAGCCAGCCAGATTTTGCCAGTGAGTTGGATGTGTTTGGTTGGGCAAGTGTGCGCTATGCCGAGCTTGCCAGCGAATTGGTCGGCGAGCTGCTGCGTCATGCGCACGTACTGCCTGAGGAGATTGCGGCAATCGGCTGTCATGGGCAAACTGTGCGCCATCGTCCCGAATGGCACTTTAGCCTACAGCTGTTGGACGCCAATTTATTGGCTGAGCGCACGGGCATTGCGGTGGTCAGTGATTTTCGCCGCCGTGATATGGCAGTGGGCGGACAAGGCGCGCCCTTGGTGCCTGCGTTTCATCAAGCCATGTTTGGACAGTTTGTGCAGGACGCTGCGCCGTGGGTGGTGCTAAACTTAGGCGGTGTGGCAAACATCACCGTGTTGGCAAAGCCAGCGACAGACGAACCAGCCGATACAGATGCTGCCGTGGTTGGTTTTGATACAGGTCCTGCCAATCTGCTGCTTGATGGCTGGTGTCAGCGTCACACAGGCAAGGCGTACGATGACAATGGCGCGTGGGCAAAATCGGGCACGGTGATTGAGCCGTTATTGACCGCGTTGTTGCAGCATGAATTTTTTGCCAAACCTGCGCCCAAAAGTACAGGGCGTGAGGCATTTAACTTGGCATGGCTTGATGATGTGCTGGCACAAGTTGCCGCCGCAAATTCCGATTTGACGCTAGCCCCTGCCGATGTGCAAGCTACCTTGACCGAGCTGACCACCATCACAGTGGCGCAAGCGATTTTAGCCGAGCTTGGACAAACAGATGACAGCGCGCACGGCACTTTGTTGGTCTGCGGCGGTGGCGCGTACAATGGCTTTTTGCTCAAGCGCTTAGCGGTATATTTGCCAAACTTTAGCATTAAATCCACCGATCGCGTGGGCTTAGCGGCAAAATGGGTCGAGGCGGCGGCGTTTGCGTGGCTGGCGCGGCAGACCCTAACCAACCAAACAGGCAATTTACCAAGTGTGACAGGCGCGAACAAGGCGGTGGTATTGGGGCAGGTGTGTTTTTAGGCGGTTGAGTCTTGCAAAGTTATTGCTTGGGCAAGCTGTCAAACCATGTCAAAAACGCCTGCCGCCAACCCGTCGTTGGCGTGTTGGGCTTGCCCATGCCCCAACCATGCCCACCGCTGGCATACAGCTGCAACGTGGACGCAACGCCTGCTTGCTGAAGTTTGGTGTATAACACCTGACTTTTTGCCACAGGTGCAATGCGGTCATCAACGGCATGGGCAATGAACATCGGCGGTGTATCCGATGTGATAGCAGTTTCAACCGAGTAGGCAGCTTCGGCTTGGTGCAATGCCGACAACGTAATCATACCCATCTGCTGTTTTTTTTGCCAATCGCCCAACAATATTTTGTAAGAGCGACTGCGATTGTTGGGTGGAAGCATACTGACGATGGGATACAGTAAAACCGCGAAATCAGGACGCGTTGTTGGTGATGGGGTTGTGCTAGCGCTAGCCTTAGCATTTGGCGTGTTGGCATAATCAATGTGTGGATGCGTGGCTATCATGCCTGCGATATGTCCCCCTGCCGAAAAACCCATCACCCCAATACGCTGATAGCCATACCTTGCCGCCAACCCACGCGCCAATCGCATCGCCTGCTGGGCATCTGCCCAAGCCACGGTTGGATTTGTCCAGCCCTCGTCTGGCAAGCGATAAATGGTGTTAAATACCGTAAAACCTTGTACTGCCAGCCACTGAGCGATAGGCGTACCTTCATGGCCAAGTTGCTCACGCGCATAGCCGCCACCGCTGAACACGATGATGGCCGTATGGCGGTTTTGGCTATCAGCAGCTGGTAAAGACAGCATAACCCGAGGGCTACGCACATCGGTTACCGCACCCTGCGCGCTCGCTTGCTCCGTTGGCAACGGCGTGTCTTTGCCCCAATCGTGTTGAAGTTTAGAAGATGACCATAAAACGATGGTTTGAGCAGGTTCGATCCCACTGGCCGAGGCTTGCCCCATGGTCAAAAGCCCCCCACAAATACCGACCAGCACGGTATTAAACTTTTGGACAAACTTGCGGCGAATCAAAGGCATATCAAGCACTGGTAATTGACTTCCTCCCCTCCCTATCGTTCGGGGATTCCTTCTGCAAGACGGTGAAGCCCCACCGCAAACCTAAGACAATGGCAACCGCCCGTACGACACACCGTACATCTTAGGTTCTTATTTTAAGCTAATCCTACCGTTAGGATTGTCATAGACACGAATTAGCTTAAGTGTGTGTTTGGAAACGTCTTACCAGTTAAGTTACTGCGTACTCGCAATTTAGTCTTAACTTAACTGTGGAATGTAAGACATTGAATATAGTGAGATGAGTATAGCAAAACTCATCGCATTTAACAATTGCCTTATATCCACCGCCTGAAGTCGGTGGTTTTACGGCAACGAATGATAAAAAAACCCAAACCAACAGGTTTGGGTTTTTGGATATGGTGGCGTGAGGCAGGATCGAACTGCCGACACACGGATTTTCAATCCGTTGCTCTACCGACTGAGCTATCGCGCCATATGTGAGGCATTATTTAACCAAAAAAAACCTGACTTGTCAAACATTATTTATCATTATCGAGAAAATTTTTATCAAAATCTATCAATTTGTTTGCCAACAGCGTATTGAGTAGCTATTGCTTAGCCCAACAGTTCATAGTGGGTCAAAATCCGCAAAATATCGCCGTCATTGCTGGCAAAACGCGTAACACCCAATTTGCGCTCGCTGTCAGTGGTTTGTTTGATGAGTTTTGCATCAATAGCGCGTCCGCGATTGGCGGGGTGCACGGCAAGGTGGGCAAGCCTGCGTTGTCCATCAATCCCATCATCAAGGCTCGCCACGGCGGCAATCGGGCGGTCATTGAACATGCCGACGTACAGTCGCCCACCACGCGCAAATAGCCCGTTGAAGGTCGCAATTGCGGTTTGCCCATCGGCAAATTCGTGGCTATCTTCGTATAGCTTGGCGATACGGGCGGCAAGTTCAGGGTCGTCGATGCGGTTATGGCTAAAATCTTGGATGGCAATGCTTTCTAGTGGCATGGTGGTTACTTTTTGATGTGCCAATTTTGATGTGCCAATTTTTACAAGCAGTTTGTTGACTTCCTCCCCTCCCTATCGTTCGGGGATTCCTTCTGCAAGACGGTGAAGCCCCACCGCAAACCTAAGACAATGGCAACCGCCCGTACGACACACCGTACATCTTAGGTTCTTATTTTAAGCTAATCCTACCGTTAGGATTGTCATAGACACGAATTAGCTTAAGTGTGTGTTTGGAAACGTCTTACCAGTTAAGTTACTGCGTACTCGCAATTTAGTCTTAACTTAACTGTGGAATGTAAGACATTGAATATAGTGAGATGAGTATAGCAAAACTCATCGCATTTAACAATTGCCTTATATCCACCGCCTGAAGTCGCAGGTTTACGGCAACGAATGATAAACCGATTGCTGGGGTTATTTTAGCAAATTTGGCTGGATAAATTTTAGTCAAATTCCGTATAGTTTTTGCTCAACATACACGCGATGTGTCATGATAAGCTTTGAGCACGGGCGTTACATTTGTTTGCATTCGTCTGCCTTGCAGACGCATTGAGCATGTTACAATCGAATTGCGCAGCCGATGTTGAATTATTAAGTTTTACCACAATAAAACGCATGGTTATTAAGACAAATCATGTATTATAGTTACCCGAATAATAAACGCTTAGCCATTTAAACTGTCAGGCTTAAATAAGCCAATTGATCAAAGGTCATGCCTTATGCCAATTATGCGCTGGTTTGAAAACCGCCTTAACCCATATCCCGATGATGATTATCACCTGCCGACTGATAGCCTGATTAAGTTTTTGTGGGCGTGCAGCAAGGGCTTGCGCGGTTGGATTTTGGCGTTGATGGTGCTTACGGGGCTGGTCGGGGTGTATGAATCGCTGCTGTTTGCGTGGATTGGGCAGGTGGTTGATTGGCTATCGGTCTACACACCACAGACGCTATGGCAGCATAAAGGTGATGCGCTGTTGGGTATGTTGGCGGTGCTGTTGGTCAGTCCGTTTGTCGTCGCGCTCAGCTCGTTGATTCATTTTCAGGTCATTCAAGGCGTGTTTCCCATGCAGATGCGTTGGCGGTTTCACCGTCAGATGCTGGGGCAGTCGATGCAGTTTTATCAAAATGAGTTTTCGGGGCGTGTGTCGGCAAAGGTCATGCAAACGGCGTTGGCAGTGCGTGATACCATCATGACTGTGGCAGATATGTTCGTCTATGTGCTGGTGTATTTTGTCAGCAGTGGCGTGATTTTGGCGCGGCTTGATGGCTGGTTATTGTTGCCGTTTGTGCTGTGGTTGGTGTTGTTTGTCGCTTCGGTGGCGTTTTTTATCCCAAGACTCAAAGCGTCTGCCAGTCGGCAAGCCGATGCACGTGCGCTGATGACGGGGCGCGTCACCGATGCGTATGCCAATATCATGACAGTCAAATTATTTAGTCATTCACGGCGCGAATTAAGCTATGCTAAATCCGCCATGAATCAATTTTTGGGCACGGTACATGACCAGATGCGCTGGGTATCACGGTTTGAAATTGTCAATCACACCATCAATGTGTTGTTGGTCGGCTCAACCGTCGCGCTCGGGTTGTATTTGTGGCGGCACCAAAACCTATCTGTCGGGGCGATTGCGGCAGCTACCGCGATGGCGCTGCGGCTTAATGGCTTGACACATTGGATCATGTGGCAGACTGCTAGCCTATTTGAGGGTATTGGCACGGTGCAAGATGGCATGAAAACGCTATCTAAACCGCATACCGTGGTCGATCAACCTAACGCAAAACAACTGGTCGTCCAGCGCGGTGATATCGTGTTTGACCATGTGGATTTTAGCTACGGCAAAAAGGGCAGTCAGGCGCGTAAAGGCGACAAAGCCGCGCAAAAACTGCTTGATGATTTTAATTTGCACATCAAGGCAGGGGAAAAAATCGGACTGGTTGGGCGTTCAGGCGCAGGCAAATCGACGTTGGTTAATCTGCTGCTGCGCTTTTATGATGTTGAAAACGGTAAAATTTTGCTCGATGGGCAGGACATCAGCGAGGTAACCCAAGAAAGCCTACGCCAGCAAATCGGCATGGTAACACAAGACACCTCGCTGCTGCACCGCAGTGTGCGTGATAACATCGCTTACGGTCGCCCCGATGCCAGCGAAGCCGACATCATCGCCGCCGCCAAACAGGCGCATGCGTGGGAGTTTATCCAAACCCTATCCGATGCCAAAGGTAACACGGGGCTTGATACCCAAGTGGGTGAGCGCGGCGTTAAGCTCTCTGGTGGGCAGCGTCAGCGCATTGCCATTGCGCGCGTGATGCTCAAAAACGCACCAATTTTGCTGCTGGATGAAGCCACCAGCGCGCTTGATAGCGAAGTTGAGCACGCGATTACCGACAGCCTCAATGAGATGATGGCAGGCAAGACCGTGATTGCGATTGCTCACCGTTTATCGACGATTGCCGCGCTTGATCGTCTGGTAGTGATGGATCAAGGGCGGATTGTTGAGCAAGGCTCGCACCAAGAATTGCTTGCCAAAGGTGGTGTGTATGCACGGCTATGGCAACGGCAAAGCGGTGGGTTTTTGGGTAAAGATGATTGAGCAGATCAGTCACGTATTTAGCCAAACAATTCTGCCTGGCTTTTTAGGCAAAGTAGCTCATAAGATGACGTAGCTTGAGTTTATCATCGTAGGGCTGCTGCACCAGCCCCAAATCAAGCCTTACCTTGCAATCGCGGTAGCCTTTGCAATAGATATGCGTTGAGTGTATACCACCAGCCAGTGGTTGGTAACGCGCGGCGCATTCATGGTAGGACACAATAACAAACGCGTCCAGCTTAACCAATTACTGCGCGCTATCCAACAACGCCTGCGCTTGCTTGATATCTAACGAGCCCTCATAAATCGCCCGTCCCGTGATAATTCCTGCCAAATGCGCGCGATATGGCAGCAGCCGCTCGATATCGCCCAAATCTGTCACCCCGCCCGATGCGATCACAGGCAGCCCACACGCTTGCGCCAAGCCCACGGTTTGCTCAACATTTACGCCCTGCATCATGCCATCGCGCGCAATATCGGTATACACAATCGCTGACACGCCTGCATCGGCAAAGCGTTTAGCAAGCTCGGTTGCGCGTGTATCAGTGACATTCGCCCAGCCATGCGTTGCCACCATACCGTCTTTGGCATCAATGCCAACGATGATATGCCCAGCAAACTCACGGCAAGCTTGTTCGACAAATTCAGGTTGTTCGACCGCCTTGGTGCCGATGATGATGCTACTAAGCCCTGCTGCCAAATACTGCTCGATGGTACGCAAGCTGCGTACTCCACCGCCCAACTGGATTGGCAAATCAGGATGCGCCGCTGCAATCGCCGTCACCACTGACTTATGGACAGGCACACCATCAAACGCACCGTTTAAATCCACCAAATGCAGCCGCCGCGCACCTTGTGTCACCCAATGCGCTGCCATCGCCACAGGGTCATCGCTAAATACCGTGTCATCTTCCATACGTCCTTGCTTAAGGCGTACGCATTTGCCGTCTTTGAGGTCAATCGCAGGGATTAGCAAAGTCATCGCTTGTCCTTTAATTATGAAAAATTTTTAACGTATAATCAAATACTTAATACGCACCTAACCGCACCAAGTCTAGCACGGCTAAACGGTTTTACCGTATAATGCGTCATTTGGGCAAAATAATCCAGCAAAATTGTCGCAAAGTTGGGCGTATTAAGTTACAGCAAGCCACCGCTAGCGTGGGTAAGGCAATCCACCCGATCATAACCAACCGACAATGAGTAATTAGGAGGCAAGGGTGTCGCTAACGATTTTAATGGCAGCGGTATTTGTATTGGGCTATTTGGCGATTGCCTTTGAGCACACCATTTACGTGAATAAAGCTGCCAGTGCCTTACTGACGGCGGTGCTACTGTGGGTGCTGTTATCGTTTGGTATGGGTCATGGAGTAGGGCAAAACGGTATCGGTGCAGAACTTGCCGAGCATCTGGCAGAAGTGTCAGAAATTCTGTTTTTCTTGTTGGGCGCGATGACAATTGTCGAGTTGATCGATGCCCATGACGGTTTTCGCGTTATCACAGATCGTATCAGCACCCAAAGCGTCACCAAACTGATGTGGATTATCGGCACGTTGGCGTTTTTCTTGTCTGCGCTGTTGGATAATTTGACCACCACCATTGTCATGATATCGCTGGTTGCCAAGCTAATTGATGACAAAGAACTGCGTTGGTACTTTGCAGGGCTGGTTGTCATTGCAGCCAACGCGGGCGGCGCGTGGTCACCGATCGGCGATGTCACCACCACCATGTTGTGGATTGGCGGACAAATCAGCGCACTTGGCATCATGCGCGATGTGTTGTTGCCAAGTTTGGTCTGTGCGATGGTGCCGATGGCATTGCTTAGCATGAAGTTTAAAGGGCGCACCTTTAGCCCACTGACTGCTCACGCCTCAAGCCGTCATACCCCTGCCTTGGCAAACATCGACCCCAATACCGACCCCATGCCCAAGCAAATCCACGCGCTTAGAGTCGATATTCATGACGAGATTCAAGCCAGTATCAGCCCCACGCTGCGCCGCGGTATTTTAGCACTGGGGCTAGGTGCGTTGGCATTTGTGCCCGTGTTCAAAACCGCCACCCATTTACCGCCGTATATGGGCGTGCTGTTCGGGCTTAGCATTGTCTGGATGGTTGCGGCATTAACCCACCGCCAACAAGATGACTATATCAAAGAGCGCATCGGTATCGAGGGTGTATTAAAGCGCGTTGATATGCCCAGTATTTTATTTTTCTTGGGGATTTTGCTGGCAGTCGGGGCATTGGCGACAGCAGGTATTTTGGCCGATGTTGCCGCGTGGCTTGATGGGCATTTTGGTAACATTTACGTCATCAACATGCTGATTGGTCTGCTGTCCTCACTGGTTGATAACGTGCCGCTTGTGGCAGGCGCGATGAATATGTATCCGTTGGCTACTGATGCCACCATTGCCCAAGCCACGGGCGCGGAGGCAGCGCGGCTTGCCATATTTAGCCATGACGGGGTATTTTGGAAGTTTTTGGCGTATTGTGCAGGCACAGGTGGCAGCTGCTTGATCATTGGCTCGGCAGCAGGCGTTGCCGCGATGGGCATGGAGAACATCTCGTTTGGTTGGTATCTCAAAAAAATCGCTTGGTTGGCATTGGTGGGCTACCTAGCAGGTGCAGCAGTGTACATTGCGATTACGCTATTATTTGGTTAAAAAATTTTTGATGAAAAACCGTCTGGCTCAAGTTTTTACGTCGGGTTAAGTCGTGCATATCACCGTTGCGTTTGATAAACTTTCGCCTACCAAACCACAACACAAGAGACGGCAAAATTTGCTATTTTATTACCCAATAATTCACTGATATCTGCTCAGTGAATTATGTTAAAGTCAAAAATTTTCTTAAATAATAGCCATTGAGTAGTTATTTAGCCAACGTTAAGGAAAAAATTATGTCACAAGTTACCCTACCAGACCTACCTTACAGTAAAGACGCACTAGAACCACATATCAGCGCCGAAACTTTAGAATTTCACCATGACAAACACCACGCAGCCTACGTCAATAAACTAAACGAGTTGCTACCTGGTTCAGGTTTAGAAGGCAAAGAGCTTGATGAAATCATCAAAGCCAGCGCCAAAGATGATAGCAAAACCGCTATTTTTAACCAAGCGGCACAAGTGTGGAACCACACCTTCTACTGGAACAGCATGACGCCAAACGGTGGCGGTGAGCCAACAGGTGAACTAAAAGATAAAATCAACGAAGCATTTGGCTCGTATGCCAAATTCCGTGAAGAATTTAAAAACGCGGCGGTTAGTCAATTTGGTTCAGGTTGGGCATGGTTGGTTGCTGACAGTGAAGGCGGCAAACTATCAATCATGAAAACTTCTAACGCCGATACACCGATGGTACATGGCAAAGTTGCCGTCTTGACTTGCGATGTGTGGGAACACGCTTATTACATCGACTATCGCAACCGTCGCCCTGACTATGTTGATACATTCCTAGATAATTTGGTAAATTGGGAATATGCCAATGCTAAATATCACGAAAGATCAGCAGGTGTAGAAGAATAATCACTTGTTAAATGATCAAAAAAACGCTTTCATCACGAAAGCGTTTTTTTATTGGCTACGCTACAGCATGGCTGTTGATATACGTAAAAAAAGCAGCTTTGACGGTGAGCTGCTTTTTGAGCACTGCATATTTTGCGATAACGCCATAAGTTATGACACTTGCACAGGAATCACGTTTGCCGTATCTTTAACCACATTGCCTTCACCAAGATATACCAAACGCGGCTGGTGCGTATCCGCCTCTTGCTCATCCATCTGTGCATAAGCGGCGATAATGACGATATCATCTAAGTCTGCCATGTGTGCCGCTGCACCATTGAGCGAAATCATTTTTGAGCCTGCCTCAGCACGGATAGCATAAGTACGAAAACGCTTGCCATTGGTCACGTTGTAAATATCGATGGATTCATTTTCGCGAATACCTGCCAAGTCCAATAGCTCGCTATCAATACCACATGAACCCTCATAATGCAGCTCACAATGCGTCACACGTGCTCGATGAAGCTTGGCTTTTAACATCGTCAATAACATGGCAAATTCCTAGATAGTAGAACAAAGGTGTCCCATTGGATAGAACGAATAAGGCGCAACGCCTAGATTTGATTGCTAGGTAAGACCTAATTGGGTAAAAATCAAGACTTGGGCAAACTAGATCTGGACAAATTAAATAAGATAGTACAGAAAATTATTCAGCAGCAAAGCCATGCAGCGTTTGTTGCGCAGATGCAATATTGCCAGCGACTAAATCGGGCAGTTCTTGCATGGTAGCGTCTAACATACGTTCAAGCACAATGCGTTCATCCGATGTTGGCGCGCTCATCACATAACCCACGACCAATGATTTGTGCCCAGGATGTCCAATCCCTAAACGCAAACGATAAAAATCTGCTCCCAAACATGGCATGATATCACGCAGCCCATTATGACCGCCGTGTCCACCGCCAAGCTTCAAACGAACTCGCCCGACAGGCAAATCTAGCTCATCATGGGCAATTAAAATCTGATTGGGTGGGATAGCAAAAAACTGGCTAAGCGGGCACACCGATTGCCCCGACGCATTCATAAAAGTAGCTGGTAGCAGCAGGCGCACCTCGTGGCCTGCCACTTGCCCACGTCCGACTAAACCGTGAAACTTCTTGTCTTGGCTAAGCTTGATGCCATACTCATCGGCAATACGCTGAACCAACCAAAAACCTGCATTATGCCGCGTTTGGGCGTACTGTGCACCGGGATTGCCTAATCCAACGATGAGCTTAAGATTAGGCGATGTGTTAGACCGATCGGACATGGATTTCATCACAATATCAAACAAACACGCAATTACTCGTCATCGCTCTTAGGCGCGTCATGCGTATCGTCTTGAGCTTGTACCTTACGCGCTTCTTCATCATCTTCAGTTGAGCGAGTACCTGCACCTTCTTCGTGCTCTTCAGGCTCAATAGGCTCTTCAACAGGCTCAAGCGTTGGTGCTTGCATGGTTGCAACAGTACGGTTGAATGGCTCTTCAACTTCCAATTCACGAATGGCCACGCCTTCAGGCATGTTGATATCCATCAAGTGAATTGAATCGCCCACTGCCATGCCTGATACATCGATGCTGATAAATTCAGGAATTTTCGATGGGATACAGGTGATTTCAAGATCAGTTGCGTTTGAAACGAAGATACCGCCTTCTTTGGTACCTGGTGCGTCTTCAATACCCACATAATGTAGAGGTACAGTCACGTTCATGGCCTGACCACGAACAATACGCTGAAAATCAGCATGCATTGGGGTGTTTTTGGCAGGATGACGTTGCAACGCTTTGATGATAACTTCTTCAGCTTCTTGACCTTCAACGTTGATAGTCAAAATGTGTGAGAAAAACGCTTCGTTTTGTAGCGATTTAATCAACTCATTGTAGCGCAAAGACACTGATAGTGGCTCTTTGTCTGCACCGTATACGATAGCAGGCACGAGGTTTTGCTTACGCAGGCGGCGGCTCGCACCTTTACCTTGCTGATCGTCGCTACGCACGACAGCGTTTAGCGTAAAATCTTGTTGGCTCATGGAAAAATTCCTTTGCTGGTAAAAAATAAATCACCAAACCATCGTTACCAGTCTGGTGATACATCAAACGGGCAGTATTTGCGACCAATACTACCTGTTGCCATTTTTAGTCAGATAAAACTATATATTTATTCATAATATCTAACAAAAATGGCAAAAAATTGTAAATCTTATTAGAAATTCATATCAAAAATATCAAACATCGCGCTGAGTGACTCTTCGTTATTGATACGACGCAATGCTTCTGCCAACATCGGCGCAATAGTGACCTGACGGATTTTGTCACACGCTTGGGCAGCAGGCGATAATGGAATGGTGTCAGTCACGACGATTTCGTCCAAATAAGACGCGCTAATTGTTTCAATTGCCTTACCCGATAGCACAGGGTGGGTGATATAGCCCACCACACGGCGCGCACCGTTTTCTTTGAGGGCAGCAGCAGCTTTGCACAGCGTACCTGCGGTATCGACCATATCATCGATGATCACACAGTCGCGGTCTTCCACATCACCGATGATATGCATCACTTGCGACTCATTGGCGCGCGCACGGCGTTTATCGATGATTGCCATGTCTGCATCGCCCAGCGATTTTGCCATGGCACGCGCACGCACCACACCGCCAACGTCAGGTGACACCACCATCAAGTTTTCATAATGCTGTTGGCGCAAATCTTTGAATAGCACAGGTGTGCCGTAAATGTTATCAACGGGAATGTCAAAAAAACCTTGGATCTGATCAGAGTGCAAGTCCACCGTTACCACGCGGTCAATACTAACGATGTTGAGCATATCGGCAACGACTTTGGCAGAAATAGGCACCCGTGCTGAGCGTGGGCGGCGATCTTGACGCGCATAGCCAAAATATGGCATCACCGCCGTGATTCGTCCTGCACTGGCACGACGCAGCGCATCTGCCATCACCATTAATTCCATCAAATTGTCATTGGTAGGTGCGCAGGTAGATTGCAAAATAAAGACATCTTTACCGCGTACGTTTTCTTGTATTTCAACCGCGATTTCACCATCCGAAAAGCGCGTCACATCCGCACGCCCCAGTGGAATATGCAAGTGATTGGTGACGTTTTTTGCCAATTCGGGGTGGGCATTGCCCGTAAAAATCGCTAAATACGGCATAGCTATTTCCTATCACGGCTGCAAGTCATACGATCCAACTCGTTTTACCAAAACAAAAATACCCATCAAACAACGCGCTTTGGCATATTTTGAAGGGTATAGCAATATCTAGGTATCACGATTTAATCGATGTTTACCCCATCATCAGAAAAACATAGGTCACTATGATAGAGTAAAATAAAAAATGGCAGGGGTAGCTGGACTCGAACCAACGGATGTCAGGATCAAAACCTGATGCCTTACCAACTTGGCGATACCCCTAAAGCTCGGCTGCAAAGCTAGTTCAGTGACTAACTAAGATGGCAATCTTACGCTGCGCACTATACCGATTTTGCAGGGTTTTGTCAATTTCTATCGTGATTAAATTTAAACACGCTATGACAAAAACCTAAAGAAGATGGCAGGGGTAGCTGGACTCGAACCAACGGATGTCAGGATCAAAACCTGATGCCTTACCAACTTGGCGATACCCCTATTTAGAAGCGTTATTTTAGCCGAAAATTTTTAAAAAGCAAGACTTTTGGTGAAAATAAATCAAATTTTTTCAATAAGTGGCGTAGCGTCTGGTGTATGCACCACAATAGCACGGCAGGGTGCGCGCTGTTGCCAATTTTGTAGGGTATGGTTGTCAATACCTTTTGGTAAAGGCAAAAACACGCTACCGCCTGAACCTGTCAAGCGAGCGGTGGTTTGGGTGGTTGCACTCAATATTTGCAAGTAGTTTAGTGCCGTCTGCACAGGTCGCGATAACTGGCTGACAACAGGCTCAAACACGTTACCAAACGGTGCGTTCATGTGGTCTAAGTAATCAGCTTGGCGTTGGTCAATATCGTGAAGTAACAGCGTTGGACAGTTGCGCCGCAAATCGCTGTGGGCAAAAAGGCGCGCGGTGTTGATGTGATCATCAGGCATCAATAATAAAAAACGCTGTGGCGGTAAGTCAATCGACGTGAGCTGCTCACCAATACCTTGTGCAATTGCATCTTGCCCAAAAATAAAAATGGGCACATCTGCGCCAAGCTTAGCCCCGATGGCTTGTAATTGCGTACTAGATAGCTGTAGTTGCCAAATTGTGTTGAGTAAGCGCAGTGCACTGGCACAATCTGATGATCCACCACCTAACCCTGCGCCCATTGGGATGCGTTTGCTAAGGTGTAGATTGATCGCAGGTAATGTGGCGATTTGATCGGGTGATAAAGTCTGATAAGCGTGTGCCAATAGAGCAGCAGCGGCTTTGATGATTAGATTATTGCGGATATTGTCAGTAATCGGCGTGTCACAAGTTAGGCTAACAAAATCTAGCACGTCTAGCGCAGCAGTATCTTGTCGTATGGTACGCTGGGCAGCTGAAACGCTCGCAATCAAGGTGTCACACAAATCAATCAGCCGAAACACAGTTTGTAAATTGTGGTAGCCATCGGCACGTTTACCTGTGATATGTAAAAACAGATTGATTTTGGCGGGGCAGGACACACGGTAGGTATTCATGGCAAATATTGGTTAAACACTAAATTGGTTAAACACTAAATTGGTTAAACACTAAAATGGTTAAACACTAAAATGATGGGCTAAATTGTAGCATGCTGGCAAGCAGACAGTAGTATTATGCATAAAAAAACCCAACACAAATGGTTGGGCTTTTGCGTACATCCAATATAAATTAGCGTTGTTCGACAGGTACAAAGTCGCGTTGGGTAGGTCCTGTGTAAAGCTGACGTGGACGACCGATTTTGTACGGTGCTGAGTGCATCTCGATCCAGTGGCTAATCCAACCTGCAGTACGCGCCAAGGCAAAAATCACGGTAAACATCGACGTTGGAATACCGATGGCTTTTAGGATAATACCTGAATAAAAATCAACGTTTGGATACAAATTACGCTCGATGAAGTACGGATCATTCAAAGCGATTTGCTCAAGTTTCATCGCCAGTTCAAGCTGCGGATCATTGATACCCAATGCGCCAAGCACTTCATCACATGTTTCTTTCATCACGCGCGCGCGTGGGTCGAAGTTTTTATAAACGCGGTGACCAAAGCCCATCAACTTGACTTCTTTGCGCTTAACTTTTTCCATGAAGTCATCGACATTCTCAACGCTGCCGATCTCATCTAGCATTTGCAATACCGCTTCGTTAGCCCCACCGTGTGCAGGTCCCCACAATGCAGCGATACCTGCTGCGATACACGCATAAGGATTAGCACCTGTAGAACCTGCTAGGCGTACGGTTGAGGTTGATGCGTTTTGCTCATGATCGGCGTGCAGGGTGAAAATCTTATCCATTGCTTTGGCAAGGATTGGATTAACTTTATAGTCTACGTCTGCGGGGGTGGCAAACATCATATACAAGAAGTTTTCAGCATAGCTTAAGTCATTGCGTGGGTACATAAACGGCTGACCTTGGCTATATTTATACGACATTGCCGCAATGGTAGGTACTTTAGCAATCAAGCGAATTGCTGTAATTTCGCGGTGATCTTCTTTGCTGACATCCAAGTTATTGTGATAAAACGCTGATAATGCGCCCATCACACCGACCATGATCGCCATGGGGTGCGCGTCACGGCGGAAACCTTCAAAAAACTTACGCAGCTGATCATTGACCATCGAGTGCGTGCTAACTTTATCATAAAAATCAGCTTTTTGCTCAGCGGTTGGCAATTCGCCATGCAATAGCGCGTAGCAGACTTCCAAATATTCAGCTTGATCAGCAAGCTGTTCAATGGGATACCCGCGATACAACAACACGCCTTTTTCACCATCAATATAAGTGATTTTTGATTCAACGGCAGCAGTCGCCATAAACCCTGGGTCGTACGACCAGTAGCCTGCTTGTTGCACGCCTTTAATATCTAGCACAGGGTTGCCAAGCGTGCCTTCAATAATAGGTAGTTCGTAGTCTTTGCCATCGACTTGCAAGGTAGCGGCCGACGTGGCGGTGTTATTGTCCGACATTGTCCTTTCCTCTGTTCGTGTACATTTTCTAAGTACGTGGTTATTAAAATCGTGCGAGCCAAGACCAAACGGTTTATGCCTTGTCGCTAGGGCAGTACACAGCTATGCAACAAAGGTCTGCTAGATAAAGCTGCGCATAAATTTTAGCTATATTAGCAGTATTTTAGGCAAAAAAGAAAGCAAATTGCAGTTTTGCAACAATTTGTCGCGAAAAAGTGCCGTTCTGTCACCAACTTTTGTTTAGATTTTAAGTTTTGCTACACAAGAATACCCAATCAATTTAGCAGACTAATCAATCTTATACAATAAATGTAGTTTTTTGTCGTTTTTGTTTGTAATTGTAAGCCAAGACTTCTATAATTAGGCAAATTTATTTATGCAATTTGGTTGAAAGCGAGCAAAAATAGGGATCAAAGAACCTTGATTCTATTTTACGTTACCATGATTGATGGCAAATCGCTTCACCCTCGATGTTTTAATCGGTACCAAGGTGGCGTATAGGGCTGATATCCTATGCTTGGCTTGATGTTAGGTAAGTCATCTGTGCTGCATGGTGCTGATTGACGCACTTAAAAAGGCTTAAAATCGGCTGTTTGTTAGCCAAAACAAGCCCAATGTGCGTGTAATCTTTGTATGACGCTAGCTATTCCTGATTTCGATGGTTGGGTGTGTCGGGCGAGGTGACCGTGACCTTGTGCCAACAGGCTCGACTATATCGACCCTGTAACTAAAGGATGCCCGCTGTGAAAAGCAATCGCCCTGTCGTTTTGCCGCTAAGTCTGGTGGTCGAGGTAAACTCAAAAAACCCCGTCGCTATGACATCGATTACCCACCGTGTCTCAGGTGTGGTGTTATTTTTGATGATTCCTGTGCTGCTGTGGGTGTTTCAACACTCATTGGCTACGCCTGAAGGTTTTGCCCATATTTTTGATAATATTTTGGTGCGCTTGTTGGTGTGGGTATTGGCAGCGGCAACTGGCTACCATTTTGTAATGGGTATCAAACATTTACTTGCCGATATGGGCATGAATGAAGAACTAAAAAGTGGGCGCACGGCAGCGATTGTCGGTTTTGTGATCGCGCTTCTTTGGGTATTGGCTTCATTTGTTTGGATTGTGTTGTAAGACACGGCAAGGGAGAATGCTATGAAAAGTGCAACAGGTTTGACAGGTTCGGGTACTCGCGACTGGGTGGTGCAGCGTATCAGCGCGGTGGTACTGGCGGTGTATGCGCTGGTGATGTTGTGTTGGTTTTTGACCCATGATCACACGTTTGAGTTGTGGCGCGGCTTTATGCTAAGCCTACCCATGCGCTTATTTAATCTACTGGCGATTTTAGCAATTGCCGCCCACGCTTGGGTTGGTATGTGGACGGTATTTACTGACTATGTCAAGTCAGGCGGTTTACGTTTTGTGCTACAAGCTGCGATGATTTTGGCATTGTTGGTATATGTGTTTTGGGGCGTGATGATTTTCTTTTTTTCATAAGATTTTTTGATAAAAAATTTTGTGTGTAACGTTCGCCCAAATGATTAAGTCGTTTTATACTGAGTTTGGCTTAAACGAATTGCTTGGCTAAGTGCTTGAATATTAACGTTATTTGGCAATACAATAGGCAGTATTAGACAAGCGCTATGAAATAGGAAACCCAACATGGCATTGGCACCAGACACCCCAATTAGTAATATCAAAACCCTGACCTTTGACGCTGTAATTGTTGGCGGTGGTGGTTCAGGTATGCGTGCGTCGCTACAGTTGGCACGCGGCGGCTTGAATGTCGCAGTTTTAACCAAAGTTTTTCCAACGCGTTCGCATACCGTGGCTGCACAGGGCGGTATTGGCGCAAGCCTTGGTAACATGAGTGAGGATAACTGGCATTTTCACTTTTATGATACCATCAAGGGATCAGACTGGCTTGGCGACCAAGACGCAATCGAATATATGTGCCGTGAAGCACCTAAGGTTGTGTACGAGCTTGAGCACATGGGTATGCCGTTTGACCGTAACGCCGATGGTACGATTTATCAACGCCCGTTTGGTGGTCATACTTCAAATTATGGCGAAAAAGCGGTGCAACGCGCGTGTGCGGCAGCTGACCGTACAGGGCACGCGCTATTGCATACTTTGTACCAAAAAAATCTTGAGCAAGGCACACAGTTTTTTGTTGAATGGATTGCGCTGGATTTAATCAAAGACGTGCATGGTAATATTGGTGGCGTGATTGCGCTTGACCAAGAAACAGGTGCGATTTCAGTTTTTCAAGCTAAAACCACGGTATTGGCGACAGGTGGAGCAGGACGAATTTTTGCTGCTTCAACCAATGCCTATATCAACACAGGTGATGGTCTAGGCATGGCGGTGCGCGCAGGTATTCCGCTACAAGATATGGAATTTTGGCAATTTCACCCAACAGGTGTGGCAGGCGCAGGGGTGCTATTGACCGAAGGTTGCCGCGGCGAAGGTGCGTTATTGCGTAACAAAGACGGTGAAGCGTTCATGGAGCGTTACGCGCCAACTTTGAAAGACTTGGCACCGCGTGATTTCGTATCACGCTCGATGGACCAAGAGATCAAAGAAGGACGCGGTATGGGCCCAAACGGTGACTATGTCGTGCTAGACATGACTCACTTGGGTGTGGATACCATCATGAAACGCTTGCCATCGGTATATGAAATTGGCAAGAACTTTGCGAACGTGGATATCACCAAAGAGCCAATTCCTGTTGTACCAACCATTCACTATCAAATGGGTGGTATTCCAACCAATATCCATGGGCAGGTGATGGTGCCTGACTTAGAAGCAGGCACGGATGAAAACGGGTTGTATGCTAAGCAAAAAATCGTCAAAGGCTTGTATGCAATTGGTGAATGCTCGTGCGTATCGGTGCACGGTGCTAATCGTCTAGGTACCAACTCACTGCTGGACTTGGTGGTCTTTGGTCGTGCGGCAGGACAGCATATTATTGATGAATTTCATGCCGCTGACCGTCACGAATATGAGCCGTTACCAAGCGACGTATTAGACAAAACGCTTAAGCGTTTAGACGGCCTGCAACAATCAACCGACGGCTTGAACGCACAAGATGTCGCCGATGAAATTCGTCGCACTATGCAGCAGCATGCAGGTGTGTTCCGCACACAGGCGATGATGGATGAAGGTGTGCAAAAAATCCTAGCTTTAGAAAGCAAGGTCAATCAGATTCATTTGGTGGATAAATCGCAGGTGTTTAATACCGCGCGTATCGAGGCGCTAGAGGTGGCTAACTTGTATGAAGTTGCCAAAGCGACCATGATTTCAGCTTCATTACGTCATGAATGCCGTGGCGCGCACGCGGTGCTAGATTATGAGCGTCCTGACGATGACCCTTATGCACCACTAGGACGTAATGACCACGAGTGGATGAAACATACCTTGTGGTACTCCGAAGGCAATCGTGTGATTTATAAACCTGTACGTACCACACCGCTGACTGCAAAATACATTGAGCCAAAAGTTCGTACGTTCTAATATCGATCAGTTCATTTGGGCTTGTCAATATGTGGATAAGCCTGAATAAAGTTTTAGCCGATGGTGTACCAAGCCGCTTAGCCAATACACCATCTTGCCAACTATCAGCGTTTAGCCATAAAACGATCTCGTCATGGCAGTAAGGCAATAAACGCGACCAATAAATCAGTTGTGTGGAGTTAGCACTATGAGCCGAGGTACTCGCACCATCGAAATTTTCCGCTACGATCCTGATCGGGACGCAGCGCCACGTATGCAAACTTATACGATTGAGCTACTTGATAGCGATCGTATGTTGTTAGATGTATTGGTTCGTCTAAAAAAAATGGACGAAACTTTGACATTCCGCCGTTCATGCCGCGAGGGCATCTGCGGTTCGGACGGTATGAACATCAACGGCAAAAATGGTTTGTCATGCTTGATCAACATGAACACCTTGCCTGAAAAAATCACCTTGCGCCCCTTACCAGGCTTGCCTGTGATCCGTGACTTGGTTGTGGACATGAACCAGTTTTATGAGCAGTATGAAAAGGTTCATCCGTACTTGATCAACGACCAACCTGCACCACCAACCGAGCGTTTACAATCACCTGAAGAGCGTGAAAAGCTAAACGGTCTGTATGAGTGTATTTTGTGCGCATGTTGTTCAACCAGCTGCCCATCATTTTGGTGGAACCCTGATAAATTCTTAGGGCCTTCTGCGCTGCTTAACGGCTATCGCTTTGTGGCAGATAGCCGTGACACTGACACCCAAGAGCGTTTAGCACGCTTGGATGACCCGTTTAGTCTATTTCGCTGCCGTGGTATCATGAACTGCGTGTCAGTTTGTCCAAAAGGTCTAAATCCGACCCGTGCCATCGGGCATTTGCGCAGCATGCTGCTTGAACAAGCAGGCTAACAACGAGCATAACTCAATAAAACCTCAGTGTTACTGGGGTTTTTTTGTTGTGTGATTTTTATGGGGTCGTTTTTGATTAGGCAGCCAAGCAAGTGCTAAGGCTAAGTTTTTTCAACAAAAAAAGAACATTAAGCGCAGCACGCTGACTAGCAAATGCGTTATCATATAGTAGAAAACTATAAATTTACTGCGCTCATCGTGCATTATAGTCATCGATAACGGGTATTTTTTAAATTTATACTATATATTTTTTGGCGAAATTCGATGATCTAGCAATTGATGTTACGCTATAGCTTAAAAAATATACCACCATTTCGTTCAAATTCAATGTTGCATAATTAAAGAAGCCGATTATGACTCAATCTCAACATACCGATTCACCAGCGGCACGCTTTACTGAGCTGTCTGCTGATAATGCTGCTTATCTTGAAGCCTTGTATGAACAGTATACCCAAGACCCAGGCAGTGTTGATCCCAGTTATTTACCTTACTTTGAGCAGTTTGCCAGCGATAACGATGACAAAGCGCTGTACAACGCCATTCAAGACCAATTCGTGCTGCTAGCGCGTAACACCACTGCCGCTAAACCAAACTCAGTGAGTAGCGCAAGCGGCAGCGGTGAATGCAGCATCGAAGAGCTTAAAGAGTTTAGCCAACACCAGATGGGTGTGCAAAAGCTGATTACAAGCTATCGCCGTCGTGGGCATCGTTTAGCAAAGCTTGACCCACTAGGCTTGATGCCACGTCCACAAATCGAAGAACTGACGCTTGAGTATCATGGTCTGTCAGAAGCGGATTTGGACACGGTATATCCTGTCAGTGACATGCATATTGGCAAGTCAAAAGCAACTTTGCGTGAAATTATTGAAGTTTTGCAGCGCGTGTATTGCAGCAGTATTGGCTCAGAGCATTTTCACGTCACCACTGCTAAAGAAAAGCGTTGGATAGAGCAGTATCTTGAGCAAAATTTGGGCTACATCGATTTTAGCAACGAAAAACGCGAATCAATCCTTGAGCGTCTAACCGCTGCTGAAGGGTTAGAAAAATACTTGGCGCGTAAGTACACGGGCGTTAAGCGTTTTGGTCTTGAAGGTGGCGAAAGCTTTATCCCGATGGTACATGAGATGATCCAGCGTGCTGGTGAAAACGGTACCAAAGAGATGGTTATCGGCATGGCGCACCGTGGACGCCTGAACTTGTTGGTCAATATCTTGGGTAAAAATCCTAAAGATTTGTTTGATGAATTCGATGGTAAAGTTGCGCCAAAACATGGTTCAGGTGACGTCAAATACCATAAAGGTTTTTCGTCAAACGTAATGACCCCTGGTGGTGAAGCGCACTTGGCACTGGCGTTTAACCCATCGCATTTAGAAATCGTATCACCTGTACTGATCGGTTCGGTGCGTGCGCGTCAAGTACGCCGTGAAGACACCACAGGTAACCAAGTACTGCCAATCGTGGTACATGGTGATGCGGCATTTGCAGGTCAAGGGGTGAACCAAGAAACGTTCCAAATGTCACAAACACGCGCGTATGCAACAGGCGGTACGATTCATATCGTTATTAACAACCAAATCGGTTTTACCACCAGTCGTCTTGAAGATGCGCGTTCAACTGAATATTGTACCGACATCGCCAAAATGGTACATGCGCCGATTTTCCATGTAAATGGTGATGATCCTGACGCGGTGGTATTCATCGCCCAACTGGCACATGACTACCGTAAGACATTCCACAAAGACATCGTGGTTGATTTGTATTGCTACCGCCGTAACGGTCATAACGAGGCAGATGAGCCTTCAGCGACTCAACCATTGATGTACAAAGTCATCCGTGCGCTACCATCAACACGCGAAATATATGCCAAAAAACTGGTAGACGCTAAGGTAATCACCGAACAGCAAGCAACTGAGCTTGAAGATACTTATCGTGAGTCATTGGATAAAGGTGAGTACGTAGCCAGTGCGCTTGTGATGGAGCCTAACCGCTCGTTGTTTGTCGATTGGACACCGTATTTGGGTCATGAATTGGTCGATGAATGGGATACAGGTGTCAGCATTGAGCAGCTAAAAGCCTATGGCGAGCGCATGGCACAGCTACCTGAAGGCTTTGAGCTTCAGCGCCAGGTCAAAAAAGTCGTTGAGCAACGCCTTGCGATGCAGACTGGTGAAGAACCGTTGAACTGGGGTGCGGCTGAAACTTTGGCGTATGCGTCATTGGTTGATGCAGGTCATCCGGTACGTATCACAGGCGAGGACGTGGGGCGCGGTACTTTCTCACACCGTCATGCTGAGCTGTATAACGTCCAAGACGGACAAATGTATGTTCCATTGGCAAATCTTAACCCCGAACAAGCGCGCTTTGATACGTTCAACTCGCTGCTATCAGAAGAGGCGGTGCTGGCATTTGAATATGGCTATGCCACTACAACTCCAAACGCGTTGGTGATTTGGGAAGCCCAGTTTGGTGACTTTGCCAACGGTGCACAGGTGGTTATTGATCAGTTTATCTCAAGTGGGGAGACCAAGTGGCAACGTCTATGTGGCTTGACCATGCTATTGCCACATGGCTATGAAGGGCAAGGCCCTGAGCATTCATCGGCGCGTCTAGAGCGTTACTTGCAGTTGTGTGCTGAAGACAATATGCAGGTTATCACGCCGACTACACCTGCACAGATTTTCCACGCGCTGCGTCGCCAAGTATTGCGTCCTGCCCGTAAGCCATTGATTGTGATGTCACCTAAGAGCTTGCTGCGCCACAAATTGGCGGTATCAACGCTTGATGAACTGGCAAATGGTCGTTTTGAAACGGTCATCTCAGAGATTGATGACCTAAATGCCGATCAGGTCACACGTTTAGTATTCTGTGGTGGTAAGGTATACTATGATCTACTGGAAAAACGCCGCGAGCTTGGACTAAACAATGTTGCTTTGGTGCGCATTGAGCAGTTATATCCGCTACCTGAAGAGCGCATGCTTGAGGAAGTGAAAAAATATCCAAACCTTGAAGATATCGTATGGGCACAAGAAGAGCCGCGTAACCAAGGGGCGTGGTACTATATTGCACCGCATATGTTCCGCCTATTTGCGCCACCAAAACCTGCCAAACGTCCAAGTAAAGCGTACTTGCGTGAGCCTGTCGCTCGTCCATCGTCGGCGGCACCTGCAGCAGGCTTGATGCAAATGCACGTTGAGCAGCAAAAACGTGTGGTTAATGAGGCACTTGGCATCGATGAGCAACAAGCCGATGATAAGGCAAGCGCAAAAGATTTAGAGAACAAATAAAAATTCGGGCAATACCATGTATTGCCCTGATTTGTGTGAAAAAATTGAGCATAGCTTAAACCGTAATACCTTAAAAAACCCAACGAACGAAAGATTTGCATTAAACGAACTGATTACATCAGGAGCATTAAAATGAGCGAAATTAAAGCCCCCGTATTCCCAGAATCGGTTGCCGATGGCACGATTGTTAGCTGGAACTTTGCCGAAGGTGACCAAGTTAAGCGTGATGATGTATTGGCAGAGATTGAAACCGATAAAGTTGTGCTAGAAGTTGTTGCCCAAAATGACGGCGTACTAAGCAAAATCGTCAAGCAAGTTGATGATACCGTATTATCTGATGAAGTCATTGGTGAATTAAGCGAAGGCGCGACCAGCGAAAAATCAAGCGATGATGCTGCGGCAGATAACAAACAAGCGCAAGAAAAATCATCTGATAGTCAATCAGATCAAGGCACTACCGTACCACCAGAGTCGGTAGCAGCCCCTGTGCAAGCCAAATCTGACGCGAGCAACGCTAGCGGTGAGCAGCCACACAAAGACCAAAGCCCAGCGGTACGCAAAGCAGCCAATACCACGGGTGTGAATCCTGCCGATGTTGAAGGCACAGGTCGTGGTGGTCGTGTGACCAAGCAAGACATGGCAAATCCAACCCTAAAAGCCAATGCTAACATCAAAGCAGATAATGGTCAGGCAGTGGCCGATGCGGTAGGACAGCGCGCGGACAAACGTGTGCCAATGACTCGCTTGCGCCAACGCGTAGCAGAGCGCTTGATGTCAGCTACCCAAGAAACCGCGATGTTGACAACATTCAACGAAGTCAATATGAAGCCGATCATGGATATGCGCAGCCAGTACAAAGAGCGTTTTGAAAAACGTCATGGTGTAAAACTTGGCTTCATGTCATTGTTTGTTAAAGCAGCAACCGAAGCCTTAAAACGCTTCCCAGCAGTGAATGCCTCGATCGATGGTAATGATATCGTGTATCATGGCTACTATGATGTAGGTGTAGCGGTATCAACCGATCGCGGTTTGGTAGTGCCTGTATTGCGCGATACTGACCAAATGAGCATGGCAGATATCGAGCGTGGTATCGGTGACTATGCCAGCAAAGCGCGTGAAGGCAAACTTGGTATCGACGAGATGACAGGCGGTACGTTCACCATCACCAATGGCGGTGTGTTTGGTTCATTGCTATCAACGCCGATCTTGAACCCACCACAAACTGCTATCTTGGGTATGCACAAAATCCAAGAGCGTCCTATGGCAGTCAATGGTCAAGTGGTAATTTTACCAATGATGTACTTGGCACTGTCATACGATCATCGGATGATTGACGGTAAAGAAGCGGTACAATTCTTGGTGACAATCAAAGAGTTGGTTGAAGATCCAGCCATGTTATTGCTAGATTTGTAATGGCTAGCAAGCGTGATCATGAGTTTTTAAGTAATAAGGCTTATTTTTTAATAAGCCTTATTGTCGAAAAATTAAGCAATTTTCTACCATTAGTATATTCAATAGATTAGGATAAATTATGAAAGATTCATACGATTTAATTGTCATTGGTGGCGGTCCTGGCGGCTATGAAGCAGCAATCCGTGCAGGTCAGCTTGGCATGAGTGTGGCATGTATCGAAAAACGCGTGCACAAAGGCGAGCCAGCATTGGGTGGTACCTGTCTAAACGTCGGCTGTATTCCATCAAAAGCCTTGCTTGATAGCTCACATCGTTATGAAATGATCAAAGATGAAGTAGAAGAACACGGTATCAGCACGGGTGAAGTTGCCATTGATATCAGCAAAATGTTGTCACGTAAAGACGCGGTTGTTAAGCAATTGACAGGCGGTGTGGCAGCGTTGCTAAAAGGTAACAAAGCTGACTGGCTACAAGGTACAGGAACGCTAATTGACGGCAAAGGTGAAGACAAAAAAGTTCAATTTACCCCATTAGATGGTGGTGAAGCGGTAACTTTGACCGCTAAAAATGTGATTTTGGCATCAGGTTCGGTGCCAATCGATATTCCTGTTGCGCCGATTGATCATGAGTATATCGTTGATTCAACAGGTGCGCTTGATTTTCCTGAAGTGCCTGCGCGTCTAGGCGTGATTGGTGCAGGTGTGATTGGGCTTGAGCTGGGTTCGGTATGGCGTCGTCTGGGTGCAGAAGTCGTTATCTATGAAGCCATGCCAACGTTCTTGGCAGCAGCAGACAGCGCGGTGAGCAAAGAAGCGATGAAGCTTTTGACCAAACAAGGTTTGGATATCCGCCTTGATACCAAGGTTACCAATGCTGAAGTCAAAGATGGCAAAGTGGTCGTTACCACCGATGCCAAAGGCGAGACTCAAGAAGAAACCTTTGATAAGCTTATTGTATGCGTGGGTCGCCGTGCGTATAAAGAAAACTTGCTGGGTGAAGACGCTGGTGTTGAATTGACAGAACGCGGTCTAGTAGCCGTCAATGACTACTGCAAAACCAACCTTGATGGTGTGTACGCTATCGGTGACTTGGTGCGTGGACCAATGCTTGCCCATAAAGCGATGGAAGAAGGCATGATGGCGGTTGAGCGCATTCATGGCGAAAAAGTTCAAGTCAATTATGATGCCATCATCAGCGTGATTTATACGCACCCTGAGATTGCATGGGTAGGCTTGACCGAAGAGCAAGCACGTGCCCGTGGATATGAAGTCAAAACAGGTTCATTCAACCTATCTGCCAACGGTCGTGCCTTGGCACAAGGTGAGGGCGTAGGTGTGACTAAGGTCGTAGCAGATGCGAAGACTGATCGTCTGCTGGGTCTGCACATGGTAGGCGTGGGAGCAGGCGACATCGTTCATCAAGGCGTGATTGCCTTAGAGTTTGTGTCAAGCGTAGAAGACCTACAACTTATGACATTCGCTCACCCAACCATTTCAGAAGCGGTTCACGAGGCGGCATTGTCAGCCGATGGTCGCGCGATTCACGCCATTCAGCGTAAACGCAAATAAACGCGGCTTGATATAAATAAGTTTTGCCAAGCCTAGTCAAATCGTCTGCCTAAGTCATACAGGCGATTTGGTAATATAATGAACAAGTTATCATCACTTTTATAGACAATTTTTAACAGCAAACATGAGGATAAATTCATGAATTTACATGAGTATCAAGCCAAAGAACTTCTTGCTAAATACGGTTTGCCTGTGCAACAAGGTATTTTGGCGCACAATGGCGAGGAAGCCGCACAAGCATTTGATCAAATGGGTGGCAAATTTGCCGTTATCAAAGCGCAAGTACACGCAGGTGGTCGCGGTAAAGCAGGCGGCGTCAAGGTTGTTAAATCACGCGAAGAAGCCAAAGAAGTTGCCGATAGCCTAATCGGTACCAACTTGGTAACTTACCAAACTGACGCCAACGGTCAACCTGTAAACAGCGTGTTGGTTGCCGAAGACATGTACCCTGTACAAACCGAACTATACCTAGGGGCGGTGGTAGATCGTTCGGCGCGTCGTGTGGTGTTCATGGCATCAACCGAAGGCGGCGTTGAGATCGAAAAGGTTGCCGAAGAAACCCCTGAAAAAATCATCAAAGTGGTGGTGGATCCATTGGTTGGTTTGATGCCAAACCAAGCGCGTGAAGTGGCATTCAAACTGGGTCTAAAAGACAAGCAAGTCAATGCATTTGCTAAATTGATGACAGGTGCATACCGCGCATTCATCGAAAATGACTTTGCCCTATTTGAAATCAACCCACTAGCCGTGCGTGAAAATGGTGACTTGGCGTGTGTGGATGCCAAAGTTGGTATCGACTCAAACGCGTTGTACCGCTTGCCAAACGTCGCTGAACTTCGCGATAAGAGCCAAGAAAATGAGCGCGAGCTTAAAGCGTCTGAATTTGACCTAAACTACGTTGCACTCGAGGGCAATATCGGCTGTATGGTCAATGGCGCAGGCCTTGCCATGGCAACCATGGATATCATCAAGCTATACGGTGGACAACCTGCTAACTTCCTAGACGTGGGCGGCGGTGCGACCAAAGAGCGCGTGATTGAAGCGTTTAAAATCATCTTGGATGACGACTCAGTCAAAGCCGTGTTAATTAACATCTTTGGCGGTATCGTACGCTGTGACATGATTGCTGAAGCTATTATCGCGGCGGTCAAAGAAGTCAATGTGACTGTGCCTGTCGTGGTGCGTCTTGAGGGCAACAACGCTGAATTAGGCGCAAAACTGCTTGACGAGTCAGGCTTGAAATTGATTTCAGCACAAGGCTTGTCAGACGCAGGTAAAAAAGTCGTTGAAGCCGTGCAAAACGCTTAATGCAATAGATTGATAAAATTTTGTTAAAATAAAAGGAACAACCATGAGTGTATTGATTGATAAAGACACCAAAGTGTTGGTGCAAGGTTTTACGGGTAAAAACGGTACGTTCCACTCAGAACAAGCCATCGAATACGGTACCAAAGTAGTCGGCGGTGTGACCCCAGGTAAAGGCGGGACTACTCACCTAGGCTTGCCTGTGTTCAACACCATGGATGAAGCGGTTAAGGAGACAGGCGCAGACGCATCAGTGATCTATGTACCTGCACCATTCGTGTTGGATTCAGTGGTTGAAGCCATTGACTCTGGCGTTAAATTGATCGTCATCATCACCGAAGGCGTGCCAACGCTTGACATGCTAAAAGCCAAACGCTATCTAGAAAACGTCAATGCAGACTTGACCGAAAAAGGCGAGCCAATCGTGCGTATCGTTGGGCCAAACTGCCCTGGCGTGATTACCCCCGGTGAGTGCAAAATCGGCATCATGCCAGGTCACATCCATCAACCCGGCAAAGTGGGTATCATCTCACGCTCAGGTACTTTGACCTATGAAGCCGTGGCACAAACCACCAAATTGGGCTTTGGTCAATCAACCTGTATCGGTATCGGTGGCGACCCCATCCCTGGTATGAACCAAATTGACGCGCTAAAACTGTTCCAAGATGACCCACAAACCGAAGCCATCGTATTGATTGGTGAAATCGGTGGTACGGCAGAAGAAGAAGCGGCAGCGTACATTAAAGAACACGTCACCAAACCTGTGATTGGCTACATCGCTGGTGTGACAGCGCCAAAAGGTAAGCGTATGGGACACGCAGGCGCGATCATCTCAGGCGGTAAAGGCACAGCCGAAGAGAAATTCAAAGCGTTTGAAGACGCAGGTATCGCCTACACCCGTGACCCATCAAAAATCGGTGAAAAAGTAAAAGAAGTGACAGGTTGGTAACCCCTACTTGCGCTTTTAACGGCACAAAAACAGCTGGTCAATGACTGGCTGTTTTTTTATGTTTAGCACGCAAGATGGCTGCCTATCTGTCACAAATTCCAGTAAACTAAGCGCAATTGTCCTTATTTTTAAACATTATGAACCAGTCATCTAAATCCTCGAACCCTACCAACCTAACAGGCTATGCCGCCGAAGCCAAGGGTAAAACCGGCGTGATGCGGATTATCAAAGCGGCAGGTTATTCACGCGATGGTTTTTTGGCGGCATACCACAATGAGGCAGCGTTTCGGCAAGTGACATGGCTCAATGCCGCGCTGCTGGTTGTGTTGGTATTTATGCCGTTTGACCTTGTGGTCAAGATGGTGTTGGTGCTTGCGTCGTTTTTTTCGGTGGTGGTTGAGCTGTTTAATACCGCCATTGAAGCGGCGATCGACCACACGTCGACCGAACGCCATCCGCTTGCTAAAATTGCCAAAGACGTGGGCTCTGCGGCGCAGTTGATGGCACTTTTGCTATTGGCATTGCTGTGGGCAATGGCGGTGTGGCAGCGATGACGATTTATTTAGGCACAGGTGGCTACAGTGACACGGATTTGCTTGGTGTGTTGTACCCGCTTAAGACCAAAAAAACCGATTTTTTGCAGACGTATGCCGCGCATTATACCAGTGTAGAAATCAATAGCAGTTTTTATGCCCCACTTGGGCGTAAGGCGTTTGAGGGTATGCTGACAAAGTCTGCTGGGCAGGTCAAGTTTGCCATCAAGCTGCATCAAGATTTTAGCCATACCTTGCGCGCAACAAGTGACACCGCGCAGGTATTTTTACAGGCTATTGCACCGATTTGCCAGCGTGATTGTTTGGCGGCGTTGTTGCTGCAGTTTCCGCACGGTTTTGACCGCACGATTGAGCATCGGCGTTATTTGGCGCGCTTGGTCGGTTGGTTTGCTGATCTGCCACTGGCGATTGAATTTCGTCACGCCAGTTGGCACACACCACAAGTATATCGCAGCTTTGCCGAGCAGGGGCTGATTTGGTGCAGTGTGGATTATCCCGATATTTCAGGGTTGCCCGACAGTCGGCTACTATTTACCAGTCGCACGGGCTATTTGCGCTTGCATGGTAAAAACCCGAATTGGTGGGACGCACACAGCGCCAGTGAACGCCATGATTATCGCTACAGCCAAGATCAAATGCAGGCATGGGCACAATCCATTGCCAATCAGCGCGCGAATTTTGATACGTTATTTGTGTATTTTGAAAATACTGTCAAAGGGCATGCGGTGTATAATATCGCCATGTTGCGCCAAGCCTTACAAACACTAGGTTTGCAGGTGCTTTAGTTTGTTGGGAATTTACAAGGTAGAAAAAAGGCGTTAAAACGTTGAAAATACGCGCTAAACCTTGATTTTACTCACTTGGCACGCATCATAATCAAATGCCAAGGTGTGCTATATTGCCAAATTGAGACAAACAAGGCACAACAATAGGCAAGCAACGGTACAAATAACAGCGGTAAGCGGTGAGGAAGCATGACGGATTTTGCCATTGGACAGCGGTATTTATCAGACACCGAAAGCGAGCTTGGGCTTGGCGTGGTGGTATTGGTTGATGAGCGCAGCGTACAGGTGCTGTTTGCCCAAAGCGAGGCGACGCGCGTGTATGCCAAGGCATCGGCGCCGCTGTCGCGCGTGGTGTTTAAGGTTGGCGATACCATTCAAGACCAAGACGGCAATACCTACACCGTGCGCGCCGCCGAAGAACAAAACGGCGTGTACAAATACCACGTGGAAGAAAGTGACAAGCCACTGATGGAGACGCGGCTAGCAGCAAATTTGACCCTTGCCAAACCGCTTGAGCGTCTGCTTGCCAATCGTTTGCATGACAATAGCTGGTATGAATTGCGCCAGCGTCTGCTACACACGCAAGGCAATTTAGCCAGCCATCCTCTGCGTGGTTTGATGGGCGCGCGCGTTGATATCATCGAACACCAGTTGTATATCGCCCATGAGGTCGGCAAACGCATCGCACCGCGTGTCTTGCTTGCTGATGAAGTGGGGCTGGGCAAAACCATCGAGGCAGGGCTGATTATCCACCAGCAGCTATTGACGGGTAAAGCGGCGCGTGTGTTGGTGTTGGTGCCCGATAGTCTGCAATACCAGTGGATGATTGAGCTCAAACGGCGTTTTAACTTGGATTTTGCCATCATAGATTTGGTGCGTACGGCAGCGATTGCTGAGCATGACCCCGAGCAAAATCCGTTTTTGACCGAACAATGTATCATCGCCAGTGTGGATTTACTGCTTGACCATGCCGATTTGGCGGATAAAGCACTGGAGGCAGGTTTTGATTTATTGGTGGTGGATGAAGCGCACCATCTGCACTGGCACAGCGAAAATGGCGGTAACGATGAATACCAGTTGGTTGAGCGTTTTGCCGCGCAGACCGATGGCGTGTTACTATTGACTGCCACGCCCGAACAGCTAGGGCTTGAAAGCCATTTTGCGCGTTTACGCCTGCTTGATCCGCATCGTTTTGCTGATTTGGATGAGTTTTTAGACAGTGAAGCTCAGTTTGCCCAAATCGCGGCGATTGCCGAGGTTTTGCTCAGCGACACGCCATTGAATGAACGCCAACAACAAGCTTTGGCAGGTCTGCTTGGGCATGATATCAGTGATGATGAAGCAGGGCGCGCGCAGGCGATCAATGAATTGCTTGACCGTCATGGTACGGGGCGTGTGCTGTTTCGCAACACCCGTGACAGTGTGGCGCAGCTGATTGATGGCTTTCGTGGTCGCCATGCCATTGGCTATCCGCTGGCATTGCCAGACAGCTGGCGCGACACCTGGCATACGCAGGGCAAATTACGTGAACAGCTGTGGAGTGAAGAGCTTGCGCCCGATGGCGAATGGCTGCAAGATGATCCGCGCGTGCCGTGGTTGATTGACTTGCTGCGCCATACTTTGCGCTATCACAAGGTATTGTTGATTGCGCGTAGTGGCGCGACGGTGGAGAGCCTAGATGCGGTGCTGCGCTTACATGGTGGGATCAAAACCGCGCTGTTTACCGAGCAGATGACGCTGCTGGAACGTGACCAAGCGGCGGCGTATTTTGCTGATCATGCAGGGGCGCAGGTGCTACTTGCATCTGAGATTGGTTCAGAGGGGCGCAATTTTCAATTTGCCAGTGATTTGGTATTGTTTGATTTGCCTGCCAATCCCGATACCCTTGAGCAGCGCATTGGGCGGCTTGATCGCATCGGGCAGCAGCATGACATCACCATTCATGTGCCATATGTCGAGGGCACAGCAACGGCACGGCTGTATCGTTGGTATGATGAGGCATTGAATATCTTTAGCCAAATTTCACCGACCGCGCAAAGTGTACAAGAGCAGCTGATTGTTGAGCTCAAGCCCGTGCTTGAGGGTAAGGATTTGACGCTAGATGATGGCGAGGTGCTAACCAATGCCGCGGCGTTAGAGGCGTTAATCGCTCAAGGGCGCGCGCTGCGATTTGATTTAGAAGACGCGCTACAACAAGGACGCGACCGTCTGCTGGAATATAACTCTTGCCGTCCACGCGTGGCACGAAAAATCGCCGACACGCTGCGCGAGTTTGATGATACCCACAGCTTACCGCGTTTGTTTGAAGATTTTTTAAGTGCAATTAATTTGGAGTATAGTGGGCAACGTGACGGTTCGTTGGTGCTGCAACCAAGTGATGAAGTCGCGCTGCAGGGTTTGTCTGTACCTGAAGAGGGCATGACACTAACGTTTGAGCGTGAGCACGCACTGGTGCGCGAGGACGTGGCGTTTATGAGCTATGAACACCCGTTTATGCAAAGCATTTTTGATACGGTGACGCACGGCACGTTTGGTAATGCCACGGTGGCTTTGCTGCAAAGCCGTGTGATGCCTGAGGGTATGCTGTTGGTTGAGGTCAATTTTCGTGTTGAGGCGATCGCGCCTAAGTTGTTGAATTTGCCTGCATACTTGCCCACGCCGCTGATTCGGGTATTTTTGAGCCAACAAGGCACAGATTTTAGCGAAAAAATCGCCAGTGATATGATCGCACCGTACATTCAGCGGTTGGATAAAACCCGTGCGCGGCAGGTCATCAAGGCACGGCGTGATATCATCGAGCAGCGGTTTGAACAAGCGCAAACCATTGCCGCCGCTCAGCTACCTGCCATCGCCGAGCAGGCGCAGCGCGTGTTTCAGCAGCGTTGGCAACGTGAGATTGAGCGGTTGCGCTATCTGCAGCGCGTCAATCCTAACGTACGTGACAGCGAGATTAGTGCGTTAGAGCGTATACAAGCGCAAGGCGAACAAGCGTTGGCGCAGCTTGCGTTGGTGGCTGACAGCGTGCGCGTGTTGGTGACCGTTAAGCCTGAATAGATATGAACAAACAAAATTTAGGCATGATTGCGTTTGTATAAAAAAACCAACCGTTTGCCATACAAGCGGTTGGCTGATTTTAACGTGGCAAAAAGTCTATAGCCGCCTAATGATTATTTGTGTTTAGTTTTGCTGGTTTTGGGCGCAGCGTCGCCTTCGGCTTCTTGTGTAAGTTTCATCAAACGGTCACGTGCTTTGACGGCAATGTCTTGTGACTTTTGCATATGCTCAACGATTTCAGGATGGGTTTCGGGCGTGGCTGTTGGATTTTTGATCATCGCTTGCGTGCCTGCGATGGACTGATTGACGCTTTCGACCATCATATCGCGCACTTGGGTGACGCGTGGGTCATTGAACTGGAGTTTTGCCAAGGTATTTTTTTGCTGGGTCATCTGATTGACGATTTGCTTAAAGAGCTTGGCTTGTTCTTGCGGCGTTTTGGCGGCTTGCATTTTTTGCCCAATTTCGGCTTGTTTTGCCTGTGATTCACGATCAAATTCGTTGATCGTGTGGAATAATTTGGTCAAATCGGCGCGTAGCAAGTCTTGTTTGGTCGGTGCAGTAGGTTTGGCATTGGCAGCAGGCTCAGCCTTGGGGGTTGCCGTGGCAGTGGGTGCAGACGCAGCTTGTGGGGTCACCACAGGCGCAGCAGGGCTTGGCGTTGTACTGGTATCGCGATCAGTGTTTTGGTTGGGGGCAATTTCGACACTGGCAGGCGCAGGTGCTTGTGGCGTGGGCAAAATTGGCACGGCAGAGGCAGGCGGCTGTAGTGGCTCACCAACGGGTACTGCGTCGATGGGTTTGGGCGCAGAGGCGGCATTGGCAAGTACGGGCGCGGTGGTGTTTGGACGCGCGCTGTCTGTGGTTGCATCGCTTGGGGTATCGGTGTTACGCTGACAGCCTGTCAGAACCAGCGCTAACGCCAGACCAAGCGCGGTGAGCTTGCCCAAGGTGGTTTTGTGGCGTTTAACCCCATGATTTGCTTGTGTTGCGTGCATAACTGATCCTAACAATCTCACCCAAAAATTACCAACAATCGCCAAGCTATTATTTACCTCACAAGTTTACTAAGCGTGAACTTACTTGGCGTGAATATGAAAGGTTGCCAGTTTAACAGACCTGTCTACCGTTCGATAGTCACCGCCATTCATAAAAATGTAGAAAAATGCAACCAACCTTACGCCATTACTTAACTCGATTTGTTGTTTCTTGTGCGGCTGTGTGTGCGTTGAGCCACACTGGCGTCAGCTATGCCCAAGCCGCCACCTTTGCGCCCAATACCTTGCCTGTAAGCCTGCAAACTGCCATCAGCACGGCAAATTTAAACCCCGACAACGTCAGCATCGTGGTCATGCGCCTGCCTGATTCATCAGCACCGATGACCGTACCACTTAAGCCTACCACCGTGATCGCGTATCATGCCAACACACCGCGCACACCTGCCTCTACCCAAAAACTGATCCCCACGCTGATCGCGCTTGATACATTGGGCAAGGATTTTATGTGGCAAACCAAGCTGTATCAGCATGGCATCGTCTGGCGCGGCACGCTATATGGCGATATTATCATTCAAGCCAGCGGTGACCCCAAACTATCCACCGAGCAGTTAAGCAATCTACTTGCCCAAGTCAAAGCGCATGGCATCGAGCGCATTACAGGCAGCGTGATCATTGATAACCGCTGCTTTGGCAACGTTGGTTTTGACCCAAATGCTTTTGATGGTAAAGGTTTGCGTCCCTACAACGCCATGCCCAACGCGCTACTGCTCAATTTTGGCACACTGACGGTCACCCTTGAGCCATTTGGCAAAACCACCGCCGATACCACCACGATAGCCAGTACGCCCAATCCTGCGACCATAGAGCCAACCACGCAAGCCAACATCACAACTGACACGCTCAAAGCCGCTGATATTACAGGCTTTCGCGTTAAGGTGTCGCCACAGATGACGGGTTTTAGCGCACCACAAACACTGGCTGCCGCGCATGCGCCGTGTAAGCTATCAAAAGATGATTGGATCGCTGATTTAACGCCCACTGCGCTAAGTTTTCATCAAGATCCTTCAGTAAATTGTGGTACACAGCAGCGCTGGCTGACCTATCCTGATCCCAATCGGCTGGCAAAGCAAACCATCCACTATACATGGCGACAGCAATTTCCTGCATTTAGCGGACAGCTTGGGTTTGTCGATGACATTACGCCTGACCCAACGTGGCGGCAACGCTGGATTATGCGCCACACACGCCCCAAGCTGTTGGCGTACGCCAGTTCTGCGCCGCTTGCTGATGTCATCGCCGATATCAATCACTATTCCAACAACGTCATGACCGAGCAAGTAGCCTTATCGTTGCCACTGTATGCCGACCACCAAGCAGTTAGTGACTACCCAAAGACGTTTGATTTTATCGCGAGGTGGTGGCAGCAGCACCTGCCCGATACGCCACCGCCTGTTATGTCGCGCGCGTCGGGACTGTGCCGAGATTGCCGCGTTACGCCAAATAGCCTTGTATCATTGCTTGGCTATGCCTACACGCACAAGGATTTTAATGTGTATCGCCAATCGCTCAGCATTGCAGGGGAAACGGGCACTATGCGCGAGCTCAAAGCGCGTGATCCCAATCACCCTGCCATCGGGCAGGCTTGGATCAAAACGGGTACGCTAGATGACACTATCGGTATGGCAGGCTATGTACGTGGTCAATCGGGGCAGTGGTATGCCGTCGTTGGGCTGATCAACCAACCCAATGTGCGCTTTAACGGCAAAGCTAAAGGCGTATTGGACACCATGTTACGCTGGACAGCAGAGCAATGATTGATAAAATTTGGCTGATGGTTAGCCGCTAAAAATTGGCAGCGATCAAAACATAAAAAAGCGCACCAACATGGCACGCTCTTGATACGGTATGATACCGCCAATCAATCATCAAAACTCAAATCAATTGCTTCTGAATCGGCGATATCGCGAATATCTGAATAACGGTCTTTGTTCATCGCGTCTTCGATCAACACCTCATCAACGCGGCTTTCATTGATGTTTTGGCGGTGCATCGGCGTTAAGCCTTCTTCGGGGGTGGCAATATGGCTGGCAGAGAGTGCCGCGTCATCTTCAGCGTCGCGTATTACGTGCATATCGTCACGGTTTTTTGGATCATCTAAATCGTCTTCGTTCAATTGTGGGGTGTTAATTTGGCTCATGGTTTTATTCCTTGTGCTAGGCAATGCATTGGACAAAAGTTTAACGCTTACATCTACGGCTAAATCTTAGCACAGCCAAGACCCAATCAACGTATCATGTACGTTATGATTGGTTTAAATTTGACCCGTTTTATAACAGCGGACTTAACAGCCGAATACCATTATCGACCAACTGACTGACATAACCGCGCTGTCGCCACGCTGAAAGCGTCAAGCGCTCACTGTGGGTAAGATAATACCCTTGACAGGCGGCAATCTGGGCAATCAGCGGTGGGCTATAAATTGCCACACTGACCTCCATGTTGAGATAAAAACTGCGCATATCCATATTGACCGTGCCAAACAGGCAATAATCGTCATCAATCGTCACGATTTTGGCATGCAACAGCCCACCTGTGAACAGCGCAATCTCAACGCCCGTTTTGAGCAGCGGCTCATAATACGCGCGTGACGCATAATGCACCAAATGCGAATCAACCCGTTTAGGTAAATTGAGCGTCACCCGAATGCCACGCTTTGCCGCCGTGGTCAGCGCAATCAGCAGCGGCGTATCGGGCACAAAATACGGCGTGGTAATCGTGACCGACTCACGCGCGCTAAAAATCGCCGACAGCAAGGTTTCATAAATCACATGCCCCGTTAGCTCAGGCGCAGAGGGGATCAGCTGCAGCGCGACGTTTTCAACAGGCGCAAAGCGTGATGGTGTTGCCGCAAGTGCGCTATTGCTGGCATCGGGCGCAGGTGTCACCACCACATCGCGCGGCAACGGCATATCTTCACGCGACCTGGCGATGACATACAGCGTCGAAGATGGCGACAGGCTTTCAGGTGTCGTCGCGGTATATAGCCGTTTGGTAAACTGATTAATCGACTGCTCAAGACTGGATAAATTGTCCTGCGTCTCAGCACTGATATCCGCCGATGCCACCAATAGCATGGCTTGCACCACATTCATCCGTGGCATATCTACCGTCGCAGGCATGGTTTCAATCCGCATCAGCACATCAATCCATTGCCCGACGTTGGCATTTTGTTTAAACACCTTAGGATCAGCCAAATTAAAACTGCCCGTGTAGCCAATACTGCCATCAAACACCGCAATTTTACGATGGTTACGAATATCAATGCGCTTGACCAAGGTTTTAAACAACCCAACAGGCAACGATTCATGCACCGTCACACCTGCCGCGCGTAGCCTCGTTACCCATGAACTGGCAAAAAAATCAAAACTGCCGACACTGTCAGCAAGTATATGGCAAGTCACACCGCGCTGCGCTGCCGCCATCAGTGCTGTGAGCAGATCATCAACACGGCCTTTGGGATAAATAATATAAAACTCTAAAATAATCAGCTGTTTGGCAGCTTGGATATCTGCCAATAGGTGGTCAAACATCGCTGCCGACTCGGTCAAAAGCGTCGCCGTGTGCCCGTCATACACACCCAGACCCGTTTTGCGAAAGCCCAAACGGCTAATTTGCGTCGCGCTGTCGGTTAAGCCTTGTGTTTGTTGGCTAAAATCAATCGCCTGACTGCGCGCAAAATCCGCCAAAATCTGCTGCGCTGTCATGCTGCGCTTACGATAACGCCGCCCGATATTGACCTCACCAAACAGCAAGTACGCCACCATTCCAACCATCGGCAGCGCGAACAAAATCGCAATCCACGCAATCGCCACGCTATTATTGCGCTGTTGCTGCAACACGCGCACCACCAACGCCAACGTGAGCAGCGTATGCAGCACCACGCCAATCGTTCCCCAATCCGCCTGCAGGCTATGCCATGCCAACTCAACGCCTTATTTTAACTTGACCAAAAAAACTAAATATACCAAAACCGCTTGGGAATACGCTGCCCATCGGTATGCGGAATGTCCGCTGCGCGCAGTACCTGTTGCTCCCAAATATCCGCGCATTGCATCGCTACCGCCAAATGATCACCCATCGCCAAGCGTCCTGCCACATAACTTGCCAAACTACAGCCCGAACCATGGTATTCGCCCGTCAGCCGCGGCAAGCGTGTGCGATACACCAAGCGCACCGCCTCACCGTCACGCGCATACAGAGTTTGCTCAATCGCCGCGTCATGATTTTCATGCGCTGTCTTGACCAACACCGCGTGACAACCACGTTGGCACAAATCACGCGCTGCCTTATCTAGCGCATCAATCCCCGTCAAATCGCGCAGCTCGTGACTATTGGGCGTTGCCAACGTGGCAAATGGCAACAACTGGCTAAACGCTGTCACCAACGTCGTCTTATCACCAAGCGCACCGCCACTATTGGCAACCAACACAGGGTCAAGCACATATGGCGTACCGTGAGCAATCGCGCCTGAGGCGAACAGCTCGGCAAGCAGCGCAATGTTATCCGTCGTGCCCAACATACCCGACTTGACCGCACGCACAGGCAAATCCGCCAGCACCGTTTTTGCCTGCTGGTGCAGTAATGCCCTATTGCATGGCTCAAACCCGTACACCTGCTGCGAGCTTTGCACCGTCAAAGCCGTGCACACCACCGCCGCATGTGCGCCTGACTGCCCGATGGCCTCAATATCCGCCTGTAAACCTGCTCCACCAGACGGATCAAGCCCCGAAAAACACAACACCGTTGGACGCATTGCCATACTAAACCTACCAAAAACTGCCAAGACATTGCAAAATTAAGACATTACCAAAAAAACACTGCCAAAAACCTGCCGAACTGTATCGGCATTTTGGCATATTTTTGCTAAAAAGTCTTGTTCTGCCACAAGGTCATGCGCGAAGGTCATGCGCGTAAAAATAGTCACCGCTCAACAAACAATCAGCCATAAAAATGCTTGCATTTTTAAAACGGTCTGCTATAATGCCCTCCCACAATCCTATGCGGATGGGCAGATGATATTTGCGTTATCTTGCAAAGATTGAGCAAAACCTAAAATTCGGTGACGTGGGTGAGTGGCTGAAACCACAGCCCTGCTAAGGCTGCATACGGGTTTACCGTATCGAGGGTTCGAATCCCTCCGTCACCGCCATTTTATGGCCAGTCAAGTAAAAAGTTTAAATTTTAGCAAAAAATACTTGACAGTTTGCCAAAGGGTGTTATACTATCGCCCACTTTGATGGTAGTAACAAATAAACTTACATCAAATATGCGCCCGTAGCTCAGTTGGATAGAGCACCAGGCTACGAACTTGGGGGTCGGGAGTTCGAATCTCTCCGGGCGCGCCACTTATACCAGCCATCGAGGCTAAAAAAATCGCTAATCATTCAGGTTAAGCGATTTTTTTTATGCCTAAAATTTGTTTGTACATGGCACAATAAGCGTTGATCGCTTGCTCAATGGCGCAAACCACCACAAAAATCATGGCTATTTTTGCCAAAGCTCATGGCTATTTTTGCCAAAGCTTAGTACAATCAACAGTGATTTGTAACCATCTGACGCACAATGTAGCTATGCCAAACCCTTCTGCCATCCCATCTGGCGCGCCATTAAATCCTCATACCACACAAGACATGCCCAAAATCGCAGGCGTGGCGGTGCGCTTGGCAGCGATGTTGTATGACGGGATGTTGATTTTGGCATTGTTGTTTTTTGTGTCGTTGGTGCTGATTGCGATTGGCACCAATTTGCTGCTGCCTGTGGGTACACAACCGCAAGACGCGCAGGTACTGCCTGCATGGTACCAAAATTTGGTGCTAACGCCGTCATTTGTGCTGACGCTGATTGGCTTTTATGGCATATTTTGGCGGTTGGCAGGGCAAACGCTTGGTATGCAAAGCTGGCGGCTTAAAACCGTGCAGCGCGATGGTACGCTTTTGACTTGGCGGCGCAGCGTGCAACGGATTTTGGCGGCGTGCGTGTTGCCTGCGCTGTGCGGTATGGCAGGTTTTGCGATTTATCATGACCGCGTCGCTTTGTTGTTTAGCGCGTTTTTGGGCATGCTGGGTAATTATTTGTTTGCTTATATCAACAAGCAGGGCATAGCGTTGCATGATGTATTGACTGATACGGTAACGCTAAAAATGCCCAAAATCCAGCATGAAGGCATTTTTGCCGCATGGCGTAAAAAAAACCGCTAAATTTATCCTCTGTTGCCGTAAACCTGCGACTTAGGGCGGTAGATATAAGGCAATTGTTAAATGCGATAAGTTTTGCTACACTCATCTCATTATATTTAATGTCTTACAGTCCACAGTTAAGTTAAGACTAAATTGCGAGTACGCAGTAACTTAACTGATAAGACGTTTTCAAACACACGCTTAAGTTAATTTGTGTCTATAACAATCCTAACGGTAAGATTAGCTTAAAATGAGAACCTAAGATGTACGGTGTGTCGTACGGGCGGTTGCCACTATCTTAGGTTTGCGGTCGGGCTTGACCGTCTTGTAGAAGGAATCCCCTCACTTTAGGGAGGGGAGGAAGCCAACTCAGTATTGGCTTATTTTTGGCGTTGCCACAGCCAGTTGGCAAGCTGATGCAATAAGCTATTGGTAGGTAGTACGCGATCAAGCGCGGTCTTGGCTTGGGCAAATAGGCTTTCGGCATAATCTTGCGCGCCTTTGACGCCCAATAGTTTGACATAGGTTGATTTTGCCAGTTTTTCATCGCTGCCTGCAGGTTTGCCAAGCTGCGTGGTGTCGGCGGTCACATCAAGGATGTCATCTTGTACTTGAAACGCAAGCCCAATGTGCTCGGCAAATGTGGTCACAGCGGTAAGTGTAGCGGCATCGGCGTGGGCACACAGCGCACCCATGCGAACGCTTGCGGCAATCAGCGCGCCGGTTTTGTCGCGGTGAATGGCTTCAAGCCCAGCTTGGCTTAGGTCACGATGTTCACCGTTTAAATCCAGCATTTGCCCCATAATCATTCGCCGTGCGGCAGGGGCAAACGTTGTCAATAAACGATGGCTTAGCGCGATGTCGTGCGCCTCAAAAAACATGGGCTCAGCGAATACTTCAAACGCCAAATTTTGCAGCATGTCGCCTGCCAGCAGTGCTGCTGCTTCGCCAAAAGCGATGTGTGTAGTTGGGCGACCGCGGCGCAAGTCATCGTCATCCATGCACGGCAAATCATCGTGCACCAATGAATAACCGTGCAGCAGCTCAACTGCTAACATTGCGCCGCGTATTGTGTTTGGTAGTCGTGCTTGAGCGTCGGTAATCGCTTGAGCATAGGCAGTAATACTGGTAAAACTGCTGGCTACCAACAGCGGACGCACACGCTTGCCACCATTGGTCATAGCATATAGACACGCTGCAGCCAGTGGATCGGGCAGATTTTTGCCAGCAAGATAGGCGCGGATATCCACCTCAAGCTGCGCTAGGACAGGCTGGGCAAAGGCGTGAAACGTCAAGTCGGGCACGGTTGTAGACATGGCGTTAAGCTACACCAAACGTCACCAAAATGCAATGCTGTCCGCGTAAAATCCACACAAAAAATCGCAGGTGCTCACGGTGGTGAGCTGCGCCAAACGCTACAAGCCGACTACCAAACAAGTCAGCACGGGTGCGCCAAACTTCGTATAATGCCAGTATTTTAAATTTTAACATTAAAACAAGAGTCAAGACGATGGACGGGCAGGTTCTTAAGATATTTTTTGCACTGATTGTGCTGGTCAATCCGATTTCGGCATTACCGATGTTTATCAGTATCACCGAGGGCGCGACCAGTGAGCAAGCGCGTAAGGTTGCGCTGATCTCGGCGGCGACGGTACTGATTACGGTGATGATTTTTGCCGTAGCAGGTGAGCTGATTTTAAAGGTTTTTGGCATTTCGCTCGGATCGTTTCGCGTGGCAGGTGGCTTGTTGGTGCTATTGATTGCGATTGGCATGATGAACGGCGCAGGCAATATTGCCAAACCGTCTGAGGATTCTGATGAGCTTAGCCCCAAGGCATTTATGGGGACATCGGCGGCGATTGTACCGCTGACGATTCCGATGATTATTGGCCCTGGTGGGATTTCGACGGTGATCATTTATGCTGCACAGGGGCAGCAAACAGGGCAGGGTTATAAGGCAACGCTCGCGATTATCACCGCAGGGTTGCTGATCAGTGTGTTTACGTTTCTAAGCTTTAGTGCAGCGCGACAGGTTAGCCGATTTTTGGGCGATACGGGCATTAATGTGCTTAACCGCGTGATGGGTATGTTGCTGGCGGCATTGGCGGTTGAGATTATCGTGGCAGGTTTACGCACGTTGTTCCCACAGTTGGTCTAAATTGCTTGCCAGGCTTATTTCAGTTTTTAGTCCATTTGGGCACGGTGATGCATACCTTGACAGCGTTTTGAGCAATACACCACGCTGTCCCAGTCGCGCGCCCATTTTTTGCGCCACACGAAAGGACGTTGGCACACGGGGCAGATTTTACTGGGTAGGTTGGCTTTTTTACGCATTTTGTGGCTGGTTTTTGGGCTGGCTGTTGTCATGGCGTTTGTGGTTGGGGCAAGTGTTGTCTCAGCTGGATTAGCACGGTTCATTTGTGCTTTGGTTGGTTTTAGTTAAAAAGTCATAGATGGATTAAGCGCGGATGACACGGGCAAGATTTGGGCATGGGACGGCCAACAGATTGTGCCATAAAAATCACAACACAACGGATCCAATCATGGCAAATAACTATTTAATCTGGCTGCGGCAAGATTTGCGTATCACCGACAACACTGCCTTGGCAGCATGTTGCCAAGCAGCCAAGCAGGCAGGTGCGGGTGTGCTTGCGGTGGTGTATCTCACGCCTAGCCAATGGCAGCTACATGACAAGTCATTGTGGCAAATTGATTTGATATTGCGTCAAATTGCGCAGCTCAAACAGAGTTTGGCGGCGTTGAATATCGGTTTGGTGGTGCGTACGGTGGCAGATTTTGCCACACAAGCGCAAGATGTGGTGGCATTGTGCCAGCAAAACGCTATTTGCCAACTGTTTGCCAACCGTGAATACCTAGACCGTGAAATTATCCGCGACCGCCGTGTGCATACCGACGCGCAGCAAATCGGCGTCCAAACGAACTGGTATGATGACAGCACGATTGTCGCACCGCAGCGGGTTTTGACCACCCAAAGGCAGCCGTACAAGGTATTTACGCCGTTTTATAAACGTTGGTTGGCGTTGCTAGAAATCGCGCCACTTATGCCAGCTGCCACGCCAGCGCCCAACGCGCTAGACACCACAGCATTGGCAGCTACCTTGACCCCACCCAAGCAAGCACTAACAATTGCTGAGTTTTACCAAGCATTTTATCAGCCAACGCCACCACTTGATGAGCAATTGGCGCAGGTGCAAGCCTTGGGCGAAACCTTGTACTCTGCAGGCGAGGTCGCTGCACAGGCGCGGTTGGATGAGTTTTTGCAGCACGATATTGCCGAGTACAATAGCGCGCGTGATGTACCTGCCTTGCACGATCATTTGGGTGCAACCAGTCGCTTATCGCCATATTTGGCGGCGGGTGTGCTATCGGCGCGACTGTGCTATGTCAAAGCGCGGCAGCAGCTTGATGTGTTGCCAGAGGCGTACAAAGATATCTACCGCTGGATTAGCGAGCTGGCGTGGCGTGATTTTTATGTTGATGTTGTCGTAAATCGCCCTGATATCGTCAAGGGGCAGGCGTTTTTGGTCGAAACCGATACTGCGGTGATGTGGCGTTATGATGAGGTGGATTTTGCTGCGTGGTGTGCAGGGCGCACGGGCGTGCCGTTGGTTGATGCCGCTATGCGCTGCTTGAACGCCACAGGCTTTATGCACAATCGGCTACGCATGGTGGTGGCGATGTATTTGAGCAAAAATTTGCTGATTGATTGGCGGTGGGGCGAGCGGTATTTTATGCAGCAGCTGGTTGATGGCGACTTTGCCAGCAATAACGGCGGTTGGCAGTGGTCGGCATCGGTGGGTACCGACGCGCAGCCGTATTTTCGCGTGATGAATCCGTTTAGCCAAGCGGCAAGCCATGATGTGGACGCGGCGTTTATCAAGCACTGGCTGCCCGAACTTGCCACTATCCCTGCCAAAATTTTGCATGATGAAACCAAATTGCAACAGCAGTTGGCGGCAAATCCTGCCATTGACTATCCGCGCTTAGACACACCGACCAAAGTAACGCGTAAGCTTGCCATTGAGGCATTTAAGCATGCATTTTAAATTGTTTGAAATTGACTTCCTCCCCTCCCTAAAGTGAGGGGATTCCTTCTGCAAGACGGTGAAGCCCCACCGCAAACCTAAGACAATGGCAACCGCCCGTACGACACACCGTACATCTTAGGTTCTTATTTTAAGCTAATCCTACCGTTAGGATTGTCATAGACACGAATTAGCTTAAGTGTGTGTTTGGAAACGTCTTACCAGTTAAGTTACTGCGTACTCGCAATTTAGTCTTAACTTAACTGTGGAATGTAAGACATTGAATATAGTGAGATGAGTATAGCAAAACTCATCGCATTTAACAATTGCCTTATATCCACCGCCTGAAGTCGGTGGTTTTACGGCAACGAATGATAAAATCAGGTAGCTGTATGACCACTTCTGTCACCCCATCATCCATCGCACAACTTGCCCCGACCGCGGTTTGGCAATGGTTTGCCGATATCTGCGCCGTACCGCATCCGACGTTTCATGAACACAAGCTTGGCGAGTTGATCATCGAGGCTGTCAAGACCCGTGGGCAAGCGTATGGCTTGACGGTGCAACAAGACGCGAAGGGCAATATTTTAATTCAAAAACCTGCTAGCCGCTTAGACCCTGCGATGGCAAAGCGTCCGCGTGTTGCTATTCAGGCGCACTTTGATATGGTGGCACAAAAAGGGCGCGATTCAAGCCATGACTTTGTCCATGACCCCATCAAACCTATGGTTAAAGACGGCTGGGTATGGGCGACCGACACCACACTGGGTGCGGATAACGGCATCGGATTGGCAATGGCATTGGCGGTGGCATTTAGTGATGATATCGCGCATCCGCCGCTTGATATCGTGCTGACCTGTGAAGAAGAAGTCGGTATGGGAGGCGTACAGGCGCTAAGCCCCGATTGGCTGACCGCGCCACGGCTGATTAACCTAGACTCTGAAGATGAAGGCGAGCTGTTTGTCGGCTGTGCAGGCGGACGCGATGCGACTTTGCAGCTGACCATGCCGTGGGTGACGGCAGAACACACTACCCCCGTTGCCATCAGCGTGGCAGGCTTACAAGGTGGGCATTCGGGCATTGATATCCACAAAGGGCTTGGCAATGCCAACTTGTTGTTGGCACGGGTTTTGGCAACGCTCTTTGCTGTGACACCGCTTCAGCTGCACAGCTGGCAAGGCGGTGTGCTGCGTAATGTCATCACGCGCGAGGCAACCGCGGTGGTATTGGGTGATAGGGCGCAAATCACGCACCATCTACCTGCCATACTTGCCACCTTGCAAGCCGAATTACACACCGCTGAACCCACACTAACACTGACTGCCGAGCCTGTCAGCCTCAAGCATCCGCTTGCCTTATCGCTTGCTGATAGCAAACGTGTGCTGGATATATTGCGCAGTTTACCCAATGGCGTGCTGCGGATGAGTGATGATTTTGCAGGTGTGGTTGAAACCTCGATAAACACAGGGGTGGTAACGCTTGCGGCAAGCGAGCAGGCGGATAACGCGCAGCTGACGGTACATTGCTTGATGCGCTCGCTATTACAAACCACCAAGGATGATGTCAGCCAACGTTTACAAGCCTTGGCAGAGTTGGCAGGCGCGACACTTGTGCTAAGCGATGACTACCCTGGTTGGCAGCCTGATCCCGACTCGCCGCTATTAGACATGGTCAGCGATATCATGGCGCGCCACTTTGTAGGTACGCCCAAGCTACAAGTGATCCATGCAGGACTAGAATGCGGTATTTTAAAAGGTAAAGCCCCAAACATGGACATGATTTCATTTGGTCCTAACATCCGCGCTGCACATTCGCCCAATGAGCGTGTCGAAATCGCCAGTGTGGCAAAAACGTGGCAAGTGCTTGTGGATGTCTTAAACGCCTTGTAAAAATACAGCAAAAAAATCCCTGCGCATGTGGCAGGGATTTTTTTTACGTTTAGGCAACTAACGGCTATGGCTTGCAAGCACACGTCTTGCCAACGCAATCATCGCCACGACAAACGCTGCCATACCGAGCCATTGCCCGATGGTATCCCAATGATCCAGCCCAATTGCCAACGGCGCGTCCGAACCACCTGTTGCTACCGATGCGGCAATGACAAATGCCAAAATCACCCCAACCAAACTCTCGCCGACAATCAAACCTGCGGCAAACAACGTGCCACGACGTTCAGCGGCTTTAAGGGCAAGCTTGCGTTGGGCAGGTGCAGCGCGCTGGGTTACGCGTCGTTTGAGCCACCACGCCAGCAGCGTGCCAACAAAAATCGGCATATTGACCGCAGGTGGCAAATAAATACCCATACCAACCGCCAACACGGGCAAGCTGTATTTACCCGCCGACGTCTTACGCAGCAGCGCATCAATGACAATCAAAACCACACCAATCGCCGCGCCGATAAGGATATAGTGCCAACTTAGGCTGTGGGTAAAAATGCCCTTGGCAATCGTTGTCATCAAGGTGGCTTGTGGTGCGCCAAGTGCTTGTGCCGCATCCATATCAGGACGCGGTAACGCACCCGTGAAGCCATACGCTTGATACAGCAGCTGCAACACAGGCGCGATCACCATCGCACCGACCACCACACCTATCATCAACGCCACTTGCTGACGCCACGGTGTCGCCTGCACCAAATAACCTGTTTTTAAATCCTGCAAATTGTCATTAGAAATCGTTGCCACACATAGCACCGCAGAGCCACAAAACAACGCCAATGCCGTCACAAACTTGCCATCGCCTGTGGCCAATAAATCAGGATACGCATTGCCAACCAACAGCAAAACCAACGAAATCACCACGATTGACACAATGCCAATCCCCGAAATTGGACTAGACGACGAGCCCACCAACCCTGCCATATAGCCACACGCCGCCGCGATAAAAAAACCAATGACAAACGTTAGCAGCGTACACACCGCCACCAACAGCCATGCCAATCCTGTAGGCAAACTTGCCGCCGCAACGAACTGATAAAACACCAGCGCAAGCAACAGCACCATCGCCACCGTGCAGCCAATCATTGTCTTGAGCGATAAATCTTGCTCTGTACGCGCTTGATTGGTCATATTGCCGCCTGTTAGTGAGCGCATCGAGAGTTTTAAGCCCTCAATCATAGGCTTAAGCAACGTCAAAAGCGTCCAAATGGCAGCAATACCGATCGTCCCTGCACCGATAAAGCGCACCTTTTCTTTCCACAACTGCATGGCAAACGCAGTCATCTCCAAATCGCTAGGTTGTGGAATACTGCTACTCAACCATGGCACCGCCACGCCCCAAGCGATGGCAATACCAAGCAAAATCGCAATACCACCTGCAATACCGACCAAATAACCTGCACCCAACAACGCCAACGAAAAGCCCATCGGGATTTGAAAAATCGCCGACCCTGCCTTAAACCAATAGCCTGCAGAATCCGCCAACACACGCAGACCGCCTGTCAAAAACGCCACCACACCCGACAACAAACCGCCCAGCGCAATATCCTTCGCCCCTGTAGAGGCGGTAGACGTTTGGGCAGCGTCGCCTGTCTGCGCCAAGTGGCTGGTTTTGTCATCGGCGCGTAAAATCTCCGCCGCTGCCACCCCTTCAGGATACGGCAAATCACTATTAACCACCATCGCATAGCGTAATGGAATAGTAAACACCACACCCAAAATTCCACCTGCAATACACAGCAGCGTGGTTTGCCAAAACGCAAAACCCGTCCAATAGCCAAGCATCAACAGCGCAGGCAACACAAAAATAATCGACGACAATGTACCTGCCGCCGATGCTTGCGTTTGTACGATGTTATTTTCCAAAATATTGCTGTCCTTGGCGAACTTGAGCACCGCCATCGAAATCACCGCCGCAGGAATCGACGAGGCAAAGGTGAGCCCGACTTTTAGCCCAAGATAAACATTTGACGCGGTAAAGACCACCGTAATCAACGCACCAAGAATCATACCGCGCAAGGTTAGCTCCTTGACATCGGCACCCTGAGTCGCGCTGACGCGGTGAGAGGGTTGAGGCTGCATCGCTTAACTTCCCTAGCTTTAATAAAAAAGCCTATGTAAAAAATGCTTAAATAAAAATCGTAGATTCGTAGATCAAGATAAAAAGATTGGCTAAAAAATCACCGAAAAAGACTTGCGATTATACTGTTTTTTGGCGTGTAAATAATAGCAGTACATCTGACCAACGCGCCTGCCACAAAATCGACACGTAAAAAAACCGAACATAGGTTCGGCTTTTTGTTAATTTGGTAGACAGCGCGCTTGAATTACTTAACGCGCTTCCAGTTTTGCGTACGGCTAAACGGCCCTAAATGACCTTTTAATGCCAAATTATTGCCCGACAGTGTCGCAGTCAGTTTGTAAGACTTGCCATTGACAGGATCGGTGATGGTGCCACCGCTGTATTTGCCACCACCATCGGCTTTTAGCCCACTGATGACAGTACGGCCGATGTAGGTTTTGGCTTTGTCGGTGTTACCATCGATGACCACCCCCGATAGCGCACCACCTGCATCACTGATTTGCACTTGTGCTTTGGGTTTGCCATCTTCAAAGGTTTGCCACACACCAACGATAGGCTCAGCAGCAAAGGCAGGGATACTGGCACACGCCAGCGCGATAATCGCGGTTTTACTAAAAAGTTTCATAGACATTCCTTGTTAGATATAGACTAGCTAGTAGGCTAGCAAGCCTGTCCTTGTTAGACCATTTTGATGGGTCGTAACTAGCATTATAGACCAATTTTTTCTGTGGTAAAGTGTTTATTGAAATTTTTTTATAATTTTATAAGCCATTGTTTTATTTATCTTTTTAACAAAGATTGCACCCAATCAGCAATCATACTGATCAAATGAACCAATAGTTGCCAATCAAATCCTGTGTGATCGCCTGTGTTACTAGGTGGCTTGCGGTTAGTTGGTTTGTCGTCTTGCTTGCCATCTTGACCGAGCGGTAAATCCAACGCCTGCGCTTGCACATTGGGCGATAAATGTGGCATCACGTTAAGCCCACTGCGGCGTGTCAAATCATTTAGGCTGATAATTTGCACGCGCTGGCTGTCATCATTGGGTGCATAATACACGCCTGCTTGCCCAAGTTTGGGCACATACACCGCCTTAAACAAATGTGTCGGCACCAACACGCGTCCACGCATTTGCTTGACCGCGCTGCCCTCAAACGCCGCGCCTGTGACCACATAAACCTCACCGTATTTTATTGCCAAATAGCGCGTTTGGCTCTCAAGGTTGCGCCACGTGGTGCGGTTTTGCGTTGGATTTTGTGGTACGATGTTGGCTAGGCTAAAGCTGTCATACTGCTGTTCAGGTGTTGCCATATCACCGTTGGGCGATAAATGCCCACGGTCATACGGTGTGTTTTTGTAATCCGCCAAACGTGCCTTGACGCGATCGGGCAGGCGGCTTTCTTCATGGAAGTTATTGACGCGCTCAAGCTGTTGGGCGGATTTAATCCGCGCGCGCGTTAGGTGCTCAGCCGACCACAGCGCGGTACGACTCACCCCCGAATAACCGACAGCAAAGCCTTCAAAACACAAATAATACAGCTCAACATCGGTTTTGCGCATAAGTTGTGGCGTTTGGCGTTGTAAGTAGCTGTCGCCGCACTGAGCAAGGTGTTTTTGGCGGTACATTGCCAAATCGGCAGCAGGCGCGGTAGCGTTGGTTTTGGCAGCGGCTTGCAAGATGGGTACGACACTAACCAACACACCAAGGATAAACGTCAAAAAATTTGCCGAAATTGCCGCTTTCATCTTGTCCGCCTATATCCGCCCAAAACGCGATCGTAAAACACGTGCCTGTCAAAAGTCCAACCAAAAAATGCTGATTATACATGACAACGCAGGGTTTTTTGGGTAAAATAAACGTCCTTTATCTGGGCATGCGGCAGATTTTTGCCATGCTGCGTGCCACAGTGATAGACGGTGAAATGGCTGAGTGGTCGAAAGCGCACGCCTGGAAAGTGTGTATACGTCAATAGCGTATCGAGGGTTCGAATCCCTCTTTCACCGCCAAATTTTGGCTCTTCCCATGGCATAATTGACAGCCATTTTGATCTTGATCTGTCGTTGTTTACAGCCATTTTGCCTGACGGGTAAAGCTGACCGACAGCCACACCTCACCTAATTGCGCACTTAATTCACGCTCAATCACTGCGCGCACTGCGTCTTGCGCATCGAGTGTCCAACGCGCATTATCTGTCACCAAAATATTGATCTCAATGTCATATTGCCGCCCCGATTTGGCAAAATGGCAACTATAATCTGCAAAATCATACACGCGTGCAAGCTCACCAAGCCAATCACGCAAACGGCGGTTGATGTCATCGGGACTGACCAATAGCACCTCTTGGATATTTCTACGCACGATATTAAAGGGCACAATACTGGCAATGACCGCCAAAATCATCGTCAAAATCGGGTCAATATATGGCACAAATTTGCCAAAACGTGTCGGTGCGATCAGCAGCGCGATGATAAAACCGACCAGCAAAGTCGCGGTCAATAGCCCATCAATCAGCCATTCATGGGCATCAACGCGGATGATCTCCGAGCCTGTTTTTTGTCCAATCACTTTAAGATAACGGTAATTGAGCAGGCACAGCACCGCCGTCACCAAGGTATAGCCAAACGCGATATCAAGGCGTAGCGGCTCATTGTTACCGTGTAATGCCTCAAATCCCGACACCAACGCCAACACACACACCGCCAATACAAACAGCCCTTGCAGCACGGTGGTCAAAGGTTCAAGGTGGGCATAGCCAAACTGAAAACGCGCATCATCGGGTCGGTGCACCAGTCGTGTGGTGAACAACGCCAAGCCCGTCATCGCCATTGCCAATACCGAAAACATACCGTCAAGCAAAATCGCCTGCGAATGGGCAAAGATCCCTGCGCTCAAGCCCATGAGGGACATGACAAACGTCCCTATTAGCGAGTATTGCAGCGCGCGGCGTTCAAGATCAGGGTTATAAGCCGCCTTTTGGTTGGTAAGCGCAGAAGGCGTAACGTGATCAGTGGCTACCTCGGTGCAGCACTCTAAATGCGGAATGGTCGTGGGTAAGGGTTGGGGGCGGCTAAGTGGTTTACATAAGGTGCGTTTGGCAAATGCCTGAGATTTTGGCGTATATTGACAAGATGGGGTCGGCATAAAATGTAAGGTTGTGGTACACAGGCTTACTTTATCGCCGAAATATGACGATTTGATGACATCGATTTTTTACAAGCATTAAAATAGGGGTAACAATAATATAGATAACTTAGATGCAATGCTAAGACTTTATGCCCAAAAAATGCTATGATAACCGCCAATTGGCATAAATTTATCATCCATTGCCGTAAAACCACCGACTTCAGGCGGTGGATATAAGGCAATTCCGCAATCATGCTTACGCACAGAAACTTGTTAAATGTGTTAAACTAACCCCATGAAAACCCTCAAGCTACGCATAAAAGACAAACACACAGCAAAGCTTAACCGCCTAAGCGGTTTGGTCAATTTTGTGTGGAACTATGTCAATGACTTGAGTTACAAATACCTGCAAAAAACAGGCAAATTTTTTAGTGCCTATGACCTAAATGAATACACCAAAGGTAGCGGTGAACTGCTAGGCTTGCATTCTCAAACCATACAAGCCATTAACGAAACTCACGCCAAATCGCGACGCCAATTCAAAAAGGCTAAACTATCATGGCGAACCAACAACCCAAAGGCAAAGCGTAAATCATTAGGTTGGCTACCGTTTAAGCAATCGGCGATTAAACATATCGCCACCCATGCCACAGGCAAGAAAGGCTTAAAATCAACCTTACAGCTTAGTTTAGCCCAAGGGCAAAAGCTAATTATAGACCTATGGGATAGCTACAATCTTAGCCTATATCAAATAAACACTTGCGAAATCGTCCAAGACAGCCGTAACCGTTGGTATGCCTGTATCACCGTCAAAGAATATCCTAAAACACAATGCGGAACAGGTAGTGTCGGCATAGACTTAGGCTTAAAAGACAGTGCCACCACCTCAAACGGCGATAAACTACAAATCAAACAGACCCAAGCATGGGCTAAAAAATTAGCCACCGCCCAACGAGCCAAAAACAAACAGCGTGTCAAAGCGATTCATGCCAAAATCAAAAACACACGCCAAGACCTCATCCACAAATTCACTAGCCAATTAGTCAAAGACAATGCCCTAATTGTGGTCGGTGATATTAAAACCACCCAATTCAGCCGCAAAAAAGGCAAACTAGCCAAATCGGTTTACGATGCAGGTTGGTTTGAACTCAAACGCCAACTGACCTACAAATGCAAGCATGCAGGTTGCCGTTTTGAAATCGTGAATGAGAAATACACTACCCAAACCTGTTCGTGCTGTGGCGATATGTCCAGTAGTCCAAAAGGTAGCGCAGGTTTGCGAATAAGAGAATGGACTTGTGCGAAGTGTGGCACATGGCATGATAGAGATATCAACGCCAGTAAGAACATTCTTGCGGTCGGGCTTGACCGTCTTGTAGAAGAAATCCCCTCACTTTAGGGAGGGGAGGAAGTCAAGCCAACTGTTTTTTACACTGTTTTAACCACAATAAAGTTACTGATTTTAGGCAATATTTACGTTGTTTTATTCACATGATTTTAGTAAAGGCACCACGATGACCAATTTACCCAATCAACTTGCGCAAGTCCAACACCTACACGGTGAGCTACACACCCAATCACATGCCCGCGTTGCGCTTGTCGTCGGGCGGTTTAATAGCTTTGTCGTCGAGTCACTGGTCAATGGCGCGCTTGATACGCTGCTGCGTCATGGTGTGGCAGGGCATAATATCACCGTGGTGCGCGTACCAGGTGCGTGGGAGATTCCTTTGGCAACGGCGCGGCTTGCCCAGACGGATAAATTTGACGCGATTATCGCTTTAGGCGCGGTGATTCGCGGCAGTACACCACATTTTGACTATGTTGCAGGCGAGTCTGCCAAAGGCTTAGGCGCGATTGGGCTAGATTACGATTTGCCTGTCATCAACGGTATTTTGACCACCGACAGCATTGAACAAGCCATCGAACGCGCAGGCACCAAAGCAGGCAACAAGGGCAGCGAAGCGGCAGCGGTCGCACTTGAGATGATTGGTGTGCTTGATCAAATCGACGCGCTTGGCGATGACGAATAATTTTGCACTGTAACCTCTTTTCACCTGATATAAGGCAGACAATGAGCGATACCGAACCACAACGCGAAGCCCTCAACTACAAAACCAGCTTGACCGCGATTCGTAAGGCGCGGCGGTTTACTGTGCAAGGTTTGTATGAGTGGTTGATGACGGGCAACCCTGCGCATGAGATTGAGGCGCACACACGTAGCGAAAACGCCATGCATACCGTGCATTTGGGCTATTATCATGAACTGATAAGCCAAATCATCGCCCAAAGTGATACGCTGATTGACTATATCAGCGGCGTACTTGATCGCGATTGGTCGCGGCTAGATAAAGTTGAGCAAGCCGTGTTGCTGGTCGGTACGTATGAGATGAAATACCGCTTTGAAGTACCGTATAAAGTGGTGATTGATGAGGCGTTGCAGCTGAACAGTCATTTTGGTTCATCTGATGGCTACAAGCTGATTCATGTGGTGATGGATAAGGTTGCCAAAGACTTGCGCCAGCCAGAGGTCGCGGCAGATGCCAAAAAAGCCCAACACCAAACCACTGCCGAGCACACGCAAGACCAACCACACATCCAACAACAAAATCCATCTGATAAATAACCCCCTATCTGCTACCGTGTGCTATGTCTGAATTTTGCTTAATCGCCCAACATTTTGCCGCTGCCACCGCCCAACATTGCGACACGGTGGTTGGTATTGGTGATGACGCGGCGATTAGCCAGCCGCCTGTGAGCTGTCAGTTGGTGAGCTGCCTTGATACATTGGTTGCAGGGCGGCATTTTCCGTTGTCTACCTCAGCGTTTGCGATTGGCTGGAAGGCGGTGGCGGTAAATTTATCTGATCTTGCAGCGATGGGTGCAACCCCGTATGCGATTTTGTTGGGTATCAGCTTGCCGTCTGCGGATGAGACTTGGCTTGGTGAGTTTAGCCGTGGTTTAGGCGCGATTTGTCAGCAGTTTGGTGTGCAGTTGATCGGCGGTGATACGACCAAATCCGATTCTTTAACCATCAGCGTGACGGCGTTGGGCTGGGTGCCAGACGGGCAGGCGATTTGCCGCCATGGGGCGCAGGTTGGTGATGTGGTGTGCGTCAGTGGCGAGATCGGTTCGGCAAGCTATGCCTTGCAACAGGTATTGCGTGGCAGGCTTTCTGACTTGCAAGATGCGCTGGATTTGCCTGTCCCCCGTGTTGCATTGGGGCAAGCGTTGCGCGGCTTTGCCAGCAGTATGATTGATGTGTCTGATGGTCTGGCGCAAGATTTGGGGCATATTTTGGCGGCAAGTGATATTGGGGCGGTGATTAACTTAGCCAAAATTCCAACCCATCCGCTTTTGCAAACCTTGCCAAATCTTGAAAAATGGCAGTATCAGCTAAACGGCGGCGATGATTATCAATTGTGTTTCACCATTGCGTGCGATAAATTGGCAGAATTTGAGCAAATGCATAGCGAATTGAGCCAGCATATCCATCCGATTGGTGAGATCATTGCAGGCAGTGCTATGCAGCTATTTGATGGACAAACGCGTGTTAATCTGACCACCCAAGGCTATCAGCATTTTTGAATAAATCTTTTCAATGACCACGCATAAACCCGATGTTCGTAAAGCCAATCCCTGCCCCCCATGTCCGTCTGATGCCAGCGGCTGGGAGCGGTTAATTTATTGGCTTGGCATTGGGTTAGGTTCAGGTTTGCCCAAACGCGCGGCAGGTACATGGGGCTCGCTGGGCGGTTTGTTGGTTGGCATTGGCTTGTCGTGGTTGGGTTTTTGGGGATTTTTGGCGATTACGGTTGCAGGTGGCTTGGTGGGCAGCTATATTTGCGGCAAAACGTCGGATTTGATGGGCGTGCACGATGATCCGCACATTGTGTTTGATGAATGGGTTGGCATGTGGATCACGCTGTTGGCGTTAAAATATTGTTATCAGTTTGACCCATTAAACAGCATGAGCCATTATCGGATTGATACGTGGTTTGGCATGTGGCAATGGGTGCACTTGTTGATGGCGTTTGTGCTGTTTCGGTTTTTTGATATCATCAAACCGTTTCCCATCAAATGGGTGGATCGGCACGTGGGCGGCGGATTTGGAATTTTGATTGATGATGTGCTAGCAGGTGTGATGGCTGCTATTGTTTTCATTGGCTTAATGTTTATAATAATTTAACAGTGTATTGTCGAACAATTGATGCTATAACAATTGATTGCTTAAGGAATATTTATGCAAAATCTCACCACAATTATCATGGCAGCGGGCAAAGGCACACGGATGCAATCAAGCCGCCCCAAAGTGCTACAAACACTTGGCGGCAAACCACTGCTGCGTCATGTGCTTGACACTGCCAAGCGATTGGGCAGTGAACGTATCATTGTGGTGTATGGTTTTGGTGGTGAGCAGGTCAAGGCGGCATTTGCTGATTATGGCGTGCACAACGGCACGCTAGAATGGGTTGAGCAAGCCGAGCAGCTTGGCACGGGACACGCGGTGCAGATGGCCTTGCCGCATTTACCAACCACAGGCAAAAGTCTGATTTTATCGGGCGATGTGCCGCTGATTGGGCAAGACACCTTGCAGCAACTGATTGACAGCGGTAGCCAGCTAGCGATGGTCACGTTGGGGTTAGACAATCCGTTTGGGCTAGGGCGTATCGTGCGTGACGCAGCAGGCAAGGTGACAGGTATTGTTGAAGAAAAAGACGCAACGCCTGAGCAAAAACAGATTCAAGAAATCAACAGCGGCATTTATTTGGTCGATAACGCGATTTTGCAGCAATTTTTGCCAAAACTTAGCAACGACAATGCCCAAGGGGAGTATTATTTAACCGACATCGTCCAGATGGCAATCGCCGATGGTGTGGAGGTGGCAACGGTTGCACCAAAATTTGGTTTTGAAGTTGAAGGTGTCAATGACCGCGTGCAGCTAGCGCGTTTAGAACGGCGCTATCAAAGCTATCAAGTTGAGCAGCTTCAGCGGCAAGGCGTACAGTTTGCCGACCCAAGTCGTGTTGATATCCGTGGGCAGCTTAGCGTCGGGCGCGACGTGTTCGTTGATGTCAATGTCGTCTTTGAAGGCGATGTGCAGCTAGGCGATAACGTGTATATTGAAGCAGGCTGCGTGATCAGCAACAGCAGCGTTGGTAATGCGTGTCATCTCAAGCCGTACTGCGTCATCCATCAAGCGACCATCGGCGCAGGTGTGGATATTGGCCCGTTTGCCCATTTGCGCCCTGATACCCAACTTGCTGATGGGGTAAAAATTGGTAATTTTGTTGAAACCAAAAAAGCCCAAATCGGTGCAGGCAGCAAGGTCAATCACCTAAGCTACATCGGTGACGCAACCATTGGCAGCCAAGTGAATATCGGCGCAGGTACAATCACGTGTAACTATGATGGCGTGAATAAGTCAAAAACCCAAATCGGTGATGGCGCGTTTATCGGCAGCAATGCAAGCCTTGTTGCACCCGTGCAAATCGGTGCAGGCGCGACGATTGGTGCAGGTTCGGTGATTACCCAAGCTGCGCCTGCAGACAAACTCACTTTGGCACGCGCCAAGCAGGTGACCGTGGAGCGTTGGCAACGCCCCAGTAAAAAGTAAGATACAATTGTATACCCTAAGCGAATAATTAAGGCAAAATCAAAGCGAGCTCAGCCATAGTTTAGCCTTAAAAATTCGTTTATTAACCCCATATGAACGATTGATGGTATTAGATAACCATAAATTTAATTTGTTGGTTTTAGAATATAAGGAAAGCCTATGTGCGGTATCGTCGGTAGCATACGTCGTCATGCCAATGTCGTGGATTTTTTGACCGATGGGCTCAAGCGGCTTGAGTATCGTGGCTATGATTCGGCAGGTATTGCCGTGCAGACAGCAGCAGGTATCAAGCGCGTGCGCCGCGTCGGTCGAGTGGCCTTGACCGACCAAGCCGCGCAGGAAATGGGCTTGACGGGTAGCACAGGGGTCGGGCATACGCGCTGGGCAACGCATGGCGGCGTGACCGAGCCCAACGCTCATCCGCATATATCCAATGACTTAATTTGTGTGGTGCATAACGGGATTATCGAAAACTTTGAAGCTGAACGTGAGCGCTTGCAAGTAGCAGGGTATGTTTTTACCTCACAAACTGACAGCGAGGTTATTGCCCACAGCGTGCATCAACAGTACGTCAAAAATGGTGGTGATTTGTTTGCCGCCGTGCAGACAGCGTGTGCAGGTTTTCATGGTGCATATGCCATTGCGGTGATTGCCGCTGATTTGCCCGATCAAATGGTGGTAGCGCGCATGGGCTGTCCGCTGCTGATTGGTTGCGGTGAGCAAGAAGTATTTGTCGCCTCAGACGTTTCGGCGGTGGTTGCGTTTACCCGAGATATCATGTACCTAGAAGATGGCGATATGGCGTTGCTATCCGCCGATGGAGTCGAGCGTTTGCTTGATCGGGATGGTCAGCCTGCTGAGCGATTGGTTAAAACCTCACAAGTGTCTTTGGCATCGCTTGAGCTGGGTCCTTACACGCATTTTATGCAAAAAGAAATCCACGAGCAGCCCAAAGCCATCATTGACACCACCGAGGTGTTTATGAACTCAGGCTTTATTGCTGCTAACTTTGGTGAGCAGGCGCAGACGGTGTTTAGCCAAATTCGTGGTATCAAGATTTTGGCGTGTGGCACGTCGTATTATGCAGGCTTGACCGCCAAATACTGGCTTGAAAGTATCGCGAGCATACCGTGTGATGTCGAAATTGCCAGTGAATACCGCTACCGCCCTGTCATCGCTGACCCCGATACGCTGATTATCACCATTTCACAATCGGGCGAAACGCTGGACACGTTGGAGGCGCTTAAATATGCCAAAGCATTGGGGCATCGGCACAGCCTATCGATTTGTAACGTCATGGAATCGGCATTGCCACGTGAAAGCGAATTGGTATTTTATACCCGCGCAGGGGCGGAAATCGGCGTTGCCTCAACCAAGGCCTTTACCACCCAGCTGATTGCATTGTTTGGCCTAGCGGTGACGTTGGGCAAGTTGCGTGGTGTGGTTGATGCCGAGCAAGAAGCCCAATTTACCGAAGAGTTGCGCCAAGTGGCAGGCAGTATTCAGCACGCGCTGAACCTTGAGCCGCAAATCATCGGGTGGGCAGCGCAATTTGCCAGTAAGCCCAGCAGCCTATTTTTGGGACGCGGTATTCACTACCCAATCGCCCTTGAAGGCGCGCTAAAACTCAAAGAAATCACCTATATTCATGCCGAGGCTTATCCTGCAGGCGAGCTTAAGCACGGGCCTTTGGCGTTGGTCGATGAAACCATGCCTGTTGTTGTTATCGCGCCTAACGATAGCTTGCTAGATAAGGTCAAGGCAAACATGCAAGAGGTTGCAGCACGCGGCGGCGAGCTGTTTGTATTCACCGATTTGGATAGCGAATACACTGCAAGTGAGGGTGTGCACGTTATCCGCACACCGCGGCATGTCGGCATTTTATCGCCGATTGTGCACACCATTCCTGTGCAATTATTGGCGTATCACACCGCCTTGGCAAAAGGCACCGACGTGGATAAACCGCGTAACTTGGCAAAAAGTGTGACGGTGGAATAGTTTATGCAAACCTTTGCACAAAAATGTAGTCGAGTAATTAGGTGTCATACTAAGTAATTACCTATCATACTGAATAATTAACCCCAGTTCGACATAAACTACTGCATAACTCATTGAAAGCTATCACAAACTAAGCAACCTGCGGTAAAGAATGCCCAATCAGCACATTCTTTAGCGTAGGTTTCTTGGTTTGGTGGCAATAAGCAATCAGCCCTGCCAATAAATTAGCCATAAACCCAGCAGGGCTACGATGTCTTGAATGCTCAATTTGGCAAATATGCTTTAACTCATCAAACACCGTCTCAATCAAGAAACGGCGTTTGAGTAATCGCTTATCCAGCCAAGCAGTTAGGGATTTATTAATATAGCCTTTATCACCAAACAGTTTACCAAATACGGTCATATCGCACAGTTGTTTCACAGGTTTTCTGTCATCCACATTGCCTGCTGTGACGGTGAGATTGACAAGTTCACCTGGGTGGTTGATGATGACGTGCAGTTTAAAGCCATAAAACCAGCCCATGCTACTTTTTCCTCGTGCGGCAGTGTCGGCAAAGACTTTGTGGCGTTTGATACGGTGGTTGTCACACACAGCTAGACTGGTTGAGTCAATGTAGCTTATCCCTGTGCAGTTGCCTTGCATTAAGAATTTCAAGTAGTCACACATGGGATGTACGGCTTTTTCCATCAGTTCTACCATTCTGTTGTAGCTTGGTAGTCTTGGAAAGGCACTTTTTAGCCATTGACACAGATAGCCATAGTAAAATGCTTTAAATTCTCGGTATCTGATTTGATGAAATAGTACCATGATGGTGATGATTTCTGCTAAACTGATGCAGCATGGTTTGTTTCGGGTCTTTTTACTGCTTTTTCGCTTTAGCGTTAGCATTTTCTTCTGTTGCTCGGCTGTGTAGGTTTTGCAGTAGTCGTCTATGTGGCAGTAAAGTTCTACAAGATTGTCCATGTAAGAAGTCCTTGGCTAGGTTGTTTGTGGTGAACTTACTTTAGCATATTGGACTTCTTTTTTTTATCCTTTCTTATGTCGAATTCAGGTTAGTTAGACAAATCAGGCAAGGGAAAGCAAAGCCGATTGCAGATAGGCTTTATGCGTGGTTACAGGAGAAAAGGCTAGGTACGATTAAGAATGCCAGTATTACCAAGGCGATTGAGTATTGCTTGAAACGTTGGACGGCATTAACTCGTTATTTGGATGATGGCAATCTGCCGATTGATAATAATTGGGCGGAGAATCAGATGCGTCCTTGGGCACTCGGGCGTAAGAATTGGTTGTTCGCAGGGTCGCTTGAGAGCGGTCAGCGAGCGGCGAATGTTATGTCGCTCATTCAGTCAGCTAGATTGAATGGGCTTGATCCGTATGCGTATTTGGTGGATGTGCTGAGACGGCTGCCAACACATCCTGATAGCCAGATTGATGAGCTGCTACCACATTGCTGGAAACCATCTCAATAGGGGGATGGTCGGGGGCTTACAAATAGGGTATTTGATATTTATAAGGTGACAACAGATAATTTAATTGACTTTGGTTTGCCACAAACTACCCAACGCTTGATGGTGTTTTTCTAAGGCTTTTAACTGTTTTTTGCTCACACCGCCAAGTACTTCGATGGCATGGCGCAGACGTTGTAGTGTCATGTCCGCGCCAATGAGATACATCGAGTTCATGACCGGTGTGCTGGCTTTGCTGCCTGCAATGGCAATAAAAAACGGTGCCATCATATCACGCAGCTTGATACCCAATTCGCCTGCTAAGTTGGTTAGCACGGTTTGGATGTTACTCTCTGTCCATTTAGGCAGTGCCTCAAGCTGCCATTGCGCCAGCTGTAATACCTCGATGATTTGCTCAGTGGATAAGACTTTATGATCAAAGTCTTGTGCGCTGATACTGGGTAGATTTTGAAAATAAAAGCCTGCCCAATTCACCGCGTCAGACAGTAGGTTGATCCGTGGCTGAATCGCTTGCGCAATCGCGGTCAGATTATTGCTGCGATTTGCCCAGTTAAGAATTTTATCGGCAAGCTGTTCGGGCGTTAGCGCGCGCAGCCATTCGCCATTGAGCCACGTTAGCTTTTCCACATCAAAAATCGGGCCACCCAATGACACGCGCGTGATATCAAACGTGGCGATTAGCTCCTCTAAAGTGAATTTTTCTGCTTCGTTGGGTAGGGAATAACCCATCCGCGCCAAGTAGTTGAGTAGTGCCTCAGGCAGCACACCTGCGTCACGGTAGTAGGTGATTGAGGTAGGATTTTTACGTTTAGATAGCTTGGACTTGTCGGGGTTGCGCAATAGTGGCATATGGCAAAGTACAGGCATTTGCCAACCAAAATATTGGTACAATAGCTGATGTTTGGGTGCAGAGCTGAGCCATTCTTCACCACGAATCACATGGGTAATTTGCATCAAGTGGTCATCAACGACATTGGCAAGGTGATAGGTTGGCAAGCCATCGGTTTTAAGCAGTACCTGCATATCAACTTGTGCCCACGGAATTTCAATCTCACCGCGCAACATGTCGTGAAAGCGGCACACGCCTTCATCGGGTACACGCATACGGATGACGAATGGTTTACCCTCAGCAGCTAGGCGATCGGATTCTTCACGGCTGACATGTGCCCAACGCCCATCATAACGTGGGGTTTCACCACGCGCCATCTGCTCGGCGCGCATGGCGTCTAACTCACTGGGCGTGCAAAAACAACGAAACGCATGCCCTGCATCCAGTAATTGTTGGGCGTGGGCTTGATAAATTTCGCGGCGTTCGCTTTGCCGATAAGGCGCGTGTGGGCCGCCAACGTCAGGACCTTCTGCCCAATCTAGTCCCACCCAACGCAGCGCGTCCAAAATCATGCGCTCAGATTGTGCCGTTGAACGCGCTTGGTCGGTGTCCTCAATACGCAAAATAAACTCGCCACCGTGCGCTTTGGCAAATGCCAAATTAAACAAGGCGATATACGCGGTGCCAACATGTGGAAAACCAGTGGGACTTGGGGCAATACGGGTACGAACAGCAGCGGTCATGAGTAGGCTCTTTATAATCGGTTGAAAAATATGCAGCTATTATAGCCAAATTGGCAATTGTTTGGGTAAAAAGCGTCAAAACGCACAGTAAAACGGGCAAACATGGCGTTTATTTGGACGTTGGGTTGGCATTTTCATACACCAATATCGCCGCGGCTAAATCCTCTGCGGCGTTGCCAACGGCTTTGTAAACAGTGATTTCATCATCATGTGTGCGCCCATGATGTTGCTGTCGGCACAGCGTTATTAAGTCGGCTTGCACTTGCTCACGCGTCAAGACACCTGCCTGTAGTGGGAACAGTAAATCGCCTGCCTTATCCAACGCCTCATCGGTATCAACAAACACCGACGTGTCGCCAAACAGCGCATCATCAGACTCACGCATGGTAGGCGTAAAGCCACCGATTAAATCAACATGGCTGCCTGCTTGCACCCAGTCGCGATGAATCAGCGGCTCGGTCGAGAGCGTCGCGCAGCTGATGATGTCATTGTCTGCCACAGCTGCTGCCAAATCGGTCACTGCCTCGGCATTAAAGCCTTGCGCGCGCAAATCAGTGGCAAGTGCAACGGCTTTATCATGGGTTTTGTTCCATACTTGCACGCGCGTAAGGTCAAACGCCGCCGCGTAAGCAGGTACCAACTCGCGCGCCACGTTGCCTGCGCCAACGATAAGCAAGCGGTGGCTATCGCGGCGCGCCAAAAATGTGGCTGCTAACGCCGATGCTGCTGCCGTGCGCCGATTGGTAATCGTGTTGCCATCGATGACTGCCAGTGGCACGCCGTTGTGCGCGTTAAACAACGTATAGGTCGAAAACAAGCCTGCCAGTCCGTGCTTTTGGCTATTTTCAGGATAAATTGTTACATGCTTGATGCCCAAATAGCGGTCGCGCTGCCATGCTGGCATGATCAGCAGTGTTGCGCCTTTGTCACTGCTGTCAATGGCATGGTGATGGCGACGCGGTACGACACAGCCTTGCACAAACATGGCTTTGAGCGCATCAATCAGTGCAGGGTAGGGCAACGCGGCGGCAGTCTGTTCGGCGGTAAAAATTTGCATGATGGTGCCTTTTGATCGGTCAGTGGCTGGATGAAAAAAGCTACACCTGTCGCTCAATCGGCTGCTGTAACGCCTCAGGCAATGCCAGTACAGTTAAGCTTGCCGCTGTGATATTATCGGGACGTGCAATGACCAATGCTTCAAACGCATTGGCGCTGTCAGATTTGGCAATGGCATTGACCACCGTCACATTGTTACCCAACACCGCGCCTGCATCAGGTGTATCGCCAGTGCCTGCTATCCGATGCAGCCATGCCTTGGGACTTGCCTTAAACCATAGCCGCGCGATGATTTCTTGCCCCAAATAACAGCCCTTATCATAATCCACACCGCCGCGTTGGTGTAGGCGCAATTCTTGCGGCTGAAACAAACCACGCGTCGGCTGAGTCAGCCAGTAGTTGCCCTGCGCGATACTCTGTGCCTGCCAATCGGTCAGTGGATAGCTCGTATCAGTTTCGCTAAACGTCAGCACACCCTCAATCACAACAGGGTAAATCGGCTTTGCGTCTGATAACGTGATCTTAGAAAACGCGCCGTATTTTTTGATATGTTGGGCAAAATCGGCAACGCAATCGGCACTCAGCACGATCTCAAACGTCATGTCATCAACGTGTCTGAGCCATAGCCCAAAATCCACCCGACCTTTTAGGTTACTAATTGCCGTTGGCTGAAAAATATCAGCGTTTAGCTTATCAACATGGCACGTCACTTGCCCTTGCAAGAATTTTGCCGCTTGCTCGCCTGTCAGCGTCATCACGCAAAAATCTGTCATCATTTTTTCCTTGTTTGTATTTACCAAATTTTAGCAAGATGTTTTCAAAAATTTGTTGTTCAAGCTTGGTTAAAATGGTTTGGTCGCGGTGGTGCAATTACAAGTCTTATGGTCAGTAAATTGTCAATCAATACGTAAATCAGCACACGTTGATAAGGTTTGTTATCCTCCGTTGCCGTAAACCTGCGACTTCAGGCGGTGGATATAAGGCAACTCTGTAGCTATGCTTACACACGATAAGATACTAAATATGTTAAAATAAACCCATGAAAACACTCAAGCTACGCATACGAGACAAACACATAACGAAGCTTAACCGCCTAAGCGGTTCGGTTAATTTCGTATGGAACTACATCAATGACTTGAGTTACAAGTACCTACAAAAAACAGGCAAATTCTTTTCAGCCTATGACCTAAACGAATATACCAAAGGTAGCGGTGAATTCCTTGGCTTACACTCGCAAACCATCCAAGCTATCAACGAAACCCATGCCAAAAGCCGAAAGCAATGCAAAAAAGCCAAACTATCATGGCGAACCAACAACCCAAACTCAAAACGTCAATCACTCGGTTGGCTACCATTTAAACAATCCGCTATTAAGCACATTGCCACCCACCAAACGAATAAAAAAGGCTTAAAATCGACGTTACAACTAAGCCTAGCCAAAGGGCAAAAGCTACTGATAGACGTATGGGACAGCTACAATCTATCGCTGTATCAAATAAACACCTGCGAGATTGTACAAGACAGCCGTAACCGATGGTATGCGTGTATCACCGTCAAAGAATACCCAAAACAGCAATGTGGAACAGGTAGCGTTGGCATAGACTTAGGCTTAAAAGACAGTGCTACCGCCTCAAACGGCGATAAACTACAAATCAAGCAAACACAGGCATGGGCTAAAAAATTGGGTGTCGCCCAACGTGCCAAAAACAAACAGCGTGTTAAGGCTATCCACGCCAAAATCAAAAACACACGTCAAGACCTCATACACAAATTCACCACAGGGCTAGTTAAAGACAATGCCCTAATCGTGGTTGGTGACGTTAAAACCACCCAATTTAACAGCAAAAAAGGCAAACTAGCCAAATCGGTTTACGATGCAGGTTGGTTTGAACTCAAACGACAACTGACCTACAAATGCGAGCACGCAGGTTGCCGTTTTGAAATCGTCAATGAGAAATACACTACCCAAACTTGCTCGTGTTGCGGTCAAATCGACAGCAATAGTCCGAAAGGTAGCGCAGGTTTGCGAATAAGAGAATGGACTTGTGCGAAGTGTGGCACACGGCATGATAGAGATATTAACGCCAGTCGGAACATTCTTGCGGTCGGGCTTGACCGTCTGGGAGCAGGAATCCCCTCACTTTAGGGAGGGGAGGAAGTCAAACTAAGCGCATCGCTCTGTTGCATTGTTATTAGTTATTGTAAAAAAGATCATACCGTCATGACTGTTCAGCCATTGTTGCCAAGCATCAACACCCCAATGCCACCGACGGATGCAGGCAAGCCGTTGGTGTTTGGTGTGGTTGGGCGCGGTATAACGCGCAACAATGCGCTGTTGGGCGCGTTTTTGCAAGCGTATGCGCAAAAACCTGTCACGGTTAAGCGCGTGTTCCCCTTGTTGCCGACTCACATGCAGACCGCTGATGTTGGCGCGATGCTCGGTTGGGGGCGTAAAAAAAGCCACCGCCGTGCCAGTCGATTTGCCGCGCAGCACGATTTGCCCGTTTTGACGCTAGAAGACGGTTTTTTACGTGGGCTTGGTAGTGGTACTGCACAACGCTACGGTTGCAGCGTGGTGATTGACCCAATCGGAATTTATTTTGACGCGCACGCACCATCTTACTTAGAACAGCTGATTGCAACCAGTGATTTGACCGCCGCCCAGCGTCTGCGCGCACAAACGCTACGTCAGCGTATCGTCGAGGCGCATTTATCCAAGTACAATCCAACCGCTGCCACAGGCACGTTGGGCGAACTTGCCATTGATACCAACCTGTGTAATGTGCTACTTGTCGACCAAGTGGCAGGCGATCAGTCGGTGGCAGGTGCAGGCGCAAATGCGCAAACCTTTGCTGATATGCTGCGTGCTGCGCGCAAGCTATACCCCAAGGCCAAACTGTGGGTCAAGGTGCACCCTGCAGGCAAGGCAGGTTATTTGACAGCATTGCCTTTATCGCCTGATGTGAGCGTAATTCAACAAGCCGTTAATCCGCTGGAGCTATTGGCAAACATGGATGCGGTGTGTACAGTCAGCTCACAGATGGGTTTTGAAGCCTTGCTGTTGGGTAAGCGCGTGCATTGCTTTGGCGTGGCATGGTATGCAGGTTGGGGGCTGACCGATGACAGTTATTTTGCGCATCACGTGATGCAGCCGCTATACACCGCCACAACCGCACGGCGCGCGCAACGTGTTGCCAAGCCCAAAACGCTCGATGATTTATTCCATGCCGCTTATTTGCGCTACAGTTACTACGCCAATCCTGCGACAGGACAAGCGTGTGAGATCGAGCAGATCATAGACTGGCTGATGACTAACCGTGCATGGCGTGAGCGATTGCCACGTGAGGCAACGGTGTTTGCATTTAGTCGTTGGAAATATAGCTTTGTACGGGCGTTTTTGGCGAGTGCAGGCGGTCAGCTACAGTTTATTGCTAAACCAAAATCTGTGACAGATCTGCCTATTATTGCCAAACCGTTCGCCGAATTAGCCCAGTTAAAACAACAACTGAACAGCCGTTGGGCGCAAAATCGGCTACATACTGCCAAGGATATCATCGTTTGGGGTATTGCCAAACGTCGTGAAATACAGCGTCAGCGACCCAACGCGCAAATTTGGTGCATGGAAGATGGTTTTGTGCGCTCAACGGGGCTCGGTGCCAGCCTAATTGCACCGCTGTCGGTGGTGCTTGATCGTCGCGGCATCTATTATGATGCCACCACGACAAGCGATTTGGAACATAAGCTAGTTTGCCAAACTGACTTAACGCTCACGCAATCTATGCGCACTGCGACGCTGATTGACACGTTACTTGCCCAACAGGTTAGCAAATACAACGTTGGCGATAAGCGTGTGCTTACCACCCATGCCGCGCCGCATCAGCGTATCCTATTGGTGGTAGGGCAGGTTGAGGATGATATGTCCGTGCAATGCTGCGCCAGTGACATCCGCACCAATCGCGCCTTGCTTGAGCAAGTACGTGCTGCCCACCCAAACGCTTATATCCTCTATAAACCGCATCCCGATGTGCAGGCAGGTTTGCGTACAGGACAGATTGACGCACCGACGCTTGCGCGTCTTGCCGACCAAGTTGTCACCGATATCGCCATGCCCGCGTGTTTGGCAGCGGTTGATGCAGTGCATACAATAAGTTCTTTGACGGGGTTTGAGGCGTTGTTACGCGGACTTAGCGTGACCTGCTATGGTGTGCCGTTTTATGCAGGCTTTGGCTTGACCGATGACCGCGCAACGGGCGCGGCTGCCCAACGTGCCTATGCCCGCCGCGCGCGCTGCCAACCTTTGAGCTTGCAGCAGTTGGTGTATGTTACGCTAATTACATATCCGCTATATCGTGTGCCAAATGGTTTTGGGCTGGCGCAGATTGAGGATGTCATTGCGCATTTGTACCAAGCAAAAGATAACAGCCAACCGCCAAGTGATTTGAACGGTTTAACACAGCAGTTGATGCAGCGGCTTGACCGCCGAATTAAACAACCGCTGGCAAAAGCATTCATGCAGCTGCGCCAACGCTTGTAGCGGCGCAATGCGTAACCAATCCTACACTTGTTGCCAGACTAGCAGACAACGCACGTCAAAATGCGTATAATGATGCGTTTTTAGCCAAAAAATAATGCAATAACAGTCGCTAAGCTAAGTCGCAATTTATGTTTTTACCCTTTAGGTTGCTACCTAAATTTAGCGCGAAGGATCCACGATGACGGCATCGTTAGAACGACTTTTAACCCATCAGCGCGTGTTGCTCATTCAGGGCAAGATGGGGTCGTTTTTTAGCCGTTTTGCCAGTTTTTTGCATACCCAAGGTATTGAGGTGAGTAAAATCAACCTCAACGCAGGTGACGCGTTTTTTTATCGGCATCGTGAGCGTGTGTACAATTACACGGGCACACTGGCGGATTTTGACGCGTATTTGGTCGATTTGTTGCATCATCAAGCCATCGACGCGGTGGTGTGTTTTGGTGATTGCCGTCCGCATCATGCGCTGGCAGGGGCGGTGTGTCGGCGACTGGGTACAGCATTTTTTGTTTTTGAAGAAGGCTATTTGCGCCCTGATTATGTGACCTTGCAGCAAGACGGCATCAATGGCTACTCGCAGCTAGATTTGCGCGTTATCAAGCAGCTACAAAAAGCCAATGACAAGCCGCTACCGACGCATAACCGTTTTTATAAACTCTGTCTATCAGCAATTGTGTATTATATCGTTGCGCGTGCCAAACAAGATGAGTTTCCGCATTACATGCATTATCGCGGTATGACGGCGTGGCAAGAGGGTATGACGTGGCTCAAAGCGCCGTTGCGTAAAGTGTATCATTATCTGCCTGATAAACGTCTGCAACGTCGCCTGCATGAGCATTTGGCGCAGCGATATTTTTTGGTCAGCCTACAGGTGTATAACGATTCACAGATTACCTTTCATAGCGATTATGCCGATATCACGGTGTTTATTGAACAGGTAATGACAAGCTTTGCCCAACACGCGCCGCACGCGTTGCATTTGGTGTTTAAACACCATCCGCTTGACCGTGCGCATCGGCACTATGGCGCGCTGATTGCCATGCTAGCGGACAATTTGGGGATCAAGGGACGCGTGCATTATGGTTGCGATATGCACTTGCCTACCTTGATTCGTGACAGTCTTGGCATGGTGACGATTAATAGCACCACGGGGTTACAGTCGATTTACCACAACCGCCCGACCAAAGTTATGGGACGCGCGATTTATGACGTACCGCAATTGACTGATCCACAGCCGCTCGATGGTTTTTGGCAAAATCCCATGCCGCCCGACCAAGATTTTTACCAACGCTTTCGTGAATATTTGATTGAGCAAACCCAGTTAAACGGCTCATTTTATGGCGACTCGCCGTGGATGGGGCGTTATTTGGCAAATCAAGCCACCAAAAATCAGGCGGCAAGCGTCCAATCTGAGTTGGCACAAACGACTACCAAACAGTCATTTAGGCAGTCTGTGTTACAAACATCTGGCAGCCAACCTGTAACCACGCAAACGACCAGTGTACCACTGGCTTCCCCTTCTGTTCAGCCATCGGATTCGGCTAAATCTGTCTGAGCGATTATTTTGAATGAGTCTATCAAAGATATCACGACAAGACTGGAAATATTAGCCGATTAAGAAAAAATGCGCTACAATACCGCAGATTAGCGCCTGTATGTTGGCGACCGTATTTGTTAAAATTTCTTGAATTTTGACCGTTTAGTTTTGACCTTTTTAGCCCATTTAGCTTTAGCCCAAAAGCCTTGCGCTTAGGCACGTGATAGGACATCGTGACAGCATTATCTAATATTCGCAACTTTTCCATCATCGCCCACATTGATCATGGCAAATCAACGCTGGCAGATCGCATTATTCAGATGTGCGGCGGCTTGCAAGAGCGTGAAATGCAGGCGCAAGTACTTGATTCGATGGATATTGAACGAGAACGCGGCATTACCATCAAGGCGCAGTCAGTGACGCTGCACTATGACCATCCTAATGGCGAGCGTTATCAGTTTAATTTTATCGACACACCAGGGCACGTTGATTTTTCGTATGAAGTGTCACGCTCGTTGGCGGCATGTGAGGGTGCGTTGTTGGTTGTCGATGCAGCGCAAGGCGTTGAGGCGCAGTCGGTTGCCAACTGCTATACTGCGATTGAGCAAGGGCTTGAAGTGTTGCCCGTGCTTAACAAAATCGATTTGCCGCAAGTAGACCCTGAGCGTGTGATTCAAGAGATTGAGGATATCATCGGCATTGAGGCGATTGACGCACCGCGCGTGTCTGCCAAAACAGGCTTGGGTGTTGATGAATTGCTACAAGCAATTGTCGAGAAAATCCCAGCACCAACGGGCGATCGTGACGCGCCGTTACAAGCGTTGATTATCGATTCATGGTTTGATAATTATTTGGGCGTGGTATCATTGGTGCGCGTGCGCCAAGGTACGCTTCGAAAAAACGACAAAATCTATATCAAATCGACCAAGATGAGCTACCCTGTTTCATCGATTGGGGTATTTACACCCAAGTCGCTAGAAACCGACGTGCTAGAAGCAGGCGAAGTCGGTTTTGTCATTGCAGGGATCAAAGATATCGGTGGTGCGCCTGTGGGCGATACCATCACCCATGCCAAAACTCCCGATGTTGAGAGTATTCCAGGTTTTCAAAAAGTCAAGCCGCAGGTGTACGCAGGCTTATTCCCCGTTGATTCAGCGGATTTTGAAAGCTTTCGTGAGGCGTTACAAAAGCTGCAAGTCAATGACGCGGCGTTGTTTTTTGAGCCTGATACGTCGGATGCGCTTGGGTTTGGCTTTCGTTGCGGCTTTTTGGGTATGCTGCACATGGAGATCATCCAAGAACGCCTTGAGCGCGAGTATGACTTGGACTTGATTACCACTGCGCCGACGGTGATTTACGAGATTAAAAAGAAAAACGGCGAGATCATCCATATTGACAACCCATCAAAATTGCCCGATGTTGGTACGATTGATGAGTTTCGCGAACCGATTGCGCGCTGTAATATCCTTGTACCGCCTGACTATCTGGGCAACGTCATGACGCTGTGTATCGAGCGTCGCGGCGTACAAGTGGACATGAAGTTCATGGGGCAGCAAGTACAGCTGACCTTTGATATCCCGATGGGTGAGGTGGTCATGGACTTTTTTGACCGCTTAAAATCGGTATCGCGTGGCTTTGCCTCACTTGATTACAGTTTTGAGCGTTTTGAGCGCGATAAACTGGTGAAAGTCGATGTCTTGATCAACGGCGAGAAAGTCGATGCTTTAGCAATGATCTGCCACGTCGATCAGGCGCGTTATCGCGGCAATCAGTTGGTCGAAAAAATGAAAGAGCTGATACCGCGGCAGATGTTTGATGTGGCGATTCAGGCGGCGATTGGCAGCCAAATCATCGCGCGCAGCACCGTTAAAGCCTTGCGTAAAGACGTATTGGCAAAATGTTATGGCGGTGACGTATCGCGTAAGAAAAAGCTATTGTCAAAGCAAAAAGAAGGCAAAAAGCGCATGAAGCAGGTTGGGCGCGTCGAGATTCCGCAAGAGGCGTTTTTGGCGGTACTGCAGGTAGATAGCTAAGTTTTAGCTGCTTGCTTGACCGCTAAATAAACCCAAGCTAACCAATCCAACCAAAGACGTAACTACGCACACGAGACGCGCGATGGATTTTGATTTTAACATCATCTTGGTACCGCTGACATTAGGTTTAGCCATCATTTGGTTGCTGGATATCACGTGGTGGCACTTTAAAAAACAGCGGGGTTTGGCAGCTAGCCCTGCTGCTGTGCGCTGGGCGTATGAGTATTTACCGATTTTGGCGGTGGTATTGGTGGTGCGCTCATTTATCATTGAGCCGTTTAATATCCCGTCATCATCTATGGTGCCAACGCTATACACGGGCGATTTTATCACTGTCAATAAATACGCCTATGGTTTGCGCTTGCCATTGCTCAATACCAAAGTTGTCGATATTGGTAGCCCACAGCGTGGCGATGTGGCGGTGTTTCGCTTTCCACCCAATCCAAAAGTCTACTACATCAAGCGCGTGATCGGTGTGGGCGGTGATACGGTGGGTATGCACAACGGGCAGCTGGTGGTCAATGGGCAACCTGTGCCAACCGTGCCTGTGAATTATCAAGCCGATCCTACCATGGTTGCGCAAATGTATCCTGCAGGTGTATCAGAGGTTGAAGGCGTCTTGACGGCCGAGCAAGCGGCACAAAAAGGGCAAGCAGAAGAGCTTGAAGCGCGTTATCAGCAAGAAAGCCCTGCTGCAGGGCACACGCATTTGACGCGCCATGTTGGCAACACACCGTGGTACTTGCAAGCGCAGTTTTTGGCGCAGCACTCGCCTGAGGTTATCGCAAGTCGTGGACAAGACTGGCAAATCACTGTGCCACAAGGACAGTATTTTGTCATGGGTGATAACCGTGATCGCAGCTTTGATGGACGTTTCTGGGGGCTTGTGCCCGATGAAAATTTATCGGGTAAAGCCAGTTATATTTGGATGCACAAAGCACCTGGGCTACAATTACCGACTTTTGCGCGTAATAAAGCCATTGAATAGGTAAATTGATAAAAATTTTCCAAGTTTTGGCATAAAAACTGCATGGTAAATGTTGTAATTTCATGATAAATACAGCCATCGCGGAGGCAAATATGTCGTTACCCCAATTTACATTACCCAGCGCGCAGCGCGGTGCCAGCGTGAGCAGCGTGGTACTAATTATTGCATTGGTGATCGTGTGTGCCAAAATCGGTTTGAGCATTGTGCCTGCACAAATCGGGCATTATCAGCTCAAAAAATCCTTGGCGTGGGAGCTTAAAAAGGCCAACGATAATAAAGAAACCGACCGAACATTTCTAAGCAACGTCGGGGCACAGTGGAATATCAACGGTTTTGGACAAAAACCTGAAGATGTGATTAGCTTTATCAACCGTACACCAGGCGAATTGTCCATCAAGCTAAACTACGATGAAGCCAATAATTTCTTTGGCAATGTTGATATCGTCAATCATTTTGATGACACCATCACCGCTGAAGATGCTAAGGTTGCAAAAAAATAACCAGTTTGCGCAGCACTGATCGGCAAGCTGTTTTACAATATCAATGTTAAACGATTCATTGTTAAAAAATTGAGTTTACAGAGCCTAAACCGTACCAATGACCGATCCAACTACCCGTCTTGCCAGCGTGCCTAAATTTGACCTTAAAAAACTGCCCTCACAGGTACGCGGGCTGACGGCACTGTATTATCGGCTGGGTTATCAGTTTAGTAACATCAACTTACCAATTTTGGCGCTAATGCACCGCTCTTATGATTCAGAGTATAACTACGAGCGGTTAGAATTTTTGGGCGACGCATTACTTGGTGCGATTATCGCCGAGGCACTGCTTACCCGTTACCCTGACTACAACGAAGGACGCTTGACGCGCCTACGGGCAAGCCTAGTACGCGAGGCGACTTTGGTGATTGTTGCCAAACAACTGGGCTTATCCGAGCATTTGATCTTGGGCGTGGGTGAGCGCAAAGGCGGCGGCAGACAACGCGCGTCGATTTTAGCCGATACCGTTGAGGCACTGATTGGCGCGATTTTTTTGGATAGTGGCAGTTTTGATACGGTCAAAGCGTGCGTTTTGACGTGGTTTGACACGCTTATTACCGAAGTTGGCGAGCAGGTAGTGATTAAAGATGCCAAAAGCCGCCTGCAAGAGCTGATGCAAGCCAATCAGCTGCCATTGCCGCGTTATGAAACGCTACACATTCATGGCAATGCGCCCGACCAGGTATTTACCATCGCCTGCCAAGTTGATGACAGCCTTGAGCCGCCCCATACCGAGCAAGTCACGGCCAAAGGCGAAAGCCGGCGCATCGCTGAGCAGCGTGGCGCAGAGTTGATGCTCAAGCGTCTAGCAGAACGTTTGCCTGCTAAGCGTTAGTTTGCTAAATTTTTGCCCTTTATCTTAAAATTTAACTGATCTGAATGACTGCCAATACCATGACCGACGCGCAACAAGCTTTCAACGAAAACGAGACCGAACGCCAAACCGACAATGACGCTTTAATCAGTGCATTTTTTTCGGGCGGTGATACAAGTGTACGTGCGGATAATTTTCGCGCAGGGTATGTCGCGATTGTGGGACGACCTAACGTCGGCAAATCAACGTTGATGAACCATCTACTTGGGCAAAAATTATCCATTACCTCACGCAAGCCGCAGACCACGCGACATCGTATCATGGGTATTTATACCGATGCGCGTATGCAAGCATTGTTTGTCGATACCCCTGGTATTCATAGCCATGCCGTGCGCGCGATCAACGAGCGCATGAACAAGGCAGCGACTTCGGCACTGGTAGATGTTGATGTTGTGCTGTTTGTCATTGACGCGCTTAAATGGGTAGAAGATGACGCGCTGGTGCTGTCAAAATTGCAAGATCTGCCCATGCCTGTCGTTGCGGTGATCAATAAAGCTGATACCATCAAGAATAAGACTACCTTGCTACCACTGATGGACAAGCTGCATGCCAGTGGTGTATTTAGTGATATTGTACCGATCTCAGCGTTGCGTGGGCAAAATTTGGATCATTTGCTTGAGGTGATTGCCAGTCATTTGCCTGAAGGCGAACCGATTTTTTCTGCCGAACAAGTCACCGACCGCTCAGAACGCTTTTTAGCCAGTGAGATGATTCGCGAAAAAATCATGCGCAGCGCAGGCGATGAAATCCCGTACGACTTGACCGTGCAAATCGACACCTTCAAAGACGAACCTGCTCACACCGACCCCAAAACAGGCAAGCAGCGTCAAGCGATAACGTTTATTGATGCGACGATTTTTGTCGAACGCCAAGGGCAAAAAGCCATTATCATCGGTGATAAGGGTGAAAAAATTAAGCAAATCGGTGTTGAGGCGCGGCAAGACATGGAACGCACGTTTGGTAAAAAAATCATGCTCACCTTGTGGGTAAAAGTCAAAAAAGGTTGGTCTGATGATGAGCGTGCCTTGACCAGCTTAGGTTACTAATTTTTGTTAAGTCTTGTACTCATAGCCAGTCACATTTAAAATGCCATGCGCCAACAACCCCTAACAGGCTATGTACTGCACCAAAAACCATATCAAGAAAACCGCGGTTTGCTGACGTTGTTTAGCGCAGAGTTCGGCATAGTGCATGGTATAGGCAAAAAAAATTTGCCGCTATTCGTGCCGTTACAAGTGTTTGCCAACGGTAAAAGTCATCTAAAAACCTTCAGCCAAAGTCAAGCCCTTGCCACCGTACAACCCTTGATGGGGCAGGCATTGTATGTTGGCATGTATCTGAACGAACTGCTGGCAAAGCTGTTGCCGATTGAAGAGCCCATACCCATGATTTGGCAAGCCTATGCCGATAGTTTAACCATGCTTGGCACTTGGCAAACCAACGGTGCGGACACAATAAGGCTAAAATGGCAACTGCGTTGGTTTGAAACACAAGTATTAAACGACTTAGGTTATGGCATGGACTTTTGCCATACTGCCGATGGTGACGCGCTTGATCCCACTGTGTGTTATCGCTACCGCTTGCAACACGGTTTTGTACCTACGTTAGACGAAAATCAGCCGTCCGCTATAACGGGCAAGGACTTAGCCGTATGGCAAGATTGGCTAACTGACAGCGCCAAATTTGAACAAGCCTATCGAGCAGAGGCGCCTACTAGTGCGCAATTACTCAGCAAGATTGGGCATATACACCGCGCTGTCATTGATCACTTACTTGGCTATCAGCCGCTACAAAGTCGCGAGCTGTGGCGCAGCCTACAACGGCTCAGCCAACATTAAACCGCTAGATGGATTTTTATCATGAAAAATTTGCCGCTCTTGGGCGTGAATATCGATCACATCGCCACCTTGCGCCAAGCGCGAGGCGTGGATTACCCTGACCCTGTGGCAGGGGCGTTGGTTTGTGAACAAGCAGGCGCGGACGGCATTACCCTGCATTTGCGTGAAGACCGTCGCCACATTCAAGATGCCGACGTGTACCGCCTTGCCCAAGTGATGACCACGCGCATGAATTTGGAGATGGCGCTGACCGATGAAATGCTGGCCATTGCCTGTGACGTGCGCCCAGCTTGGGGGTGTATCGTGCCCGAAAAACGCCAAGAACTGACCACTGAAGGCGGGCTTGATGTTATCGCTTATCAAGATAAGCTTAAAACAGCCATTGCCCAACTACATGACGCAGGTATTTTGGTTTCGTTATTTATCGACCCCGATTTTACCCAAATTGATACCAGTATCGCGCTTGGCACCGATGCGATCGAACTACACACAGGACGTTACGCCGAGGCGTATCTGACACAAGATAGCGCACAAACCATGCAAGAGCTGAACCGTATCCAAGCCGCCGTGCGTCATGCCAAGCAAAAAAGCCCCAGTCTATTGGTCAATGCAGGGCATGGTTTGACCCGTGATAACGTTGCACCGATCGCCCAAATTGACGGTATTCATGAACTCAATATTGGGCACGCCATCATCGCAGACAGTGTATTTATGGGGTTAAGCAAAGCGATACAAGCCATGCGCCAAGCATTTACTGCGCCAATTTAAGTCAGGAATTTTCACGAGCATTTGGCTGCTTCGACATGATCGGGTTTGGTCTTGGCTAAGCCCATCATGTTAAAGCTAACCTTAAAACGCCGTGATAAATCGCCGTCATGATTGCAATAATTAAAACTGCCCATATAACCAACTGGTCTGCCAGTTTGAGTGGCAAGTTTAATATATGCCCGATTTGCTGCCAAACTGCTATATAAATAGCCAAAACGTAAAGTTAAATCATGCTGTTGGAGCAGCGTATCATCTGTGCGGCTAAATTGATTGTCGTTATTATGGTCAATAAAACTGATAAGATGGGTGCCATTTTTGCTCACACAATGTAAGCTATCATCCGCTACGCACAAGATAACATTACGCTGATAGATCATAGCGTCGGCACGTGCCGCCTTTAACCAATCGTGCAAAGCAGACTCAATGGTTTTGGCTTCTAAAGCACGCAAATTTTGTAACAAAGCAGGTGTAGCAAGACTGGCTATAATCGCGATGATGGCTACGGTAACCAACAATTCAATGAGTGTAAAACCTGACGTAAGCTGCGTATTTTTCATGCTTAACTGCCTGAAGTTATGAGTTATTATTATTGAAAGATCAGGTATCGTCGATAACAGCTTAATTAATGTAGCCAAAATGATAGGCTTCGTCAAGCAATCAAAATCTTAATAACAGTCTAATTATGTTGAGCAATTAAGCAACCATATTAGCCTGTGGCATAACACATTGTGAGAATCGTGTAATATTGTGTAGCAATGTAAAAAAAGTAGTTGTCAAGGCTAACAGATAGCGTTAAGCTATGCACAACATCAGCAATGAATAAGTGATTTTTTGCGCTATCAAATTTAAAAATTGAATCTGTCTCTAAATAGAATTGGCTTATTTTGTATTCGAACAACACAAGTTAAGTATACTATTTAAGAAGTTAGATTTAAAATCATGTTTGGTGGTACACTTAATATCATTGGCTAACGTCGTACGTTTAAATCATTGTAAACTTAAACGCAACTTTTTTGGAGGCAATCCATGAAACTCAATAAAATCGCGCTAGCTGTCATTGCTGCAGCTACCCTACCAGCAGTTGCCAATGCTGGTGTTACGGTAACCCCAGTTATTTTGGGTTATCACTGGAGTGAAAGTATCGAAGATACTGCTGATAAGCAGCGTGATCTTTTCAGAACAGGTAAAAATCTTTACAGAAATAAAGATGGTAATCCGATTGGTGGTAGAAATGGCGCACCAAATGGCGGTGTTGCACTAGAAGACGGTTTGTATACCGGTGCTGCAATTGGTATCGAATTGACACCAACTATCGCACTTGAAGTAGAATACGGTGAAACCAGTGTCAATGCTGAAGCCAGCGAAAAATCGGCTAAAGCTGGGGTTAACCGTTTTGATGCCAAGCAAAAAATGACTTCTGGTAATTTCTTGATTGGTACAGAAACATTCAGTGGTTATACCAATAGTAACTTCAAACCATACATTTTGATTGGTGCTGGTCAATCTAATATTTCTATCAAAAACCGTGAGGCATATGTAGTCACTGCGCCTGATGGTATCAAACAAAAAGGCGTACCGGGTGGTGGTCAATATTTGATTAAATCAGGCTCTGAAGTCGCCCAATCGACAGATACTATCGGTAACCTAGGTATCGGTGCTAACTGGCGAATCAATGATGCCATGAGCCTTCGTGGTGAAGCCCGTGCTATCCATAATTTTGATAACAATTGGTGGGAAGGCATGGCGTTGGCAGGTTTGAATGTCGTGCTTGGCGGTCACTTAGCGCCAGCTACCGAGATTGTTGAGCCTCAAATTGTTCCTGTTCAGCCGACTGAAGTGGTTGCTGTTCAAACAGATGGTGATGATGACCAAGACGGCGTACCAAACAGCATCGATTTGTGTCCAAATACTCCGCTTAACACAGTGGTTGATGCCAATGGTTGCCCAGTTAAAGTAGACGTGAAAGAAGAGCTACAAATGGAGCTACGCGTATTCTTTGATAATGACAAGTCAAACATCAAAGAACAATATCGTCCAGAAATCCAGCGTGTGGCTGAGAAGATGAACGAATATCCAAACGCGACCGCGTCAATCGAAGGTCACGCTTCACGTATCGGCAAACGTAGTAGCGCAACTTACAACCAACGCTTGTCAGAAGCGCGTGCGAACGCAGTTAAAGGTATGTTGGTAAACCAATTTGGTATCGCACCAAACCGTATCAGCACTGTAGGTTACGGCTTCAGCCGTCCGATCGCTGATAACAGTACACCAGAAGGTCGTGCAATGAACCGCCGTGTTTATGCTAAGATCTCTGGCGACAAAACCAACACCGTAAACCAAACTCAAGGTATGAATGTACAACCATAATTGTCGTACACAATACTATAAAAAAGCTGCCAATTGGCGGCTTTTTTTGTTGTTAAATTTAATAACGCTGGGTGGTATAGCAGATTTTAAGGGCTATAAGATGTTATACTACACATCGCAAGATTTTTCTCACACAAGTGAAGTTTTATGTCTAACTCGATTCAAAATTTACGTAATATTGCTATTATTGCCCACGTTGACCATGGTAAGACAACTTTGGTTGATAAATTGTTGCAGCAGTCAGGTACATTTGGCGAACGCGCCGGCGAGATTGAGCGCGTGATGGATTCTAACGCGCTCGAGCAAGAGCGTGGCATCACTATTTTGGCCAAAAACACCGCCATTAAATGGACCAATCCAAAAGACAATACCGAATATCGCATTAATATCGTCGATACCCCAGGACACGCGGACTTTGGTGGCGAAGTAGAGCGCGTGATGTCGATGGTCGATTGTGTGCTATTGCTGGTTGATGCCGTTGATGGTCCAATGCCACAAACACGCTTTGTGACCCAAAAAGCATTTGCGCGTGGGCTAAAACCGATTGTCATTATCAATAAAGTGGATCGTCCAGGTGCGCGTCCCGATTGGGTTATGGATCAAGTTTTTGATTTGTTTGATAATCTAGGCGCAAGCGATGAGCAGCTTGATTTTCCTGTGGTTTATGCCTCAGGGCTAAATGGTATTGCAGGACCTGCCCCCGATGCTCTTGCCGAAGATATGACACCCTTGTTTGAGACCATCGTCAATGTGGTCGAAGCACCGCAAGTGGATGTCGATGGTCCGTTTCAGATGCAGATTTCAAGCCTTGATTACAACAGCTTTGTTGGTGTGATCGGGATTGGACGTATTCAGCGCGGTTCGGTAAAAACCAATACCCCTGTAGTTGTGGTTAATAAAGACGGTAACCGCCGCAACGGACGCATTTTGCAAATCATGGGTTATCATGGGCTAGAGCGCGTCGAGGTGCCGATGGCACAAGCAGGTGATATCGTATGTATCACAGGTATTGACGCGCTTAATATTTCTGACACGTTGTGTGATCCCCAACATGTAGAGGCTTTGCCTGCGCTTAGCGTGGATGAACCGACCGTGTCGATGACATTTCAGGTCAATGATTCACCATTTGCTGGGCGTGAGGGTAAATTTGTTACCTCGCGCAATATCCGTGAGCGTCTTGAGCGTGAGTTAATCCACAACGTTGCCTTGCGTGTTGAGGATACGGATAGCCCCGATAAATTTAAGGTATCAGGTCGTGGTGAGTTGCATTTATCGGTCTTGATTGAAAATATGCGCCGCGAAGGTTATGAGCTTGGCGTATCACGTCCAGAGGTTATTGTGCGTGAAGTCGATGGCGAACTGCAAGAGCCGTATGAGAACGTGATTTTTGACGTTGAGGAGCAGCACCAAGGCGCGGTCATGGAGCAAGTTGGTTTGCGCAAAGGCGAGATGACCAACATGGAGCTTGATGGTAAAGGACGTATTCGTATCGAAGCTACCATGCCGTCGCGTGGTTTGATTGGCTTTCGCTCTGAGTTTATGACCATGACATCGGGCACAGGTATTTTGACCTCAAGTTTTTCACATTATGGTGAGCAAAAAGTTGGCGATGTCGGCGCGCGTAATAACGGTGTGCTGATTTCAATGACCAGTGGCACGTGCTTGGCGTATGCGTTGTTTAACTTACAAGAGCGCGGTAAGCTGTTTGCCGAGCCAGGGCTTGAAGTCTATGAAGGCATGATTGTTGGTATCAATTCGCGTGGTGATGACATGGTTGTGAATCCGACCAAAGCCAAGCAGCTGACTAACATCCGCGCGTCGGGTAGTGATGAAAATATTATTTTAACGCCGCCGATTCGCTTCACCCTTGAGCAGGCATTGGAATTTATTGAGGATGATGAGCTGGTTGAGGTCACGCCAAAATCTGTGCGTTTGCGTAAACGCTATCTGACAGAAAATGAGCGTAAACGCCACAATCGTAAGTGATTTGGCGGTTAATGAAACGGCAAAAAACCGCTGAGTCAAACTGCCTTGGCGGTTTTAGGGCAAATCAAAAGGGAAGTAAAATGAGTTTGTTATCGGAGTTTAAGGAATTTGCCCTCAAAGGTAATGTAATAAATTCAGCCATCGGGGTTATCATCGGTGGAGCATTTGGTAAGATCACCACATTGTTGGTGGAAAATATCATGATGCCACTTTTTGCTGCATTGATGGGGCGGACGCATGGATTTTAGTAATTTGCTATTGCCACTTGCGCCTGTGCCTGCAGGGGTGCCGCTGACTGATGCTGCGCTCAAAGCCGCCGGCATGCCCGTGTTGGCGTACGGCAGTTTCATAGTTTTTATCCAACTGATTAGTCAGTAGCAACGTGAGTAAACATATCATCATCATGGGGGCAGGCGTGGTTGGTGTCACGACTGCGTGGCAACTGGCACAGGCAGGCTTTGGCGTGACTGTAGTCGAGCAAGAGTCCGCCGCTGCCCTGCAAACCAGCTTTGCCAATGGTGGGCAGATTTCGGTTTCACACGCCACACCGTGGGCAAATCCCAGTACGCCGCTCAAGGCTTTGAAATGGTTGGGGCAAGAGGACGCGCCACTGCTGTTTCGTTGGCGGCGGTTGTTTGGCGTGGATGGCGAACATACGGTTGATCAAGCGTTGTGGCGGTGGGGTATGCAGTTTTTGCGTGAATGCAGCGTCACGCGCGCCGATGCCAATTTGGTGCAAATGGTACGTTTGGGGCTATATTCGCGGCAGGTGCTTGGTGAGGTACGCGCAGCCACGGGGATAAAATACCATCACTTGACCCGTGGTATCATGCATTTTTACACCGATCAAGCGGAATTTGCCAGTGCGATTGCGCCCACGGAGCGCATGCAGCAGCTAGGCTGTGATCGCCGTGTGATTGATGTTGCCGAAGCCATTGCGCTTGAGCCTGCGTTGGCTGCTGTGCAAGACAGGCTGGTGGGCGCAACGTTTACCGCGCTTGATGAATCGGGCGATGCACGCCGCTTTAGCCAAGCATTGGCGCAAGATGCCGCGCGTATGGGCGTACAGTTTTTGTTTAACCACAAGATTTTGCATATTATCGCTAATGGGCAGCACGTGCAGGGTATTGAGGTGCAAGAAGTCGCCAAGCCTAACCACACCCCAACACCTGCGCCCAAACGTTTGACCGCTGATGCGTATGTGTTGGCGTTGGGCAGTTATAGCCCGTTGTTGGCAAGACCCTTGGGCGTACAATTGCCGATTTATCCTGCCAAAGGTTATTCAGCAACCTATCAGGTGTTGGACGCAGCACGCGCGCCATATGTTAGCTTGATTGATGATGAGTTTAAACTTGTCTATTCGCGTTTGGGTGATCAGTTGCGCGTGGCAGGTACGGCAGAATTTAACGGCTTTGACCGCGCGCTGAATCCTGTGCGCTGTCAGGCGCTTACACGGCGTGTGGTTGAGGTGTTTGGCGATGCGGTTGATACGCGCGAGGCAAATTTTTGGACGGGCTTACGCCCAATGACACCCTCTAATGTGCCGATTATTGGGCGTGCGACCAATCGGCATGGACGCATTGATAATCTTTACCTAAACACAGGGCATGGCACGCTAGGTTGGACACATTCTAACGGTTCGGCTAAAGCGCTGCGTGATATTATTTTGGGGCAAATGCCTGAAGTTAACTTTGATTTTGTCGGTTTAGATTGACGTTGATTTAGACCAATATTGATTCAGGAAATAATACGCTAAACGTCGAGCCTTGCCCAATGTTAGATTCAATATCAAGCTCAGCGCTGTGTTGATACAATACGTGTTTAACGATAGCAAGCCCTAATCCCGTACCGCCTGTTTCGCGGCTACGCCCCGTATCAACGCGATAAAAACGCTCAGTCAGCCGTGCGATATGCTGCGGCGCAATACCAATCCCGTTATCTTGCACGCAAAAACGCGCGCCGTTTTCGGTCTTCTCCCAGCTAATATTGATTTCCCCACCTTTGGGTGTGTATTTGATGGCATTGGTGATTAAATTGCTTAGCGCGCTACGCAAATAATCCTCATAGCCCATCAGCTGCTGTTGGCTATCTAAATGTAGATGAATCAGATGGTCAAAGGTTTTGTTGTACATCTGCGCGTCATCAAACAGCTGCATTAATAGCTTTGGCATATCGATTTGGCGCGGTGTGCTGGGTTTTTCATCATTTTCAAGCCGTGATAACAGCAATAAATCATTGATGATGCTATTCATGCGTTGGCTTTGTTGGGTCATCTGGAGTAGCGCGCGTTGCAAGCGTTCATCAAAGTCGGGCTGCTCGCTTAGTGTCTCGACATAGCCCATGATGACAGTCAGGGGGGTGCGCAGTTCGTGCGATACGTTGGCAACAAAGTCTTTGCGCATCTGTTCAAGGTGCTGCAAGCGCGTGACATCGTACAAAATCAGCAGCTTTTCTTGTCCAAACGGGGTGACTTCACACTGGATAAAGCGTGCATGATTTTGCCAACCGCTTAGGCGCACGCCGTCGCTGTAGTGGCTTGGGTTTTGATAATATTGGTGAAACATAGGTTGGCGGATGACTGTCAAGATATGCCGCCCTTGATCGGGCGCATTTAAGCCCAACAGGTGCTGTGCCGATGGGTTCCACCACTCGATACAGTCTCTTTGATCAACCAACAATACCGCGTCAGACAACGCGCTCAGCGATGCGCGGATTTTTTGCATCAGCTGTAGCATTTGTTGGTGGGCTTGGCGTTCTTGTCGCGTCGATTGATACAGACTGTAGGCAATGACATTGAGGTTGCTGTCAAAATCTGGTGGCGGTGTATCAATGTGGTGCAGTGCCCATTGTTTAAAGCGTTGCAGCGAGTGCAGCACATACGCGTGGTATATCAATACGCCCAGCCCAAGCCCCCATGCAGGCTTATTGACCAACGCACCAAGCCCGAGGCCCAGCAAGCAGGTGAGTGTCAAGGGCAACAGTGATGACCACAAATTAATTTTACGCGCATCCATAGGGCAGGGCAGCGATGAGGTTTTGGTGTTTAATTGATATGGCTAGAGAACCGATAGCCCGTACCGCGCACGGTTTGGATATAATCGGCAAAGCCAAACGGCTCAAGCACTTTACGCAAGCGGCGAATGTGTACGTCAATCGTGCGGTCTTCGACATACACATTGCCGCCCCAAACTTGGTCAAGTAGCTGCGTGCGTGTGTAGGCACGTTCAGGATGGCTCATAAAAAACGCCAATAAACGGTATTCGGTCGGGCCAATCTCAATTGGTTTGTTGTGCGCACTCACGCGCTGACTGACGGGGTCAAGGGTTAAGCCGCCGATGTCGATCGGTTTGTCGCCCGACAACGCACTACTACGCCGCAATACCGCCTTGATGCGCGATACCAACTCACGCGTTGAGAATGGCTTGGTGATGTAGTCATCCGCGCCTGCATCCAACCCTTGCACCTTATTGTCCTCTTCACCTTTTGCGGTTAGCATGATGATGGGGATCTCTGAGAGCATATCGTCTTTTTTGAGCCGTCGGCACAGATCAATGCCTGATAAGCCATTGGGCAGCATCCAATCAAGCAAAATCAAATTTGGGCGGTGGTCAACCACTAAATGGTGCGCCTGTGTCACGTCCGAGGCTTGTAGGCAGTCAAACCCTGCCATCTCAAGCGTGGTGACAATCATTTCTTGAATAGCAGGTTCGTCTTCAACGACCAAAATCGTTTCATTTTTCATAGTAAATTCTTGGGTCTAAAGCAGTTAGACTTAACATTTAACACAAGATTGATGGCGAACAAACACGATGATGTTACAGGCATGATAGCCAAACTTGGGTCAAAAATATGACAGCTAGATGACACCACGCTATTACAGTTGATGATTGTGACACAATGCTGACAAAACAGCAAGACAGCGTTTATCCTCTGTTGCCGTAAAACCACCGACTTCAGGCGGTGGATATAAGGCAACTTAAGTAGCTATGCTTACACACGATAAGATACTAAATATGTTAAAATAAACCCATGAAAACACTCAAGCTACGCATACGAGATAAACACATAACGAAGCTTAACCGCCTAAGCGGTTCGGTTAATTTCGTATGGAACTACATCAATGACTTGAGTTACAAGTACCTACAAAAAACAGGCAAATTCTTTTCAGCCTATGACCTAAACGAATATACCAAAGGTAGCGGCGAATTCCTTGGCTTACACAGTCAGACCATCCAAGCCATCAACGAAACCCATGCCAAATCGCGACGCCAATGCAAAAAAGCTAAACTATCATGGCGAACCAACAACCCAAACTCAAAACGTCAATCACTCGGTTGGCTACCATTTAAACAATCCGCCATCAAACACATTGCCACCCACCAAACAGGCAAAAAGGGCTTAAAATCAACACTACAACTAAGCCTAGCCAAAGGACAAAAACTCATTATCGACCTATGGGACAGCTACAATCTTAGCCTATATCAAATAAACACCTGCGAGATTGTGCAAGACAGCCGTAACCGATGGTATGCGTGTATCACCGTCAAAGAATACCCTAAAACACAATGCGGAGCAGGTAGTATCGGTATTGACTTAGGGCTTAAAGACAGTGCCACCACCTCAAACGGTGATAAACTGCAAATCAAACAGACCCAAGCATGGGCTAAAAAATTAGCCATCGCCCAACGTGCCAAAAACAAACAGCGTGTTAAGGCAATCCATGCCAAAATCAAAAATACACGCCAAGACCTCATCCACAAATTCACCGCCCGATTAGTCAAAGATAACGCGCTAATCGTGGTTGGTGACGTTAAAACCACCCAATTTAACAGCAAAAAAAGCAAACTAGCCAAATCGGTTTACGATGCAGGTTGGTTTGAACTCAAACGACAGCTGACCTACAAGTGCGAGAACGCAGGTTGCCGTTTTGAAATCGTAAATGAGAAATACACTACCCAAACTTGCTCGTGTTGCGGTCAAATCGACAGCAACAGTCCGAAAGGTAGAGCAGGTTTGCGAATAAGAGAATGGACTTGTGCTAAGTGTGGCACATGGCATGATAGAGATATTAATGCCAGTCGGAACATTCTTGCGGTTGGGCTTAACCGTCTTGTAGAAGGAATCCCCTCGCTTTAGGGAGGGGAGGAAGTCAATTGCTGGGATTTTTAAGGCATTGATGAAGTCAGATCAAACACGCTCAGCCACAAGTTCAAAAATAAAATTAATCGGGCCGTCGTTGCAGCTGGTGACTTGCATATCTGCGCCAAACTCTCCCGTTGCAACGTTGGCGTATTGGCTGTGAGCATAACGAACGATATGAGCAAATAAGTCACGCGCATCATCGGGCGACATCGCACCACCAAAATCGGGACGTCTGCCTGAGCGTGTATCGGCAAGTAAGGTAAATTGCGACACGATCAGCAAACCACCGCCAACATCTTGTAGCGAATAGTCAAGCTTGTCTTGTGCGTTGGCAAATAGGCGATAATTGAGAATTTTATCGACCATTTTTTGCCCGACGGCAAGCGTATCACCATGAGCGAGCCCCAGATAGACCAACACGCCGTGTTCAATTTGCCCAACGGTTTGTTGATTAACTTCAACCTTAGCATGGTGCACGCGCTGGATGACGGCTTTCATGGGTTTGACTTTCCTACAGAGCTAAAGATAGATAAAAATAAATTTACGGTTTTGCTGGTTTGCGCTTTGAATTATAATGCCAGATAAGTCTAAACGGCAAATATTCCATGCGGTTTGTATGCGATGATGCGATCGCTATACACCTGCCAAACCGTCATTCTTATTTTATAATCTAATCACTATGAACCTATTTACCACTTTACAACACCTTGTCCCGCAACAAAAACTTAGCGAACTGGCAGGCAGACTGGCGGCAAGCCAACAGCCATTGGTCAAAACCGCACTGATTCATGGCTTTGCGCGTGCGTACGGTATTGAATTGGATGACTATGCGCGTGGCAGCTTGCGCCAATACCAAAGTTTTAATGACTTTTTTACCCGTGAGCTCAAAACCGACCGCCGCCCGATTGCTGATGCGCTTAATGCCATTGCTTGCCCTGCCGATGGTGTGATTTCACAGCTTGGCACGATCAACGATGGCAAGTTGCTGCAAGCCAAAGGGCGTGAGTATGAAGTTGGACAATTGGTGGCGGATTATGCACTGGGTAAGGCGTTGCAAGATGGTAGCTTTGCCACCGTGTACCTTGCGCCGACCAACTATCATCGCGTGCATATGCCGTTTGACGGGCGACTGGTTGAGACGATTTATGTACCAGGGCAGTTGTTTTCGGTCAATGATGTGACTGCCAATCATGTACCCGATTTGTTTGCGCGCAATGAACGCTGCGTGTGTATATTTGATACCGCGTTTGGGCAAGCGTGTGTGGTCATGGTCGGTGCAATGATTGTTGCAGGTATCGAAACCGTTGCCACGGGCAAACTTCACCGTGGTGATCAAATCATTCGCCAATCGCATGACCTTGTTTTGTCAAAAGGTGCAGAATTGGGACGGTTTTATTTGGGCTCGACTGCGATTGTGCTATTGCCTGCGTCAGCGCATACCGTATGGTTGCCCACGTTGCAGCATGGTCAAGCGGTACAGATGGGTGAGGCGCTGGGCACGCTACAAACGAATCATTTTAAAAAAAATTAAATGTATAATAAATTTAATT
>NZ_BCUL01000003.1 GCF_001591265.1 Moraxella atlantae NBRC 14588 | reverse complement strand
CAAGATGAGATTTCCCTAAAGAGCCGTTCTAGACCAGGACGTTGATAGGTTGGGTGTGGAAGTGCAGCGATGCATGAAGCTAACCAATACTAATTGCTCGTTTGACTTGACTATACAACGCCTAATGGGTTGTAGACGTTCACCAAAGTTTATCGATTCAGTTACTCATTTCTCTATATGCCGCAAGGCTCAATGCTTTGCTGACGATCATAGCTTGTTGGAACCACCTGATCCCTTCCCGAACTCAGAAGTGAAACGACAATGCGCCGATGGTAGTGTGATTCGATCATGTGAGAGTAGGTCATCGTCAGCGTTTTATCCCAAACCCCCACTCATTGAGTGGGGGTTTTTTATTGCTTGACCTATAATTTAGACTTGCATTTTTTGTCAAAAATTCCATAATAAGTTAGCTATTGACTTATTATGTCAATCAATAAATTTTATTCTCAGCAATAAGGATGACCACTTGAGCGATACTATTCAGCGCAGTGTTGATTTATCTAGCCTTACCACCCAACAATTAAAATCCCTTTTGGGCGAATACAATAACCATATTAAATATTTAGAACAGCGATTAGATGTACAGATTCATCAGCGCAAGACCGATTTTGTCATATCGGGTGATTTTGACCCTGTTGAGCGCGCCGAAAAAATTCTGCTACAGCTTGCCGATGAGGTGCAAACCAATACGGATATTACGCCCGAAGATTTGCATATGCTGATTCAGACCAGTTTTAGCCGTGAGATAGACTTGGCAGATGCCAAACACAATAATCTAGCCCAAACTGAAACTGACCATAAAACGTATGCACCGATTAGCCTGCACACACGTAAAGGCAAAATTACGCCGCGTGGAGCAAATCAGCAGCGTTATGTTAAACGCATTTTGACTTCAGATATTTCGTTTGGCGTAGGTCCTGCAGGGACAGGTAAAACGTATTTAGCAGTAGCCTGTGCGGTTGATATGCTTGAGCGCAATGAGATTGAGCGTATCTTGCTGGTACGTCCTGCTGTCGAAGCAGGAGAGAAACTGGGATTTTTGCCTGGCGATTTGACACAAAAAATTGATCCGTATTTGCGCCCGTTGTATGACGCGCTTTATGAAATGCTTGGCTTTGAAAAGGTCGGTAAATTGCTTGAGCGTCAAATTATTGAAGTTGCACCATTGGCATATATGCGTGGGCGCACCCTCAATAACTCATTTGTGATTTTGGATGAGGCGCAAAACACCACACCTGAACAGATGAAAATGTTTTTGACGCGTTTAGGTTTTGGCTCGCGCGCTGTCATTACGGGTGATATGTCGCAGGTGGATTTACCACGCGGCACCAAGTCAGGCTTGAGCCAAGCACTGGCTATTTTGTCACCTATTCAAGAAATTCATATCACCAAGTTTGATAGCAAAGATGTCGTGCGCCACCATTTGGTGCAAAAAATTGTTGAAGCCTATGATGCCTTTGATGAGCAGCAAGAGGCAATCAAAGAGGCAAAAAAACAAGCGCGTCTTGCCGAGCAAGCGCAAGCGATGGCAAACAGTGCTGATCCTACAGTGAGTGGCACCAACAGCACACAGGCAAGCGTAGAATGAAACCAATCTATCATGATGTGGTTATAAGCTTTGGTGATACGCTAGCTCAGCAAGCAGATTTTGCCGAGCTTACACAGTTTTATGACCAAGCGCAAGTCAGCCATTGGCTAGCGCACTTGCTGACTTATTTACAAGCTCAGCCAAACGCGTGGGTGCATGACGATTTGCTAGCGTTGGATTTGCCTTATGAGTTGTCGCTATATATCACCGAGCCTATTGAGGCGCGAGCATTAAATTTGGCATACCGCGGTAAAGACTATGCGACTAACATTTTGTCGTACCCTGCTGATCTGCCTGCTGAAGTGGCTGGTCAATTACCACAGGTGCCGCTGGGTGAGTTGGTGATTTGCCATGCGGTGGTTGCCAAGCAAGCGGCTGAGCAAGGTAAACCGTTAGCGGCGCATGTTACGCATTTGATGGTTCACGGTATGCTGCATTTGCTAGGCTTTGACCATGAGCTAGGACAAGCTGAGCAGGATGAAATGGAGCGTATCGAGATCGCTGTGTTGGCAGATCTGGGTGTTGCTAATCCGTATGAGTTGCCGTGATGCCAAGATCCGCTAAACAACTGACGCGTGAGCCGATCGGCATTGCGTATTTGGGTGGTACGTTTGGTAGTTATGGGCAGCCCTTGGCAAGCCTTGCGCCCGATACGTTTTTGCCGATTTTGCAAAATATTTTGGCAGCGCATTTTGCCAGTTATCCCAATCACACTGACGCACCTGTGCCATGGCAAATTTTACCCAATGCGGTGGTCAAAGACAGCAGCCAGCTTACACCAATGGATATTGCCGCCGTTTATAGCTTGCTGATCCATGCACGCATGGGTAATATACGGCGATTTGTGATCCTCACGGGTACTGATACGTTGGCGTATTTGGCGGCGTTATTAGCTGAGGCATTTGCAGAAAGCGATACTTGTGTGGTGGTGACAGGTGCTATGCAACCACTACTTGATACACAGGTTTTGACGGATTATGTAGTCAATCCTGATAGCGATGCGTGTCAAAATTTGTTTGACGCGTGTCAATTGGCTTGCCACGGTGAAGCAGGGGTGCGCGTATGCTTTGCCGGTGAGCATTGGCCCGCCCAAACGGTGCAAAAAATCCATAGCCATGATCTGATGGCGTTTGTTGGTCATCATCGTGCAGGCTATCCTGCCAACAGCTTTAGCAAAAAAATTAGCCCACGTCAGCGCGCGCTGTGGCTTGAGGACAAAATCGCGCAACTACCGATGGTTTGTCAGCGTATGGCGGTGGCAAAAATTGTCACTGTGTATGCCGTGCCGATGGCTGCAGATGCGTGGCAAGGATATTTTGCTGCCTTGATACAACAAGCACCTGACGGTTTGATTTTGCTCGGTTTTGGCGCAGGCAATTTTTTACAATCGCCAGAGATTGAAAACGCGCTCAAGCAATTAAAAGCCCAAGGTTGTTTGGTGGTGGCTTCCACACAATGCCCGTATGGTGGCGCAGACAGTACGTATGCGGCAGGCGCATGGTTGGCAGAATGTGGCGTACTATCCAGCGGACGGCTAACAGTGGCGGCGATTTATGCGCGGCTATTGTGGCTCACGGCGCAATATGACACACCAAGTCGCCGTCGCCAGCGCTGGCGGCATTGCATGAAAGACACGCACAGCGTGGCTTAGGCAGTCGGTATATGATGTTTTAAAAGGAACAAGCGGTTTGAATAACGCGGTAGAGCACACCGATACCCAAACATACGCCATCGGGATTGAGTTTAACGGGCAAGGCTATCGCGGCTGGCAGCGGCAGCAGGAAGTCGGCAGTGTACAAGAAGAAGTCGAACGTGCGCTATCGCAAATTGCCAATCAACCCATCGAGGTGGTGGCAGCAGGGCGTACCGATGCAGGCGTTCATGCGTCCAATATGGTGGCGCATTTTGTCACCACCGCGCGGCGTGACCCTTATAACTGGCTACGCGGTGCCAATACCCTGCTACCCGATGATATCGCGCTGCGTTGGTTGGTGCCCATGCCTGAGACGTTTCATGCACGCTTTGGTGCGATTGCGCGGCGTTACCGCTACGTTACGCTCAATCAACCGTATCGCCCTGCGCTGCTGCATGGGCAGGTGACCCACCAATACCAGCCGCTCGATTGGGCGGCGATGCAAACGGCCTGTCAAAGCTTGGTCGGGCAGCATGATTTTACCAGCTTTCGCGCGGCGGCGTGTCAGTCCAAACAACCTGTGCGCCAAGTCGCTTTTGCCAATCTTTATGCGCATGGCGATTTGTGGGTGCTTGATATTCAAGCCGATGGTTTTTTGCATCACATGGTGCGCAACATCATGGGCAGTCTGTATGCCATCGGGCGCGGTGAGCAGCCTGCCACGTGGCTAGCCGATTTATTGACCATCAAAGACCGTACTCAAGCTGCGCCCACCGCCCCTGCTGATGGCTTGTATTTTATCAATGCCTTATATCCGCCGCAATTTCAGACCCTATTACCCAAAGTGCGCCTATCACCTGTATGGCTTAATCTGCCCGAGTAAGCCAGCGCAAACACTTGCTAATTGATTAGAATTATTGTAAAATACGGTGTTTAAAATTTTAGCAAATCTTTAGCAGATTAGGTACTATGTCAAAAAAAGACGATGTCATCGAATTTGAAGGCGAGGTGGTGGATACTTTGCCAAACACATTATTTAAAGTGCGCCTAGAAAATGGGCATGAGATCATCGCGCATATCTCTGGCAAAATGCGTAAAAACTACATCCGTATTTTGACGGGCGATAAAGTCAAGGTTGAGATGACCCCGTATGATTTGTCGAAAGGACGCATCACGTATCGTGGGCGCTAAGCGATCGTAATTTGTAAAATTTATTCAAAACTTGGTGAATATATTTGAATGGATTTAAGTTTCTAAGCATTGATTAAACAAAATGAAAGTCAAATACTGATAGCTTAATTTAAATATTAAGCCTGCCATACAAACAAGCCTTGGGCTAACAACTTGTGCGTTAGTCTGAGGTTTTTTTTTGACAGTTGGGTGCGCTGCCAAGCATAGATGCTTAAACGTTATGTCTAATCATATAGCGGTGGTTAAAAATGCTTTGCCCAAAGATAAGGCACGGTTTTTGCAACATTATTTTAAACAATATGATGAAACGATTGGGCATGGTCTTAGTGGTTAGGTGATGGGGAACAACGCAATGATGCCAACAAATTCAGCAAAAGGTTTTACGCTGATTGAGCTGATGGTTGTCGTGATTATCATTGCTATCTTAGCAGCAATGGCAGCACCGAGTATGTCACGGCAAATTCAACAAATGCGTGTGATTGACGGGGCGAATGTGATTGAGTCTGCTTTTAAAGATGCACGGACACAGGCGCAAATTTACCAAAAATCAACTTTTGTTGAGCTAACAAACACAGCCGTGGATAAGCGGATGGATGTCAAGTTTGTTGATAGTACTGACAGCCGCTCACGCTTTGCGTTGAGTGACGGTTTAACAATCACACCGAGCACGGCAAGTCTGAGTAAAATAAGTTTTACACCACAAAAACATGCGTTTGAAAACAACACAGGTACGGGTACAGCACTAAATAACACCACAAAAATATCTGTATGCTCGGGCACGGGGGTGGATCGTTATTCGGTATTTGTAGACGGTAACAGTAATATTGTCACGCAAAAAGATGGAACCTGCTGATGAAGTCACAACAAGGCATTGGCTTGATTGAGGTACTGGTCGCGCTGCTGCTACTGGCAGTGGCGGTATTGGGTTTTTCTGCTATGCAAATCACAGCAATTAAAGCGACCGATGAGACGATTTTACGCAGCCAAGCATTAAGCCTGATGCGGGGCGGTGCAGAGATGATGCGTGCCAATCCTGATGGCATAACAAGTTTTCGTGATGCACTCAATGCTACTACAACCAGTATAACTGTGGACGATGACACTATCACCAAAGATAGCTGCGTCACTACTGGCACAACGCTAAAAAGCTGTACGGTCAATCAGCTGGCAGCGCGTGATGCGCTCGCGCTTAAGGCGCAGGCTGGTCAAAGTGGCGTAAAGGTACGCGCTGATATTTGCCCTGCTACCACAACTGGGCAGCCTTTGACCTGTCTGATTGCTGCGTGGGGCAATACTGAACCTAGGTTTGGTACAGCAGCAAATGACTGCATGAAGGAAACAGGAGACTACAATATTGGCGTATCTTGCTTTGTGATGGAGGCATACTAATGCTGAAAAAGCATACAAACGCTGCATCTAGTTATATGACTGCGCAAAAGTTTATTTTTGGGGCATCTAGACAGGCACAAGCAGGTTTTACACTCATTGAGCTGATGATTTCATTGGTATTGGGTTTGCTGATTACTGCAGCGGTGTTTCAGGTATATATCGCTATGGTGCGCACCAGTGCTATCCAGCGTAGTGGCTCTGAAATTAACGATGCCAGTATTTTTGGTATTCAGCAGGTGGAACAAAAGCTACGTTTGGCTAATTTGGGTAATACTGTGAACCAAATTAACCAAACCACAGGCTATGGTGGTATTGTTTTGTCAGGTGCGAATTTAAATTACTCAACTGATCAACCTGCACCCAATGATATTGCCCAAAAAATCACGGTAAGTGCTGATGGCAATACCACAGCAGGCACAAGCCCGCTGTGGTCAAAAATTAGCAACACAAACGTAGGTAGCGATCAATTGGTCATTCAATACCAAAACGTTACAGGCGAGAATATACTTGATTGTGAAAACAACACCGTGGCTCAAAATGCGCATGTGGTGGAGCGATATTTTTTGCGTGAACCCAGTACAAATACCAACGTATCACAGAATATGTTGGTATTGGCGTGTGATGCAGGACGAGTTGGTGTCAGTGGTATATTACCTGCAAACAATAGTGTGACACCTAAAATACCTGGTTTTGGCGGTGCAGGCGAAGAGTTAATTTTAAATGTGGATCAGTTTAAAGTTGAAATAGGTATTCAAAACGGTAATACCTTGACGTATATCACACCAGCGCAATATAACGCTTTGGATGAAACCTCACCTTTATACCGCGCCCCGATTGTTGCTGTTAAGCTAGGTTTATTGGTGCGTGGCGCAATGCCTGTGGTGGGGGATTTTAGTGCACCAAGCAGCTATATGATTTTTGGTCAAGCCAATACGCCCAAGAACGCCAATGATAAATATATTCGAAAAACCTATGAATCAACGACTTTTTTGCGTAATGCGCGTGTCGTAACACCTTAGGATAATCACCCAATGCTAAAAAAAATGCCTACGGTAAGTCATACATTTCACAATCTAGCTGGCGATAAAGCAGTCATAACAAGACGACCCTCGTTGGGTTATGATCGGCAGCGTGGTGCGGCGTTGATCGTGGTCTTGTTGGTATTGGTTTTGGTGATGCTGGTTGGCATTATTGCGGTACGTCGTAGTACATCAGATTTGCGTCTTGCTACCAGTGACCAGATTAATACGCTACTTTTGCAAGGCAGTGATGGTGCCAATGCTAAATTGGAAAACGTTGTAAACGGTCCTGTAACAGGCTCTAATTATCGTGACTCATTATCCGACAATGGTGTTTTTGGTCATTTTTTTAAACCTGAGGCGCGTGGTGATGAGTTGATCTATTGCTATAACCCACGTAATCAACAAGTGATGACCAATGGCACACGCATTGTGCGCAACGGTGGCAATTTGACAGGTTATACCACAGGATTTTGCGATCCATCTCAGGCTAGTAGCTATATCAGCGCGCGCAATACCGTGGCAACTCAAGTAAGCATAACGTTGGCGGCAACACCAATCACCCAAGAGGCGTATACCAATGTCGCCCAACAGCGCGATGTCAATATTGGCGGTGACAATGACGGTGGTGTGACCAATTATCTGTTTAATGTACGCTCAACGGCGGCTATTCCTGCGTACAATGATCCCAAAGCGTGTTTTAAGGAAGCAGGATTGACAGATAAGCCAAATTTGCTCAAGTGTTTGCGTGATAATCAAGTGCCCAGTAAACAGATTGATAGCCAAATGTATTTAGATTATGGTGAAAATACAACCACTTGTCTAAACTTTGGCACAGGGACAGGCCAGCTGCTAGATGGTGAATGTACGGCGACTCGATGAGGCGTTGAAGTTGATTGAGTTTTTTGTCAGATGTAAGTTTTTTGTGTGATAAGATTTATTTATGCGGTGTATGAGCCTTTTGGGCAGATGGAGTAAGTTATGATCCGAGTATCTCACGGTAATAAGTTGCGTATACAGACTTCTGTCAAGTTGCTGTCACTATTGGTGATGGCGATGATGACGACACCCATATCTCAAGCAGATACCGTACCGACAGGTGGGGAGCGTCGCAATGTTGGTGACTTAGAGATTTATCAAGCGGCAACAGGCGGACAGATCAACTTGATGATGATGCTAGATACTTCAGGGTCAATGGGTATTAGCTCGTTGGTGTTACCTAGCAACAATGCCTATGGCAGCCCAGGCGATGTTGCTTCGTCCTTATGCCAACCGAAGATAAGTTCGTCAGGTCTTATTGAATGGGCTTATAATGCTATAGATAAGCGACCTGTATCGGTTACTAAGAACAAAAATACTTTTTACAAATCGGTCACGGTGAATGGGACTACAGTGCCATATTATTTGCGTGGTTGCTCTAGCGATGGTAGTGCCTCACCATCTATTGGTAGCGATGGTCGCTTAATAGAAACACAGACAGGCAAATTTGACCGTATGTCTCGCCTTAAGGACTCTTTGATTCAACTTTTGGCTGGTAAGAAAATCGACGATAGTATCAAAATCGGCTTAGGTCATTTCTCCTCCAAGACCCCAGTTTTGATAGGTGAATCAAATAACCAATTAGTCGATGGGCATTCAGGTACTATACTTGTGCCCGCAGCACCCTTGACACCTGCCCATCGTCTAAAGCTAATCCAAGCCATTGCTGCCTTTAAATCAGTCGATACTTTTACTGATGAAGACGGTACCAGCAATCCTAACCTTGCATCAAACTCTACTAATTATCCTAATATCTACAAGCCTTCAAGTGGTACGCCTGCTGCCCATGCTTATGCAGAAGCAGGCGCTTATATGATGGGTACAAACACAGGTATCCGCTCTAGCAACCTACCTAATAAGATCAATTTGTTATATGATGGTGCCGCCATCATGCAAAAGTCAAATTCTACCAGCGTGCGTGACCAAGTATATTATGTCTGTGTCGCACTCGGTAGTGCTGATGATGCCAGACAGTTTGGTGCCACTATCAAGCAATGTGATAATGCGTGGAATAGTAAAGAAACCAATCCAATCAGTAAGACTGCCTACGGTACTTGGTATGACTCTGCTAACCAGAAAATGGGTAGCAACATTGCTATTTACAAACCTAATGGCACTGGCGGCTGGACACAAGTTACCCCCGACGAGCTAAAAAAAGAAGTCGGAGCAATGACCACAGCTTGGGAAACCCATAGCAAGCTACCCGTTGGCTGGCGATATGGCGGCTGGATGAAAGTCGCTAACAACCCTATGGATATTGAGCCTATCAATACCAAAGGATGGTCAAACTCAGGCGGGGCAACAGCATATATCTCTTACCGTTCTAATCCGTTTTCGATTGAATCGGAGCTTCAATCTTTTAACAAAACAGAACGGAAGCTTGTCTATAAGGATTGTCCATCTGGATTTTTTGTAGAACCTGGCTGGCCTTCTTTGTGTTATAAGCCCCGTGAATATAGTAACCAATGGGTAAGAGACGCAAAATATGACAGATACCAAAAACGTTATTATTGTGACAACAGTGTTTCTCCTAAAGTTGGTGATGATCCAATAAGGAATGTGTATCATTTTGCAGGTGAATACCCCAAAGATCCTGCGGACATAAGAACTGACCGTGCAAATACCAACTCAAATAATTGGGAACTTTCTAGGGCCTATTGTTATCAGAAAAAACACTATGTGGCGCGAGACGTTGAATATAGAACCATCACCAACACCACTCAAACCGTCACACCAGTGGATAACAACTACGGCGGTATCGCTTACTCGGCAGATGATACCAAGCGTGATAATAACTACATCCGTGGGGCGACTACCACCAACGATACCTCAGCGCAATGTAATTCAAACGGTATTTACTTCCTAACCGATGGCGCGCCAAACTCGACCAAAGACGAGATGGCAAAAACCATCATCAACAAATCATTAAATGATAATACCAAATACACCATCACGGCCAAACCAACAGACGGTCTAGTCTCCCCATCGCTGACCTCAGGCTTATTTGATGGTGAAACAGGCGGCTGGGAATGGATTGGCGAGTATGCCAAACGCCTATACAACAAAGATACCAACCCATCAGGGGTGAGTATCCGCACCGCAGTGGCGGGCTTTGGTGCATCATTTGCAGGTCTCAATAAAAATACAGACGGCACGTATGACTGTGATACCGCAGGGGCAACCCAAGATGCCCAAAACGCCTGTAAATGGGGCAAAAAAGGCGCAGGCTATGGCGAAGGCGGCTTCTTTTATGCACAGTCATCAGAAGATATTGCCAACAGTATCACCACATTTATTGCTAGCCTTAATAACACCATCCCTGCCGCACCATCGGGCACCTTGACCATTCCAAAAGACCCTTATCGTCCGCTAGGTGAATTGCCCGTTGCCTACTTGCCCTCTTTAGAATCGCAGTTGTCAGGTGGCGATAACTTACGCAACATTTGGCCGGGTAATATCAAAAAGTTTGACCTATTTGATGGTACGTTGTACGGCAAGAGTAACCAAAAGTTGTTTAAAGACGTCAGTGGTAATTTAGCCCCTACCACAAAAGACCTGTGGCAATCGCTGGACTACATCAATGACAACGGCGACACGCGTAACGATGCTGTACAAGCAGGCGGTATGTACGAGCAGCTCACCACACCCAGCAGCAATGTAAAAACCACACGCAGTGTATGGGTGGAGGATTTACAGGATGTCAATACAACCGCGACAACGTTGCGCCGTCTGAGCGTTGATGACAGCAAGCACCCCAGTGGCTTTGATACGCTCAAAGACACCACAACCTATAGCCGTGCTAACCAAATTAAGCTACTACAGTTTATGGGATATACCCAAGCCTACAAACCCAACGCGGCTACCCCGACAGATTTGGATCAGTTAATTAGCGATACAACGCCTATCAAAGACCTAACCATGGCACAGCCTACACAAGCCATCAAAGTTTTGGGGGCTAGCATCCACTCTAAGCCTGTCGCGGTTTCTTATGAAGCAACCCTAGAAAATGGGCGCGTCAAGAACATCAGCGATGACAGCGCGCGCAAAGACTACGTGCTGTTTGGTACCATGGACGGTGGGCTGCATATGGTGAAATCAGATAGCGGTAAAGAGCAATTTGTCGTCATTCCACGGATCATGATGCAAACCCAGTCTGACGCGATTGTGCCAAATTCTGTTTATACCACCACCGCTGAACGCCCTGCTGCTACCCCGTATTTTGGTATTGACGGTCAGTGGGCGGTGCGTGCCAAATACAACTACAATTATAAAGATAATAAAGTTGGTGTAAATTCTAGTGATGGTATGTATGCTTACGGTGGTATGCGCCTAGGTGGCAAAGGCTTATTGGGCTTTGACCTGTCATCAACCACTGCACCAAAACCTGCCTTTAGTGATGGGGGCGCACATGCTTTAATAGACTCCGATACGACAGGATTTGCGCGCATCGGCTATATTTGGAATCCACCAAGCTTGGCACGTATCAAAACCAGCGCGACAGATACACAAGGTACAGATGTTGTCATCTTTGGTGGTGGCTATGACATGTGCTATGAAAATGAATACTTCCAAATTGGTGTCACTGCCACAACACAAAACGATATTAGTGCCACCTGTGCAGGCAAGACACAGGCTGATGGCAATGCCGTGTATATCATCAATGCCAAAACAGGTGCGCTCTTATGGTCAGCCACCTACAATGCCAGCGCGTCAGGTAGCTTTGATGGCAAAAAATACATGAAACACAGTATCGTCGGCGGCATTACTGTGCTAGACCGCGATAACGACGGCTATGCCGATCAGCTATATTTTGCCGATCTGGGCGGTCAGGTATTCCGAGCAGACTTCGAAGACGGTATCGTGGCATCGGATAAAGGGCGCGTGGTACGTATCTTAAAAGATGACCAAGAGGGCACCTCCTACGCGCGTCGCTTCTATGAGCGCCCGAACGTCAGCTTTTATCGCAACACCGAGACAGGGCAGGGCAATAAACTGTTTGCGGTGGTCAATGTCATCTCAGGCGATCGCAGCTCACCGCTATCAAAAATGCGTGACACCGTAGAAAATGCCGATCGGGTATATGGTGTTTTTGATACCGATGTCACCATCGGCGATGCCCGTTTTTATGCTAGCGACTTTACGCCTGCTATCAAAGACTTGGTGGTCAAATTTAGCTCCACGGGCAGCAAACAAGCAAGCAGCAGCACAATGGCAAGCGATAGCAAATTGGTTAAACTTGGCGTGATTGGTACAGGTGATCTCAGCAAGGATAAACTAAAACAAACCTTGTATAGCTTTAGCGATGCCACGCCAAAACGCGGTTGGTTCTATCCTTTGACCAAATTTGATGGTTTTGAGAATGTCAAATACTCAAAAGGCGTGGGCAAAAGCGAGGTCATCGCAGGCAAGCTATACACCACAGTCTATAACCCTGATATGAACTACAGCGCGTCGGACGCATGTTCGGCTAAAATCAAAGGCGGCTCGGAGCGTCAGCTATACTGTATGCCTTGGGGGATTTGTGATGATACTACCTCGACCAATGGCACAGGCGGCTATGAACGTGCAGGGCAGGGGATTCAAGAGCTAGCGTTCGGCCCTCAAAGCGGTAGTGCCGATCAAGTGAACCGCCGCTTAATGATTGGTACGTTGGGTCTCAATGAACTAAAAGACACTGCCAAACGCACCAACTTTGGCGATGATACAAACAAAAACGTCTCATCGACAACCGATCCTATTGGGCTACAAGGGCAGCCGCAAACCACAAACATGGGTATTGATGGCGGCTTGACCAAAACGTTAGGCAGTGGCTCTGCCGAGCGTGTCCTTATTGAGCCGCGCTACCGCTTAACCCCACAACGCTGGTATGAAAAATAAGCCAACCTTTGAACGATGCCATACAGTCAAGTGAGCCCGATGATGTCAAACCCTGTCCATAAATCTGTTTTACGACCCACGGGCTTTACCTTGATTGAGCTTATGGTCGCGGTAGCGATTGTGGCAATTTTGGCGGCAATTGCCATTCCCAGTTATCAGCAATATGCCGTGCGCAATGCCCAAAATCAGACCCAAGCGCGGATGCGTGAGTTATCACTAGAGCTTGAACGCTGGCGTGCCAGTAACCTATCGTTTCGTAACTTTCGTCCCAACGTGTGCGGCACGGGCGATAATTGTTATGATGCTAACAATATTAGCATCTATGTGCCCATCGGTAGCAATGCTGGTAACTATCGGTATGTGATTCGGCTATATGATAACCAAAACGACAGCGCAACAAACGATGATGGCGAGACGACGACGACGCCCCGTTCATTGGTACCAACAAGCGATGACAGCTCACTGTCCAATATTGCCATTGGACGTGGTTGGAAGATGATAGCGCTGCCCAATTCAAACCTCAGCCGTGCGCCGCGGCTGTATCTTGATAGCCAACAGCGCACCTGTGTGGTCACCGATAACACCGTAACCGACGATAATTTGCAAAAAAATGGCGACTGTGGTGCAAACCCCGAGGTTTGGTAGTTGGTCAATTAAACCGATAATATCACTGGAATAAATAACGGATCTATGATGCAACAACGTGGATTTACCTTGATAGAATTGATGATCGTGGTTGCCGTCATCGGTGTCTTGGCAGCGATTGCCTACCCAAGTTATCAAAACCATGTCAAACGCACCAAGCGCACCGAGATGATGACAGAGATGCAAAATGAGGCAGGTCGGATTGAAGCGCGTAAACTGGCAGAAGGCACGTATGACAACATTGACAAAAGTAATGTCAGCTTTCCTGCCGACCATCCTAATTATACCTACAGTGTGGCACGTCAAACCAATGACTGGGTCATCACCGCCACACCGATAAGCAATGGCGTGATGCAGGGCGACGGGGTTTTAGAGCTGCGCTCTAATGGTATCAAATGCCGCGATACCACATGCGGACGTGGCGATGAGTGGCGTAATTAGTGGGCAAGACAAAGTGTGGTGCAATCCAAGTGACAAAATTTGTCAGTTTATGCCAAACAATGTCACAACTTGCCAAATTTTGGCAGCTGATGTGACAAATTTTGTCACCCTATGACAAATTTTGTTAGTAAAAAATGGCATACCACCGCCTAAATGGTAAATTTTTGTCACCCAACTGACAATTTTTGTCACCCAACTGACAAAAATTGTCACATTGACTGCCAAAAATCCACCATGCCCAAGTTGGCACGTGATATGCATGGTTATAGGTAGAGGTAAAACAATCGATCCATCAAATGTACAATTGACCAAGTACACAAAAAGCCGATGGGTGGATTGGCTTAAAGCTAAACGGGCAGATGCCCAACCGTATCACTGATTTTTTACAAAGGAGTTCATTATGAACGCTCAAAAAGGTTTTACATTGATTGAATTGATGATCGTTGTGGCGATTATCGGTATTTTGGCTGCGATCGCGTTGCCTGCGTATCAAGACTACATGAAACGTTCTAAAGTAACTGAAGGTCTGTCACTAGCGACTTCTGCTAAAACTTCTGTAACTGAGAATGCTTCGAACGCTGCACAATATAGCCTTGGTTGGACCGCACCAAGTGCAACTGCTAACGTTAAGACAGTTGCAATTAATGATGCAAATGGTGAAATTACTGTTACCTATGATAAGCCTGTACAAGATAACGGTACTTTGGTTCTAGCACCGTTCAGTGGTGCAACCCCTGCTGCGCTGCCTGACTCAACTCAAGCTTATACCCCACCTACCGATGCGATCCAATGGCAGTGTTTGGCTAGAGGTGCAACCGCAAAAGTTTCTGGCGCTACTGTTGGTACACTTGAGCCAAAACTAGCTCCATCTAACTGCCGTTAATCTATCTGCTGTCAATCGGATAGTGGTATAAAAACGATAAGACCCCATCTAGTGATGGGGTTTTTATTGCTTTCAAAAAAGTTGCAAATATGAATAAGCAGTTATTTCAGCAAAAAATCAAAGCATTTGGTTGGCATTTACTGTTTAGTGCTGTCAGTGCATTATTAAGCATATTATTGGTTTATGGGGTTTGGTATCCTTCGCCGTTAGCAAAAGCGGTGGGAGTAAATCATTTGTACCTTATGATGTTGGCAATTGATGCAATCCTAGGACCTGTGCTGACATTTATTGTGTACAAAAAGCCCAAGAAGACATTGAGATTTGACTTAGCTGTTATTTTGTCGGTTCAGTTGTTGGCTCTAGGCTATGGTTTGTATACTATGTATCAAGGAAAGCCTGCTTGGATTGCTTATGATGTTGATCGTTTTCAGTTAGTGAGAACGAACGATATTGACCAGCGTAAACTAGCTCAAGCAAAATCTGAATATAAACATGTACCCGTCGGGCGACCGAAGTATGTTGCTAGTGTTGTGCCTAAGACTAATATTGAACTTTCAAATGAGATATTATTTGACGAAATACAATATGGGATTGCTCCACCACAACGCCCAGAACTTTATCAACCTTTATCGAGGGCTTATGAGCAAATCGTAAAGCGAGCTAAGCCTCTGAACGAACTTAATAAATTTAACGATGAAAATGATGTAAAAAAAATATTAAGCCAATATCCTACGGCAGATAGCTTTGTTCCTCTTAAAGCCAACGCACAAGACATGACGGTATTGATTGATAAAAAATCGGGTGGCAAGGTGGTTAAAATCGTCGATTTGCGCCCATGGCAATAAAAACTTGCGCCAATCTGTCTAACCTTAAATAAAAATGCTAAACTACCCCGTTTGGCATTTTTTATTGCCCATCAAAAATCAACCCCGTTATTTGCCATCCACCACCACGGATTGCCATGCCCCATACACCCCACACCCCCCACACCGACACCTTACCGCCGCCACCGCCCTTGGCACAATCCGCCACCCATCCGCCACAAGACAACAGCCGCTGGCTTGGGTGGTGCATGGGCATGGCGATTTTGGGCTATCTGTTGCCATGGCATTCGCCGATTGGGCGCGATTTTTTGGTCAATAGCTGGTCGGTGGCGTGGATCGTCTTGGGGCTGATGGCGTTTTGGTGGACACATCGGCTGCGCCATGTCGGCTTGTCGGTCGTCACATGGTTGGGGCTGGCAGGCTGGATTGGCGTGCAGTCGCTGATCGTCGATATCCGCTATCCGCACGCGCTGATGTTTCCCATCGGCGGTTTGTTGATCGTGGCATTGGTCGCCACCGCTGCCAGCAATGTGACGGATAAAGCGCGGCTGCTGACGCGCGTGTTTGGCGCGGCGTTTGTCATGGCGGTGCTGACGTTTGCCATTCAAATCATGCAGATTTTGCAGTATCAAATCGCGTGGCAGGGCTGGATTATCGCGCGTAGCACGGCAAACCCGACGCGCTTTGATGGCAACTTTGGGCAAGCCAACCACACCGCGTACGCGTTTGTGTTGGCATTGTGCGGCGTGTTGTATTTGTTGCAGCAGGCGTTTGGCGATGGGCAGCTGTTTGGCAAGCGCGTGGCAACGTGGCGGTATCGCCAAGTGTATCGCGTGGGGCTGATGCTTGGGTTTGTCGCGTTTAGCATTGGCTTGGCATTGACGCAAAGCCGTGCAGGGCTTGGCATGGCGGTCATTGTGGCGGTGGTGTTTTTTGCCGTGCAGCCGTTGGCATGGCGGCGTAAGGCGGCATTGGTGGGTGGTACGCTGGCGGCGTTTTTACTGTATTATGTCGCGGCAAGCTGGCTTAGTAGCCTTGGGCAAGCCAATGCGTTGGGCGCGGTCAGTCGCTTGGCAGGTGGGCAGGGTAATCGGGCAGCAATGCACGCGCGTGGGCTGATGATGTTTGCTGAGCATCCGATCACGGGCGTGGGTTGGAACAACTACATGGGCGCAAGCATTGACTACGCGCAAGCGTTTGCATGGCCAGAAATCGCCGACCATACGCACAATTTTGTCAGTATGCTGTTGGCAGAGCTTGGTGTGATTGGGCTGGCGTGGTGCTTGCCGATTGCGTGGGTGCTGCTGCGCGCGCTGCACACGCGCCATAGCCGTGAGAGCGCGGCGGCGTTGGCGTTTGTGTGGGCAAGTATACTGTATGCCAGTGTGGAATATCCGCTGTGGTATGTTCGCTATTTGGCGGTGTTTGCGCTGTTTGTCGCGCTGATTGACCAACGCCAATATGCGCTGCGTCTGCCTGCTAACGTGGGTATCAGCGCGGGCGCGATCGGGCGGCGTGGGTTGGTGTGCGCGCTGGCGGCGGTGCTAGGTGTGCTGGGGTATTATGTGCAGACGTTTTTGGCGCGTAATTATTTGGACTATAGCCAGTTTGTGCGCCATGAAAACCACAAATTCACTGACCAAAGTGTGCCGCCGTATCGGCAGATTTGGGGCTTTGAGCCGTATGAGGAGCGTATTTTTGCCATGCGCGTGCCTGTCAATGCGGTCAATATTGCGGATAAGACGCGGCTGTTTTATAACGTGATGGGGCTTGATTCGTCACAGTTTAATATGCTGGCGTATGCCCAAATGTTGGCATACCAAGGCGATACGACAAGCGCGCTGCGTTATGTGCAAGCGGCGTGTGTGATGGTGCGTGACCGCAAAAACTGCGATAATATCGACATTGATTTGGGTAACTTGGCCCAGCAAAATCCTGCTGTGTTTGGTGCGCTGTATCAAGATTTTGTCGCATGGCGCAAGGCAAATCCTGCCAAAACAGGTTTAACGCCGCGTTAAGGCGCGTCATGCTTGCCTGTGCCCCAGCTGTGTGAGCCGTGTTAGCTGATTTTAGGTTAAAATGCTTATGTCCGATACGCCTACCTATTCGCCAAAACCTGCGCCGTCGTCTTTTGAGGTGGTGGGTACGGGGCGGCGCGCGTGGGCATGGCTGCCAACGCAAATTTTGGGGCTGTGGCGTTGGGTGGGCGTGCGCTTGGTGGTGGGTTGGGCGGTTATCGCGCTATTGCCTGCGTGGTGGCGTTGGCGGGGGCGGCTGCTGCGTTGGGATTTATTGGATACCCAGCTTAATAGCTTGATTATCGTAAGCTTAGGCGTGCTGCTTGCGACGTTCGCGCTGCGGCGGTTGGCGCAATTTCCCGGTCAGCGCGCGCTCACGCTGGTACTGCCGACGCTGCTTGGCGTGGCGCTGCTGCTGGCAGGCGTGCTGCTGGTGCTGCGGTTGCCGTATTCATTGTATTATTTGGCGTTTGCAAGTGTGCTTGGCTTGGGGTTTTTTGTCGCCTCGGTGTGGCTAGAGCAGGCGCTGCGGACGCGTTATTTGGCGTATATTCCGCTGGGTGGGTGCCAAGATCTGTCTCACACACTGACAAACCATGTCACCCATGCGGCGACCATCCATTGGTTGCGGCTGGATACACCGCATCTGACACCTGAACAAGACCGCAGCGTGCAAGCCATTGTGGCCGATTTGTCCGCGCCTGAGCTTGATGAGCCGTGGCAACGGTTTTTGACTGAGCAGACATTGCACGGGCGTGCGGTGTATAATAACCGTCAGGTGCTCGAGTCCTTGACAGGACGGCTGCCCATTCGGCATTTGTATGAGAACGATTTGGGTTCGCTGCTGCCCTCGCAGGGCTATTTGCGCATCAAACAAATGCTCGATAGCTTGGCGGTGCTGCTATCTGCGCCGCTTGTGCTGCCAATTTGTCTGGTGACCGCACTGGCGATCCGCTTAGAGAGCCCAGGTCAGGTGATCTTTACCCAGCAGCGCGTTGGGCAAGGGGGGCGGCTGTTTACCATTTATAAATTTCGCAGCATGCGCTTGGATGCCGAGCGCGATGGGGCAAAATTTGCCAGTGAAAATGACGCGCGCGTCACCCGTGTGGGTAAGTTGATCCGTAAAACGCGCATTGATGAGCTGCCGCAGTTTATCAACGTGCTAAAAGGGGATATGAGTTTGATTGGTCCGCGCCCCGAGCAGCAAAGTTTTGTCTGTGAGTTTGAGCAGCGCATTCCGTTTTATAACTATCGTCATATTGTCAAACCAGGGATTTCGGGTTGGGCGCAGGTTACGCAAGGCTATGCGAGCAATGAGGATGAAACCGCGCTCAAAGTGCAGTACGATTTTTATTATATCAAGCATATCGGGCTGGCACTAGATAGTTTGATTGTGATTAAGACGTTGCAAACCATGCTGACAGGCTTTGGCGCGCGCTAGGTTTTTTGAAAACATAAAGAGTGGTGGTAAATGAAGCAGTTTGACAATGCAACGATTTTGGTCACAGGTGGTACAGGTTCGTTTGGACATACCTTTGTACCGATGACGTTGGCGCGATATAATCCCAAAAAGCTGATTGTGTTTTCACGCGATGAAATGAAGCAGTGGGAGATGGCAAAGCATTACCAAAACGACCCACGCGTGCGGTTTTTTATTGGCGATGTGCGTGACAAAGACCGCTTGTATCGTGCGCTTGATGGGGTGGATTATGTGGTGCATGCGGCGGCGACCAAAATTGTGCCGACCGCTGAATACAATCCGTTTGAATGCGTCAAAACCAACATCATGGGCGCAATGAATTTGATTGATGCCTGTATTGATAAAGGCGTCAAAAAAGTTGTTGCGCTCTCAACCGACAAAGCCAGTAGCCCCGTCAATCTGTATGGCGCGACTAAGCTTGCCTCAGATAAGCTGTTTGTTGCGGGCAATGCGTATTCGGGTGAACATGGCACACGCTTTAGCGTGGTGCGCTATGGCAACGTCATGGGCTCGCGCGGCTCGGTGATTCCGTATTTTTTGTCCATCAAAGACCGTGGCGTGTTGCCCATCACCGATCCGCGCATGACACGGTTTATGATCTCTTTGGAGCAAGGCGTGGAGCTGGTTTGGCATGCGTTTGCCGATATGGTCGGCGGTGAGATTTATGTCAAAAAAATTCCATCGATGCTGATGACGGAGGTAGCAACCGCGATTGCCCCCGATGCGCGGCAAGAAATCGTTGGCATTCGCCCTGGTGAAAAACTCCACGAGCAGATGATTGGCAGTGAAGATGCGCTGCACACGTTTGAATACGCCGATTATTACAAAATTTTGCCTGCAATCAACGGCTGGGGCGACTCACCTGAGCGCATCAAAGACGGCAAGCGCGTGCCCGAGGGCTTTGTGTACGCCAGCGATACCAATCCAGACTGGATGGATATTGAGACATTGCGCGCGTGGATTGACGCAAACGCTCACAGTATTGGGCAGATTTGATTTTTTTTGCCAAACAACCAACACAAAGACCAAAAAACCACCATGCCAAACGCCAAGCCCGAGTTTATACCCTATGGTCGCCAGCACATCACCCACGCGGACATCGACGCGGTGGTGGCGGTGCTTACGTCGGATTTTTTGACCCAAGGTCAGCGTGTGCCAGAGTTTGAGCGCGCGCTGGCAAGCCGTGTGAGGGCAAACTATGGCGTGGCGGTCAATAGCGCGACTTCTGCGCTGCATATCGCTTGTTTGGCATTGGGGTTGGGCGTGGGTGATTGGCTGTGGACCACGCCAAACACGTTTGTCGCCTCAGCAAATTGTGGTGTGTACTGTGGGGCGCAGGTAGATTTTGTCGATATTGACCCCGTCACGCGCAATTTATCGGTGGATGCATTGGCAACCAAACTGGCACAGGCGGCTAGGGAGCATCGCTTGCCCAAGGTGGTGGTGGTGGTGCATTTTGCAGGCGAGCCGTGCGATATGGCTGCCATCGGGGCGTTGGCAAAGCAGTATGGTTTTGCTGTTATCGAGGATGCGTCACACGCGGTGGGGGCGCAGTATCGCGGCGCGCCTGTTGGTAATTGCCAGTACAGTGATATCACTGTGTTTAGCTTTCATCCTGTCAAAATCATCACCACGGCAGAGGGCGGACTGGCAACCACCAACCGCGAGGATCTGGCGGCGCATATGCTGCGCTTGCGTAGCCACGGTATCACGCGTGACTCTGCCCACATGGTCGGTAAACCTGATGGCGCATGGTACTATCAGCAGCTTGAATTGGGCTTTAACTACCGCATGACCGAACTGCAAGCCGCGTTGGGGCTAAGCCAGCTTGACAAATTACAAGCATTTATCACCCGTCGGCAGACACTGGCACAACGCTATGATGACAAGCTTGCCGATTTGGTGACGGCGTTTGGTGTGCGCTTGCCGCACCGCGACTCACGCAACGTCAGCGCGCTGCATTTATATCCGATACAAGTCGCGCCCAACGTGCGCCGCGCGGTGTTTGATACACTGCGCGCGCATGACATCGGTGTAAACGTGCATTATATCCCTGTGCATACCCAACCGTATTACCGCGCGATGGGCTTTGAGGTCGGCGATTTTCCCCATGCTGAAGCGTACTACGCAGGTGCAATCAGCTTACCATTGTATTATGATTTGACCGACGCGCAGCAAGATCGCGTGATCGCCACATTAAAAGATGCGTTAAATCATGCAACCAAACAGGCGACAAGCGCGTTATGAATAGCTGTATCATCCCTGCCCGTGGTGGTAGCAAGCGCATTCCACACAAAAACAGCAAAGACTTTTGTGGCAAACCCATGCTAGCCCATGCCATTGCCACTGCCCAAGCCAGCCAGTTGTTTGACCAAATTTATGTATCCACCGATGACGCTGCCATTGCTGATATCGCGCACGCCCATGGCGCGCAGGTTGTTGTGCGTCCTGCCAAGTTAGCCGATGATCATGCCACCACAGTGGCAGTGATACGGCATGCTATCGCTGATTTGGGTTTGTCCGCGACCACCAATGTCTGTTGCCTGTACCCGTGCACGCCGCTGTTGCCCGTGTCGGTACTTGCGCAAAGTTTGGCAAACTGGCAACAATCCGACAGTTTGTATTGTTTGCCCGTGTTGGCGTTTGATGCCAATATTTTGCGCGCCTTAAAACTTGATGCGCATCAGCAGCTTGCCAGTGTGTTTGGCCAATATGAGCAAAGCCGAACGCAGGATTTGCCACAGGCGTATCATGACGCAGGGCAGTTTTATTGGGGCAAGGCGGCAACATGGCTGACGGAGGCATCGATTCATAACCATGCGATAGGCTTTGTGTTGCCTAAACACAGTGTGGTTGATATTGATGAGGAAGCGGACTGGCAATTTGCCGAGATGGTGTACCGCTTGCGGCATGGTGCGGACGATGCGTGTTATCATTAGAGCCGATGCCAGCCTAGCGATTGGCAGTGGTCATGTCATGCGCTGCTTGACGCTTGCCGAGGTATTGCGCACAACAGGGCATACGGTGGCGTTTATTTGCCGAGCGCATGACGGGCATTTATCGGCGGTGATTGCGCAGGCAGGGTATGAGGTTTTTGGGTTGGCAACACCCAGCCCATCGGCGTGTGACCAAAACGCTGGCATGGCGTATGCTCACAGCGCGTGGCTTGGCGTGAGTGAAGCCAATGACTTTGCCGATTGTCAGCCGATTTTAGCCGACTATCAGCCCGATTGGCTTATCATCGACCATTACGCATTGGCCAAACCGTGGCAGCAACGGGCCAGACACTTATTGCCAAACGTCAAAATCTTGGTGATTGATGATTTGGCCGATCGCGCGCATGATTGCGATGTGTTACTTGACCAAAATTTTGGGCGACAACTTGGTGATTATCAAAATCTTGTGCCTAGCAATTGCCGCTTATTGCTTGGTACGCGCTATGCGTTATTGCGCGATGAGTTTCGGCAATGGCGAGAAGCAAGTCTGAGCAGGCGCAAGCGTCAAGCCAGGCCGAACACGATTTTGGTGAATCTAGGCGGTGTGGATCAAGACAATATCACGCTTAAAATTTTGCAATGTCTAAATGCTTGTATGGATCACAGCAAAGCATTGAACGTCACAGTGGTCATGGGCAAGACCGCACCACACAGTGCTAGCGTGCAGGCGTTTGCCAAAACAGCAGCGTTTGATTGTCAAGTCATTATCAATGCCCATAACATGGCAGAGTTGATGGCGCAAGCGGATATCGCCATCGGCGCGGCAGGCAGCACGACGTGGGAGCGTTGCTGTTTGGGTTTGCCCAGTGTGTTGTTGGTGCTGGCGGATAACCAACGCCATATCGCTGCCGCCTTGCAACAAGCGCGTGTGGTGGCGGTGTGTGCGCGTGAGCAGCTGGCAGATGACTTGCCAGACGCGCTGGCACAGGTATTGAACGATTATGCTGCGTTGAGCCGTCGTGCTGCTGCGTTGGTCGATGGGCGCGGTGCGACACGGGTGGTCAATGCCATGAGCTATGCTGCGCGTTTGTGCCATGCGCGCGTGCGTCGGGCAACGGTTGAGGACATGCGCCAAATTTGGCAGTGGCGTAATCATGACGCGGTGCGCCAATGGATGTTTGGGCAAGATACTATCGCGTGGGCAAGTCACCAGCGCTGGTTTAGCCGTCAGCTTGCCGCGCCCAATGTGCGGTTGTTGATGTTTTTGATCGATGCTAAGCCGATGGGTTTTGTCAATATCACCTGCCAAGCAGTACCGTATCAGACACTGACCGCAGGCGCAACACAGACCAAACGCGCCACATGGGGGTTTTATCTTGCGCCCGATTGTCCGCGTGGGCAGGGGTGGGGCTTTGCGCTGGCGGTACTGGCATTGGCAGATGCATTGAATGCCGATAATCCACCAGCCGTGATTGATGCGCAGGTGTTGGCACACAATACCGCGTCCATCGCGCTGCACCGCAAGTTGGGCTTTGTGCCATCTTGCCAGCCAAGCAACACGATTTTGCCTAAATCGCCTGACACAGACACTAGCGCGCCAACGGTGCTAAATTTTGTGCTGGCGGCGCAAGACTTTTTATTTTAATGTGAACCTATCAGCCAGCCATGACCCAATCTATCCCCAATTTTAGCCCAACCGCGCCTTTACCAGTTACTACATCGCTTAGCATTGATGGGCGCAAAATCGGCGCAGGCGAGCCGCCGTATATCATCGCTGAGATGTCTGCCAACCACAACGGCAGCCTAGACAATGCCTATAAAATCATTGATATGGCAAAAGCATGTGGCGCAAACGCGGTCAAAATGCAAACTTATACGCCCGATACGATTACCTTAAACAGTGACGCGCCAGATTTTCAGATTCATGGCGGTTTGTGGCATGGACGCACGTTGTATGACTTATACCGCGAGGCGCACACGCCATGGGACTGGCACAAGCCATTGTTTGAGTATGCGCGTCAAGTGGGTATCACGATTTTTAGCTCACCGTTTGATAGCACGGCGGTGGATTTGCTCGAGGAGCTAAACGCCTCTGCCTACAAAATCGCCTCATTTGAGGCGGTGGATTTGCCGCTGATTCGCTATGCTGCCAGCACGGGCAAGCCGCTGATTATCTCAACAGGTATGGCGGATAAAGATGAAATCGGTGAGGCAGTTGCGGCGGCGTATGATGGCGGCTGTCGGCAGCTTGCGCTCTTACATTGCGTGAGCGGTTATCCTGCACTTGCTGCCGATTATAACTTGCGCACCATGTTGGATATGCAAACCGCGTTTGGCGTGCCGATTGGCTTATCTGACCACACACTGGATAATACCACGGCGATTGCCAGTATTGCGTTGGGCGCGTGCATCATCGAAAAACATGTCACGCTTGATCGTAATGGCGGCGGCGCGGATGACAGTTTTTCATTACAGGCCGATGAGTTGGCAGCGCTGTGCCGCGATAGTTATACGGCGTGGCAAGCGTTGGGACGGGTAGATTATGGGCGCAAGTCCAGTGAACAAGGCAACGCGCAGTTTCGCCGTTCGTTGTATTTTGTGCAAGACATGCAGGCAGGCGAGGTCGTCACAGCGCAGCATATCCGCAGCGTGCGCCCTGGTTTTGGCGTGTCGCCTAAGTTTTATGATGCCATCATTGGCAAACGCGTGACGACAGATATTGCGGCAAATACCGCCGTCAGCTGGGATGTGCTTGCCACCGAACCAACTGACGAACGCGAGCACTAATCTAGATCAGCTACCCAATGACATTGGCAAGTACGGCGCAGATTTGGCGCAAACGCTTGACCCAAGGTATGGTCAAAGACAGCGCGATTTATGTGGCAGGTGAGCTGCTGAGTAAAGCTGTGCCGTTTGTGCTGTTGCCGTATCTGACGCGTCAGTTGGGAGTGGCAGGGTTTGGCGCGTTGGCGTTTTATACCGCCGTTAGCGCGTTTTTGTTGATTTTTATTAGCCTGTCGCAAAACGCTGCCATCACGCGCTACTATTATGTGTATGGCAAACACGGGTTGGGCAATGTGGTGTTGGCAGGCGCGCTGCTGAGCGTTGGTCTGTGGGCGGTGGTGGCGTGTGGGCTGGTTGTGGCAGGTGCGCTGCTTGGCAATCAGCTGTCGCTCAATACACAGCTGCTGGGCTATAGCACGCTGTTGGCGTTGGGGCAAAGTCTGGTACAAAGCCAGCTTGCCGTGCGCCAATGCCAAAAACGCGCGTGGGATTATCTGGCGTTGCAGCTGTTGCTGGCAACCACCAACGTTGGTTTGACGGTGATGTTTTTTTCTGCCATGACGGCTGATCGTGTGGCAACTGGCGCGGACGGTCAAGTCGCGGCGCGGCTATTGGCCATCGTGTTGGCACAAGCCATCACCGCCTGCCTAGCGTGGCTGCTCATGCGTACGCGGCTGGGCATACGCCTTAGCTGGCGCAAGCGGCGGCTGTGGTTGGCGATGCGCTATATCGTCGCGCTTGGGCTGCCGTTGGTGTTGCACGCGCTCAGCTACACGCTCAAGGGCCAGCTTGACCGCGTGTGGGTGTATCAGCGTTTTAGCGCGGCGGATTTGGGTGTGTATGCCGCAGGTGTGCAGCTTGCTGGTGCGGTCAGTGTCGTTATCATGGCCGTCAATAGCGCGGCCGTGCCGTATCTGTATGAGGCATTTAAAGCGCGGCGTATGCCTATCGTGCGGTTGCATCGTTGGGGGCTGATGAGCCTGCTGCTCGCCCCTATTGCCGCAGGGGTGGTGTGGTTGCTGCCGCGTTCGCTGTTTGGGTGGCTGTTGGGGGCGGCATTTGCGGACAGTCAGTATTATGTCGCTTGTTTTACCGCGGCGTTTATGCTACTGATACCGTATTTGCTGTGGGTCAATGTGCTGTTTTATCATGGCAAAAACCGCCAAATTGCCGCCGCGTCCATGCTCTCGACACTGGTATATGTCGCGGTGTTGGCATACACCAGTAGCCTTGCGCTGACGTGGGTGCCTTTGGCGACGCTTGCCAGCAATGCCGTGCTGCTGCCGCTGCTGTACCATCTGACCAAACGAATTGAGCCTGTATAAATCATGCCACCATCTATCGCCCAACGCCATGTGTTTATTTGTATCACGCCGCTACAGGTGCTGATTGCTCAGCGTATTATCGCGGACTTGATCACGCAGCCTGCTCAGATCATCGGCTTGTATTTGCCGTATGCTGACCACGCCAAACATCGGTATTACTTTGCTAAGTTGCAAGCCGTGTGCGATCAAGCGGCTTTTGTTGTGCTCAAAAACCAAACGTGGCAGCAGCGGTTTGCCACATTACATCAGCTAAAACACACCTTAAAGCAGCTCAATCTGTGGCAACAATTTGTCGAGCGCGTGTATCTTGCCAGTATCGATGTGCTATTTTTGCAATATGTCATGGCAAAAATTAACTTTCACCAGCTATACACGTTTGATGATGGCACGGCAAATATTTTTCCCAACTCTAGCTATCATCAGCCGTTGCCCAAATCCCGTGCCATGCAAGCGTTTAAAAAATTGCTCGGTGTGCGCTATGCCGATGTCGGTGCGGTGTTGGCAGCATCGCAGGCGCATTACACGATTTTCCCCCATGAAAAAAACGTCATCGCAAATACGATCCCCATTGCGTTATACAAGGATTTGCCGTCACCGCTTGTCCATAATCAGCCCATTGATAAAACAGATAAAGCTGACCAAACCGTCAAGCGGCTGCTACTTGGCCAAGGGTTGGACGCTTTTATTGGTGAGGCGGCATACCGCGAACTGGTGCAAACCATGGTCACGCGCTTTGCCATCGATGCGTTTGTACCACATCCGCGCGAACGCTTGGATTTTGGCGCGTTGTTGCCCGTGCTTGCCACTGACAACATCATCGAGGATTATGTCATGGCTGAATTGCGCCAATACCCCAACCAAGTAATTGAAATTTATACCTTCATGAGCACGGCGGTTTTCACGCTCAAAGACTTGCCACGCACCCGTATCACGTTGGTGTATAACCGCGTGTTGTGGCAACAGTTTGTCGAGGCGTATCAATTTTTGGTCAGTCGCGGCTTTCGGCTGGTGGATATTGACGCGCCTAATCGTGAGGGCAGCGTATGACCGCAAACCGCCACGCGATTTTGGTACAGGCGCACCAAGCGGTGGATTATTGGCAGGCGTTTGCCGCACGCATGCCATCGGTCAATGTGTATGTGCATGTAGATGCAAAAAGCGATGTCAATATCACGTCAAAAGATTTGCCCAATTTTTATGTGTTAAGCGAGCGTGTGGCGGTGTACTGGGGCGGTTTTAGCCAAATTCAGGCCACAGTGAATTTATTTGCCGCAGCGTTGGCAAATGCTGACAATCAATTTTTGCATTTGGTCAGCGGTGAAGATGTGGTGTTGCAAGATTTTGCCGTGATTGCGCGCGATTGGCAGACGCGTGGCAATGCCATGATGCTAAACTGCCAAATCGCGCCACAATATGGCTACCGTTTGGTCAGTGATAGCCTACATGCTGACACGCCGTGGCAACGTAAGTTGGCAGGCAAGGTGTTGACTAAGCTGCAGCAGGCGCGGGCAAAAATTTTGCCATATCCTGCGCCTGTGTATTTTGGCTCACAGTGGTTTTCAGTCACGCGCTGCGATTGGCAAAAAATTTTGCCGTATATTGCTGATTATCAAGCGTTTTTTGCCAAAAAACTGGTGCCCGATGAGCATTTTTTGCAAACCTTGGTCAGTGAGCAATTGGCAGGGCAAATCACGCTGAGCGGTGACAATAGACGCTATATTGTGTTTGATAAAAGTTTTAACCATGGCAACAGTCCGCTGTATCTGAACCGCGCGACATTGATGGCAGCACAAGCACAAGGGTTTTGGTTTGCGCGTAAGGTCAAGCCTGATGTGGCACGCGCGTGGCTGGCGCAAATGGGCTAACGGAGGGCAATGGGTGAAGTTTTCGGTGCTGTTGTCGCTGTACGCAGCTGAGCAGGCGGCGTATTTGGCGCAATGTTTGGCAAGCCTTGTCACGCAAACGCTTGCCGCCGATGAGGTCGTGTTGGTGCTTGACGGTGAGGTGAGCGCGGATTTGCACGCGGTCATTGCCGAATATCAGCCGCGTTTGCCATTGGTCATCGTGCCGTTGGCGTGTAATGTTGGCTTAGGGCGTGCGTTGCAGCACGGGCTTGCCGCTTGTACGCATGATTGGGTGCTGCGGATGGATACCGATGACATCTGTGTGCCGACGCGGTTTGCCCAGCAGGTGGCGTTTATCAATGCCCAGTCTGATATCAGCGTTTTGGGCGGGCAAGTGCTGGAGTTTGTAGGCAGCCAGCCGCCGACCGATGCAACCGCGCAAACGCTTAAAACCGTGCCACTTTGCCATGCTGATATCGCGCGCTATGCCAAATCGCGTAACCCCATTAATCACATGACGGTGGCACTGCACAAACCGACGGTACTGGCAGTTGGCGGCTATCGTCACGCGCCGCTGTATGAGGATTATGACCTGTGGGTGCGGCTGCTGTTGGCAGGTGCGCGTTTTGCCAATTTGCCCAATGTGTTGGTATATGCACGGGCAGGTGCGGCGATGTATCAGCGGCGCGGCGGCTGGCAGTATGCGCGGCTTGAATGGCAGATGCAGCATGCGTTTTATCGGCAAGGCTTTGTTAGTTGGCAGCAAGTTGCCAAAAATCTTGCGATGCGTGTGCCTGTGCGTCTGCTACCCAATGCGCTACGGGCGTGGGTGTATGGCACAATACTGCGGCAACGCGCGCGATCAACACCACCAACCGCTGGTTAAACCACGTTGGCAAGCGTTAGCGCAACGCTTTACGATTCGGGCTTAAGGTTGCCAACCAATGCCGCGGCAGTGGCAGCATTTCACCACCCATCAAACCTACCAAAAACTCGCCGCAAATCGGCGCGTACGCATAGCCTTTTGAGCCCAACGCGGCAAATGTCCACACGCGGCTGTGCGTGTCGTTTGGCTGTGCCCACACTTGTCCAACCACTGGCAAATAATCGGGGGTTTGGGCGCGTAGGCTGGCGCGGCCTTGCCAATCTGGCAGACGGTTTTTGTCAAACAGTGGCTGGCTGGCCAGTGTTGGCAAAGCTTGCTGCAATGTGGCTAAATTCGCCTCATGGTCGGCAGCGTGGGTGCGCGTATCGGATGTGCCACGAACAAAACTAGCCCCAAGTAGGGCATAACGCTGGCGTGTATCGCCAAAAGTTGCCAAATAGCCACCGTATTTTAGCGCGAATGGCGGCAGGCTGTCATCATCGGTAGGCAAGGCAAACCAGCTGATTTGTCCGCGGCTGTATTTGATCCGTGACACATGCGGCAAAAATTCTGCCGTGTCACGTGCCATGCATAGCACGGCATGGTCAAAAGTGGGCGGTAGATCCATGGGTTGGGCGTTGGCGTGCGTGACCGTTTGTAACGTAACGCAGTCGCCTGTTTGTTGTAGGCTTTGCAAGGTCGTTTGACAAAACGTGATATGTGGTAAACGCAGTACCGCCTCGGCAAATATTTGCGTGTTGATTAAACTTGCGTCAGCAAGCCACCAGCCTGCTTGTTGGGTCGCTTGCGGATCGGGCGTTTGGGTGGGCGGTATGGCATGGGTTTTACCATCGAGCAAGGTTTGCACCTGCTTGTCATCTAATGGTACAGCAAAATCCGCCACGCTAGCTTGTGCATCGCTGTCAATGGCGCGGCGTTGGTGCGCCAATAAATCCAAAACCCCGACGCGCTCAAGCACGGGCGCGGCATGCGGTGGTAGCAACGCCTGTAAGGCGGGATAAAACCGTAAGCCTGCCAAATAACCGATGAGGTGCAAGTTGTCATCAAAACGTGTGACATTGTGTAGCTTGGGTGCAAGTAGGGCGCGGATATTGCCCGACGCGCCTGCCAGCGGATGGGCGCGATCCAGCAGCCACACACGATGTCCACGCTGTGCAAGACTATACGCCACCGCAAGCCCTGCCACACCTGCGCCAACCACCGCCACCGTCAGCGCACGATGATTGGTGGGTACTAAGTCTGGCAACGTATCGAGCGTGTGCTTGCGCCGCGATGTATGCCGTAAGGTAGCATGATAAAAATCTTGTCGAAAGGGTAGCGGCAGCCAAAACGGCGCGATTTTTTTGTTGTGGCGAAAACGCGCCGTTGCCAACACGGGTGGCGGATTTTTGGGCAATACACCCGTGAGCATGTGGCGTTTTTTGCCATAGCCTTTAACTTTGCTTAGCACAAAGCCCTGCCGCTGTAGACCCGATTTGACAACCTGCGCCGCGCTAAACGTTGCCAGCGTCGTGCCTGCTTTGGACAAGCGGCGGATCTGGGCAAATAGCGCGTCTGACCAAAGCCGCGTATCACGCGCAGGTGCAAAACCATCAAGCCACCACGCATCGACACGCGCTTGTCCCGTGCACTGCTGCAGGCTTGTGATGGCATCGCCAAACCACAAATCCAGCGTCAGGCGTTCATCAAAAAAATTTAGCCGATGGCAGCCTGCCAACAGCGGCGGATAATTGTCAAGCAAACGCTGCGCCAAGGGTGCAAGCGGTGTCCATGTTGCCAGGGCGCGCGCCAAGTCCGCCCGTTGCAGTGGGTATTTTTCGGTAGTGATGATATGCAGCCGACTGTGGTTATCGGGGCGCACGTGCCGCCACAGTTGCCATGCGGCTAGCACATTTAGCCCCGTGCCAAAGCCAATCTCACCCACCACAAAATAGCCGTAATCGGGCAACGCTGCCCAGCGCTGTGCCAGTTGGTTGTGGTCTAAAAACACAAATTGGCTTTCTGCCAGTCCATCGGCGCGGCTAAAATACACATCACCAAACCGCGCCGATATCGGCACAACATGACCACCATCATCGGTTTGCCAGTCGATTTGTGCAGGGGCGATAGCGTGAACGTTTGACAGATCAGTGTTTGACAAATCAGCCATCACCAGCGTCCCTTGCGCCCAAACACCAGCCAGCCCAGCGTAAGCCCAACCAACACACCAAGCAACGCGGTGACCGCACCGTACATAAACAGCTGGCCACTGCGTTCGTGGACCAGCACATTGACTTGGGTGGCGAGGCTATCGACTTGGCGTTTAAGTTCGGCGTTTGCCATCAATAGTTGTTCATTGGCTTGTTGCAAGGCTGGTGCGCTGGGTTGGTTGAGCTGAGCAAGTGTCGGCTGATTGGGGTTTTGCGTGGGCAAGCTTTTGGTTGCCGCCACGGCAGAGGCAGGCGCGTTAGGATTGACGATCACTTGTGGCGCGGCAAACGTCGGTATGTGCAACGCCAGTAGCAACAGCCCACAAGCCGATTGTTGCGCCCATTTCATCATTTGGTTGTGTTTGCCATCTTGCTTTTGGCTACCTTGCACCGCTGCCTACCTTTCAACCCAAAAAACTATCAAACCAAAACGCCTTAGACCTAAAAAACTTTAGACCCAACAAGCGATCAAACATTCAATCCCACAAAAAATATAGCCAATCTTACGCCTTGGGTAACACCTGCACAAACGGCTTGATATCAACGTGGCTATACACACCGTGCAGCAAAAACGGCTCCTGCGCGACCCAGTCTTGCGCTGCCGCTTCGTCAGCAAAATCCGCCACAATCACGCTGCCTGTGACCTCACTGACCCCATGGGCGACAGGGGTAGGGCCTGCCAAGCGTAATTGCCCTGCCGCATCTAATGCTGCAAGGCGTTCTAGGTGGGCAGGACGATGTTGTTGGCGCGCCTCGGCGGTCTGGGGTGCATCATGACAAATCAAAACAAATAACGCCATGGTTTTTCCTTATGTTTAAATAGTTAAACTTATTTTTGTGGTTTTGCCAAATCGGGATTGAGATGGTTTTTTAATAGTGCAAACTGCCCAACCATAAACACCAGCATGACAGGCAGCCAGCCCCATGTTTTAAAATTAACCCACGTTGCATTACTGGTAAAAAACGCAAAGTAGTATTGCAACGCCGCCATCAGCACAAAATAACCCACCCATGCCAATGTCAGTTTGCGCCAGCCTGCAGGCGACAGGCGAAACACCTGCCCCAATGCCAGCTGCATGAGCGGCTTACCAAGTAACACGCTAACCAACAGCCCCGCTGCCAATACGCTGTTGATGACCGTAGATTTCCATTTGATAAACGTGTCATCATGAAACGCAAGGCTCAAGCCGCAAAACACCACGGTTAGCACGACCGTGACCCATTGCTGACGCGTGAGTTTACCACCTGCGCGCGCCGCGTGAATCACCGCGACAATCAGCGTCGCAACCAACATCGCGCCTGCCGCTGCCAGCACGCCATATAGCTTTGCTGCCACAAAAAACGCAATCAACGGGATAAAATCCAGCAATGCTGTCATAGCCGACCCTTACAACCGTTTTGTCAAACACCAAGTACACAGACAAGTGCAAATAATAGCCGCTAGTTTACACGGTTGTGCTAAAATCGCAAGGTAAAATCGTTCAGCCTAAGGTTAATCTGTGAACCAATTTAGCCAGCACGCACCGCGCCCCGAACACCATGCTTTATTTGCCGCCAGTCCCAGTTTTACATCATTGCCGATAGACTTGCATTGTCATAGCACCTGCTCGGATGGCAGTTTTGCGCCCAGTGAGGTCGTGCGCTGCGCCCATGCCAATGGCGTGCACGTCTTGGCACTTACCGACCATGACAGCGTTGCAGGACTGACCGAAGCCCACCAAACCGCCGCCGAGCTGGGCATGACCTTGCTAAACGGGGTTGAAATCAGCTGCCGCCACCGTGTGACAGGCGGTTACAGCAAAAAATCAGCAAATAGCCAAATCGTGCTGCACGTGCTGGGTTACGGCTTTGATGATACTGACACCATGCACGCGCGGTTATCGGTGATCCAAGACCAGCGTGAACGCCGCGGCTATGCAATTTGCCAAAAAATCGCGGCTGTTTTTAAGCAGCCCGTTGATGAATTGTGGCAAGCGGTACTAGTCAAGGCGCAGCACAATCCCAAAGCCGTTGGGCGTACGCACCTTGCCAGCACGATGGTTGATTTTGGCATGGTTAAAGACGTACAAAGCGCGTTTAGCCACTATCTTGCCGACTACAAGCCATGCTACGTACCACTTGATGGCCTGAGCCTTACCGACACCGTGCGCTTGATCCATGCGTGCGGCGGCAAAGCCTCCTTGGCGCACCCAACGCGTTACGGCTTGAGCGCGACCAAAGTGCGTAACCTGTTGGCGGATTTTGCCAAAGCAGGCGGTGACGCGGTCGAGCTACCTGCCAGCAATGAGCCGCCTTCCACACGGCACATGATTGACCGCGCCATTGCAGCACATGGCTTACGGGTGTCGGTTGGCAGCGATTTTCATGGCACCACCATGCCGTGGCGTGTACTGGGGCAAGTGCCCAAACTGCATGACGGACAAGTGGGAATATGGCAGCTAAGTTAATATAACAGCTAATTTAATATAACAGCTAAGTTAAAGTTACAAGCCTGCTAAATACCAAAGAACGATTGATGGCTTGCTACCACCAATCAGCACGCGTAGCCATGAAAATTGCACCGAATAAAAGCAAGCCAATCATGCCCAATATGTAATAAGTTTATTTGAACAAACTATTTATTTAAAATAAATTTTAAAACGGCATAAAATATTTATAAACTTAAAGAATTTTTTGCTTAATTTAAAAAAAGGAAAAAACGGTGTCAAATCTTCAGCCCGATTATTTAACCCTAGCTCAACCAGCCTTTGCCAACGGGCAGCGCGTGTGGGTCATCCAAACCACCGTCGGCAGCATGACCCACCCTTATGGCAGCAACAACGTAGGCTTACACGTCAAAGACGAGCCGACAAGCGTGCACCATCACCGCACGCGCTTATTAAATACACTAAATACGCAAGCAGGCATCAATCGTATCAGCTGGCTCAATCAAGTTCACGGTGCAAACGTGGTGCAAATAAACGCTACACTCAGCACCACCGCACCCGATGCCGACGCGCAATTCACCGCTTTACCCAAGACCGCGCTTGCCATTATGACTGCCGATTGTGTGCCCATCGTGCTGACAAATGCCGATGGGTCACAGATTGGCGCGATCCATGCAGGGTGGCAAGGCTTAGCCAAAAATGTGATTGCTAGCACTGTGCACGCCATGACACAAGCACAGTCCGATGCTGATACCAGTCAGTGGCAGGCGTGGATTGGCGCGTGTATCGCTGCTAAGCATTATGAAGTTGATCACCGCGTGCGCGATGCATTGGCAGCGACAGTGCAACCATCTGACAGTATCGATAATTATTTGCGCCCAAATCCCCACAAGCATGGGCATTATTGGGCTGATTTGGCATACCTTGCCCAAGCACAGCTTGCAGCTTGCGGTATTACGCAGGTGAATATCAGCAGGCTAGATAGCTTTGCTGATACACGGTTTTATTCTTATCGCCGCCAAACCCAGCAAGGTCTGGCAGCAACAGGGCGCATGGCAACACTGATTGCCATTATTTAAGGCCGAATGAACACCGCTATTTGGTGGCTGACTTAGTTGGTGGTTTGCGCCTCGGGCATGATTTTGACATACGCTTGCGCGCGTAGTTCTTGCAACCAATCTTCTAACGCTTGTGGGGCAAGGCGCTGATAAAGGGTCTCACGCGCCTTGTTGCGGCGATAGATATCAGTCACGTCGTGTTGCCGCTTGCCTTCAACTTTAAGAATATGCCAGCCGTATTGTGTTGCAAACGGTGTTGAAAAATCATTGACTTCGGTATTTTTCATCACTTGTTCAAACTGTGGCACCATCTCACCTTCACCAACCCAACCCAATGAGCCGCCATTGTTCGCGCTGCCAGGGTCTTTAGAATACGTTGCGGCAAGGGTAGCAAAATCCGCACCTTGGCGCAGCTGTTGGTACAGTGATTCAATTTGCTGCTTGGCAAGCTCGTTGGTCATCGTCACCGATGGGCTAATGAGGATATGGCGTACCTGCCATTGGTCAATGATTTGTTGGTCATTGCCTTGTTTTTCAACCAGCTTGATGACATTGAGCCCGCGTGTGGTGGGTAGGGGGGCGGTGACTTGTCCAACACGCAACGCGGTGATATCACGTGACAAATCGCGCGGTAACTCGCCTGCACGGTGAAAACCCATGTCACCGCCTTGGATTTCGGCAGGATAGCCTGCTTGCGCGTCGGCAACCACCGCATTGACATCGGCATGATCCGCTTTGAGCGCGTCGGCGATCTTGTCCGCCACTTGTAGGGCTTGACGTTGCTCGGCACTGGTCGGCGCTTTGCCTGTCTCGGGGTAGGGCACCAATACGTGCAAGGTACGATACTCAACTTGGTCAAGCGCGCGGCTTTCGGGCGATGCTAAAAACATATCCACATCTTGGTCGCTGATTTTAATCCGCCGCGCAACTTGTTGCTGCTGTAACGTTTGCATAGCAAGTTCTTGGCTGACCTGTTGGCGCAACGCTTGATAACTGCCTGCTTGCTCGCGGTCAAGCTGTTGCTGCAATTGTGCCAATGAATCAATGCCTTGCTGCTTGGCAAGATTTAACAGCGCTGCATTGACGCGGCTATCATCAACACGAATGCCTTGGCGTTTGATGATATCCAACTGAATTTGCTGCAAAATCAGTTGGTCAAGCACTTGGCGGCGCAGCTGCTCGGGCGTAAGGCGACGGTTTTGCGCGGCAAGCATCTGTTGAGCTTCTGCCATCGCTGTATCCAGCTGACTTTGCAAAATCGGCGTATCATTGACCACAGCAACCACACGATCTAGCGTGCGTTTTTGCACACTAACCGCAGGCGCGCGCGTGGTAGCAGCATTTGGCGCAGCCATGGGGGTGTTGCTGATATCTGCGGTGGCGGCATGCGCGCTTAGGCTGAGCGTTTGCACAAGCATGGCAGCGACAAGTACCGACAAGCGGCGCGCACGGTCAGCCACAGGCGTGGTTGTGGTAGAAAAAGAAAAAACGGGGTTACGCATGGATGGCTATCCTTGTATGAAAGCTGCACCGATAAAACAAAACTGTCAAAAATTTTTTTAGTATAAACCGAAAAACTTGCCTAAATGTAAAAATTCGGTAGATTTTTAAAACACGGGCGGTTGCCAAAACGCAGTCAGATCAGCCAAGCTGGCCATTAAAAATCCCGATTGGGGTCAAATCCCACCACACGTTCACGCATCAGACTCGCCAGCCGTCCTTGCCGACGGTTTGAAATGCCCGTCAGACTCAGCTCTGCCATAATCGCGCGTTTGGGTTTGCGGCTGTCATCAAGTTCATCATAATAGCGTCGCCCATACACCGAAAAGCCATAGCAGCAGCTGTCATACGTCACGCCTGCCAACACGTCACTCCATTGGCTACGCTCTTCATCGTACTGCACCGCGCCCAAAAACCGCCAGTTTTCAGCAAAACCTTTAAACGTCAATGGCATCACCACTGACGCGGTCACGGCGGACAAATCACGCTGCCCAAGCGGATTGGCATTGCGCTTGATATAGCCGACATTATACAGGTTGGCGGCAGATGGCTGATAACGTACCTGCGTGTTGATATAACCCAGATCGCCGCCATCGGTCACCGCACCGTCTAGGTCAAGCCACAGTTTGTTGCGCGGTTGGGCACTTAACTGCACCACCGTGCCACTGGTATTAAGGTGGATTGGCTCGTTGCTGTCATTGAGATGCACGCGGATATCACCAAAATAAAATTGCTGCCCGATGCTGGCATCGAGTCGCGTCAAGCCTTGCCCGTCAATATAGCGATAATTTAATGACGGCGTCAGATGGTTGTTATCGGCTAGGCGATCATAACCCAAAAACCACGTGTTTTCATACAGTTGTGGAAAGTTGAGCGATGCTAAGCGCGTGTTAAAATTCGGCACATCGCTTTGGTCGCGATATGGCGCGTAAACGTATTTTAGGCGCGGACTAAGCAGCTGATAGCCGTCTGTGCCAAGTTTTGCGGTCGGGCTACCTGCCTTATAAAACATCAAACCGCTATCAATGCTCAGCTCTGGCACAAACACCGACTGGCTGCGGTTGTTGCGGTCTAAATCATTTGCCAGCGTGCTTTCCTCATCGTATTGTGTGTACAGATGTTGTAGGCTAACGCTTGGTGTGACATAGCCCCAATCGCGCACGAACGAATGCGATGCGGTGAGTTTGTTGTACAGCCTGCCGCCGCTGCGTTCGGGCGCAGAGCCATCTTGAATCGGGCGTTTAAAATACGCAAAATCACTGGTGCCGCTTACTTGTAGCCAATCACCCCATGGCACATAACGGCTAGGCACACGATAATGCAGCGACAACTGCGGCAAGCGATAATACGGCTTGTCTTTGTCCAAAATCGCTTGGTCACGCGTCAAATTGTTATCAAGGGTTTGAAACGTCTCAAATTTTGCCAATGCAGTCAGATAATCATTGTAATAATTTGCCTGAATACGCCGCGGTAGATTCAGCTGGGTGGTTTGGCTGCCTAATGTGTCAAAGTCATCTAGATACGCTGAATCCGACACATACTGATAAATCGCTTCTGCCGATAGCGTTGGGTTGTCTTGTGACTGCCACTGGTGCTTAAATAGCAAGTTTTTGCGGTCTTGGTGGTCAAATTCGCGGTCATTGGGCAAGTACGAGCCTGTGATATTGCCTGCACCAAAATTGTTGGTTAAATAGCGAAATTCGCCCGACAGCATGGGGTTGCGGTTGCTATAAATACGCGGTGTCAAAGTCGCGTCATAATTGGGCGCAAGGTTAAAGTAGTACGGTGCTTGCACCTGCAAGCCGCCATCGCTGCTAAAACCTGCCCGTGGTATCAAAAAACCACTGGTGCGGCGGCTGTCAATCGGAAAATTAAAATATGGCAAGTACAACACGGGCGTGTTTTTGATGCGTAAAGTCGCGTTATAGGCTTGCCCACGTCCGCTGGTGGTATCGACATCGATTTGCTGCGCGTGAATCCGCCACGTTGGGTTGGCAGGGTCACAGGTGGTAAACATCGCGTCATCGATTTGGTAACGGTTGTTATCAATGCGGTTTAACAGTTTGGCATAGCCATGCGCTTGTAGCGGCACACTGGCAAAGGCAACATCATGCGCGGTGGCTTGCGTGCTGTTGATATCATATGCCAGCTGGTCGGCAACAGTGATTAAACCGCCTGTCTTGGGTCGGGCTTGATGGCGCGTGGTCGAGCTGACCTCGGTGCTTGTCGTGCTGGCTGCATCGTTGCCATCAATTAGCATGACATTGCCTTGTGCGGCGGCAATACCTTCTGATAAATACACGGCGATTTTATCGGCGTTGATTTGCTGCTGCCCTTGCTGAATATGGACATTGCCCGACAATTCGGCGTAGTCGGCGTTATCATAGTAGCCATAATCAGCCTGCGCGGCAAGTTGATTGGGCGCAAGGTTAGTCAAATTGCTGTTGCCATTGGTATTGCTAAAATTGGTCACACTGGCATCAGGATAAACCCAGCGTCCATAGCACATCGGCGCAGTTGGCTGGTTGTCGCGCGCCGTGTCGGCGGTGGCGGCAGGGGTAGCCGTGAGGTTTTGTGCGGTGGTTGTGGCTGCGCGGTCTTGCGTGTCAGTAGTTTGATTGGCGGCTTGATCGGAAGCTTGTGCGTCACGTGTATAAAACGTTGCCAAACGCGCAAGGCTGGCTTGCTGTTTGTCCGTGCGTGTGACCGTGTCAGCGTTAGGCGTGGCAGAGGTCGCGTTGTCTAGATCGCTGGCAGGTAGTGGGGTTGGGCTGGGTGGCGTGCTGAGGGTAGGCACAGGCTCAGTGACTATATCTGACCCATCACTTTGGGCAGTGGTGTCGTGATTGGTCGCATTGACCGACGACTGACGATTTGCCGTGCTGTCATCTGCCACCTGCGCCCAACTGCACATTGGTACACCCATCATCAGCCATACGGCAAACAGTCGGTATAAGTGCGTGTGGCGGTGATCTGCATGGTACACGCGTCGCGTGGCTTGGGTTAATGGTGATAAATGGTGCACAACTGGCATACGTGGCAACGCCTCACAAATCCGCCAAAACGGATAGCATGTAACAGTTTATTTATACAGCCATCCTAGCAAGGCGGCAAATCAATCGGGCTTTATTGAGCCTAAAAATCATTGCTAGAAAAAATGGCTGTATCATAACATTACCGTGAAGGTTGCGCTATCTTTGTTTTAATTATGTTGTTGGCGGTGCGGTTTTTTAGATATGATTTTAACTTGAGAAAAACAGTAGCATAGCATTTTTCCGTGTTGATTTGCCCTTGTCGCGCGCGGTGTTTTTCGGTAGCATAGCGTTTTTTGCTAGCACCAACTTTGGCGACTAGCAAATTTTGATCACAGCGACAAACAGCGGTAACACAAATGGATGACACACAGACAGCACGTGCCGAAACAATGGCGCAATGGCTCACGCAGGTGTTTGATGGCGCGGCGTTTAGCACGGCAGCACTGGCAGGCGATGCCAGTTTTCGGCGTTATCATCGGCTTAGCGTGCACACGCCAACAGGCGAACAACGCTATATTGTCATGGACGCACCGCCCGACAAAGAAAGCGTCAGCCAATTTGTTGCTGTGGATGAATTGATGACAGGTGCGGTGCATGTGCCCACATTGATTGCTGTAGACGAGGCACAAGGCTTTATCGTGCTTGAGGATTTTGGCGGAACAGACTTTGCCGATGTCATTCACAGTGAGGGTGGCACGGCAGATGCGCCCACCGCGCAGCGTTACCGTGAGGCGATGCAAGTGATTTGCCAGTTACAGCAAATTGCTGTGGCGCAAGCGCGTGCCATCGTACCTGATTATGACGACACGTTGTTACGTCGAGAGATGCTGTTGTTTAGCGAATGGTTCTTGCCATATATTGGCGTGGCGTTTGACGACACGCGTTTTAGTTCAGCACACTGGCAAGCCTTGCAAGATGCTATCATTGCCCAAGTCAGCGCGCAGCCGCAAGTGGTGGTGCACCGAGATTTTCATAGCCGTAATTTGATGATCTTACCGCAGGATTTGGGTGTGATTGATTTTCAAGATGCGGTGGTGGGCGCGTACAGCTATGACATCGTGTCTTTGCTGCGCGATGCATATGTTGATTGGAGTGCAGCGCAAACCGATGTGTGGTTGAATGAATTTTTTGCCTTGGTGCAGCCGCAACTGCCACATTTGACCAAATCACAGTTTGAGCTTGACACCATGATGATGGGGCTACAGCGTCATCTCAAGATTTTGGGTATTTTTGTGCGCCTATATCAGCGCGACGGCAAAGCGCGGTATTTGGCAAACTTGCCGCGCGTGTTGCAAGATACTCTGATTGAAACGCGCTGGCTTGCCAGTTCACAAGGCGGTGTGTTTGCCAAATTTGATCACTGGCTTAATACCGCCGTGGTGCCCGCGTTTAGGCAAACGCTTTGCCAGTCACAACCCTAAACAATCGTAAACAATAAGGCTAACATTACCACTATGATTCGCCAAGCCATGATTTTATCAGCAGGCAAAGGCACGCGCTTGCGCCCTTTGACCTTGACCACCCCGAAGCCATTGGTCAGCGTTGGCGGTCAGCCGCTGATTGTATGGCATTTGCGCGCGCTTAAGCAAGCAGGGGTGACAGACGTTGCCATCAATGTGTCGTGGCTAGCGGACGCACTGCTATCGGCTTTGGGTGATGGGCAAGACTTTGGTATACAGATACATTGGTCGATTGAGCCCGATGAACCGCTTGAAACCGCAGGCGGTATTCGCCAAGCTTTAGCCACAGGCAAACTGGCAGATGAGCCATTTTTATTGGTCAATGGCGATGTGTGGACACCATTGGATTTTAGCCAGCTGCTACAACACGATTTACAAGACAATCTTGCACATTTGCTACTGACTGACCAAGCAACGCACAACCCGAATGGCGATTTTGCCTTACAAGACGGGCGCGTGTTGGCAGAAGGTGCGCCCAAACACACGTTTGCAGGCATTAGCGTACTTGCACCGCGTTTGCTGGCAAGCGTGCCGATCGGTGCGACACAATCGCTTGCGCCATTGCTTAAGACCGCGATGCAAGATGGCAAGGTCACGGGTGAATTACTGACGCAAGACTGGGTCGATGTTGGTACACTGGCGCGCTTAGAGCGTTTAAACGCCAAGATTGCGGAACAAGGGGTCGCTGGGCATTTGGGTGCACCTGCATAAGCTGGTTTTGATTTTCAAAATAGCTTTGATTTGGCGTTACACCATACGCGGATTGGGCGGTAGAATCGCCGTCACGCCATGAAACTGCGCCACCGCACGCTGCACGGTTTGCCAGTCTTTGCGATAAATGCCTTTAAAATTTGGCACACCTTTAAAACGCCGATACCCCCAAACGTACTGCGCAGGGTCGCGTGCGATCATGGCTTCAATGGCGCGATTGAGCGCGGCGGTTGAACGGGCAGCATCGCGTGCCCACAAATCTGTGTCTGTCAAAGCATCGCAATACACCGCAAAGCCGTTGCCATCAGCACCACGTAAACACGATAATCCTACCAATCGGCAGCCCGTACGCGCGGCAAGCTTGGTGGTCAATGTACCTGTCAGTGTTGGCACGCCAAAAAATGGTACTACTGCGCCGCTGCTGGGCTCGGGCACGTGATCGGGCAGTACAATGCTAAAGCCACCTTGTTTTAAGGTTTGTAGCACGGCTTTGACGCCACGGGCATCGGTCGGTACCAGTGTTGCCCGCACGCGTTCACGTCCTTGTAGCATCAGCGCATCCACAGTCGCGCTGTTTGTCGGTTTGTACATGATGGTCGGCGCGGCGAACTGATTAAGCCACGCGTTCATCATCTCCCAACAGCCCAAATGTGGCACGATGGCAAGCACTCCACTGCCGCTTGCCAGCGCGTCAGTAAGCACCTGCTGCCCGTGCACGGCGCGGATTTGCCGAACTGACCAATCAGGTGGCATGACCCAGCTTTTAAGCGCAGCCGCCGCATTGAGGTATTGATTAGTTAGCGTTTGCTCAGCAAGCTGTTGCCGTGCTTGCGCCGACAGATGAGGGTAGGCAAGCGCAAGATTGTAGCCAATCACGCGCTTGATGGTGAGCTGACTGATATCATTGATAGCCCAGCTTGCCGTGCGTGCCATGCCGTTTAACGCAGTTAGCGGCACATGACGCAAGGCAACGCTTAGCGGTTTGACAGGGTTTAAGTCTAGCAAAACGCTTGGCTTATGAGGTGGGCTTGTCTTTTTCGCGCAGACGAATGCCCAATTCGCGCAGTTGCTTGGCATCGACAGGCGCAGGCGCGTCGGTCAAAGGACATTCTGCGGTTTTGGTTTTTGGGAAGGCAATCACGTCACGGATTGAGCTTGCGCCCACCATCAGCATGATCAAACGATCAAGCCCGAATGCTAAACCACCGTGTGGCGGCGCACCGTATTTTAGGGCGTTGAGCAAGAAGCTAAATTTTTCTTCAGCCTCAGCTTCATCAATGCCCAGTGCTTCAAATACCGCTTTTTGCATATCAAGCGTGTTGATACGCAGCGAGCCGCCGCCAATTTCGGTACCGTTTAGCACCATGTCATAGGCGATAGACAGCGCGGTTTCGGGGCTGGTTTTCATCTCCTCGACCGTGCCTTTAGGGCGGGTAAACGGATGGTGAACCGATGTCCATTTGCCATCGTCAGTTTCTTCAAACATCGGGAAATCAACGACCCACAGCGGAGCCCATTCGCACGTGGCAAGGTTTAAATCATGCCCGATTTTGACGCGCAATGCACCCATCGCGTCATTGACGACTTTGGCTTTATCCGCGCCAAAAAAAATCAAATCGCCGTTTTGTGCGTCGGTACGTTTGATAAGCTCAACCAACACCGCATCGGTCATGTTTTTGATAATTGGTGATTGTAAGCCCGATTCTTGCTCAACACCATTGTTGATTTTGCTGGTATCATTGACCTTGATATAAGCCAACCCTTTGGCACCATAGATGCCAACAAACTTGGTGTACTCATCGATTTGCTTACGGGTGATTTCTGCACCGTTAGGAATCCGCAGCGCGACCACACGCCCTTTGGGGTCATTGGCAGGGGCAGCAAAGACTTTAAATTCGACGCTTTGCATGATGTCAGCCACATCAACCAGTTTAAGCGGAATACGCAAATCAGGCTTATCTGAGGCGTAATCACGCATGGCATCGGCATACGTCATGCGCGGAAAATCGCCAAATTCCACGTTCAGCATGGTTTTAAACAAGTCTTTAATCAAGCCTTCTGCCAAATTCATGATATCTTCATCACTCATAAATGAAGTTTCGATATCAATTTGGGTAAATTCTGGCTGACGATCAGCGCGTAAATCCTCATCACGGAAACACTTGGCAATTTGATAATAACGGTCAAACCCTGCTACCATCAATAACTGCTTAAATAACTGTGGCGACTGAGGTAGGGCGTAAAACTCACCATTTGACACACGGCTTGGCACCAAATAATCGCGCGCCCCTTCAGGCGTTGCACGGGTCAAAATCGGTGTTTCAACGTCCAAAAAGCCGTGATCATCAAGGTAACGGCGGATGGTTGAAGTTGCTTTGGCGCGAAATTTCATGCGCTCTTGCATCTCGGGGCGGCGCATATCCAAAAAACGGTATTTAAGGCGCAATTCCTCAGACACATTGGTGAATTCGTCATTAAGTGGAAACGGTGGTGTATCCGCAGTCGCGATGGTGTCGATGTGTTTGGCAAGTAGCTCGACTTGTCCACTGGTCATGTTGGGGTTTTCGGTGCCGGCATAGCGGCGGCGCACACGCCCTGTGATGGCAAGCACGTATTCAGGACGCGCAGCATCGGCGGTGGTGAATGCTTCGGGCGTATCGGGGTCTACCACGACTTGCAACAAGCCCTCACGGTCGCGCATATCCAAAAAAATCACCCCGCCATGGTCGCGGCGACGGTGCACCCAACCGCAGATGGTGATGGTTTGGTCAATCAGCTGTTCATCAACAAGCCCGCAATACTGTGTCCGCATCATACAACGCTATCTCACTGTTTTTTCAATAAAAATTTAGCCAAAATTTGCCCAAGTAAAGAAATTGCCCAATTAAAATCTGATACGATCCAATCACTATTGGCAAAGCGGTTTTTGTGTCGATTCAATATACATGAATAAAAATACACAAATATAAAACCACCCGATTTGGCAAAAATCATGCAAACGCTTATTATGCCGTTTTTGTGGCGATTTCTCAATGTTTGGTCGTAAAATGTTTCACAAGACGTTGCGTGTGCCAGCAAAGACCAGCATAAGATTTAGCTGATATTTTAGCTGATATATTGAAATTTGCCCCACCTGCGCCCACCAAAGCAGGTTGAATTCACCCCTTTTTTAAAACAAGTTGTGTCAAACAACCATTAGGTTATCATTATGCTATTTCAAAACAGCAAAAATCCGCTTGACATCAAAGTCACCCACTTAAACAAAATCAAAAACCAACGCAAGCAGCAGCTGATGCTAGAAACTGGCGACAAACCAAGTTTTAAAAAACTGCTCAAGCGCGCGCTGACTGATTTGCCCAAACGCGGCAAAGCGCAGCACAAGGTGTTTGTGCTCGATTTTAATGGTGATATCAAAGCCACCGCCGTGCAACAACTGCGCGAGGAGATCAGCGCGTTATTGACCGTGGCTGAAGCAGGCGACGAGGTGGTGTTGCGCCTTGAGTCGGCAGGCGGTTTGGTGCACAGCTATGGCTTGGCAGCGGCACAGTTGGTGCGTATCAAAGACGCTGGGCTGACCTTGACGGTTTGTGTCGATAAAATTGCCGCCAGTGGTGGCTATATGATGGCGTGTGTTGCTGATAACATTATTGCTGCGCCGTTTGCGGTGGTCGGCTCGATTGGTGTGGTCGCACAGGTGCCAAATTTTCATGACTTTTTGCAAAAACATGATATCGATGTTGATGTATTCACTGCAGGCAAGTACAAACGCACCGTGACCGTGTTTGGCAAAAATGATGCCGAAGACAAAGAAAAATTCCAACAAGAACTTGAGCAAACCCACAAGCTGTTTCAAGATTTTGTGCGTAATTTTCGCCCGCAGTTAGAGGTTGCCAAAGTCGCCACGGGTGAGCACTGGTATGGTGAGGACGCATTGGCACGCAATTTGGTCGATGAATTGCAAACCTCTGACAGCTATTTGTTGGATAAAATGGCAAGCCAGCAAGTGTATGCCATTCACTCACGCCGCAAACCGACATTTGCCGAAAAACTTGGCTTGGCGCAATCAGCGCAAGCTGCTACCCAAGCATTGAGTCAGCGCGTGGTGGCAGGGGCGTTGGACGCGGCAACAGCTAAGCTGCCTGAGGTCATGCACGCCTTTGAACCGCGCCAAAACCAGCACTAACACAAGTTTGCCATGCAGCTGTTGATGCTAAAAATTGGCGCAACGCCACCAGGTCGGCTGATTGAGCAGCATGACGTGATGTTTGTGGCTGCCAAAACATTGGGCGATGTGCTGCCTGCCGTCAATGCTGCGTGGCGTGAGGTGCGCGGCAAATGGCATATCGATGCGTGGCGCGCGGTCACACGTGTGGGCGATTATAGCGTGGCGTTGGTTTGCGAAGCCGTAAGCCGCCAAGACCGACAAGTCAGCGCACCCAGTCGGCCGTCTGCGCCACAGCTATTTTTTATCAATTTAGGCGGATATTTGCCCAATCAGTTTGAGGAATATCACCACAAGCTGCTGATTGTAGCAGATAGCCGCGCCCGTGCCATCGCGCAAGCCAAAACCAGCGCGTTTTATCACGACTACAGTTTTATCAATCCCAGTCCTACTATCAGCGGCGTGGCGACCAGTCATGTGGATAATCAATTGACGCTCGATGTTGATAATATTCATAACGTGCAGGATTTGCTCGCGCCTAACTATCGCCTGCATATCCGCAAGCTTACGCCTGAACAGCAAGCCACCTTGCCGCACGATGACCAACACATCGGCTATTTAAGTCTTAAACAATTGCGCGCGCTGCGTGATGCAAATGCAACCTAGGACATTGCTGCTGTGCCGAATACGACCTCACCTCATTCTAGCATTTTAAATCCTGTGGTGTTACAATCTGCCAACGTACCACTGGCGTTGTACATTCATGTGCCGTGGTGCGTCAAAAAATGCCCGTATTGCGATTTTAACTCACATACCCTAAATGGTCAGGCGGACTTTGCCGCGTATGCCGACGCGCTGCTGCAGGATCTGGACAGCCAGTTGCCATGGGTGCAGGGGCGTGTGGTTAGCTCGATTTTTATTGGCGGTGGCACGCCATCTTTGATGCCCATTGCTGCCTACGCGCGGCTGTTTGACGGCATTGCCAAGCGGCTGCGGCTCAGCGATGACTGCGAAATCACGCTAGAAGCCAACCCTGCTACCGTTGAGCACGCGCCGTTTGCTGAGTATCTAAATTTAGGTATCAATCGGCTATCGTTGGGGGTGCAAAGTTTTGCCTCCGACAAGCTGCAAGCTTTGGGGCGCATTCATAGCCGTGTGCAAGCAATAGCCGCCGTCAAAGCCGCCCAAGATGCTGGATTTAGCCGTTTAAATATTGACCTTATGCACGGCTTGCCGCAGCAGACGCTTGCCGATGCGTTGGCGGATTTGCAGCAAGCTTTTGATTTGCGTGTGCCGCATATATCATGGTATCAGCTAACCATCGAGCCCAACACCGTGTTTTATCGCACACCGCCAACCTTGCCCGATGATGACGCATTAGACGAGATTGGCGAGCAGGGTGCGGTGTTGTTGCAAGCCCATGGTCTGATGCAGTATGAAGTGTCGGCATGGGCGCAAACATCAGACCAACAATGCCGCCACAACCTCAATTACTGGCAATTTGGTGATTATTTGGCGATTGGGGCAGGTGCACATGCCAAAATCACCACACCTGACGGTATTTTTCGCTTCAGTAAAACCCGTCTGCCCAAAGACTATCTGACGCCACACGGTACCCAAGGCAAGGTTGGTTGGCAGCGCATTGACGAGAACGCACTGGCGTTTGAATTTATGCTCAATGCCTTGCGCCTCAAAAACGGCGTACCGCGTGATTTGTGGCAAGCGCGTACAGGATTGGCGTTTGATACCATCGCACCGACACTGGCGCGTTTGATCGCGCAAGGCTTGATGGCTGATGACCGCGCACGCATTCGCTGCACCGACACAGGGTTTTTATTTTTAAACCGTGTGTTGGGTGAATTTTTGCCCGAAACTGCTAATCTTCAAACTGCTAATCCTCAAACTGCTTGATTGCAGTGGATAAATTATGCCCAAATCACCACTGATTGAACCATAAAATGCGCTTGTCAAGTTATTTTACGGCATGAAACCTGCAAAACTTTAACAAAACCATGACTTATAATTCACCGTCAAGCCTTGATTTGTCGTGTCAGTTAGCGCAACATAAGGCGGCTGAGTTATTTTACCGATCAGTCCACCTCGCGCTGCCACAGGTAAGATGGTGTGGCGACACGCTTATTTTATGCCATACAAAAGGACACATAAAATAAGCCTAGTGCGCGTGATGGGCAATCTAAACGTACGTTCAACTTGTACATCAGCAAGTAACTTGTGTAAAATCAAGGCATGCGTGCGTAAATGTTTTATTTAATCACCAAAAACCTTGTGTAAGTTTGGTTTTTTTAATCATAAGTTAGGCAAAAGCAAGAGGAAGCTATGAAAGCATTAGTCGCCGTGAAGCGTGTTGTGGATTATAACGTTAAAGTTCGTGTCAAAGCTGACCAATCAGGTGTTGAGCTAACCAACGTCAAAATGTCCATGAACCCATTTGACGAAATCGCCGTTGAAGAAGCGGTGCGCTTGCAAGAAGCAGGCGTGATTAGCGAAATCGTGGTGGTATCAATCGGGCCCAAAGAAGCGCAAGAGCAAATCCGCAGCGCGCTAGCAATGGGTGCAGACCGTGGTATTTTGGTCGAAACCAACGACACCGTACGTCCCCTACAAGTGGCAAAAATCCTAAAAGCCATTACTGAGCAAGAAAATGCCGACGTGGTGATTTTGGGTAAACAAGCCATCGATGACGACAACAACCAAACAGGTCAAATGTTGGCGGCATTGCTAGACGTGGGGCAAGCAACATTTGCTTCTAAAGTACAAATTGCCAATGGCAAAGCAACCGTTACCCGTGAGATTGATGGCGGCTTACAAACCGTTGACTTGCCGTTGCCTGCAGTGATTACCACGGACTTGCGCTTGAATGCGCCACGCTTTATCAAGCTACCAAACATCATGAAGGCCAAGAAAAAACCATTGGATGAAAAAACACCTGCCGATTATGGCGTGAGCACTGACGCGAATATCCAAGTGGTTAAAGTCACCCCACCTGCCGAGCGTCAAGCAGGCGTAAAAGTCAATTCAGTGGATGAGTTGATTGACAAGCTAAAAAATGAAGCCAAGGTGATCTAATTAGCAACAAATCGCTAACTATTGACCCATTATTTGAAGATTTGACACTTAAAAAGGATTTCAACATGAGCATTTTAGTCTATGCCGAGCACGACAATAAAGAGCTAAAAAAAGCCACACTAAGCGCGGTTACCGCCGCAAGTAAAATCGGCGGTGATATCACAGTATTGGTGGCAGGCAGCGGTTGCCAAGACGTTGCCCAGCAAGCCAGCCAAGTGGCAGGTGTCAGCCGCGTGTTGTGCGCCTCAAAACCCGCGTTTGAAAATCAACTTGCCGAAAACGTTGCTGCATTGGTTGTATCATTGGCAGGGGATTATAGCCATATCATTGCACCTGCTACGACCACAGGCAAAAACTTCATGCCACGCGTGGCAGCCCTGCTAGATGTCAATATGGTATCAGACATCACCGCGGTGATTGATGCCGAAACCTTTGAGCGTCCAATTTATGCAGGTAACGCCATCGCCACTGTCAAAGACACTGAAGCCAAAAAAGTCATCACCGTGCGCGCCACAGCGTTTGACGCGGCAGCAGCGCAAGGTGGTTCGGCACAAATTGAAGAAATCAGCGCAGGCGGCGATGTAGGCAAATCAAGCTTTGTTGGCGAAGAGTTGGCAAAATCTGATCGCCCAGAATTGACCTCTGCCGAGATCGTGGTATCGGGTGGACGTGCGCTGGGTAGCGGTGAAAACTTTACCAAATACCTTGAGCCATTGGTAGATAAATTGGGCGCGGCAATGGGCGCATCACGTGCAGCTGTCGATGCAGGCTATGTACCAAACGATCTGCAAGTTGGACAAACTGGTAAAATCGTTGCGCCAAGCTTGTATATCGCGGCAGGTATCTCAGGCGCAATTCAGCACTTAGCAGGGATGAAAGACTCTAAAGTCATCGTGGCAATCAACAACGACCCCGAAGCACCCATCGCACAAGTGGCGGATTATTTCTTAGAAGGCGATATCTTCACTGTATTGCCAGAATTGACCAGCAAATTGTAATTGCCAATTTGCCAGTAGCCGACTAACAAAAATCTCGTCACCATGACGGGATTTTTTTTATTGACAATTTAGCTGATCGTGCGTCATTCTCTACGGCGTAAAGCGTTTTTCTAGTGCAACACTTATCAGTGTAAGTGTACTGGTGAAAGGTAGCAACCCAACCTTGATTGAGCGGCTATGGGTCGCAAAGATTCTCCACCACGGCCGCTAGGTTTAGACGCTAAATTTAGACGCTAGGTTTGGCGGAGGAGTGTGTCATATGTCAAGGATTGTAGTTGTACGCTACGACCGTGGGTGCACGGTAGCCATTGACCGCGTCACGTGTGGTAGCAAAATCAATGACATAGTTATAAATGTGATCATTTTCATTAATTAGCCCATCGCCGTTGGTGTCGGCTTGGGTGGTGAAGTAAAACCGCTCAACCTCAGGCAACCAATACGTGGTTTTGACATACTGGTTAATCGGGTGTAGCTTGGTCAAGTGATTGCCCGTATCATCGCTCATATACAGCGACAGCTGGTCATCGATATTGGTTTTGCTGTCATTGTCATCAGGCAGCTCTTTAACTTCATAAATAAAATGCCCGAGTAGTTTTTTATCGGTCGGCGTCATGGTGCTATCTGCAGTTGCAGCATTAGCAGGCGCGTCGTTGGGGGTTTTTGCCAAATCAACATACGGATAAAATACCGATTTGATCAAATAATTGTCCTGTACAAACAACCGCTTAGCACTGCGAGTTTTGATATTTTCAAACACCAAATTATAAACATTCACGCTAAAAGTATAAGGCGCGGTTTGCTGAAAATAATTGACAGGCGTGGCATCGCCGCGTTTGGCGTTAGGATACGCGCTTTGGGCAGGTACAGACGGCACGATGGGGTGTAGCAAGCTAGGCACACCTGCCAAATACACAGGAAAGTCGGCTTTTTTTAGACCCACCACCGCAGGCGGCATTGTGGCAGGCATATCGGCAACGATGACATCGCCGTCTTGTGGCGCAGGTGCAGCGGTTGTGCTCGCGGTTGGCGTGGTATCGCGCGTAATATGCGTAACGTTAGATGCGCTGTTGTTGGCAGGATTGGGCGCAGGCAAGCGATCACAGCCTACCAAAGCAGCAAGCGCGACGGTCAATATACCCAAACATTGGGAAGCTAAAAACTTGTGTGGCAAATCAGATCGCATAATGGTTTATTTGTCAAAATGTTAGACGTATCATACGCAAGTTTGTTGGCACTGGCAAGATGGGCTCATTGACAAGCTGGAGCAATAAAGTGGGGGCAAATTCTGATATGCTGTAAAATATCTAGCGACTGTATGTGACAAAAATTTGCACACCCACGCCTAGCCATGCTATCTTTGCTTGCCAAAATTGGTATAATAACCGCAAATTGCCAACGCCCTGTCCATCATAAAAATGTTTAAATCATGCGTTTGGTAAAGGACAATCACCATCAATGACGCAGCGCCAGCTTAGCCTAGACTTATACATCAAGCAAGACGCAAGTTTGAGCGATTTTGCTGGGCCTGGGTGGCTGACTGTCATTGATGCGGTACGGCAAGCGCATGTCGGCTTGGTCAATCAGCTGTATTTGCAAGGTGAGGCAGATACGGGCAAGTCCCATCTGTTGGCAGCGATTGGGGAGTCATTCCGCGAGTTGGGCAGTTCGGTGATTTATCTGTCCATGCGTGAGCTGGTCGGGCTTGATCCACAAGTGGTGGGTGGGCTTGAACATATGGACATGATTGCCATTGATGATATTGACGCGATCGAGGGGCATGCAGGTTGGCAAGAGGCGATTTTTCATCTGATCAACCGTAGCCGTGAACGCAGCCAAGATGCGCAAGTGCTGTTGGCGTTTGCCAGTCGCAAGCCATTCGGACAGCTTGATTTTGGTCTACAAGATTTAAAATCGCGCTTGGCAAAGTCGCTGTTGGTGGCATTACCAACAGGCAGTGACCGCAGTGACCGCGCGCTGATTTTACAGGCGGTGCTCAAGCGGCGCAACTGGCAATTTGACCCGCGCATTACTGATTATCTGCTTGATGAAGGCCCAAAGCGCATTGGAGCGATGCTTGAGGTATTGACCGCTGTGCAGCCGATGTTTACCAACCTTGAGCGCGCGCATGTCACCAAAGCCAAAGTGCAAGCGGCAATCAAGCTGATTGATGAACGTACGTTGCTAGATGAATTGCGCGATTTGACATCCGATGATGATACGCTTGCCAGCGACAGGCAGCAAGATTGGTTAGATTTTTAAATAAGATTTAGCTGTTTGACAACAATAACAATTTTACGTGTTTAAACAATCAATTACACCCGTAAACCAAGTTTTATTCAACCCAATCAGCCCGATTTATCTGATATAAAGGAAGTTTTATGAGCGTCAAAACCGTGCTAAACACCTTGCGTGCGCTTGCGCCCGTCGCCTTAGCCGCAGTGGCAGCAACCAGCATACCTGCGTTCGCCCAAGTTACTCTCAACGTGGGTGACAATGTTGTGGTCACTGCAATCAACGGGCAAGAGGTCAAAACCAGTATGTTTCGCGACCCTGTGCGCACATTTACGCTAGAACCTGGTCAGCATGTGATCACTGCCAAATACCAGCGTCTGTATGATCTACGCGGTGATGAGCATGATATTTTGCGCTCGGATAACATCAGCATCCCCGTTGAGCTGCAAGACAACCGTACGTACACATTGGTGATGGCAAATCAGCCTGAAGCCTATAGACGTGCCAAAGACTACGCCAAAAAACCAACACTTGCCTTAGTGGATAGTAACAGCCAAACCATTGCCAGCCAACAGGCGCAAGGCAGCAGCGATGGCGGCATTTTTAGCGGTCTAGGCTCGGCATTGGGCGGAATTTTTGGTGGGCATAGCAACGCGGTCGAGTCCAATCAACAAACCATCAACGCGCTAGAAGGCAAATCGGGCAGTAGCATTCCTGCGCTAGCCCCCCAAGCAAACCCAGCGGCGACCAATGGTGTTGCGGTAACAAGCAATGCCACTGCCACCACCAGCACAAATGTGAACGCCAATGTAAATATGGACACGCTCGATCAGTTCATGAACTTATGGCTGAAAGCCACGCCTGCAGAACGCGAAAAAATCCGCCAGTGGGTACAGCGTTAATCGCGACTTTATTGCTAGTAAGAATATTCTTGCGGTCGGGCCTGACCGGCTAGCAGTAGCAATCCCCTCACTTTAGGGAGGGGAGGAAGTCAATGCCCTTGCTTAAACAAGGCTTGTACACGCAACCCATCGGGCGCGGTTTGGCTGATTTGCAAACGCTCAATCACAAGTCCGCGCTGCACCAACTGATTGAGCACATTGTTGATCACGGATGCTTGGGCATGACTAAATGCCACCTCGACCCCATCAGCATTCGCTGCGATTTGTCCATCAATGCCTGCGCCCGATAGTACCTCTTGCACCGCTGTTTGTGGGTCTTGTGCGCTGCTTTGGTTGGCGTTGATATTGCCTGCTTGGCTGCGCAACCAAAATACATCGTTGAGTGTGGCATTGTATGCCGCCTCGCGTGCATCAGCGCGTTGGTGTAGCGTCCAGCCGCCCAAACCAATTGCCAAAACCAATAAAAAAACCGTTAGCACCGCCAAGGCGATTTGATCACGCGGTGCCAGCTGGCTGTAGCGTTGGCGCAGCGGTGCAGTGGTGCGCTGCAATGTGGCACCCAGTGGATTGAATGAGGCAAACGAGGGGCGAAACGAAAACTTAGAGGGCATGGCGGGCATAAGGCAAATGAAACCAAAATAAAGGATAGGTCACAGCTGAATCTCAAGCGTTGCGCGCGTGTTGGGCGCATTGGCGTTTGGCGGATTGCTTGGCAGATCATTGGGCACAAATACAGGCGCGTTGCTGGCATTGCCAAGTTTGGCTTTGATCCCTTGCGCCGATAATGCCGCCACCGCACGATTGACGTTATCCATGGTAGGCGCGTTCAACAACAGCTCAATGTGGTTATTTTGGTAGCTTAACTGCTCAGCGACCAGTTGATTTTGTTGTAAAATAGGTGTGATGCTGCTTAATACACCGAGGACACCTGCAGACGACGCAGCCTGTGTGTCGATTAGTTTGCCCGACAGTTGTCGCTGCACCGATAAGCGCGGATTGAGGCGCTCATTGGGAAACCAATCACGGTATTGCGTGGTTAGCATGGCTTGCGCGCGCTTTTGCGCTTTTTGATAATACCACAAGCGCATACCATCAAATGTTAAGCTGCTGATCAATGCCAGCACCGCCAACGCGGCAATAGTTTTGCCATACGCCGATAATCCATGTTCACGCGTGGCTTGGGCAAAATTTAGCGCGTGGCGCAATGGTGCTGCCACAGGACGCGGTAATTCTGCCAATGGCTGATTGGTAAGATCAAGCCCACTGAGCGTAACTTGATCAGGCGTACCGCAAACGTACAGCAGTTTTGGATTGAGTTTGGCTAAGGCTAACGGCAAGTGACTGACCGCAATACCTGTTGGCAACACATCATGGGGCAGGGTATACGTCAAAAGTTGGGTATCAGCATCTTGATACCAAACTGCCGCGTCGGCTGCACCACTGGTGTTAGGCACAGATGGCAATAAGACAAAATCAGGCAATAACGCGGTGATCTGAATATCTGCCAAAGACGCCGCCGCCATCCAAGCCTCACGGTCGGCATCGTGCAGTGCGTACAGCAGGGTTTGTGCGGTGGATGCTTGCGCGTCGATATCGTTGGTATCTGGTTTGCTGGGGGCAGACGTGGCTTTGTCGGCAGGGCGGGCAAGGGGGCGGCTTTTGATGATGAGATCATCCACACCGCCGATGCTACTGTCTTCAAATAAATAACGCCGTCCATTTTCGCCCAAGGTTTTTAATTGCTGTGCGTTGAGATCGACCGCTAGTTGCAACAAATACACGCTAGCAAAATACAAGCACACGGACTTGCCACGATTTTTGTTATCTTGTAATGCTGCCAACGCGCCGACTTCTTGCCAGCCTTCGACCGCCTGCCAAGTCTGTGTGGTGTCCTGCCAAACGCGCAATGGCGCATTTAGGTTGGGTTGCCAAACGTGTATCACTGCCTCATCATTCCTAGCTGATTAATTCAAACGTGCAGCACGTTAAACTTGTGGTACAAAGCGCGTGATCACTTCGGCAAGCTCGGGCGCAAATACTTCGGTATGCAACACACGCGCTTCAGCAAGGCTAAAGCCGTTTGGTTCATTACCTGTCAAAATCGCTGCCACATTGGCAATAATATTCATATGAAATACCACCACTACACACGCCTCATCAAGGTTATCAACGTGCTCAAGCTGCGCGGCTAATGAGTCTACCGCCTGTTTGGCGTCATCATCGGGCGTGATGTCGCCATTGACCCACACAGGCACGTCTTTAGCATTTGTCAATGCGCGGTGCAAAATCTCGCACGTTTGCGCGGCACGATTGTAGGGGCTGTGTATAAACAGCGTTGGCTGGTAGTGTTGCGCTAGCCAGTCGGCGGTTTGCTGCGCTTGGGCGCGCCCTAAATCGGATAAATTGCGCTCACTGTCTGGCTGGGTATACGCGCCTGCGTCACCGTGTCTTAACAAAATGATCTGCATAACTGACCTATGTATTTTTTTAACCAATGATTTGCAATGCGTAATTTTTATCTTAAAAACGAGGGATAGGTGCGGCTTGATGCGGCATGACAAATTCAACATCACTGCGAAACCCTGCTTCCATCAAATTAAGCGCGACGGTAAGCGGTGCCTGCCCTTGATAGATGATATCATACAACGCATGGGTGATTGGCATATAAATGCCAGATTTTTTAGCCTTGTCATTGACCTGCGCGATGGTGTTGATACCCTCGGCAGTTTGTCCGAGTTTTTTGACCGCCTGCTCAAGGCTCATGCCTTTGCCAAGCATGCTACCGATTTGGTAATTACGGCTTAGCGTTGAGGAGCACGTGGCGTACAAATCACCCACGCCCGATAACCCCAAAAACGTCAAGGGATTCGCCCCCATTTGTACGCCAAAGCGGCTCATCTCCGCCAGTGCGCGTGTCAATAGCATGGCTTTGGTGTTCTCGCCAATGTCATACGCTGTCGCCATGCCCATGGCAATGGCATAAATATTTTTGAGCGCGCCGCCAAGTTCAACCCCAATGACATCATCACTGGCAAACACACGAAAAAATGCGCTGTGCAGCACGTGCTGTACGGCATGGCGCAGAGCTTCTGATTCGCTGGCGATGACGGTTGCTGACGGCATATTATTCATGATTTCTTTGGCAAGGTTTGGGCCACTCATCACGCCAAATGCCACGTTGGGCAGCTCCTCGCGAATGATGTCGCTCATCAGCGCAAAGGTGTCTTTTTCGATGCCCTTGGTCAAAGACACCACAGTTTGCGCGCTGATTAAGGGCGCGATTTTTTGGATGGTTTCGCGAAACGCGCCACTGGGCACGGCAACAAATACGATGTCACAATTTTGCACCGCGCTAGCCAAATCATGGCTAAATGCCAGGCCATCATCAAGGACAAAGTCGGGCAAATATTTTTTGTTGATACGAGTTTTTTGCATAGCCCGTACGCTGCGTTTATCGCGTACCCACAGCGTGACCTGCGCGCCATTTTTGGCTGCCAAGTTTGCCATAGCGGTGCCAAAGCTACCACCACCTAAGACAGTGATGCGCAGTGCGTTGCCTACGTTCACCCGTGCAGGCACGGGGTCAGCCTCTGTCATGGCATCTAAGTCATCCGTTTCGTCATCGGTTTTGACTTTTTTTACGGTTTTATCCAGCACATCAGCAAACAATTTACTGGCTTTTTGTCGATTTGCCGACAACTTTTCTAGATTTTCGGCTAATGTGGGCAGTTGAGGCTTTTTCATGGCAATCCTTTGGCAAGTTCATCATTTAATCATCAAAATGAAATGGACAGCGCGGTTCTTGCACAGGTTTGGCGTTATGTTCACTTCTAAAATTGGCTGAAAACGCATAAACCGCCTGACGCGCCCGCATGATGGCACCCAATGGGCGGTGCTCGGCAATCCCATGCCATGGTGAAAACGCCATGTGGTCATCGACGCGCTGCGCACGCTGTGTGTCCCAAGCTGTTTGTGGGGCAACTTCTAGGGTAGCGACGGTCACAAAGGGGCTTAAAGTCTCACCCCATTCAACGTTGGGCTGCTCGATGGGCATTTTGTCGATATCGACACACAATTGCACCTGAAAATGCCACATGCCACCGTGCGTTTGAAAAAACGCTATGCTATCTTCACGCAATCCGTTTGGCTTGCCAGTCAAATCAACGGTTTGATTTTTTTTGCCCAGCAGTGCATCGCTGACAGGGATCAAGCGGTATTTGGCAATATAGGGACCATACAATGTCGGTAATTGGCTAAAAAAATTATCGCCCATCACACTGGTGGGCGGCTGTCCGCCTAAGCCTGCCAATGTCGTGCTATGGATGCCAACTTTTTGCAAATTTTTTTCGACGGTTTGTAGGGCAGCGGATAGGGCAATTTTTAGACCCTCGACCTTGTCTGTTGTGGCGGCGGCAGGGATTAAACCGTTTAGAAATTGACGCAAATTTGCTGGCTTAAAAACAGGTGAATTGACCATGACAAAATCCTGCACCAAGCCGTCACTGTTGGGCAAACGCTCACCTTCAACATCAAACAGCTTGATGGCGCAGCCGCGTGGTGTCGAAACGTTGTCGTCTAAAATATCGCCTGGTGTGGTCGAAAAACGCATAATCGCGCAGTAGGTCTGTGGGTGTTTGAAAATACCTTGCGCCAAATGTTCGGGCAGGTTTTCATGAACCTGAAACGTGCCTGACAAAATCGCGTGGCTTTTGGCATGCACACTGCGCACAGGGTAGCCATAGTCTTTATACGTGGTTTTTAAAATATAATGCATCGCCTGTTTGATAGATGCAATCGTTTTCGCCTCATCGGGGCTGATTTGTTCCATATCAGGCGTATAGACAACTGGTTTTGGCATAGTAGCTAGTCTTTTTGGCGTATTTTTAATAATAGTTTAAATAAATTTATATAAAATAAATAATCGGTTTAGCTAAAAATTCTACGTCCAATAATCAAGCAAGTTATCCAAATCCAGGGGTGCGCGCTCAGGCATTTGCACATCGGTCGTACCGACATAAATAAAACCCACCACGCGGTTGCTATCATCTAAGGCAAAAAACTGCTTAACTGCCGCGCTGTCAGTCAATGCGCCCGTGCGCCATACACTGCCAAAGCCCATCGCATGCAAGGCAAGCAGCAGATTTTGTACCGCCGCACCTGCTGCCAAAAGCTGCTCATAAGGCGGTACTTTGGCATGTGCTTGATACGCTGTTAGGCAGGTGATAACCATTGGCGCGCGTAAGGGCAGATTGCGCGCCTTGTCCAAGGCTTTGGCGTCGGTTTCGCCTGCATCTAGTGTGGCTTGGTGCAACGCGTCGCCCAAACGCGCCAACGCTTCGCCCTCTAACACAATAAAGCGAAACGGCTGCAAGCATTTATGATCAGGCGCAGTGTAGGCAAGCTGTACGGCGCGCTTGACTTGTGCGTGCGTGGGGGCAGGCGCGTTGAGGTTGCCAATTGAACGCCGTGAGGCAACTAAATCAAAAAATTCATCGGTGTGCATGGTGATTAGTTAAGTTGTATCAGGTTTTGGATTGATAAAGTTTTGTGCCAAAAATAATAGCAGATTTTGGTCGCATTTTGCCATGCCAGATACAGCAATAGCAGATGGTTTTGGCAGAAAAACCGCCAATATCACGCCTGTTAAATCAAGTACAGTTTTGGATATCGATACCATTCATCAATCATAAGGGCTAAAGCCACATTTATAGTTGCGTGGTCGGTACAGTCGTGGTCACCACGTCAGGCGTATAAGAATAGCCCAACGCAAAACCTAAGACAAACGTGATGGCATAAACGATAAAGAAACGGCCAAAGACCTGCCGCTCGTTGGCGCTTAGCCGATCTTTGTTGGACAAATACCAAATGATATGCACCAACGGCGAAAATAACACCGCCAAAATACCCATCAAGACACTGTGCCGAAAGATGATGACCAAGGTTTTGATAAAAAACCAAAGCCAAACCAAAACAGCAATGAATAGCAAGATAGCAAGTATGGTAGTCATCACAGACATCCTAATCAATCACTGAATAAACAGCCATTAACTTAACCATGACAGGACTTGATAAACAAGAACAATTAAGCATATTTTTTGGGGTCTTGTGTTACCTCTAACCTGCATCCACACCAAACAACCGCCCGACCAAATTGGTAATCCCCAGTGCCAGCACACCCCATACCACAATGCGCACAATCGCAGGCAAAGGCTTTGCGCCGCCTAGACGCGCTGATAACCACCCCAAAAACGCCAAACCAATCAATGTTGCCACAGTAAGCCCGATCAATAAATCCTCATGCGGCAACAGCCACACGCACAAAATCGGCAAAATCGCACCCACCGTGAAAGATAGCCCTGAGGCAATGGCAGCTTGTAGCGGATTGGCTTCGGCGGTTTCGGTCAGACCCATTTCATCACGCGCATGCGCCTCTAGCGCATCATGATCAGTCAAGGTAACAGCAACCTCATGCGCCAATTCAGGCGACAAACCGCGTTGGGTATAAATATGGGTCAGCTCGACCAATTCGCGCTCGGGGTTGTGGGTCAGCTCATATTTTTCTTTGGCTAAATCCGCTTGCTGTGTATCGGACTGTGACGATACTGATACATACTCACCAGCCGCCATACTCACCGTGCCTGCGCACAATGACGCAAGCCCCGTTAACAGCAGAGTATGGCTATCGGCTTGCGCTGCCCCCACACCCATCAACAAACTGGCGGTAGAAATCAGCCCATCATTAGCCCCCAGTACCGCGGCACGCAGCCAGTTATTGCGCTCACTAAAATGCCGCTCAGGATGAATGGAGTACATAAGAACGCCTTTTAAATCATTCGGTTTTGCAAATCGGTTTGTTCTTGCAAGTCATTTTGGGCAATGCGGTGTTCAGCTTGTAAATAATCGGTTGATTGCATCTCAAGCAGACGTGAGCGCGTACGCTCGATTTCAAACGCCAATTTTTGCCCTTGATACAAATCCAAAATCGACTGCTCAGCGCGTACCAATAACTTGACACGGCGGTCATAAAATTCATCAACCAAATAAATAAACCGCCGCGTTGGGTCGGCGATATTGTCATTGAGCGCAGGCACATTATCAACCAACACCGTGGCAAAGCGGTTGGCAAGCTCGATAAAATCACTGGCAGAGCGCGGCTGCATACACAAACTGCGAAACTCAACGTATAGCACATCATGCGTATAGCCATGCACCATGATTTGCCGCCCGTTGATCGTGAGCGGCTCACGGGTCACAGGTTGGTTGTTGGTCAGCGCGACAAACCGCTGCGCCAGCCACTGTGCGTTATCAGCCGTCAGCGGTGAGACATACAGCTCAGCTTGCTGCAACAGCCGCAGGCGATAATCCACGCCACTGTCAATATTCATCACCACACAATGACGCTCAAGCGCGGCAATAGCAGGCAAAAAGCGGTCACGGTGTAGCCCGTCTTTATACAAGCCATCGGGCGCGATATTTGACGTTGCCACCAACGTAATACCACGAGCAAACAACATGCCAAACAAATCACCCAAAATCATCGCATCCGACACATTTGACACAAAAAACTCATCAAAACAAATCACCTTGGCATCTTGGTGAATGCGGTCGGCGACTTTTTCTAGCGGATCGGCTTGCCCTTGTAAGCTGTGCAACTCACGATTGACCATTTGCATAAAATGATGAAAATGCATGCGCAGCTTGCCATCGGGTGGCAGCGCATCAAAAAACATATCCATCATCCATGTCTTGCCACGTCCCACACCGCCCCACATATATAAACCTTTGGGCGGCTCAACACGCTTAAAAAAACTAAACAAGCCTGATTTTTTGTCGCGATTGTCCAAAAGCTCACGATAAATGCCGTCTAAATACGTCATCGCTTGCCGTTGCTGCACATCGGGCTGAAACTCACCCGTTTGTAAGGCGGCTTCATAACGCTGTAAAGGGCTGCTGGCGTTCAAGATATTTTCCCTAATTTTAATGAATTGTCAAATAAAAATTAACTATCAATCCGTCGAGCTTAATGCCTCAAGCGTGGTTTTGAGATCGCCCAATTTGCCATGAAAAAAATGTCCCGTATCAGCAAACACACGCGCGCGTATGCCAAACCGCTCGCCAAAGGCGGCCAGCGCGTCGGGTGCGACCAATTCATCGTTTTCACCATAAATCAAAAACGTCTTGTCGGCAGGTAGGCGCACATCATCGGTTGGATGTTTTTCAATCGACGGCGCGATTAGGGCTAAATCAGTCAAGCCAAAGTCGGCAAACTCACCATCTTCTGCCACGTGCTCTGCCGTGCGCAGCGCAACATAACCGCCAAACGAAAAACCGCCCAGCCACAGCTTACGCGCATCGGTCTGCTGCCCAATCCAGCGTAACACCGCCAACGCGTCATCAATCTCGCCTGTCATGTGGCCATAGCTGCCCGTTGAGCGTCCCACACCGCGAAAATTAAAACGCACCACGTGCATACCTGCATCACGCGCAAAGCGGTACATCGTCGTCACCACTTTATTCATCATCGTGCCTTGCTCGACGGGGTTGGGATGGCACAACAACGCCACACGCGCTGTCGTGCCTTGCGGTTGATTAGCGTGCCATAGGGCATCAACCTCAAGCTTGCCAGCAGGCGCGTCAATTAATATCGAATGGGGTGCGGTTAGCATAGATATCCTTTAAATCCATTAGGTTGGTGTGTGTTATTCGTTTTGGCGCAAAAAATAGCCCAAGCTGCGCAATTTGGCGCGGCAAAAACGCCTTGGCAATTTGCAAAAATTTAGCAACATCCTAGCGAATTTTGCCCAAAATAGCTAGGGGCGGCGGCAAATACGCTGCCAACAACAGTGCTAAGACATTGTGAATTCTTGCTTGTGTTTAAAAAATTGTAAGCACAGGCAGGCAGAAGTTGCACACCTCGACAATTTTGGGCACACTAAGCGCACCCTGAGTTAGGATGTTGCCATGCCAAAATTGAACCCATCAAAACCGGACAAAAGATTGCTTAGAAACGCCGCGGCTTTGCCTGTACTGGCGTGTGCCGCTGTATTAAGCGCCTGTCAATCCACCCCAAGCGCCGTACCCGTCATCCAACGCCCCAACAATTTGCTAGAAACCACAGGACTTGGCAAAACCAAAGTGGCCGCACAAACCAACGCGCTCAACTACGCGCGCCAACAATGTCGCCGCCGTACGCCGATTGTGCTGTCTGACACCTACCGCTACAACGGCGTGCTCGATGAAAACATGGGTCGTGTAGCAGACCAAGCCATTGGCGTGTTGGGTGGCATGGTCGGTATGAAAAAAACCAGTATCGCGCGCGACGATGATTATGAATATACCATCACGTTTCGTTGTCAATAATCTATAATTAGCTAAATTTTATAGCATAAGCCCTTGTAAATACAACATAAAAAAACCTTAACGCCTATTTTAGCGTTAAGGTTTTGTTTTGCTAACAGCTTAGGCTTAGACCGCTGAACGCCCTGCCAAATGCGCTTGCAACGCATCAATCGTTGGCTTGTCCCCTGCTGCCAAAATCGCCTGCTCAATACGTGCAATCGGTGCGGCATTGACAGGCTGACTGTCAAACAATTTGAGCGTGCGCAGCTGCAAGTTGCCATCGCCATGTGACAACACGATATCAAGCAGCACAGGTACATCAAACGGCAAATCGGGCGTGGTTTGTGCCATTGCAATCGCATGATACGCCCCGTGCGCGTCTTGGTCATCGATGATACGCTGATTGACTGCGCGGTAGGCTTTTTCGGTTGTACCACCTGCCACATTGATTTTGTGCAAGCAGTTGAGCGCAGAATGACTTTGTAGCGTGGCAATGGCAACGATATCTTGCGCTTGGCGTTGCAACTTGGCGCGGTAGGCTTCACGCGCGGCAAGCTCATCGTGGCTCAAATCCAGCTCAGGCACACCTGCTGATTGTACAGCGGGATTAAACGGTAATTGAGACATAATAAACCTTATTGTTTCATCAAGTGTTTAGCGCTTCAATGCGGACGTTTGGCTAAAAATCAATTTGTACCGTCGGCTTGCGCTAAACGTGTTTGCCCAATCCAATGCCTGCTAAACTGAAACGCTACCCGACCCGAGCGTCCGCCACGCGTGCTTGCCCAAGTCAAAGCCGCCGCCTGTGCTGCGTCATCAAACGCCACGCCTGCACACGCCAAATAATGCCCGACAATCGCTAAGTATTGCGTCTGCGGCATGGGGTGAAAGGTCAGCCACAAGCCAAAACGGTCGGATAGTGACACGGTTTCATCAATCGTTTCATACGGATTGACTTCATCGGTTTGCCCGTTATAGATGCTGACATTGTCTTTCATCAACTGCGGCAATAGATGGCGGCGGTTGCTGGTGGCGTACACCAACAATTGGTCTTGTTCTGAGTCCAGTGCGCCATCCAAAATGCTTTTGAGTGTGCGGTAGTTTTCATCTTGCGCGTTAAACGCCAAATCGTCGCAGTACACAATATAGCGGCAGCCGTGATTGGGCAAGCGTTTGCCCAGCTCAATCACCGCTTGGCGAATTGGCTCAAGCATCACCAAATCATCACGCGCCACTTCAATCATACGCAAGCCATCATGGCAAAAGGTATTGAGCAATGCCCGAATCAGCGACGACTTGCCCGCGCCGCGGCTACCAGTCATCAGCACGTGGTTGGCAGGCAAACCTGCCAAATACTGGCGTGTGTTTTGTACCAGTTTGGCTTTTTGCGTGTCAATGCCAAGTAGATCATCGAGCGTCAAATTTGAGGCGATTTGCAAAGGAACAAGCGCACCGCCACCAGTGGGGCGTGTCTGCCAGCGGTAGGCGATCACCTCGGGGTCAAGGGTGACGGGCGTGGGCAGGGCTTGGCGTAGGTAATCTTCTAGCAGTTGTGGTAAGGGGTCGGGTAGGTGTAAAGTGGTCATAAGTGGGTTGTATGCTTAATTTACTTGCTGGTTTGGTTTTTTAGCAGATCAATGAATGCATTGGCTGCTAATTTAAATGCCTATGAGACAATCTTGCTTGGTAGCCGAATGACACAGGTTTTCTCTTATTTGTGATTAACCTATCATACCACAACCGATTTTGTGTTTTTATCACCTTTTAAACGCGCCTAAAATCCCCATTAAATACCTACCATGTTGACATTATAAGAAGATTTACATATGCGACCACCCCAAAGCTCACGCTCTGAACGCCAACTTAACCAACTTGCCAAACAAATTCAAGACGAAGCCCAAATCACAGGTGTAAACGCCAGCGGCACACAGATCTCTAGCCGCGCCTTTGAGATGGTCACCGATTTTGCGCCATCGGGCGACCAGCCGCAAGCCATCGCCAAGTTGGTCAAAGGTGTAGAACAAGGCATGCACGGGCAGCTACTGCTTGGCGTGACAGGCTCGGGCAAAACCTATACCATGGCAAAAGTGATTGCCGAATGCCAACGCCCAACCATCGTCATGGCGCACAACAAAACCCTTGCCGCGCAGCTGTACGGCGAATTTAAGGCGTTTTTTCCACACAACGCGGTTGAGTATTTTGTCAGTTATTATGACTATTATCAGCCCGAAGCATATGTGCCTGCCTCTGATACATTTATTGAAAAAGACAGCGCGATCAACGACCACATCGACCAAATGCGTCTATCGGCAACCCGTGCCTTGCTAGAACGCCGTGACGCGATTATTGTCGCCTCGGTGTCAGCGATTTATGGCTTGGGCGACCCTGAAAGCTATCTAAAAATGCTGCTGCATATCGTTGTGGGTGATCGGGTAGATCGCACCGCCATGCTCAAGCGGTTGGTTGAGCTACAATACACGCGCAACGAGCTGGATTTTGGGCGCGGTACGTATCGCTTGCGCGGTGAAACGCTGGATATTTACCCTGCTGAGTCTGAGCAGCTGGCGGTGCGCGTCAGCATGTTTGACGATGAGATTGAAAAAATCTCATGGTTTGACCCCTTGACGGGTAAAACCGTGCGTAGCGTGCCACGTGTGACGATCTACCCCAAATCACACTATGTCACCCCACGTGAAAAACTTGAGCGCGCCTCTGAAACCATCAAAGAGGAATTGGCAGAACGCCTAGAGTATTTTCGCGCCCATGACAAGCTGATTGAAGCCCAGCGTATCAAGGAGCGCACGCAATACGACCTTGAGATGATTCAGCAGCTAGGCTACTGTAACGGCATTGAGAACTATTCGCGCCATCTGTCGGGCAGACCTGCAGGTGAAGCGCCACCGACCTTGTTTGACTATATTCCGCCCGATGCGTTGCTGTTTATTGATGAAAGCCATGTCACCGTGCCACAAATCGGCGCGATGTACAAAGGCGACCGCAGCCGCAAAGAAACTTTGGTAAATTACGGCTTTCGCCTACCATCGGCGGTGGATAATCGCCCGATGATGTTTGAAGAATGGGAGCGTATCGCGCCTGCGACGATTTTTGTCTCAGCAACGCCTGCCCAATACGAGCTTGAACACAGCGAGCAAATCGTAGAGCAGGTTGTGCGTCCGACAGGTTTGGTTGATCCTGTCATTGAAATTCGCCCCGTTTTAACCCAAGTCGATGACGTGTTGTCCGAAATCAACCTGCGCAAAGCCAATGATGAGCGCGTGCTGATCACCACACTGACCAAACGCATGGCAGAAGATTTGACCAGTTACCTCAAAGAATACAACATCAAGGTGGCGTATCTGCATTCAGACATCGACACCGTTGAGCGCATGAAAATTATCCATGAGCTGCGCACAGGCGTGCACGATGTGCTGGTGGGTATCAACCTGCTGCGCGAGGGCTTGGATATGCCCGAGGTGAGCTTGGTGGCGATTTTTGACGCGGACAAAGAGGGCTTTTTGCGCTCTGAGCGCTCACTGATTCAAACCATCGGACGTGCTGCCCGCCATGTCAATGGTAAGGCAATTTTGTATGCCGACACCATCACGCCGAGCATGCACAAAGCGATTGAAGAAACCGAACGCCGCCGCGCCAAGCAAATCGCCTTCAACAAAGAACACGGCATCACGCCGACGTCTGCCAAACGTCAGATTACCGACAAAATCGACACAGGCGAGGTTGAAGCGGTCAATGACAATCAAGTCATCACAACCACCAACGCGTTTCCTGATGTTGATATCGAGATTTTGCGCTCACCTGACTTATTGGCAAAAGAAATTAATCGCCTAGAAAAACAAATGAAACAGTTATCGCGCGATTTGAAGTTTGAAGAAGCAGCCAAACTGCGTGATAAAGTACTGGCATTGCGTGAGTTTGTGTTGCAGTAATTTAGATTTTATAAAGATTGTCAAATTTCGTAAAAAATGTTACGTTAGTTTTATTTTAGCTATCTCATGTAACATACTTATGCCGATAGATACATTATATGATGTTTTGAATATTTCAAGAAACGCACCGCCTGAAATTATTCGGGCGGCATACAAGGCATTATCGCAAAAATATCATCCTGATAAGTTTGTTAATGCAAGCGCAACAGATAAAGCATTTGCTAATAATATGATGGTGCAGTTGAATCAAGCTTATCAAGTGTTGTCAGATCCGATTCAGCGTAAAGCGTATGATGCTTGGCTAGATAATCGAAACTTGAATTCAAGCGATACTTCAACAAGCCGTAATCATTCAGATACATCTCATAAAAATATTACAATTAGTGTTAACTATGGTGACATCGGTAGCTCTATCAAAAGTATTTTTCGAAAAATTAAAAATATTATTAATAATTTTTTTATGGGAATGTTATTAATAGTAAAGGCAATAGTTATACGTATCCTTTTACCAGGTCTAATATTGGTGGTTATTGGCGTAACCATTCAACAAATGTATGAGCGTAAAATCCTACCAGAATCAATAGCAAATTTTACTCAATCGGTTAATGAAACTCCAACCGATATTACAACAGTTTCTAATACGTATCAATCAACCGATAACCAAGAATATATTACGGTTCATCCCGACACCTCGAAACCCACAACACTCAAAACGCGTTTAGCACCCAACGGCAAACCTTTTCCCAATCGTCCAAAACATCTTGATGGTTATCCCAAGTTAAATACTGATGGGCTATCAACCATTACAGTTGATAACAGCCAAAATGACTCGGATATATTCGGGAAATTGTACTACTTAGACGTTGATACACCGAAAGCTGTTCGCTATTTTTTTATACCTGCGTACGGTGGGCTGATATTGCGTGACGTGACAAAAGGTAATTATGATATTCGTTATAAAGACTTAGATACTGACCAAATAGCCAAATCCGAACCCTTTGAAGTTCAAGAAATTGAAAGCTATGCTGGTACGCAATTTAGCGATATTACTATGACTTTATATAAAGTGGCAGATGGTAATATGCAAACAACTACTATCCCTGATAGTGAGTTTTAATCTTAAGACCTAAGAAAGATTGCTAAATTCATAGCTTCTTAAATTCAAAAAGGTAAAAATTAGGTGATCAGTTAGTCCACACTCGGCAACGCCGCCAAAAACTCCTGCCGCGCCTGTGGGTCAGTTTTGATGGTGCCAAGCAGTGCCACACTGCGCGTGCGTGCCTGTTGGCGCATCACGCCACGCATCATCATGCACATGTGCGCCGCATCCATCACTACCGCCGCACCCTGCGCACCTGTCACATCCATGACCGCTTGCGCGATTTGTTGGGTCAGGTTTTCTTGAATTTGTAAGCGTCTGGCGAACATATCAACGATTCGCGCCATTTTTGATAAGCCCAGTACACGCCCATTGGGTACATAGCCAACATGTGCCACACCATAAAACGGCAACAAATGGTGCTCACACATCGAGTAAAACTCGATATTTTTTACCAAAATCAGCTCATTGTTATCGGTGGGGAACAACGCCTGATTGGTGACTTCATCCAACGTCTGGGTGTAGCCTTGGGTCAAAAATTCCATTGCCTTGGCAGCACGGGTGGGGGTGTCAATCAGCCCTGCGCGTTGGATATCTTCGCCCATGGCGGTGAGTAACTGGCTATAAATCGTTGGGTCAATCATGATATGATAACAGTTTTGCTCGGCTTGATTCAGTGGACTTGGCACAACGCGCGTTGTTGTATGACAAAATAACGCACGGCAATGCCAAAAAAGTGGCTATAGCTTAACGGTTTGGCGCAAATTGTAAAGTGAAATTTGTAACCATGGGACAAAATAGCACAAAGCAAGGCACTTTGCTGAACAAAAACACGATCGCGAAAACGCCAAAATTTTAAAATTTTAGCAAGGAAAACAACATGTTATTACAAGGCAAACGTTTTGTCGTCACGGGGATTGCAAGCAAGCTATCAATCGCTTGGGGGATTGCCGAAGCATTGCATCGTGAGGGTGCGGCACTGATTTTGACCTACCCAAATGACAAAATCAAAAAACGTGTTGAGATGGCGGCGCAAGCGTTTGGTGCCGAACGGGTGCTGGCATGCGATGTCAGCTCTGATGCCCAAATTGCCGAATGTTTTGCCCAGGTGGCAGCGCATTGGAGCGATGGCATTGACGGTGTGGTGCACGCGATTGGTTTTGCTCCTGCCGAACAGCTAGACGGTGATTTTGCCGATGTCACCACGCGCGACGGTTTTGCCATCGCGCATGATATCAGTAGCTACAGCTTGATCGCGCTTGCCAAAGCTAGCCGTGAATTGCTTGCCAAACGTCAAGGGTCGTTATTGACTTTGACGTATTTGGGCAGTACGCAGGTGTTGCCAAACTACAATGTCATGGGGCTAGCCAAAGCCAGCTTAGAGGCAAGCGTGCGTTATTTGGCAAGCGCGATGGGGGCGCAGGGCATTCGGGTGAATGCAATTTCGGCAGGCCCTATTCGCACCCTTGCTGCCAGCGGCATCAAGTCGTTTCGCAAAATGCTGGACGCAAACGCCAAGATAGCACCGCTGCAACGCAACGTGAGTATCGAGGAAGTGGGCAACGCGGCGGTGTTTTTGCTGTCGCCATGGGCATCAGGTATCACAGGCGAAATATTGTTTGTCGATGGCGGTTTTCATACCGTCGCGCTGAGCGAAAGCCTGTTACTGGCAGACGATAGCCCAGCAGACAGTACAGGCAGCTCAGCAAGTTTTTAGGTAAACTCCCACGCCAAGTCTTGCCCTGCCACGGCTTTAAGCTTGCCAATGGTGGCGTCATCGGGCGAGATTTGCCAATGCGCTGGCGTGTATTTGGCGGCAATTTGCCCATTGGCGCAATTGTGGTAAATGGATAAACCCAACGCGATACCTGTTGTAGTTTGGGCATCAGCGGTTTGGGCGTCTGTGGGCACAAGTAAGGCTTTGATCTCATGGAGTAATGCCACGTTGTCGCTGGCAATGCGTACCGACAAGCGCTTAAGCCAGCGTCGCCGCGCCTCGGCAAGCGTTAAGACATCTTGCAGGCTGGCATAGGTTTTGCCATCGCGCTCGCGCACGCTGCCTTCAACGATGATCACACTGTCAGGTTTTAGCTTGTCTTTGACACGGGCAAAGCGTTCGGCATAGCAGCTGACCTCAACGCGCGCGCTGCCATCATCCAATACAATCACCGAGCGATTGCCAAAGTTTGCCACATCAAGCACCAACCCTGCAAACATTGTTGTTTCGCCATAGCTGGTTTCAGACAGATTGCCAAGGCTGGCTTTGCTGTAGCGTGCCAGCTCTTTACGGTAGTCATCAATCGGGTGACCCGTCAAAAACAAGCCAAGCGTGTCTTTTTCGCCTTTAAGGCGCTCGCCATCTGTCCAAACGGGTGTGCGCGGTAATGGCGGTGCGGCGGTGACGGCTTGGATATCGCTAAACAAATCTTGAATGCCCATGCTGTCATTGTTGCGCTGTTGTTCGGCAGCTTGCATGGCGTGCGGAATTTGTGCCAACAACGCACCACGGATATCAAAACCACGCTCGCTAGGCAAGTCAGCGCGCAAATTGGCTGCCATGTCATCAAAACAGCCTGCTTTAATCAACGCCTCCAACGTGCGCTTGGTGACTTTTTTGGTATCAACACGTTGGCAAAAATCGTACAAGTCGGTGAATGCGCCGCCTTGTGTACGCGCCTGTACAATAGACTCAACCGCCGATTCACCCACGCCTTTGATACCGCCTAAGCCATAGGTGATAGTCGAGTGATTTTTGGGCACAAACTGCCAGTCAGACACATTGACCGAGGGGTTTTCTACAGTGAGTTTAAAATTCTCTCGACAATCGTTGATAAAAAACACCACGCTGTCGGTGTTGTTCATGTCTGAGCTGATCACCGCTGCCATGAATTCAGCAGGATAGTGGCTTTTTAGGTATGCAGTTTGGTATGCCAGCACGCCATACGCCGCCGAGTGCGATTTGTTAAACCCATAGCCTGCAAATTTTTCCATCAGGTCAAACACGCCACCTGCCAGCTCCTGGTCAATGCCCTGTGCAATCGCCCCATCGACAAAAATGGTACGCTGTTTTGCCATCTCCTCAGGTTTTTTCTTGCCCATCGCGCGGCGCAGCATATCTGCGCCACCAAGGCTATAACCTGCCATCGCCTGCGAAATCTGCATGACCTGCTCTTGATACACAATCACGCCGTAGGTATTTTGTAAAATCGGCTCAAGACGCTCATGGTCGTAGTGCACTTCTTCACGTCCGTGTTTGCGGTCAATGTACATGTCCACCATGCCTGCATCCAACGGGCCTGGGCGATACAGCGCACACATGGCGATCACGTCTTCAATATTGGTCGGTTGCAGCTTGCCAAGGTATTTTTTCATGCCCGAGCTTTCTAGCTGAAACACCGCCGTGGTGTGTGTGCGCTGTAGCAAGTCATACGCATCGGGGTCATCAAGCGGCAAGGTGTCTAAATCCAGCGGTGGCTTGCCTTGTGCTTGTAGGCGTTTGTTGATATTGCGCACAGCGGCGTGGATCACCGTCAGGTTGCGCAAGCCCAAAAAGTCAAACTTAACCAGCCCGACAGCTTCGACATCGTCTTTGTCAAACTGGCTAACGCGATGCCCGTCTTCATCGCAATAAATCGCGCTGTAATCGGTGATTTTGGTGGGCGCAATCAGCACGCCGCCTGCGTGTTTACCCACACCGCGTGTAATACCCTCAAGGCGCACCGCCATTTCCCAAATTTCATTGGCATCTTCATAGTCCAAATTATCGGGATTATTGAGCAAATCTTTGAGTTGCGGCTCTTGATTAACCGCTTCTGCCAGCGTCATACCAGGAGTTTTGGGGATGAGTTTGGAGATTTTATCCGCCAAACCATACGATTTGCCTTGCACGCGCGCCACGTCACGCACCACCGCTTTTGCCGCCATCGTGCCAAAGGTGATGATTTGCGACACCGCATCGCGCCCGTATTTTTGCGCGACATAATCAATCACGCGGTCACGCCCATCAATACAAAAATCTACGTCAAAGTCGGGCATCGACACACGCTCAGGATTCAAAAACCGTTCAAACAGCAAATCATACGCCAATGGGTCAAGGTCGGTGATATTGAGCGCGTACGCCACCAATGAGCCTGCCCCCGAACCACGTCCTGGCCCCACGGGTACATCGTTGGCTTTTGCCCAGCGAATAAAATCCATCACAATCAAAAAATAACCAGGAAAGCCCATCTGCAAAATCGTGTTGATTTCAAAATCCAACCGCTCATCGTACGGCTTACGCACGGCTGCCCAGTCATCACCGCGTTGGTCAGTCGGGTAGAGCTTATCGAGCCGCGCCTCAAGCCCTTGCTGCGCTGTTTGGCGAAAAAACGTCTCGATCGTCTCACCTTCGGGCACAGGAAACACAGGCAGATCAGGCTTGCCCAATGACAAAGTAACGTTGCAGCGTTTGGCTAAATCCAGTGTGTTATCAATCACCGCAGGCATGTCATCAAACAGTTGCGCCATTTGCGCTTGCGTTTTAAGATACTGCTCAGGGGAATAATCACGCGGACGGTTGGGGTCGGCAAGCACGTGCGAATTGGCAATACACACACGCGCTTCATGCGCCTCAAAGTCCTCGGCAGTCAAAAAACGCACATCGTTGTGGGCGATAATGGGCACATCAAACGCCGCGCCCATGCGCAAAGCTTGCTCAATAAACACATCCTCGTGGGGGCGTTGGGTGCGTTTAATCGCCAAATACACGCGATCACCAAACGCCGCCTGCCACTGTGTTAGTAAGCTATCGGCACGCGTTTCATTGCCTGCCAACATCGCATGTCCGACGGCAGATTTTTCGGTCAAAAGCGCGATCACGCCTGCTTGTTTGGCAAAAATTGCCTCACGCGGCACAATCGGCTTGCCCAATACTTTGCCATCGGTATAACCCACCGATACCAGTTGGGTCAAATGCCGATAGCCAGTTTGGTCGCTTGCCAGCAAGGTAACAATTTGCGTGTCATCATCAACAAACACTTCAGCACCGATGATAGGCTTGATCCCTGCCGACAGACACGCACGATAAAATTTGACAGCGGCGTACAAATTAGACGCATCGGTCAATGCCAACGCCAGTTGCCCATCGGCTTTGGCGGCTTTGACCAGCTCACCAATCCGCACGATCGAATCGGTAATCGAAAATTCGCTGTGAATACCAAAATGCACAAATGCCATGCCGTACCTTATTCTTGTTACTGCTAAAACTGATTTGGGCGGTTATTATACCGTTTTTGGCAAGAAATTTTGTGCCAAATTTGCTTAAAATCCACAAATAGCTGATGGCTAAGTATTTGACGCGACAGGTATTGTTGGCTAAAATTTTGACAAAAAGACGCCATGTTGCCACAAAATAACGCCACAACATAGTGTGCATGATTTTGGCGCGATTTTGTGCTAAAATCATCCGCCTACGCCTATAGCTCAACAGGATAGAGCAGTCGCCTCCTAAGCGACAGATTCAAGTTCGAGCCTTGATGGGCGTACAATCTTTTAAGTTTTATTTTAATGGTGGCAAAAACTAGACAACAGGCAACGTTAAACTAAATCGCTGTTTTAACCCATCAAACTGTGCCATGGTGTCTATATCCATCGCCAAATGCGGCAAGTCTATAGCCGTTAAACGATAATTTGCCCCACAGCAGCTGCAAATCAAATCAGCTGGCTGTTGCCACAGCGCGCGCAAGCCCTTATCTCCTTGTAGGCGTGCAGCAGAATCGTATACAAATCCCCACGATAAATTCACAGGTACGCCTAAGATCGGTTGTTTGCCATAGCGGCTGAGCATGAGCTCATGGCTATCTGCCGTTTGGTTGAGCGTATGTAAATCGTCTACCGTGAGTGCTACTTGGTCGATGGTCAAAATAAGTACGCGGTCATCGCGTCGGCAAGTGGTATTTGCCAAAGCATGAATGGCAAGCTTGAGCGAATGCGCCATGCCAGCAGATGGCTGCGGATTATCGATGATCGTCACGCATAAGCCAGCTAATTCGGCATATATCTGCTTTGCCCATGCCGTATTTAAGGCAGGCGCGACGACAAGCATGGCGGCAGGGGATAACGCTTGTGCTTGTTGCACGGTTTTGCTGATTAGGCTGATGCCGTGTTGGTGGATTAACTGCTTGGGTATGCCCAAGCGTTGGCTTAAACCTGCGGCTAAAATGATGACAAACAAACGCGGCATCAGATTAAACCAAGGTAGGGGCAGCAAGCTGACTGAGTGCGGCTTGAATTTGCGCCACGGTTGAGAGCGCGACGGCTTCGGGCGTGTCGCCACCAATCGGCAAACCCATCGGTGCGTGCAATATCTGCTGTGCCTGTGCAAAAATTGGTTGCAGTTCGGGATAGGCGTGTGCCAAATCGGTTAAAAGCTGCTCGGTGCGGTAGCGTGGGCCTAGCTGTCCGATATACAACGGCAACGGCGTGGCAGTCAGCGCGTGTTTGAGCCAAACTTGGTCTTGGCGCAGGCTGTGGGTCAAAATTGCCACGGCAGTTTTTGGGTAGGTGGTGAGCAAATCTTGCACAGGTTGCGCATTGTGTTCGATGTCATCAAGGGATAAATGCAGCACTGCGTCTGCCAATGGCAAACGACTAGGTTTTGCCAGATCGGCGCGTGCATCGACGACGCTGACGTGCCAGCCTTGCCATTTAGCCAGCTGTACCAGTGCTGCGCTGTCTTGCCCTGCGCCAAATATGACAAGATGCGGTGGCGGCTCGATGGTTTCGACAAGTGCCGCAAACTGCTGTGCCTGTGTCATGTTGGTTTGCTGCCAATGCTCAATGCTATGACGGCTTTTGCGGCTGGCAGGTGTGCGTTTGACCAAACGCCAACCATCACCCAAACCTAAGCCACACGCCAAATCCGTACCATCTGCCAATGCCACATGCCGCCCGATTGCTAAGGCGCAGTTGGTAGTCGTGGCGCGAATAATCGTTGCCATGCGTTGTGGCGCGCGCGTGTGCATGACTTGGGCAAATGTATCAAGCAGTGGCGCAGCGTTGGCATGGCTTAAACGCTCAAACAAAATATGCACCGTGCCTTGGCAGCCCAAGCCAAAATTGTGCTCGATGTCAGCGAGTGTCAAATCATCATCGCTGGGCGCGTCGGTTTGGTAGGTTTGTAGGCTTGCGCCGTCACGGGTCAGCCAAAATGCGCGCTGAACCACGTGTTTTTCTAAACAGCCGCCGCTGACCATGCCCACGCTTTGCCCGTCCGCAAAAATCACCATGCGCGCTGCAGGTTGGCGGTAGGCAGAGCCTTCTACTTGCACGACGGTGGCGACGACCACATCGCTGAGCGCGTCGGGTGCTAGGTTGGTTAGCGTATCATAAAAAGTTTGCACGGTTTTTAACCTTACAACGTTGCAATTTTTCTAAAATTTTTTAAAACAGCTAAGAAAAATGACGCTAAGTACAGGCTTAGCGTCATTGGGGTTGATAAAAAAGCGCTGGATAACAATGAGTCTACGGCGCTTAGACCGTAACACTTGGTCGTTTCTTACAGCAATGGCAATTGCGCCAACAGTTTATCGGCGGTGATCGGGTATTCGCGCACGCGAATACCCGTTGCATTAAACACCGCGTTGTTGATTGCTGCACCAGCGCCCGACAACGCCAACTCACCAATACCTTTGGCGTGCAATGGGTTGGCGTATTCATCGCGCTCGGGCAAAAATACCACTTCAAGGTCAGGAGTATCGGCGTTGGTTGGCACGTGGTATTCGGCAAAGTCGTGGTTGCATAGTCGTCCGTTGCGGGTGTCGTACATCATTTGTTCCATCAATGCCGCGCCCACACCAAACGTCATGCCGCCGATGCACTGAGAACGGGCGGTTTTTTCATTTAAAATTCGCCCTGCGGCAAACACGCCCAGCATACGACGCACACGCACCTCACCGGTTACGCGGTGCACGCCAACTTCAACGAAGTGCGCGCCATAGCCTGCACGGTGGTGGGTGTTGGCGTTTTTACCAGGTTTAATACTGCCTTGGGCTGACAAGCCGTGCGGTGCATGTTCACTCAATAAGTGCTTTAGCGTGGTGCTACTCGGGGCTGCTGTGGCTTGTTCGTCTTGCTGGTCATCGTTTTGCGTATTGCCATCGGTCAAGCCGACGCGCTCGGCAAGCTCACTGACGGCGGTGCTGATGGTCTCGCTAAGATCGCTGACAGTTTCGGTGACGGTGTCGGCAATTTTTTCGCTTAATTTTTCAGCTAAACTTGCCTCATGCTCACCTTGTGGGTACACGCAGCCATTGGCAAGCTGCAAAATATCGTCAGGGATATCGGCAAGCTTGGCAATCTCTTCGCGCAGTGCTTGGCAGGCAAGATACACCGCGCTGCCTGAGCTGCTCGCGCCTACGCTGCCGCCCGAGCCTGCGGCTGTGGGCATGTCACTGTCGCCCAATTTGACCTCCACGCAATCGATTGGCAAGCCCAATAAATCGGCAGCGATTTGTGCCAAAATCGTGTAGGTGCCTGTGCCGATGTCGGTCATGTCGGTTTCGACGATGGCTTGCACGCCTGTGTCGGTACCTGCCAAGTTTAGGCTAACGCGTGCCTCTGATGCCATGACTTGGTCGCTACGCGCGGCAGCTGCCATGCCATAGCCAATCATCCAATCACCTTCCATACGGCTAGCGACGGCAGGGCGATTGTCCCAACCAAATGCTTTCGCGCCATGCTGCATGCATTCGACCAGTTTACGCGCGGTAAACGGTACGTTTGTACTTGGATTTTCTTTAGGCTCGTTGTGAATGCGTAATTTGACTGGGCACATATCAAGCTTATGTGCCAACTCATCCATTGCGCATTCTAGGGCAAGTTGTCCAGCGGCTTCACCAGGGGCGCGCATTGAGCCTGATAAGACTTGATTCATGCGTACCATGCGGTATTTGACTTCGCGGTTTTCGCCTTGATATAAAAAATGCGTGGAAACCGCGCACGGCTCAAAGAATAACTCACTTGGTAAGCTTGATACATAGCTGTTATGAATCACGGTGTGCAGCGTGCCATCTGCGTCTGCGCCCAAACCAATGCGTTGCTCAGTGTTGCTGCGGCGCACGGTTGATTCCATGACCTGCGCGCGTGTCATCACCACCAACACAGGGCGATCAAGCTGTTTGGCTGCCAAGGCCGCCATAACAGACTCCGATGAAATACCCAATTTTGCACCAAAACCGCCACCGACATACGGCGATAGCATGCGCGCTTCATCGTCTTTGATTTTTAAGGCTTTGACCAGTTGCACATGACTTGCGCCAATCATTTGGTTGGCGGTGTGCAATACCAACCGCCCATCTTGCCATTGGGCCAATGACACGTGTGGCTCCATTGCCATGTTGCTTTGGCTTGGGGTGGTGTAGGTGACATCAACGCTAACGTCTGCTTTTGGCAAGGTTTTTTCAGGCTTGCCCATATATTGGTTTTTGTCGGTCACCCAGTTGATATACTGGCTGTGGGGTTTTTCTTGTTCAAAGTCAAAATGCCCATGCGCCTCGTCATTGTCATAATCAATCTGCAATGCCGCCGCGCCTTGTTGGGCTGCTTCTAGTGTCTCACCGACCACCAACACAATCGGCTGCCCATGATAAAATACCTCACTGGCAGTTTGGGCAGGTGCTCTCTTGACCGTGCCTTGTTGGGGGTTGCGCAAAAACAGCTCATCATGCAATACGGCAATCACGCCTTCGATGGCAAGGGCAGTATTGTCGTGCACTTTTTTGACCTTGCCTTTACCGATGGTAGCACCTACCATCACACCGTACGCCATGTTGGGCAAGACGTAATCAGCCGTGTAAGGTGCTTTGCCAGCGACTTTTAAATGCCCGTCAATGCGGTTAATTGGCTTGCCAACCAATTGACTGGCGGTTTTATCAAGCAGCGAATCGACGGGTTCATCCATCTTTTGTTGCTTGCTTAAGTCTTGATGATTGCTGAGTAAATCGGTCAAGTTCATGCGTCACCTCCGTGTTGGTCGGCTGCATTGGCGGTGGTTTGGTGGTCGTTTAGCGGGTGATCTGTGACATCACTTACGCCACTAGACAGCGGCGATACGCCTGCCGGGGTAGCAAGCGCGCGCGTGATGATATGATGTAATAAGCGTTGCACCAGCATGGCTTTGTACTCGGTTTGCGCGTCGGTTATCGCGTCTTTGAGCAATAGTGCGACGGCATATTCGATACTAACGGCATCGCCTGTCGTGCCAAGTAGCGCGTTTTCTACCGCTTGGTCGCGCCACGGCATTGGGGCAAGTCCGCCAAATGCTAGCCGAATGGCGGTGATTTTGCCATTGTCGTGGGCAATCACCGATGCCACTGACACCAAAGCAAACGCGTAAGACGCACGGTCACGCACCTTGTCATAAGCGTGGACGCTGTCTTGTGCTGATGGGGCAGGTGGCGGCAAAATCACATGGGTAATCAAATCACCTGCTTGCAAAATGTTCTCAATGTATGGCGTATCCTCGGGCAAACGATAAAATTCGCCCAATTCAACGATGTCTTGCGTGCCATTAGCGCGTGCAATAACAACCTGCGCGCCCAACGCACGCATAGCAACTGCCATGTCTGATGGATGGGTAGCAATGCACGCATCACTAACACCCAAAATACCCAATTGCCGATGAACACCATCTTTGGCAGGGCAACCTGAATGGGGCTGCCGCTTGTTGCATGGGCTGTCAGGCTGATAAAAATAATGGCAGCGTGTGCGTTGTAGCAAATTGCCTGCCGTTGTCGCCTTGTTGCGTAGCTGCTGTGACGCGCCTGCCAACAATGCGCGTGACAACACAGCATAATCGCGGCGTACCGTTGGGTGGCTGGCAAGGGCAGTGTTGCTGACCAACGCGCCGATTTTTAAACCACCCTCGGGGGTAGGCTCAATGGCATTGAGTGGTAAATGGGTAATATCAATCAAACGCTCGGGCTGCTCGATGTCATAGCGCATCAAGTCAATCAAATTGGTACCACCTGCGATAAAATAACTGCGCACAGTCGTTATACTGTCACGCGCACGGGCAACCGCGTCCTGCACGTCTTGCGCACGCTCATAGGCAAAGGCTTTCATATATCTGCCTCCGTGGTTGATTGGTTGTCGGTCAAATCGGTCGGCTTAAGCGCGTCAAGCTCGATGGCAAACGCTTGCTCAATGGCGCGCACGATATTGGGATACGCCGAACAGCGGCATAAATTACCACTCATGCGCTCGCGAATCTCGCGGCGTAGCGCGTGCTGATCGATCGCCTCGCCCAAATCATCGGGCAGCGGTTGGGCTAAATTGACCGATACATAGCTTGGTGTGTTTTCGCGTAGCTCATTGAGCAGAGCAGTGGCAGAACAAATTTGCCCCGACGTGCAATAACCGCATTGAAACGCGTCATGATCCAAAAATGCTTGCTGAATTGGCGCAAGCTTGGCAGGTGCGCTGTCATCGTCTAGTTCATTAGGCGGTGCAATGCCTTCGATCGTGGTAATCTCATCGCCAGCATGCATCACAGCAAACGTCAAGCAGCTATTGACGCGCACGCCATTGACTAGCATCGTGCACGCTCCGCATTGCCCGTGGTCGCAGCCTTTTTTGCTGCCCGTTAAGGCTAGCGTATTGCGGCACAGATCAAGCAGTGACGTGCGGGTGTCTATACCTTGTAAATCGTAAGTTTGTCCGTTGATAGTCAGACTAAAATCGGCAGTGGTGATGTGTTCACCGCTGTGGGTGGTCGGTTCGCTGTTGGGCGCGCTCATTGTTTTTTTCTCTTTCAATGGTGATAAGCTGGCAGGTGGTATTGGCTATCAAATAGCTAAGCACCTGCTGGCAAAGGCAAAAATCATTAACGCAGGCAAAAATCATTAACGCATTATTTTTATTGAGTGTAAAAGTTTCTAACCTAGCCGTGCAAGTGTTATATAGGCTTGGTGACATTTCTTAACTGGAATTAAGAAATATATGTTTAAATTGGCTAAATTTACGCAACAATTGTGTTGGAATAAAGATTTTTAAAAGCGTAAAAAAGCGTTTATAAGCCGTCTTATAAACGCTGATCATGAAGTCACTGCCGCAAATATCAACTTACACGGTTTGGGTTTTTTTACCGCGAAAACGTGATAAAAAGCCTTTGACCTTATCTGAAAAGCTACGTTTTTCGGTTTCGCTGACCTCGGCAACTTGATGGCGCATTTGTAGCTTGGGCTGGGCAACCAACTGCTCATGGTGCTCAAACGCGCGCTGGATACTTAGCTGTAACAATGCCAAATTGGTCGGGCGCGGCAGATAGCGATACACTTGCCCTTTGTTAATCAAATCAATCAGCGTGTGCGCGTCTTTAAACTCAGTCAAAACCAAAATCGCCAAATCGGGGTAGTTTTGTTTGAGCGAATAGATAATCGGTGCGATATTTTCACCACCCAATGACACATCGCTGATCATTACGCCAAACTTGGTTTTATCAAGCAGCTCTTGCGCCTTGTCTAGTGAGTTTGCCCATTGGATGTTATATTGTCCAAACGCGTTTTGCATCTGCTGATATACCGCTTCATGGTCATCAAGCACCAACACATGGCGGTTACTGACGTCTTGGTAAGTTACCTGTGGCTGCTCACTAAACACCGACTTGGTTTGTAGCGCGATGTCGGTAGCTTGGTTGATGGTATGCTTGAGCTGGTCGGTTTGCCACGGCTTGGTGATGTAGCGGTAAATCTCGCCTTCATTGATGGAATTGACCACCGCGTTTAAATCAGCATAGCCTGTCAGCAAGATACGCACGGTATGCGGCGACACTTCTTTGACATCTTTGAGCACCTCAACGCCAAGCTTTTGTGGCATGCGCTGGTCGCTAACCACCACTTGCACGTCGTTATTTTTTAGGTATTCAAGCAGCTGGTCGGGGTCGGTGGTGATAAACACGTCATGGGTATCACGAAAGTGCATCCGCAAGCTGCGCAAAATACGCTCTTCATCATCAATAAACGCAATCTTAGGTTTGGTATCCATAACTTCCTCGGGGTTAATCGGCTAAAAAATGAATCGAAGGTCAAATGTCAGCCTTTAACCTTCGATTTAAAAACAAGATACAAGCGCGACTATTCGCTAATCAACAGCTTGGCTTGACCAGTAGGCGTGGTGTTTTGGGTGGCAGCACGCTGCTTGGGCAGGCGCAGGGTAAAGCACGTGCCTTTGCCTACCTCAGACTCAACACTCAGCGCACCACCGTGCTGCTCCATGATCTGGGTAGAAATCGCTAAGCCCAACCCTGTGCCTTCGCCTGCCGCTTTGGTGGTAAAAAACGGTTCGAAAATCTTGGCGATCACCTCAGGCGGCATGCCCGTGCCGTTGTCCGCCACATCCACAAACACGTCATCTGTGCTTTCATAAGTTTTGACATGAATTTTGCCTTGATGACCGTCTGGCATGGCTTGCGCGGCGTTGTTAAACAGGTTTAACAGCACTTGGTTGATTTGTGACGGGTTGCAGCTAATCGGCGTGGTGGCTTGTAAATCGGTGGTCACCTCTAGGTACTTGATGTTGTTACGCGCGATCGTCAGTGAGCTTTGTACGCAGTCATTGATATTGATTTCTTTGACCTTGGCTTGGTCAAGACGTGAAAAATCGCGCAAATTGACCACCAATTCAGAGATTTGCTCTACTCCAAATTTGGCATCATCAATCAAGCCATTGAGGTCATCTGCCACTTGGTCATTGACGATGTCGTCACTGATGTCTAAAGTTGTGCTCAGCGCAGCTTCTACATCGTCGTGGTTGGCGGCATCGTCTGCCATCAGCGCTTTGAGCGCGAATGTGCTGGCGACCAATTCATCATAGCGCGATAGGTTATCGCCAATCAAATCTAAGTTACTGCGCACATAGCCCAGCGGTGTATTGACTTCATGCGCCACACCTGCCACCATCTGACCCAGCGTTGCCATTTTTTCAGACTGCACCAGTTGCACCTGTGAGGCTTTGAGCTCTTTGAGGGCAAGCTGTAGGTCTTCGGTACGCTCGGCGACTTTTTGCTCCAAGCCCTCGTTGGCCGCTTCCAAATCGGCATACGCTACCGCCAGTGCGCCCTCGTTTTCGACCACGCGATGAATCAAATTGTTCATCGCGCGAGAAATCGTGTTGATTTCACTGACATTTTCTTCAGGCAGTTGGTGTTTGGTAAGCTCGGTGTAGCGTTTACGCTCAATCAATTCACCCATTTCATCGACTTCGGTTGCCACGCGGCGTAGCGGATTGGTGGCAAAACGGCGTACCAAATACCAGCTAAGTGCCATAATCGGAATGATACTCAGCAAAATCCACCAGAACAATTGCCGCCCCAAATCGTTGGCAAATGCCACAAGCTCGCTGTTGGGCTTGACAATAACCATTTTCCAGTTGATAAACGGCATGGAGAACACAAACGCCGTTGAGGGCTGATTGAGCAACAAATCATCATCCAATGCGACGCGCTCGACAAAATGCTCTTGGCTTAAATCAATGTCTTCTTGCGCATTGGTGAACAACAGCGCGGTTAGGATATCGGCTTCTTTTTGTGTGGTGCGCTGCAAGTTGGTGCTACTGACGATGTTGTTTGAAATGTGCTCAAACCGCCCTGTATCCATCTTTTTGGCTTTATCAATCAGCTGAGTGTTGATGCGCTCAAGGCTTTGGGCAATTGGTGTGAAGTTGGGGTGTTTTTGCGCAAAACTGCTGACATCCATCATCTCGCCTTGCGGATTGGCTTGGGTGACTTGTTTGACCAGTGACTCATCAGGAAAGGTCAAAAAGTTGTTGTTCATATCGACCAAAAACGCATAGCCGCCCGTTTTGTCTTGCCATTTTTTGACGGTGGCTTGCAGGTTTTCAAGCAATACATCAAAGCTCAACACACCCTCAAAACCTTGGGTGTTGGGGTTAAAAATCGCGCGCGCACAGGTCACCATCGGCAATTTGCTGTCTGCTTGGATATACGCACGGCTCCATACGCAGTGGTCATGGTTGGCGTACATGGCAGGCACATACCACCAGTCACGATAATACGGCGTTGCCATTTGGGCAGACTCACCGTTGGCGGCGGAGGGCGTTGCGATGTTGCCATTGGTCAGCCCAAGCACATTGACCGCGCTTTTGGCACCGCGGGCAGGGTTGATATTGGCATACGTGGGGTTGGGCTGCATTGCACCGTTTTTGTCACGCCGCCATGCAAAGGCTTGTTCTTCGGCATCGGCACGGTACATTGTCGGATCGTACCACAAACCCCCACCAATCACGCGGTCTTCGGTGGTGGCAAACAAATGTCCAATACTTGTATTGATCAGCGTGGCGTCTTTGGGCAGGCTTTCACTTAAGCGTGCAGCGGCATCTGATAGGCTATCAATCTGTACCAGATCCGCCATGATGCCATTGACCGCTTCATCACCCGTTGCGATGACCGCCTTAGATGCCAGATTGGTTACCTCAGGCTTGGCGCGTTGCTCAATGACAAAATACACAATCGCCAGTGTGATCAAAAACACTAGCAACAAAATTGTTAGTACCCGTGACGCTAAACTTGAAAAACCAAAGCCCGATGTGTTCATAGTCGCTGCTCAACACCCAGTTTGCCAAAATCTATCATCCAATAAAAAGCCAAAGTTTTGTTAAATAAAAACTTTGGTCATACGATTGAAATTTTTGATAAGCTGTGTTTTGTTGCCCAAGATTTTTTGATAAACGGTAGTCATTGACCGATTAAAAATAAAAAGATTGAAAATTACCGATCAAAAACGGCGGTAGTGTAATATACCAAGATGACAAAAAAATGAAAAAACCGACACAAAATCCACAAAACTGTAAAAAAATTTTAAATGACTACACCGTTTAAATAACAAATCATTGAACACAACTTGCCTACAATGAAGCTAATAAATCTGATGACAACACCATCATAAGCAGATGATTGATTAAAGTAAGCATAAAATGGCAAAAATATTTTTGGTAGTTGGCGCGGTGCTGTTGTTGGTAGGACTTGTGATGTGGCTATTTCCTAATGCATTGGGTTGGTTTGGGCACTTACCAGGTGATGTGCGCTATGAGTCATCAAACAAAAATGTGCGCGTCTATGCGCCGTTTGTTAGTATGTTGGTGCTCAGCATTGTTTTGACGATCATTTTAAATTTATTCCGTCACTGATTTTTTTAATCATTAAAATTGTTAAAATCAATAAATCTTGCGACCAATAACCCATAAACCCGTAAACCCGTAAACAAGGCGCCATATGTATTGCGCCTTGCTTGGTAGTTGTGCCTGTTTAAGCCAGTTAAGCCAGTTTGTCACCAACCTTTGCTTCATCGGGTAGGGTGATGAGCGTCAAGCCTGTTTTGGGCTCGCCTGCTGATAAAATCATGCCTTGTGATACACCAAACTTCATCTTGCGTGGGGCAAGGTTGGTGATGCAAATCACCTTTTTACCGACCAGTGCTTCGGGCGTATAAAACGCGCGAATACCGCTAAACACGTTGCGCGGCGTGTTTTCACCCACATCCAGCGTAAAGCGCAGCAGCTTGTCTGCACCTTCCACATAATCGCACGCCAACACCTTGGCGACCTTCATCTCGACTTTGGCAAAATCCTCAATACCGATGCTATCGGCTGTGTCCTCGGTTGAGTTGGCAGATTGGTTGGTTGTTGCTTGGGTTTTGGCATCGGCTTGTGGTGTGGCAACGGCGACCAAATCTTGCTTGGATGCCTCAATCATCGCGTCAATTTGCGTTTGTTCGATACGCTGCATGAGCGGTTCAAAGCGGTTAATGGCATGCCCCAATAGTGGTGTATGGCGGCTAGCAAAGTCTAGCGATTCGATGTTTAAAAACGCCTGTGCTTTGGCGGTAAGCGTCGGCAATACGGGCGCAAGATACACCATCAACTGGCGGAAAATATTGAGTGCGACGGTGCAAATCGCCTGCACCTCGGCTTGGTTGCCATCGATTTTGTTGAGTGCCCACGGTTTTTTGTCATCAATATAAGCATTGGCTTGGTCGGCACACGCCATAATCAAACGCATGGCGCGGCTAAACTCGCGTGCCTCGTACGCGCGTGCAATCTCATCGCCTGCGTCAATGACGGATTGGACAAGCGCAGGCTCTGCCAACGTGTCCGCCAGTTTGCCGCCATGATTTTTGACAATAAAACCTGCGCTACGGCTGGCGATGTTGACGACTTTACCGACCAAATCGGCATTAACTTTTTGCATAAAATCTAGCAAATCAAGGTTGATATCCTCGACCGTTGCCGACAACTTGCTGGCAAAATAGTAGCGCAGATATTCAGGATTAAGATGTTCAAGGTAGGTTGCTGCCTTGATAAACGTACCGCGCGATTTGCTCATTTTTTCGCCATTGACCATCAAAAAGCCATGCGCGTTGATGGTGGTTGGGGTGCGAAAGCCTGCGCCCTCAAGCATGGCGGGCCAAAACAGCGCGTGAAAATACACGATATCTTTACCGATAAAGTGATGCACTTCGCTGTGCTCGGCAGCTTCTTTTGCCCAAAACTCATCAAAACTTAGCCCCTTGCGCGCGCACAGGTTGGCAAAACTTGCCATGTAGCCGACAGGCGCATCAAGCCACACATAAAAATACTTATCTTCGGTGTCAGGAATTTGAAAACCAAAATAGGGCGCATCGCGGCTGATGTCCCAACGTGCCAACCCTGCGTCAAACCATTCTTGCAGCTTGTTGGCGATTGAGGATTGCAAGCGACCTTTTTGGCGCGTCCAATCTTGCAAAAATGCTTCAAAATCAGGCAGATTAAAAAAATAATGCGTTGAGGACTTGAGCACAGGCGTGCTGCCTGAAAGCGTTGAATACGGCGCAATCAATTCGGTGGCTTGGTAGGTTGTGCCGCAAACCTCACAGTTATCGCCATATTGGTCTTTGGCATGGCATTGTGGGCATTCACCCTTGACAAAACGGTCTGCCAAAAACAAGCCCACTTCGTTGTCATACAGCTGCTCAACCTCACTGGTTGAAATATGTCCTGCATCGCGCAAGCGTTTATAAATCAACTCGCTGTAGTGGCGGTTTTCGGGGCTATGGGTGGAGTAATAATTATCAAACCCGACCAAAAATCCAGCAAAATCGCGCTCATGGTCGGCTTTGACCTCGGCAATCAAAGCTTCGGGCGTGACGTTGTTGGCTTGTGCCTTGAGCATAATCGCGGTGCCGTGCGCATCATCGGCGCAAACATAATGCACGCTATGCCCCAAAGCACGCATAGCGCGTACCCAAATATCGGTTTGGATGTATTCAACCAAATGCCCTAAATGAATGGGGCCGTTGGCGTAGGGGAGTGCGCTGGTTACTAAAATTTTTCTCACAAGTCACCTGTTGTTGCTGCGTTTGTTTGTGACCCGTTATGATAGCCTAAAATCGGTTTTTTTGCTGCCTTGATTTTTTACCTGTTTAGCAGCTGAGGCGGTTTAAATGGGGCAAAATTTGGCGGTAAGAAAATTTTAGTCTGTAAAACTCAGCACAAGCCATTGAAACAAGATCCAATAAACGTCATGTAACGCTGATATTGGGCAAATAAGCCAGTTTTTGGTGCAATCTGCTTATAACCACTGAAACAACACCCACGCTAAACCAAATTTTTGTGTTGCACCAACACGACTTGTCAGCCAAAACATTGATTGGCTCAATCATTCACAAGGCAAAGGGCATTATGTTTAACTTTTTAAAACCCAAATCTGCCGCGTCATCGGCAAGCCAACCACAAAATACAGCGCAGCCAACCGCTTTGCCACCGACGACCAATGCTGCGCCCGAAGCCCCGATCACCAAACGCGCGCCCACCCAAGCCGACCTTGCGCCCCATCCACGCATTCGGCATATCGTTGTGGTTGCCTCAGGCAAAGGCGGTGTTGGCAAATCCACCACCACGGTCAATCTTGCCTTGGCATTACAACAACTTGGTAAGCGCGTTGGCATATTGGATGCCGATATTTATGGCCCCAGTGTGCCTGCCATGCTTGGTGTGGCAGGCGTGCAGCCACAGCTTGAGAACGAACAATTCGTACCGATTGAGGCGCACGGACTTGCCATGTTGTCGATTGGTAGCCTTTTGACGGATGATACCACCCCGATTGCATGGCGGGCAGCCAAAGCGACGGGCGCGCTCATGCAGCTATTTGGGCAAACCAACTGGCCACAGCTGGATTATCTGCTGATAGATATGCCCCCAGGCACAGGCGATATTCAGCTGACGCTTGCGCAGCGTATTCCTGTGACAGGCGCGGTGATTGTGACCACACCGCAGCACATCGCGTTGCTGGATGCGCAAAAAGGCGTGGAGCTATTTAACAAAACCCAAATTCCCGTGCTGGGGATTGTGGAGAACATGGCGCTACACGTTTGTAGCCAATGCGGGCATACCGAGGCGATTTTTGGGCAAGGCGGCGGCGCGGACATGGCAGCGCGTTATGGTGTGCCGTTGTTGGGGCAGTTGCCGTTGGCGGCAGGTATTCGTGAGCACATGGACGCAGGCACGCCATCAGTGGTAGCGCAAGATGAATTTGCGCCGTATTATCGCCAAATTGCCGAAAATGTGGACGCACAGATTGCCAAAATAGCCAAGCCTGTCGATCATCAGCGGATTTTTTAATCAGTTTTTGATACAAATTAGAGACTTGCAAAATTTAGCCAAATAGCTTGGAAAAATCCAACCGTTCGGCAAATCGCTCATCTTGCAAACCAAAATACGGCGCGCATTGGGCGCGATAGCCAGCTGCACCGCCTTGCACCGCCGTTAGCGTCAGGGTCACACCAAGTGGCACGCTCACCCGACTTGGCACATGCCCAAACGGAAAATCGGTATAAATCGGTAAGCCCGTTTGTGCATGCAAATATGCCACCACCGCCGCCAAATCGTAGTCTTGCGCGTACGCGTCGGTCAGTTTGCCCATACTAAACTGCCCAAGCAGTAACGCCTGCTGACGCGCCAACACACCGCTTAGGCGCAAGGTTTGCAACATGCGCTCTAGGCGATACGGCTGCTCACCGACATCCTCGAGCAGCAAAATACCACCGTCAATTTGTGGCAAATACGGCGTACCGACCAGTGCCGACAGCACCGTCAAATTACCGCCCCACAGCGTGCCTGTGATCGCGGTATTTGCACCATGCACCACATGCGGCTGCGGCGTATCAATGCGCACATCCAGCGGCACACCTTGACACAAATCAACAAAATGCTGCATGGTAAAAGCACTGGGCACAGGTGCGCCAATATCGCCGCTGAGCATCACACCTGCCACCGTTGGCAACCCACCATGCGCCAGCAATGCCAGCTCAATGGCTGTCAGATCGCTAAAACCCACCACCAGCGTACCACGTGCCGCCAGTTTTGTTGCAAGCGCGCGCCATTCATCCGCCGTCAAGCCATCTAGCAGCCGCATTGCGCCATAGCCGCCGCGCACGCTGAGCACAATTTTGGGCAACTCTGCCACCGTCATGGTAAGCAAGACGCGTAAATCCGCCAGTCGTTCATCATCACGCCCTGCAAAACGCTGATACCGCCGCATCACCACCTGCGGATTGATGACATAAAACCCTGCATCAATCAGCCGTGCAAGCGCGCGTTCATTGCGTTGTGCCTCTATGCTAAAGCCTGAAGGCGCGAGTAAGTACAGCGGCACCGCCTGCCCAAGACGCTTAGCATTTTTGGCTAATATACATTGAAAATCTGGTGTATAATCCATGTTTTGCATTCAGTTTTGTGCTTATTTAAGCCGTTAATCGGGTAAATCCATCTTGCCGCCAGCATCTTGCGTCATACCGACATAAAACACACCCGTGGCAACCAGACTTGAAAAACCGACAAACAGCGCGTCAAACGGCTTTTTAAACAGCCAAAAATTGATAGCGGTAAACACCACACACGCCGCGGCAAAAAACACCGCTAGCCAACCGATACGCGCTTGTTGGTGCAGTGTGCGTCCGCGCTGCTCATAGCCATAAAAACGCAGGGCCACACCGCAGCCGTATGCCACCACACCAAGCATTAACCAATTTAAAAAGCCCATGTGTCACCTGATTTGATTTTTTGTTAAACGGTTTTGATATCGGCGCCTTCGCACGCCACGTGATAGATGGTGTTGCTACCGCGATAAATATACGCCAAATAGCTGCTGTCAAACTGCGGATTGAGCCGCGCAAAGCTGTCGGTGATTTTTGCCAAAACCAGTACGCGGTCAGGGCGCGCGAGCACCGCTTGCAAATAACGCTGCTCATCTGCCTTGATGTCAAAATAGCGCGTTAATTCGGCGTTATCAGGCGCCAGTGTTTCTAGCGGTTCAGGATTATCCCAGCCTTGCGTCGGGTCATTAAAGCGGCGCATTTGCATCTGATAGCCCGTGCCATTGCGGCTGATTTTGATTTGGGCAGGTTCATCGTGGCTGACGGTGTAGCAGCCAACCAACGTATCTTGCGCTTGTGCCTTGCTATTGGATGTGCGGTTTGGTGGGTCAGATGGCTGGCACGCGCTTAGGGGACAAAGTGTAGCAAGCACACCACCCAAGAGCAAGGCTTTGGCGCCAACACGCGCACGCGCACAATAAGCGACAACTGATAAGGTCATGATAGGTTTTGTCACATAAAAATAGCGATAAAAGAGCGCACTATTATAACGCGGCTTATGGCAGTTTTGGCGGCATTTGTTGGTTTAGGCAAATTTTGCTATAATCGCCTAAATTTGCTCAAGTTTTAGCTGCGATGATAACGCTGATTGTCATGTTTATCTGAAACGGCTAGTTTATCTGAAACGGCTAGCAAGCGTATTTGATCACCCAAAAAGTGTTATCAAATTGGCTACATGACGTGAGCGGCGTTGATCATCACGGTTTATTTAAATTTTGCCCAGTTTAGCGGAATATCAAGCTTGCCAAAAACAACCTTTAGTCGTGTGTTTTATCCTATCTTACCACCATTAGCGCAGCAGGTTTTAGCCTACACCGACGGTGCATGTCGCGGTAATGGCAAAGTTGCAGGTGGCGCGGCAGGCGGCTATGGTGCGGTGATTATCTTACCCACAGGCGAGCAAATCGATATTTGCGGCGGCGATACTGCCACCACCAACAATCGCATGGAGCTACAAGCCGTCATCGCCGCTTTGCAGCATACCCCAAACGATGTGCCGCTTGAGTTGTGGGCGGATTCTAAATACGTGCTAGATGGCATTACCCAATGGATCAACGGCTGGAAAGCCAAAAACTGGCGCAATGTCAAAAATGTCGAGCTGTGGCAACAGCTTGATACCTTGCGCCGCGGGCGGCAGGTGAGTTGGCGTTGGGTCAAAGGCCATGCAGGGCAGGTGGGCAATGAATACGCCGACCGTCTTGCCAATCAAGGCATTGACCGTTTGCCACACACCTTTAATAAAATCGTTCATCCTGCGTCCATCAGTCAGCCCACGTCTCATTTATCACCAAACCAGCCAGCCATGATGCCAACCAGCCAATTTACCCAACCTACCCAATCAAACCGCACAGCCGACACAGGCAGCGCGATGACTGCCGATGACTGGCAAGCGTTAAATGCTGCCTATGATGATCTACCCGATGGCACATCTGGTGACAACCATCACGCCGCGCTCAATCAACCGCAACCACCGACTGCGTCGCCATTGCCAGTAACAGCAGCACAAGCGGCGGATATGTCGGCATTTGTCGATGCCCAAGGCGTATTTGTGGCACAAGATGATGCGTTGCAGGCGCGTCGCCCAACGTTTGATGGCATCACCAACGCGCCCAATCCAACCTTTGTGCCTTTATTGCCCATTGCCAAAAACAGCCGCCGCGACAACCGTCAGCTGATTTTGGATACCGAAACCACAGGCACTGATCCGCAAAACGGTGATCGTATCGTTGAGGTTGGTATCATTGAGCTGATCAACCGCCGCTTTACGGGCGAAAAACTGCACGTGTATATCAACCCACAGCGCGCGATGGAGGAGGCTGTTATCAACGTGCACGGCATTTATTCTGAGTTTTTGGACGGTATGCCGACATTTGCGCAGGTAGGGCAGGCGATTTTTGACTTTATCCAAGGCGCAGAAGTCATCGCGCACAACGCCAGCTTTGATATGAACTTTTTGCAAGCTGAGTTTGAGCGCATGGGTCTGCCAAGTATCAACGAACGTGTGGCGGTGGTCGATAGCCTTGCCATTGCCAAGCAAATGTACGCAGGGCAGCGTAATTCGCTTGATGCACTGGTCAAACGCCTAGATGTTGGCAAGCAAGATCGTACCTTTCACGGCGCGTTGCTGGATGCCGAGATTTTAGCCGAAGTGTATTTGGCGATGACGGGCGGACAGGTTGCGTTGGCAATTGATGAGGAAATCGGCGGCGGTACGGGCAACCATCAGCGTTTTAATCTGCCTGTCAAGCGTTATACTGCCAACGCTGCTACCGAGGCGGCGCATCGCGCATGGCTTGAGATGCAGCGCGGTCAGTACGATGCCTTGCCCGAGCATTGGTGAGGGTACACAATTACTACTGCTTATTGTCTTTAAGCTGATTGAGCGAGGCAGGGTCAAGCTTAATATCATCTTTGGTGACAGGCGTGGTTTCGATGACCTGCTCAGGCACAAAACGCACCTGTAATTTAGCAGGCGGACGTTTGGGGTAGCGCTCATGGCTTAGCGCGATGATCTGCTGCTCCATATCGCGCACATCTTGGTAGCTTGGTGGCACCAAGCCTTGCAGTACTACCCGAATCAGATACGGTTTGACGGCAGGGGTTGGCGTTGTATCGGTTGGGTCATCAGGTGTTTGGCTTAAGCCTGCTTTTTTTTCGCTGATATCAAAACTGGTACTAACCACATAGTTGGGCTGGTCGGCAATGCCTTGTTCGATGATGTTTCTGACCGCCGCTTCATAGTTTTGTTGGCGCATTTTTTGCTGAAAATTCATCGCTAAATACATACTAATAATAATCAGCAACGTCAAAGACACAGCATTGCGTCGAATAAACAACAACGTTTGCCGCCATTTAGAACCTTTGGCTTTCTCGTCTTGTTCTTCATCCACATCCAGCCTGCGAAAGCCTGCCACCCACAACACCAACGCATTGGTAAACTGAATCGCCAAAATGTTGGTTAGTGTCAAAACCAACGCGCCCAACGCCAATCGATATTGCCCCGTCGCCAGCAAAATACCGCTTGCCGTCAAAGGCGGTACCAACGCAGTCGCCACCGCAACGCCAACCACCGCCACAGGCAAGTTAGGCGAGATCATCGCGTACGCACCTGCCGTCCCCCCTGCCAGTGCTACCACCACATCCATTGTGTTGGGTGCGGTGCGTGATATGATCTCTTGGCTCAATGCCTGCTCAGGGTGCAGCCAGCCCAGCACCATACCGATGGCATAAATCAACAAGCCACCTGTCGCAAGTGTAAACAACGATTTTTTGAGCAAGGCAAAGCGCGCATCAATAATCGCCAACGCAATACCGCTGATCGGCCCCATCAGCATGGCAACCAACATCGCGCCGATAACCACGGCAGGTGAGTTTGCCAGCAAACCAAAGCCTGCAATCACCGCCGCCAAGCCATTGAGCAAATAAAACATGCGTGTTGGCAATGCGCCCGATTCGATATTTAGGCGCACTTGGCGGTAGTCAATCACCTGTTCGCTGTGTTTTTTGGCAAGAAACTGCTTAAACGCCTCGTACTGTTCTTCTTGCTGCGCCTTAAGTTGCTTTGTGACCTCGGTATTGATATCTTGTTCAATATCTTCGCGTGACAGCGCATGCTTGGCGGTTGGTTGATCGCTAGAAGTGGGCGATGTGTCGCGCTCGGTGTTGGTCGGCTCGTCTTTTTTGTCCTCGTCCTCATCCTCGTCTTCGTTGGCATTGCTGCTAAGCTGCTTATCAACCGCCTGCGCGACCGCCTCGATAGACGCTTCATCAAAGCCTTGCTGGGTCAACTGCTCGATATCATCTTCAGTCAAAACATTGTCATCATCGTCCGCTGGTTTAGGCTTGCTGGTTTTGATGGCTGGCTTGTGTGGCTGGTGAAGGGATAAAGCCACAAGCGGTGGCCGATTGGACGGCGATACCTGCTGAAAAATTTGCTTGGCTAAGGCGCGGTGCTTGGCATGGGTGGATTTTTCGGTATTATTTTGGTCATTCATGATTGGGTAAGGTTTTTTTAAACTAAACAACGGCTGCCACGTTGCGCTGGTTTTAGCTTTCAACCTATTTTTAAAAATTTTTAATAAGCTAAATTAAAAAAATAAAAATTCGGCGAGTTTATGCGCCTGTCGGTGCTATTGTGCCAAAAAATTCTGCCAAAAAAAAGCTAGGCGGTACGCACGTGGCGCAAAGTAATTTGCATAAATTTTTGTATAAAGTGCTGCGAGTTTGGTTAAACTGTCTTATACTGGTGGCATTTAGTAGTTTTGATATATTCAAACGTTATATAATTGATCATTGTTTAGGAAATAACCATGCCAACTGCCAATGTAATCCCTAACGCATCTGCCAGTAACTTTGATTTACCGTCGCTGCATCTGCTGCGTAGCGAAATCAGCGGTATTTTAAACGACGGCGAGCGTCATTTAAACCAGTTTAATGATGACAGTGAGCAGTTTGCCGCGCTGATGGATTCGGTGGATACGCTGCGCCAACTGACGCAAGTATTTCGTTTGATCAACCTTGAAGAAGCTGCGGTATTGGCAAGTACGCTTGCTGATGGCTTTGCGCAACTGTACGATGAGCACGACAACGCCGACGATGATTTGATGATGCACGTGTCAGAAGGCATGATGCTGTTGGGGCGGTATGTGGAGTTTGTGCTGCTTAAGCAGACTATCGCGCCTGCGCTGCTGCTGCCGATTATTAACCAACTGCGTGAGGTTGTCGGGCAGCATGCGTTGGCATTGGACGATTTGAGCGACAGCAAAAGCAGTAGTCTGGCGATTGCCAACCCTGAGCAAAATTTTCAATCATTGCGTGACATCCCTATCAATGGGCAGGATATTGGCAAGCTTGCTACCGCGTATCGCGCAGGCTTGAGCGTGGCACTAACCGCCAAACAGCCACCAACCAATCCTGAGGATTTACAAAAATTGGCTGCCATGCAAGCGGCGTGTACCTTGATCGCCCAGCATACGGCAAGCTTGTTTTGGCAAGCGGTGGCGGCAAGTGTCACCGATTTGGCACAGACCTTGCCACTAAACAAGGTGCAAAAACGCGCGTTGATTTTTGCCGAGCAGCAATTTCATGACTATTTGCCCGTCAATGATGCACGATTTGCCGATTTGGTGCAGTTTGCCAGCTTGCGCGATGGCGATTTAGCCAAAGCCGTGCAGCAAAAAGCGCGTGGCAATACGGTAAGCGAGACCCAGCTTGCTGATATGCGGCGGTTTTTGTTGGGGCCAAATTTTGAGGTTACCGACACGCTCAACAGCTTGATCCAACAAGAAATTGAAGCTATCAAAACCGCCAGTGACACCTACACGCGCGAGCAAAACCTCAACGCACCCGAGCAAGCCTTAAATGAGATGGCCGAGCGGCTTGACAGCTTACATTTGGTTTTTAAAATGCTTAATTTGCCTGCAGCCAGTGACGCATTGGCTGCCCAACGTGATGCCGTCAAAGGCTGGACACAGGCAAGCCCTGAAGATTACGACAACCTACTAGCAAGCCTCATGGTGGCTGAAAACGCCTCGATCGAACTGGCAAAAAGTCATACGCCAGGAGCGTCGCTGATGCCGCTATACAACAAAGATATCTCTTTGCACCAGCTTGATACGGCCTATAGCACCTTAATCAAAGAAAGCCGCGCCTCGATTGCTGCTATCGAAACCGCGTTCAACGATTATCTTGCTGCTGCCGAATCTGATATCACCCATTTGGCAAACGTGCCTGCGTTGCTGCGCCAAGTGGCAGGCGCGTGTCAGTTCCTAAACCTACCACAAACCGCCAAAATGCTCAAACGCGGCGCTGAACATTCTGACGCTGTCCTACAGCGTATAGGCACTACCAGTCCTGAGCGTTTGGCACGTATGGCAGATGTTATCATGGCGGCAGATTACTATTTAGAGAGCCTAGAAGCGCACAAGCCAGCCAGCCCACACGCGGTTAAAGTAGGGCAAAACAGCCTGCGCGAATTGATGGCAGCATAGGGCATGATGTCACAAAACCCACCAAACTTACGCTGGTTGATTAACGATGGCGACAATTTTGCCGAACAAACGGACGCGGTGCTGTTTTCGCCCGATGATTTGGAGCAGTTGGCGGCAAAAACCACAGATTGGCAGGCGTATGGCTTATACGTTGGTGATTGGGCTGAACAAGGTCAAACATGGAGCGTTTGGGTCATTCGCCGTGCGGATCTTGGCTTAGATTTTGCTGCGTTGGGTTTGGCTGTGAGTGTCACACCGCTGCGCGATTTGATCGCGCGCGTTGGTAGCGATACCGCTCAGCTTTTGACCAAAGCGCGTCAGCTATTGCGCTGGCAAGATGAGCATAAATTTTGCAGCCGCTGTGGCACTCCGACGCAGACCAATCACGCATCGGCGGCAGCGATCTGCCCAAATTGTCGCTATCGGCAATACCCCCGTATTCAGCCATGCACCATCACTGCTGTGTTGCGTACGATAGACGGCGCACCGCATATCTTGCTGGCACAGCACCACCGCGCGCAGCAGTCAGGCATGTATAGCTTGTTGGCAGGATTTGTTGAAATTGGCGAAACGCTTGAGCAATGCGCGGTGCGTGAGGTGCATGAGGAAGTCGGCATGACGGTGGCAAATTTGCGCTACCTGACTAGCCAGCCGTGGGCATACCCCAGTAACTTGATGGTAGGCTTTGCAGCAGACTTTGTTAGCGGCGATATCGTGTGGGACACCCGCGAGCTGACCGATGCGCGGTTTTTTAACTTGGCAACGCTCAACACACAAGATGATGCCATACCAACCGCTGATAGTCCGCTGTTACCTGTCAAAGGCACGATTTCACGGTTTATCATTGAGCAGCTAAAGCAGCAGTTTAACCAACAATTTAGCCAGTAAGTGATTGTTAGATTTGCCAAATCGTGTGACGGTTTAAAAATTGGCGATTTAACCGTATAATTTACGGTTTGATTTGTCATTAAACCGCTTCGTATTACCCATTTTATGCCTGTAGAGTTTGACCGCTTGCCTGTGCTATTTGCGCGTTTGCAATTAAATGCGCAAGACATTGCCACCCAAACGCAAATTGCCGCGATTGATGCTGCCTTGCCACAAACCCAATGTGGCTTGTGTGGGCACGCCGATGGCTGTTTGCCATATGCCACCGCCATTGTGCTCCATGACGAACCTTACAACCAGTGCGTACCTGGCGGACAGCCTGTTGCCGATACCATTGCTGCGTTGCTCAACAAACCAAGCTTACCTGCCAAACCATCAAAATGGGCAACCGACCCAGTCAGCGACCGCCCAAGCGAGATACGCGCCATCATCCGTGAAGATGACTGCATTGGCTGCACCAAATGCATCACCGCGTGCCCTGTGGATGCTATCATCGGTAGCGGCAAGCAAATGCACACGATTTTTGCCGATTGGTGCACAGGCTGCGAGCTGTGTTTGCCGCCATGTCCTGTGGATTGTATTGACTTATATCCCGTCGCGCCCACGCCTGCTGCCAAGCGCCCTGCCCAACAAGCGGATTTACGCGCGCGTTATCATGCGCATTTGCGCCGCGTTGAACGCCAAGTCAATGATCAACAAAACGCTCAACCTGTCGTCAGCATGGTACAAGCTAAACTCAACGACAGCAAAGTGCAGATCAGCGCCAACCAAGCCAAAACCACCATCGAGGCGGCAAAACTGCGTACCCAAATCAAAAAACTGCAAAAACAGCTTGCCGCGCGCGCCAATCCTGCCAAACAAGCCGAGCTTGAGTGCCTCATGGCAGAACTTGCGGCATTACAATCCGCTAACGCAACGAGCCCTTGACCAAACAACATACCGCCGCCATGCCCAATCAATCAGCCACCAAACCGACGCGTATCACGCACAAAACCGCGCAAACACCGTCATCACCACGTATGCCCGATGCCTGCGTGCCGACGTTTTTTGCTAAACTATCTGCCGCCATTGGCAAGCCTGAAACCGAGCTTGAATACCACAGCCATTTTGAACTACTGATTGCGGTGATTTTATCCGCGCAAGCTACCGATGTCAGCGTCAATCACGCCACACGCAAGCTATACGCCGTTGCCAACACGCCGCAAGCCATCTTGGCTTTGGGTGAAGATACGCTCAAGGATTACATCAAAACCATCGGGCTATACAATGCCAAAGCGCGCAACATCATCAAAACCTGTCAAGATTTGCTGGATAAATTTGGCGGTCAAGTGCCCGATAACCGTGCTGATTTAGAAAGTTTGGCAGGCGTGGGGCGCAAAACCGCCAACGTGGTGCTCAATACCGCGTTTGGGCAGCCGACCATGGCGGTGGATACGCATATTTTTCGTGTAGGCAATCGCACAGGACTGGCAACAGGCAAAACGGTACGCGCCGTTGAAGATGGCTTGGTGGCGCGTATCCCAAATGTTTACATGTTAGATGCGCACCATTACTTGATTTTGCACGGGCGCTATACTTGCAAAGCGCGCGCCCCACAATGCGCTAAATGTCCCGTGTTTGATGAATGCCAATTTCCACAGAAATTTGCTTTTGCTGAGCGATGATTTTCTGGTAAACTTCGACAAAGCTTGATGCAGCCGATTAAATGCCAAAAACGAATAACGCGCGCGCAAGATAGCAGTTGGCAAGCACAGGATTTTGCGGTAGGCTATGGGCAGCTTTCACCACAGGCTGGTGAGTTTGATCATTTAGGCTGATTTTAGCCATTTTAACCCAACAAAAAGGACGCATCATGGCAGACTTTAACCAAATTTTAGACGCAGGCGACGTTGATGGCGGCGTGATTAACGTGGTGGTAGAGATTCCTGCAGGCTCATGCAACAAAATTGAATGGAACCGCAAACTAGGTGTGTTGCAGCTTGATCGTGTCGAGCCAAAACTGTTTGCCAAGCCGACCAATTACGGCTTTATTCCACAGACACTAGATGAAGACGGTGACGAGCTTGACGCGCTGATCATCACCCAAGACCCACTACCCACAGGCGTGGTTATGGAAGGCAAAGTCATCGGTGTGATGAAGTTTGTCGATGATGGCGAAGTGGATGACAAAATCGTCGTGGTACCTGCCGATGATCGCAACAACGGCAACGCCATCAGCACCTTGGCAGATTTGCCTGCGCAGTTGATCAAGCAAATCGAGTTCCACTTCAACCACTACAAAGACCTAAAAAAAGCAGGCACGACCAAGGTTGAGCATTGGGGCGATATCGAAGAAGCCAAACAAGTGATCAAAGAATCACAAAAACGCTGGACTGAACAAGCCTAAGCGTAGCCAGCGTCTTGCTGCCAAACCTCATTGCCCAACGGTGATGGGTTTTTTTGTTGGCGGTGTGCTGAAGCACGATGAGGCGAAACGGTTGCTATTTTAGGTTTGATTTTTTACAATGGCGCGGTTTGGCAAACGTCGGCAAGTAAGTATGTTGGTGTTTGTCAGGTCAATAATGCTTTTAAAAGGTTTATACCCATGACCGCTGTGCCAACGTTATACCGTGTTGCTATGCGCGTGCTTGCGCCGTTGTACCGCGCCAAGCTGTACCTTAAGCGTGCGCCCACCCGCGAGATTGGCGAGCGGTTTGGTAAAGACTATGCAGCAGTGCGCACCACGCGCCCACTGATTTGGTGCCACGCAGTGTCATTGGGTGAGACCAATACGGTTGAGCCAATTTTGCAAGGCTTGCTAGCGGCAGGCTACGCGCTATGGATCACTAACACCACCCAAACGGGGTATGCGCGTGTTGGACAGTTGTTTGGCGATGATTTAACGGCAGGTACGGTGTACCAAAGTTTTGTCCCTGTTGATAACGCGGCGGTCATTGAGCGATTTTTGGCGCATGTCAAGCCTGTGGCGGCGTTATTTGTCGAGACCGAGCTGTGGGCGACGACACTGGCAAAGCTTAACCAGCAGCAGATTGCCAGTATTTTGGTCAATGCACGGCTGTCGGATAAGTCGTTTCACGGCTATCAGCGTGCCAAACGTACCAGCCGAAGCATGATGGATAATTTGACGCTGATCATCGCGCAGGACGAAGATTCCGCCAAGCGTTTTCGCCAGTTGGGCGCGACCAGTGACAAAATCCGCGTTGCTAGTTCACTCAAATGGTCAAGTAAAACCAATCCGCTGATGATTCGCCGTGCCATGCGTTTGCAAGAAGATTGGCAACTTGCACCGCGGCGCGTTATTGTTGCGGCTAGCACCCACGCAGGTGAAGAAGCACTGATTTGGCAGGCTGTGCAAGCCTTGCCCAATGCGCGTGCTGTGTTGCTGATTGTTGTGCCGCGCCATCCTGAGCGATTTGATGCGGTGGCAGAATTTTTTGCCAAACAAACAGGCAATGCCGTGCCGCGCCGTAGCCAACACGTCGCCCCAAGCCCACAAGATAGCGTGTATTTGGCAGATAGCATGGGCGAGCTTGGTGTGTGGTATGCACTGGCGGATATTGCACTGGTCGGTGGGTCATGGGTTGATATCGGTGGGCACAATCCGATTGAAGCGGCTGTGGTGGCAAAACCCATTATTATGGGACAGTACACACAGGCGTGTCAAGCGATTGTCGATAAACTGCACGACGTTGGCGCATTGCAACAAGCCGCCGACGCACCTGCGCTAAGCACGATATTGGCCGACTGGTTAGCGCGTCCCGACGCCGCCGCGATGGCAGGTAGGCAAGGGCAGGCATTGGCAAAACAGCACCAAGATGCGACCTATCAGCAATTGGCGATGATTTTAGATTGTTTAGACAGTCATCACGAGCGGCGCGTGGCAACGCAAGTGCGCTTGATTGATAACGCACCACCGCCCACACAAACCGATGGCAAAACCATCATCGATGATTTTGTGCCATAAGGCCGGCAGCGGATGGGTGTGAGTGAAGCAAAAATTGCCCACACAGCACGCTCACAGCGTTTTCGGTGCGTAAAATCCGCGTCCCAAGGCTGACGGGCATAAAACCCTGTGCGGCAAACAACGCCACTTCATAATCGATCCAACCGCCTTCTGCCCCAATCGCCAAAATCATTGGCTCAGCTGTCGGTAGCTGTTCATGCAATGTAGCAGCAGCATACGGGTGAGCAATCAAGCCTTGTTTACCAGCAAGCAGCGCGGGCAATTCATCTTCTACAAAAGGTTTAAGGCGCGTACGCAAATGCACCGCCATCGGCACGGTGTCGCACGCCTGCTGCATGCCCTCACGCACATAGTCATCGATTTGGCACACAAGTGGCGACTGCCAGTAGCTTTTTTCGCTGCGATAACTATTGACCAAGTACAACGTTTGCACGCCCATTGCGGTCATATCCAACACCAACCGCCGCAATACCTTGGGGCGCGGCAATGCCAGCACTACCGTCAAATTAAGTTTGGGTGGTGGCGCGGTTAGACAAGCGATATCCGTAAGGGTCACCGTATCAGCAGTAAGCGCAGCAATACGCGCCTGCCCGATGCGACCGCCTAATTTACCAACTTTGAGCGTCTGCCCAACCGCTGCGCGCAGCACGCCATCCAAATGCTGCACGAGCGCACGATCGGTTAATGTCACCGTATCGGCACAATCAGCAGGCAATAAAATCAAGTTCATTGAATATCAAACACCTGCCGCAAGTAAGCCAAAAACGTGTCATTATCGGTCATGGTTTTACCAGGGCTATCAGAAATTTTTGCCACCGATTGCCCATTGCATTCAACCAGTTTTAGCACGATATTGAGCGGTGTTTGCCCCATGTCATTGGTCAGATGCGTGCCAATACCAAACCCCAGCTGAAAACGGTCGTTAAAATATTCGTACAAATCCCATGCCGACTCAAGCGTCAAGCCGTCGCTAAAGTTAAGCATCTTGGTTTTTGGATTGATTTTAAGCCGTTTGTAATGCTGATACGCCTTATCACCCCACACATATGGATCGCCGCTGTCATGGCGCAAGCCGTCAAACAGCTTGGCAAAATACAAATCAAAATCGCGCAAAAATGCGTCCATGCCGACAACATCGGTCAAGGCAATGCCCAAATCGCCACGATATTCTTGCACCCACGCTTCTAACGCCGCCTTTTGAAAATTGCGTAAGCGTACATCAAGTGCCTGAAATGCCTGCAAAAACTCATGCGCCATCGTGCCAATTGGTGTTAGCCCCAACGTTTTGGCAAAATACACATTGCTGGTACCGCGAAAAATCTCAGGCACTTCTTTTAGCCGTTCAATGACATGCCGCTGCCAAGCAAAGCTATAACGCCGCCGTGTACCAAAATCCGACAACAAAAACGGTACGTCATTGTCCTGCATGCGCGTACGGTAGCCTTTGAGCAGCGTGATTTTAGCCGCCAGTCGCCGCTCGCCTTCTGCCAATGCTGCCGCTTGGTCAAGCCTGCGAAAATACAACTCATTGACAATGGCTAAGACATAGATCTCAAACATCATCGCCTGAATCATCGGACCTTCGATACGGATATCAAGCCGTCCTGATGCATCAATCGACGCGACGATAAAACGGCGTTTGAGCTCAAACAATTCTAAATAATCGACAAAATCACTTTTGATAAAACGCAAACCGCGCAAATACTGCAACTCATCGGCAGTAAAGCGTAGCGTACACAGTGCGTCCAACTCGGCATTGACATCATCAAGCAATTCCGCCAGCGGATACGCCGCCTCATCAAGGTTACGGCAGCGAAACAAGTATACGCTGTGGGTTTGCGGATACTTGTGCAGCAGCACTTGCAGCATGGTGAATTTGTACAAATCTGTATCAAGCAGCGATTGGATAATCGGGGTCATGTCAGGTTCTCTAATTGACTTCCTCCCCTCCCTAAAGTGAGGGGAGGAAGTCAAAGGTGTGCTTGGCTTCAATGACGGCAAGCATTTGGCTCATATGATCAGTATAAAGCACATGGTCGGCTCGCAAGGGTTTGTCACGTTGGGTCTTTTTACCTTTAACAGTGATTTTGCCATCGGTGATTTGATATTCAACCAAGTAGTTATGACCTTTTGTCCAACCTTTACGGGCTAGTTGTGGATCAATCAAAAGACGGCGTGTGTCAGCTTCGTTATAAAATTGTGCAGTTGTCATCATCAATAGCCTAAACTAAACCAGCTTATATTTAGCTAAAATAATAGCAATTTCACACAGATGGCAATATTTGTCAATCACCGAACTTTGGCATAAAGTTATACCGTGTCAAGTTTTTAACCAATCCTAGCCCACGGCAAAAACACAAAAGGCTTGACGTAAAACCACCGCCAAGCCTTTATTTTCAAGGCATCGCGCCCAAATCCAGCAAAACCGCTAGCCCACGACCCAGCCCACGGGCATAAATATCGCCCAATAAAAAAAGGCTGAAACCCTTGCTGCATATAGGTTTCAGCCATTTTGAATATGGCGGAAGCGGAGAGATTCGAACTCAAAAACCCATATAAATCAAAACTGTTTCCGCTGAAAAATCTTATTTTAATCAACTACTTGATATATTTATGATTTCATTGACCCAGCCCACGGCTAGCCCATGCAAATTATTTATATAGAGTAGCTGAAACAGTTTGGAAGCTAGGCGCATATTAATGTTGTTTTAGGGGTTTGTAAAATTTTCAAACAGCAAAATAAAAAGGTTACAAAGGTTACAGGCTCAGAAAAATTTATTTAAGTAATTGATATTAATGATAAAAAACTTAAAATAAAAAGGTTACAAAAAAGTGATTTTAAGGTTGCATGTAACTTTTTAAAAAGGTTACTTGCTCAACAAATTAAATCTTTGATTTTTATAGGTTTATTTTTATGTAACCTTTTTTGCAACTTTTTGTGACCTCCCGAAAGTTGCAAAATAAGTTCAATATAAACAAAAGTTTAAGTGAAATCATCCGATTTTGTTACCTTGTAACCTTTTTTGCTGCTGATCGTGAGAACAGCTTCAATTTTCATCCAATTTTGCGTAAGTTTTTATTGCCTCAAGCAGCAACGTTTTGCATCACCGCATTTTTACCCAAACCCTTATTGTTGCGACCGTTGGCTCAATTTTTGATGCATAAAAATCACGTTTTTATGTATATCGCGTCCGCGCGGGAGGGAGCGGCCGACGTCTACACACGATCCAGCCGATTTACGCGTTTGTTTTTATTGTGGCTTGAGTCTTGATGTCGCGCTGGACATTATTCTATTCGCTCATTGACTTGCTACTGCTTGCGTGTAGAGCGATACTGTTCTCGTTGATAACGACACCTGACTGAAACGGGCCAACACGAGGAAATGATTATGTTTACACTTGCGCATACCGCTGCTATTGTTTACCGCCACGCCGATACTTTACACGTCGAACACAGCGACAGCACTGTGACTATTACCAAGCCCCAGTTTTATATTGTGATAAAAGTACGCCCCGATATTGTCTATATCAGCGTTTATGAAGGCGAAGACGAGGAATTGACCAACACCTACACGGCAATGGACTATGATGAGCTGGAGACCTTGGTCTGCGAATGCTTATAACCAAAAGTTTAAAACAAAAAAACATCGTCAATTTTGACGATGTTTTTTTTGTTCAGCCAACGATTAGCTTCGATTGTTTGTATAGAGCCTAGAGCAAAGCCCCAACGTACGGTTGGGGCTTTGCTCTATTTGTTTATGCGATTATGCAAAATCTGATTTTGTGGCTTGGTTTAGTGCTTCGATGCCTGCGTTGATAATTAAGCGCGTTAGGTAGCGCGCTTTGTAAGCGTAGTCTTTGCCTTGTACAAAAATGTAATGTGGGCTGTCGGGCGCGATTTGTAAGTTTGTGATCGCCAGCGGTATGCCTTGGTCGGTTGCAAGCTGAACGCTGTTTTTGTTGATGTACAGCACTTCTTGACGGGTCGTTGATTTGTAGGTTTTCATCGTGTTAGCTCCTTGATTTTACAGCGTTTTCAGCCGCTGTCGGAGCTACTATAACTCTACTGCCAAGCGGCAGCCAGTCAAAAACGTGTCGGCTGCGACACGTTTTAACTTTTTAATTGCTAATCGTTAATTGCTAATCGCAGTCAGAGAATATTCGCCAAATTTTATCAGTTCATCCCCTGCTGCTTCGTTGATGTCAAGCAGCAAGGTTTTGATTGGGTGAATCTCATGCCAGTAAAACACCTCAGCAGCTTTTTTGATATCGCCAAATCCTGCCGTGTTGTTAGGTACGATGCCCATTAGTTGCGGTGGTACACGATGCCCTGCCAATTGATCATCGCGGCTGGCGATTTTGATGTTGTGAAACTCGTCTTTTGCGGCAACTTCGGCAAGCGGAATGACTTTGACACCGTCGGGCTTGCCGTTTGGCACGTACATAAACAAGTTTTTAAAATTCCCTGCGCCTTTGCTATCGCGCACCGCCTGCTCGAGCTCGTCTACGTCGTTTTGCGTGCTGAGAGGATCGCTTAAATACAAAATATAGCCTGCGTGCGCCCCGTTTTTGTAGTATTTGCGACGGAATAGCGTCGCCGCTTCGTTGAGCAAAATCGCATTGACGCTGCTTAGATAATCTGGGATGCCGTACATTTCTTGCTGAATGTCGGGATTATACACGTGTACCACCTCGTCTTGTCGGTACGACAGGGGCGTAGCAGTATAATCGACGTGATAATACACGCCATCATCCACCCCCCGTCGCGTGGTGCGTGCCAGTCTCGCACGCGCTTTGATGACGTTGCCACCTTGGCTGCGTTGTAATTGCAGATAGCCGTTGTTAAACACCAGCCAGTTTTGTACGAGGGACTCAAAGTCGCGGCGGCTTAGGCGGTCATTTGGGATAAACAAACTCGTTAAAACATTGCGCTTGGTCACCAGCGCACTGGTGTGGTGGCTGGTCGCGCGGTACAGGCTTGCTACAGCGGCAATGTCGTAGGGATACTCGTAGTAGTCCCCCATGCGTGGGCAAAAATCATACTCAAATAGTTTGCGACCATCTAGCACGGGCTCGGGTTCGCCGAAGCTAGTCATCAAAAAATTGTGCATCGTTTATCCTTAGCGGTGCACCGCGACACGTGATTGGGTCGCGGCAGGGGTTTCGGTTGAAGCGAGTGGGGCGGCTTCTAGTGCGTTCATGATTGCCCATGCCACATCACTATGCCCCGTCTCTTTCGAGCGTGCTGCCACCAACGTCATGCGTCCGCCGCCGCTCGTCACTTGTTGTTTAATAGCGATAAACGCCTTGGCAACGTCCGTTAGCCCTGCGTCAAAATGCAGCTTACGCCGCTGGAATAGCTCTTTAGCGCGTAACGCCATCCTTGTTTTGACATCAATGCTATAGTTAATTGCCGTGTAATTTGGGTAAAATGCCTTGACGTGCTCCGCCACCGCAATCCCTGCACCTGTCACGTCAATGCCCAAGAACGCTACCTGATACCGCTGGCAAATCTGCTGAATATACTGCGCCTGCTGCATGGGGGGCATGTGATCGAGGTGTTTACGCTCAAGCAATCGGTAGGGCTGATTGACGTTGTCGGGCGGTGCGATAACGGCCAAGGCAGGATTATCGCCTGAAAACGACGGGTCATAGCCAACCCATACGGGGCGTGCAAACGGGCGACTGCCTAGCGGCTTAAAATCCTTCCACACCTGCCAACTGTCAATCATATTCGGCTCAAGGATCGATAACGGAAAATAACTGCTGCTATCGTCCAAAAACACGCACATGAACAAATTGTCAAAACGGTCGGGCGTGTATTCCTTGGCAAGCTGCTCAAGGTCAAGCTTGTCAAAGCCGCCCTTGATCGCATCTTTGACTGTCACCATTTGCCGCCACTTTCCATCGGCACATAACGTTGGTTTTTTAAGCGTTGCGTGGCTGACATCGATGTCCTGCGTACCGACCCCGTCTTTACCTGACCAATACGCGTAGGCTTGGTGCAAAATTGAGCTGGGTGTAGATAAATAAATTTGCTGATACTGCGACTGCGATGCCATGCCCGATGCCACACCGCGAAACTCATCAAATTTACGAATCCAGAAAAACTCATCCATGATGACATCGCCATGCCGCCCTTGCGCGGTCAGTGCGTTTGTCCCCATGTAGTAAAACGTCACCTTGGTGTTATCTTCAAACGACAGTTCCAGCGGATCGCCTTTTATTTCACGCCCGAGCACTTCAAAGACAAAATTTTTGACATACTCCAAAAATTGATATGCCTGCGCCTTCGACGCTGACAAAAAGATCTTGTTTTTCTTGGTGCGTAGCGCATTAATCAACGCCCAAATCGCCACTACATAAGTTGCTCCGATTTGCCGACTTTTTAACATCATAAAAATTCGGGCAGGGGCATGCTTTTGCTTGCCATTTTCTTTTTGTCCATTTAACACATCAACCCACGCTTGCTGAAACGGATACAGCAAGCGCACAAATGCTTCTTCCAGCGATACGATTTCATCGTCGGTAAATAAGTTTTTAGCAGGCGTTTTGCGGTCTTCTTTGTAGCGTTTTTTTAGATTTGGGTTTAAGTCCGCCCCGTTGCCGCTGTCGTTGTATTTTTGGATTTTTGCCACGCGCTCAAGCTGGCGCATCAGCTCATCAATTTCTTTGTATTCACCATTGCCCTTTTTGTCCATGCCGATAAGCGCGAGCAGCCGCGCCTTTATTGCTAAATTTACGTCGCTAAAAATATCGGCACGCACCCAACCGTCGCGCTTCTTCCAGCTCGCGACAGTGGCGCGGTTTTCGTCAAGTTGGCGAGCAATCTGGGTTACTCCCAGCCCCTGTGCATACAGCAGTCGGGCTTGCTCACGTTTGTCAGTTAAAGTGTCCATTACTTTAGATTAAAGGCGCGCACGGGCATTGCCATTGTTTTTGATACCGCAAACGCGTGTTTGCGGTAAACGATTATTTGCTACAACTTGACGTGCACCGCAAACTAAAACCAATAGAGCCGCAATCACACAAAACGAGAATTAATTATGGATTTAGCAGGTAAACGTGTTGTCAAACGCTTCCGCGTCGCCCGTGAGGGGCAGACGGTGGATGGACGCTCATTGTCGCGTGAACAACTGCTTGATATGGCAGACACGTATGACCCCGTTGAATATACCGCGCGTATCAACGTTGAGCACATGGGGGGTTGGGCAGGGCTTGGGGCGACAAACTATCCTGTGCTCGGTGATGTTATTGCTGTCGATGCTCAGATTGAGACGTTTGAAATTAACGGCGTGGACACGCAGCTTATGTGCTTGTACGCCACGCTATCTGCGCTGCCCGTGCTCGTCGATGCCAACCGCGAAGGCAAAAAACTGTTTACAAGCATTGAGTTTTACCCAAAGTTTGCTGACACAGGCCGCGCTTATCTTGTTGGGCTTGCCGTTACTGACACCCCAGCCAGTCGCGGTACAGAGCCGCTTAAATTCACCAATACCCAAGATGCACTCATCGCCGAACCCACGGAGCTTGTTTTGATGACTATCGACAATGCCGCTAATGCACCAGCCACGTCTACCGCCACCGAGCCAACCGCGCTGACCACTCAACCTGCCGCGCACGAACCTCAGCCCGTGCAGGACTCTGACACGTTTTTGCAAAAGCTTGCCAACTTGTTTAACAAAAAACCTAGCGGCCTAAGCGCAGCTGAGCAGGATGCAGTGCTCAGCGCATTTAGCAAAATGGACGATAAAGTCAGCAACCATCAGTCACAGCTGACCGAAATTGCCGCCGCCGTGCAAACGCTTAGCCAAGCCGTCACCGACTTACGCCAAGAATTTGCCAATGCACCAGCTCCCACTACATCAGTGCCGCTCGTGGGCTCAGGTCACGCGCTAACCGATTACTGATTTGGTTTTTAAAAGGACATGTCATGTACGTTTTAGACGATATTACTCGCCAAGGCTTAGACGCCTACAAAAATCGCGTTGCCACCATCAACGGTGCTGAAAGCTTTGCCGCTCCCTTCAACGTAACCCCAGCCAAACAGCAAACCTTGATCGAAGCCTACCAAAAAGAAGCCGACTTTTTGAGCAAAGTAAACATGGTCATGGTCAAACAAGCCTCAGGCCCAAAGCTTGCCCTCGGCAACGACAAGCGTATTGCCAGCAATACCGACACCCGTATTCAGCCGCGTCGCCCTACCACCATCGGTACACTGACCGACGACGATTATTTATGCACCCAAACTAACTACGATGTCGCGTATGACTGGGCAGTCATCGACAACTGGGGTGCGTTCTCTGATTTCCAGCAACGCTTAGCGCGCCTCGCCGTCAAAGCTGTGGCGCAGGATAAGCAAATCATCGGATTTAATGGTACGCACCGTGCCAAAACCAGCAACAAAGAGCTATACCCCGAGCTACAAGACGTGAATATCGGCTGGTTGCAAAAAATCCGCGACCACGCGCCCGAACGCTACATCGAGAGCATCAAGGTCGGTGCTGTTCATGAATTTAAAACTATCGACGCACTGGTCGAAATGGCAGTCAATGAGCTTATCGCCGAGCGTTTCCGCCAAAATACTGATTTGATTGCCATCACCTCCGCTGGATTGGTGTCTGATAAATACCTGAGCCTTATCAATCAAGTGCTTAGCCCCACTGAACAAATTGCCGCCAACGGTTTGTATCAAAAAACCCAGTTGGGTACACGCAAAGTCGATACCCCTGCGTATTTCCCAACAGGCGCATTGCTGATTACCAGCTACGACAACTTGTCGATTTATCAACAGCGCGGCACGCTGCGACGCTTCTTCCGCGACGAACCCGAATGGAATCGCACCGCCGATTATCAATCGGTCAATGAGTGCTTCGTCGTCGAAGACTACGACAAAGTCGCGTTCATCGGTCACATCGAGGTGGAGGGCTAATGAGCAGTTTACGCGACCATTTCGAGCGTGTGCGAGCCGAAAAACTGGCTCGCCAAGCCAATTCCCGACCCATGGGTACGACTATGACCCGTCAGACCGCCCCAGTCATCGATGCCGAACCCGAAATAGGTAGCTCCATTGAGCTTAAATTTTTCAATGACTGGGAGCAGCTGTCAGGCATCCAGTCGCACAGCAAAAAAAATCAGCTTAAAGCCGAGTTCTTGCCGTTTTATAAGCCGTGGATTGAAGGCACGCTGGCAGCAGGTGTTGGCGCACAAAACGATATGTTGTTGAAGCTTATGGTGTGGGCACTTGACACACACGACTTTAGCACCGCTACAGATATCGCCGAATTTGCCCTGCTCAATAACATGGCAATGCCCGAGCCGTTTAGCCGTGACGTGGCGACCGTGTATGCCGAGCAGTTTGCTAGCGAAATTATCAAACGATCTGATAGCGCGGCCACGTACACAGATACCCTCGCGCGTGCCGTTGATATCACCAACGCGCACGATATGCCAGACCCCGTGCGCGCCAAGCTTTACCGCGCCTACGGCAATGCCTTGCGCGATGATAAACCCAAAGAGGCTATCAAAGCCTACGAACGTGCCATCATGCTGGACGATGGCGCAGGTTGCAAAACTGATCTTGCCAAACTCAAGGCAAGCGAATAAACCCCACCCGCGGGTTGGCGGCTCGGCAAGGCTTGCTGGCGGTGACTCATCGCTCCATCGCAACTCAATGCCGACTACCGCCATTTGGATAACGTATGCTCATCAATCAACAAATCGACAGTCACATCGTGCCAAATCCCATCGACCAGTACCCGTCGATGAGCACCGCCGATCTAATCGATCTGATGCGCGTCGATAAATCCCTAGGCACAGCGCGCATCGTCGGCTATATCCGTGACGCCTACGACACCATCAATGGCGAGCTAGCTTCAGCAGGGCTGTTTGTTCACGTCGCTGCCGTCACACCCACTTGCGTTTGGGAGCACGCCCCAGCGCAGGTTAGCCATCACCACCGTTTGCAAGCGCGTACGCCTCAAAGCTCTCTTCCAGCCGTCGCCTGCACAGCTACGAGCGACACTGGCTTTTTATACCACCAAAACCCGACATGGCGGCGCACCTATGTGCGCGCTGTTATGAATGAGGCGGCGGCATTGATGTGTGATGAACATGCTGACTTTGACACCATTGGACAAGGCTATACACGTGCAAACAATGAGCGCACCAAATCAGACCGCTTGCGCCGCATTGTTAGCCATTGTTTGGCGGACTTAACGGGACGCACGCGCAACCGCGTACGCCTGTTGTGAGGGCAGAGCATGAGTATTTTGCGCACCACACAGGCGCAGCAATTTGACACGCTAGATCGCATCGCCTATCGATTTTTCGGTAGTGAGTCGGGGCGGTATTTACCTGAATTGGTTGAACTTAATCCCGATCACGCACCCCACGCTCTGCTACCTATGCGTGCTACCGTCGTTTTACCGTTTACCGCAGCTGTCGGCAGCGTGCAACCGCAAATTAAGATTTGGGACTGACCATGACCATCAAACCAACCGTTATTTTAGATACTGTGGGCTATTTGCTGGGCTGGAGCATCACCGCGTCGCTTTGGTTATGCAGTAGTGTGGCGTTTGCCGCCCCCGTTTTGCATCCCGAGCTTGCGCCCGTCACACTGTCCATGCTGATTGCCACGGTTATTGGTGCGCTAGGCAGTTATTTGGCATTTGGCGAGGACAGAAAATTCCCCCCATCGGCTACCAGCGTTGGGCATGTGCTGCTGGGGTTTGGCGCAGGGTTATTTTTTACTCGAGGATCGCTTGAGTTGATGGGGCGGCTCAACAGTTCTGAGGATTTGGTCGTGTTGGTCAGTTTTTTATGGGCGGTTGGTGGTTATTTTATTTTGCGCCTTGCGATCGCTGTTTTAAATTCCGCGCGCATCAAAGAGCTTTTGCCCGAATGGGTTGCCAAAGTGCTGGGGGTGGATAAATGATTAAAGTTATATTTACTCTAATGCTGCTATCAGCCGCCAGTCTCGTCTGGTTTTTACTCAAAACCCGTGGGCACGACAGTGTGTCTTGGTGGGGCTTGCGTAGTTGCCTGCTGTTTGCGTTGGTTTGTAACGTCTATATGACATACGAGACATGGCAATTATGGGCAGCCATGCCGCCGCATCTGTTGTTTATCCGTCTTGGATTTGTCGCTCTGACCACCGCCATGCTGCTGATGTGGCATTTACTGCAAAAACAACGCCGCGCTTACAAGCGCAACTTGTTCAACCTGCGCCTACAAAAGATTTTTAAGGACTGCTAATGGCAACCCCAGCGAACAAAAAGCTCATCCTTGCGCAAATCCAGACCTGCGCCGACTCAATCGGCGTTGAGCGTGCCGCGCTGCAGGCAGTAATTAGCGTTGAGACCAGCGGCAGCGGTTTTTACAGCGATGGCAAGCCCGTGATTTTGTTTGAGCCGCATATTTTTTACCGACTATTGACTCAAAAAGGGCTGACTAAAACTCGTAACACAGTTATGCAAAACCGCCCAGACCTGTGCTATCCCAAATGGGGCAGTCGCAAATACGGCAGCAGCGCGATACAGCCCGACCGCCTCAATGCCGCGTCCCAATATCACCGCGAGTCCGCGCTGGAGGCATGTAGCTGGGGCTTGGGTCAAATCATGGGCTACCACTGGCGCAACTTGGGCTATCCTTCGCTACAGGCATTTGTCAATGCGATGTATCGTGACGAGGCGAGCCAACTGGACGCGATGTGCCGTTTTATCAAGACAAATAAACTGGTTGATGAGCTGCAACGCCACGATTGGGCAACCTTTGCCTACCGTTATAATGGTGCAGGCTACAAAACTAATCAGTATGACAAAAAACTAGCCGACGCATACCGTCGTTTTGCCGCGCACTAGTTTTTACTCGTGCAATTTTCCACAACCACCCATCGAGGTCAAATCATGTTACAGCCTATTGGACGCACGTTAGCAATTGATGTCACCCCCACCGTCGGTTTTTATCCGCTTGAAACCGTCATCAATGGTCAAGTTGCTATGCTCAACCACATCAAAATCAACGGCAAGGACAACAACGGTCTTGTGCAGCTGGTTCTGAATGACGCATTGTTACGCACGGCAGATGACCGCGTGTTTTTAGATATTGACAATCGCGATGGTGGAGCATTTGACTTGGCGTTGTATATCGGCACGCGCGAAGCGGCAAAACTGGCTTATGCCGCTGAGCCGTTGGAGAGCCATTTGCCGCGCGTGGTTCGCCAGCAGGTGGGGGCAGGGGCAGTGATGGTGTTGGTATTGTCGCAGATTGATGGGCATTTTATCGCTGAGTTGGATGGCTCTAATATGGGTAACTCTAACGAGGACGACTCTAGCTCAGACAATAACACTTCTAGCTCTGATAACAGCGGTGTTATTTGGGATGAGTTGGTAAATTGTACAGAGGAAAAATACCTACACACTTGGGATGGCAACGGTCTACATTCAGGTGGTTATACTGTTAAACTTAAATCTGATGTTCGGACTTTTAGGTTTTACTGCCTCTATGACCGACAGACTCTTACACTTGAATTAGTTCCTGCTGACTATAAAATGAATGGCGACCCTATCGTTGCTGCTGATAAACGCAACCTTCAAATTACATTTGATCCTAACTTTATAATGATATGGGATAGTCATGCTCGAAGAAATATAACGTTGCCGATGGTTTATAAAGCCATCGACCCTATTGCAGTCCAACTTGAGACAAATCGCGTTAAGATTAGCAACCTAGACAACCATCAACAAATGATTTTTAGCGGTAATTTTGGTAACGATGCTGCCGTTTTCCGTGCTATTCCGCATGATGGTACTATAGGCAATGTCGCGATTGAACCAATTACTGACCCCGCTGTTTTTGATTTTGTTTTTGATTTTACCCCGAACGTCGTTTATGAACAATGAAATACCTTTTTAACCTGCGCAACGACCTCATCGATCGATTTGACGAGCTGACCCCAAGCAAGGTTCAGCTGCAAATCCTAAACGGCGATCTGCCCGACTCCAGCCAAACTATCGCCTATACCGCGCGATTTTACCTGCTAGATTGTCGGTTACAGCAGCCGTTTGACGTACTTGGTTTTATCCGCAAATGGTTCGAACACCATGCCATGAGCGTCCCACAACTGATGTTTGATTGCGACGTGATAGACCTTGAGAGCTACGACTTACAAATTGACCTGCTTTTGTCTGACAAGCTCAACATACTAGACGACGGCACAACCAGCGTTTGCCCTGAGCTGGTTTGGTCAGACGAGGTAGGGGCGTACATTGCCAACACCATCATTGCGCCCATAACATGAATGACTACGCCGAACTCGTCGAATGGCTACACCGCATCGACCTGAACCTCGACGACGCACAAAAGCGCAAACTCATGCAGCGCATCGCCACCAAACTTAAGCGCAGCATGACCCAACGCATCCGCGCTCAGCAAAACCCCGACGGCGGTCACTTTGTCCCCCGTAAGCGCGACCATCACCGCGCCATCCGCCGCGGCGCGATGTTCCAGCGATTGCCGCGCATGATTAAAACTGCCTACTCGTCCACCCATGCCGAGGTAGGCTTTAGCGGACGTACTGCGCGTGTCATGTCCGTCCACCAATACGGGCTGACCGCCCAGCCATCGCCCAACACCCGTGCCGTCAATTACCCCGTGCGCGAAACCGTGGGCTTTAGTCCAGCCGACGAACAGCTTATAATACGCGAGATTCGCAACTTTTTAGCACAAGGCTGACTATGCAAGATTATCGTTGCAATGCGTGTGCGAAACTGCTGTTTCGCATCGCTGGTGAGGCTGTGGTCGCCGTTAAATGTCCACGCTGTAAAACCTTAAATCAACTGACGCTAACCGCGTCAATTAACCCGAACGCCATCGAGCGTCCTTGTCTTGAGCGTCCCGAACGCCACTACCCACGAGGATGCCATGACGCAACTTTTACGCCCAGTTTACAATCCCAGCGGCAACAGCTTTAGCGGCTGGATTGGCGGCAAACACAAACTTGCCAAAACCATTATCGAACAAATGCCAGAGCACGCGCACTATGTTGAAGTGTTCGCAGGCGCAGCATGGGTGTTGTTTAAAAAAACGCCCAGCCAGTATGAAACCATCAACGACATCAACGGTGAATTGGTCAATTTTTACCGCGTCGTCAAATTTCACTTTGACGCACTGGTTATCGAGCTACAAGCCACCCCAATAAGCCGTGATTGGTTCAACTGGCTCAAAGCCCAAGATCCAGCAACGCTCACTGACCTACAACGTGCCGTGCGTTTTTACTACACGCTAAAGCTTGCATTTGGCAACAAAGTCGCTGACCAGCACTACATCCCCGTCAGCAACAACCGCACACGCCTAGACATCGCCAAGCAAGTCCGCACACGTCTTGCTGCCGTACACGACCGCCTACAACACGTCAATATCGAAAATTTAAGCTACCACGAGCTTATCCCCCGTTATGACCGCGCCGACGTGATGTTTTATCTTGACCCACCGTATTTTGCGACCGAGGACTACTACGGCAAAGACTTTTTTAGTCGTGATGACTTCGTGCGCCTGCGCGATTTGCTACTAAACCTCAAAGGCAAATTTATTCTATCCATCAACGACTTACCCGAAACGCGCGCACTGTTTGCCGACTTTATCATCACCGATCGACAAATCCGCTGGTGTTTGGGTAAAAACCAAATCAGTAATGCCAACAACGGCAAAGAGCTCATCATCACCAATCACGGCTAACCCACACTTGCCAAAAATCAAAATACCGCAAACGCGCGTTTGCGGTATCACATCTATTTAATGCCGCGCGCGTTATTGTCACAATTTGCCTAACCATTGGGTATCACTATGAACGCAGACTACCAGCGCAAACTCCACAACATCGCCACAATCGGCACAGTGTTCGCTGTCAATCCCAGCGACCAAACCATGCGCCTAGCCGTCGGGGACAATGAAACCGACTGGCTACCCATCCCTGCGCTTGCCGCAGGGCAGGTTAGCGTGTGGCGTTGCCCGTCCGTGGGAGAGCAGTTTTTACTCGTCAGTCCGTCGGGCGAGCTTGCCAATGCTGTCCCAGTTGTCAGTCTGTATAGCAACCAAATGCCCAGCCCCAGCACTGACCCCAGCGAAATATTCGTGCGTTACAACGACCGCGACATGCTCAAAATCGACACACGCGGCAGCAAACTGCATTTGACTATCAATAACACCATTTTGGACAGCACCGTCCTCATCACAGGCGACTTGCAAGTAAACGGCAACATCCACGCCGATGGCGACATCGTCGCTGGCAGCATTAGCCTACAAAACCACCGTCATGGCGGTGTCAAAGGTGGTTCGGATAGCACAGGAGCACCGCGTTGATGGATATCCAGTTTGCCATGGGTATGAGTCGCACCACAGGCGCGTTACTACAGCCTGACGATCATCTGCGTCAGTCGATTTACGATATTCTGATGACTCCCATTGGCAGCCGCATCTTGCGTCGTGAATACGGCAGCCTATTGCCGTTTTTGATTGACCAACCTGCCAACACCGCGACCAAGCTCAAAATCATGTCCGCTATTGCCACCGCATTGGTAAGATGGGAGCCTCGCGTCAAAGTGCGCCAAGTCCAGCTCTCAACCAATCCCGACGGCACTAACGCAACAGGCAACCACGGTTGGAACGTCTTGCTTGATTTGCGCCGCGCGGATAACACGCGCTTGCCCACTTCCTTGACCCTCGTAAGGGGCGCAGCATGAGTGTTTACCACGCTATTAATTTAACAGGGTTGCCGCTACCCAATGCGATTGAACCCATCGACTTTGAAACCGAGGTCACCCGTTTGCGCGCTGAGTTCGCCGCTTACTTTGCCGATGATCACCCCATTCAACAGGCTTTAACGCTAGAAAGTGAACCCATCAACAAAATTTTAGAGGTGCTAGCATACCGCTATGTGCTCAAAATCAGCGAAATCAACCGCAAAGCACGCGCCCTTATGTTGGCATTCGCCTCAGGCGGCGACCTTGACCACATTGGCGTTACTTATTACCGCCTTGAGCGCAAACTTATCCAAGCCGCCAACCCAACTGCTATACCGCCCACCGCCGCGGTTTACGAATCCGACGACGACTACCGCTACCGCCTAAGCCTGTCCATCGAAGCCTTGACCCGTGCAGGATCAGCAGGTAGCTATGAGTTTCACGCCCTATCAGCCAGTCCAGAGGTGCATAATGTCACCGTACACAGCCCAGCCCCAACCGAGGTTGATGTCTATTTGGCAGGGCAAATAAAAGGCGACGTACTGGCGCAAGCTGATCAACCCGTCGGTGTGTCTGATGCTGCCGTGACTGCCGTTTATCAGACCTTGATCGCGGACGACGTGCGCCCTTTGACTGATCTCGTACGTGTGCATGCCGCCACCGCGCACGACTATCGCATTGAAGCAGTCGTGTATGTCAAGAACGGCATTAGCCCAAACTTGATTTTGCAGAATGGTTTAACCGCGCTACGCGCGTATCTTAACGAAAACTTTAAGCCCAACAGCCGTGTCGCCACCAGTCGAATTATCGGTGCGTTAGATGTTACAGGCGTGAGCCGTATAGAACTTATTGAGCCTGCTAGCGACATCATCGTCAATATCGGCGAGGTTGCGCGTTGCACCAATGCTAACATCACCGCGCGTTCGGAGGGCACTTAATGGTTGCTCTTATTCATGCCGACCCCACACAGCCCAGTCTTGCGACGCGCCACCAGAGCCTGCTGCCTGCCAACAGCAAGCCGCTTGAACATGCGCTTGCTACTATTACTGCCAAGCTTGAGCCGATCCCCGTACCGTTTGCCAATATCTGGGACATAGACAACGCGCCTGATAGCCTGCTGCCATTTTTGGCATTTGCGTGGAGTGTCGATGAATGGAATGATAACTGGACAGATGAAGTCAAACGTGCTGTCATCAAAAATAGCCTGTGGGTGCACGAACGCAAAGGCACGCTGGGTGCTGTCAAACGTGCATTGGCGGCAATGAGCTACGACACCAGCGTGATCGAGTGGTTTGAAAAAGAACCACACGGTCGCGCAGGGACATTTAGTATCGAAGTACGCCCCACCAAAGGCGTCATTGCTGATAGCATTTTACAAATCCGCGCCGTGATTGACGCGGTTAAGCGGTTATCCGCTCACTACGACGTTTACATCGGTTACAGCCCCATCGCCAGTTTATGCGCATACGCTGCCACCGTCGTGGGCGTAGAAATCACCATCAGCACCTAATATAGCCATTTAAATAGCCTAAGGAATTTGTATGCCAAACCTATGCCAGCCGCAAGGCGTTACACTTAACCTGCCGCTTGCCGATGCCAAGCCATTTTATCTCATCGAGTTTGTTGAGGACGGGCAAATCACCCTGCCCAATTTTATCCGCATCGATGGCGCAAACCACAGCGGCAATGCCGTGCTAGTTGTCAATGATGGCTTGCTACGTACACACCAAGACAGCCTAATTTTTACGCTTGATAACACCAACGGAGCTGAATTAAACATTGAAATTCACGTTGCCAAGCGTGTTATTACTGATATTGCTACCGCCCAGCAAGCCCCTGAAGAATACTTCAACGCAAGCTACCCACTGCCCATCAAAGCAGGCGAAAAACGCTACCTAGAGCTGCGCCTGATTGATGAGCGTTATGTGCTATCAGACCGCGAGTTAGTCTAATGCCTGATTATCGCTTATTGCTAACCAATCTTGGTGCCTCCAAAATCGCCGCCGCCGCAAACACAGGCGGATCGGTAAACATCACCGAATTTGTCGTCGGGCAGGGGGTTGATGTTGATTTTAGCCAAAGACTGGGTAAACAAACGCTGGTATCAAAACGCTATCAAGGCCGCGTCGAGTCTGTCGTGCGTATCAATGAGCGTCAATACGCTATCACCTGCATTGTGCCCCTTGAAGTTGGCGGATTTGCCATCCGTGAGCTCGGCTTGATTGACGATAGCGGCACACTAATTTGGGTAGGCAATTTACCTATGGTGCAAAAGCCAAATGACGATAATTCCGCAGCAGTTGATTACCGCATCAAAGTGTTTGTTCAGCTGGACAACCCCAATGTCCAACTTGTTGTCGATACGCATGTTGTTACTGCTACCCAAGCGTGGGTGGATGAGCATTTTTTGCGTAAAACCGATGCGTTTGAGGGCATCCCCGTGGGCGGTATTTTGACCACCGCCAAGCACTACGAAAATGGCGACGAAGTGGCAGCTGATTTGCGCTATGGTAAATGGCAACGCTTTGCTCAAGGCAAAGTATTGGCAGGTTTTAGCACCATTGGCGCGCATGATGGCGCAGTTAAGACAATGGGCAATGAGTTTGGCGCAATCAACAAAGCAGGCGGCACGGATTATCATGTGGTGGCATTTTGGCAGCGCATGAGTGATGATTGGGGAGACCCACAATACGGCATCACAGCCAGCGTCAATAACAGCGACGGCACTATTACATTTACCATGACACGCGTTGGCGGCGCGGATGATGTCACGCTATCACAGGTTGTCAATGGCGGCGCGGCACAAGACGTACACGTGCATTTTAACGGCAATAGCGTGCAGCATGTTTACAAGCAAACGGGCTACGGCAAATCGACAGTTAGTTTGGCGTTTGTTGATTATCCGAATATCGCCGCCAGTGCGACGGTGGAGGTTGCCGAGCCTGCGCCTACCATCAATAGCGTGCCACTCATCTTGCAGTGGCGCAATACAAGTGCACAAGACTCATCGCTTGACATCTATGCCGATGAAGGTGCTGAGCTATGGTTGGTTATTCCAAGCAATATCAATGGCAAGGTTGAGCTATCAAACCTCAGTATCAATGACAGCAGCGGAAAATTACAGTCGTATATAACGTGGTATGAAACACAAGATAGCTTGAACGCTAAAAACCTGACAGCAGGTGAGTATAAAATCGCGCATTATCAGCTTGACGATTCGGGGGATGCGCAAGACAGACATGACGTCTATTCAGACTTGCCATCTTACTTTAGCTATAGCGTTAAGTTTGACCAAAGTAACGCCGCTACGCTAAATATCACGCGCGATAGACCCGTGCCTGCCACACCAAGTGAGCCTGTGCCACCAGTTGTTCAACGTGTGACGGGTACAGCGCATCTACAAGCATGTTATACCGACTGTCAGCCTTACTATTTAGAAACCACATTTGCAGGCGGTAGAACGATTAAGAAGGGCACGGAATGCACAGCAGATTTGATATTGCTTGATACGACATTGCCCAATTTTAACTACACGTCAGACATACACGGCACGTGGTTTGAAGGGACGTTGTTTGATTCAGGGGCGGAATCGGCAAATGACGAACCCGTCTTTGAGAGCGACGCAGATTTGAATAATATTTACATCCCACGCTATGCCCACCAGACCGCAAGCGATGTCAGCGTCACAGATGGCAGCGGCAACACATACTCAGTTAGCGAATACAGCGCACAACAATTTGTGATTAAGATTAATGGTTTTAGCAAGCGTCAGCAAATCAAAACCAAACCTTGGGATTTTTACATAACATATAGCTAAGGACACCACCATGGCAAACTTTCATCACGGCATTACCGCGCAAGAACTTACCCAAGGCTTAATGCCCATGCGCAACGCCAACATCAGCGTGATAGGACTGGTCGCAACCAGTGTTGATGCAGACCCCATTATGTACCCAGCCGATACTCCTGTCTTGCTCACAGGTATAACCAAAGACCATTTGGTAAAAGCAGGTCAGCGAGGCACACTATCTGCAAGCCTGCAAGCGATTCGCGATATCTACAATCCGACTGTCGTTGTTTTACGCGTCACTGATGCCGCCGACGTTGATGTGCTGGACGAGCTTTTAACGTGTCAAACGCGACTTGGTGTTACACCCAAAATTTTGGGCGCACCACTGATTGACACACCTGCGATCGTACACAAACTGGTTAGCATTGCCCAGCGTCGCCGCGCGTTTGTCTATGCGTCGCCACGTCGTGATGACGGCACGCTGATTACTGATTTAGCCAAGATTGCCGCGTATCGTGACCAGTTTGGCGCGCGTGAACTGCATTTGATTGAGAACGAATGGGGTCAGCCCGTGGGTGCGCCTTTGCCTTTTTTGGGGGAAGTTTTAACCCCAGTTGATGTGGGTTCCATTTATCCTCCAATGTTTTCGGCTATAGACCCTGATAATTCTAATGATTATTTTATTGCCGAAAATGTCGCCAATCCGACAATTTATGAATATTTTAAGGTGGACGGTATTGATGTACGCAACAAGATATCTGGGGCGTATAACTATGGGTTCATTGCCGATACAGACATCAAACTAGTGCAGGGGCGCGATGGTTTCGAGGGCGAAGGTGGTTATATGTGCGTGTTTGAACTCGAAAATGGCAGGGTAAAAACATATATTCAGGGTAAACCGAATCATTTAATTGAGATTAAATACATACCCGAATTTAGTAAATACAAACCTGAGGTTTCTTCGCAGGACTCTACCGGCTCTGTCAATTCTGACGGATCTATCCGCTTTTATATATAGTATTTAGGAGCTTCCCATGACCCCAACCATCGCAACCGCCCTCGCGCTCCGCGCATTGATTGACGAAACCAACCCTGCGTCATTCACCAAATCTATCTCAAACGTTGCCATCGCATCAGTAGATGGCATTGCACTCCCACGTACATGGGACATCGAAGACCCCAACACCGAAGTTGGTTATCTCAACAGCCATGAAGTTACCAGCCTTATTCAGCACGAAGGCTTTAGATTTTGGGGCAACCGCACCACCTCAGACGACCCGCGCTTTGCGTTTGAGACCGTCACCCGTACCGCGCAATTTTTGCTTGACACCATCATTGAGGGCTGTTTTCCCTTCATCGACAAGCCCCTTACGCCGATTTTGGTGCGCGACATCATCGACTCCATCAACGCCAAGTTACGCGCATTTGTCGCCAGAGGCTGGCTGATTGGCGCGTCATGCTGGTACAACGAAGAATGGAACAACACCGCAGACCTAGCCCAAGGCTTACTCTACATTGACTACGACTACACACCCGTGCCGACGCTCGAGAACCTATACTTAAATCAGCGCATCACCGACCGTTATTTGGTTGATTTTAGCAAACTGATTGCCCAAACCGCTTAACGCTAAAAGGATATCTTATGGCAAAACAACTACCAGCCACCCTCAAAAACTTTAATGTTTTTGTCGATGGTGACAGCTACGCAGGCACAGCCAAAACCATCGAGCTGCCCGAAATCACCAAAAAAACTGAGGACTACCGCGCCGCAGGGATGATTGGCGAAATCGCTCTCGATGTTGGTTTTGAGCAAATGAAATGCACTATCACTTACACAGGCGTCGATAGCCGTCACATCGCGCAGCTATCTAAGTGCAGCGTCAATGACCTGCCGATCCGTTATGTCGGTGCGTATGAACGCCAAGACATCTGCGAACACGTTGTCCGCGAAGTCTATATGCGCGGCTCTGCCACCAGCCTTAAACTGGGCGAAATGGAGTTGGGCAACATCAACGAACAAGAAATTGAATACACCGTCACTTATTTGCGCATCGTTGATGACGGTGTACAGCTGCTAGAAATTGACGTCGTAAATGGCGTCTATATCGTCGGCGGTGTTGATAAAACCAGCCAAATTAACAATCTGTTAGGACTATAACATGCTTGATCTACAACACCCCGATAGCGACAGCGTCACCCTTGATAACCCCATCACGCGCGGTGACACCAGCATTGACACCATCACCATCCGCAAACCAAAAACAGGCGACCTGCGCGGACTATCTCTGGCAGAAGTCATGCAAATTGATGTCAATGCCATGATTAAACTAATTCCGCGTGTGAGCAGCCCAGCCCTAACAGAGCGCGACGTTGCCGACTTAGACCTGTCTGACATGACCAAACTATGCACGGCGGTGGTCAATTTTTTCGCCAGTCCGAGCGATCGCTCCCCGACAGCATCGATGATATCATCGCCGATCTAGCCGTCGTATTCCATTGGACACCAGATACCTGCCATGCCATGCCGCTTGACGAACTCATGACATGGCATGACAAAGCACGCGAACGCTCACAAGTTAAAAAATAAGCGCACATATGGCAGCCAATCTTGACTTATCAGCCACGCTCCGTCTCACCGATGCCATCAGCAAACCGCTGTCGGCCATCTCACAGCAAGCCAAGCGCATGCAGCAAGACATGGCAGCGGCACAAAAGTCCGTGCAGCAAATGCAATCTACACTGGACAAGGCCGCCAAACTCACCAAGATTGGCGGCAACCTGCGCGAACTACAAGCCAAAATCAAACAAGTTGCCGAAGCCGAGCGCACACTGGCGGCAGCGATTGCCGCCACCGACAACCCAACCAAACGCCAACAAGCCAGCCTACAGCGGCTACAAAACCAGCTAGCCCAGCTCAATGCACGCCAAGCCAGCTACCGCGCCCAAATGTCGCAGCTAGGGCAAGCATTGCAACAGGCAGGCTTTAACACCCAACGCTTTGGACAATCGCAAGCACAATTACAAAGCCGCATTGCACGTGCCACCGCAGACATCGACCGCCAACGCGCCGCCCTCAACCGCTTGCGAGACACCCAAAACGCCCTCAATCGCGCCCAAAACCAAGCCCAAAACGCACGCAATAAAGCCGCTGACATGCGCAGTAGCGGCTATGGCGCGTTGGCATCGGGCATGGGGCTGGGTTACGCGTTATCTAAGCCGATGAACGAGGCAAAACGCTACCAAACAGAGATGACGCGCGTTGCATCATTGGGCTTGGGCGACAAAGCCACCAAAGACTCCATTAAGTTTGCCAAGGCAATGACAACCTATGGCACATCGACAACCGAAAATCTTGAACTTATGCGCGATGCGATGACCGTTTTTGCTGACGAACATCACGCAGAATGGGCAGCACCCATGCTGTCTAAAATGAAATTTGCCAATCAAGCGATGTATGGCAACGAACACGGCGCAGAAAACGAAAAAAAATTCATGGACATGCTCAAAGTCATCGAAATGCGCAACGGGCTCAAAAGCCAAGCCGCATTTAAAGAGCAAGCCAACATCATTCAGCAAGTCATCACCGCCACAGGCGGCCGCGTCCAAGCCGAGGAGTGGCTCAACACCATCAAAACAGGCGGTGTTGCCGCCAAATTAATGGACAACAAGGCGTTTTATTATATGCTTGAGCCAATGGTGCAGGAGATGGGCGGCCATCGCACAGGTACAGCCCTCATGTCGGCATACCAAAACTTGTACCAAGGTCGCACAACCAAACGCGCGCTGGGCAACCTGCAAAAATTTGATCTCATTGGCGATCGCAGCAAAGTGAAGGAAGACAAAGCTGGACAGCTGGCATTTTTAGATATCGGTGCTATCAAAAATGCCGAGCTATTCCGCGACAACCAATTTGCGTGGATGGAGCAGGTCTTAATCCCAGCTATCAACGCCAAAGGCATCACCGAAGAGCGTGATGTGATGGACGCAATTGGCAGTATCTTCTCCAACCGCACCGCGGCCAACCTATTTTCGCAAATGTACATGCAGCGAGCGCAAATTCACAAAAACGCGCGTCTCAACGAAGGCGCGGACAACATCGACGCGTTAGATGCCAAAGCACGCAACACCGCTGTCGGGCAAGAGCTTGATGCACGCGCCAAGCTACATGACGCATACCTTGCGTTTGGCACAGCGGTGCTACCAGCGTATACAGGCGCGATACAGACCGCCACCCAAGCCCTACAGGGCATGACAGCTATTATGGAGCGTTACCCAAATCTAACCCGTGCCATCGGGGTAGGACTGATGGCTATCGCGGGTGGATTGGTGGTGTTCGGCACACTCGGCATCACCATCGGCACAGTGCTGATGCCGCTGATTACATTGCGGCTGCTTATTACCAACATTGGCATTTTGGCACGGGCAAACCTTGGCATTTTTGCTAGTATTGGCAGCCGCCTAGCCAGCCTTGCGCCCAGCATCAGCAGCCTTGCCAACATTGCGCGAGGCGCATTTGCAGTCTTACGCACGGGGCTGCTTAGCATCGCACGTGCACTGATTGCCACGCCCATCGGTGCAGCAATTGCCGCCATCGCTGTCGCGGCATTGCTGATTTATCACTATTGGCAGCCCATCAAGGCGTTTTTTAGCGGATTGTGGCAGGGATTTTTAGCAGGTGTTGCACCCGTGCAAGCCACACTTATGCAGTTGTGGGGGATATTAAGCCAAGCGTTTGCGCCATTGCGCGCTGTTTTTGACATGATTGTCGCAGGCTTACAACAACTGGCAGGGGCGTTTATGTGGTTGATTACCCCAGCACAATTCACCCAAACCCAGCTCAACTCCACTGCCAACGCAGGACGCGCCTTTGGGCAGGTACTTGGCTCAATCGTCAGCCTAATCACGCAAGCCGTTGCAGGACTGGTGGGCGGATTGGCGTGGGCACTATCCGCCGTGGGTAACGCCATCGGTACATTTGCAGCCATGGTTGTCGCCCACGGCGGTCAAGCCGTCGCTTATGTTGCCAGCCTACCTAGCCGCTTTATGTCATTTTTAGCAGGACTGCCTGCCCGAATGTCAGCCATGGGTGGACAAATCATGGACGGTTTGCGCAACGGCATCGCAAGCCGTGTCCAAAGCGTCGTTGCCAGCATCCAAACCGCCGCCGCGCAGGTCAAATCGGCGTTTGCAGGGATGATGGGCATCCATTCACCCAGCCGTGTGTTTTTCGGGTTTGGTGACAATATCATGCAGGGCTTGCACAACGGCCTTATTGCCAACCAGTCGCCCGTCGCTGCTATCTTGAGCACCAGCACCGCCATGCGTGACGCGCTCGACACATCGGCTATCCGCTTTGACAGCCGCGCCCCGATTAGCGCAAGCCTAGCCGCCCAGCAGCCCGTCACCGCAGCCCCAATCACCATCAACGTGTATGCCACGCCCAACCAATCTGCGCAGGACATCGCCCAGCTGGTTGCCGCGGAAGTTGCCAAAGCACGCGCACCCCAAAACACCGCCTTGTATGACCTTCCCGAGACGTGGTAGATGATTTTAGCCTTAGGACAATTTGTATTTTCGACAGACACCCTGACGTTTGACCAGCTCCAGCGTAACCGCGCGTGGAGCTATGCCAGCAACGCCGTCGCACAAGGCCGCGACCGCTATCAATTCACAGGGGTAGGTGAGGAGACCATCAGCATCCCCTTTGTTATCTACCAAGCCCACGGCTTTGGCAACCGCCAATCCATTGACGATCTATCCGAGATGGCGGACACAGGCGCAGGCTATGTGCTCATCGATGGCACAGGCTATATTTACGGCGTGTTTGCTATCGACAGCATTGACGAGACGCGCAATTATCTAACCATCCAAGGCGTACCTCAAAAAATCGACGGCACACTCAAACTAACCCGTATTGACGACAACCGCATCCAAGCGGACAAGCCACCAGATATTCCAAATACGAATTAATAAAAGGGTTGGAACACCCCCTAATCGGCATAAGCGACCTGTATCAAACTAGGTGATATGAAATTTGGTACTTGTTTTTAACACCAGTTACACTGGCTTGTAAAACAAACCAAAAAATTAAACCACTTAGAACAGGTAGTATATGATGAATTTTATCAACATAGATTTAGGTGATTTCGGGAGTGCGCCTATGGGCAATATTATTTTATTGGGCGTATTTTTTATACTCGGTGTGAGTATATTTAAGTTAAAAGATATATATGACGTCTACAAAGAGATAAAAAAAAGGGATGATTAATGCTTCGCACGCCAATTATCCGCCTGACTGCTGACGACAAGCCGCTCAATGACATGGTGATGGCGCGTATCATCTCGCTAACCATCACCGACAACAAAACAGGTGACGCGGACGAGCTATCACTGACGCTTGACGACCACGACGGCAAACTTGCCATGCCTAAGCGCGGTGTCACGCTGCAATGTTGGCTGGGCTACATCGACGCAGGCATACACGACATGGGCAGCTACATCGTCGATAGCATTGAGTGGAGCGGTACGCCCGACACTCTCACCATCAAAGCCAAATCGGCAGACATGAAGCGCAGTCTGAAAGCAGGGCGCAGCCAGAGCTATCACAACAAAACGCTGGGCGACATCGCGCAACAGATTGCACAACGCCACGAACTACAGCTGTCCATCACTGCTGACTTGGCAGTTATCAATGTCGGGCATATTGACCAAACCGACGAGTCTGACTTGCATTTGCTCACGCGACTATGTTGGCTGTTTGGCGCGGCAGTCAATATCAAGCACGGCAAACTGCTGATTTTTAAACCCTATGCCAACATCAGCGTGACAGGGCTACCACTGACGCTCACCACCATCACACGGCAGACGGGCGACCAGTTTCGTTTTAGCATTGAAGACCGCCAAGCCGACGTGGACAACGTGCAAGCCAGTTATCACGACAAAAATACCGCCAAGCGCGTCACCGTTGAAACCGATCAAGGCGGCAAAACTGCCAAAAAACTCAAAGGAAACCACAAAGACAAAACCACCGCCACCGCCGCAGCAATGGCCGAAAAAAAACGCATCGAAGGCGAGCAAGCCAAGCTATCGATTAACTGCGCGTATGCCTATCCTGCTATCACCACTGAAGCCCCTATCATCTTGCAAGGCTACAAAGCCGAGCTCGACGCACTCAGATGGACGGTGGATAAAGCCACCCACAGCTATAGCAAAAACAGCGGCTTGACCACTCAGCTAGATCTCGTCGCAACCATCGGCAAGCAGTTCGGCGACAAACCTGCCGACCCGAAAACCAATCCAACAATCGCTAAAACCATCACGGGTACCACCAAAAAATGATATAATGCACGCGTTTGGGTGAGGTGTAATAAGCGTTACGCAAATAAGCCTGCCGATCTCATCGTGTGTCGGTTTTCAGCACCCAAACAACCCATGCCATTGCAACAGCTTAGCAGGTAATGACCAAACTTTGGCAGGTGCAAGCACTGGTAATAACGTTTCTAGCTACCCTAATAATGACCTAAGCACTGGTAATAACGAGCCGAGCACTGGTAATAACGAGCCGAGCACTGGTAATAACGTTTCTAGCTACCCTGTCCTGTCATCGACAACACGGGATTTTTTTTGCTGTGCAAGATTGCAGAAGCAAAATGTTATAGACAAAAAATATCGGAGCAGTTGCCCCGATATTTTTTTTAAACGATTGTAGTTATTTTATCAATGCGACGATAATTGCAACGCTAGCTAAGATAATAGGCAGCCAAGGTTGCAGCTTGGTTTCTTTTTGCAGTTTTAGCGTTTCAGCTCTAAGCTTTTCGGCTTCGATCATTAATCTTGCCGTTTCAGCTTTGATTTTTTCGATTTCAGCCATCACCTTTTCCTCTTCTAAACTCATAACTAACTCCTGCCCGATGGGCGTTGGAAGCAATTAATTTTTTTTAAGTAACAAGCATCGTGCTTGATGTGTTTATAATATGACTTTTAAAGACATAAAGCAAGCATTATTTTATCAAACCTTGTAATTTTTTCCATCGCACATCTGGCATCTCTTGCTCACCAGCTTCCCAGCGAGCAACTTGTCTAAAGCCAGATTTGAGACCTAGTTCTTGGGCTAGTTGGGCCTGGGTTAAACCAAGTTTTTTGCGCATTTTAGCAATGTTAGCAGGGGACTTGATGCTTGTCTGTAAATCCGTCAGCAGTAGCTCAAGGATTGCCGCTAGTTCATCGTTGTGCATATCTACATAGCGACGGTCGTCAATTTTTCTTGTCCAGCCGTCTATTCGACTGTTAGAAATAGACAGATCACTGTCGGCAACTAACTTTTTCAAACGCTTAGAATCAAAATTAAGCGTAGCAAGCACAAGATTGAACAAGTCGTTGGTAGTCACAACGTTAATATCTTCCAGCAAAAGTTTATCAGCATCTTTTTGATGTAAGATTGCGCCGTCTTTGCTGATAGTAACGTTGGCAGATTTATTAATTTGGTCGCGTGCAAAGGAACGATAATTTGCCCAAGCAATGTTGGGGTTGTCAGTTTGTTTGACGACATGATTGTTAATACTGATTATATACATAAGAATTTCGCAATAATTGATTATTGCAAATAGTTTAGCATAAATCACGATACACCTCGCAGACTATCGATGTAATTCGCCCAGTTTTGCATAATATCAAATCGTTGATCGAACATTTGAGCATGATTGTACACCCCCTTGACGCCGGGAATAACGTGACCAAGTGACAACTCTACGGCGTCACTATTTTTTCCGAGGTTGTGCATATGCGTGCTAAAAATATGGCGAAAGCCATGCAACGTTTGTTTGCCTTGATAGCCCAACTTTACCAAAAGATAGTAAGGTGACCACGGATCAATATGCTTAAAGCCAGCCTTGGTGTGTGGCGAGGTAAATGCCCAAGGCGATTGAGGTACACGTGCAAATTCTTTGCTCAAGATGGTAATGACTTGCTCAGATAACGTGACAGTGTGCGCATTGCCAGTTTTTGTGCGATCAGCAGGTATGCGCCAAATTCGATTTGGTAAGTCAAACTCGCTGCGCAAAGCAAGACACGTCTCACTGCGACGCGTTGACGTATAGACAAGCACCCAAAATGCCGACTTGGTGGCGAGGCTAATACCGCGCTCTTTATCTACATCTTTTAGTAATTGCGACAACTGCGCGGCATCGCTAATGTGATTATGATGCCTAACTTTATTTTTTGGCAAAAAAGCACTAAGACGATAGGCTGGGTTGCTATCGATATACCCCATGATGCCTGCATACACAAAAATTGCATTAAGTCGTTGGCAGAGCCGCTTTGCCAAATGCGGTGAATGAGTGCTAATTTCCAACAAGATATCTAGCAGAATTTTGGGAGTAATCTCAATGATATCCAAGTCGCCAATTCGTTTAAAAAGGTGGCGAGAGACCTCGCCACCCACGTTAAGAGACGTACTATCTTTGACCTGTTTTGTGTGGACTTCGTCAAGCCATTCGCGAGCTAATGTTTTAAATTTCATAGCCGCACCTTATTTAGCTTTGCGAAACAATGAAATAAGCTGATCAAGCGTCTGGACTTTGTATTTTTCAGCCATTGCTTTGACAAACTTGCTGGTGCGACCAGCGTTCATTTGACTAAATGGGTATTTTGCGCTTGGGGCGCGTACGTCAACCAGCTCATAATCTTCAAGATAAAAACGACCTGCGTTATCAAATTCGCCCGCTGGGTGCAACTGACGGTTTTTTAGCATTTCATAGACTTGTTTGAGTTCGGCAGATGATACGCCGACTGTTAGCGTTTGCTGTTCGGCAAGCAATGTTTCGATGTCAGCGATGGCTTGCTGGGCGTTTTGGTTTGACAAAAGAGCGTCTTTAAATTCATCTTTGATGTCATCGACCCAGTTTTGGACAGCATGGGGGTTGATGGCGTTTATGCGAGTGGCTTTGTCAGATAATTCAAGCTCAAAACCAAGGGTAGTGATAGCAGTGTTGATAGATTGGGTATTTAACATGTTGATACTCCTGCCCGATGGGCGTTGATAAAATTAAACTTACAAGTACCAAGCATCATGCTTGATGTGTTTATTATATGACTTTAAAAGACATAAAGCAAGCATCAAAATGCAAAATATTTGCAAAAAAAATCCCCCACAATTTTGTGGGGGACAACCAAGCAAGCAATGAGGCATACACGCTACTGCCGCGCAACGCTGACAGCAAAATCAACGCCCCATAGGATTATTTACCGTGCGCACGACGCTGGGCTGAACGGTCTTTGACGCGCGCCGCTTAGATAGCTTTGCCGCTTTTTGCTTACCCCCAGTCAAATGCTCACAAGCAATACCATCATGGTCGCGGTCAAGGTACCGCGCCCCGTGCTTTTGCATATACGCTTGTGCCTCAGCTTGCGTTGCAAATTGGCTGCATTTCACCCGTGCTTGCGCCCCAGCTGTTAAACCCATCATCAACACTGCTACCAAAATCCGCATTATTTATCCTTACACTGGCGTAAATATAAAAGATAACCCAGTACCCATGCGCACGGTATAGCGCACTTGCCCAGCCGTGGTTGAACGCTCGATAGCTTTTCCGCCTTGCTGATACTCAGCAAATGCCGATTTGGTAATATCCATCAGCGGCTGCACCGCTGCATCATTAGACAGCGTAGGATTTAACGAACGCGCCACCAACCCCGACAACACCAACATCTGCTCAGCAGTATCATCCTGTTGCTTATCACCCGTATAGACGCAAGACACGCTTTTAACCTTATCATCATCGGTCATCGCTACATTCATGAGCACGTTCTCTTGCAACGCCGCTGTGTGCACATTTCCTGCCGCATTGGGGGCAAAATCGCCCTTATGCCAACGCACATTCTCACCCGTAAGCTCAGCCGTTTTTTGCGCGATACGTTGCCCAAACTCATCCGCCGTGACGCCAAAATCTTTCTCAGTCACGCGTGTAGGGACAGGCTCAGCAGGGGACACAGGCGGCATTGCGGTAGTAGGCGACGTAGTAACAGCTGGTGCTGGTGCTGGTGCAGGATTGGCAGTTGCCGCAAGGTGAGCCGTCGGCTGGTTTATCGACTCACGCGCCACAAGGTCAAGCTGCACCAGCAACACAGGCAGCAGCAGCCATGCAATCGCCAATCCCCATAGCACGGGCTTACGCGCAAACCGTCCCGTTGGGTTTTTAGGCGAGCGTATATTTAACCGCGCAGGCGCAGCAAAAGCCATAATTGCTAACGCAGGGATAACCAGCACCCACACCAACATGCCCAGCAGCAACATGACGCAATCCTCAAAAGATACAACCTATTAAAATGTTAATTTGTTAAATTGCTAACAATATAACAAAACCGCTTGCAAAACACAAAAATTTCTTTTACCATGAATCTTAAGAGGTGTCGAAACCTTTAAAGTACAGCGGAAACCCGCACCCGACAGACTTGCGGCTTTTTTGTGCCTGTTTTTTTGCCTAGCAAAAAGCGGTATAATACCCTGCGTCGAGAGGGCGGAGAATACAACACCCTTCGGGGAAATAATCCCAGCCGACTGTACTCGGCTTTCGAACCTCTTGACACCCCAAACGGGTAAATTTCGAAAATCAAAGTACAGGAGGTCATCATGACCGCTTTTGCACTATCCACATTCAATCGCCGCGCACGCGCATGGCTCACACGCCGACCCAAACCAACCACAGCACCGACGACAACCGCGCCGCGCGTACCCAAAGACATCTTGGCACGCCTCACCGCGCCCACAGCACCGCTGACCCCTCCCACAAAAACACGCCAAGCCACCTTTTGGCGCGTCATTAATACCCTAGCACAGGACGTAGGATTAGCGTTTCTCAGCGATCGCCCCAGCCAACTTAACCCCAATTCACCCACACTGTACCTAACCCACGAGCGCGTGACAGGGCTGCTAGAGGATTTAATCCTGCCCTTAGCAGACATCACCACCGCCGAATTTGACGCGCTCATGATTGCATTTGGCGGCACACGCGTCGCCATCGAATCCGAATGGTCAATCGACATCGACGGCAACGGTGAACCACGCCCTGCCTACCGCATTGCCGCACGCGCGCTTATCAATCTAAACCAACCCACCATCCAAGCCGAGCTAAAACAAATACAATCACAATCAACAGGAGCAGCGGCATGAACTACATCACAACACTACAAGCCAACCAACTAATAGAGCAGTACAAAGCCAAACTCGCCGAACGCAGCGACCTGAATAATGCCGAACGCAGCCAACGGATGCACGGATTTTTGCACTGCATGTGTCAATTTAGCGCAATAGACGGCTATCAAATAGACGATATCTATACCAATTACCAAAAGGAGCTCAGCCGTGGATAAGCTCCCGATTAGCCGCGCTCAGCTAGCAGGCAAACGCCGCATTGTTATTTACATGACTGACCTAGCTGCGTATAGTAAAATCCTGCCGAGCATCTTGTACAACGAACTACACGACAGCAAACTGCGACAGGGGATAGACTATGTCTACCACCCCAAAAAAGAGGATTTCGCCCTGAGCCTAGCCGCTGCCCAAGCCGTACTACTTGGCTACCAACTGTGGGGCAGTGCTGACATCACCGCGGCGTGGCAAACATGGCACGCCATCAGCGATTTTATTAATCAGGGATTTAATCATGACAACAAACAATCAACATCTAAAAAATGAACTCCAGCGCATCCACAGCTATACATGCGCGTTGAGCGCACTGGCGGCAAACGGCACGATGGTCAAACTAGAGACAACTAGCTTAGAACAAATCTTTGCCGACATTGCTCGCATCACCGCATGGGCATACGCCGAGCTCGATGAGATGGCGGTACTTGAGTCTGACTACATCGATCCGTATGACCGACCAGTCAAGTAACGACCAATCAGCCCGTCACATCAATACCCAAGCCCTTGCCACGTGCAGGGGTTTTTTATTTATCGCGACACCAATGCCTCTACCATCGTCTGCACACGCTCGCGATCATCATCAGACAGTGCTTGATAAAGACCAAGCCACCGTACCTCGCCATCACTCAAGCTACCATCTTGCCCATCACTACGCGCTGCCCAGAGCAAATAACGCACGTCATAGCCGATTTGCGCCATTGCCGCAAGCATAGCAACGTCGGGGACGCGCTTGCCGTTTTCATAGTTGGACAGCGTGACCACACTCACACCCAACTGCTCACTGACCTGCGTTTGATGCAGCCCCAGCCGCCGACGTTCAGCTACCAAACGATCACCAAGTCCTAAATTAAACATTTTTTAAACCTATCCCCTTGACTTAAACTTTTGTTTAAGTCAAAATAGCCTTGTTAAATTGCTAGCTTGTTAAATTGTTAGGTTATTAACAGTTAATCATGCAATTTAACACAAACATAAACCCCCTGCAGTAAAAACAGGACAACACGATGACAAAGACACTAGCGGTGCGCATTCCTGAACAAATGCACACTTATCTGAAGCACAAAGCAGTGCAGCAACAAACATCGCTGCAAGCAGTCGTAACGACAATTCTTGTCGAGCATCAACAGCACGACGCAGCTTACAAAACAGAACTTGATGACTCACTTGCCGCCGCACTAAACGCATGGCAGCAGGAGGTGGTCAAATGACATACAAAAACTGGGACAAAGTTCGTGATAATCGTTTGCACGTCTATCTCAACCAACACGAGCTCGACACATTTTTAGAAGCCATGCGTCTACGCGATCTTGATCAGAAGTCGACCGCCGCGCGCACGATGCTGATCGAGCAAGCACAAGCAATCATTGTCGATAGCCGCAAGCATAGACCAGCACAAACAAAAACCCAAACCGTAAAATACCAGCTGCCAAGCGGCTTTTTTACCGTGCTAACCAAAATGTAATTTTTTTTTATAAAACTATGCCACGAACAACATCTGCCTACATCACATGCCCCCACTGTCATAGCAAAATGCGCACGCACAGTCATCGGCAGATGACGTCGTTACTCAAAAAAATAGTCGGCACATGTACTAACCCAGACTGTATGTTCGTGGCAAACATCAATGTTGAAATCGTTAGTCAAATACACCCGAGCCTTGCGCCAAAACCTGAAATTGCGGCACAACTGACTCGGCATAAAAGGAAAGCACGATGCTCACAACATCACTAACTCCCGAACAAATTTGTCACGTATCTGCAGCAATGATTCATTTTATCAGCGGCAAAAATCGTGAGCTCAATGAACTCAAACTAGCACGCTATCGTGCAAGCGATTACCGCCGAGCACGGATTGACCGCCAAATCGACACGATCGATGGCGAGATTTTTGAGTGCAAACAAACGTTTTATGCAATCACTGGCTTGCGTTACGCAAGTGACATGCACACCTGTATTGCTTAATTTTTTTTTACGTAAGAGATAAACACGATGAACAGAAATGACGAAATCGTGTCACGCCTGAAACGTGACTACGGTTTTAAACAAGTCGGGGAATGGCTACGCGAAGGCGTCTGCCCCGACTGCAACAAAAAATCCCTCTACACCCACGCGCACAAACCGCGCGTGGTCAAATGTGGACGACTCAACAAATGCGGCCTAGAAGTCCATGTCAAAGAATTGTTTGAAGACCTGTTTAAAGACTGGTCAAAAACCTACCAGCGCACCCCAAAAAATCCTAACGCCGCCGCCGATGCCTACCTTGCCGAAGGGCGCGGCTTAGATATCAGCAGAATCAAAGGCAGCTACGCGCAAGAGCAATACTTTGACAGCAAGCAAAACATCGGCACAGCCACAGTCCGCTTTGGCTTGCCAAACGGCGGCTGGTGGGAGCGTTTTATCGACCAAGCCGACCGCTTTCACGCCAAAGCCAACATTAAATACGGCTACAGCGTCAAAGGCTATTGGTGGTGGCATCCTGCCAACCCAATTTTACCCAAAGAAATTTGGATCGCAGAAGGCATTTTTGATGCTTGTGCCCTAGCCGAACATGGGCTTGCCACCGCAAGCCCCATCAGCTGCACTAACTTCCCAGAGATCTCTCTACAAGAGCTAAAACGACTTTATGACAGCCACCGCCACACGTTACCAACGCTGGTTTGGGCGTATGACAATGACTCAGCAGGTCAGCGCGAAACCAAAAAAGCCATCGAAGCCGCACGTAAGCTGGGGTTTACTAGTGTTGCCGCTCAACCGCCACACGACAAACACCGCAAACTAGATTGGAACGACCTACATGAGCTCAAACAGCTCACGGCCGAGCACCTCAAGACCTACCGATACTATGGCGACCTGCTTACAGCCGCCAGCGCGACTGATGCAGCAGTCATCCGCTACATGCACACCAAGCTAACACAGTTTTACTTTGAGCACGCCAACCGAACCTACTGGTTTGAGCTAGACGTCAAACAACTGGGCGAACTAATCGGCGTCAAACGCCACGAAGTCAGTGAAATGCTAGAGGAGGCGATGGACGCCGACGTTGAGCAGCAAATGCCCGACTTTGTCCGCCGCAGCTCAACCACCCACGAAATACTCAACGCTAAGCTAGAAGCATTATACTTCCAGCGCAACGACATCACAGACGAATCGTGGTACTTCACACGTATCACAACTCCGAAAGGCGAAAAGCAAACCACGATTACAGGCGATCAGCTATCTAGCCCCAGCAAACTCAAACCGCGCCTATTGTCAGTTTTCGCAGGCGTATTGTGGACGGGCTCAGCCATGCAGCTAGATTTAATAGCAAAACACCAAATGGAGGGCTTAAAAGAAGTCAAAACCACAGACTTCATCGGCTATGCTAAAGAGCACAACGCTTACATCTTTAATGACGTTGCATTTAGCCAAGGCAAAGTCGCGCACAAAAACGCACAAGACTACTTCAAAATCGGGCGGCTAGAAATCAAATCGCTAGTCAGCGACCCTGTCTTGAGCATCAACACCAAAGACGCGCCCGACTTTCGTTGGTGGCAAGACTTTCATCATGTACGCGGCGACTACGGTACAATCGTCTTGGCATGGTGGCTGGGCAGCTACTTTGCCGAGCAAATCCGCGGAATTGACCGCAGCTACCCATTTTTTGAGCTTGTTGGTCAAGCAGGTGCAGGTAAATCGCGGTTACTAGAATTTATGTGGAAACTGTCGGGCAGGGAAGACTACGAAGGATTCGACCCGACCAAATCCACCAACGTCGCCGTGTACCGAAACTTTGCCCAAGTTGCCAACATGCCTATCGCCCTCATCGAGGGCGATCGCAACGACGACGAAGGCAAAAGCCGCTTTGCCAAAACTTTTGAATGGGATAGCCTCAAGGACGCTTACAACGGACGGCCTATTCGCTCACGCGGTGTCAAAAACAATGGCAACGACACGTACTCACCGCCTTTTCGTGCTGCCATCATGATTAGCCAAAACGAGGAAATCACTGCCTCGGAAGCCATGCTAACACGTATCATTCACGTCAAGCTTACTCGAGATGGGCAGACTCTACAGACAAAACAAATCGTCGATAACCTTGACCGCCTGCCGCTAGAATTTACCAGCCGATTTATCGCGCACGCGCTCAAGCAAGAAGCCGCCATCCTTGCCACCTACCGCGAGCGCGTACGCTTTCACGAACAAGCGTACCATAACGATGGCGTGACCCACACCCGTATCGCGCTCAATCATGCGCAAGTTGCCGCCCTTATCGACTGCTTGCAAACGCATATTTTAGGCAGCCTGATGACCAAAGAGCAGGCGTGGAGCGCGCAAAATACCCTGCTTGGCATGGCGCACGCACGCGTCACACGCTTACAAGCCGACCACCCCGAAGTTGAGCGGTTTTGGAGCGTGTTTGAGTACCTCAACACGATTCGCGAGTTTACCAACCACCGTCGCGTCGATGATGACACCGTCGCTATTAACCTCAACCAATTTTACAAAGCCGCCAAGGTCAATTATCAAGACCTGCCTGACATGACCATCATGAAGCGACTACTCAAACAGTCGAGTCGCTACAAATTTATCGGCTCAAACGTCAGCGTACGTAGCAACCACGAAGGCTCACCAACGTTTAAATGCTGGATTTTTAAAAAACCCACCGACTGAAACGGAGAAAACACGATGAACAAACCCAAAACCATTCAAACAGATTGTGGCATTGAAAAACAATGTACATTCTGTCAAGAATATTACCCCATCGCCCGAGAGTTTTTTTATCGATCGGGTAAAGACAAACAAGGTAAGACAAAATATACAGCTCAATGCATAGACTGCTACAGTGCAAACTACAAAAAAGGAAAAAGCTGCAAGGAGCTCAACCATGCCTGACATCATCGACCAAGCCAACACCATCGTCGAACAGACTATCACGCACAGCCTCGCGCGTGCCCCAAAATTTGACGCACCTTCTGCCGCGTACTGCATAGACTGTGACGAACCAATTCCCACTGTACGCCAACGCCTAGGCGGTGTTATGCGCTGCATAGACTGCCAAAATCACATTGAGCGGTTCAAACGCCTACAGCGGCAAACAAAAGGTTAGGGCAGTAACCGTTTTGTGCCCCAAAAATCACCATTTTATGGCCCCAGAAACGCCAAATAAATCAAACGTTTAGCCCACATGTCACCTTTGTAACCTTTTTATCTCCTCGCCCAAAAACACGGCTAAAAAGCCGTGTTTTTAGCCCTTGGCACGCCCAAAAAACCCATTACCATGACCCATCCGACCTGAAAAAGGATAAACCATGCACACGACAAACATTTCAGCAGGCATCGACAAACTAAAAACGTGCATCCGCATCTGGTGGAAAATCGACGGCAAACGCCACCGCGAAACCCTACACAATACACCGCCAACCCCCGAAAACCTAAAAACCGCCCAAGCCACCGCCGACATGATAGCCCAGCAACTGCGCATGGGCATTTTTGACCGCAACCAAGTATTCCCAAACTCTCCCAAACGCCCCCAAGCCTATTTTGACTACTACATTCGCGTGTGGGAGACCACCGAATCTGCGACCATTGCCCCCAGCTCATGGCGCACCTACAAAAACAAAATGCAAAACCACATCGAGCCCTACTGGGGTAAAAAACAAATCGCCAAAATCACCACCGAACAAGTAGAGCACTGGGTGTACAAAATCTTAATCAAAAAACTTGCAGTCAAAACCATCAAAGATTTACTCATGATATTTCGCGCAATATGGTCGTACTGGGCAAGACATGAGCGAAATCCCAAAGACCCCACGCAATACATCAAACTTAGCGATAAAGACAGCGACGACATCAATCCCTACAATCGACGAGAGATCGATACAATCATCAACACAGAAACCGATCCTGCCTTAAAGAACTTATGGACAGTTATGCTTTGGTCAGGGCTATCGACTCACGAGCTCATCCCCCTAGCAGTCGAAGACCTAGACCTTGCCAACGGTTATTTATACGTCAAACGCGGCTACGTCGATAACACCCACAAAGCCACCAAAAACCGACGACGTCGTCGGCAAATAGAACTGCTACCTAACGTTGTCGCTGCCTTACAATCACAATGCCAACTTGTCCAGCATCACAAACCAGATCGTATCAACGTACTACAACGTGACAACATCAGCTACAGCCAGCAAAGCGTGACATGGTTGTGGTACAACCCCGACACCAAAACCCACTATACCTACAAACGCCTAGAAACCCTCTGGAAACGCCACCTAGCTGCTTGTAGAGTGACATACCGCCCACTGAACAACGGTCGGCACACATACGCAAGCCAAGTATTATCAACGGGCGCAGTAACGGCGGAGTGGCTAGCAAACCAATTGGGTCACGCAGACACAAGCATGATTCACAAGCACTACGGCAAATTTATCCCACAAGATGCAAAACACATCATCCACAAGCTAGACAACGCACTCAACCAATCCTAGCCCACGGCAAAAACACAAAAGGCTTGACGCAAAACCACCGCCAAGCCTTTATTTTCAAGGCATCGAGCCCAAACCCAGCAAAACCGCTAGCCCACGACCCAGCCCACGGGCATAAATATCGCCCAATAAAAAAAGGCTGAAACCCTTGCTGCGTATAGGTTTCAGCCATTTTGAATATGGCGGAAGCGGAGAGATTCGAACTCTCGAAGGGCTCGCACCCTTGCCGGTTTTCAAGACCGGTGCATTCAACCGCTCTGCCACGCTTCCGTTTTGTGGTGGCTATTATATACAAACAAAATCCAAATGCAAGTGTTTTTTCATAAAATTTTAGCAAACTTTTGGCTAAACACCGCAAAAATAAATGGCATGGAGTTGGGACTTGTCACCCATAGCCCAGCTTTATACAATAGCCGCGTTACAAACCGCGACAAAACGTAGCCAACCGTTGATTATCTTACCACAATGTTACGTCAAGATGACAGACGGTACAAGCCGTAGGTACTGGCGTGTACGGTGTGTGGTTTTGCGTTACCCAACTATGAGGAATGCTCGATCAAGGCGTCCAGCCTACGGGCGACAGGAGTTCACAATGATGACCGCCGATACCCAACCCCATGCAACCATGCACCCCAAGCAGCCGTGGTACAAGATTTTGTATGTACAAGTCTTGATTGCCATTGCGCTGGGCATTGTGCTTGGCATGTTCTTTCCCGAAACGGGGGCGGCAATGAAGCCATTGGGCGATGCGTTTATCAAACTTGTCAAGATGATTATTGCGCCTGTGATTTTTTTGACAGTCGTCACGGGCATTGCTGGCATGAGCAACATGAAGCAGGTTGGGCGTGTGGCAGGCAAGTCGATGTTGTATTTCATCACATTTTCAACATTGGCATTGATTATCGGTATGATTGTTGCCAACGTGCTGCAACCAGGTGCAGGGCTCAACATTAATCCTGCCAGTTTGCACAGCGGCAAGGATGCGCTCAAGGTCGCTGAATACGCCAGTAAAGCGCATGAAACCACCGTGATGGGCTTTGTGATGAACATCATTCCCGAAACGTTGGTGAGTCCGCTGACCGAGGGCAATATCTTGCAGGTGCTGTTTGTCGCCGTGCTGTTTGGGATCGCGTTGGCGCAGATGGGTGACAAAGCCAAAAACGTTACCGCATTTTTGCAAGAAATTTCTTTGCCTGTGTTTAAAGTTGTTGAAATGCTGATGAAAGCTGCCCCAATCGGCGCATTTGGCGCAATGGCATTCACCATTGGCAAATATGGTATCGGCTCGATTGGCAATTTGCTGCAGCTATTGCTTGGGTTTTATGTCACCTCGCTGCTGTTCGTGCTGATTGTGCTCGGTGCTGTCGCGCGGTATAACGGTTTTTCTATTATCAAAATGATTCGCTACATCAAAGATGAGCTGCTGTTGGTGCTGGGTACCAGTTCATCAGAAGCCGCCTTGCCGTCATTGATGCAAAAAATGGAGCAAGCAGGCTGTGAAAAATCCGTCGTCGGCTTGGTCATTCCGACAGGTTACTCATTCAACCTTGATGGCACCAATATCTACATGACGATGGCGGCGTTGTTTATCGCACAGGCGTGCAATATCGATTTGACGCTAGGCGAGCAGGTCACACTGCTACTGGTCGCCATGCTAAGCTCAAAAGGCGCGGCAGGCATCACAGGCGCAGGTTTTATCACCTTGGCAGCGACACTTGCCGTTGTGCCAAGTGTGCCCATCGAGGGCATGGCGCTGATTTTGGGCATTGACCGCTTTATGTCTGAGTGCCGCGCTTTGACCAACCTCACGGGCAACGCCTGTGCCACCATCGTGGTGTCTAAGTGGGAAAATGCACTTGATCAAGACCGCCTGAATGCAGCACTCAATGGGCAGCCACTGCCACCGATTGAAGGACAACCTGTGGTGATGCCAAACGAAAACACCCCCGATTAAGCCAACGAAGGGTAGATGCCGCCTAAAAGTAGATGCCGCCTAAAAAACGCCAGTGACACATCACGGGCGTTTTTTTAGCAATACAAAATTAACGCCTAAAGCTTATTGGGCGATATCAAATCCGCCAAATCCGTGGTGATCAAATCCGACATACCGGCCGATAAAGGCAGTGGCGGATTGGTATTGGTTGTGGCAGGGATTGCTGCTTCAGTGGTGGCATCAAGCTTGAGTGCTTCATTGATGATAGCCTCGCTGACCCCTTGACGTTTAAGTTTTTCCAAAAAACGGCGATCTTGCGCCAATGAGTAACCAACGTTTTCGGCATCCAACCCTTGACGAATATACAGCCGAATCAAGCCTTGAATACGCGGAAAACCATGCGCCTTAGCAACATCGGACAACAGCGCGTGCATTTCTTCGGTCAGTTTGATATGCAGCGGCACCATGACGGGCGCGGTTTTCTTGTGGCGGCTGCGGCTACGGTTATTGGGCATGAAGGTTCTCGCTAGATCACACAAAACGGGCATGATACTTGATTTGGTCTATTCTTGCCAAATCAGCCATCAGTGTGCATTATACACCTTGTCGGCGTTTAAATCGCTGGCGTTAAGATCATCAGCATCGGGCAGATCCAAAATCGCCTGCTCCCAAAACGCCTGCACCGCCGCGTCACTGGCATACACCTTTTGTACAATCGCCTCTGCAGGTGCGTGATTGACTTTTTTGACCAACTCCACCCACAACGGTGGCGTGCCGTACTCAAGCACCATATGAAATAGCGGTGATAAATCACGTTGGAGCAGCGATTGGTCCAGCATAAATGCGGCAAACACGCACGCTTCAGGCGACTTATCACGCAGCGCGCAAAATGCCATGCCATCAAGCAGGGCAGGTACAGTGATTTTAAACGCAGGCAGCAGCTGCATGGCAAAGCGTGCCGAATCAGGCAGCTGCACCAAGGCGATAAAATCATCAATCAGTTGCCCATAATACGCGCGGTCGGCATCAGACAGCTTGCCTTGTTGCTGCGCCTCAACCAAGCGCGCAATCCGCTCACGGTCAATCGTTTGTTGTAATTTAATAAACTGAGTTTGGGCAGGAGTAAAAGCGAGGTCAGCCATGGTAGGTTTGAATGGACGGGTTCAACGTAACGACAAAAAATACAAACATAAAAAAACCCATTCACGTGGAACGGGCAATGTATAGGTTTGATACGCTGAGCAAGCTAAGCTTAAATAAAGCTTGATTGGCTCCCCAACCTGGGCTCGAACCAGGGACACACGGATTAACAGTCCGATGCTCTACCGACTGAGCTATTGGGGAACAGTCGTATCAAGTGGTGCGTATGATACTGATCTTTGAGAGTGTAGTCAAGCCTTTTTTGAATTTTTTTTATTGGTTGGTCATTTTTGCTGATTTCACACGGTCTGCACCCACTATATCCAAAAAAACGCAAGCCAATAAAAAACCAGCGGCACTAAACCACTGGTTTTGACACTTTATGCTTTAATAATGTCTTGTAACCAAAGCACTGGTATTATTCAGGAATACGCAACACTTGACCTGGGTATATCTTGTTAGGATCGCTCAACAGTGGTTGGTTGGCTTCAAAGATTTTATTGTATTGGTTGGCATCGCCATACATTTCTTTGGCAATTTTTGATAGCGTGTCACCTGATTTGACGGTATACATGCGCGATTCAGCGGCAGGTTGAACAACAGACATGTTGTCTTGTACATGCTCAACGTGTTGTACGTTGCCAGCTGCCAAGATGGCTTTTTCGCGGTCAGCTTGGGTCGCTGCGGTACCGTTGATTGTCACGGTATCAGTATTGCCATCGTAGTTTACACTCAGTGCATCAACCTTAGCATATTGTTGAATGCGTTTGATCAATAGATTGGCGATTTCTTGTGGATTAGGCTCAGCAGGTGCACTCACTTGCACATTGGGTGCAGTATTTTGTGCCGATGGTGCAGCTTGGGTTTGCGCTTGGGGCTGTGTTTGATTGGCGGCTTGATCGTTGTCTTTATTGCGATGAAAGATTTTATCACCAACATCTTTGGCAAAGCTGAATAGTCCCATAATTGTGCTCCATTTTTGATCGATTTTGATTGATTCGTATCATTTAAACAAAGTAAATATTAAACAAATTAAATATTGATGTTTATTAAACGATATGAATTGCGCATAGCGTAACAAAAAACATGTGTATTGTCATGCACGTTTTGGCAGGTATTGGTTGTTGTTTGAGGCGATTTTGGTTAGTAATGGTTAGCAAATGTTGGCGATAAATGCTTTATAATGCCAAATATACCACGCAAACAATAACTCAGCTCATTTAACCAACATGAAACACGCACAAGCCCAGTCATCACTTCAGCCGTCAGACCATGCCATGCAGCACACGCAGCCGCGCCATGCGTTTTATAACCAAACTGCTGATAGGATGGCAAACCAGCCTGTGGTGGCGGATTTGGATAATCCGCTGATTGACCGTGATTTGTCGATGCCAAGACACCTTGTGTCACAAATAGCTGTGCCAAAAGCTGCGCCTGTCTATTATCGTCAATATGAATTACCCGATTTTTATCAGCCAGCCACAACCGAACGTATCAGCGCCACGTCATCGATTGTTACCAATACTGTCCGTGATGCCACGATTGACTCCGTGCTGCCGACAACTGTGCGCCCAATGCCACCTGCTACACCGTTCAATCCGCTTGCTCAGCCCAAAATGCTTAGTCAAGCTGATATCGAACACGCACTTGCCAATCCCAAAATTCATATCAATTTACTCAAGCAATCGCATTCTTTGATCGAAAATCGTGCTGCCGTACAAGATAGCCTAAGTGAATTGGCGCAAGATTTAGCCACAGGTATACTACCTGAAGACGGTAAGGATTATACCGCGTATCAAAACGCGGTCAGCGCATGGCAAGCACAGGCAGATGACTTACACGACCCACAAACCTATGCCACCATCAGCGACTATGCCGTGCAGGGGCTGCCCGATGCGTTGTTGCGTCAGGCATTGGTGATCTTTCGTGGTAATGCGCGGTTGGGTATCAAAGCCGATGCCCAACAAGCCTTTGTGCTGATTGAAACCGCCGCCAAACAAGGCGATATTCGCGCCGCCAAAGCATTGAGTAAATTGTATTTTGCAGGCGATGGGGTAACGCCTGACATGGCGCAGGGGCGGTTTTGGCTCACACAAGCGGCAGACGATGGGCATAAGGGAGCACAAGCGGTCTTAGCAAGCATGGCAGCAGCAGATGGGCTCAAACAAACCCAACAGGCGGATGACCAGTATTTACAGCGTCTGGCGATTGCCACCGCCGTGTTGGTGACGATTGCGCTGGTGGTGATTGTGTTCGTTAAGGTTTAAAAATCACGCGCGTCCGCTTGCGCTTCATCTGCTTGTGGCGTGTGGTCGTCATCCGCCGCGCTGTCTAGTGCAGACGCCAAACGCGGATAATGGTTTAAAATATAACAAAACAGTTCGGCGGTTTTTTTGGTGTCGTACAATGCTGAATGCGCCTCGCTACCGCTAAATGCGATACCTGCCGCTTGGCACGCGCGCGCCAACACTGTTTGCCCAAATGCCAACGCTGATAGCGTCACCGTATCAAACACTGAAAATGGATGAAACGGATTTTGGTTTTTGGTATGCGTGCGCTCAACCACCGCATTTAAAAAACCCAAATCAAAGTGTGCGTTGTGCCCAACCAAAATACATTTGGTACAACCTGATGCTTGGCGCACGTTTTTTAGGTGCTTAAACACACGGCGCATGGCAGCTTTTTCGTCTTCAGCAATGGCTTTACGCATCGGGCTGTGCGGATTGATGCCCGTAAACTGTAGAGCGCGTGGCTCAAGGTTAGCACCCTCAAACGGCTCAATGTGCGCATTTATCGCTTCGCCCAGATAAAACACGCCATGATCATCAAGTAAAATCGGCTGACAAGCGATTTCTAACAGTGCATCAGTTTGCGCATTAAAGCCTGCCGTTTCGACATCTACCACCACGGGCAAATAATGCCGAAAACGTTCGCTAATCGCCGTACCGATCGGGCGATTTGTGATGGCATGATCGGTTGGGGTAGATGGGTGGGGTACGGTATCAGTCATGGGTACATCAATCATTTGGCAGTCGTTGGGCGATTTAATGGTAGCAAAACCATCAGCCAGCCGTGGGCAAATTGGTTGTTTGTGGCGCGTCCGTTTGGACTTGCCAGTTCAAGGTTTGCCCTGCCAAAAGTGGCGTAAGGCTATGCCCATCCAAATACGGGTAACTTGTTGGCACTTGCCACGGTGTGCGCACCAACGTGATGGTATCGGTATTAACAGGTAAGCCATAGAACCGCGCACCGTACACGCCACAAAAACCTTCCAGTTTATCAAGCTTACCCATGCGCTCAAACGCCTCAGCATACAATGCCAACGCAAACGGTGCGGTATAGCAGCCCGCACAGCCGCAGGCGTTTTCTTTTGCATGGGTAGCATGTGGGGCAGAGTCAGTGCCCATAAAAAACTTAGGGTTGCCACTGGTTGCCACATCAAGTAGCACTTGCTGATGGCTTTGGCGTTTGAGCACAGGCAGGCAGTACAAATGCGGCTTGATACCGCCAACCAACAAATCATTGCGGTTCATCAACAGATGTTGTGGCGTGATCGTTGCCGCCACTTGCTTGCCTTGCGCCAGAACAAAATCTGCTGCATCACTGGTCGTGATATGCTCAAAGACAATTTTTAAAGCAGGAAATTTATTGATGATATTGATCAGCACATCATCGATAAAACGTTTTTCGCGGTCAAAAATATCAACATGCGCGTGCGTTACCTCACCATGTACCAACAGCGGCAACCCGACACTCTCCATTTTAGCCAGCACATCGGTACAGTGATCAATATTGGTCACACCTTCTGCTGAATTGGTTGTCGCGCCTGCAGGGTAGAGCTTGACCGCCTTAATCACGCCTGATGCCATCGCTGTGTCAATCTCACTGGGGCTGGTGTTGTCGGTCAAATACAGCGTCATCAACGGTTCAAAACATTGGCGCAAATCAGCAGGTACTTGCGCCAAAATCCGCTCGCGATACGCCAACGCTTGGGCAGTGGTGGTGACAGGTGGTACCAAATTGGGCATACAAATCGCCCGACGCACACTAGCCGCCGCATGCGGTACGGTGGTTGCCAATGCCGCGCCATCGCGCAGGTGCAAATGCCAATCATCGGGCGCGGTGATGGTCAAAGTTTGGACAGGGTGAGTCTCAGCGGACATCATGGTCTCCAAGTTCGCTGCAAATAGGCTAAGCGCGCATGTTGCCTAATTTTTTGGTCAGCAAATTTGTAATATTGGGCAACACCGTCGCAAAACGTGAGAATAATAACAAATTTATGCCAAAAAAAATATGGCAAAATGCCCGATTACCAGCCGCCTAACACACAACACGACAAAATATGTCGTTTAAATGGCAGACGATTAAAAACTGTATACGAAAAAAAACCCTTTTGTAAGGTACAAAAGGGTATTAAAATGGCTCCCCAACCTGGGCTCGAACCAGGGACACACGGATTAACAGTCCGATGCTCTACCGACTGAGCTATTGGGGAATAGTCGGTGTTTTGATGCAAGCTTTTAATTGCTTGTGCGTCAAAAGTGGAGCATATTTTAGCAAAAAATTTCAACCTGTCAAGCGTGTTTGATAAAAAAATGAAAAAAATATTGTCTCGTGTGTGGTGTAGGTGGTTGTCGTGACGATGACTGGTCTCTATAATGACTGATTTTGTGCCAGATATCGGCACACCAAACCAAGTTGAATAAACTGACTTTAAACCCAGTGAAGCCATACCTATGACCGCTACTGCCGAACAAACCAAATCACCCAGCGCGCCGCTGCCTTATCAGCTGACCATGTCGGTACTCATGACCCCTGAATACGCCAATTTTACGGGCAACGTCCATGGCGGTGACCTGCTCAAATTGCTTGACCAAGTGGCTTATGCTTGCGCCAGTCGCTACAGCGGTAGCTATGTGGTCACACTGTCGGTTGATCAGGTGACCTTTCGTGAGCCGATTCACGTGGGTGAGTTGGTCACGTTTTTGGCATCGGTGAATTATGTCGGGCGCACGTCGATGGAAATCGGCATTCGGGTGGTGGCAGAAGACATTCAAAGCCGTGCCGTACGTCATACCAACAGCTGCTATTTTACGATGGTTGCGGTGGATGACAAAGGCAAGCCCAAAGCCGTACCACCCTTACAGATCAATGATGACGTGCAAGCGCGCCGCCAGCAAGAGGGTCTAGAGCGCAAACAACGCCGTTTGCAGCACCAATCGCAATAACGCCAGCAGCGTGTGGGACAGTGCAAATTTTTTTAAAAATATAGCAAAAAACGTTTGACATTGATATAAAAGTCTATATAATGCGCACTCACCAAACGTCAAGTTAGCCGCACAATACACGGCTAGCCAGTGAGGGTGGTTAGCTCAGTTGGTAGAGCATCTGCCTTACAAGCAGAGGGTCAGCGGTTCGATCCCGTTACCACCCACCACATCATGCTTAGCGTGGTCGATTGCTTGATGTTAGACAGCTTTTGCAGCGGTAGTTCAGTTGGTTAGAATACCGGCCTGTCACGCCGGGGGTCGCGGGTTCGAGTCCCGTCCGCTGCGCCACTTCTTTTAGAAGTTTAAAACGACCAGTTTATACCTCAAATCTCCCCTGATTTGAGGTTTTTTTATCTTACAGGTTTGTATAAACTTTTGATTTTAAAAGTTTTCTATATTTTCTGATTATTCTATTACAGAAATTTGAAAATTAATTCTTATTGTTAAGTTGTAAGGTATTTGGACTTTTATCTTAAAGAAAAACTAACGTGACCAAACGCTTGTGACCAAAACGTGACCATTTTGTGACCGTAAATTTTGTTTTACGGAATACGTATCTGACGGTCGTTAGTTATGAAGGCTTCTCGGGTCACTCTATTCATAGAATACGATATGTGGCAGCGGTAGGTCTTTACCAAAGGGTAAAAGCTTTTGGCATTGTTTCCAACGCTCAATTTTAATTTTGCCCAGTTGTCTATACAAGGCATATTTTCTGTTGTAATCTTCAATAATGAAAAATGGACTATTTAAATCTATTTTTTCACCATTTTTAAAAACATACCAAATAAGGATATTAATAAAATCATTCCGTTTAGAAATGTTATCATTATGGGTATGTATTACATCCAGAAATAAAAAAGGACAAAATCCAGCGTTTTGTCCTTTTTTATTTCTGTAAGCTTACCGTTTCTGCAAAAAATCTAAAATCCGATACAATAAACGCCATCAAAACAACAACCTATCGGAGCCAACATGACCACCTATTTTATCACCCGCCATACTGGTGCATTACAATGGGCAACGGCTCACGATATTCATTTTGACGTTCACCTTGAGCACCTTTTATCGCTTGATAAACTGCAAGCAGGGGATGTCATCATCGGCACTTTGCCTATCAACCTGATTTACCAAATTAACCAACTTGGCGTGCGTTACTTGCATTTATCGTTGCAAATTCCGCCACACCTGCGTGGCGTGGAATTGGATGTCGAGCAACTCAAAGCCTGCCAAGCCACGCTCGAAGAATTTGCCGTGACCAAAGTTAGTGATATTGAGATATAGCAATGACCAAAAATATAAGCTTATATTTTCAGATTGATAAGTCACTTTAACCTAAACTAACACTATCGAATTCAATACCAACTCAAGGAAAATCATGATGATTTACCCAAAATGCAACTCTCCTAACACCCGCCTGTCCCACTAATCCAATCATTTGGATTTACCTCGTTTAACGTTGTTTTTCGAAATAACGTTTTGAATCTTTTGCGTTAACTTCACGGTGTCTATGACATTGCCATTGTCTTTGTCTAAGCATAGGCGTTGATTAACGTAATTATCCAATTCATTTTCTATGAGGTAATGACCATGACACATTTCGCTATCGGCTCACATCTTAAAGTTGCTCGTTTGGGTTATAGTCATCATGGGGTATACCTTGGTAATGGTATGGTCATTCACTATGCTGGCTTGTGTGAAGGGCTCAAATCTGCCCCTGTGGAGGTGACCACATTAGCGGTATTTCAAGGCAAAGCCAAAAAAATCGAGGTAGTGAGCTATGCTGGTATCAAATGCTTTTCACCCGATGAAATCATCAAACGTGCCATGAGCCGACTTGGCGAAAATAAATACCATCTTATCACCAACAACTGCGAGCATTTTGCCAGTTGGTGTATTACAGGGATTGCAGAAAGCCAGCAAGTCAAAAAAGCGGTGAAAATATTGGGCAGTCTAGCGGGCATGATGATAATGCCGGGACTGTCGGTGCGGGCGAGAGCATTTTTATAGCTTACTCAATCGTATTGCATCATAAGCTTATAAAACCTGTATGAAGACCCGTTATTTCTTATTATACGCTCAATAAACACATCAAATCTTGGAGAATTTTTATGGCAAATCCTATCGCTATTGTTAGTCAAACCGCAGCCTTAACCGTGTTAAAAGAAGGCATTAACCTTTGTCAGAGTATCTTGGTGTATCGTCAGCAAGCTCAGCAAATTGAACTGGCTCGTGAGCAAATGCACGCCCATGCCAATTTGCAAATGGCAGAAATTGAACGTCAATTTGCCAAGGATATGGCGTTGCTCGATACCATGAGTCGTGGTTTTGGTATTACCCTAAAGCAAATCAGCAAACAGTCTAAAGACAAAGCCAAACTTATCAAAAGTGTGGAACAACAAATCATGATGACGCTACAAACGATTGCCTCACCCACAACGCCCAATGATATCCGTGTCCGGCTCAATCAAGCCTTGCAGATGATGATAACGCTACAATCGGCGTTAATTAATGATTTTATTGGACAAAATGACAGTGCGGTCAATGCCTTTGCAATTCTTGCTGATAGTTTGCGGACATCGCCCCGCACATTCACCGATGTGCGGTAAATGAATGTCGCTTACATGTTATTCGCTTTTTATTAATTGTTGGAGAAGGTTTATGTACTGGTTATTAGGCGTGGCAGCGGTTGGCGTAGTGGCTTGGTTAAGTAGTGAGGAAAATAACGCTCGTAATGATTATTATGCCAAAAGTGACCGTCTGGCAAAAGAAACCCAAGCACGCCAACAAGAACTAAAAACCTTGCGAGCCAATCGAGCATTGGCAAAGGATTATTACCAACATATCGAGCTACATCATGCATCTGTACAAACGGCAAACGCGTGCTATAAGCTCTACGAAGACCATAAAAAGTTGTTCAAGATGATAGCCAATCGTGAAAAATTACTGGGCGAACAAATCGGCAAACTCAAACAACAACGTGACTTGGTGACAGGCACAGAAAAACAGGCGATTCGTGAACAACTAACCCAAACACGTGACTTTTTGGCACAGGCGAAATCTCAGCGACAAGCACTTTTTAACGAAAAAAGCCGTTTGCTTGAGCAACTGCGCACGATTAATCAGCAGACACGAGACCTAAAGATTTATATCGGACAACATTGTGGGCAAAAGGGTCGAGATTGGTATGCACGAATTGAACAAAGAAAAACGATGTAAAACCATGCAACACCATATTTTTTCTTGTCAAATCAAAGAACAGTCGGCAAAATACGGGGCTATCTTTTGTATTAATGCAAGCTAACTCGCTAAATGTGAGCACTTATGAAAACACTTTTTGTTACTGCCACTGCCCAAACCCTTGCCAACTATCATACCATTTGGCATCTTGCCAATCACAAAACTGATATTGAACAGATTGTCATTATCAGCACTGAGTTTAGTCGCAAGAAGAACTTCGTTAAACATCTGACTGATTTATTACAGAATAACCAACAATTTCAGCACTCTTTTGTTATCCAAGAACTGTTTTTACCCAATGGCATTGAAGAAAATGACGTGTTCGCCATCAAGTCTTGTATTCAAGATTGGCTACAACACAATAAGCCAAAAAGCGTTATTTTTAACGTCACAGGTGGTACTAAACTTATTTCTATCGCTCAAGACCAAATTGCACAAGAATATCCAAATAATATTGAGTGTTTATATCAAAATATGCAAGGTGAAATAGTTTGGTATGCTCGCAACAACCCCGATTTAAGGGTATTTAAAATAGACCGTCCCAGTGAGATTGAGATTTACATGAATGCCTATGGCTATCAAAAAGTTGCCAAACAAACAAATCTCAATAAACTGCCTGCTAGACAACTGGAATACGCCTTAAAAATCTTGACTTATCTGCAAAATGATTTTGATAAAGCTAGTCGCTTTATCTCATTTCTTAATGCGTGCTGTGCCAGTCATACGACGAATGATTATCCCTATACAGTCAAAATTGAACCCCGTCATTTAAAATTTTATCAAAATTGGCTCATCGATTTAAGTCAATTGTCAGAGCCTTTTATGGTTTATGATGACCAGACACAACAACTCACTCTTGATAATGAAGACGATTTAACATTTATCATGGGTAATTGGTTTGAAGTGTTGACAGGCTATCAGTATCTTATGGCGCATTTGCAACAGGGCATGAAACTAGAAATTCATGCCAGTGTCGATTATACCTTTAACGAATCGCCCAATGAGATTGATATTGCTTTTGTCAAAGGCGGTTACTTTCACTATGTGGAATGCAAAACGGTTAAATGGAAAGACGATACTACCACAGTGAATCGTAATGTATCGCATTTGGACTCAACAGGTGAAGTGGCTGGTATTGGGTCAAAAAAGACGCTGGTATCATTATACCCATTACCACATAAAGCAAAAATTAACGCCCAAAATAAAGATATTTATATCATTGAGGGAAAACAAATATTAGATTTGAACCAATACTTGGTCGATTGATATAGTGAACATCGCCACCTTTCATCTTACTGTACGACAGCGAGATACGCTTCAGCTACCCGAACACCCCGGCTCGATGCTTCGGGGGGCGTTCGGTCATGCGTTAAGAGAATTAGCTTGTATCACCGACTTGCCCGACTGCAAACAATGCCCGCTTAACCAAACCTGTCAATATACGCGCATTTTTGAAACTCAGCTCATCCAAACCCATCAAAACAGCCAGCAATCCAGCAATCCTTATATTATCAAACTGCCCAATAGCCGGATTCGTACCATTCATGCGACGCAGACTTGGACGTTTGGCGTGACGCTATTGGGGCAAGCTATCGACAACTATACGTTGGTATTAAAAGCGTGGCAACAAGCGATCGAGTTAGGCTTTGATAATGGCTCACATCGCGCCTGTGGCGAGTTAATAAAAGTGAGCAATCAAACGCAAACGGTTTTTTTGGCTAACTCATCTGAGCATCAATTGAATATGCCTAATGAACAAATTCGGCGAATCGTTAATATTGACCCGATAGAGAACTTATCCAAAGTCACCCTGCATTTTTTAAGCCCGTTTCGGGTGCAACATCAAGGTAAAGTCGCTTTTTCTCCCAATCAGTTTGAGCCAAAAAACTTGCTGATTAGCCTATTTAACCGCATTAAACAATGTAATGAACAGCATGACCCCAACCACCAATGGCAATCTATCTACACCAACTTTGCCGAATATCTTGCAGATATCGAAAAAATTACCATGGACGTGGAGGTTAGTTCGGTAAAGGTGAAACGTAATTCTAGCCGGCAAAATCGCAAAATTGAATTATTTGGTTTGATTGGCGATATCTCACTTACCGCTGATACCGACACGCTAAACCGCCTGCTACCGCTACTATGGCTTGGGCAGTATCTGCATGTGGGAAAAAATACCACGCTTGGCTTGGGACAGTACCAATTACAGCTTCGATAGTGATATCAAATCAACAATACCATAAGCTTATAGAATAAAAAAAAGTCTATCAAATCGTGTGTAATAGCTTCATCCAATCAATGATGAGGAAGTTATTATGAACATGATTTTTGCTAACACCGTTGTTTCAAATACGCTTGCTAGCCTTGCTTCTTCAAATCTCATTTCCTCAAATCTAGCTTCTTCAACCACTCACAATCACGTTGATAGTCTGGCTTTACCTGTATTACAACAGGTTTTCGATAGCCATTTTGCTCACACGTCTGCACACGATTTGACATCATTGGCTGGTTTGTTGGAGCAAAACTGTCGCCTTTCACAGGTTAAATCGTTACTCCAAGCTATTTTGAACACACCCGCCCAGCTCGCCACGATTGCCAAACGTTCGTACTGGCATGGCAATGGCTTTTTAAAAATTGTGTTGCTTGACCAAGGCTATAAATTGCGTTTGCACATTTGGTTCAATGGCGTTGCCTGTGAGGAAAATATTCATAGCCATCGTTGGGGCTTTGCGTCGCATGTGTTGGTGGGTACGCTCAAAAGTGAGATTTGGCAAGATGCCACCGACACTCAAGAGCAACCCACCATCATGGCAGATGAGTATCGCTATACTGCCAAACAAGGCAACACGCCTGCCCAAAAAGCATTTTTACACAGAACCCCGCTGGTCAAATCGCAAGACGTGGTTCAGCATGCAGACAATACGTATGTCATGTATCCGCATGAGCTACATAAAATCAATCACCCTGGGGACAATCTGGTCGCCACCATGATTTGCACCGCCCCAACGGATAGCATGACCAATCGCTTGTTTCCCAGCAGTGACAATCCCACGCTAGCACCTGCACAACTGACGCCTGACGAGTTACGAGAAGCCATTGAGCGTTTTTTGGCTCAAGGCTAGTTATTGCTCTCAAATTAGGGTACTCAAAACCAGCAAATTTAATTTTAGCTTTTTTCTACTTTAACAATGAGGTTTTTATGCAACATTTAACGATTCCCACCGCTACTTTGCAAACATTACTAAGCCACCAGCAAATTGCTACTTTGGACACCACAAATCCATTGATTGAGCTTGAACAATCAAGCCTAGAAAAACTGCGTTCACGTCAGTTAAAGGAAAATTCGCAACAATTTTTAAATGGGTATGACCGACTGTTTCGTCATATCAGTATTCTGCTATTGGAACAGGGTTATGCCTTGACTGACTTCAAACCCCACCAAAGCTTGCGAAAAATCTGCCAACAATGGCAAGCTAATGTTGCCATTAATCAGATGATAAATGAGCGACATCGCTTAAAAAAATCGCAACAAGCACCTTTGTCAATCAACAACCAAGCCATTGATTGCTTGCATCATCTATTAAATCTCTTTGATGAGCAGGACGCAGCGGAAATAAAAGCGATTTTTCCATAAGCTTATAAATCCGCAAAATTTTTATCGTTTATCTTATGCTATTAACACTTAAACTTTCTATTTTTATTTTGGAGACATCATGAATGCACTGTCAAACAGCATTCCAACTGACATTTTCTTGACCGAAAAAGGCTTTGCCAATCTCAAAGCCATGCTAGCCCGCAAGCAAGCAGAATACGCCGAAGTGCGAGAACATCGCCAAGTGGCGTTTGAATTATCGGGCGATGGCTGGCATGACAATCCAGAGTTTAACCGTCAGCAGCAGATGGAAGCCAATCTAAATCATTTGGTGAAAACCTTGACCGATAGAATCGCTCAAGCCAAACCGTTGACCATCATGGATGGCAATCGTCCTATCGAGCAAGTCGCCATCGGTTCGGTCGTCAATATTACCCGTTATAACCTAAATACTGACGAAGAACTAAACGAAACTTGGGAAATTGTCGGCTTTGATGAAACCGATGTCAATGCTTGGCAAATCGGCTACAACGCCCCACTTGCCAAAGCGATTTATGGGCTAGCCGTTGGTGAAATCTCTGAAGAACTCACGCTGGGCAATCAAGTGTGGGAAATTGAAATTAATCAGCTTTTTTCTTATAAGCCGTAATCTTAGATGAAATGGGAGCTTGGATGTATATTGCAATTGAAGGCATTAAGGGCGTGGGCAAATCAACGATGGTGTCACATTTAGACAGCATTTTGGCATCAGCGTTACCGTTAGATGGTAAAACCCATACCGTGTTATCACCAACACGTCCTATGCCTTCACAGCATCCGTTAGAAATGCAATATGCAATAAATAGCAACTGTGATAGTTATCGAGAAATGCTGTATGCCGAACGCTCAAATTACCATGCCAGTTGCATTGATTGGCAGACAGATATTATTTTGGGTGACCGTAGCATCATAACAAGCCTTGCGGTACGTTGGCACAAGATTGATGATAGCTTGTCGCCATTGGCTTATTATCAAGCCGTCAGACAAAAAGAAAGCGTCATTAAAATTCCAGACGTTGTTATTCAACTTGATTGCGATGAAAAAACTTTGCTCGATAGATATGCCAATCGTCAGCGTGACTATGGCTTGCACGAAGAATGTATAGAATCAGTCTTGTTGCTAAAAGCCAATTATCAAGGGGTGAAAAACTGGCTACAAACGTGCGAAGCTGAATCGATAATTGGTAAAAGGGTAAATTGGATAACCATTGACACCTATGGTCACGGTTACTTGGCTATTTTGGAACAAATCTTAGCAATCATTGCAAAGTCAAGTTAAAAACATGATTATTCCACACTTTTAATAGTGGAATAATGTTAGTTTGTCTAGTATATTATTTGGCTTTAAACCAAATAATCATATCAAAACAAATACTTAATATAAATTTAAAACTATGTTTAAAAAGGTAACTGTATGAATCGTAACATTTTATTTTTAGTCACAGGCATGACTCCTCAAATCATTACTGAAACCGTTTGGGCACTAGCATGTGACCCGAACAAAACTGATAAATGGATACCTGATGAGATTCATGTATTAAGCACTGAAGATGGCTTGAACCAAATTCGTGCCACATTGTTTGATGAACAGGTTTTTGCAAAACTAAAAAGCGATTATCCTGTACTTACCCATACCAAATTTGACAAAGAATCCCTACATGTGATTAGCAAGGATGGCATTGCTCTAAAAGATTTAAAAACACCTGCTGACAATGAACTAGCTGCCGATATGATTTGCCAAAAGGTGCGTGAATTTACCCAAGATGATAATGTAAACTTGCACGTTTCTATTGCAGGTGGTCGTAAGACCATGGGCTTTTATGCTGGGTATGCGTTATCGTTATATGGACGTAGCCAAGATAGAATGTCGCATGTTTTGGTGGACAGTGAATTTGAAACAGCAAAAGGCTTTTATTATCCAACAACCACAGACTACTTTGTCACCCAAAAATTTACCGATAAACGTTTAAATGCCAAAGACGCTCAAGTTTGGCTTGCTCAAATTCCGTTTGTCAGAATGCGAGATGCAATTTCTACTAAGCATCAGCTTAAAAATGAACAGAAGACTTTTAGTGAAGTTGTTAAGCAAATCAATGAGTCATTTAATACTATTTCCTTAAAAATAGATTTAGCTAACTACCAAATAGTTGTTAACAATAAATTTGAATTCAAGTTACCCCCCCGTGAATTTGCAATGTTACATTGGTTTGCAGAAAATCGCAAACAAGGTGGAAATGGAATCATTGCTCCAACAGGTAATATGAAAAGTAAAGATATTAAGAAAGATGAAATTAGTTATGTTGCCCAACTAACAGAAGAATATCGTCAATACTATCAAGATGTTAAAAAGGTAAAGGGTCTTGAATTTGAAGTTAAGGAAATGAAAACAGCCAAAAGTAAGTCAAAGGCTGTGAAAAAGAAAGACTATTTATCACCTTTAAATGATAATTTGGTGGATGATGAGATAATCGAAGACGTAGATAAGCGTTTTTTTGAAACCGTTAAATCACGCCTAAAGTCTAATTTGGAAGAAAAATTAGGTTTGGAATTGGCTAGTAAACTTGAATTGACCCAAGATAAAAGAGGAGAGCCTTTTTTCCTTAATATCAACCCAGACAATATAACAATTATAGATAGCTTTAAAGACTAGGGGACATAAAATTATGAAATATGCTTATTTATTCGAAGCCCGTGGCATTCAACGTTTTTTGTTTGCAACAGGCAAACTTAAAGACATGATTGCAGGTAGTGAACTAATCGATTATATCTGTAGCGAGAAAGGCTATGTAAATCAAGTACTAGAAGCATTGCATTTAAAAGATACAGTAAAAACACCCCGTATAGCAGGCGGTGTATTTTATCTTATTTTTGATAATAAAGAAGATGCTTTACGTTTCCAATCTGTCTGGCGAGTTGCATCTGCACAGTGGTTGCCAGGCCTAGAACGTGTTGATGCCATGAGCGAAGCAGATTCAATAAAAGATGCCGTTAGCAAAGGTATTAAAAAACTTGCAGAAGAACGTAATAAGGTACAAATTGAACTACCAAATGCTAGCCCAATTACCGAACGTAGTCCTAGAACGGGTTTAGCTGCTGTTGAACATAGCAATCGTGAAGCTTCTGGCAGAGAGTCGCTTGATTTATCCACATCAATTTTACGAAATTTTAAGAGAAAAGATGGTGAATCATTAACACAGCGTTTTGTTGATGATAATGAAATACACTTTCCAAATAATTTTGAAAAGGATGCAAAAGATGATAAACGTTTTCCACTTGGTCGCCGTCAATTAGTGGGATTGATTCATGCCGACGGTAATGGATTAGGCGAAATCTTACGTCTTTTGAATGATGCTTGCAAGGAAGCCAATGATACGACGTATGAAACACTTTACAAAACCTTCTCACAAGGGATTACAACCGCTACGATTGAAGCAACTAAAGTTGCTACTAAAAGTCAATTGGTTGAATATCGTAATGAAAACAATGTTATACCTGCACGCCCACTTGTACTTGGTGGTGATGATTTATCTGTGATTGTTCGTGCGGATTTAGCTATTGATTTTACCAATGCCTTTTTAAAAGCTTTTAAAGAATCCAGTAAAACGCAAATGGCTATTTTGAAAAAAGCTTTTGAAGAAAATAATTTATCTGAAAATGCCAAAAAACTACCGAATTATCTGACTGCCTGTGCTGGTATCGTCTTTATGAAGGCATCACAGCCATTTTATAGAGCCTATGGCTTGGCGGAAGATTTGTGTAAACAGGCAAAAAACTATTCACGTAGTCATAAAAAATCTGATGATTCGACAGATAAAGTGGAAATAATTCCTTCTAGTATTGCTTTTTACAAAGTTAACGACAGCATCTTAGAAGATGCTAAGACCATGTATGCACAAACGCAAATTGCTGATCATGGCGAACAAACCTATGATTTAACACTACCTGCTTACTTGGTTGATGAGCATCATGAACAGTTGGCTAATATTGAAGATTTATTACGCTTACAGCAGCATTTATCAAAATCTTCACTCAACGATACAACCCTGCGTGAACTAGCGACACTAATTCATGCAGATATTGCTCAAGCAAAACAGGTATATCGTCGTTGGCGTAATTTGGCTGAAAAAAATGAAGTGAATCTTTCTAAACAAGAAACTAAAGAAAGAAAAGACTTTATACAGTTTGAAAATGATTTGACTAAGTTGATTGGAGGTTTGCAAAAAGATCTGCCCGTTAGCCTAGTGAATGGTCAAAAATATCATACCGTCTTGGGTGACTTATTATCTCTAATCACCGTATCCAAAGAGGCTGGAAAATCAAATAAAAACAGCGAGGTTGCATAATGAGTAGTGCGGATAAAAAATTAAAACTTGATTTTCAGGGCTATTGGCACGTAGGTAGTGGGCGTGGTGAAGGCTATCATCTTGATGCAGTATGTTTAAAAGATAATTACGGGTTACCTTACGTTTCAGGTAAACAACTGAAAGGTTTGTTGCGTCATGCGGTGCGTCGTGCTGAAGCGTGGGGTTGGTACAAAGACTTTGTATTGCCTACAGGTAAACGTCAAAGTTTTGAAGAACTGCTTTTTGGTAGTGAAAGTCAGGATTTAACTCGATTTGATACTTTTTCAGGGATGTTGTTTGTGGACAATGCGACTTTGTCCGAACCTGAGTATAGCTTCTTACAGCAAGCGGATAAAGTTCAATATCGTCAAGCGTTATATCAACCGCTTTATAGCACTGCAATCAATCCAGAGACAGGAACAGCTGTTGAAAATAGTCTAAGAGGTATTGAGGTTACTTTACCTTGTCGGTTATATACCGAATTAACCCTAAAAATTTCAGCCTTAGAATCCGAGTTAATCGCTCAACAAAAAGCATTCTTAGAATCAAATACAGCATGGCAAATTATCGAAAAAGCCTTGCCTCTCATTGATGCTATAGGAGCTCATCGTACTCGTGGGCTTGGGGAAGTGATTGTGACGTTTGAGGACTAACATAAGGAACAATGATGAAACAACAATTTTTTACTATTGACTTAAAGCAGCCTGTTATTATCAGTCAGCAAGCCGCGACAGCTGGGGCTCACCAAAGCTTAGATTATATCTCTGGCTCAAGTATTTTAGGTTTGGTCGCAGGCAAAATTTACAATGAACTTTCGCAAGAAGATGCGTTTACTGTATTTCATAGCGGAAAGATTCGTTTTTTAAATGCATTACCAACATCTAATAATGAGATTGGCTATCCTGTACCCTTAAGCTTGCATAATTTTAAGGGTGAAACTTACTTAGAAGAAAAAAATATTTTAGCTAGTCAAGTATTTGATGTTTCAAACATTACTGATGGAGAATTGAAAAACCGTCAGCCAGTTCAATTAAGAAATTTCTATATTAACAGTTTTGGTCAAAAAATCACGCCAATCAAAGAACAAACCTTAAAAACTGCGATTGATAAAAACCATAATCGTGCTGCCAATGGTCAGTTATTTGGCTATGAGGCACTATCTAAAGGACAGCAACTACAATTTAGCGTGCAAGCCGATGATGATATTAACGATGGTTTATGGCAAAAGATTCTCCAATCGTTAGATGGTACGGCTCATCTTGGACGTTCTCGTAGTTCGCAATTTGGGAAGGTGGAAATCTGTAAGGTTGACAATAAACCAAACCAAAAACCTAAAGCTGATAAAATTTTAACCTTATGGTTATTAAGTGATATGTGCTTGCAGGATAACAATCAAATCACACTATTACCAAAACCAGCACAATTAGGGTTGCCTGATGGTACAGAATGGCTAAGCGATAAATCATTTGTACGTACACGTCGCTATAGTATTTTTAATAATTACCGCAAACACTATGACAAAGAGCGTCAAGTAATTGTACAAGGTAGTGTATTGCGTTACCAATTGCCTGATAATGTGAATTTTGATGAAGTTGTTAAGACCTTAGAGCAAGGTATTGGTTTATACACAGAACAAGGCTTAGGGCAGGTTTTAATCAATCCTGAGATATTACAACAAACTTATCCAACTTGGATCAACAATAGCACTAAGCAACAAGTCGGGCAAGTAACCGAAATTGTAGAGCCTAAAACTCAGCTTGTTCAAACCTTAACAAGACGTGTCAATGCGATAGCATTTGGTGTAAAACCCAAACAACTGGCGAATGAAATTTTTGCTCAACTAGGTGGAAAAATCAACTCTGCTCGCCGTTTTCATGGGGTACGCTATGCATCGAACTTCGAATCGGTAGGGCAACAAGCCCCATCTCGTACACAATTTGGTGGGTTAAAAGAGCTTGCAAATCGCTTTCGTAACGATTCGTCAAAATTGTGGCATGAATTAGCAAATGAAACGAATGGTTTTCTATATGTGAAAAATGTACAAGAAACGGATAATCGTCAAAGCGGTAAATTATATAAAAATAGTGGTTGGGATCTAACCTTTGACACTCAAGACAATCAAAATCTAGGGACTTTTTTGCTAAAACAGTTATCCAACTATAAACAAGAATCCTATTTCCCACAAATTATAGGTGAGTTGGCAGTGCTTGGTATGTCAAATGAATGGGAAAAAGTATGCCTAGGTTTAAATAAAGAAGATGCAGAAGGAGCAGATAAATGATTAGCTCACGTCCCTATTTTAATATGGTAAAAGTAACTTTCGAAGCTCAAAGTGCTCATGCTGTTCATACTGGATTTGGTGATACGACGCACGATTCGTTAGTTGTCAGAGATGCCAATGGCTTGCCCACACTACCTGCAACGAGTATCGCAGGTGTGTTAAGAAGTGCCTATCAAAAACAATTTGATGAGCAGGCTACAAACCAACTATTTGGCTATGCAAAAGGTGATGACGGACAAAGTTCATGGCTTAATATCTCTTGGGGACTTGTACATAATAGTCAAAATATCGCTCAAGAAGGTCTGTTGTCTGATGAAAAATTATTAAAAGATGAGTTATTAAATAAATTATTAGACACAAAACCAATTGTCCGGCAACGTGTTCAGTTAAACGACAAGGGTGTTACTCATGATAGTGGTAAATTTGATACCACATTAATTCCTGCGGGTACACGCTACAGTACCGTTATTCATTATTGGGGCGACGATACTGATGAATCAAAACAGATATGGCAAAACTTTATTAAACTTTTGCATATGCCTTTGCGATTTGGACAAGGAACAAGAAATGGTTATGGCTTGTTCAAAATCCAAGCAATTCATGAAGCAAAGTGGGATTTAACCAATGCAACGGATGCTCAAGCCTATCGACAACGTAACCGTAGCCGAGCTGATTTTACAGGATTAAAAAATATCGCAGAACAAGATGTGTTACCTGTTGTTTCTGCAAATCTAAAATTACAAGCGGAGTCATTTTGGCGTGTTGGTGGTGGTGAGCAATATCTACAAAAACTAGTAAAAGAACGAAATCCAGATTTATTGCCGATGCATGAACCAAAAATCACATGGGAAAATAACAAGGGCAAGTTTACCGAGCAGTTTTATATTTTGCCTGCCACAGCAATTAAAGGAGCGTTACGGCATCGCATTGCCTATCATTATAACTGTTTAACAGGTTGCTTTGTTGAAGATGGTAATTGTGTTGAAACCAATGAAAATCTAGCAGTCAAAACCTTATTTGGTTATGCCAAAGACGAAGACGTTGAAGGCGAAGCAGGTATTTTGGCAATTCGTGATTTTTATTTAACCCCAAATAATGAAAAAATCCAAGAAGTGATTCACAATAAAATTGACCGCTATACCGCTGGCGTGATTAGCGGTGCATTGTTTAGTGAAGCTGATTTGTACCAAAGTAATATTGAAGTGAATTTTGAAATTTTGGATAGCAAAAAATCAGTTGAACCAAACGTCAAAAAGGCATTGGATTTAACCTTAGAAGATTTGGCGAATGGATGGCTACCATTGGGAGCATCTGGCAGTCGTGGCTTGGGTGTATTTTTAGATGCTACAGGTCAAGGCGTGACTTGGTCAAATAAAGAACAATGGATGGCAGAGGAATAATTTATGTCAAACAATATTCAAAAGTTATTGGCAGATTTAACACTGATTGCCAACCAACAAGACGTGAAATTTGATATTAGCAAATATAAGCCTATCTCACTAACAACCACAGTACAGACATTTCATTCTATCAATGATTTAGTGGCTTATATTGAAAATCAAGGCAATATTTCTGGTTGGGTGCAAGAGACCAGTTTTATTCATCATTTATATCAAGATACTTACAAATGGCGGTCAATTCCCTTAAATGCTGAATGGCATGATGGAGACAGCACGAGCTTTATCTTAGATTATATTGGTAAAAATGTATGGCAAATCACAAGCTATGCAATGACACAAAATGATGAACCAACACATTTGGCAGAGAAAATGATGCAATATGAGGTTGATAGCAATAGAAAACTGGTCTATCAACGCCTTTGGTCTTTTAAGGAAAACGCACCTGTCGCAGATATTGCCGTATTTGATGGCTTTGAGGGAGAATAAAAATGAGTATTCAAGCACCTTATCGTTTTGTACCGTTATCAAACTTAGTAGTGCTACCAGAATGGGCAGAGCAAGTCAGTCATGATAAACCCTTTAAAGATGGTATTTGTGGGGAGTTTGGTCTTAATATCAAATCTTTAAGCGAACTATGCGTTGGTGGTGAACAAACACCTTCTAGCGAGCAATCTGCTGGGATCGTTAATTTTTTTAAAACACCTGACGGTCAACCCGCTATTCCTGCTAGTAGTTTAAAAGGTATGCTACGTAATGTTTTAGAGATTGCGACTTTCTCACGATTTAAACAAGTTGAAGACCAGAAATTGGGTGTGCGTGATATTTCACAATCACAGAACTTTTATACAAAAGCAATTACTAAAGAAAGTCCTAAAGCAGGGTGGTTAACTTTTAAGAATTCTGAATGGGTTATAACGCCTTGTAAATATGTGCGAGTTCATCAGCAAGAAATTATTAATAATTTCAATATAAATTATGATGACTGGAAAAAGCTTAAAACAATTAGACAACGTTATAGTACGCTAACGATTTGTCCAAATGTCAAATTTGAAGATAAATTCGAAAGTAAGAACGGCAAGAGTCTAGCAAAATTAAATAATTCGGGCTCTATTAAAGGTCAGTTAGTGGTAACTGGACAGCCAGGACCCGCATTTAAAGACAACAAAAGTGCTAAAAAATATGAATTCATTTTCTTTAGTGAAAATCAAGACTCACTGACAATTTCCGCCAAAGTGATGAGTGGATTTAAACAAATTCATGCAGATACGGACGAGTGGAAATTTTGGCAAAAAAATATTAGTCAATTAAAATATGGCATTCCTGTTTTTTATCATACTAACACTGATGGCAGTGTGCGTTCTCTAGGTTTGGCTTTAATGTATAAGCTGGCTTATGACAACAGCATTCATGATGCAATTGGGCATACAAGTAGTAAACATATTAAATTCTCAAATGCAGATTTTTCAGATTTGTTGTTTGGTTTTATTGAAGATGATAGTGCCTTACGAGGGCGAGTTAATATCGGCTTAGGCTTCCTAAATCAAAATGAGTTTCATCTAACAAAAACAATGCCGACTGTGCTAAGTTCACCAAAAGCAACATACTATCCATTGTACATTCGTCAAACATCAAATAAAGATTTTAACCAGTTAATGCAGAATAATGCAGAATTATCTGGTTGGAAACGCTACCCCGTTAAACCGGTAGATATTTTGCCACCACCCGATAAATCTACACCAAAAGTGCAAGTTCGTTTTGAAACATTACCTGAGAATACTCAATTTAGCAGCAAAATCCGTTTTCATAATCTAAGACCTGTCGAGCTTGGTGCTCTGATTTGGGTATTAGACTTTGGTGGGCGTACAGAATTACGTCATCAAATTGGTATAGGAAAACCTTATGGTTTAGGACAAGTAAGTTTAGCCATAGATAATGGTGCGATTAAACTACGTCGCAACGATCACCAAAATATTGATGATGTTGAGTTGTTTTTAATGGCTTGTCGCCAAGAATTTATAGATTATATGGAAAATATCTTTAAATCCATCAATCAAAGCTGGGAAAAATCTGGTGAAATAAAAGCTTTGCTAGATTATGCTAAATATGACAACCAAAGCCAAAATCTAGAATATTTATCTACTCCTAAAGCTTACGCTGATTTGCGTAAGAAAGAATATTTGGATGAATTCATGGAAGAATTTCATCAATATAAACTAACCAATATTGAGTCTTCTACTATAGACTTCTCTTACCATAATAGACTCGATGCTCAAATGATGACTGTCAAAAAGATAATAGCTAGAAAACAAGCTGAGGAAAAACGTAAAGAACAAAAGAAAACGGCAACTGAGGAAGAGCGTACTTTACTTGAGCTTGAAGATTTTATTGCACAAGCAGAAATTGAGGTAACTAAGACCATCAAGGGTAATGCGAGTAAAAAATTCAAACAAGCATTTGAAAATAATTGGTCATATTTTGATGATGAACAGAAAATAAGGTTCAAAGAGCACGCAAAAAGAGTTATGGACCTCATAGAAGATAAAGCTTTAGGAAAACTTATCAATAAAATAAATAATGCTGATTAAAGCATAAGCTTATACTTTTCAACCTACCTTTAAAAAACCGTCATAATGCGTTCATCAACTCACAATGAGGAACGCATTATGAACGCTATCATCAACACCGCTTGCCAATCAATGAACACTCAAGGTTTCGCTGGCTTTTATCACAGCCTAGTGGCACAAGTCGCCCCCAATCTACCCATGACGTATGGTGAATTTGTCAATCGCACAGGACGTGCGACCCAGCCCCTTGCTAGCCAAAACGATGCGTTATTTTATAGCGTGGCGTATGGTATGAGCCACTACACGACCTTTCGTGCGGTATTAGCGGATAATCTCACCATTGAACAGCGTGATAGTGTTATCAATATCATTGACTATGGTTGTGGTCAAGGCGTGGCAACGCTTGCTACGATGGAGCATATCGCCAGTCAAAAAGACCCAAAAACCGTTCACCTTAATATTCATTTGATTGAGCCATCAAGCGTGTCTTTGGGCAATGCCAGTTATAAAGTGCTATGCTTGGCACAAGCGTATGGCTTTAATGCTAATATCACGACCCAAAATTGTCTCTTGGCAAATGCCACCGTGCCAAACTTTAGCAATGGGGCAGATACCCTGCATTTGATGTCATATATCTTAGACGTGCGTGCTGTGCAACAACAATTAAGCCATATCACAGGACAAATCCGTCAATTGTCAGGCGTTCAGCATATTATTGCCAGTGATATTGCCCATCCGACAGGCTTTAATGGCTTAAATTTGTTGTCTCGCCAACTGCTTGGCTATGCGACTTATATTGAGCGTTATAACGAAACCTACCAATGCTATGATGTGATACAGGGTGGTTTTACGTCTCGCACTTCCAAAGCCATCGGCTTTATGCTGTCGCTCAATAACGATTCGGCTTTTCATCAAGTGGCGTAATTCTTACAGGAAAAAACATGGATTTATTTAACATCTTTGATGAAGAAAATACACTCAATAAGCTGATTATCAATGGCAAATTTCAAAACACCGATTTTGATGCTCATTTGCATAATGATGGTAAAGGCATTGTCATTGCCGTGCCTTATGGTCGCTTATATTACGCACCACATTATTTTGACCAAAGCCAAAGCGATGCGTTTTTCGATTATTTTTTGGCGTGTGATGGCATCAACAGTCGTGAGTATGACTGGCGAAACGAAATGGATATCAATGCTATGCCGTTTACTAATATCGCATGGCATCAAGACACCATCAAAATGTATGGCAAAGAACATCGCTTGCCTCGAGTATCGGCTTGGTATGGCGATAGTGACCGCCCTTATACTTATTCTGGCATTACCTTGCAACCAAAAACTTGGACAGATAAGCTCAATCAGCTTCGTGATGAACTAGAAAAAATCTGCAAACGTCGATTTAATAGTGTATTGTGTAACTGGTATCGCTCAGGCGAAGACCATATCAGTTGGCATACCGATGCCGAGCCAGAATTGGGTAAAAACCCGATGATTGCATCAGTCAATTTTGGGGAAAGTCGGCGTTTTTTATTGCGGTTAAAAGACAATCACGACATTAAAGTCGAGATTCCCCTCCATCATGGTAGTGTGCTGGTGATGGCAGGCGAATTACAGCACCATTGGCAACATAGCGTGCCGAAGCAAAAAAGGGTAAAATCAAGTCGGATTAATTTAACATTTCGCACGATTCACGTTTAGTTGCTTATCAAAGGTCTATTCAAAATGGCAAATTTTATTTTATCTACCTGTGGGACAAGTGTATTAACCAATCAAGCTTCAAGTGATGTTCGTAATAATATCACTCGCTACTCCAATACAGTTGAATGGTCGGCTATACCAGATGATATTGCGATACATCTACAGGATCATATTGAAGAACGAAAATCTACGCTACTTGCAATGAAAGATTTACGTGAAATTAAGCGAATGAGTGCTGAATTAAACGGATTACTGGCATGGCAAAACCAAAGCAACACAACCCCACAAGATATCTACTACTTATTAGCCACTGATACCCTTATGGGGCAGGCGACAGCTGATATCATTAGCCAATGGCTAAAAAATCAAGGTTACCAGTGCCAAATCATAAACAGTTCAGGACTACGTACTTCACAGTTAGCAAGTTTTCGAGAAGCATTGACAGGTTTGGCTAGACAACTGATTGAAATTATTGACGGCTATAAAACGAGTGGCTACCAAATCTATTTTAACTTGACTGGTGGCTTCAAAAGCCTTAACGGTTTTTTGCAAGCAATTGCGAGTATTTATGCTGACCAGGCTTTTTACTTATTTGAAGGTAGTAGTGAGTTATTATTTATTCCTCAATTACCCTTTAAGCTCGATAGTAAGGTAATTGAAAAAAACTTAGTGGCATTTCGTCGCTTAGTCAATGACCTAGCTATTCAGCCCGAACAACTTGCCCAGATTCCAGATAGTCTGTTATTTGATTTGGCAGGTCAGACCATATTGTCGGAATGGGGCGAATTACTTTGGCTATCGCAAAAAAATGCCTTGTACAGCGAAAAATTACAAGAAAGTATTTCTGGCAAAATTATTTTTATGCCAGAATTTTATGACAGTATTAAGGCTATGCCAAACCATTTAATACCTAAACTTAACACCACCATTGATCAACTAGCCGTTTTTGCAGAAAACCCCAACAATCCCAATCTACGCTCACTCGATGCCAAGCCATTAAAAGAGCAACAGTATCGTGATAAAGGCTATTGGGAATGCGATATTGATGGCAATCATTACCGAATTTTTATGATCAAAGAGGGTGATAGCTTTAAGCTACAAAAAGCAGGAGAAGCTTTGCATAAATCCAAATCTACCATTTAACGTCCCTAAAACCACAAGCTTACCGTTTCGGCACCTATCAAACTACTATGGCATACTAACGGCGTTACTCGCGTTGGTATGCCATTTTTTTTGCAAATTTTTAGTAGGAGAAGCGTATGAATAAGCCCACCATTGAAGTTTTTACCAGTGTCATGGCTCGAATACCTAAGCCAAAACTTATCCAAGTGCTGTGTTGTCATTATGGCGATGAACAAGCCACGGTGCTGTATGTCGGACATGATTTTGATGAAGCGATGAGCGTTTTTCAGAATCAGCCGGTCAATGAGATGGGCATTTGTAGTTTGTACTTGGATGAAGAAGTCTATATTCGCAACGATAGAATCAAACAAGATTTTTTCCCAGAATTTTATCCCGAAGTGCAAACAGCAAGCAAAGAGCGGTTTAACGAATTGCTCCATATCTGCTTCAAAGAACGGTTAGATGTACAAATCAAAATGGAACAAGCCATGTACCAAAACTATAAGCCTTATCGTTCATTGTTTGAAAAAGTGCGTGATTTTTACCAATTTCATTTCAAAAAGCCCCCACAATGATAAGCTTATACTTTCTATCTCTAGCATTTTTGGATGTCATACTAACCCCACATTGATGGGGTTTTTTTATGCAACGCAATTTTTATCTCGCCTGTTATGACATCGCCGAACCCAAACGCCAAGCCTTATTTCGGTATAGGGTCAAACGCCATTCATTTTCGGGGCAGTATTCAGCGTATGAATGCTCATTATCCCAGCATGAACGCCAACAGCTTATCGAATTTATGCTACAGCACGCTGTCTTGGGCGAAGATGGCTGTGCTGTGATCAAAGTGCAATCGGTGTATTGGCAAAATCTCCCAAAATCGCCTATCGACCATGCGTCAGCTTCAAATCTGTTTTATATCGGCTAAACCGATGTTTTTGGCAAATTTTTATTACAAGGGGTAACCATGCGAGATATCGTGATTGACCAAAAAGGCTGTCAGCTAACTTACGACAGACAGCTACTGATTTTGCATCATCCAAGTTTTAACCGTCCTGTCACTTTGCCATTTTCACAGATACAGAGCATCACGCTGGTGAGTTCAGTGGTGCTCAATAGCACCTTATTGACCAAATTGGCTGAATGTCGCATTGCGGTGGTGATATTGCCGTCTGGGGCGTTGGGGCAGGCGTGTTTTGTGCAAGGGCAGTGGCAGGCGGGCGTGACAAGACGCCAAAAACAATATGAAACCCTGTCTGATGACAGCCAAAAACAATACTGGGCAAGACAGTTAATACGTCTAAAAATCCATCGCCAAGTGCAGTTGTTACAACGAATTAGTCTTTTACAAAGCAACGATGGTTTGGCTACCGCTGTTCATGAGGCGATAGCCCAATTAAATAGCACCAAGTTTCGGCTCAAACAAAATGATAGTGACAATCTTGCCAGCCTACGGGGTATTGAAGGGGCGACATCGGCGGTATTTTTTCGCCAGTATCAAGCGTTTTTTGACCCCAGTCTTGGCTTTAACAACCGCAACCGCCGTCCACCGCTTGACCCGGTCAATACCATCTTGTCATTGGGTTATACCTTGTTACAGGCGATTTATGAAGAAGCCGTGTATGCCGTTGGCTTTGACCCATATCTTGGCGTGTTGCACGAGATAGCGTATGGGCGTGCGTCACTGGCGTGTGATTTTGTCGAGTTACAACGGGGTGAGATTGAGTATTGGGTATGGCAATTATTTCATCAACAGATTTTGACAATGGCGGATTTTAGCGTCAATCCGTCTGCCCAGCGTCCGTGCGAGTTGCTAAAGTCGGGACGCAATCGCTTTTATCAAGCCTTTAGCAAGATAAAGCCGATACTGCGAAAGACCGCTTTTCGCCATGTCTGGCTATGGCAAAAACGCTTAACCAAGGACACTTCATTGCCCAGTGCGGAACTGGTGATGTTGGGCGATTTTGATGATAGGGAGAATTAACCCATGCACAAACAGAACTTTTTAATCTGCTATGACATTACCAGCCCAAAACGTTTGCAACGCCTACAGCGGTTGGTGAGTAAAGACGGCTTTCAGTTACAGTATTCGGTGTATTACGCCACGCTTTATCCTGATGCCATGGATAAGCTGATTAAAAAAATTCAAACCATTATCAACCCAAACCATGATGATGTGCGGGTTTATGTCGTGGCACCGTTAGAACAAGCATTCGTGGTGGGCAAGCGTTGTCCTGATGTGATGGTATTTGGCGAGGCAGGTGAGCGCATGCAGTGGTAAAGGTGGAGTGGGGGACAAACCATAAGCTTACAAAATCCAAGTTATCAAATAATTGTGACTATACTAACTATCACAACGTCATCACAACGTCATCACAAGTCTTTGGAGTGTCTATGCCAAATTATCTAAAAAACAGCCTGAAACGCCACGCCAATCGCCGTATGAACCGTATGACTCAACGCCAAGTCAATCAAGGCGTGGACAGCGTCTTAAACCAACTACTACCAACTTCACGCTCAAGATATAGACCTAATAACTATCGGCAAAACTATGGATACAGTCACCCCCAAAATCTTGGGCAAGGTTATTACCAACAGGGGATTGAACAAGAGTTTGCCAATGCTTTCGCTGCCGCAAATCGGCAATCTAGCCCTATCATACCGCAATACGGGGACAACGTGAGTGAGCAGGATAGACAGTTTACCCATTTTGTCCAACTTGGAGAAGATTCGGGCTGTGACGAGCTCATCGACGCTAGTCAGCCGTCCAATCAGCCAGCAAGGTCGAGTTTTGATGCGTTTAATCCAACTCACTCATCCAACGCAGTTAATTCAACCATTTCACCCAATAGCATTTATCAATCACACGGAGCTTTTATGAATACAACAACCACAAATCCAACGATGCCAACACCAACTCACTCAACCCATCAACTTAGCCACGCCCAACCCGCCCAAGCGTGTTATCAAATTATCGATAATAAAGCCAATAGCAATGCGGTTTTGCAAGGTGTGAGTGGATTTTTTGGGTTTATTGCGACCACGGCGGTGGATGTGGGGGCGATTCCGCTGATTTATGCCACGCTGTGGAATGAGATTCGGGCGGTGTATGGTCAGCCAGAAATTCAGACGGATGACGCGTTAAAGGTGATTGCCAACATTTTGCCAGAGGTGCTTTCTGATGCCATTTTTGACAAAGTATTGGGCAATGTGCCAATCATTGGCGTGTATTTCAATGCCATCTGTGCCAAGCAGATGACGTGGCGACTTGGCACGCTGTTTACGCTATTGGCGTCTCGGGGTGATGACATCAGTTCGGTCAAGTGTAAAGAGGCGATGATGCTGATTCGGCATATGTTTCCGCAAAAAGATATGTTTAGTTTTACCACACCCGACCATGACAAGTTTATCCAAATCACGGAGGCGGTGAAAGACACGTCGGCGGATAAGTTTAATGAAAAAGTCGAGTCGGCGTTGTCGGTATTTATGGCTATTTAATGATAATTTTAATCTAAACTGGAGATATGATATGGAACCTATTAAACCATTTGCTTTTATGATTATTTCTTTGTTTTTGGGGGCGTTGCCATTTACGGCTTTGTTTTTTATTTGGTGGATAGTGGTGTTAGTTAATAACGTAAGTGTTGGAAAATAGCGAGGTTTTTGCTATAATAGGACTCGCTAGTTTTTATCTGAAACGACAACTGACCTACAAATGCGAGAACGCAGGTTGCCGTTTTGAAATCGTGAATGAGAGATACACGACCCAGCGATGTTCGTGTTGCGGTGAAATCACCGCCAATAGTCCGAAAGGTAGAAAATCGCTTGGAATAAGAGAATGGATATGTGCTTCGTGTGGCACATGGCATGATAGAGATATCAATGCCAGTAAAAACATTCTTGCGGTCGGGCTTGACCGTCTTGTAGAAGGAATCCCCTTGCTTTAGCAAGGGGAGGAAGTCAAATTTGCCTTGAACTGTATAAAAACAAAAATTGGTCAAAAAATCACCAACTTTTTAGTTGAATTTTGTCTACTAAAATTTGTTTTTAACTGGTTGTTTTTATTGATAAATAAAAATAAGTGCAGTTCAAAGCCTTCCCCGATTCCTAGGGGATTAAGACAGATCGCCGTAAATACACAATTCTGACAATAGTAGTTCAAAGCCTTCCCCGATTCCTAGGGGATTAAGACGCAAGCAGCTTGACGCGCTTAAAGCTGCCCCTGGTTCAAAGCCTTCCCCGATTCCTAGGGGATTAAGACGCTAGGGTTCGGCTAATCGTTGTCGCAGTCCAA
>NZ_BCUL01000002.1 GCF_001591265.1 Moraxella atlantae NBRC 14588 | reverse complement strand
TAGTTTTTAAAAAACAAGTCCATTGACAAACGTGGGCTTGTTTCTTGTTGAGTATTAATTAGGCGGATTTTATTGAGTTAGCAGTCGCCAGCCGCGGTCGGTGTTCAAAAGCCGTAAGCGTCCGTCCGCCGATACATAGCCGCCTTTGACCGCCGTCAAAATCGTATTTGGCGCTACATCGACCGCAAATAATTCAGCTTGCTGACGATCATCGGATAAAATCACATCTACACGGTATGTTGTGCCATTTTTTTGCTGATTAAAGCGGATATCGGCAACGTCAAATGTCTGCACACACTGTTGTTTGAGATACGACCATGTTTGCCCTGCAGCAGGCAAACAGCCTTGTATATCACGCTGCCCACCAATGCCAGCAGATGGTATTGCAGCAGATTGCGCACCACTGGCAGCGCACCCACTTACACCCAATGCCGCCATACCTACCAACAAAACACTTACCCATCGCTGCCGTATGGCATTGGTCAAAGTCATCATATTGCCCCCGATTTTGGTGTTTAGCGCTTTATTGCCCACCAAATACGCTTGAAAAAATCTTGCTCAAACCATAAGTATAAGCCAGCATGTATGGCACTACCATACCGTTTGCGTAACGTTTGGCATATTGGATACAAATCTGCTAAGCGTCTGTTTTATTTAATTTTTTATTGGATCAATTTTTAGGAAAATTATGTCACAACAACCAACCAATCAGGATACCACCGCGACAGGCGAAGCCAAAAATCACGTGTTTGAAGCTGAAGTCGCGCAATTATTGCACCTTGTCACCCATTCTTTGTACTCAAATGCCGATATTTTTGTGCGTGAATTGGTGTCAAACGCCTCAGACGCTTGTGACAAGCTGCGTTTTGAAGCCACCCAAGACGATAGCCTGTACGAAGGTGACAGCGATTTGCACATTCGCATTGACATTGACAAAGACGCAAAAATCATCCGCTTTATGGACAACGGCATTGGCATGAATGAAGCCGATGTCATCGAAAATCTTGGTACAATCGCCAAATCTGGTACCAAGGCATTTTTAGACAAATTAAGCGACGCGCAAAAACAAGATGGCAATCTGATTGGACAGTTTGGTGTGGGTTTTTACTCAGGCTTTATTGTTGCCGATACCATCACCGTTGATACACGCAAAGCAGGCGAACCTGCCAGCCACGGTGTGCGCTGGGTATCGAGCGGTACAGGCGAGTTTACCACCCAAGCCATCGACAAACCGACGCGCGGCACAGTGATCAGTCTACACATCAAAGACGAGTACAGCGAATACCTTGACCGCCACAAAATCAAAAGCTTGGTCAATAAATACTCTGACCACATCAGCCTACCCATTCAAATGCGCAAAGAAGTGTGGCAAGAAGAAGAGCTACCTGCCGATGCAGACGAAAATGCCGTGCCAAAAGGCGAGATGGTGCTGACCGATGAGTGGGAAACCATCAACCAAGCCAATGCCTTGTGGACGCGCTCACCTAGCGAAATCAGTGACGATGAATATATCGAGTTTTACAAAAACCTAACTTACGACTTTGAGCCACCGCTGACATGGACGCACAACCGCGTCGAGGGGCGCTTGCAGTACACCCAACTGCTTTACATCCCACAAAAAGCACCGTTTGACTTATATCACCGCGAGCAAAAACACGGGCTTAAACTGTACGTCAAACGCGTGTTTATCATGGATGACGCAGAGCAGCTATTGCCTATGTATTTGCGCTTTGTCAAAGGTGTGATTGATACCGCCGACTTGCCGCTCAACGTCAGCCGCGAGATTTTGCAAGAAAGCCGAGATGTCAAAGCCATCCGTGACGGTAACGCGCGCCGCGTCTTGACACTATTGGCAAGCCTTGCCAACAGCGCCGAGACCGAAAAACAAGACAAATACAAACAGTTTTATGCAGAATTTGGCGAAGTGCTTAAAGAAGGTTTGGGCGAAGACCAAGCCAACCAAGAACGCATTGCCAAGCTGCTACGCTATGCCACCACCACCGATGACAACGTGGCAACCAGCCTTGAAGACTACAAAGCGCGTATGAAAGACGGGCAAAAAGCGATTTATTATTTGACCGCCGACAGCCTAGCCGCTGCCAAAAACAGCCCACAGCTAGAAGTATTCAAGAAAAAAGGCATTGAAGTGATCCTCATGACCCAGCGTGTGGATGAATGGGCGATGAACTTCTTGCACGAATTTGACGGCACACCGCTACAAAACATCGCCAAAGGCGCCGTGGATTTAGGCGACTTGACTGATGAAGCAGAGAAAAAACAAGCCGAAGAAGCCGAGGCGACCATGAAGCCTGTGGTTGATAAGCTCAAAACCGCGTTATCAAGCCGTGCCAAAGACGTGCGCGTCTCCAACCGTTTGGTTGATAGCCCTGCACTGTTGGTCACTGCTGAGGGTGAATTGTCGCCACAGATGGTACAAATGCTCAAACAAATGGGGCAACCTGTGCCAGAAACCAAACCAATTTTAGAAGTCAACCCTAACCATCCGCTGATCCAAAAACTAGACAGCGCAGAACAGTTTGACGATTTGGCACAAGTGATTTTTGACCAAGCATTATTGGCAGAAGGTGGGCAGCTAGATGACCCAGCCGCATACCTAAAACGCATCAATGCGTTGCTCATGCGCTAACCAGCACGCTATTGATTTAAAAATGTAAGCAAAAAGTCGGGCACTGCTCGGCTTTTTTTGATTGAAGCTTTTTTTGGTTAAAATACCGCAAAATCAACCCAAAAATTAGGTGTACCATGCCGCGCACTTTTTTACCAACCTCGCCACATTTTGTTTTGCCTGCTCGGCTCATACGGTACACGCGTGTTGGCTTCATCAGCGTCGGCACGGTGATGATAGCGTATAGCCTTGTTTTGCTGGTGCAGCGTAAAATCCATTTGGGTACGCTGTTGCCGCTAGCGATTGGCGCGGCATTGACGGGGCATGGCATCTACTGGCAACGCTTGCAAAACTGGCTGCGCCAACACCCAACATGGCGACGACTGTGGCAAGGTGTTTGGCTTGGGTTTGGCGTGTGGCTGGTCAGTTTTATCGGGTTTTGTGTGCTGCTCAATCAGCACTTGCACCATACGCCTGCCACAGATACAGCACGCGCTATCGTCGTGTTGGGTTCTGGTTTTAAAAATGGTCAGCCCACACCGACGCTGGCACTGCGCCTTGACCGCGCAGCACAGCTTGCTAATCAAGCCCCCAATGCGCTGATCGTGCTGACAGGCGGCTTTGGCATCGGTAAAACCCAAAGCGAAGCTGAGGTGATGGCAAATTATTTGCACGCACGCTATGGCATAGCAGCGCGGCGTATGGCATTAGAAACCAAAAGCACCAGTACCGCGCTCAACATTGCCAACAGTTTGCCAATTTTGCGGGCGCATGGCATTGCACCAACCGATCCTGTGGTGGTGGTGACCAGTGATTTTCATACATTGCGCGCGCAGAAGATCGCACGGCGGCAAGGCTTAGCCCATGTGACGATGGCAGACGCACCCACCCCACCGCTCATGCGCCCTGCAGTATGGCTACGCGAATATTTTGCGTTTATCAGCGGTTGGGTGCTGGGTGAGTTTTGATTTATCATCCGTTGCCGTAAAACCACCGACTTCAGGCGGTGGATATAAGGCAATTGTTAAATGCGATGAGTTTTGCTATACTCATCTCACTATATTCAATGTCTTACATTCCACAGTTAAGTTAAGACTAAATTGCGAGTACGCAGTAACTTAACTGGTAAGACGTTTCCAAACACACACTTAAGCCAATTCGTGTCTATGACAATCCTAACGGTAGGATTAGCTTAAAATAAGAACCTAAGATGTACGGTGTGTCGTACGGGCGGTTGCCATTGTCTTAGGTTTGCGGTGGGGCTTCACCGTCTTGCAGAAGGAATCCCCTCACTTTAGGGAGGGGAGGAAGTCAATCAACCCACACGCCATTTTGTAACGCCAACTGACGATCGGCAAGATTGGCTAATTGGCGGTCATGCGTCACCATCAGCAGCGCGGTATTAAAACTGGCTTGTAACTCGCTTAAAATTTCAAAAATCGCCTGTGCGTTGGCGTAATCCAAATTGCCTGTCGGTTCATCGGCTAAAATCAGCGATGGTTGTGTCACCAACGCGCGCGCAATTGCTACTCGCTGACGCTCGCCGCCTGACAACTCTCCAGGGCGATGACTTAGCCGATGCCCAAGCCCAACACGCTCTAGCAGGTCAATTGCGCGTTGGCGTGCGGTATCAATCGGTACATCAGAGCGCATCAGTAGCGGCATGGCGACGTTTTCAACCGCGTTAAATTCCGCCAATAGATGGTGAAATTGATAAATAAAACCCAAATGCTGATTGCGCAGCTGTCCGCGTTGGGTTTCATTCAGCTGATTAACACACTGCCCATGCAGCCATACCTCGCCTGACGTCGGCACATCCAGCCCGCCCAAAATATGCAATAACGTGCTTTTGCCTGAGCCGCTGGTACCGACGATGGCGATTTTTTCACCTTGTTGCACGCTGATATTCAGCCCATCAAGCACGCGCGTCACGGTTTTGCCGTCTTGGTAGGCTTTGGTGATTTGTTTGGCGGTTAAAATCGGTTCGGCGGTTGGCATAATTGGCTACTTGTTAATCAAATATGTTAAAAAATGTGTTGATTTATTCATAACGCAAGGTTTGTGCAGGCTGAATACTGGCAGCACGGCGTGCAGGATAAATAGTTGCCACAAAGCTAATCACCAGCGAGGCTGCAACGATAATCACCACGTCTTGCCACTCTAAATGCGACGGCAAATACTGCACAGGATACGCGTCAAATAAATGCAGATTAAAGGCATTGTTAATTGCCCCGATAACAGGACTCACCGACAACGCCATGATAATACCCAGCAGCGTGCCCGCCAGTGTACCCACCACACCGATAAACAGACCTTGCACCATAAAAATTTGCGTGATGAGCTTGGGCGATGCGCCAAATGTTTTTAAAATTGCGATATCGGCTTTTTTGTCGGTCACCAACATCACCAGCGATGACACAATGTTAAACGCCGCCACCAGTACGATCAAAAACAACAGCAAGCCAATCATGGCTTTTTCCATCTGAATTGCGCTGAATAAATTCCCGTGCGTCACCGTCCAGTCACTGGGTATCAGCAAATTTGGCTGCAAATTTGCTGCTTGTTGGGCGACCTGTGGTGCGGCAAACAAGTCATTAAGCTTCATGCGCACGCCTTGCGCCCCCTCGGGCAACCGTAGCAGTCGCGCCGCGTCTTGCATCGGAATGTACGCCATCACGCTATTGACCTCGGCGCTGATGTCATAAATACCGCTGACGGTAAAACGTTTAAACCGTGGGATCACGCCTGCAGGCGATGGTGAGGCTTCAGGTAGTACCAAGGTGACCTTATCGCCAACGTTGAGTCCCATGCCTTGGGCCATATCTTTGCCCAAAACGATAGTAAACTCACCGCCGCGCAGCGTATCCAGCGAGCCTGCCTGCATGTGCTGTCCGATAATCGACACCTGTTTTTCATAATCAGGCTCAACACCCGTCACCACCGCGCCTGCCACCTGCCCATTTGCGGTCAGCATACCTTGCAGCTGAATAAACGGCGCCACCGCCTCAACTTTGGGATTTTTGGCAATATCCTGCGCCAACACCTGCCAATTTGGAATAATCTGATTTGCCGTGACGGTGGCTTGTGGCACCATGCCCAAAATTCGACTTTTGATTTCACGATCAAAGCCGTTCATCACCGACAGCACTGTAATCAGCACCGCCACGCCAAGCGTCAGCCCAATCATCGAAATTAGCGAGATAAATGAAATAAAGCGGTTGCTGCGTTCGGCGCGTGTATAACGCAACCCCACAAACAACGCCAACGGTCGAAACATACCTTTTTGCATTGCGCTCGCTGTCCCAAGTTAACCCATCTAAACGCCTGTGTGGCACTGGCGTTTTCGGCAATTTAAAAGCCCATAGTCTGCCACAAATCGGCGCAAAATGGCAAAAAATTTGCAGCCATACCCACCATCACCTGCCAAAAACCCTGCTAAAATCAAAAAAATCAATCACAGACTTGAGCAAAAATCGCTTGCTATTGCCAATATCTATGGAAAAACCTGCGTCTGCCCCCATAACAACACCAACCGCCGACACATTCGGCTTGCCTAGCTACTGTACGCTTAGCTACTGTATCCACAAATACTGAGCGCCTAGATACAGATTCAGACTTATTTTACATTGCGCATATTTTAACAAGGACAACGCCATGACTGCTCCCAGCCAACAGCCCGATATCATCGATTTAACACCAGAACAAATTGTCGGGCATGCCGACCATTGGCGCTGTTTTACCCACAATATCAGCGATGATGTGCCCAGTTGGCTACGCGAACACATTGACACCTGCGCCCTGCCTAAAGCATTAGCAGAAAGCAGCACACCGCGCACACATTTACTTTTGACGGGCAACACGCCCATTCATCTAAATCAATTGATTGAACTTGATGACCAGCAAAAACCGACGCGCTTTATTAACGCTTATCCTTGCGTGGATAGCCCATACGGCCGATGGGCGACGATCGAAAGTATTTACCAAGCACCAACCACGCTTGAGGCCGTCTTGCGCTTGCAGCTTGATGACGACACTGTGATGTATGCGTTTGACCCGTATTACAGCATCAACCGTGAGCATTACTGCAAAGGGCAGCGGTATTATGTCAATCTGTCCGCGCTGGCGTATGAAGTCAGCCGCAGCAAGCGCGATGAAGTCATTGTGGTTGATGATCCTGAGGCGATTCGCTACCATCGCGCATTCAATGCCATCATGGTGCAAAACAATGGCAACCTGCCTGCCGACCTACAAGCCCAAATCGCAGCCTGGCAACCTGCCGCTGATGAACTACCCCTCGCGCCCATTCATATCAATGTGGGCGATATGTGTGCGTATTTATTTGGTGACACCATTGGTCAGCAAGATGAAGCGTGGTGTCAAGGACAAGTTATCGGAAAATCCACGACAACTTTTGAAGGGCAAGCGTTTATCCTACTTGATGTGGTGATTTTGCGCGAAAGTTTGGATAAACCTGTGGTCATTCGCCTGGCGGTCAATCAAAAAGATTTTGATGATAGCATACAAGTCAATGATTACATTCAAGCCAATATTTGGCTACAAGGCATTATCTACCAAGAAAACCAAACCCAAAGCCCAGATGTACCGAGCAAATCTGCCTAATTTTGCCCGATAGTCTTGCGTAACGTTAAAAATAGTAACAAAATATTTCTTAGGCGAATTTTTGGCGATAAAGTGTTTGATTTTATCGCCTTTTTGTTTTATCGTGAAGTCGTTTTAAGGCACAGTAAAGCGCTATTTAAAGATAGCAGACACACTGGCGTATACATTTAAAATCGCTTTGCTGATTGTGGTATTTGTTCGTTTGTTGGATTTATGATGACTGACCTTGCCCCCTCTGCACAATTTTCACCCACCGCCGCACCTACCGCTTCCATCACCAATCCGTCTGTTCATCCGCCAAGGCTGGGTCTATCGCCTGCAGCGAATTTGATAACAGCAAAGACGGTAAGTTACTACCATCTAGTCCGTTTTATTTTGGCTGCGGTGTGTTTTGCGTTGGGTGCAGGGCTGATGGCGTGGTTATTGCATGGGCTTGGCTGATTTTTTACAAGCAAAACAAAAAGGCAAATCGATACAATTTGCCTTTTTGATTAAAATTTATGCTTTCGCGCAAGTTTAAATTACAAATCTGTGATTTCTAGGATTTTTTCAAATAGCTGACGTTGTTTTGGGCTTGGTTTGCCTGATTGCATGGTGATCAGCTGACCCATGTCGCCATCGACACGAATTTTACCTGTCATAAAGGCTTCCATGGCGCGGTTGGTATCACCATCTAGCATGACTGCCTTTAGCGTATCTGCATCTAAATGCACGGTAGTGGTCGCATCGTCGTTGCTACCTTGATGGATGGTGCCGTTTGAGAATGACGCGCTAACGGGTTGGTCTTGCAAGCCTGATACTTCAAAATTCATGTTCAAGCCTGCAATAGCAGGTGGCAAATCTAGGTCACCTGCGTCTTGGGTCAATTGATTGACTTGTGAAAACCATTCATCGGATAAAAATTTTGCCTTTGCCATCATTTGCTACCTTGCTTATGCTGTAACGGTGGATTGTAAAAGATTAAAATCTTTGATTGAACAGCTATCATAGCAAGTCTAACAGGCTTGTCAAGCAGAACCCATGAGCATAAGGTTCATACAGGGCGGTTAAATTCCTTACAATATTTATGGGATTTTGACTAGGTTTCGTATTATAATGGCAAGGCAAAAATTTTTTTCCCCGTCTTTTAGCAGATTTTTTTGGTATTCGTGGCGTTACACTGGGTGCTATTTAGCAAACTTTACGTTACAATAGGGCGTTAAAAAACGGGTGTCTAGCAGCGTGCTCGCTCATCGCCAGCTAGCGACTGACCTATATTTTGTACCAAATTTATAAATAGTTTATACGACAGGGGTGCAAATTAGGTTGGCATCTGTTTGGGCTACAAGCTGTCAAGGAAAACATCGAATGAATGTACAAACCACAGCAGTACCTGTCACCGATGACTATGATATTGAGATTGTTAAATACTTCTCAATCATGGCGGTGGTGTACGGTATTATCGGTATGGGTGTGGGGGTGTTCATTGCATCGCAATTAGCATTTCCCGCGCTAAACTTTGGTATTCCGTGGCTGACGTTTAGCCACTTGCGTCCGCTGCATACCAACGCGGTTATTTTCGCGTTTGGGGGTTGTGCGCTGTTTGCTACGTCATATTATGTCGTGCAGCGCACGTGTAAAACACGGCTGTTTGCGCCGTATTTGGCATGGTTCACGTTTTGGGGTTGGAACTTGGTGATTCTGGCGGCGGTGATTACCTTACCGCTTGGGATCACGTCGTCCAAAGAATATGCTGAGCTTGAGTGGCCAATTGATATTTTGATCACGATCGTGTGGGTATCTTACGCAATTGTGTTCTTTGGTACGCTCATCAAGCGTAAAACTTCGCATATTTATGTGGCTAATTGGTTCTTTGGTGCGTTTATTGTGACCATTGCGTTGCTGCATGTTGTCAATAACATGGCAATTCCTTTGACATTATGGAAGTCCTACTCGCTATACGGTGGTGCAACTGATGCGATGGTGCAATGGTGGTACGGACATAACGCGGTCGGTTTTTATTTGACAGCAGCGTTCTTGGGTATGATGTATTACTTTGTGCCTGTACAAATTGGTCGTCCAATTTACTCCTATCGTTTGTCAATCATCCACTTTTGGGCATTGATCAGTGCGTATATGTGGGCAGGCGGTCACCACTTACATTATTCAGCCTTGCCAGATTGGACACAGTCTTTGGGTATGGTGTTCTCGTTGATTTTGTTCGCGCCATCATGGGGCGGTATGATTAATGGCGTTTTGACCTTGTCAGGTAGCTGGGATAAGCTGCGCACCGATCCAATCATTCGTTTCTTGATCGTGGCGTTGTCATTCTATGCGATGTCCACGTTTGAAGGTCCGATGATGTCAATCAAGACTGTAAACGCACTATCGCATGATACAGACTGGACGGTAGGTCACGTGCACTCAGGTGCATTGGGTTGGGTGGGTATGATCACTATCGGCTCACTGTATGTGTTGATTCCGCGTATTTGGCACAAAGAGCGTATGTATTCAACCAGTTTGATTACCACGCACTTTTGGCTAGCAACGAGCGGTACGATCTTTTATATCGTGTCTATGTGGATCTCGGGTATCGGTCAGGGCATGATGTGGCGTGCCACTAACCCAGATGGTACATTGGTGTATAGCTTTGTAGACACTGTTGCGTTTTCACACTTGCCATATATTGGCCGTGCATTTGGTGGTTTGTTGTATCTATCAGGTATGTTTGTGATGGCATACAACGTATATCGCACCATCAAGATGCCTTCGCGTAAAGAGGCAATCACAACAACTACAGCTGAGACAGAAGCGACCCCTGTGTTGGTTAAGCAAGCGTAAGGGGCAAGACGATGAAATTTACTCATGATATTATTGAACGTAACACAGGACTGCTATTGACACTCATCGTGGTGTCAATCAGCTTTGCCACGTTGGTTGAAATTGTGCCGCTGATTTTCACCAAAGAGGTCAATCAGCCGTTGCCAAACATGAAGCCTTGGACAGCACTTGAGCTTGAAGGCCGCGATATTTATATTCGCGAAGGCTGTCACGTATGTCACACCCAAATGGTTCGCCCGTTGCGTGCTGAGGTAGAGCGTTATGGACCTTACTCACGTGCTGCAGAATCTGCGTGGGATCACCCATTTTTATGGGGCTCAAAACGTACAGGACCTGATTTGGCGCGGGTTGGCGGTCGTTATTCAGATGACTGGCAACGTAAACACTTAATCAATCCGCAATCGTTGGTGCCTGAATCGGTGATGCCACCGTTTCCTTGGCTAGATAAGCGCACAGTAAACGGTGAGCAAGTGCAAGCCAAAATGCGCCTATTCCGCGATCATTTTGGCGTACCCTACAGCGATGCCGACATTGCAGCTGCACCTGATGCCGTACAGGGTAAGACCGAACTTGACGCGTTGGTTGCCTACCTACAACAGCTTGGCACAGCCATGCAAGGACAACGCTAATGTCGTTGGCGACGTTACACAGTATTGCAACGGTCGCCGCGTTTACGGCATTTTTGGCGATCGTGTGGTGGGCTTACTCACCACGCAATCGCAAACGATTTGAGGAAGATGCAAAACTTGCGTTAGATGACGACTTGAATGACGAAAAAGTGGCTGACGTGACCGATTTGTCAGACGCATCACGACGTGATAAGGATAACAAATGAGCCTATTTTGGAATATTTGGGTAACGATACTTTCCATCGGCTGTTGGGCGTGGATATTATATTGGCTAGCCAGCACGCAGCGTTTTCGTCCAGAATTGGATGAAGAAGGCACGACAGGGCACGTATATGATGGTATCTCTGAACGTGATGGTCCATTGCCAAAGTGGTGGCTAGTCATTTTTTGGGGTACGCTGGCATGGGCATTGTTGTATATGCTGCTCTACCCGTCAATTTTGCCATCGCATTGGAAAGGTCTAGCTACCGTCAAGGTTGATGGGCAAGAAGTGCCTTGGACAAGTGCCAATGAGCTTGCTAGTGACCTTGAGCGCAACAACGCGCTGTTTATCAATACCTTTAATGAAAAAATCTTGCAAGATCCACAAACAACGCAAGTTTTACAAAAAATCGATCAGCTACAAGCCGAGCAAATGAAAAAGCAAGGCGATGATGCCGATCTAAAAGCTGAGATTGATAAAAATATCGAATTGCTTGCACCTGCTGTTTTAAAACTGTCACAAAACCCACAGGCGGTTAAAATCGGTCAGCGTTTGTTTTTACAAAACTGTTCGGTTTGTCACGGTTCGCAAGCCCGTGGCGCACCAGGTTTCCCCAATTTGACTGACAACGACTGGTTGTATGGCGGTAAACCTGAAAACATCTTGATGACTTTGAACCACGGTCGTGTTGGCGGCATGCCTGCTTGGAAATCACAAATTGGTGAAGACGGTGTGCGCGCTGCCTCTGAATACGTTTTGTCATTGTCATCAGAACATGGCGGTGCGCAAAACGGTAAGCTTGACCCTACCCTCGTGGCACAAGGTAAAGCTATTTTCTCTGCCAACTGTGCAGTGTGTCACGGTGAAAATGCCAAAGGTAACCACGACGTGGGCGCGCCAAACTTGACAGACAATATTTGGTTATATGGCGGTGATCGTGAGACTGTGCGCGAAACGCTACGCGGTGGACGTGCAGGTGTAATGCCACACTGGGATACCAAACTGGGTGAAGAGCGCATCATGTTGCTAGCAGCATACGTGTATCAGCTAAGTGATCACGGCAAAGACGTGCCTGATAGCAAAGAAATGGCAGCTTCAGCAAACGCTGATTCTGCTTCTGGTACGGCTAGCACGCCAATGAACACAGCGGCAAGCAGCAACACAGCGACTGCTACAGCCAGTACAAACTCAGCAGCCAGTAACGCTAACGCCAGCTAACATCCAATCAGTAGCAACAAAAAAGCGGATTTTGACATCCGCTTTTTTTATCAGCGCGTATTAGCTTGCTAAAGCTTACATCAGCTGTTGATAGGCGGCTTTATCGAAGCCAACAATCAAGCCATCAGTATGTTGCAAGATCGGGCGTTTGATTAGATTGGGTTTTGCCGTCATCAAAGCGACCGCACCATCGAGTGTATCGGCATTGGTTTGTTCATCGGGCGATAATCTGCGCCATGTTAGGCTGTTTTTGTTTAGAATTTTTGCCAATCCTGCTTGGGCAATCCAATCGCGCAATAAACTTTCATCTACACCTGCCTTTTTAAAGTCAGTAAATTCATAATCTGCGCCTGATGCATCAAGCTGTGCTAAGGCATTTTTGACTGTGGTGCAATTTTTTATGCCATAGATTTGGTAAGCTGCCATTTATTTTACTCCTGTTTAAACACGTTGACTTCCTCCCCTCCCTAAAGTGAGGGGATTCCTTCTACAAGACGGTCAAGCCCGACCGCAAGAATGTTCCGACTGGCGTTAATATCTCTATCATGCCGTGTGCCACACTTCGCACAAGTCCATTCTCTTATTCGCAAACCTGCTCTACCTTTCGGACTACTGGACGTATCGCCACAGCACGAACAAGTTTGGGTAGTGTATTTCTCATTGACGATTTCAAAACGGCAACCTGCGTGCTCGCATTTGTAGGTCAGTTGTCGTTTGAGTTCAAACCAACCTGCATCGTAAACCGATTTGGCTAGTTTGCCTTTTTTACGGCTGAATTGGGTGGTTTTTACATCGCCGACCACGATTAGGGCATTGTCTTTGACTAGCCCTGTGGTGAATTTGTGGATGAGGTCTTGGCGTGTGTTTTTGATTTTGGCATGAATCGCTTTGACACGTTGTTTGTTTTTGGCTCGTTGGGCGATACTCAATTTTTTAGCCCATGCCTGTGTTTGTTTAATTTGTAGTTTATCGCCATTTGAGGCGGTGGCACTGTCTTTTAAGCCTAAGTCAATACCGACACTACCTGTTCCGCACTCGGTTTTTGGGTAGTTTTTAACGGTGATACAGGCATACCAACGGTTACGGCTGTCTTGGACGACCTCAAGGGTGTTTATTTGATATAGGCTAAGATTGTAGCTATCCCATAAGTCTATAATTAGCTTCTGCCCTTTGGCTAAACTAAGCTGTAGGGTGGATTTTAAGCCTTTTTTACCCGTCTGATGGGTAGCCAGTAACTTGATTGCGGATTGCTTAAATGGAATCCAACCTAGGCTTTTACGCTTTGCCTTTGGGTTGTTGGTTCGCCATGATAGTTTAGCCTTTTTGAATTGGCGTCGCGATTTGGCGTGAGTTTCGTTAATGGCTTGTATGGTTTGAGAATGCAAGCCAAGTAGTTCACCGCTACCTTTGGTGTATTCGTTTAGGTCATAGGCACTAAAGAATTTACCAGTACGTTGTAGGTATTTAAAACTCAAGTCATTCACATAGTTCCACACAAAATTGACCAAACCGCTTAGGCGGTTTAGTTGGTCTGTGTGTTTGTCTTTTATGCGTAGCTTGAGGGTTTTCATGGGGTTAGTTTAACATATTTAATAAGTTTCTGTGTGTAAGCATGGTTTCGGAGTTGCCTTATATCCACCGCCTAAAGTCGGTGGTTTACGGCAACGGATGATAAAACCGTCTTGTGCGTATCGCAATTTGACCTATTTTGCGGTATGCTATGCGGCTTAGCTTGGTCTTACTGTTTTAATCTTGCCGATCATTTAGCTTTTTAGTTGTCTTATTTTAACACCGTTAGATTGTTTGCCAAACCATGATGAAATCAACCACTATTGATCCACAATACGATCCCCAAGCCATCGAAACTGCCCAGCAACAGCAATGGGCAGCGGATAAGCGTTATGAAGTCAGCAATGCGCCAACGGATAAGCCAACGCGCTATTTGCTATCGATGTTCCCCTATCCAAGTGGCAAGCTGCACATGGGGCACGTGCGTAACTATACGATTACCGATGTGCTAAGCCGCTATTATCGTTTAAAAGGCGATGAGGTGTTGCAGCCAATGGGTTGGGATGCGTTTGGTTTGCCTGCCGAGAATGCGGCGATTGCCAATAATGTCGCACCTGCAGCATGGACGTTTGCCAATATTGAAAACATGCGCGCGCAGCTTAAGTCGTTGGGGCTGTCGATTGATTGGTCGCGTGAGTTTGCTACCTGCACGCCTGAATACTACCGCTGGGAACAATGGTTGTTTGTGCAGTTGTTCAAAAAAGGTTTGGTGTATAAAAAACTTTCAACGGTGAATTGGGACCCTGTGGATAACACGGTGCTTGCCAATGAGCAAGTGGTGGATGGACGCGGCTGGCGGTCGGGCGCGTTGGTTGAAAAGCGTGAAATCCCGATGTACTATTTTAACATCACCGCGTACGCTGAGGAGTTGCTCAACGATTTGGATAAACTTGAGGGACATTGGCCACCACAAGTTATCACCATGCAGCGCAATTGGATTGGACGCTCTGAGGGTATGGAGCTGCGTTTTCCTTATACATTAGACGGAAAGGCGCGTACGTTGGATGTGTTTACCACCCGTCCTGATACGCTGATGGGGGTAACGTATGTGTCGGTCGCAGCTGAGCATCCACTGGCGCAACACGCTGCTGCCCAAAATCCTGCCCTGGCAGATTTTATCCATACCATCAAGCAAGGCTCGGTAGCTGAAGCCGATATTGCTAAAGCCGAAAAGCTTGGCATGGACACAGGGCTGACTGTGCGCCATCCTTTGACAGGGCAAGATATCCCTGTTTGGGTGGCTAATTATGTGTTGATGAGTTACGGCTCGGGCGCGGTGATGGCAGTGCCTGCGCATGATGAACGCGATTTTGAATTTGCCAACAAATACGGGCTACCTATTCAACAAGTCGTTGCGGTGGCAGATCAAAATGACTTTGACCCAGCCACGTGGCAAGACTGGTATGGCGATAAACAAAACGGCGTGGCGGTGAATTCGGGCGAATTTGACGGCATGAACTTTGCCGAATCATTTGCAGCGATTTTAGCCAAACTTGCGCCACAGGGCTTAGCCGAAAAAACCATCAACTATCGCCTGCGCGATTGGGGTGTGTCACGCCAACGCTATTGGGGCTGCCCAATTCCTGTCGTCAACTGTGAACATTGTGGCGCAGTGCCTGTACCTGAGGCAGATTTGCCTGTGGTATTGCCCACCGATGTTGTGCCCGATGGTCGCGGCAATCCACTAAACAACTTGCCCGCTTTTACCGATACCACTTGCCCAAATTGCGGCCAACCTGCCAAACGTGAAACCGATACGTTTGACACGTTTGTTGAGTCCAGCTGGTATCAAGCGCGTTTTGCCTCGCCACACAGCCAAACTGCGATGGTTGATAAGGCAGCAGCGGCAAAATGGCTACCCGTTGATCAATACGTGGGTGGCGTTGAACACGCGGTGCTGCACTTGCTATATGCGCGGTTTTTCCACAAATTGATGCGCGATGAAGGGCTATTAAAAGGTGATGAGCCGTTTGTCAATCTTTTGACCCAAGGCATGGTGTTGGCAGGTACATTTTATCGTCAAAATGCTGACGGTAGCAAAACCTACTATTTTGCCGATGACGTAAGCCTTGAATTTAATGACAAAGGACAACCGATTGCTGCATGCCTAAAAGCCGATGGTGGGCCTGTGACGATTGGCAAAATTGAAAAAATGTCGAAGTCTAAAAACAACGGCATTGACCCACAAGCAACGATTGAACGCTATGGCGCAGACACCGTGCGGCTTTATACCATGTTCACCGCGCCTGCTGACCAAACGTTAGAGTGGATTGACGATGGCTTAAAAGGCCCGTACAACTTTTTGAAAAAAGTTTGGCGTTATGCCTCAGAGCACCAAGCGCGTCTACAACAAGCCAACTGGCAAGCCGATACCGTCAAGGTGACAGATTTTGACTTTGGCGCGGCTGCTAAAGACTTGCGCCGTAAAACCCATGACACGATTGCCAAATTAGATGATGCACTGGGCAAAAACTTAGCGCTTAATACGCCTGTGTCGTTTTTGATGGAACTTGCCAATGCGCTGACGGCATTTGATGTGCACAATGACGCGGATTTGGCAGCAGCCAATGAAGCGTTAGTCACGCTTTTGACCTTGCTGAGTATGTACGCACCGCACATGGCGCAGGCGTTGCTAGAGGCTTTGGGCATTGACCCATTGCAGCTGACCTACCCAACGGTTGATGACAGCGCGCGCGTACAAGACAGCATTACGTTGGTGGTGCAAGTCAATGGCAAGGTGCGCGGACAGCTGCAAGCACCGCCCGATAGCGATGCTGACTGGCTCAAAGCACAGGCCAAGACGTTGGCTGGCGTGCAAAAATTCTTGACAGGTGAAATTGTTAAAGAAATCGTGGTGCCCAATAAGCTTATCAATCTTGTGGTCAAAGGCTGATCGGCTAAATGGTACACCGCTTAACCCAACTAGCTGACACCAGAAGGCTTACAAAGGATATCCTATGCAGCAGCCGCTAACTTTCATCCGCGCGTTTGGTGTTGTCATTGCGCTTGGTATTGGCACGGTGACATTACACGGTTGCGGCTTTCAGCTGCGTGGCTATCCATCTGCGGTGGTGCAACTGGCGCAATCCACCGAACTGGTGTTTGGTACCAAACCCGATGACATCATGGTCAAAAATGCGCTCAAGCGCCAATTGGATTTGTTGGCATTGGGCTATACTGACTCGGTAAATGATACCGCTGTCAGCCATGTGCCTGCCGCCAGTGAAGTGCCGCGGATTCAGGTGGATAACATTCGCCTTGATACCTATCAGCTACGTGGAATTTTGACCGAAATTCGTATGGTGATGAGTGCCGATGTCAGTTACAGTGTGCAGCAAAACGGCGTGTGGCAAAACAAAACCCAAACCCTGCAAGTACAGCGCAGCTACCAATACGACCAAGCCAGTGTTGCCACTGACAATCCCCAAGCCGACCAAATTCGCGCTTGGTTGGCAGATAATTTGGCGCAGCGCATTGCCGATCAATACGTTGCCTTATTGATGCCTGCCACGTCTTGATTGATTAAGCCCATCATCTACCCCATGCAGCTGGATTTTTTGACTGCCTTTCGGCAAGCCCAACCGCAAAATAGCTCTACGCCCGCAACGGGACTGTGGCTGCTGCACGGTGATGAGGATTTGCTACAACAATGGTTGGTACAGCGCATGGCAGTCACTTGGCGTGCGCAAGGCATGGCGATACAACGCACAGATATCGTCAATGCCAAGTCTTGGCAGGCGGTGTTGGGCGAGTTTGATAGTCTATCGCTGTTTGATGAGCGCCGCGTTATCATCGCGCAAGGCAATCACAAGCCCGACGGCAAACGCGATGGTGAAATTTTACAAGCTCTCAAAAACTTTGCCGAGCATGCGCAAGCCGATCCACAAAACGCGCTGATTGTCCTAAGCCCACGGTTTGATAAGCGCGCGCAAAACTCGGCGTTTTATCAGCTTTGCAACCAATACGGGCAGGTGGTGGATTGCCGCCTGATACAGGCGCGTGACCGCCATGCCTTGCTGATTGCCCATGCAGCCGATTTTGGCTTGACGCTGACCACTGATGCTTGGCAACAGCTAGAAGACCAAACCCAAAACAACCTGCTCAGCGCGTACCAAACCTTATGGCGGCTCTCTTATCTGTTCGCCGCGCCTGCGCCATACCCAGCCAAACCAACCCTGATGACCATTGACAGCACACAATTGGCGCAAGGTTTGGTACGGCAGGCACAATTTAGCACGTTTGACTTGTCTGATGCGATGTTGGCAGGCAACAGTGCGCGCGTGGTACGCATTATGCGCCAGCTGAAAGCCAGTGACGAGCCGCCCAGCTTGGTGCTGTGGACACTAAGTAAAGACATGCGCGCGCTACAAGCCATGCAAACAGGTACCAGCCCTGCCAGTCTTGGCATTTGGCAAAGCAAGCAAAGCCTGTATCAACAAGCCGCCCACCGCCATCATGGGCAGAATTTGGACGCGTGGACAACGCTGTTGTATCGCTGTGACCAAGCCATCAAAGGGTTAATCGCGCAACCTGCTTGGGAACTATTGCTACAAGCCGCGCTGACAGTGGCTGGGGTAACCCTATTTACCCCATAGTCAGCGACTATTTAGCCATATTAAACCCATGCCATTTTTTGGCAAGTTAATCTTGAGCAAAATACGGTTACCTATTCTTACCACTCGCCCAAATAAGCGTCAGGCAAGTTTGTTATGCTAATGCATAGCTTATTCATCAATATTTCAGCGCGTGCTAGCAGTACAAAATCTGGCGATTATAAATGCAATCTGTTATCATATGATAATTATTTGCCAAAATCTAACAGATAGCTGACCCAACACGGATCTGACTATTAGACAACGCTGTTTAGTAGACAGCGCTGTTTGGTAAAATTGCTGGGTACGGCATATGTTTTACCTTGTTGATACCAAACTATCAAACGCTAACCACAACCGCCAACAGGTAAGGGCGCACGATGACGCGAATGCAAAAAAAATGGTTAAAATGGTCACTCATCGCACTGGTGATCGGCGCACTGGCGGTAGCAGCGTACTGGTATTTGCGCCCCAAACCTACCGAACCCAATTACATCACCGCACAAGTTGAGCGCAGCGATATCGAAAACAGCGTCATGGCAACGGGCAAGGTTGAAGGTCTAAACCAAGTCGATGTCGGCGCGCAAGTATCAGGCGAGGTCACCAAACTATATGTTGATGTCGGTGACACAGTCAACAAAGGCGACCCGATTGCCCAAATTGACCCCGTGACCATGCGCAACCAACTCACCACCCAACAAGCCAACTTGCAGCAAAGTTTGGCAAATCTTGACAGCACCAAAGCGGCATACCAAACGCGGCAAGCAGCATTGGCGCAGGCGCAAGCCGATCTTGCCAGCAAACAGGCGACACTGGCACAGGCGCAAAACGAATACCGCCGTATGCAAGGCTTAATGAGTAGCGATGCAATTTCACGCCAAGAGCTTGAGCAAGCACGTACCAGCGTACAAACCGCGCAAGCCGCCGTTGATAACGCCCAACAAGCCATCAAAACCGCACAAGCCAATCTGCAAGCAGGCAAAGCTGATATCACAACCGCCGAAGCGTCAATCAAAAAATCACAAACCGAAGTCAGCACCGCGCAGCAAAACCTAGGCTATACCCAAATCACCGCCCCCATGTCAGGCACAGTGATTTCTGTCACCACCAAACAAGGGCAAACAGTAAACGCCAATCAAACCGCGCCGACCATCGTCACCTTGGCGGATCTAAGCACCGTGCGCATCAAAGCAAAAATTTCTGAAGCCGATGTCATCAACCTAAAACCTGGTATGCCCGTGTATTTTAACATCATCGGCAACCCCGACAAAAAAATGCACGCCACCTTAAGCGCGATCGAGCCCGCCCCCGAAGGCACCACTGCCAATAGCAGCACAAGCAACGATGATTCTGCCGTGTATTACTTAGGCTATTTTGATGTACCCAACCCCGACGGTATCTTACGCATCAACATGACCGCACAAGTATATATCGTTGAAAGCAAAGCCGACAACGCGCTAAGCGTCCCTGCTGCCGCCATTAAAACCGACAAACAACTGGGTAAATACGTTTTGCTCCTACAACCTGACAACACAACCAAACAGCAGCCCGTCAAAACTGGTTTGAGTAACCGCATTAACACACAAATTTTAAGCGGCGTGCAAGAAGGTGATACCGTGGTGATTAGCGAAGAAGGCAGCGACGATAGCAAATCGGGCAAAGATAGCAGCGGCAAAAACAGACGCAGCAAACGCCCACCGATGATGTAAGGTGATGGCTATGCACCCAACCACCACCCCAATCGACACCCCGATCAACACCTCAGCCGCGCACACTGCCAGCCCTCTCCCACAAACGCAAACGGCTAAAATTCCCATTATGCAAGTTGAGGGCTTAATTCGTGAATTTAGCGCAGGCGAACAAAAAATCCGCGTACTACACGGCATTGATTTAACCATTTATCAAGGTGAAATGGTCGCCATCATCGGGCAATCAGGTTCAGGCAAATCTACCTTGATGAATATTCTAGGCTGTCTTGACCAACCAACGGCAGGTAGCTACCGTGTGTACGGCAAAGCCATTGACCAACTTACACCCGATGAACTGGCAAAGCTACGCCGTGAGCATTTTGGCTTTATTTTTCAGCGTTATCACCTACTTGGCGATATCAACGCACAAGCCAACGTTGCCGTGCCTGCTGTATACGCAGGTATGCCTGCCGATTTGCGCGAACAGCGTGCGCAGGCGCTGCTTGATCAGCTAGGGCTTGGTCAAAAAACCGAAAACCGTCCCAGTCAGCTATCAGGCGGACAGCAACAGCGCGTGTCAATTGCGCGCGCGCTGATGAACGGCGGCGATGTGATTTTAGCCGATGAGCCAACAGGTGCGCTAGATAGCCAATCGGGTAAAGACGTGATGGCGATTTTGCGTGACCTCAACGCGCAGGGGCATACCATCATCATGGTGACGCATGACCCATCGATTGCTGCACAAGCCGAACGCGTGATTGAAATCAAAGACGGGTACATTTTAAACGACTATTACACCAACAACACCTTTGTGCGTAAGCCTGCTGCCGACAAACCGCCACTAACCCAAAAAACGGGCGTGATGGCATTTTTAGACAGACTGTCTGAAGCGTTTAAGATGTCGCTGCTTGCTATGCGCGCGCACAAAATGCGCACCTTACTGACCATGCTTGGGATTATCATTGGTATTGCCTCAGTGGTCACTGTGGTAGGCTTGGGGCAAGGCTCACAGCAGCGGATTTTGGCGGATATCAGCGCACTTGGCACCAATACCTTGACAATACGTGACGGCTATCGCTACGGCGACCCACGTCGCCGCTACCACAAGCCCAACCTAACCGATGACGATGCGTTTGCCGTTGCCGATCAGCCGTACGTGCAAAGCGTAAGCCCCGTGGTCAATACTTCAGCAACCGCACGTTATCGCGAAACCGAAGCGTCAGTCAATGTCAGTGGCGTGGGGCAAGATTATTTTAGCGTCTCAGGCAACAAGCTCAAACGCGGACAAAATTTTGATACCACCAGCATCCGCCAGTTGGCACAAGATGCCATCATTGATGACAACGCCAAAACCACGTTTTTTCCCGAAGATTCTGCAATTGGCAAGGTGATTGTCTTAGGTAGTGTTCCTGTACGCGTGGTGGGTGTACTTGCACCGCAGGAATCGGCAATGGGTCCAAGCAGTGACACGCCAACGTTTTACCTACCCTACACCACCGTCATGCGGCGTATACTAGGTACCAGCAATCTAAACAGCTTTGTGGTGCTGCTTAAGGATACCATATCCAGCAGTGCGGCAGAGCAAGCTGTCAGTGACCTGATCGAACAACGCCACGGTACGGATGATTTTCGCATTCAAAATGCCGATTCAATTCGCCAAACCATTCAATCGACCACCAACACCATGACGCTGCTGATCTCATCGATTGCCATCATATCTTTGATTGTTGGCGGTATTGGTGTGATGAACATCATGCTGGTGTCAGTGACCGAACGCACCAGCGAAATTGGCGTGCGCATGGCGGTGGGTGCACGGCAAAGTGATATCTTGCAGCAGTTTTTGATTGAGGCGGTGCTGGTGTGTATTTTGGGCGGTGTGCTTGGTATTGCGCTGGCATTTTCTATCGGCGCGTTGATCAATCATTTTGCTGGCAGTACGTTTGAGGTGGTGTATTCAACCAGCTCCATCATCGCCGCGGTGGTCTGCTCAACGCTGATTGGCGTGGTGTTTGGCTTTATTCCTGCGCGTAATGCCGCCAAGCTCAACCCCGTGGACGCACTTAGCGGCGAATAATCCTGCTAAATTGGTATAAAATTGCCCCAAATTGCGATTGGGGCAATTTTTTTGACAAAAAAACTTGCAATGATGCGATTTATGCGTATAATATGCTCTCACTTGATGGCTAAGCGGTAAAATACACCGCAAACGCTGATGGATCGTTAGCTCAGTTGGTAGAGCAGCGGACTTTTAATCCGTTGGTCCCGCGTTCGAGTCGCGGACGATCCACCATTTTTTGAATGCGCTGATAGCGTTTATTCACATGATTTGGATCGTTAGCTCAGTTGGTAGAGCAGCGGACTTTTAATCCGTTGGTCCCGCGTTCGAGTCGCGGACGATCCACCACTTTCAAGTAAACCAATGCGTCCCTCGGTGGGCGTATTTTTTTGTCTAAAATCTGCTTGAGGATTTTAGCTTGGTGTTCATACACGCGTTAAAAAACCAAACACTCTAAGCAGTATTTGGTTTTGTGTCATTATTTATATTATTAACTGAAGTTACGCAAACCATCTATATGTTGCGTTTTTAAATCTCCAAAAACCGAATATATAGTAGTATTTCTATTCTTTCTGCGTAACTCCACTTATTAAGCGTTCAAGCTAATCTTTCAGGCGACTAGCCTATTAACGTTGATAAGGATAGCTTTGGGTAGTGCTTAGGGCATAGCCTGTTGCACCACCAGCTGCCGCACCGATTGCTGCGCCTTTGGCGATGTCACCGCGGTTACCGTCTGATCGCGCCAATGCACCGATTGCCGCACCTGCCAATGCGCCGTTAGTTGCTGCGGTTGTTGAGCCTTGATTGGTGCCGTATGGGTTGCTAGCACAAGCCGTCAAGCCCAATGCTGCGCCGATTACTGCGATACCTGTTAGTTTGCTTACTGCTTTCATTATGATTCCTCGCTAAAATATTTGCTCATGGAGTTGTTAGAAGCCAGCTAGGCTTTGTATTTAGCATACACGTTTATGGCGCGGCTTGTGTTATGTACACGCGAATTTTTTTACCTGTTGTGTAACTATTGTCTCATATTTGCTTGAATATATACCAAACCACGTTTATGGCGTGGCTGTATGCGCAAAATCTGCCAGTAGCTGCATAAATTCGGCTTCATTGACAATGCGAATACCTAAGTTTTCGGCTTTGACAAGTTTGCTGCCTGCTTTTTCACCTGCAAGTAGCACGCTGGTCTTACTCGATAAGCTACCCGATACGCTTGCGCCCAATGCTTGCAGTTTGGCTTTGGCTTCATCACGCGGCATTTGTGCCAATGTGCCTGTGATGACCCACGTTTGTCCTTTGAGCGGCTGTTGCCCATCGGTGGTTTGGCTGACTGCCTCCCATTGGATACCTGCGGCAAGTAGGCGTTCGATGACCTCGCGGTTGTGCGTGGCGGTAAAAAATTCATGGATGGACGCGGCAGTGATATCGCCGATGTCGGGCGTTTTTAGCAGCTCATCGGTGCTTGCCGCCATCAGTGCAGGCAAATCGCCAAATTGGCGTGCTAAATTTAACGCAGTGCTCTCTCCCACACCACGAATGCCCAAGGCATAGATAAAACGCGGTAGGGTTGTGTGTTTGCTTGCTTCGATGGCATTGAGCAGGTTATTGACGGATTTTTCACCAAGTTTGTCAAGTGCGATCATGGCGCTTTGGTGCTTGGGCAAGTCGTAAATATCGGCGACGTTGTGTAGCCAGCCTAAGGCAAAAAACTGTGCCAACAGCCGCTCACCTAGCCCGTCAATATCCATCGCACGGCGTGATACAAAATGCACCAACGCCTCTTGCTGCTGTGCAGGACAATATAAGCCGCCTGTACAACGTGCCAATGCTTCGCCTTCGGGTAACACAACGGGAGATGCACACACCGGGCATTGTTTGGGCAGAGTGACAGGCACGCTGTCGGCAGGGCGTTCATCCAACCACACACGGGTGAGTTTAGGAATTACATCGCCTGCGCGGTGTACGCTGACCATATCGCCCACGCGCACATCTAGCCGTTGAATCTCACCAATATTGTGTAGGCTAACGTTGCTCACCGTCACACCGCCAACATTGACAGGGGCAAGCTTGCCTACGGGGGTCAGCTGTCCTGTGCGCCCAACTTGCCAGTCAATGGCATTTAGCCGTGTTATGACGGTTTGGGCGGGAAATTTGTACGCCATCGCCCAGCGCGGTTCTCGGCTTAAAAATCCAAGCTGGCGTTGCAGGCTTAAATCATTGACCTTAATCACCACGCCGTCAATTTCATACGGCAAGTCGGCGCGTTTGACGTTAATCGCCTCATAAGCAGCCTGCACGGCGGCGCTGTCGGTAGCGGTCTGAATTTCACCAATGCTAAAGCCTAAACCTTGCAGCCATCTCAAGGCTTGCGTTTGGGTGGTGATATCGGCAGGCAATCCGTCATTGACCGAATAAGCATAAAACGCCAGCGGACGCTGAGCAGCAATACTGGGGTCAAGCTGGCGCAAACTACCTGCCGCCGCGTTACGCGGATTGGCAAAGGTTTTGTCGCCGCGTGCTTCGGCTTCGCGGTTAAGGCGCAAAAACCCTGCTTTGGGCATCAGCACCTCGCCGCGCACCTCAAGGCGTGCAATGGCTTGCCCAATCTTGGCAGGCAGCACCTGTGGCAAATTGCGAATCGTGCGTGCGTTGTGGGTGATGTCCTCGCCGACTTGTCCATCACCGCGTGTCACAGCTTGGCGCAACGTGCCGTGTTCATAAACCAATGCCACCGCCAGCCCATCGAGTTTTAGCTCAATGTCATACTCAGGATTTTGCTGCGCGTCGCTTAGACGCTCATTGACGCGGCGCATAAAATCTTGCAATTCGGCATCATTAAACACATTGCCCAACGACAGCATCGGCGTAGCGTGAGTGACTTGGGTGAATTGCGCCAGCGGTGCGCCGCCGACTTGGTTGGTTGGGCTATCAGCTTGCACCAAATCAGGATGCGCCGCTTCTAGGCTCAACAAATTCTGGCGCAACTGGTCGTATTCACTGTCTTGCAAGATGGGCGCGTCTAGCACATAATAAGCATGGTTGTGGCGTTTGAGCGCGTCGATTAAATGGCGCATTTTTGCTACGATGTCGGCAGCATCACTGGGCTGTGGTGTCGAATTTGGTATCATGATTGGACGATAGCAAGTTTGGTAAATGTTCTAATTGTGATTGGTCTGGCGACAAAAAGACGCATGACCGTTGGTTGCGTCTTTTTGTTTTTTCATTGATGCGCTTAAGTTACTGGACAATACAAGGCTTAAGGTTGTGAAAAAATTGGGCAAAAACTAGGCAAAATTCACCGCAATTTCGCGCATACGATGGATCTGCTCTTTGGTTAGCGGCATATTGTTTTCATCATACAAGCTAGCTTGTAAGGCTTGCGCCATCAATCCTGCAATGCTGATCATGCTATCAAAACCCTGCGCAGCTTTGGGATGAGGTAGCGACAAAAACAACGCCAAACCATTGACGCTTTGCATGGGCAAACGGTTTAAATCAAACGCTTCAATGTCCTGATCGCCAACCATCATTACGCTAAACCACAAAATCCCCGTGCCATCTTTGCCCTCATAGCGGTGAAACATGTTCATCGCGCCATATTTAAGCCCATACACGTCAAATAGCTGCAACAAATCGCGTCCTGCAATGCGCGCGTTGGGCTGATTGGGATACAAAAACACACTGACGTTTTGTTCGGCGTGGTTGAGTGGGCTGTTTTGGTCGTGGTCGATTTGGCTTTGGATATGCCCATCCACCACTGGGCTGTTGTCGGTGAATTGCTCACGCAGCTGGCTTTCATCGTACGTCGTCACAGGCGGTCTGATGTGCTCGGTGGCATCGGCAAGCAGGCTAAACGCATCGGGTTCGTTATCTGGCTCAACCGTGGCACTGGTAAAGGCTAAGTGACTGCTGCCAGATGGTGCTTGATCGCTATGGGTCTGCGTTGATGACTGCGGATACTCAAAATCGGTGTTCGCCGCACTCAGCTCAACGCTGCCATCGGGATTATCGGGTGTGATTTCGGCTTTAAATGTCGACTCATGCTCAACAGGTACGCGCTCGTGACGTGGCACAATGGGCAGACCGTTTTTGCCAGTTTGCTGATTGACCGCGCTGTCCACAGGTGTGCTGCTTAGCATTTTGGTGCGGACAGGCTTGTTTTCAGGGTGTTTTTTTTTCTTGAGTGCACCCACCAGTGTCACAATGCCCCAAACGATAGCGATAATCGCCAATACCAACAAAATCATTTGAGTCACAGTCATGGGCATGTCACACCTAATATTATTAAATTTTTAAGAATCAAATTTTAGTACCGTTTAAAAAAATCGCGCTGAGGTTTTAAGGATACAGATTTTTGCCTATACTAGCACGACAAGCCGCGCACGGCTAGCAAAAACCGTGACAAAACGACGGTTTGGCGCGGTTTTTTGGCATTTATGGCAGTTTATTGCTAAAAAAATTGTCGCAAAATATTACACCGTCTTTCATCAAGCAATGTGTCACTGTTTGCCAAACATCTTCAATCTAACGCGCCTCATCTTGCGCCAAATAACGCTCGGCTTGGGTCAAATCCACATCAACCAACGTTGAAATGCCTGCTGTCGGCATGGTCACACCTTTAAGCTCGTCTGCCGCTTGCATGGCAAGTTTGTTGTGGCTGATAAAAATAAACTGCACGCCTTGTGCCATCTGCGCAATCAAGCGCGTAAACCGTTCAACGTTGGCATCATCAAGCGGCGCATCGACTTCATCAAGCACACAAAACGGCGCAGGCTGCTGCTCAAAAATCGCAAAAATTAGGCTGAGCGCGGTCAAGGTTTTCTCACCACCCGACAGTAAGGCCAAACGACTGTTTTTTTTGCCTTTGGGCTGCGCCATTAGCGTCAAGCCTGCTTGCCAGTTTTTGTCAGTGTTGGGGTCGCTGTTGGTGTCTAACACCAACTCGGCATGTCCACCGTCAAACACTTCGGCAAACAAACGCTGAAGCGCGGTATTGACATCGCGTAAAGTGGCCAAAAACCGCTGTTTGGTTTGGTTGTCAATTTGGCGCATGGCATGGGTCAGCTGCTCAATACTTGCGGTCAGATCAATGATTTGCGCATCAAGCGGCGACAAACGTGCCTCAATATCGGCAAGTTCGGCGGCAGCGGCGTGATTGACGGCACCTAGCTGCTTGATTTGGTTGTGTTTGTGGCGTTGTTGTTTCGTGATTTTTTCACGCTGTTGGGTGGATAGTACAGGCAGCGTGGTGTCGTTGGGCACGGCTAAGCCGCGATCTATCAGGGTTTGTTCAATTTGCGCCAATGCGTGCTGCGCCAAGGTGCGTGTGGTGTCGGCTTGGTGGCGTTCGGCTTGACGCATAGCAAGCGTCTGTTGGGCGGTGCTCAAGGCGGTGGCATGCTGCTGTTGGCGATCGTGTAGCGCGGTAATGGCCTGACGCTGTTCGGCAAGGCGTTGCTCACTGCGCGCATGCGCGGCGGTGGTGGCGGTAAGATTGGCTTGCTGCTGCGGCAACTGCTGTTGCCCGTCGGTTTGTCGGTCGGTAAGCTCGGCGATGGTATGTTGCAAGCGTTGGGCGCGTGTTTGCAACGTGGCAAGCTGTTCGCGCTGATGTTTGGCGGTCAATTGCGCTTGGGCAAGCTCGGTTTGTAGTGCGTGTTGCTGACGCTCGGCTTGTTTGACGCGTTGGCTGTGTTCACTGATGGCGTGCTCAATGGCTTGACGGTTGCGGTTGGCATCGCTTAGGGTTTGTGGGTCAAACTGATGGGTAAGCTTATGCTGTTGGCGTTCTTGCTCGCTGATAGCCGCTTGCACCTGCGCCATGCTTTCGTGTAGGCGAATTTGCTCTTGTGCCAAACGCTGCGCGGTGGCGTGGCGTTGCTCGGCGGCACGGGTCAGGCGGTGGACATCATTTTGCAAGCTCAGTTGTTGTTTGCCTAAACGTACCAGTTCAGCGCGCTGCTGTTGGTTTTGTGCTTGCCACTCTTGCACGCTCATGGTTTGTTGGTCAAGACGGCGGCGCAATGCAGCAAGTTTGGGCTGCTCGCGTTGGATTTGGGTGTTTAGCGCGTCAATGCGTATTTGTTGGCTAAAATGCTGATTGGTAGAGGCAGTTTTTTGTGCTTGCTGATTGCTCGCCGTGTGCCACGCGTCAAGGTTTAGACAGATTTGTCGATTCAGCCAAAGATGGCGGTGCGCTTGCTGGTCTGGGTGTGTCACCATGGCATATAGCCACCCATCGGGCGATAAATCGGCAAGCATTGCTGCTAGCTGCACGGGGGTGACGGGCTCGGCATTGAGCCAAATTTTTTCAAACAGCGTCAGTGTGGGCTGGGTTATCAGTTGCGCCAAGCTGTACCAACCTGTGGGCGGTGCTGGGTATATGATTTGCGCGTTAGACGTTGGCGCATCTGTTGGCAAGATGGGCGGCAAAACCACGGCAGGATAATCCAACCACATTTGCCACGTTTTGGTATCGGACAAAAGCTTAGCCTGCGACGCGCTAAACCAGTACGTCAGCCAATCGCCAAGTTTATCAAAACGTGTGGCGAACGCCTGCCCTGTCGCGTTAAGCTCGATTTGTTGGAGTAGGTTTTGCGCGGTGTCAGTTTGCGCGGTGGCTTGTGCGTGGGGCTGAGCCGTGGTAAGCGGTGCAGTCGTCAGCTGCTGCAAAGTCGCAAGCTCGGTTTGCCAGCGTTCAAGTTGGCTGGTCGCGCGGCGGTAGTCTTGCTCAAGCTCTGCCAAAGCGTCTTGCTCATCTAGCAACGTATCTTGACGGGCTAAAATCGCCTGTTCGGTGCGCTCAATGACGCCAACGACGTCGGCAAGCTGCTGCTCGCTGATGGTAAGCTGCTGCTCTGTTGGGCTATCGTCTGTGTCAAATTGCGCTTGGCGTTTGGTGTGCTCGGTTTGCTGTTGTTGCAGCTGCGCCAGTTGCTGGTTAAGCCGTGTAAGCTCACGATGTATGAGCGTCTGCTCGGTGTCATGTGCTTGTTTTTGTTGATTGAGCGTGTGCAGCGTACGCTTGCTGGCTTGGCGGTCGGCTTCAAGCTTGGCAGTGGTGGCGGCGTGGGTTTGCAGCTCATCGGCAACGGCGGCAAGGCGTGGCGGCAGCTGCTGCAAATGTGGCGCGATATCTGCTAGCGCGGTTTGGCTGCGCTGGATATCGGCTTGCAGTTCTGTGTATTCTTGAATCAATCGCGCCTGTTCGGCGGCAAATTGACTGAGCTGCTGCTCAAGCTGCGTCACGGCATTTTGCGCGGCAAGTTTTTCGGCAAAGGCGTGTTGCTGCTGCTGTTGGATGTGCTGCTCGGCAGCTTGAGCGGCTTGTAAATCGGCGGCAAGCGTGTGCGCGGTTGCGGTCAGCTGCGCCACGATATCGGCTTGCGCCTGCCATTGCTGCACCTGCTTGGCGTAGTCGGCTTGAGCAGCTTGGGCATCGGCGTGGGCGCAAGCATAGTCATCTAACAGCAAGGTTTGACTGAGCGCGTCATATTCAGCTTGCCACGTTTGTGCTTGTTTGGCAGCGGTGGCTTGTTTTGCCAGTCGCGCCTGCTGCTCGCGCAAGCCATGCGCCATATCCCCTAAGCGCGCCAAATTGTCCTGTGCGGTGGTCAGTTGGCGTTCGGTGTCATCGCGCCGCGCTTGATAGCGTGACACACCTGAGGCTTCCTCAATAAATGCGCGCAGCTGTCGCCCATCGGCATCGATAATGCGCCCAATCATGCCTTGCTCGATGACCGCATACGAACGCGCGCCTAACCCTGTGCCCAAAAAGACATCAACCACATCACGCCGCCGCACCTTGCTACCGTTGATGAAATAATCGGATTTGCCGTCTTTGCTCATCTGGCGGCGTACAGATAGCTCATGATATAGATTAAGCGCGTGTTGAATGCCACCTTTGCCATCATCGCCTTGGGTGTGCTCAAACACCAGCTCAACACTGGCAAGGCTTTTTGCTGCGTGCGCCTGTGTGCCTGCAAAAATCACATCACTCATCGCACCGCCGCGCAGCTGTTTGGCAGAGCTTTCGCCCAATACCCAACGAATCGCGTCAATCACATTGGATTTGCCGCAGCCATTGGGACCAACAATTGCGGTGATGGGGTGTTTAAAGTACAAGGTGGTTGGGTTGGCAAAGGATTTAAAGCCAGAAAGTTTAAGCTGCTTTAAGCGCATGTTACTAATTTGAATACATCAACAAGGCGGCGATTTAGCAAATCGGCTGCTTGACACTTGAAAAAGACTGCGGTTTAAAAAGTCGGCTATTTTAGCAAGATTTGCGCCTTTGGCAAAGTTTGTTGGCGGTTAAGGTCAATTATTTGACACATAGGCAAATTGAGCCAAAGCCATTTTTTCAACCAGTCGTCTGCCGTCCGTGTGCTACAATCTTTAGCCGATTGTTTGCTGGCTTAAAAAAGAGGAAAATATGCAGCTACAAGTCAAAATTTTAAACCCTAATATCGGCAAATTGCCTCACCTACCCTTGCCTGCGCGCGCTACCGATGGCTCGGCAGGGCTGGATTTGCGTGCCTGTATTGACACGCCGCTCACCATCGCCGCAGGGCAAACCGTGTTGGTTGGTACGGGATTGGCGATTTATTTGGCTGACCCAAACTATGTTGGGCTGATTTTGCCACGCTCAGGACTTGGGCATAAGCACGGCATTGTGTTAGGCAATTTAACGGGCGTGATTGACGCGGATTATCAAGGTGAGTTGATGGTATCGGTGTGGAACCGCAGCCAAACCGATTTTGTGCTCCAGCCAGGTGAGCGCATGGCGCAGTATTTGGTCGTGCCTGTGGTGCGTCCACAGTTTGAGGTGGTCGAGGAGTTTTCAGATATTAGTGCGCGTGGCACGGGCGGCTTTGGCTCAAGCGGGCGTATTTGATCACTTGTTTGATGCAAGCCCTTAAAAAGTAACATAATATTACAGCATTTTGCCGCGTGTTGTTTCTATAATGCGACACGACGTGGATAAAATTGTAGTGTTGGCGTATGTGGTTACATCCTTTTTTACCGCAACAAGCCTTGTTTAAGGCGTATGACATTCGTGGCGATATCACGCTATTTAGCGACGATTTTTTGTGGGCGTTGGGGCAAGGCTTTGCACGGCTGTTTGTCCAACATGGCGGCGGACGTGTGGCGATTGGCTATGATGTGCGTAAGTTTAGCCCGCGCATGGCTGCCTTTATTGCCTATCACTGTCATGTGCAGGGCTTGCGCATCGACTGGTTGGGACAGGTGACCACGCCGATAATGGCGCACGCTGCCAGCTGCCAAGACGGGCACGGGGTGATGGTCACAGCAAGCCATTCACCGCGCCATGTGCATGGGGTCAAGTGGCTGTGCGCCCATCATTCGCCAAGTGCAGAGGCGATTGGTGCATTGTTTGATACCCTTGCCGATGTGCCTGCGTATGTGCCCACGGCAGCGGATTTGGCAGCAGTGCAAGCCTTTGTCACTCAGCTTTGCCAAACTGATGCCACGGTGTTCAATGCTTATCAAGCCTCGATGACGCAAGCCTTCGCCCGTATTCAACACGCCTGCTACTGTGCTCACACGCCTAGACACGCGCCGCTACGTTTGGTTATTGACTGCATGAACGGCGCGACCAGTCGGTTTGCCGAGCGGTTATTTAGCGGTTTTGGCTACGATTGCCAGATGCTCAACGCCATGCCCGATGGCAGCTTTCCCAAAGGCAACCCCGATCCTGCCGAACCTGCACGCCTTGCTGAGCTTAGCCATGCGGTGGTGGCAAGCGGTGCGGATATGGGGCTGGCGTTTGATGGCGATGGCGATCGTGTGATGGTCATTGATGGGCATGGGCGCATGATCGCACCTGATAATCTGTTGTATCTACTGGCACAAATTGCACTTGCCGAACGCCCAACGCTTGCTGGTGTTGAGAGCACCGCTGAGGTCATGTTTGATGTCAAATGCTCGCACCATGTGCCAACGCTACTTGCCGCACACGGCGCACTGCCTGTCATGCAAAAAACTGGCAGTAGCCTGATGCGCCAAGCTTTGCAACGTCGTCACCGTGCGTCGGTGTTTGCAGGTGAATTGTCGGGGCATTTTTTGTTTAATGATGGCTATTTTGTATTGTATGATGACGCGATGTACGCCGCACTGCGCCTGCTCAACTGGCTGCGCTATCAGCCTGTGACGTTTGCCGAATTGCTTGCCCGCTTGCCTGTCAGCGTCAGCACAGCAGATATGTACTTGCCGATTGCCAGTGCTGAATACGGGCAACGCCTGCTCAACCAACTGCTTGCCGCTGCCCAAAAACCGTTTAGCCGCCTCAGGCGTGCGCTTGCTGTGCGTGAGGTTAGCACTGTTGATGGCTTGCGGCTGGATTTTGCCCATGGTGTAGGGATTTTGCGCCGCTCAAACACAGGCAACTATCTGACGGTGCGGTTTTGCGGCGATACCTTGGCAGATTTGCAACACGCCCAGCAGGTATTTAGTTGGCTGTGCGCGTCGGTTGATGATGACCTTGCCACACAGATCGCCCAAATTCAGCCCGTATAGTGTTGTTATTCGGCAATTTTAGCTTTATTAAATTTAGTCTATAACTAGGAATAACTATGCTTGATTTAGCCCAAGCCACCCAAACCGCCGAGGTTTTGACCGAAGCCCTGCCCTATATTCAGCGTTTTGAAGACAAAGTCATGGTGGTCAAATACGGCGGCAACGCGATGACCGACCCTGTATTAGAAAGCTCATTTGCGCGCGACATCGTCCTGCTCAAAACCGTGGGCATACACCCAGTCGTTGTGCACGGCGGCGGCCCACAGGTCGATAGCCTGCTCAAAGAACTTGGGCGCACCTCAGAGCGCATCGACGGCATGCGCGTGACTGACAGAGCGACTATGGATGTTGTTGAGATGGTACTTGGTGGTAGCGTCAATAAGTCCATCGTCAATCTAATCAACCAACACGGCGGTCGCGCGATTGGTTTGACAGGCAAAGATGCAAGCCTCATTCGCGCCAAAAAACTGATGATGCACAAAATCGACGACGACGGCAACATGGATATGTTGGATTTGGGTTTTGTCGGCGATGTGGTATCGATCAAAAAAGACGTGATTGATCTGATGATTGCGGCAAATTTCATCCCCGTCATTGCACCGCTTGGTGTCGATGAAGATGGCAATACCTACAACATCAACGCCGACGTCGTCGCAGGCAAGGTCGCCGAATTTATGCAGGCAGAAAAATTGATTTTGCTGACCAACATCAAGGGCGTACTTGATAAAAACGGCAACATAGCCACAGGTTTAACGCCGAGCAAGGTCGATGACATGATTGCCGATGGCACAATTTCAGGCGGTATGATTCCCAAAATCAGCTACGCACTTGAGGCAGTCAAAAACGGCGTGAAAAGTGCAGTGATCGTCGATGGGCGCGTACCACATGCCACACTGCTTGAGGTTTTCACCGACAAGGGAGTCGGCACGCTCATTAGCCAAGGCAGCTAGCTCCATCGCACCACAGACAAACGCGCTCAATCATTGGCAATATGCTATACTAAGCGCGTTTTTTATCGGTTAAAATTCAGCAAATGTTGGATGTTAAACCAGTTTGCAGATTTTGGCGTTTGGGTGAGGTAGGTAAGCGATGCGTTTAGGTTTAAAAAATACGCTGCGTTTTTGGATGATAAGTTTTGCGTTCATGGGTGCAATCGACACGATTAGCGTCGCACACGCCGACCAAGTACCACCAAGTGATAAACCTAGCGATAAAAGCAGCAACAAAAAAACCGATACCAAAGCAAGCAAAAAAGCCTCACCCAGTTCAGCCGACACATCCGCCAAGTCACCTGTCAATCCGTATCTGGACAAATCAGGGCGAATTGATTGGACACCTGTACTCAAAACCATGCAAAACGGCTGTGACTTGCCCGACATCGACAACGCGCCGATGGAAATTTTAGCCTCCATTCGAACCGACAGCGGCGAACGCGGTGGCACAGGCAAGATCACCGACGGCTACAAAACCTTGCAACTAAGCAACGCCAGCGCGTTTGGCTATCCCATTCGCAAGATTTATTTTGGCTCACAAGGTGCAGGCTTTAGCTCTGCTACCATCTATTTTACCGACAACCGATTTTTGGCATTGCGCCCCAGATTCTATGTTCAAACCGTGGCAGGTAAATTGACCGCCAAAGACAGAATGGTCATCACCGACCGCAACGCCTTTGCTGGGCAATACCTTGCCAATGGCATGGGTTACAGCGACGGGCGCAGCGGCGTGATCTTTAGCCCAAAAACCCATTCTATCACTTGTAGTTGGGCGCATTTATAAGTTTGCTTATGCCGTGCGCGCGCTGCGTTGCCATTCATACAGCCCGACCAGCGCATTGACTTGATAAATCACGGTTTGAATGGCAAAAATATAATTGTGGGTCATTAGATTAACAATCAGCCACACGGCATTGACCAAAATCCACAGCCACCAGTTAAACGAATAGCGCAAAATCATCGCAGTTTGGGCGGTAATCGACAGCACAAACGCCAACACATTGATCCAAAAAAAGTCAATTTTTCCCAAAAATCGGCTGCCGTCGTTGTCAATGATATTGCCATAACCCAACGATGCCAGCCAGCTATTGAGCGTTGGAAACAACAGCAACCCCACCACAATGATGAAAAAAGTCACCAGCCACACCGCACGGTTGGCAGACTTGGGGATCATATTGCCATCGCCATCACTGTTTTTTGCCCAGTACACCAGCCCATACACATGGGTAAAAAAATTAAAAATCGGTGCAAGCATCAGCCCGACCGAGCCGTGCATACCTTGCACCACACTCTCGCCTGCCGTTGCCAACATGCCAAAGCCATTACCCAACACATTGCGCCGAAAACTCAAAGACACCACGCACACCAGCCCAATGATAGACACGGCAAAATAAAACCAGTCTGCCGTCGTGTGCTCGGTGGTTGTCCAAAATCCCCAAAATAGCGCCGCTACGCCGCAAACAAACCACGTCACGATCCATTGCTTGGCATATTTACCTGTAATTTTGTCCAAAAACTCAATCCGCATATTACATCCTTGCTTGTATATCTTTCACAAAAAATTAAAACACATGCAACTATCCATACCACCAAAAGCCAAAAGCTAGCCAATATCTGTCGGGGATTTGCCAAAAATAGCGCGATCAATAAAACGCACTGCTGCCAAAAACCGCGCTTGATAATCGGCATCGTTGATACATACAGGTGTAATCTGATGGCGTGCATAAATATCCGTTAAGCGTGCGGCAAAGCGTTGGCGGGCATCTAATGTGCCCAGTGAGCGCATGCCATCGGCAACCCACGGTGTATTATTGGCTAGCATCAACGTATAGTCTAAACAAAACGTATCAATACACGCCGCCAAAAATGGATGCGCGCGCCCCTCGTACTCCTCACAAAACGCCTGTGTGGTGACAAAATCAGTATCAATCAACGTCACGGGGGCAAGCGCGTGACGACACGCCGCGCGAATCGCTTGCGCATGGTCGGTTGCCATCAGCGGATAATCGGTGTACTGCATGCCCAATTCAGTACCACCCAAATCAGTCTCAACAAACACGCGCCCCATCTCAAGCGCGTAGCTTGCACCGTAATGATTCACCAGTTTGTACAACAACGTGGTTTTACCCGAGCTCTCCCCGCCAACGATAGCAACGGTTTTGGTATAACTAGCGCGCGCTTCAGGATGGATTGCCGCCCAATGCTGGGCAGGATTGGCATGAATTATTGCGCTGTCAAAGCCTGTGGGCGGTGTTGGCAATACCTGCCAGCCGCTTGGCAACGTGAGCATCGCCACGTGTCCGCCTAGCGTCTGCCAGTCGGCTGCATCCACGCACCACGCCAACGTGTCATCGGCTGTCAAACCACGCTCGGCTTTAATTTGTGCCGCCAAGCGTGCCAATGCCGAACGCTGCATGTCATCCAACGCTGTCATCTTGCCATCAAACGCAGGCAAATCCGCGTCATCTGCCAACATCACCCGAACAAACGGCAAGTGCGCCAGTGCCATCGTCAACCAACGCGCTTTGTCTTTTTGGGTGATGTGAAATTTTGGATTGGGCGCAGGATGCGGCAACACCACCACGGTGAGCTGCTCAACCTGCCCTGCAGCAAACATCATCGCCTGCATATGCCCCAAGTGCAGCGGCTGAAAATAACCAATGATCACGCCGTGAGTTGGTTTGTTGGGTGCCTCGGTTAGCGCAGTGATGGAAGGTTGCATGGTCGTCCTTGACAAAAAAGATAGTGGCTGTTGTTGGGTGGGTTATTTTTCGTGACAGATTTTAGCAACAAGTTGGCTAAATAGCTGCTATTGTAACCGATTTTGCGCCGTTTTGGTTTTAATGTTTCTTTATCAGTAAGTTTTTTTGGCAAAACATTACGCAAGTTGCACAAGACACAACCCTAAAATTATGTTATTGATTTATAATAATTTCATCATCAAGCACAGGTGGTAATTGCTTCATGATGTCAGCCTTTTGTTTAATGATAATTACTCAATACCCGTTTTCCTCCTGCCCAAATGCCATGTCATTTGGGTATTTTTTTGGCGATTGGGTGCTTAGTTGTATCAAAAATTGCGCTATAATGCTAGGCTTATATGTTTGTTTAATGTTGGCTTAAGCTTTTTTTGTCCAAAATTGGTGATTGCCTCAAGCCATTGGCGTGTTTAATCGCGCGACTGTTAGGATATGATGTTGAAGTTTGCCCGTTTTTGGTTTGATAGCTTATTGTTCAGCACCGTGTTGGCATTGGCAGGCTGTTCACATGAGCCTACCGCTACCGATACCGCTGCTTTAACAGCAAGCCAGTCTGCCAGTACCGCAAGCGCGCCCGATAGCAATATGCCCCCTGCCGATGTGCGTAGCGTGCTGCACGTGTTTAGCAGTATTGAGCCTGCATCCATTCGCCCACTATTGCAAGATTTTGCCAAACAACATGATGTGGATATTCGCGTGGTGTATGCCGCACCCAAATATTTGGTTACTGCGCTGACCAATCAGCCTGCCGATGTGGTGCTTAGCAGCGATACCGCTGTTTTGCAACAGGCGGTTGAGGCAGCGTTACTGCAGCCGTTTGATGCAGAACAAGCCGCGGCAAGCGTGCCCGATACTTATCTTGACCCCGATGGCAATTGGCTGCCGTTATCGTATCACACGCGCGCAGCGGTGTATGACAGTCGTTTGCTCAAAGCCGCTGATATTGGCAGCTTTGCCAGTCTTGCCGCGCCCAAATGGGCAAACAAACTTTGCCTCACGTCAGCGCAAGACCCTGCTAACCAAGCTTTGGTGGCACAATTGATCCACGATATGGGCGAAACCAAAACGCGCACGGTACTACAAGGTTGGCTGTCAAATTTGGCGCGCCCACCGTTTGGCGATGATGATGCCTTGCTGGCTGCCATTGCGCGCGGTGAGTGCCAGGTCGGGCTTGCCGATAGCCAACGCTTTGCCCATGCAACCGCGCAAAATCCCAACTCACCGCTGGCATTGGCATGGATTAACGCATCCTCAGGTGGCGTACCAAAACGCTTGACAGCGATTGCCATGGCACGTGCCAGTCACCAACCTGAGCTTGCCTTGCAGCTGATAGAATGGCTTGCCGCACCCGATCAGCAAAGCTTATTTGCTAGCCTCACCGACACCTACCCGATCAATCCACAAGCCGAAGCCTCGGTGCGTCTCAAGGCGTTGGGTGATGGTGTGTATAGCCCGATGACCCCCGAACAACTCCATACAGGGCTTGCAAATGCCAAGATGTTGATGGATGAAGTGGGCTATCGCTAAGTTTATCAGTCAGATAGTGGTTAGGTACTAAAATTGGCTAGGTTTTTGTGCCAATAGATGAATATAACGCCCAAGCCATTTGTACGGCGCTTGTGTGCTGTATTTAAGCTCCATCTCGATCACCGCCTCAGGGTTAGCATGACCGCCGCGTTTGAGCGCGGCGTAATCATGAAATACGCGTAGCCCCGAGCTTTGCACCACCGTGTAGCCAAGCGCATCTAACCAGTCTTGCACCTGTGCTAGCTCAACGGGGTGATTGGGCGTAAGACTGCCTGAATCGGCTTGAAAATCGGCATTATTGAGCAAGTTAAAATTGCCCATGATCAAATTACGATACACAAAACTGGCAGGGTTATAAAAACACAATGACAACGCGCCGTCTGCCACCAGCCAATCATCGACAAATGCCAGCACGTTCTGTGGCTGATCAAGCCATTCAAGCACCGCATGGCATAAAATCAAATCAAAAGGCGGCGTATCTGCCTCACGCAAGCGCACCGCCAAGTCTTGATACGCGCAGGTGTACCAGCTGATGGCATTTGCCACACCTTGTGCCTGTGCTGCCTGTCGCGCCGATGTCAGCATATTTGCCGACACGTCATTGACGGTGACTTCGTGCCCTGCTACTGCCAGCTCAATGGCAAGCTGCCCAAGCCCTGCACCGATATCTAGCACCCGACACGCGCGTGACGGGTATTGCGCTTGCCACGCTGCCAGCCAAGTTTGCAAATCACGGCGCAGCACTGCTAGGCGGATTTTTCCCTTCAAACCGCCATAGATTTTTTGGGCAAAATGCGCGCTGATGTCGTCAAAATTACGATCAGTCATGATTTTTGCCAAATTTTTTATACAAGGTTTTTAAAACCACGTTGTTTGTCACGCTGATAATCGCGTTCTTTGAGCGTTGCGCGTTTGTCGTGCAGTTTTTTACCTTTGGCTAGTGCGATTTCACACTTGACCAGCCCATGGTGCCAATACACCTTGAGCGCGACACAGGTATGCCCTTTTTGATTGACCATGCCAAATAGCTTGTCAATCTCGCGCCGATGCAGCAAAAGCTTGCGTGTGCGCATGGCATCGGCAGCTACATGGGTTGAGGCAGACAACAGGGGCTGAATATGCGCCCCGAATAAAAACGCCTCGCCATCTTTGAAGGTGACGTAGCTTTCGGTGATACGCATTTTGCCTGCTCGAATCGATTTGACCTCCCAACCAAGCAGCTCTAACCCTGCCTCATAGGTCTCCTCGATGAAGTATTCATGACGCGCCTTTTTGTTACTGGCAATTAGGCTCGGCGTTTTCGCCTTTTTACTCATAATCTTGTCCTAAATTAAACTGACTAATATAGGGTAAATTGGTTTAAAAAACAATGTGGCCTGTGCAACCAATCATACAGATTTTGCACACGCTAAACACAAGTCGTTCAATGCGCTGTGATCTACCGATCCAAAGCGCAATGTTTAACGCGGTTTTTTGCGACAATTTTGTGCTACAATATTGTCTTATATTGCCTGCTTGTTTTTTCTTTTATTCAATCACGTTAGGCGTTGCCATGGTTTCTACCGCTGACCTCCAAACCACCACAAAGCAAGCTGCCACCAAGACCGACACTTGCCCCCCAAAAACTAGCCGTATCTTGTATCCTGGTACCTTTGACCCCATCACTAATGGGCATTTGGATTTGGTCAAGCGTGCAAGCAAACTGTTTGATGAAGTCGTGATCGCGGTCGCGCATGGTCACCACAAAAAGCCGTTGTTTAGTTTGGCAGAGCGCGTGGCATTGGTTGAGGCGTGTGTGCGTGGTATGCCAAATGTAACAGTGATTGGATTTTCGGGACTGTTGGTCGATTTGTTTACTGCCCAACGTGCCAGTGCCGTGCTGCGTGGACTGCGTGCGGTGTCGGATTTTGAGTACGAATTTCAGCTTGCCAATATCAACCGTGAGCTGCACCCCGATTTTGAGGCGATTTTTTTGCCACCTGCACAGCAATATTCGTTTATCTCCTCAACGTTGGTGCGTGAGATTGCCAAGTTGGGCGGTGACAGCAGCAAGTTTGTGCCGCCTGAGGTTGAGGCTGCATTTGCCCAAAAAAAGCGCGATGGCGTGATTTAGTTTTTTATTTTTAAAATTAACAAGACATGGCATTAAAAATTACCGACGAGTGTATCAACTGCGATGTTTGCGAGCCGCAATGCCCAAACGCAGCGATTTATATGGGTGAGCTGATTTATGAAATCGACCCTACGCTGTGCACCGAATGCGTGGGGCATTATGACACGCCGCAATGTGCCCTGCTGTGCCCTGTGGATTGCATTCCTAAAGACCCTGACTATGTCGAAAGTCACGATGAGCTGTTGGCAAAGTATCAGCGTTTGACTGCGCAACACGACGCGCCAAATACTTGATCAGGCTAGATGCGTCTAGGCAATGCTTTGCTGACTTTAGACACGTTATTTGACAAAATCAGCTAAAACTGTGTTACAATTTGGCTTTGGCAGACCAGACGAACGCTGTACCACGCCACAGCAGGCAACGGTAGGGAGGAAAGTCCGGGCTACATAGGGCAGAGTGCCAGCTAACGGCTGGGAGGCGCAAGCCTACGACCAGTGCAGCAGAGAATAGACCGCCTCGGCAGGCAATGCCGCGGTAAGGGTGAAACGGTGGGGTAAGAGCCCACCGCGTGCTTGGTAACAACGCACGGCAAGGTAAACTCCACTCGTAGCAAGACCAAATAGGTGTCCGTTTCGTGTGGCCCGCATAGGACACGGGTAGGTTGCTTGAGCGTAGTGGTGACGCTGCGCCTAGATGAATGTTCGTCCTCGACAGAACCCGGCTTATCGGTTTGTCAAATTTTTATTTAAAAAAAATCCCAAGCTATAGAGGTTTGGGATTTTTTTTGGTCAAACCAATCAATAAGGTTACAGTGGGTAATCATGCACCGCGTCGATAAACGCTTTGGCATGATCGGGATTGACCCATTGGCTGATGCCATGTCCAAGGTTGGCAACGTAACCAGTTTTTACACCATCGCTGTACACATCATCAAGCATGGCATGGGTATGTCGGCGAATATCGGCAGGCGCGACGTACAAGGTGGCAGGGTCAAGGTTGCCCTGTAGCGCGACCTGCTTGGGCTCGGCGATTTGCCGCGCGCGCGCAAGTGGCATTGTCCAATCCATACCCAACGCGTCCGCGCCACTGGTAACTTGTTGATCCAACCACAAGCCGCCACCTTTGGTGAATAGCACCACAGGTACATCAGGAAAACGCGCCTTGAGCGCGCGCACGACTTGACAATTGTACTGGTGAGAGAATTCAACAAACTGGCGATGCCCCAACGCCCCACCCCAACTGTCAAACACTTGCACTAACTGCGCACCTGCCGCGATTTGCCCCACCAGATATTCGATAATTGCGTCAGTCAGTTTGCCAAGTAGCGCGTGTAGCGTGTCAGGCTCACGATACAGCAAGCCTTTGGTATAACGAAAATCACGCGAGCTGCCGCCTTCCACCATGTAGGTTGCCAACGTCCACGCGCTGCCTGAAAACCCAAACAACGGTACTTGTCCATTAAGTGCGCGGCGAATACTGCTTACCGCTGCCATGACATAATCCAATGCCTCAACCATATCGATTTTGGGCAATGCTGTGACGTCTGCCATGCTGCGCACGGTACGCCGAAATTTGGGACCTTCGCCTGTCTCAAAATATAATCCCAAGCCGAGTGCATCAGGAATGGTGAGAATATCGCTAAACAAAATCGCCGCATCCAAGTCAAAACGCCGCAACGGCTGCAAGGTGACCTCAGTCGCCAGTTCGGTGTTTTTGCACAGGCTTAAAAAATCGCCTGCTTGCGTGCGCGTGGCTTTGTATTCGGGCAAATAACGCCCTGCTTGGCGCATCATCCACACAGGCGTGGTATCAATCGCCTCAAAGCGTAGGGCTTTTAACAGGCGGTCATTTTTTAAGGTGGGAAAATCGTGTTGGGTCATGGATCACCTACAGATATTAAATTTTTTCATTGATGGCAAGTTGCTTGATTGGGCGAAAATTCAAACCACCACCGCCATGTTATCGCGGTGCAAGATAATCAAATTTTGCGCAGACTGGTTGGCAAGCGCGTCATGGGCGGCTTGCGCGCTGATACTCACCTGCCCCACTGCCACGCGCACCCCCTGCTCATCGACACATTCGACCACATCGCCTTCGGCAAAATCGCCCTGTAACTCACGCACGCCGACCAGTAGCAGACTTTTGCCATGATTGACGATGGCATTAACCGCACCTGCATCAAGCACCAATCGCCCTGCCATACGCAAATGGGCAGCCAGCCATTGTTTTTTGGCAATGATTTTATCCGCGTCATTGGTTGTCAAGCGTGTGCCAATCGCCTCACCGTTTGCAATGCGTGTGATGACATCATCCACACGCCCGTTGGCAATTACCGTTGGGCAACCGCCCATCGCCGCCAGTCGTGCCGCGCGAATTTTAGTTAGCATACCGCCGCTACCCAGTTTGCCGCCTTCACCTGCGATATCAAACAGATAATCTGCCATCGCGCGCTCACTGGCGATCAAGGTAGCTTCAGGGTTGTGGCGTGGGTTGTCGGTAAATACACCCTCTTGATCCGTTAAAATGATGTATAAATCCGCTTTGACCATCGCAGCAACCATCGCGCCTAAGCTGTCGTTGTCGCCAAATTTGATCTGCCCGACGCTGACCGTGTCGTTTTCATTGATAACAGGCAACACTTGCCAATCAAGCAGCTGTTGCAAGGTATTGGCGGCATTTAGATAGCGGTTGCGGTTTGCCAAGTCATCGTGGGTCAAAAGCAGCTGCGAGCTTTGGATACCGTATTGAATCAGCGCCGACCACCATGTTTCAATCAAACCCATTTGCCCAACCGCGGCGCACGCTTGCAAGGCGGCAAGTTTTTTGGGGCGTTCATCAAGGTTCATACGCACCACGCCCTCTGCCACCGCGCCTGATGATACCAGTAGCACCTGCTGCCCTGCTTGGTGTAGGCGTGCAATTTGTTTTGCCCATTCATAAATCGCCGTGCGGTCAAGCCCGCGCCCGTTGTTGGTCAAAAGTGATGAGCCGATTTTCACCACCACAATCGGCGCATGTTTGGGCTTAGGCGCTTGTATTGCGTCTGACGCTGAGGTCATGGCTGAGTTTTGGCTGGTTGGGTCTTGATTAGTTAGGGCTTGGCTGGCTGAAGTGGCGGTCACCGCGCGTGTTCCTTACTTGGTTTTTGGTGTGGATTGAAAGCAAAACAGCCTGCTATCTTAGCAAGTTTACACCTAAGAATAAATGGGCTTGTGCTGATATTGGTAAAGATTTAACCCAAATTTACGCGCTTGTTAATAGGCACCAATCATGGCAAATATAATGGCTAAGCGGTCACGCGTCGTGTGTTGATTGATGGTGCGTAAGGCTTGCGATAGGTTGATATTTTTGCTATGTTAGCCAAGCTTTAGCCGTTATGAACGCGATATATGGATATGATAGGGCGACAAACGGCAATCACAATCACTATATTAAATTAAACGTCATTTTCAGCGCATACTAGCAAGGAAAGCTATGAAATCCATTGTCGTGGCTACGTCATCGTGTTGTTTGCAGGGTATTGGTATTACCTTACCGTTTGAGCTTGAGTTGTTGCGTATGCACGTCAAGGTCGATACGGTTGAATTTACTGATGGTAAAAATATCAACAGCGAACGGTTGGTTGAGATCATGACCAATCCACTGCACCCCAATGTACTAGCCTCCTCCACCCCTGCCAGCGATCATGAAATCGCCAATTTATTTGCTCAATTGGTTCAACGCGGCTATACCCATGTGTTTGTTAGCTGTATTTCATCTCAGTTTAGCGATAGCTTGGCGATTATTGAGCGCGTGCGTCCACGGTTTGCCGACAAGCTTAGCATCTGTGTGTATGATACCAAGTCCATCAATATTGCCGAAGGTGCGTTGGTGTATGAGGCAGGTGTCATGCTTAGCCAAGGCAAGTCGTTTGACGATATCGTGGCGCGGCTTGATACGCTGCGTGCCAACAGTGACGTGTATTTTACCGTCAGTCGGCTTGATTATCTGATTCGCAACAAAAAAATCTCCGCGCCTGCAGGTTGGGTAGCGAATTTGCTTGATATCAAGCCTGTAATTCATCTTGATGAAACGGGTACATTGGTGGTATCCGACAAGGTGCGCAAAACCCAAAAAGCCATCACGCGCATTGCTGAACACCTCGCCAAACGCGCAGGTTTGCGTGCCAGTGCGTTGTTTATTGCCGACACGGCGATGTCGCGCGATATGTCAGTTGCGCTGCAACAGCTATTAGCGCAGCAATATGGACTCACGCAAGTACCGATTGTTGATTTATCGGCGATTTCAATTGCCAATCATGGACCGTTCGCGGTTGGCTTGTGCGCGTTTTATGGCGATATTCCGCTGCTATATCACCGTTTGCACAATGCTGCTTAAGCTCAAAACTTGACGTGACCCATGTGACTAAAGCAGCAAACTAAGGCAACAAGCGTTCACGCGTCCAGCTAGCATCTTGCCATACATAGACTATACGGTCGTGCATGCGGTTAGCGCGTCCTTGCCAAAACTCAATGCTTTCGGCAGTCAGCTGATAGCCGCCCCAAAAATCGGGCACAGGCACAGCTTGGTCGCGATACTGCTCGGCTAACGCGTCATACCGCTTTTGCATGGTATCGCGGCTATCAACCACGCCACTTTGCGGTGTACTCACCCAAGCCGCCAGTTGGCTGTCGTGTGGGCGTTTGACAAAATAATCGGCGGTTTGCGCACGGCTGACCTTTGCCACCTGCCCGCTGATACGCACCTGCCGCTGTTGTGATGCCCAAAAAAACAACGCCTCGGCACGCGGATTGGCGGCTAAGTCGGCAGCTTTGGCGCTGTCATAATTGGTATAAAACGTCAGTCCGATTTGTCCACTGTCTAGCGCGACTAGTTCACGCATCAACACAGTGCGCACCGATGGCTGCTGATCACGCCCACAGGTTGCCAATGCCAAGGCGTAAGCCTCATGTGGCTCGCTGGCGATGGCTTGCTCAAGCCATGTTTGTAACAATGGCATCGGCGTATCAGGCAAGGTGGTTTCTAACAATTCGCCTTGCTCATAAGACTGGCGTTGATTGGTAAAATCTAGCTCGATGTGGCTGTTGGCTGTGCTTGACATAGTATTGGCTCGGTTATTTTAATGAAAAAATGGGCTAAACTGGTTGGATATTGATCCAATCAGTTTAGCCCAATCTTGCCAAGACAACAAGCTTAGCGCATGCGTGTTTAAGCCTATTATGCCAACGCTTGCTGAATTGCGTCGGCTAACTCACGCGCCATGGCGTCGCACTCAATTTTATCGTCACTCTCGACCATCACGCGGATAACAGGCTCAGTACCCGATTGACGAATCAATAGCCGTCCACGTCCTGCTAGTACTTGTTCTGCTTTGGCAAAACGCGCGGCAAGCTCATTGTGGGCAAACGGGTCTTGGCGTTGATTGAGACGCACATTGACCAACGTTTGCGGCAGTTGGGTGTAGCCTGTCAGTAACTGGCTCAACGATTTGCCCGTTTCGACAACCAGTGCCAACACTTGCAACGCCGCCACGATGGCATCGCCCGTGCTGGCTTTATCCAAGGTCAAAATATGCCCTGAAGATTCGCCGCCAAGCGTCCAACCGCGTTTTTCAAGCGCTTGCATGACGTAGCGATCACCCACCTTGGCGCGCACAAAGTCAATACCTTGCTGCTCAAGTGCGAGCTGTAAGCCCATGTTAGTCATCAAGGTGCCAACCACGCCGATGGCTTTGTGCTTGCCTTGGGTGGCAAGCGCGTACAAAATCGCGTCACCATCAACCAATTTGCCATGCTCATCAACCATGATGATACGGTCACCATCGCCATCAAGGGCAATGCCCAAATCCGCACTGTGCGCCAATACTGCTTGTTGCAGCGCCTCGGGGTGAGTCGAACCCACTTCGGCATTGATATTAAGCCCATCGGGTTCATCGCCCATGCCGATGATAGTCGCGCCAAGCTCACGCAGCACACGCGGCGCGACGCTATAGCCTGCACCGTGCGCAGTGTCAAGCACGATGGTTAAGGTATCAAGGTTTAGATGATACGGAAACGTACCTTTGCAAAACTCAATATAACGCCCTTTGGCATCCTCAACCCGATAATGCCGCCCCAATGCCTCAGGGCTGTCAATCACGATCGTTTGGTCATCTAATTGTGCCAATAACGCGTTAATCGCATCTTGGGTGGCATCGGACAATTTTTTGCCATCACGCGAAAAAAACTTGACACCGTTGTCATAAAACGGATTGTGCGAGGCAGAGATGACCACGCCAGCATCGGCATGAAAACTGCGCGTCAAATGGGCAATCGCAGGCGTGGGAATCACGCCCAGCATGTGTACATCTACCCCTGCTGCGTTAAATCCTGCCTGCAAACACGCCTCGATGACATAGCCCGATAGCCGCGTGTCCTTGCCAATCACCACGTTGGGCACTTGCCCATCGCGGCGTGCGCTTTGCTCGGCAAGCAACACCTTGCCTGCTGCATAACCCAATTTAATCAAAAATTGCGGGTGAATTGGCTGTTCACCAAAACGCCCACGAATACCATCTGTACCAAAATAACTCATCATCACCACACTAATCCGTTTAATGTTTTATATGCAAGCCAAACGTGATTAGTCAATGCGATAATTTGGTGCCTCTTTGGTGATTTGCACGTCATGGACATGCGATTCTTTCATGCCTGCTGAGGTCACTTTGATAAACTGTGGTTTTTTGCGCATCTCTTCGATATTGGCGCAGCCTGTGTAGCCCATTGACGAGCGCACCCCACCTGCCAACTGATTGACAATCGCGACTACAGGGCCTTTGTAGGGCACGCGACCTTCAATACCTTCGGGCACCAGTTTTTCTACGCCGTCTTTGCTGTCTTGGAAATAACGATCAGACGAGCCGTTTTGCCCGCTCATCGCCCCAAGGCTGCCCATACCGCGATAGGCTTTGTAGTAGCGCCCTTGATACAGCTCAACATTACCAGGTGCTTCTTCAGTACCTGCCAACAAGCTACCGATCATAATCGATGACGCGCCTGCTGCCAAAGCTTTGGCAATATCACCTGAGAAACGAATACCACCATCTGCAATCAGTGGAATCTCATTTTTAAGAGCGTCGGCAACGTTGCTAATCGCCGAAATTTGCGGCACGCCAATGCCTGCAATAATGCGTGTGGTACAAATCGACCCAGGACCAATACCGACTTTAACCGCGTCTGCGCCTGCATCGCGCAAGGCTAATGCCGCATCAGCCGTAGCGATGTTACCGCCGATGACTTGCACTTGTGGGTAGTTGCGTTTGACCCACGCCACGCGGTCAATCACGCCTTTTGAATGCCCATGCGCGGTATCCACCACGATGACATCAACATCTGCAGCAATCAGTGCTTCGACGCGCGCCTCGGTGTCTGCACCTGTACCCACCGCGGCACCCACACGCAAACGCCCTTGCGCGTCTTTTGCGGCATTTGGGTTATTTTCTGCTTTGGTGAAGTCATTGACGGTGATCAAACCTTTGAGCTTACCGTCATCATCAACGACAATCACTTTTTCGATGCGGTGCTCGTGCAACAGACGTTTGATGTTCTCTTGTGACTCACCTTCTTTGACGGTGACTAGTTTTTCTTTGGGTGTCATCACGCTACGCACTGGCACGTCAAGTTCGGTGACAAAGCGCACGTCACGATGGGTCACGATACCCACCACTTGGTTGCCTTCAACCACTGGCACACCGCTGATTTTATTTTCACGCGTGATACGCAGCACCTCGCCGACGGTCGCATCGGGCGCAACCGTAATCGGATCGGCAACTGTACCTGCTTCAAATTTTTTGACATGGCGCACCTGCCGCGCTTGACGGGCGATGTCCATGTTTTTATGAATGATACCAATACCGCCTAATTGCGCCATAGAAATCGACATTTTGGCTTCTGTCACCGTATCCATTGCCGCCGATACCAACGGCAAATTCAACGTAATATCGCGGGTCAGACGCGTTTTTAAATCAACCATCTTGGGCAAGACTTCAGAATACGCGGGCAACAGCAGCACATCATCAAAAGTCAAGGCTTCATCTACGATTCGGAGCATGGGATTACCTCGTTTGCCATCGGTGTCAGGGCGCGTGATGTGTATTTTACCTCAAAAACTGCGATTTTTAACCAGCCAAAAACCGCAAAAGGCTGAACAGTTCCCTGCCCAGCCTTATCAGTTAGAAGGTGTAATTAGCCATCACGCAGACACCTGCCTGTATTTGTTTTAAATTTGACCGCGTATTTTAGCAGATTTTCGCTCGTTATGCCAGAATTTTTATTGTTTTATAGTTGATAAAATGCCAACCACGCTAAAAAACTTATCGCGCGCGTCGCCTCACCTTTTTGCCAAACCTGCATATAGATGTGGTTTTATTTTGGCGATAAAACGGCAAAAACTGACGCGCCAAGCCAGTGCGGTGCTACCGTTTTTTGACAAACCTTGTTACAATACCGCTTAGTATGCGCTAGACACGTGGGTTCTGCACGCGCTTGACCATACACAACAACCGCCCAACGGAATCGACACAAGGCTATTACATGGACATCGCATTTATCAAACAGTTGATTGATTTGATGGAGCAGCGTGCGCTTGCCCAGCTTGAATTACAAGATGGTGACAAAAAAGTTGCTATCTTGCGTCACTTGCCACAAGCAGGCGGCAGTGTGACAGCTGCCCCCATGCCGACAGTCACACCAACACCTGCTGGTGCGGTAGAGCCATCGCCGATGGTTGGCGTGTTTTATGTAGCGCCTAGTCCCAATGATGCGCCGTTTGTGCAAGTTGGACAACGCGTGCAGGCAGGCGATACGCTTGGCATCATCGAGGCGATGAAAATCATGAATCCGCTTGAGGCGACCCAAAGCGGCATCATCGCCGAAATCTTGGTACAAAATGGCGATGTAGTGCAATTTGGGCAACCGATCGTGCGCTATCAAGCTTAATGCCTTTTTCATTATGTGTGCTTGTTAAATCATCATGATCAAAAAACTGCTCATCGCCAATCGCGGAGAAATCGCGCTGCGCATTGTACGCGCGTGCAAACAGCTTGGCATTCAAACCGTTGGTGTGTATTCAACCGCCGATAGCAACTTAATGCATTTGCGTTTTGTTGATGAAGCGATTTGCATTGGCGAGCCAAGTCCCGTACACAGTTATCTCAATGTCGAGCGGATTTTGACCGCTGCCGATGTGTCGGGCGCAGATGCCATTCATCCAGGTTATGGTTTTTTATCAGAAAATGCTGAGTTTGCTGAGCGTGTTGAGGAAGCAGGCTTGACGTTTGTTGGTCCTGCCGCTGAGCATATCCGCTTGATGGGTGATAAAATCTCTGCCATCAATGCGATGAAAAAAGCAGGTGTGCCAACCGTGCCTGGTTCGGCAGGCGGTGTGACCTTGGCAAACGCCGAAGAACAAGCACGAACAATTGGTTTTCCGCTGTTAATTAAAGCGGCGGCAGGTGGCGGTGGGCGCGGTATGCGCGTTGTTGAGCGCGTTGAGCATTTGTTGCCACAGCTACAGGCGGCTAAGCAAGAGGCGGAGCTTTGGTTTGGCGATGATAGCGTGTATATGGAGCGTTATCTCAAAGATCCGCGCCATGTTGAGGTGCAAGTGCTTGGCGATGGTCAAGGCAATGCCATTCATCTGTATGACCGCGATTGCTCATTGCAGCGTCGTCACCAAAAGGTTCTCGAAGAAGCACCTGCCCCCGATATTCCTGAAGATGTCAAAGCACCGATTCTTGCCGCGTGCGTGCGTGCATGTGAGCAAATGGGCTATCGTGGCGCAGGTACGTTTGAATTTTTGTATGAAAACGGCGAATTTTTCTTTATTGAGATGAATACCCGTGTGCAAGTTGAGCACCCTGTTACCGAACAAGTAACAGGCATCGATATCGTGGTTGAACAGCTTAAAATCGCCTCAGGCTATGGGTTGTCGTACCATCAAGACGAAATTTTCGTGCGCGGGCACGCCATCGAGTGCCGCATCAATGCCGAGAATCCGCGCACGTTTTTACCTTGTCCTGGTACTGTGCAGCATTTTTTTGCACCCAACGGCTGCGGCGCGCGTTTTGATTCACACCTCTACCCCAACTACACAATTCCAACGTTTTATGATTCGTTGGTAGGCAAGCTGATTTGTCACGGGCAAACCCGTCAGCAAGCGTTGGCAAAGCTGCGCCATGCCCTCGATGAGCTGATTATCACAGGCGTTACTACCAATGTCGCGCTGCATCGTGATGTGATTTTGCAAGATACAGCATTTTGTGAGCAGGCGCAAAACATTCATTATCTAGAAAATGTTTTGCTCAAAAACAATTCAGCCTAAACTGCCAATGCACGCAAGGCAAGTTTTAACAGGTTTTGTGTGGTGAGATCAGCTGTGCCTAAATCGCTGTGCTCACGGGCGACTTTAATCGCTGCTTGTGCCTCTTTATCACGGTAGCCTAACGATACCAATGCTGCCTCAACTTCAGCGATCACCACCGCTTCGCTAACGGTATCATTTGGCAGGATGATGTCCATCTGAACATCCGTTGCCACCACACTTGTGCCTAAATGCGTGAGTTTGTCGGTCAATTCAACAATCAGACGTTGGGCGGTTTTTTTGCCGACCCCTGGAATTTTGGTCAGCGCGTGCTCATCTTGGTTTTGGATATGCCGATGTAGCTCAGCAAGACTGAGGGTAGACATCATTGCCAGTGCCATTTTCGCGCCCACGCCATTGACTTTCAGCAACACACGGAACAAATCGCGCTCAGCTTGGCTTAAAAATCCGTACAATAGCTGCGCGTCCTCACGCACCACTAAATGCGTCCACAGCGTTACAGTTTGCTTAAGCTGCAACTGACAAAACGCATTGAGCGCCAATTCAACCTCATAGCCCACGCCGTTGGCAGTCACAATTACCGCCATCGGTGCTAGCAGGTCATATACCTGCCCTTGTAACAATGCAATCATGTAATAGTATCTTTTAAAATCAAACAATAAAGGCTAAGCTTGCCGATGACAAACCTAGCCTTTTAATCTTAGCCTTTAGACCGATATTGGGGCAATTATTGGTAATAATCGACCATTTTTTCTAGGCTGATTGGGCGGATTTTGTCCGCATGCCCTGCTGTACCAAATGCGGTATAACGCGCCACACAAATATCTTTCATCGCATTGATGGTTTCTTTGAGGTATTTACGTGGGTCAAACTCGGCAGGATGCTGCGCTAAATAGCGGCGAATCGCACCCGTTGAGGCAAGGCGTAAATCTGTATCAATATTGACTTTACGCACGCCGTGTTTGATAGCTTCAACGATTTGCTCGACAGGCACGCCATAGGTTTCGCCGATATCGCCGCCATATTCATTGATAACTTTTAGCCACTCTTGCGGCACGCTTGATGAGCCGTGCATCACCAAATGGGTATTGGGAATACGCGCGTGAATCTCTTTGATACGTGCAATAGATAAGATATCATCCGTTGGCGGACGGGTAAATTTGTACGCACCATGGCTGGTACCTACCGCGATAGCTAAGGCATCAACGTGTGTGTCATTGACAAATTGCTCAGCTTCATCAGCACTGGTCAAAAGCTGTGAATGGTCAAGCTGCCCTTCTGCGCCCACACCGTCTTCTTCGCCTGCCATACCTGTTTCAAGGCTGCCCAAAACGCCAATTTCACCTTCTACTGATACGCCACACGCGTGCGCCATCTTAACAACTTCACGCGTGACAGCCACGTTATAATCATAATCGGCTGGGGTTTTACCATCGTCTTTGAGTGAGCCGTCCATCATCACCGAAGAAAAACCCAGTTGAATCGAACGCTGACACACAGCAGGGCTGGTACCATGATCTTGGTGCATCACGACAGGAATATGCGGCCACTCCTCAATCGCCGATAAAATCAAATGCCGCAAAAACGGCGCACCTGCGTATTTACGCGCGCCTGCACTGGCCTGCACGATGACAGGCGAATTGGTTTCATCCGCTGCCATCATGATGGCGCGCATCTGCTCTAGGTTATTGACATTAAACGCAGGTACACCGTAATTGTGTTCGGCAGCATGGTCAAGTAATTGACGCAAGGAAATTAAAGCCATAAAACCATCTCTTTAAAAAAATAACCTTATTAAAAATTTTATTCAATGAGGATATGTGATTTAGATATCACGTATGAATTAGATCACTGCCAGTATAGCAGAATGGCTCAGCAAAAACCATGCCAAACACAGCGCGCAATACACCGCTTACGACCCATGCCACCCTACCAACCACTAAAAGCCCAAACTATGTTAGGTTTGGGCTTTTATTAACACATCAAATCAGTAATTTTGTTTTTCTGGCACCAAATTTGGGTTTTGGTTGGGGTCAGTTACCGCTTGGTGTTCGGCGTGTGCGGCGGCGGCATTGTCTGCAACGTTCTCTGCGCCTTGTGCTACGTTTTGTGCCCCTGTGGCTACTGCATCAGCAGTGGCGGCGGTCGCTGCGGTTGAAACACTGGCGATTGCTTCACCTGCGTTCATGGCAGCACCTGTGGCAACCATCGCCCCTGTTTGGGCAGCTTCGGCTACGTTTTGCCCAGCTTGTTCAACCATCGCAGCAGATTCTGCTGTGTTTTGTTTGATATCCTGACCCGCTGAATCCGCCGCCGCTTGCGGATTACCATTAGCAGCTGCTTGTTCTGTGCGTTCGCTACAAGCACTGGTTGCCAAAACCACGGCACACATCGCACCTAACAAAACTTTTTTCATGGCAAATATCCTTAATTTGTCAGCACTTTTTATGCACGTTTACTCAAGTCAAAGCGCAAAACTTGTTTTAACCTTTTAGGCTTTTTAACCTTTTAAATTAAACTATCGCTATAGTTAGTTAGACAGTTATACGGTCACGACTGTAAAAGTGAACGCTAGTTTAAAGCAAGAAGCCTACTGAAACAACATTAAACTTAGCTAAACTACATTTTATTACCAATTGGCTATCTAGCTTAGTAAAAAGCTAGCAGCAAGTAACATCGGCTAAAAATATAGATTAAAATTACGCGCCCAATGAGTTAGTTTTTTTAGTTACCTTGATAGCGCTCGCTCAAAGCATATACCGCTGGCAAGGTTTTGCCCTCAACAAATTCTAAAAACGCGCCACCACCTGTTGAGGTATAACTGATGCCATCGGCAACCTTGAATTTATCAATCGCTGCCAACGTATCACCGCCACCAGCAATGCTGAAGCCTGCACTGTCTGCCACCGCCTGCGCGATAATTTGCGTACCTTGGGCAAACTTGTCGTCTTCAAATACGCCCACTGGACCATTCCACAAAATGGTTTTGGCGTCATGCACGGCTTGCGCCATTTGCTGGGCGCTGTCAGGCGCGATATCCAAAATCATGTCATTTGCGCCGATCTCATCGACAGATTTGGTGATTGCCTGCGCGCTTGCCAATGATCCGATAAAATCGTCAAAATCAATCGCCGATTTGTCCGCCACAACAACGGTTTTGGGCAGTAACACATCGGTTTTTTGCATGATGGCGCGCGCGGTCTCCACCATATCGGCTTCATACAACGATGCCCCGACATCCACGCCTTGGGCTGCCAAAAATGTGTTGGCGATGCCGCCACCTACGATGATTTGGTCGCAAATATCAGCCAACGAGGTCAGCACATCCAGTTTGGTTGAAACCTTTGAGCCGCCAACAATCGCTAACATCGGTTTGGCAGGGTTGTGCAAGGCTTTACCCAATGCATCCAATTCTGCCGCTAGCAGAGGACCTGCACATGCCGCATTGGCTTGGTGAATCACGCCTTCGGTTGAGCTTTCAGCGCGGTGCGCGGTGCCAAATGCGTCCATAACAAACACGTCACACAAATTGGCGTATTGCTTGGCAAGCGTGGCATCGTTTTTCTTTTCGCCTGCGTTAAAGCGCACATTCTCAAGCAGTACCACATCGCCTGCCTGCACATCCACACCATTTTGCAAATAGTCGGTCACCAAACGCACAGGTTGCCCCAGTGCTTGGGTTAGGTAATCGGCAACAGGCTGCAAAGAATATTTGGCTTCAATATTGGCAGGGTCAGGTCGCCCAAGGTGTGAACACACGATAACCGCCGCGCCTTGTTGCAATGCTTGGCGAATGGTTGGCAAGCTGGCTTGAATGCGCGCGTTATTGGTGACTTTGCCGTCTTTAACAGGCACGTTGAGGTCTTGTCGGATCAGTACGGTTTTGTCGGTTAGGTCAAAATCTTGCAAACGATTAAACTGCATGGTTCACCTTAAATGTGTTTAACTAAAAACTTCAGTTTTTTAAAAAAATTTTTAATAAAATTGGCAATACAGGCAAATGCTTATCAGCCATACCTCTTTAAACCTTGATAAAAAACCTTGCTAACAAACCTCGCCAAAGTTTTGGCTAGTTTAGCAGATTTATGGCTCAATATACCAGTAATTGCGCTGATCTGTTGCGTAATGTTTGGCACAGGCTTGCTATTGGCTGGATTTTGGCAAATAATAGCTGAGCAAATAACATTGGCAACCCAGCCAACCATTTAACCCGTTTTAAGGAATTAGCCATGGATTACCAAGCCGCCGCTGAACGCCTCAACGCACTCAAAGATGAGTACCAAAGCCGCATCGACAAAATCGAACACGATATCCGCCACCCTGCCGATGATATGATACAAGACTGGGAAGACCAAGCTGTTGTTGCAGAACAAAACGATATGCGTAAGAATTTGTTGGTTGAGGCACAAGACAATCTAGAGTTGGTCAATCAAGCCTTGCGCCGATTGGAAAACGACCAATATGGCGTGTGTGTGGTGTGCGGCGAGGACATCGAGGACGGCCGTTTGGAGGCTGTGCCATTTGCCACGACCTGTATGCAGCATGCGCAGTAGTTTTGCCCAATGAATTTCTAAGAATGGCTAAGGCAGCAATGATGCTATGCCATTTTTAGAACTTTGCGGCTTTAGCCTTGTGGGACGCGATTCTAAAGCAGTGCTTGTGAACACACAACGTGGAACGTGGTATGACGCGTAAGAAGGTTACGGGTATTTTTTTGAATATCAATGCAATGCCATATAAACAGGCGATTGCGCTGAGCCACAAAAAAAGCAAGGTCAAACACCTTGCTTTTTTATTTTGTTAGTCATCATGTGTATTTACGCATGCTTAAATTTGCAATGATGTTTTCGGCATCGTTCCAACGCATTTTAGAATCCGTCGCGCCCAAGAGAACCACGATTGTCGGACGGCTGCCGACATTGGTTTCAAATACCACACAGTTGCCTGCCTCGCGGATGTAGCCAGTTTTTGACAAGCCTAAGCTGTACAAGCCATCGCGCACCATGTAGTTGGTACTACGTGCCGAGATGCTACGAAACCCTGAGCTTAAGTTATTGACATAAAAATCACGGTTTGGTGTGGTGCTAAAGCTGCGTACCAGATTGTGCTGGTAAGCATAACGCACCAGCTGCGCCAGATCACGCGGCGAGGCAACGTTGCGCGAATCAAGCCCCGATGGGTCATAAAATTCGGTTTGGGTCATCCCAAGCTCGCGCGCTTTGGCGTTCATCCGCGCAATAAACGCATCATAGCCCATGGGGTCGGTGCGCGCCAGTGCTTTGGCGGCAGGGTTTTCGGATTTCATCAACATCATCAGCAGCATCTCGGCGCGGTTGAGCTGATCGCCAACCTTGAGGCGGTCGCTGCCTGATTTTTTCGGGGTTTTAAAATCCAGTGAATCTACGGTCAGCATCTCATTCATGTCTGCGCCCGATTCTGCTACCAAAATCGCGGTCATCAGCTTACTAATCGAGGCAATGGGGCGTGCTATATCGGCGTTTTTTTCATATAAAATCTGTCCGCTCAACGCATCCATGACCAATGCGCCTTTGGACGCGGCATAATAGTTGCCCGTTGCACGGGTGCTACCCGCTTGCCAACTTGGGCTAAAATTGTCTTCTTCACTCCAACCGCTGTTGGCGGTGCTGTAGCTATTGTAGGTTGTGTTGTACGTCGGCTGGCTGTACATGATAGCACGGGCTTTGTTCAAGCTGTTTTCACCACCCCATGCCACACGCCCTTGCCCTGTGCTGTTGGTTTGTCCGCCTGAATGAATCACCAAATCTGCCTGCGCTGAGATTGACAACGCTGCCAACAACGCGCCTGCCATTAGTCGATTCAAAATTGTTTTCATAGCTGTTACCACGTATGTTTGATTAAAACCTTTGTCACGCAACCCAATAACTCACGCTGCTTTCACTGCTCACTGTAGCCGATGCCAGCGCTTCTTTACCAAAGCCAACGTTTTGTTACTAATTTTAACATGCCGAATTTTAGCACAAGCCCACTGATAAAATAGACAAAAAATTATATTTTGCCCATGTTCTACAAAAAAATTACCTACTGATACAAACGTTTAAGATATCTTTTATGCAAGACGGATTTTATCAACGGTTATTTAAAGCCATCTTTTAAAGACACGATACGGTTAAACACAGGGTGCTCGGGTGCATGGTCGCGGCTGTCAGCGACAAAATAACCTTCGCGCTCAAATTGCCAACGCGCACCTGCCGTGCTATTTGCCAATGATGGCTCAACCAGTGCTTGCACCACGCGCAAGGATTCTGGGTTGATTTCTTGTGCCAAGTTATCGATGTCGATTTTGGCAGGGTCTTCTTGGGTAAATAGTTGGTCATATAGGCGCACTTCGGCAGGTACACCGTGCAAGGCAGACACCCAATGGATTACGCCTTTGACCTTACGCCCTTCAGGATTATTGCCCAAAGTTTTAGGGTCGATGGTTGCTAACAGCTCGACCACGTTGCCTGCGTCATCGGTGCGATGTTCATCGATATGAATGATGTAGCTGTTACGCAAGCGGATTTCGCGATTATCGGGTGATAGACGCTTGTAGCCTTCAGGCGGCGTGACTTCATAATCTGCGCGATCGATGACGATTTGACGGGTAAATGGAATGTCACGATCGCCCAATACTGCATTGATTTCGGCATTTGGGTGTTTTGGCTGAGTCAGCCACAGCACATCACCTTCAAGGCGAGCCTGTACGCTGGATTTTTTGAGCGTCATGACATCGGCGACGGCTTGATCAAAATTGGTGATCGTCACTTTGAGCGGATGAAGCACTGCCATCGCGCGCGCTGCCGTGTCCTCAAGCGATTGACGTTGGCTAAATTCAAGCAAACCAAAGTCCACCACACCATCGGCTTTACTCACGCCCACACGGTCACAAAAATCGCGCAAACCTTCGGGCGTATAACCACGGCGGCGCATGCCTGCAACCGTCGGCATGCGTGGGTCATCCCAACCACTAACCAAGCCATCTTCTACCAAACGCTTTAGTTTGCGCTTACTGGTCAAGACATGGCTGACATTGAGCCGCGCAAATTCATATTGATGCGGCGGTTTGGCAAAGCCGATTTTATCAACCACCCAGTCATAAAACGGGCGATGATCTTCAAACTCCAACGTACACACCGAATGCGTCACGCCCTCAATTGCATCTGATAGCGGATGGGCGTAGTCATACATCGGATAAATACACCACGTGTCACCCGTTTGGTGGTGCTCGCGGTGCAACACACGATACAGCACAGGGTCACGCAAGTTCATGTTTGGGCTTGCCATGTCAATTTTGGCACGCAATACCGCAGCACCGTTGGCAAATTTACCTGCCCTCATGTCTTCAAAGCGCGCCAAATTCTCGCCAACACTGGCAGTGCGATAGGGTGAGTCGATACCTGCTTGTCCAAAACTACCGCGATTGACGCGAATTTGCTCAGGCGTTTGCAAGTCCACATACGCATCGCCTTGCTCAATTAGCTGCACCGCCCAGCGATAAAGCTGCTCAAAATAGCTCGACGCATACCGCGGCGCGCCTGCCCAATGAAAGCCCAACCACTCAACATCTTGTTTGATATTGTCTACAAATTCTTGTTCTTCGGCTTCAGGGTTGGTGTCATCAAAGCGCAGATTACACAAGCCGTCAAACTCGTTTGCCAGACCAAAATTCAAGCAAATTGACTTTACATGTCCTAAATGCAAATAGCCGTTTGGCTCGGGCGGAAAGCGCGTGACAATCTCGTCATAACGACCCTGCGCCACATCCTCGCGCACGATGGCACGGATAAAGTCGTTTTTTTCGGGCAAATCAGCAGGCGCGTTTGGTGACGATTTTGACATGGTAAAATCCAACGGTTAACAATATCATGGTAAAATTTTGTGAAAAATTGCCCTATTTTAGCAGCTTTTGGCGGTTTTGGTAAGGTTTAGCAAGGCTTAGCCGTACGCGTTGAGGTCGGCTTGTTTGTTTGGTCAATCCATGTTTACACAGTCATGACGATTGCACAGATGACTTTTGCCACCAAATTGGCTAAACTAGGCGCGCTTATTTTTTAAAAACTTGAACTGAAAACAATGAGGAAATCTGATGGATATGCCATACGTTGAACTTGAAACCACCGCAGGCAACATTGTGATTGAGCTTAACCAAGAAAAAGCCCCCAAAACTGTAGAAAACTTTTTAAATTATGTCAAATCTGGGCATTATGATGGCACGATTTTTCACCGTGTCATTGATGGTTTTATGATTCAAGGCGGTGGTATGGACGCAAATATGCGTGAAAAACCCACCAATGCACCGATCGCTAACGAAGCGGATAACGGCTTGACCAATGATATCGGTACGGTTGCGATGGCACGCACCAGTGACCCAAATTCTGCTACCAGCCAGTTTTTTATCAATGTAAAAGACAATGGCTTTTTGAACTACACCAGCAAAACACCACAAGGCTGGGGCTATGCGGTGTTTGGTAAAGTCACCGAAGGCATGGACGTGGTCAATAAAATCAAAGGCGTACCGACTGGCAAGGTGGGTTTTCACGGTGATGTGCCTAAGACACCGATTGTCATCACCCACGCGCGTGTGATCGAAAAATAAGCGTATCGCTGTGTTGTGATGGCAAACGCATTGCCTGTTTTGACCCCTCTGCTGCGCACGCACGCCGATGCCATCACCGCATTGTTGGTTAGCGATTTGCATTTAGCACCCGATGAGCCTGCGCTGATGCAGGCTTTTTTGGCGTTGCTTGACACCGCACTGACGCTGCCAAATCTTGCCCAATTTTGGATATTGGGCGATTGGTTTGCCGCCTGGTTGGGCGATGATTTATTAGACACACCTACGATGGCAGCATGGCTTGCGCCGATGTTGGCACGCTTGCGCCGCCTGAGCCAACGTGGTTGTGCGGTATTGGTGCTGCGCGGTAATCGCGATTTTTTGCTGGGTCAGCGGTTTTGCGCGACATTTGGCGGACAACTGCTTACTGAGCCGTATAGCTGGCGCGTGGGCAAACAACACGTACGCATCGAGCACGGGGACGCGCTGTGTACTGATGACACGCGCTACCAACGCTTTCGCGCGGTGATACAAAACCCTCTGACCAAACGTGTGCTGCTTGCCTTGCCAAAATCCCAGCGCCAGCGCATTGCCAGGCGTTTGCGCACCTCAAGTCAGCAAGAAAACCACGCCAAAACCCAAACCGCCCAACACATCATGGATGTTAATAGCGATGCGGTACGACACGCCTTGCAACACGCCGATGTGTTATTGCACGGGCACACCCACCGCCCTGCTGAGCACACACTACCCGATGGCAAACGCCGTATGGTCTTAGGCGATTGGCGATGCGACCATGCCCAAACTGTTCATGCGGTGATCGGTGTGGTGGTCAATAGCGATTTGCGATTAGTAGAATGGCGGTTTACCCCTACGCACTAAGCGTCTTTTGACTTCCTCCCCTCCCTAAAGTGAGGGGATTCCTTCTGCAAGACGGTGAAGCCCCACCGCAAACCTAAGACAATGGCAACCGCCCGTACGACACACCGTACATCTTAGGTTCTTATTTTAAGCTAATCTTACCGTTAGGATTGTCATAGACACGAATTAGCTTAAGTGTGTGTTTGGAAACGTCTTACCAGTTAAGTTACTGCGTACTCGCAATTTAGTCTTAACTTAACTGTGGAATGTAAGACATTGAATATAGTGAGATGAGTATAGCAAAACTCATCGCATTTAACAATTGCCTTATATCCACTGCCTGAAGTCGCAGGTTTACGGCAACGAATGATAAAAAGTACTTACAAATTAGGCACACGCCCTAGACACCGTGCAAAATTCCACGTGCATATAACCGATACTTGCCATCGGCTAAGCGATTGTCCTCGATGATGGCTTGCAAGGTTGCGCCTGTGGTGACAACATCATCAAACAAAATCACATGCCGCGCTTGTGGGCGTGCGTGAAAATAAAACGCTTGCTTGACGTTGGTTAGCCGCGCCTCACGGCTTAAACCTTGCTGACGCTTGCGCTCATGACGTGCAAGTCCCGTAAACAACGGGATTTGCCAATGAAAACTCAAATAGACGCTTAACCAACCAAGCGCATCAAAACCTCGCTCACGTAAGCGTTTGGTCGTGGTGGGTACGGGCAAAATAACGCTGTTGTGGGTGTGGCAGTTGGGCGGTGGCGCAAGCTTACGCACGGCATGCACCAGTGGCAGCAGCTGGGTTAGGTTGTGTTGATTTTTATAGCGGGTCATCACGCGTTCATACGGATACGTATACGCCGCGCTGGCAACGCCGTCTATGGTATCGCCATTGGCAAGATTAAGCCGAAACGTCGCCGCTTGCCAATCCACACTGGCATCACACGCAGCGCACAAAAAACCAAGTCGATTAAACCAGTGCTGATGGGTGTCTGTCTGGGGATCTGTCTTTTGAATGGTGGTGCAAGGATTAAGGCGGCACAGTTGGCAGCGACCCAAGGTGCCTTGCCACACCAACGCAGGGGCAAACGGTAATTGCCACCAAGTAGGCGGCTTGATTAGATACTGACTTTTACCGCTTGCCATCGTCTGTTAGATACCAGGGAAGTCATTGAACATAAAACCAATACCAATATTGGTATCTTTGTGGTTATAGTCCAAAATTCGCTCACCATAGCCATGGAATAACTGCACATACGCCTTAACGCCACCGCGTAACGGGTAGGCATAATCCAGCTGAATCGCGCCTTTATTTTCGGCAGGATTATAACGCACCAAACCGCCAAGGCTTTGCTGGTTGCTCAGCGCATACTGCCAACGGATATCGCCATAGCCCATGTAATCGCCGATGTCTTTGTTGTCGATATGGTCTTTGTCGAAGTCTGGCAAAATCGCCCAAATCCGCGGAATGACCGACAGCTTACCCCACTCTGCCCCACCCATTAAATAAATGCGGTTCCATGAGCGTGACAACGGCTCGGATTCGCCGTTTGAATGGTGGACAAAACCACCGCCAATCATGCGCAGCCGCCCGTCAAACGGCAAATCTGCTAAGACAGGTTGGGTAACAAACACCTCAGGTTCATAATCCGATGATTTAAACGGGCGTGAATCTTTAGAATTATAGATCTGCCAATAAAATTTTTGCGTATAGCCAAGCCATAAATCCGCTTGTGTACCAAATAAATCTTCCATCATTTTGGTTTTTAGCGAGATTTGCACCTTGCTGTCAAGGTGTTGATAATCAGGATAATCCTCTGGCGTGTCTAGACGCGGTGAATGTGGATCACGATTGGGGTGTACACTGTACCACAATGGCAACACATGCATCGGCTTGTGCGGACGAATGGTAAAAATACCGCGCGGATCGTTTTTATCCAAATCATACAGCACGCTAAGCGGCGTGTAACGCTCGACATCGGTTGCGGTAATACCTGCCTCATCCAGCACCTGCTGAGCAGCTTCGGGGTCGGTACTGGTGATCTTAACGGGCGTAGCAGGTTTGCCCCCTTTTGAGGGTACCACGCCTTTGACCTCAATCGCGCCCACGTTGTCATCTTGGTGAGTAAGCTCGGCGTTGGGCTCTGCTAACACAGGGACAGCACGACGCGCACTTAAGCTGGCGGACAGCGTTTTGGCTAAATCCAGTGGCACCTTAGTTTCATCGCCAGAGGCGGCAGCATTGCCTGCTAGCGAATTGGCAGATACGCGGTCATAGCATGCCAACCGCACAGCGTTATCAAACTCTTTGCTACAGCGTTGGATCAATGCCAATGATTGTGCATTGGCGGCATTTGGCACTGCACTGTCTACTACAACAACATCTGACACGGTGGCATGAGTCGCGTTATCAGTTTTGGTGGTAGCTTTACGCGTATTGCTTGCTTTGCTACGGTTTTTGCTGGTTTTGGTTGAGGTTTTACTGGCGGATGTCTTGGACGTGGTCTTACTGTTGGCAGCGTGGACTGGATTGGACAAGATAGCCAATGCCAACACACTAAGGGAAAATAATCGCGGTAATGATGACATGACGATTCCTAAGGCATACCGACACGGCAGCCTTGTTTGCTCAAAAATGGGTAAGATAAATTGGGTATATGATGACACATTGCAATACGCTAGACAAGCGTGTTGCACAAACTCTTAAATACATTATTTTTATGAAATAAATTTAAATATTTATTTAATTTTAAAACGCATTATAGATAAAATATCACTGGCAAAATTTGTAATATTACAGCAACAAAATTGGCTTAAGATATACGCTTCAATACTTTACTTTTCAGTTTTGTTTTTGATGGGACTTGCGTTATGCGTTTAATAATCGCCTTTATTTTTCCTTGGCTTGCATTTTTTACCATCGGCCGACCTATCGCAGGAATCGTCTGTTTATTGCTACAAATTACTTTTATTGGGTGGCTACCTGCAACCATTTGGGCAGTCTATGCGCTTAGCCAATATAACACAAACAAAAAAATTAAACAGGCTATGCGTCATCAATCTATCACAGAAATCAAACATCCATCTTAACACCACTTTAAAGTATAATGTAAAAAATCAATGAGCCAACTGTGTTAATGTCTGCTCAAATTGGCTACGTGACACTGCGCCTTGCTGTTTAAGCTGTAACCTGCCCTCTTGGTAGTACAACAACACAGGTGGGGCAAAAATATCCAACGTTTGATATACTGCACGGCTAGCAGGTGTGTCGGCAGTGACATCCAGCCGTACGCGCTGCCAATTAGCCAATTCAGCAGGTGGCACGGCAAATAAGTCGCGCTCCATCAAACGGCACTCCAAACACCAATCGGCGGTGACTTCGACCAACACGCGCGGATGCTGTGCCAACAAGGTAGGTAAGGCATTAACATCGGTGATGGTAATCGGTGCAGACGCGGTTATTGCTGATGGGGTATTGGTGAATTGGCGATCAGCTTGCACGGTCAGTTTATCAAGTGGTTGCAAGCTGTTGTGGCTGCCTGAGGCAAACCCTGCCACCAAGCACCCGACCCATGCCAACATTAGCACCGCAGGCGCGCGCCACAGCAATTGGCGGCTTAGGTGGTTGGTAACAAACTGGTCAGATGAATTTGGCAATTGGTTGGGCATTTGCCACGTCCCCAATGCCAACACCGCCCACCAACCTGCCCACAAGAGCAGCACAAGGCTTGACTGCCAGATGCGCTCAATCAGCAACAATGCCACTGCCAACAGCAGCCAAGCAAACCCTGCCTTGACCCAATTCATCCAAGCGCCTGCCTTGGGCAACCGCTGCATGAGTGTGCCTTGTGTCGCAGCCAGCAATACCAACGGCGTGGACAGCCCAAGCCCGAGCATGAATAATGCACCAAACCCGAGCCACGCATTGCCCGTTGCTGCCACGCCTGCTAGCGCACCTGCCAATGGTGCAGACACACACGGTGACACGACCAGTGCCGAGAAAAACCCTGCCAATAAGCTACCGCCCACACTGCCCAAACGCGCTTGCCCAACTTGCCCAAGCCTGTGCACACGCGCCGCAATGGGTGCAGGCAACCGCAGCGGTAATCTGTCGAGCATATACAACGCCAACACGACAAACAGCGCAGCAAACGCCAATAACACGGGTGGCTGCTGCAAGCGATTGACCAGTCCAAGTGACTGCCCAAATACCGCCACCAATGCCCCCAACACACCATAGCTGCTTGCCACGCCGATGGCATAGCTACCTGTCAAAACCAAACCGCGCCGCCGTGAGGTTTTGTTGCCATCGCTGCGACTGGCGGTTTGCGCGACGATATTGGTGACAATCGGCAACATTGGCAACACGCACGGCGTAAATGCTAGCCCAAGCCCTGCCAAAAACAACAGCAGCAACGCTAGCGCCGCATGTTGATTGAGTCCAAACGGATCATTGGCTTGGCGATCGATTGGTAAAGTGGTCTGGGTGGTGGTGGGTGACGGCGTGGTGCTGATAATGGCACCAACAGTACTGGAGGATGCAAGTATGGGCACATCTGCGTTACTTGCGCTTGCCGTCACAGGGGCGCTGGCAGCTAGATATTCATTTTGACTGCTATCTGCTGTGGCACTTGCCGCGCGATCGGCAATATTTGCCGCAGTAGTAGACGCGCTAAGAGCAGGCACAGACGCAGCTTGCGTTGGTAAAATCGCTGATTTTGTGGACGCGTTGGGATTTGTGGTATTGGTGGCTGGGTTGACAGCCGCTACACGTTCGCTAGCGGATTTTGTAGGTTGTTCGGCGGTTTCGGTTTTTGGCTGGCTAAGTTGTGGCACATCTGCCAGTGTTAAGGTCACGGTTTGCGGCGGATAACACAAACCTGCCTTGGCGCAGCCTTGCCATTTTAAGGTGACAGTTTTGTCATTGGCGAGGTTGGCTGAATTTTTGGCAAGTTTTAAGCTTGTGGTCGCGCTGACATCATGGTCAAACACCGCCACGCGCCCAAAATCGGGGTCATCCACAAAACTTGGCTTTGCACCAAAGGTCAACGGCGTGGCGGTTACGCCGTTGGGCAAGGTCAATTTAAACTTATCACGATAGACGTAATAGCCATCTTGCACCTGCGCTTGCATGGTCAAACGCGCGTCTTGCTGGCTGATCGTCACATTAAACGCTTGTGTCACAGGCAGCGGTTTTGCACCCTCAACGCGCACACCGCTGATCTCATTGGCAGGGTTAATCGTACCTACATTTGCGCCACTATCGCCAAAGGCATCGCTTAGGCTGATGGCTTGAGTAGGCATGGCAAGCCCCAACCAACCGCTTACCAACAGCAATTTTAGCGCCCATCGAATATTATTTGTGACCAATTTAATCCAACCTTGCTTATTTTACTGCCCTGCCTGTTGATGGCTTATTGTTTTGCCATGATGTCCGCGTCTAGCCCTTCGCCGCCTTCTTGCCCATCTGCACCCAACGAAAACAAATCATACGCACGACCTTCACTGCCAGGTTGCACGTATTGTAAGTCATTTTCCCAACCGTCTTTTGGCATACCGCCTTTGATGTAGCCACCTTCTGGCCAGTTTTTGGCGTTTTGCGGCGGTGTGAACAGCGCGGCTAAGCCCTCTTGGGTGGTCGGATAGCGTCCGTTATCGACTTTAAACATGTCAATCGCGTTTGACGTGGTGGCTAGTGCGGTCTCAGTGGTTTTGACGCGCGCTTTGTCGCTTTGTCCTGCCACTTTGGGCACCACCAAGCCTGCCAAAATTGCCAAAATCACGATGACCACCATCACCTCTATCAAAGTAAAACCTGCTTGGCGGCGTGGTGTAGCATCATGGCTGGGGTAAACGATTGTATCATTTAACATCTTATTCATAAAAACCAACAATCAACAGTCTAAGATAACGGATAAAATCCGCATTATAGTGGCAATATTTGACGCATTGGTTGCAAATTAGCGCCAAACTGCAAAAAATCAGGTTTGGGTAAGCTTGGCGCAACGTTTTTTAAAGCTGCCAAACCTTAATACCGACCAAGCATTGGCAGCGTTTAATTTGCCAAATCATTCATATTAACGATCGGCAGCATCACCGCCATCACAATCGTCATCACGATCACGCCCATCAACACCAGCATCAAGGGCTCAAGCAGGGACAACAGCGTGCTAATCATCGTGGTAGCTTCGTTTTGCTGCATGTCTGCGGCGCGCGCCAGCATATTGTCAAGCTCACCTGATTGTTCACCGCTTTTGATCATCTGCACCATCATTGGCGGAAAAAAATTGCTGCGCTCAAGCTGGCTTGATAGGCTTGCGCCCTCGGTGACCTTGATGGTGGCTTGTTCTATACTGCGCTTGATGTGCACATTGGTGGCAACTGCGCCGCCAATCGCCAACGCCTCGACCAGTGGCACGCCTGAGCGCACCAAAATCGATAGCGTACTGGCAAAACGAGCCGCATTGAGGCTACGGCTTAATTTGCCAAAAATCGGCAAACGCAATGTCAAGGCATCCACCCGCGCACGCCCAATCGGTGAGCGAACAAATTTTATCACGATGATTGCCACACCCATGACCAACGCCAACAGCCACCACCAACCTGTGGTGATGACGTGCGATACTGCCAACACCGCCTGCGTAATCCACGGCAACGCTTGCTCGGATTGCTCAAACACCTTGACGATTTTTGGCACAACAAACGTCATCAGCCCAATCACCACAGCAAATGCCATGACCAACAAAATGACAGGGTACACCAATGCGCCTTGGATTTTTTTTTGCATGGCAAAGCGGTTTTCGGTGTAGTCTGCCAACTGTGCCAAAATCAAATCCAAATGCCCCGAACGCTCGCCTGCAGCAATCGTGGCGATATAAATCGGCGGAAAACTGCCCGATTCTTGCAGCGCGATGGCAAGGCTAAAGCCCTCAAGCACTTTGGCGCGTACGGCGTGCAGCAGTGCCTTGACATGGGCTTTTTCGCTTTGCTTGGCAACGGCTTGTAGTGCTTGCTCGATTGGCATTGCCGCCGCCAATAGCACCGATAACTGGCGCGTCATCAATGCCAAATCATACGCGCTCAAGCCCTTTTGCCACACGCTGCGGCGCGTGTTAGCGGCTTGTTGCACGGCATTAACCTCAACAGGCAACAGATTTTGCTCGCGTAGCTGTTGGCGGATTTGGCGTGGCGAATCGGCTTCTAAAATACCTTGGCACGCGCGTCCGCTGGTGTCCATGGCTTTGTATTGGTAGGCAGGCATGGCAATGGGTCGTTATTTTATTGGCAGTTTAGTTAAAAAATCGCTGATTATCAAAAAATTTACAGTCTTTAGCGCATACTTTTTAGTGGCGTAAATAATGGCTCAATCAGCGTTTGGTCATATTGTACCTGCTCGGCAAGCGCGTGACGCAGCGGCAACTTATCAAAGCTATTGACTTCACCGATCAGCAGTTTTTCAATTTGCTTGCTGAGCGCGTATTCGCTGATTTGTGCGCAATACACCGCCAGTTGATAGACCTGAGCTTTAAGCAACGGGTCAAACGCTTGCAACAGTCGTACCAACTCAGCAACTTCAACCCACTGGTATGGGTAATCGTTGGCAATCGGTTCTTTGAGCGCTGTTGCGGCATAGTGCACGCCCAAATGGGCAAAATAATAGCAGCAAAACAAATAGCCTGCCACATGCCCAATAAAATAGGTTTTGTCTTGGCTAAAACACGCCACGCCCAAAAATTGCAGCACCGTAGCGGCGGCGCTTTGCTCGATGCCGCGACGTGGTAATTGGCGCACGGGCGCAGATGTCGGCACATTGAGCGCGTTTGGCGCGTGACTGGTGATTTGCCAACCCAACGGACGCTGTGGCGGTAAGCGGCGCACGACTTGAAGCAACAAATCATCAACAATGTGCAGATGATCAAACAAGGTTTGTAGCGCGTCAGTGTCGGCAATACCGCGTACATCAAGGTGGCGCAAAGTCTGGAATTTGCCCCACTCAGCAAACTGTGCACAGTGCGCGGTGACATAAAACAGCGGCACGCGATTGCCATGATCGCCAACATAACGCTGGCTCAGCTGCTGATAAAACGCTTGCACCGCCTGTTCTTGCTGACGAAATAGGCGCAGCCGCCGCGCTGACAACTCGGCAAGTGTGGGCGGCTGACGCGTAAAGCCCACGCTGACAGGCGCGGACGTATCGGGCGGTGCAGACGCAATGGCTGGGGTAGTGGCAGATTCAGACATCGGGCGATGATATGGCTTAGGATTTTGGGCAAAATGTCACTATACCATAAGCCTGTTTGTGTTGCTATCATGGCTTGTGAGCAAGCGCATCACCTTAAGATAATCGTTTGCAGCCATGCAAAAATGTGTGACAATGGCAAACAGCCGATTGATTGTTGTCCAATTTATAGTAATAAAAAAAGAGCCCGTATGTCACACCGTTCTGCCCCGTTTGTTGTGCCTGATTTTCACCAGTTAAGCCTCGAGCAGTATAATCAGCTTGAGCTTGATCCATCACAGGCAAGCACGCTGGATGCCAAAACGCAAAAAAAACACGTCAAGGCATTGCTTTCGACCTTACAAGCCGATATCGCGCAGTTTCGCGCGGATTTTTTTCCACCACCTACGCTCACGCAAATCCAAGATTTACCGATTTATGCAGGCAATTTGGCAAGCGTGCAAGCTTATCAGCACGACTGGCAGCCGCTACTTGCGCGCGCTAAGCAGTTTTACCCCTCGGCAGGGTTGCCGCCCGACTATCTACCACTGCCAGCTAGCCTTGAGATTCCGCAGTTTATTTATCACGTTGCCAAGCTGCATCTGACCAAAACCCGTGCCAAAGAATCCAAAAACTTCGGCGCGGTAGGCGCATTGGTGGATAAATGCGGCGCGTTTGATGAGGCACAAGTTGAGCGCATGACGCACGCGCTGGCAAAATCCGCCGATGCGCGACTGGTGGCGCACCGAGAATTCATTGATTTGCGCGCGTATGTGTTTTGCAAAAATACCAAAGGCGAATTGCTTGAGCCTGAGCGGGTGCGCTTTTATCGCACGGGGCTTATCATTCATGCCTTGCCTGATATGAAATTGGTCGATAGCCGCCAAACACCACGCAAAAAACGCAATGATGCCTACCAAAATCCGATTGCCGACAACGGCGTGTGGCGGGTGTTTGTTAAGCTTTAAAGATTCAATTATTTTGTATGATCAGGAATAACGCCGATGTTTGCCGCCGCTACCACAAATAGCCTGTTGTTAGAAGTCTGTATTTTGTTGGGCGCGACACTGATTTTGGTGCCGCTTGGCAAACGCTTTGGCATCGCCACGGTGTTGGGCTACCTGCTGACAGGTTTATTGCTTGGACCTAGTGGGCTGCATGTGGTGAACAACCCCAACCATTTGCTGCATTTTTCTGAATTTGGTGTGGTGTTGCTGCTATTTTTGATTGGGCTTGAGCTGCAACCATCACGGCTGTGGGCGTTGCGGCAGTTGATTTTTGTCATGGGCGGTCTGCAAATGACAGTCACAGGCGCAGTGCTGATGGCATTGGTGCATGTGGTGTTTGGTTTGGCATGGGCGCAGAGTTTTGTCATCGGTTTTGGATTGGCGTTGTCCTCGACGGCATTTGTGTTGCAGCTTTTGACCGAACGCCGCCAACTATCCACCACCCACGGGCAGCAAGCGTTTACGATTTTGCTGTTTCAAGATATCGCGGTGATTCCGCTGCTGGCTGCGTTGCCGTTTTTGTCGGGCGTGCAAGAGCAGCAGCATTATGATTGGGAATACTTTGCCAAGGTGATCAGCATTTTTGCAGGTTTGGTGTTTGCCAGTCGCTATGTGGTGCGCCCGTTTTTTAAATTTGTTGCCAACAGCCACGCCACTGAGCTTTTGACGGCGGTGGCGTTGTTTATCGTGCTGGGTGTGTCGCTGCTGATGGATTACATCGGGCTGTCGATGGCGTTGGGCGCTTTTTTGACGGGCGTGCTGTTGGCGGATTCAGCGTATCGGCATGAGATTGAATCGAGTATTGAGCCGTTTAAGGGCTTGCTGCTTGGGCTGTTTTTTATTTCTGTGGGTATGCTGACCGATGTCAAGCTGATTGTTGCCAAGCCACTATTGATTATCGGCGCGGCGCTAGGGCTGATTGTCGTCAAATTTGCCGTGCTAAGCGTGATTGCACGCGCATTGGGCAACCGCTGGGACAACAGCCTACGCCTTGGGGTGACCTTGGCGCAAGGCGGTGAATTTGCGTTTGTGCTGTTTAGTGTGGCACGTGGGCAGCATTTGCTCAATCACCAACAACAATCGACGCTGGATTTGATCGTCACGGTATCGATGGCGCTTACGCCGCTGGCGTTTTGGCTGTGGGGTCGCGTGGGTGAGGCGTATTTTGCCAAGCGCGCGCCTGCCCGCGATTATGATACCATCCCCGACCATGCCCATCCTGTGGTGTTGGCAGGTTTTGGGCGTATGGGACAAATCATCGGACGGGTGCTGCGGATGCACAATATCGAATTTACCGCGATTGAAAAATCTGCCAACCAAGTCGATTTTGTACGCAAATTTGGTAACAGTGTGTTTTATGGCGATCCACGCAACCCCGATACCCTACGCGCGGCAGGGCTGGGCAAGGCACGGCTGTTTATTTTGGCGATTGGTGACATTGAGCATTCGGTCACTGTGGCAGATTATGTCGTGCGCACTTACCCTGAGGTGACGATTTTGGCACGCGCCATCAACCGCCAGCATTATTATCGCTTGCGTGAGGTTGGGGTCAAATACATTTGGCGTGAAACCTATCTGTCGGCGTTGGATATGTCGCGCGAATCGCTAGAGGTACTTGGTTTTAGCAAGGAATTTGCACGTAAAAGTGTGCGTATGTTCCGCGATTATGACGATGAATTGATTGAGCAGCAACAGGCGATTTATGACGATGAAGCCAAATTGATCGAATCGGCACAATCGGCAACGGCAGAGCTTGAAAGTCTGTTTGAAAGCGATTTGAATGAAGCCAAAGCATTGATGGCACAAAAAGACGACTAATTTTTATTAAGTAATACTTTTATTAAAATTAAAATAAGGCAACCACCATGCACCATGTACTGTCCCAACCACTGGCACAAACCACTATCAACCACACCAATTTAGCGGTCATCACAGGTGATATCACCGCGCTACACGTGGACGCGATTGTCAATGCCGCCAACAGCAGCCTGTTGGGCGGCGGTGGTGTCGATGGCGCAATCCACCGCAAAGCAGGCAGAACCCTGTTAGCAGCATGCCAAGCTATCCGCGCGCAGCAAGGCGGCTGCCCCACGGGGCAAGCGGTCATCACCCATGCAGGCAATTTATCTGCCGATTACGTCATTCATACTGTCGGCCCTGTGTGGCATGGCGGCACACACGATGAGGCGGCATTGCTAGCAAGCTGCTATCGTGAGTCATTGGCATTGGCGACAGCGCATGGCGTGACCAGTATCGCCTTGCCAAACATTTCAACAGGCGTGTACGGCTACCCCAAACCGCAGGCGGCACAGGTCGCGCTTGCAGCAGTGCGTGAGTGGCTGACGCAGCATCCACAAACCACCTTGCGTAAGATTATCTTTGTCTGCTTTGATCATGATAATGCGGCATTGTATAGCGATTTGTTGGCGACAAATTAAGCCTTTTTGGCAAAATAAATAACCGAAAAAGACGGCATCAACCGTCTTTTTTGTTTTAGCAACGCCATAATATCAAATATCAACCAATCAACCGATTAGCACGGGCAACGCTTCATATTGCCGCCACTGCTGGGATAACGCGCGTCCACACAGTAGCGAAAAAACGTCTTTTCATCCATCGCCTCAAGGTCGGGATGGTGCGTGCGCATGTGCTCAAGGTAGGTGGCGTAATCAGGCACGCCAACCATCAAGCGAAAACTTTGCTGCAGCCGCTTGACCAACAGCGCGATACGTGCCAAGTTTTTGGGGGTTAATAGCAGCTGTTTTTGCGCCTGCACGGTCATTTTGACCATATTAACCAACAAGATTTTGCTGTTATCAGCCAATGGATTTTTCATTGTGCTAACCTTTTGATTCTGTGTTTTTGTTGTCGTCTGTTGACCATCAATGCGCGGCCTTTACCGATAATGGTACAGGATCAGCGTACACTGCTTCGCCCTCAACCACGGTAGGCACAGGACTTGCCAATGCGCGTTGCACACTGCGGATTGATGCCAAAATCATCACCACCAATACCGTCATAAAAAACCCACACAGTACGGCGTTGATTTGGTTGGATAGCACGATGGTTTGCATTTCTGCCAGATCCTTGGCAGGTTTGAGCACCTCACCTGCGGCGATCGCAGCTTTGTATTTATCCGCTTGCGCCAAAAAGCCAATAGCAGGGTTACTGTGGAAAATCTTTTGCCAACCTGCCGTCATACAAGTGATGACCAAAAAAATCATCGGCAATACCGTCAGCCACGCATAGCGTTGTTTTTTCATTTTAAACAGCACCACCGTGCCAAGCGTCAGCGCCATCGCAGCCAGCAGCTGATTGCCAATACCGAACAATGGCCATAATGAATTGATACCACCGAGCGGATCAACCACCCCTTGATAAACAAAAAACCCCCAACTGCCGACCGCAATAAGCGTGGCGATAAAATTGGTCACTGCATTATGCGTTTTGAACACAGGGGCGACCAAGCCCAAGGTGTCTTGCACCATAAAACGGCATGAGCGCGTGCCTGCATCGACGGCTGTCAAAATAAACAACGCCTCAAACAAAATCGCAAAATGGTACCAAAAGCCCATCATCGCAGGGTTATTAAAAATCAATGACAAAATATGCGCCATACCAATGGCAAACGTTGGTGCGCCGCCTGTGCGCGAAATCACTGACGTTTCACCCACTTGCTGCGCTAAGGTATTGAGCGCGTCTGGGGTGACCACAAAGCCCAAATTGGCAATAGCAGCGGCGGCGGCTTCGGGGGTTGTGCCCAAGAACGCGGCAGGCGAATTGATGGCAAAATATACACCAGGCTCCAGCACACACGCACAAATCAACGCCATGATACCGACGAATGACTCCATCAACATGCCGCCATAACCAATCGCGCGCGTGTCGGCTTCATTATCAATCAATTTAGGCGTGGTACCGCTTGAGACCAACGCGTGAAAACCTGAAATCGCTCCACAGGCGATGGTAATAAACAAAAACGGAAACAACGCGCCTTTAAATACTGGCCCTGTGCCATCGATGAATTGGGTCAAAGCAGGCATTTGTAGCTGCGGCATGGTGAACACGATTGCCAACGCCAACCCTGCAATCACACCGATTTTTAAAAAAGTTGAAAGATAATCACGCGGCGCGAGCAGCAACCACACAGGCAACACCGACGCGACCACACCATACGCCATCAGCAACCACGTGAGCTGCACACCCGATAGGGTAAACACCTCTGCCCAAAACGGGTTTTCTGCGATTTTGCCACCAAACACAATCGCCGCCATCATCAGCACAAAACCGATGATTGACACCTCCATGATGCGACCAGGACGCAAATAACGCATATACACGCCCATAAACAGCGCGATCGGAATGGTCATGGCAATGGTAAACAGACCCCATGGGCTATGCGCCAACGCCTTAACAACCACCAACGACAGCACAGCAAGAATAATCACCATCACGCCCAATGCGCCAAGCATGACCGTGATACCTGCAAAGCTGCCAAGCTCATCTTTTGCCATCTCACCCAGCGACTTGCCATCGCGGCGTGTTGAGATAAACAGCACCAAAAAATCCTGCACTGCGCCTGCAAACACCACGCCCACCAGTAGCCACAACGTGCCGGGCAAATAGCCCATTTGCGCTGCCAAAATCGGCCCCACCAGCGGCCCTGCGCCTGCGATTGCGGCAAAATGGTGACCAAACAATACCTGTTTATTGGTCGGTACATAATCAAGCCCATCTTTTAGCCTGTGGGCAGGGGTCACACGGCGCGGATTAAGCTCAAATACGCGCTCGGCAATAAACAAACTGTAATAACGATACGCAATGCTATACACACACACCGCTGCAACCACCAGCCAGATCGCGCTGATGGTTTCGCCGCGGTGCAATGCCAGCGTACCAATGGCAAACGCACCAATCACAGCGATGACTAGCCACAATAGATGTGAACCTAGCCCGCGTTTGGGCGTGTGGTTTTTTGGGGGAATAGTTGCAGTATTGAGAGAATGAGTCGCCATACACAGTCCCTTGTAAACATTATCCGTCATCGGATAGACCGCAGCGACCCACGGTGTCGGCAGTACAAACGTCTATCCTTGACGTAGATTGATAAAACATGCCATGATGGTAAATTAACCTAAAATCAGCGCAAATATACTTACCAATCACTGATTTTATCTCAGCATTTTTGTAACAAAAACCTAGACGATACTTACTAAACGTCCTGTAAGTGTCATATTTTGTCTGAATTGTAACACAAGTTTTGTGGTAAACCTAGTGGAATTTTTTTTATAAATACCAACATTTTTTTATAAAATATTACCACTTTTACCGTTCGTTGAGCCGTTGTTTGTATGATTTTTTCACCTGCTTCTACCCACCCGACCTCACAAACGCGGCTGCCGTTTAGTTGGCGGTTTTTGTTGCCGCAATACTGGGGGATTTGGCTGCTGATGGCGTGCGTGTTGCCGTGGGTGTGGCTGCCGCTGCGTGTACAGTTTTGGTTGGGGCGCACGTTGGGCGTGGTGCTGTATCACGGTATTGCACGCCGCCGCCGTGATACGCTGATTAATATGGCGTTGATTTTTCCCGAAAAATCCGCCTCTGAGCATGCGCAGCTTGCCAAGCGGGTGTTTATTCAGGCAGGTGTCGGTGTGTTTGAGAGCCTATGCGCATGGTTTCGTCCACACGTGTTTGATGGCTGCTGGGATGTGACAGGCGCGGATGCGGTACTCAAAGCGCAACATAACGGGCATGCGGTGATTTTGCTGGGTGCGCACTACACGTTGCTTGACTTAGGTGGTTTGCTGATGAGCCATGTGTTACCGATTGATGTCATTTATCGTCCACAAAACAACGCCTTATTGGATTGGTTTATTTTTAACGCCCGTACCCACATTTACCGCCGCCAAATTAGCCACCGCGATATGCGCGCGCTGGCGCAAAGTCTTAAAGATGGGCGCGCGGTGTGGTACTCACCCGATCAAGATTTTGGGCTTACACAAGGCGTGATGGCACCGTTTTTTGGGGTACCTGCCGCAACAATTACCGCACAACGCCGCCTTGCTCGTTTAGGTAATAAGCAAAAACCGCCCGTGTTTTTTATGTTCCATGCTTATCGCACGACCGCGCCAAACGTACCGCGTCCGCATTATCAGCTGACGCTTAGCCCACCGCTTAGCGATTACCCCAGTCAGAATGAAACAGCCGATGCGGCGCGAATCAATGCCTTGCTTGAACAGCTTATGCTTATCGATCCAACACAATACATGTGGTTTCACCGCCGCTTTAAGACCCAACCTGATGGCACCAAATATTACGCCAAATAATACACACCCCATGTATTGGGCTAAAGTCCATAGGAATACCGCGCCAAATTTTGTTATACTGCCAGTTTTATTTGACTATTTTTAAAGCACTTAATTTTTAAACCACTTAACCAGTAAGACCAACCATGACCGCACCTCAAAGCACCAACCCAGCAGCCGCCCAACAACCCACACGCATTTTGACAGGTATCACCACCTCAGGCATTCCGCATTTAGGCAACTATGTCGGCGCAATTCGCCCTGCGATTGCTTCAATTGCCAACAGCACGCACGATGCGTACTTTTTCTTGGCGGATTTGCATGCCTTGATTAAATGCCACGACCCCGACGCGGTGCACGCCTCAACCAAAGCCATTGCGGCAACGTGGCTTGCCTGCGGGCTTGACCCCGAGCGCGTGGTATTTTATCGCCAATCGGATATTGCCGAAATCCCAGAGCTGTCATGGGTGCTCAGCTGCAACTGCGCCAAAGGCTTGATGAACCGCGCCCATGCTTACAAGGCAGCGGTGGATGCCAATCTTGCCACGCCCGACACCGATCCCGATTTTGGCATCAGTATGGGCTTATTTGGCTATCCTGTGCTAATGGCGGCGGATATTTTGATGTTTAACGCCACCCACGTGCCTGTTGGCAAAGACCAAATTCAGCACATCGAGATGGCGCGTGACATCGCAGGTACGTTTAATTTTCGTTATTGCGCTGCCGACAAACCGTTGTTTGTGCTGCCTGAAGCCTTGGTCGATGAAGACACACCGCTGCTAACAGGGCTTGATGGCCGCAAAATGTCAAAAAGCTACGGCAACACCATTCCGCTATTTGGTGACAATCCGCAAGTCGATGGCGAAAGGGCACTCAAAAAAGCCATCATGCGCATTGTGACCAACTCACAACTGCCCGAAGAACCCAAAAATCCCGACGAATCAACGATTTTTGAGATTTATAAAGCCTTTAGCACACCAGCTGAGCAAGCCGCCATGCGTGCGCGTTTTGAGCAAGGTATCGGTTGGGGTGAGGCAAAAGAGGCGTTATTTGATAAAATCAATGCCGAAATCGCACCGTTTCGCCAGCGTTATAACGCGCTGATGGCAAACCCCAAAGAACTTGAGCAAATCCTCCAACAGGGCGCGGACAAGGCACGGCGCGAAAGCCGCAAGCGCATGGAAAAGGTGCGCAAAGCCGTGGGGATCAAGCCATTGGCAAAATTAAAATAAGCCCACAAGGACAAGTAACCGCTACCCAACAAATTGACATCTGTTATTTCAATCGCGTTAATCATTGACATTTATGACAATGGATGATTTTACGATCCGACTGTACCAAACGCCTGTACAATCGCTGCCCGAGGATTTGTACATTCCACCTGCTGCGTTTGCCATTTGGCTTGAGCAGTTTGAGGGACCACTGGATTTTTTGCTGTATTTGGTCAAGAAAAATAACTTTGATATCACCCGTACCGCGCTGCTACCGATCACCGCGCAATACCTTGATTACATCAAACAATTAGATGACGCGTACTTTGAGCTGGCAGGCGATTACTTGCTCATGGCAAGCACGCTGATTGCGATCAAATCTGAGCTGCTGCTACCTGCGCCTGCCCCCGTACAAGACGAGGTCAGCCCAACCAAAACCCTGCTAGACCGCTTGGCGCATTACGCGCAAATCAAACACGCCAGCGAGCGTTTAGACAGCTTGTTACGCTTAGAGCGTGACGTGTTTTTGGCGTATGCCAGCCTACCCGATGGCGACAGCCTTGCCCAAGCCGCTGCCGACCTGCAACAGCCCTACCCTGCCGACTGGCTAGCGGCTAGCTTACGTGCCATGCAGACGCGCCCTGACTATCAAATCCATACCCATCACATTCGCGCCGATCGCGTGCGCCTAGCCGAACGCATGCGCAGTATTCGCCAGTTTTTGCGCAGTCAGCAACGCGCACTGTTTTGTGAGGTGTTGGATAAACGCCAAGGTCGGCTTGGCGTGGTGGTGAGTTTTGTCGCTGTGTTGGAGCTTGCCAAACAGCGTGTAATTGATTTTTCGATTGATGAAAACAGTAGAACCAATATTGACCAATTAACGTTGGTTTGGGCGGCGTGATGCTTGCAAGTGATATGGGTGAAATTGACGCTATCAGATCATGTTTATTTACAACATAATATTTTTTAAAAAAAATAGCTATGCTGAGGAAAAACGCCTATCCCCTTGCTAGACAAATATTACCGCCTTAAAAAACAACCAGCATTCAGCGATAGACCACAAACAGTAGACTTGTTGAGAGATACAACGTTACCCATAGATCTTAATCCAACCAATGACCGACTTTAACCAACAACACCAAACCGCCCAAACTCATAGCAAAGCACTTGAGGCGATATTACACGCATCTGAAACCGCTTTGTCTGCCAAACAGTTATGCCACTTGTTGCAAATTAGCCCAACTGAACTTGACAGGGCATTGATCGTTTTGCAACAACGTTTAGCACAAGGCGCATTGACGCTTGCACACACTGCCACAGGCTATCGGCTACAAATTGCCAATGAATTTAGCCCCTTGATTCGCCGTGCATTTCCTGAACGTCGCGAAACGCTCAGCCAAGCGGTGCTTGAGACGTTGAGCGTCATCGCTTACCGCCAGCCTGTCACCCGTGGCGATATCGAGCAGGTGCGCGGTGTGACGGTGTCAAGCACGATTTTGCGCCAGTTATTTGACAAAGGTTGGATCGTTGAACGTGGCCACAAAGACACACTTGGTCGCCCTGCCCTGCTCCATACCACAGCTGAATTTTTGGCAGCATTTGGCTTGGCAAGTCTTGATGACTTACCACCATTGTTGCCGTTAGAGGCATTTGGCGATGCGACAGAATAGCCTCAAGCCGCAAACTTATCAACACGCTAACCACACGTAATATCTGGCAGTTTTTTAGCTAGCCTTTTTAGGCTATTTGCCTTAAAATACGCGGTTTGATAGGCGTTATAGCGCGGTTGCGCGCTTTGGGCACACGCCGCGGATGACAGGAGCTTGCCATGACGGACGAAAAATTGCACAAGGCATTGGCGCGACTCGGCTTGGGCTCACGCCGTCAGATGGAAGAGGTCATCCGCGAAGGGCGCGTCAGTGTAAACGGGCAAATCGCCAGTATCGGTGATCGCGTCAAAACAGGCGATGAAATCCGCGTCGATGGGCGGCTGCTGCGCTACAGCGCGGAGCAAGAAAAACGCCGCCGTGTACTGATGTATTACAAGCCTGAGGGTGAAATTTGCTCAGCACATGACCCCGAGGGTCGTCCCACGGTGTTTGAGCGTTTGCCGCCTTTGACCAATGACCGTTGGGTAATGGTTGGGCGGTTGGATATCAACTCGACAGGCTTATTGCTGTTTACCAATGATGGCGAGCTTGCGCACCGTTTGATGCACCCGTCTAACCAAATCGAGCGCGAATATGCCGTGCGCGTGCTGGGTGAAGTTACGCCCGACATTGCGCGTCATTTAACGACAGGCGTGGAGCTTGACGATGGCATGGCGCAGTTTGATAGCTTGGTTGAAAAAGGTGGCGATGGTATCAATAAGTGGTACCAAGTACAGCTCAAAGAAGGGCGCAACCGCGAGGTACGCCGTCTGTTTGAATCACAAGGGCTTAAAGTCAGCCGTCTATTGCGTACGCGCTATGGTACCGTTAGCCTACCGCGCGAGCTGCGCACAGGGCGATATCTAGAGCTTGACCGCAGCGAGATTGACCGCTTGGCAAACTTAGTCGGTCTGCGCCCACGTCAAGGCACAGGGTTGTATGGCATTGCCAAACGTCGGCAAGAACGCCAGCAGCAAAAACCGCTCAAAGCGCGACGCAGTAACCATCTACGCCGCAATAAGCCGCGCTAAATAGCTTTGGTGATACGAATAATTTTTTTTAAAAAACGGTTAGGCAACGAGCCGTCTTTTTTGTGGTGCTTTTAAAACCATGCCGACATCAAACACAGCCGTTATCAATGTAAAAAAATGCTAACGCAAAGACTGTAAAGTGATTTTCCAGTTTTTGGAGAAGTTACAATTTTGCCTAATTGCTTGCCTTACTCGATGTTTGATCGTGCGGTTGTGATATTCAATGCCAATGGTAAAAACCTAGCAACCACTTAAATAAAGCACTTAAAGCCAGCAATAAGGTACTATTTCTAAGCCGCCTACGTGGCGGTGAATTATGGTATAGAACGTTATTTAGCTACTCAAATTTTCTAAGCCGCCTATGCGGCGGTAAAGCATAATGTCTGCGTTATGTTCATTTTGGCGGTTTTCTAAGCCGCCTATGCGGCGGTAAAGTGCGCGACAAACTCAAGACCACCACAGCAAAATTTCTAAGCCGCCTATGCGGCGGTAAAGCGATGTTAGCCGCCTTTATCATTGGTGAGATTTTTCTAAGCCGCCTATGCGGCGGTAAAGGGGTGTAACATTGCCCTTATCCCATATTAGTATTTCTAAGCCGCCTATGCGGCGGTAAAGCGTGCGCGTGGGTGCGATGGCATGATAGACCTTTTCTAAGCCGCCTATGCGGCGGTAAAGTACCAAAATCTGAGTGTATGGCATATGCAACTTTTCTAAGCCGCCTATGCGGCGGTAAAGTAGAATTATAACGCAAAAAAGCCAGTCATAACAAGGCTTACCAAGTAAAAAACCCTTTTTTACCCTACCGATTCCACCCTGCCATAAATTATTGAAATTTAAACATTTTTTTATAGAGTAAAAAATAAGGGTTATTCACCCTTATTTTTGCTTGCTTTGTTGATTACCAATGCGGAACAGTCACGTTATTGGACTGATTATTGATTCCATACGTATTAAATCCCCCTGTTTTGGGGTGTTGAGTTGCCTCCTGCCAAATCGATAATTTAAAATCAGAGTGATTGGTTTCACTTTTTAAGGTAATAAACGGATAGCGTTTGATAGGGCGTTTATGCGTTCGGCAATGCGCTAACGCCGCTTTTTGGCTAATACCTTTAAATTGGGCAAATGCTGTCACTTTTTTGTCAAAATCCTTATAACGATAACGTCTGACCACGACATTGCCAGTCGCTTTATCACCCACTTCTTTGATGGACGACAAATGCACATAATCGACCAGCCGCGCCAACCACACAGGCAACGCCAGTTTTTCCAGCGCATCGGCGGTATGGGCAAAAATGCGTAATTTATTGCCAAGCGTGGCGAAGGTTTTGCCGTCTTTTTCTTCATATTTGTAGTTGGGAAAGCTGATCCCGATACCGTCTATACCGTGCTGGTTTTTGACATCGGCCAGTGCAATATGCAGCTGGGTGTAGACTTTGCTCCACAAAAAATAAGGTGAAATTTCTTCATTGGGCAACAAGGTGATTTCTTGATAATATTTCATCAGTCATTCCCACCAAATACACCACCTCGAATTAAATTAGCAACCACAAAATGCTTTTCTTCATCAGGCATTTCTTCATTGTTAATGAATTTAACCATCAAAGAATACAAGTCTTTTTTGCTAGTGCGATAGGCCTGCCCTTGTGTTGGGACTGAGCCATAGGGTTCTATCGCAATCGCAGGTTTAATCCCACTTTCTAGCTCACTGTCGTACCATGTATCAATCGTGCGTATCGCATTACCGATTTTTTCTGAGTGTAGCCCTGCACATAAGCCTGTTGGGGTTTTGATTTCGTACAAAAACTTTGACTTATTATCTTTATCCTTATCTCGCATTTCTTGCGAAGGAAAAATCCGCTGACCTGCCCCAACTTTGGCAAAGCCTTCGACTTTCAACAACAAATATTTGCCTGTGGTGAAACTGTCTGCGATATGGCTTGCCAGTTCATTGATTTTAGCGTTGTCTTGGTCAAAATTTTGTAATGAGATATTGTCATCACTGTTAAATTGCCAAGTTTTTTCAGGATTTTCGCTATCGGTGATTTTGACCAAAATTTGCTCCGCACCGACACGATTACGCCATAAAAAACGGGCGTTGGCAAGGTTTTGGGTGTAGCGTTTGGCAAGTGGTAACAAGCCAATTGTTTCCTGATAATCGTTGTAGGCTTGTTGCAATTTTTCCATAAATTATGGGCGATTATTGGCGGTTGCCTTATCAATATTCCCTAAAAATTTTACCGTAAACGTGACCTTTAGCGTGTCTAATTCATGTGGAATACTGGCATCATCGCCCCACACGATATTGGGTTGGATTTTTTCGTCATCAGCGACACCATACTGACTTTTGGTCGCACGGTTACGCTTATCATGTAATTCAATATTTTGCCATGCGTGTTTGTCGTTAATATTTTCCCATAGACCGGCTTGCATCAAGCCGTCTGACGGTTCAATCTTACGGCTGAAGGCAAGTACGCTTGGTACAGGGGCTTCGGTTTTGACTTTGGGTGATTTTGCCATGTTACTACTCCTTGTGATTAAAACGTGGTTTAAAGTTAAATTTCATCGAAAACATCACCAAAATACTCGTCTATCTCTGACGTTGAATTTTGATTGATTGGGGTTTGATTGGATAAAGTTGTTGAAAGGTTATCTTGTTTGGATAACTGTCGGCACAGATACCAGTTGTCTTCAATCTGATATTGCCAAATTACATCAGAAATATCGGCAATGCGGTGCAAGCTACGCCACTCGCCAAGTCCATGCACTGCCTCGACGAAACGAAACGGATAACGGGTATCACGCAAATTTTCGACTGTATTTGGGTCATATAGTGGGCTGATTGCCTTGTAACCTATCATCAATGGGACTATCCAACCTTTTTTATTCGGTGGCACATAGCGTTCCCAAGTCGCTTTTCGATTGTCCATTGTCATCGGTGCTTGGTTTGGCAAATTCTTTAAAGGCAAAAAAATCTGTCCAAATGTCTAAAACTGATTTTTCTGTTGCAGATTGCTGGTTGTCTTGATAATGCTGTTTCAATAACGCTGTTGCATCTAGCAACACAAAGCAGGGCAATAACTTAGATTTTAAAGCTCGAATATCATCGCTTATAATCTCAATCGACTTAAATGACTTAATGCTACCGCCTGCCAATCTTGCTTGATATACCCAATCTTTTAATGTGTTGGTATAGCTTGCTATGGTATCAGCATTGGTAGAAAGCGGCTGACGACAACGCAGTAACACGGACACCGTCATGTCCATTTTGCCTTCTTCAATGATGGGTGCAGGGCTCTTGGCATCGCTACTTTTGCCTTTGAGTGTCGAAGGTGGATTGCGACTTTGAATGAAACGGGTATAAAAATCCTTGTATGTGCCAAGCTGATAATCATGACAAAACACGGCACAACCCTCAAACTCAATGCCAAATTTTTCGCTAAATTGACGGGATAATAAATGTTCAAAGCCTAAAAAAGCCGTTATTGCAGGAAAGCCATAAGTAAACCCTGCAATACAGTTGGCATTTTCTACTTTTATTCGCTCCAAAATAATATATTCTGTCATTTTTATTCCGCCTTTAGAGTTTGATAAAATTCTTGCATCATCGGTGATATGATTTTTAGCCACAAACTTTCTAGTGACTTCGTGCGGATTTCATCATTAATACCTAGACTTATCCATTTAGCAATCTCAAGTTTGAATTCATCAAAAAAAGCGGTGATTTCTGGTTGAGAAAATTGCTGAGTATGCAGAATTTTTGGGTCAAGTAAAAGTCGTAAATACATCGGCATTGAGAGATTTTCTGTCCAACCGCTTGGCTGGCTATGGCGTATCAGCATAATTTCATCAAAAATCTTATACACGATATCCTCAATCAATTCTTTCAACAATAATTTGCGTTCATGATTGATAAAAAGTTTGTTTTCTTTAAACACTTTAATTAAATATTCAACTTGCGAAAACAATCTGCCTGAATAGCCAAGTTGTAATAGTTGTTTTATACTGGTCGGTGGGTTTGGATTGGTTTCCCATTTAGGGGGTAAAGCAGAAAATAATAATAAAGAGCCTCTTCTATCTATATTTAATATTGAAACATTGCTCGCTGCTTTAATTATATCTACAATTTTATTACCACCCGTTACTCTTAATCTAGCTGTATTGGGATACCTTATATAAGGTACTTCACTCCACTCATTTTTATCTCTAGCCTGTTCTATCAACTTATTTAAATCATTTCTTTTTTCAATTTCTTTAAAAATTTCATGAGCTAATGTACTAGATAGCATAGGGGAAACTAAATGATAGTTACCATCTCCAATATAAATATAGACTTGTTTAGCTAGAGTATGCGAAATTGGAATATGCTGATAAGCTATTTTTACTTGGTCACTCCATACCTTTCTTAATTTTTCATCATTCGTTATTAATGAAAAGAAATCAGGATTCTCTGCTAAGAGTGTTCCTAATTTTTTATTAGAATTTTTTACAGATAACGTTAAAAACTTGGATAGGGTTTGAAATTTTGCGTCTTTATAAGACGCATCTAAATATTCAGAATTAACATTTTTAGTCGTAATCAAATAAGGGTAGTTATCGCTATTAACGCTATCAAGAATACTAATTGCTTTTGAACTTGAATGAGTTAATCTAGCAACATGACTAACCTCGGGAATAACTTTACTTGTATTTTCAAGTTGAGAATTAAACCAAGAAATCATTTCAGATTTTTCAATTTTCCTATCTAAAAAAAATGCCAACATGACAGAATGAACATCATTAACATCTATTGTCATCGAATACTCCAGTTTTCTTTAATTTCTGAAAAAACACCCAAAAACGGATGATAATAAAATTGCGTGTCGGATTTATGATAATAAGGCACATTGACCTCACCATATATATATGGCACTTTATACAGTTCGATATTAAGCCTTTCGGCTATCATTTGGTAGCGATTTAACGCATTGTTATCAAACCATTCAAAGCTATTTTTTCCCAAGATGATATCAGCACTAGGGCGAATAAAATTGCTTTCTAACAGCTTTGGTTCACGATAATTGCTGTCGTCTCGAATTTTCCACACCAATTTATCCTGCGAGTTTGGGGCAAGAATCAATGTCATGTCAGGTGAGGATAACCGAAATGGCTGTTGGCGTTGCAGTTCTCCCGCCCAAGTAATGGGGCTGTTCCACCACAATTTGGCATTGTTAATCTCGCTGCCAAGCCCCATCAGGCGATACCAATAGCTACTTTGCTCCAAATTAACCAAATTGGTGTACGGGGGTAGCGTTGGTTTAATCAATTGAATACTGGGAATAGCACTAATATGCTGATATTGCTTTAAATCTAATACATTTGAAACAGCCTTATCATCTTTAAGATGATATTTTTCAGTTTCAAATCCTGGCTTTTCATAGACAGTTTTCAAACCTTTTAATGTTTTAAAATTTTTATCCAATATAAATAAATTTTCAGTCGTGATAGGCTGTTTACGGTGGCGTTGTAATCGACCTGCTAGCTGAATCAAAGACCGCATGGAACTTGGCTCGGCAATCGCCCAATCATAATCGTGGTCACGACCCACTTCACATACCGATGTCGCCAATACCACAAAAATATGATGTTTGGCAGATGGATTTTTATCGATAGCACAGCGCACTTCAGGCTGCTGCCAAATACTTTCGGCTTGTTTGCGATTTAGCAATCTATCTAATCGCTCTTCTATGGCTGAACGAGCGGCTAAGGTAAACTGGCTATGATAGACACAATAGTGAATACAGTAGTCATCAGGATTATCTTTGGCAATCAGCTGCTCTGCCACAGCCACCAATGGATTGATATTGGCGAATCGTACCACACCTAGCGAAATACAATGCTTGCCATCGGTTTGATAATGTGATTGATGAGCTTCAAACAGCGTTTGATAAATGGTATAGCTTAAACTATCTAAGGCGGTATTGAGCGGCACAATCGCCACAACTTTGGCTTTGCGTAATATTGTTTCGTCTTGGCTTAATTTCTCGATACGTTTATCAACAAATTGCTTATGGGCTTTGGTAAACGCATTTTTTTCGGCTAAAACAATATCTTGTGACTTCGCCGAAAATTCATCAAACCATGCACAGGTAATGGGTGTGGGTATTTTTTGCCCAAGCATGATGCGTTGATAAATTTGCCGTCCTGCCGTATACGCCTCAAATAATGCCTCTGCCATGGCAGGGGGGATGGTGGCACTTGATAGCAAGACTTTTGATCCTAGCAGACCTGCCCAATTCACCAAACGTGCTAACGCAGGCAAATCATTTAACCCAAACTCATCGGGTTCATCGAGTACCAAATCACCGCTTAACAAACGTAACATCGGTGCAATTTGGCGACCGCCCCGTACACCTTCGGTGGCAGGCATCAGATAGTCAATGGTACTCACCAAAATTGGGGCATATAACAGTTTTTGGTATTTGGGTTCTTTTTCAAACCATTTTTTTAGCAAACTTTCTTTTGGAATTTCAATATCGTCATCAAACTCAATATTAAAGTCGTCGTCCATTACTAAGCTTTCGCTCCCACGCAAGGCAAGAGCGGTGCGTTCTAAGTCTTCTAAAAGTTGCTGTTGGTCTTGTAGCAGTTTGCTGTCAGCGTATTCAATATTATTAGTATTGAGTAGTTTTAAAATTGCCTTTGAACCGATTAATGTCGCAATATCATCGGACTCTAAATGCAGATTTTTTTGTAAGGCTTGCCCTGTCTGGGTTGTCAGTGTGCGTAATCCAAGTGCCACACTAAAGCGACAGCCGATGTCAGTATTGGCTAAAGCATACATAATACGGGCATTAGCAAAAGTCTTGCCTTTACCTGTCGATGCCATATTGATGCCAAAAAATCCGTTATCGTTGCTTGTTTGGTTAATTTTTTGGCACAGTAGCACAGCTCTGTTTTGCCATTGGCTCAAATCAGAGTTAGCATTATCCAGTCCCCTTTCTAATATTCGGTTATACTCAAGTTTAGGAAGTTCATCCAAAAACTTGGGTAACGAATGGCTAAAATGGTAGGCATGGTGTCCCACCATGATATTATGTTCATCAAGTTTTTGTTTTAATTGATAGTCGTTATCGGTATTGGCATAAGCTTGGTAGGTTTTATCCTGAAAGTAAGTATGAGCTTCTTGACTAGAATAATAATGGTCAGCTTTCATCAGCATTAAACGGGCTAAATGTTGGGTCAGAATATCGTCTTGCCACACGAAGCCTTTTAACGATACCAATGATTTTTTGGCTATTTGGGCAATTTCTTTGGCTTTTTTCTGCCACGTTTGGCTTTGAAAAGGCAAACCGTCAGGAAACTGCCAATTGATTGCCATTTGTTCATCTGTCCATTCTGACTTGATAAAGTTGGGCGAATTCCATTTGATATCGCAGTCATCTATCCATGCCGAAATAGCGGTGAGGTTAGGCTGTTGCTTGATAAAATAGGGATAAACCAATAGCCGATGATGCGACACAATCAGCCAAGCAACTAACTTGGTAAAATCATCAAGACCATTAAAGGCTATTGGCGTGTTATTATTTAGATTGTTGCGAAAAGCAATATCGGCTGTTCGATCAAGGATTTGACTAATATCAATTTGACTAGGATTGGATAATAAGTCAAGCCATGCCTCTAAAGGTTTTTCAAAGACAAATGCCTTAAATAGTTTGAGAGATACCCATTCGTGACGATAAGGTTCATAATTTTTACTGTCTTTGGGTTTTTGTGGGCGTAATTTGGCTTGGAATAAAGCATTGGCTTTGCCAAAATCATGGAACAACCCTGCAATCGCAGAAGCAATTGCGACTAATTCAAGGTTTTGCCAACCTTTATTATCTTGCCATTGGCTAACGTCTTTTTGAGTTCGATTCACCGCCACCATACCTTGTTCATCAAATTTTTTTCGATTACCCACCACCCAAACCAATTCCGTCCGTTGCCGTGACCGCACGCGATGGCAACTGACGGCTGTGGATTTGGTGGCAGATTGGCGTAATAATTTTTTGACCGTGTCTAAGCCGTCTTCGGTAATTGCGGTTTGCCAAACGTTATCGCCGATGCGATTGGCAAAAGCGTCCAAGATACGGCGGGTGCGATTTAACGCCTTTTTTTCACATTGACAGATAAACGTGACTAGCATAAGACAAATTTTCCATTCAATTGAATTTTATAAGCTTATAACTTTTCCCAATCCTTCTGTAATGCCAAGTGCTTTACCGTATCAAACATGACATCCAATGCATTGTAAGTGGTAAAATAGTTCAAACATTCTTGGCGAAATTCCTGCTCACTGGCATTGTCCTTAGCACAGATAAACGCCAGCGGCAAAACAATGGCATCTTTGACGATATCGGCAATATCAAACACCAACGCCCCACGCCGTGTTTTGCCGTGCATGACCGCGAAGCCATGCGGAATGCCAAGTACCCAAGCGGTTGTCGCCCCTAACCCATACGCCAAATAATTGCCATGGTTTAAAAAGCTATTGGCTTTATCAATCCCTTCATGTTCACGGCTAAAACCTACGTTATCGGTATTGATGGACGCCAGTTTATACAATTCTTTGGTCATACGTGCCTCGAGCTGTAACAGGTGCATGACTTCAGTTTGCTTTGGGATATCAGTGGTATAGCGTTCGATTAAATTAGCCACCAAATTGTCTTTGCTGTCAAACCCTGTTTGTTTAAAGTCTTTGTCTCGACTCCAGATATTTTGTAAAAATGCAACTCGCGCCAGTTGGATCCGTTTGGCAGCTTGCAAACGTTTGGCATCATCCCACCACCACGACAGCCAGCCTTGCACGTACGCAGTCGGTCGATATTCAGATTGTGGTGTCAGCCATTCGATTTCAGTTGCCATAAACAAGGGTGTACCACCACCGCCACAAAAACCGACCAATACCCCTGCCTGCGACAGCATCCGCATGGCAGCTTGGGTAATCGATGTTCCCGTACCCAGCAGGATACAGGTCGTATTGGCAATCGGGATGTTGTAGTATAGGTTTTCTTTTTCAGCTTCGGTCAGGTACAAAATTCTGCCATCTTTTTGCATGACCCTACAGTACTGTAGATAGTAGATATTGGCACGTTTGGAGTGCAAAATAGTCTTTAAATCAGACGCATGAAAGCTGTTGTCGGTGTAAGGATTGTTTTTTGGCATGATAAAAACGATATAGTTAAATTTGTTTTTAGTCTGTCAAATAATATATATATTGACAAGTACTGCTATCCACCAAAGCGACACCACTTGACGCTTAAAAATAAATATCATTGCCCGTATGGCATCCATAAGAGATCAAAAATACACAACTACTCGTTTTTTTATGGTCAAATTTAAGTAGCTAATTTTTATCATTGGCTTAAGCTTAATTTAAGATATAACAAAAATCGGCTATTTTTCAAATATTTAGGGCTAAATTCTCAACTTAAGTATAAACAAAAATTTACTTTTTTTGATAAATCGATAAGTTTTACAAAACCATTAAATTTGCTTACTCAATACCACAATATAGGCAAGGGTTATACTTGCTTTCATATCATACAAAGGCATAAACTAGATTTTAGCCAAGCAAATCGCTTGCTATAAGCATTATTTTGTTAAATTAAAGATAAAAAATATTTAATAACATATGCTTATTGGCGTTATTAATTTTCCACTAACCATAAGGGCAAATCACATGACAGATACAGCAAACCGTCCAACTGACAACCAAACACAAGACCAAGCGCAAAACCACAGCAGTGATAAATCAAATGATTCATTGGCCAGCAAATTCAAATACAAACTTGAAGACCTAGACTTGGTGCGTCAATTGATGGTCGCACAGGTCAAAGAAGGCGGCTCAGACGGCTATGACCACAGCATGACCTCAGCAGGTAAAAAAGGCTTGCGCTCAGGTAAAGTGTCAGAATTGACCGTTATCGGCAAACTCAAAGAAGGCGGTGCCGAGCGTTTGCGCCGTATTTTGGAGATCACCAAAGGCGATTTGGCAGGGGCAACGGTCGTTGGTACGCTGCACGATATGCGCTTTGTGTTGATCGACAACGACACGCGCTTGTTGTTCTGCACCGCGTACGACGGCGATTGGGATGCATACATCAATGACTTTGCAACCAAAATCCCCGATATGATGGATATCATTTTTGATGTGGTCGAAGGCTGGCCAGGCATCCGCAGCCCAGAAGTCAAGCAATTTATCCTTGACCACCAATACACCGCGCTGGGTTGGTTTGTCGGCGTACCGCATTTGACCGTGCGCGATATTCGCCGTAATGACAAAATTGTGCAAGGTATCAACAAAGCCCTCGATGAAGCACAATAAATAATAGGTGAAGCAGAATTGCAACCACTTATATTTGGCAAAATCTATTTTATTATAATGCCAAAACCTTAACGTGGTTTACATAAAAATTGCAAGCGATGGGCAAGGTGCATCTGTACTCGCCCATCGTTTATGCTTAATCGATAAGATTTTAACTTGTATAAAATATAAGGATCGCCTCAATGAGCACCCAAAACGATAACGATTCAGCCAACCATCAAGCGTCTGACCAGCCAATTTCTAGCCACCAAGAGCACGGCGGTGTTATTGATAAAATCAAAGAAGGCATTGATGAAGCAAAAGAAAGCCTACGCAGCAAACTAAGCGACACCATCAATGAGCTTGGCAAAGCCAAAACTGTGGCGCAAAGCACCCTTGTGGGTATGGAATTAGACGATATCCAAGCGATTATCCTACGTGACCGCCCCATCCCCTACTACGGCACCGTGGTTGCCATCAAGGTGCATCATGCTGCCAAAGGTCGTGAACTGATCGCCAAATTATTGCCACATGTCAGCAGCAGCCAAGAATTTGATGAACGCATGGCATCTAATTTAACCATTGTCATGACCTATGAAGGCTTAAAACAGCTTGGCGTACCACAAGACTCACTTGATAGCTTCCCCGAAAACTTTAAACAAGGCATGGCAGCACGTGCCAAACAGCTACATGATGTGGGTCAAAACGCGCCTGAAAACTGGCAAAAACCATTTGGCACAGGTCAAATCCACGTTTGCGCGGCAGTGATTGCCGATAGCAAAGCAAATTGGCAAAAAAAATTACAAGAGCTCAAATCGATGCTTGATGATTATGTCAATCGTGATCAGCCTGATCAAGGCGCGATTGAGATTTTACTTGAGCATGAATTTGGCGTGGATGAAGCGGTCAAAAACGTGTTTGGCTTCCGTGATGGTATCGGCAACCCCAATGTTGCAGGCAGTGGTGTCAAAAAAACCAACGATACCGATTTGCCGATTGCCTCAGGTGAGTTTGTCATGGGCTATAAAGGCGAAGCAGGTGTGATTCCGCCGATGCCCCAACCAGAAGTTTTGGGCAAAAATGGCTCATTTATGGTACTGCGTAAATACCACAGCCACGTTGCCGACTTCAACAAATATTGCCTTGAGCAAACCGACAGCCCCGAAGAAGCCGACAAACTGGCAGCAAAAATATTTGGGCGTTGGCGCTCGGGTGCATCAATCAGCATAGCGCGTGACCATGACGACAAAGCGTTGGGCGCAGATGAAGACCGCAACAATGACTTTGACTATAGTGATGACGATTATGGCAAAGGCTGCCCCTTTGGCGCGCATGCTCGCCGTATGAACCCACGCAAAACCAAAGACTTTATCCTAGCGGATGTGCGCTTGCACCGTATCATTCGCCGCAGTGTGTCGTATGGCGACATCGTACCGCCCCATATCACTGAGGATGACGGCAAAGACCGCGGCTTGTTCTTTATTGGTATCAACGCGCACGCCATGGATACGCTTGAGTTTTTACAAGGTCAATGGGTGAATGACGGCAACTTCATGAACATTGGTGAAGAGCGCGATCCGCTGATTGGCGTGCACAACGGTGACAAAAACGATGAAGGCGATACCTTCACCGAACCTGCTGATCCTATCCGTAAACGTCACACGGGTATTTTCCAATTTAATACCGTCCAAGGCGGTGAATATCTGTTTGTGCCTAGCTTATCAGCACTTAAATGGATTAGCGAATTGTCCACCCAAGCTTAAGTAAAACACGCTACAATCGGGCATGCACAAGCGTTATTTGCATGCCTTTGACCAGATTGTTTTTCAGCATTTTTTAGCAATATCAAGGATATCACATGTTACCTAAACCTTCTCACTTACCTGTACCTGCGCCGTTGCGCCGCCTGCCGTTACCATTTGTCGGTAAAAAAGTGCAATACGTCAAATATGATCCCAACATCGACATGCTCACACCTGAAGATGAAAAAACCATGGATCGTATCGTGGCAAGTATCGAAGACTTTGTCCGCGAAAGCCCAAAAATTAATGACATTGACTACCATGTGCGTGACGCACACGCCAAAGGCTACTGCGCGCTCAAAGCCGAATTCACCATTTTGCCTAACCTACCCGAAGAATACGCACAAGGCGTGTATGCCATGCCCGGCAAGCATGAAGCCGTGATTCGCTATTCAAACGGTCTGTCACGTGTCGATGTTGATCGCAACCTAGGTTTGGCATTGGGCCTTGCCATCAAGGTGTTTGATATTCCTGGTAAAAAACTTGCGCCAGGCGAAGAAGACAGCCCGAACATGGATTTTAATTTAATCAACCACCCTGTGTTTTTTTGCAACCGCATTGAAGACTACGAGTATATCTCAGCAATTTTCCGCAATATCACCGAATACATGAAACACGGCGAACTGATTGGTAAAGCGCGCGTGTCTGCGGTGTGGGCAACCCGTGGTGGTCACAAACTACCCACCAAGCAATCACTAAAAACCTTAAAAGCGTTTAATGGCTTTACCAGCATCAAGCCACAAAACGCCCTATTGTATAGCTATTTTTCGATGGGTGCGGTGCGTCATGGCGACTATATGGCAAAAATCCGTGTCAAACCCACCAAAGCCTCTGTACGTAAGATTTTAGAACGTAAAATCAACCGTGACTTGCACGATGAAGCGATTCGCTTGTCGATTTTGGATGAAATTCGCAAGCACGATTTTGAATATGACGTACAAATTCAGCTATGTCGCAACCTTGATGATCAACCCATCAATGAAATCACTGATGAGTGGAAAGAAAAAGACGCGCCGTTTGTCACCGTGGCAAAACTGCGTATTCCACAACAAAAAGTCCCTGATGATGGCAACTTTGACATCATGGAAAATTTGTCGTTCACACCGTTTCGCTGCCCAGAGCAAAACCGTCCCATCGGTAACTTGCAGCATTCACGCCTACGTGCCTATGAAGCCGCGTCAAAACTGCGCCACAAGCTCAACGGCGTCAAACGCGAAGAGCCACGTAATTTGGCAGAACTGTTTGATGACAAAACGCACGACAATAAGCGCAAACGCTTGTTTGGTTTGTTCTAATTCGACACCTGCCGACCATCACAGCAAGATAAAAAAAGCGACTGATTGGTTCAGTCGCTTTTTTATGGGCAGTCAATTAGCCGCGGTTTTTGGTTTGGCTAGCTGGCACACCGATAGGCGGTGTTAGCTCGACACGCTCAGCAGGTATCGTCGCAGGAATTTTAGCAGGTACGGCAACGGGAGGTGGTGCAAGCTGACCAAGTTCGCTGGCAGAATTGTTAAAACGCGCTTGTAAATAGCGATTGGTAACCAGCAGTTTTTGCGCGTTTTGCTCATACATGGCGTCTAGCATATCATCAAACTGACTATTGACCGTATCTAAATAATCGCTGAGCAAATCATGCGCGGTTTTGCCTGTTGTACCCACCGCCATTTGGTCGGCACGGGCGTTGTCTAGGCGTTGATAGTCGGCAATCGCTTCGGGCAGATGCACATCCAAGATTTTTTTGACCAAAAACTGATTTTCATCGGCGACTTGTTGGTTATTGATGGGATTTTTGCCTTGATAGTCCAGCAGTTTTTCTGCCTTTTGGCTGATCAGATTGAGTTTGTCGGTCAAATCTTTGGGCAAGTTGCGGCTGGTGACTTGAGTCAGCTGTGGCATGCCCTTGAACGCAAGCGCGCGCCCGCGGGTCGCCAACTGATACACCCGATAACCTACAAATCCGAATGCCACGACTGGCAAACTGTATAACAGCCCAACCAATACCAAATAAAAATAATTCATAATCTTATCCTTACGTTTGTTATATTTTATGTTCTAGCCTAATTTGACCGTCAGCTATGGGCTTGTTTGGTCAGTCTAGCAAGTCAAACTTATGGTCAGTCAAATTTTTAAGATATCTGGCGTACGCGCTTGTACATAGCGATAGTCTGTGGCAAGTTGAGCCACGGTATTGGCGTGGCGTTCAGCTAGTAGCGTGTCAAGCTGGTGCTCGGTTTGTTGCAAAATTTTGATCAGCATATCATCGGCTGATAAATTATCGGCGGTGGTTGCGCGCAGATGCTCGGGGGTATAGCGCGCCAGTTGCAAATAACGCTGTAAGGCGTTGGGCAAGGTATCTTGTAGCAGGCGATTGAGAACAAATTGCGCCTCGCTTAGCGATCTTGTGGCTTGGTCGTTGGGCGCAGTGTTACACCAGTCGTGGTAGCGTTGCAGCTTGTCATTGATGTGCCAAAGCAGCTGTTGGGCTGTCGGGGATAATGCCGCCATGTCATCACGGCTTAGCTGTACAGCAGGCATGCTATTGCCGTGAATATTAGCATTGACTGGCTGATAGGTCAGTACCAAACCGTGGCGTGGGTCGTGGTGGTAGTCAATTTGCGGTTTGCCAACCTCTAGACCAACCATGACATGAAATTTAAACCACAAACGGCTTAGCATAGGCTTGATCACCAACCACGCTATCAATAACACACCCACCCAAACCAATACTGTCACGCTTGTCCTCCAAATTTTACGCACTGTTATTATCCAAATATAATGCCATTTTTAAACAAAAACAATGATCTAATGGCTACAATTTGCGTTTTGTATTCCGTTTGGCTAAGTGATTTATTCCGACAGCGACTTGCGCATGGCGTGGCGTTGTTTTACGATGGGTGTTTATGGTGACGTTGTTGGTTTGTGCTGTTTTTCGTGAGCCAAAACGCTGTTTGATTGTTGTTTGATTAAGGATATACCATGCAATATCGCTCCAAAACCTCAACCGCAGGGCGCAACATGGCAGGCGCGCGCGCGTTGTGGCGTGCTACAGGCATGACCGATGCCGATTTTGACAAGCCAATTATCGCGATTGCCAATTCATTTACCCAGTTTGTGCCAGGGCATGTACATTTAAAAGATTTAGGGCAGCTGGTCGCGCGTGAAATTGAAGCGGCAGGCGGTGTTGCCAAAGAATTTAATACGATTGCGATTGATGACGGTATTGCCATGGGGCATTTGGGCATGTTGTATAGCTTGCCCAGCCGCGATTTGATCGCTGATAGCGTAGAATACATGGTCAATGCGCATTGTGCCGATGCATTGGTGTGTATTTCAAACTGCGATAAGATCACCCCTGGTATGCTGATGGCGGCCATGCGTCTCAATATCCCGACTATTTTTGTGTCGGGGGGCCCGATGGAAGCAGGTAAAATTTTGGCAACCACCGATGGCTTGGCGCATAGCCGCAATGACGATGTGGCGCACGATACCAAGCACGCGGTACGCAAATTAGACTTGGTCGATGCCATGGTAGATGCTGCCGATGACCGTATTAGTGATGAAGAGGTTGCGCTCACCGAGCGTTCGGCGTGCCCAACGTGCGGCTCGTGCTCAGGCATGTTCACTGCCAATTCTATGAACTGCTTGACTGAGGCGTTGGGGTTGTCTTTACCCGGTAATGGTTCATTGCTTGCCACCCATGCCAAGCGCAAGGAGCTGTTTTTGCAAGCAGGTCGGCGCATTGTTGAGCTTGCCAAACGCTATTATGAGCAAGACGATGCCAGTGTGTTGCCACGTAGCATTGCCACCAAAGCCGCGTTTGAAAATGCCATGAGCCTTGATATCGCGATGGGCGGCTCAACCAACACCATTTTGCACTTATTAGCCGCAGCGAATGAAGCTGGCGTGGACTTTAAAATGGCGGATATTGACCGCCTCAGCCGTAACGTACCGTGTTTGTGTAAAGTCGCGCCTGCCACTCAGCAATACCACATGGAAGACGTGCACCGTGCAGGCGGTGTGATGGGAATTTTGGCGGAGCTTGACCGCGCAGGGCTGCTTGACACCAGCGTGCCCAACGTACATAGCGCAAGCCTTGCTGAGTCATTGGCGCATTGGGATATCATGAACCCTGACAACACCGAGGCGCGCGCGCGTTATATCGCCGCCCCTGGTGGGGTGCGTACGACCCAAGCCTTTAGCCAAAACAACGAATGGCCAAACCTTGATGTCAATCGTGAGTCAGGCTGTATCCGCAGCCAAGCCCACGCGTATTCACAAGATGGCGGTCTAGCCGTGCTGTTTGGCAACCTTGCCGAACGCGGCTGTGTGGTCAAAACCGCAGGCGTGGATGACAGTATTTTGACATTTACAGGACGCGCGCGCGTGTTTGAAAGTCAAGATGACGCGGTGGCAGCAATTTTAGCGGATCAAATCGTGGCAGGCGATGTAGTAGTCATCCGCTATGAAGGCCCTAAAGGCGGCCCTGGTATGCAAGAGATGCTTTATCCAACCAGCTATTTAAAATCCAAAGGCTTGGGCAAGGCATGTGCGCTTTTGACCGACGGGCGCTTCTCAGGCGGTACCTCAGGTCTATCAATCGGGCATGTCAGCCCCGAAGCAGCCGAAGGCGGCGCGATTGGACTGGTACATGAAGGTGATGCTATCGCTATTGATATCCCCAATCGACGCATTGAGCTGTTGGTCGATGACGCAGAATTGGCAGCACGCCGCGAGGCGATGGATGCATGTGGACACGACGCTTGGCAGCCCAAGCAGCGTGACCGCGTGGTGTCAGCAGCATTGCAAGCGTACGCAGCGATGACAACCAGTGCCGACACGGGAGCAGTGCGTGATGTCAGTCAGTTAAAACGCTGATTTTAGCGTTGACAACCTTCAAAAAGCGATGGTACATGCACTATCGCTTTTTTTATAGTAATCAAGCTTTTTGACTTCCTCCCCTCCCTAAAGTGAGGGGATTCCTTCTGCAAGACGGTGAAGCCCCACCGCAAACCTAAGACAATGGCAACCGCCCGTACGACACACCGTACATCTTAGGTTCTTATTTTAAGCTAATCCTACCGTTAGGATTGTCATAGACACGAATTAGCTTAAGTGTGTGTTTGGAAACGTCTTACCAGTTAAGTTACTGCGTACTCGCAATTTAGTCTTAACTTAACTGTGGAATGTAAGACATTGAATATAGTGAGATGAGTATAGCAAAACTCATCGCATTTAACAATTGCCTTATATCCACCGCCTGAAGTCGCAGGTTTACGGCAACGAATGATAAAACCCAATAAGCACTTGCTTTTAGTGCTTTTTTTGCCTAAAATATTGCACCTTATTGTTTAGGCAGCGTCTTTTATTGCATATGTTATTTAAACGCACGCATAAGCCCTTGCAATCTCCTTGCTGCTGACATGGGGTCAGTGGCTGTTTAATCCGTAAGGAGTTGTCATGCGACATTATGAATTGGTGCTATTGGTGCACCCCGACCAAAGCGATCAAACCGCCGACATGGTCGAGCGTTACATGAACTTAATCAAAGAACAAGGCGGCGCAATCCACCGCTTTGAAGACTGGGGACGCCGTCAGCTTGCCTACCCCATCAACAAGGTGTACAAAGCGCACTATGTGCTATTGAACATCGAATGTAATGGCGATACGCTTGCTGAGCTTGAAGAGCTATTCCGCTACAATGACGCGATTATCCGCAGCTTAGTGATCCGCCGTGATGAAGCCATCACCGAAGAGTCACCGCTAAACAAGAACGCAGAAGAAAAACGCGCACGCCGCAATAACCGCCGCGAAGATGGTCAAGACGATGACAACCGCGACTCACGCCCACGTCGTGATGACAACCGTCAAGACAATGACAGCGACGCGGACAACGCGCAAGAATAAGTCAGATTAAGGAGTAACTCACATGGCACGTTTTTATCGTCGTCGTAAATTTTGCCGTTTCACCGCTGAAGGCGTGAAGCATATCGACTACAAAGATATCGATACGCTTAAACAGTACGTTGGTGAAAGTGGTAAAATCGTACCTAGCCGTATTACAGGTACCTCAAACAAATACCAACGTCAGCTAGCTACCGCGATCAAACAAGCGCGTTACCTGGCGTTGATCCCTTACACCGATAGCCAACAATAACCCGACCCTCTAAGGAGTTTTTGATGCAAGTTATCTTATTGCAACGTATCGCAAACTTAGGTAAGTTGGGTGATACGGTGAACGTTAAAGCTGGTTACGGACGTAACTACCTTGTACCACAAGGTAAAGCGTTGCCTGCAACCGCAGCAAACCTTGAAAAATTTGAAGCACGCCGTGCCGAGCTTGAGCGCGTTGAAGCCGAAGAATTGGCACACGCTAACAGCCGTGCCGAAGCGTTGCAAGACGTGAACGTCATCATCCGTGCCAAATCTGGCGATGAAGGCAAACTGTTTGGTTCAATTGGTACGCGTGATATCGCCGATGCCTTGACCAAATCAGGCTTGCCTGTGGATCGTGCGGAAGTTAAATTGCCTGAAGGCGCGTTGCGTCAAGTGGGTGAATACAACGTTGATATTCAGCTTCACCACGATATTACCGCTAAGATCTTGGTTACTATCTTGGCAGAAGATGCCGTAGCAGAATTGTAATTTTTGAATGATAGTACTGCTTGGCACAACTTGCTAAGTACAAAAAAGACGGTTGATACCGTCTTTTTTTTATCCCAAAATTTTATTTATTGTTTATTTTTTTAATACACTATATCAGTAAAAAATAAAAATATTAAACCACTGAAATGCTTAATTTTTTGGCTTGTCAAGAGATCAAAGGCGTGCGTGTATGCAGATTTTTAAATTGTCCTTTGGCAAAAAATTTGGGTATAGTGGGCATCACCCATTTGTATATCTAGTTGTAGATCTAGGATATCAAAAAATTTTGTCTTTTTATACAATGCGTTAGCGCGTCAACACATTGAACCGAAGCTTTTTAGCGAGTTTTGTTTAATTCAGCCAAAAATGCCCAATATACGGTTTAATCAATCCACCCATAACAGCGAGGTAATAGCATGGCAGAGGAAAATACGCCAAGTGTCAGCAATGCCGCTAGCGCTACCCGTGATATCGCGCAGCACCAACCCCACAGCATTGACCTAGAAAAAACCTTGCTGGCGTCGCTGATGTCGTTAGAAGAAAGCTATGATCGTATTTCGGATATTGTCAGCAAGGATGACTTTTATGCTCAGCGTCATCAGATAATTTTTGAGGCAATCAGCATGCTTGCCAATGGCAATGAACCGTATGACGCGATGATGGTTGCCGACTGGCTAGAAACCCAAAAACGCCTTGAGACGGCAGGCGGCGCCGAGTATTTGAGCGATATTTTGGTGCAAAGCCCTGCCACGCTGTATAACCTGACTGCTTATGCCCAGCGCGTGCGTGAGCTGTCATCGTTGCGTCAGGTGATTCGGGCGGGCAACAAAATGTTAGAGTTGGCGTTTGACCCCAAAGATCAAAGCGTGAGCGATATTTTGGACAAGGTTGAAAGCGAGATTTTTGCCATCAACGAGCAGCACAGCCGCCGCGCCAACCACAAAGGCCCGACACGAGTGGCAGACGTCATGGCAAACGTGTTGGATAATATCCAACTGCTCAGCAAAAATCCCGATGGCATGATTGGTTTACAAACGCCATTTGTTGAGCTCAACAACAAGACCCAAGGTATGCAGGCAGGCGATTTGATCATCGTCGCTGCGCGTCCATCCATGGGTAAAACCACCTTTGCCATGAACTTGGTCGAAAGTGTGCTACTTAATACCGACTTGCCTGCGGTGGTGTTTTCTATGGAAATGCCTGCCGAATCCATTGTCACGCGGCTGCTGTCGTCATTTGGTGCGATTAACCAAACCAATTTGCGTTCAGGGCGGCTAAGCGAGGATGAATGGGGCAAATTGTCGCTTGCCATCGCGCATTTGCACAACAAAAAGTTGTATATTGATGACAGCACTGCCCTACCGCCATCGGAGGTGCGTTCGCGTTGTCGGCGTATTGCCAAGGACAATGGCGGCAAATTGGGTTTGGTGATGGTTGATTATCTACAGCTGATGAAAGTGCCTGGTTTGGGCGATAACCGCGTGGGTGAGATTTCTGAAATTTCGCGCAGCCTCAAGGCGTTGGCGCGTGAAATGAACTGCCCTGTGGTCGCACTGTCACAGCTGAACCGTAGCCTAGAAACTCGCCCCAATAAACGCCCTGTGATGTCAGATTTGCGTGAGTCGGGCGCGATTGAGCAAGACGCCGATTTGATTATGTTTATTTATCGCGATGAGGTATATAATGAAAATACCGACGCCAAAGGCATTGCCGAAATCATCATCGGTAAGCAGCGTAACGGCCCGATTGGTACGGTACGGTTGGCGTTTGAGGGACAATTCACGCGTTTTAGCAACTTGACGGCGGAGTATTATCACGGTGCAGGGTACGATGACGAGTAATGCGCGTTTAACAAAAAACAATTTTGGTATAAAACATTCAATAAATTGGCAAGTGTGGTCGATGTGCGAAATACTTGGGTAGAAATCAATACAGCAGCCTTGGCGCATAACGTGCGCCGTGTTCGCGATTACGCGCCAAACGCGCGCGTGTTGGCGATGGTTAAAGCTGATGCGTACGGGCATGGTGCGGCGGCGTGTTTGGCAGGCGTACAAGATGCGGACGCGCTGGGCGTGGCGTGCATGGCAGAGGCGTTGGCGTTGCGCGCCGCAGGTTGGCAAAAGCCGATTGTATTGATTGAGGGGGTATTTTCGCAAGCCGAATGGCGTGTCGCGCTTGCACAAAATCTGACTTGTGTGGTGCATCATGAGACGCAGTTGGCGTGGGCATTGCAGGATTTGCCGCATCGTGCATTTTGCACTGACCACCCACCGACGATTTGGCTCAAGCTTAACACAGGCATGAACCGTTTGGGCTTTACGGCAAATGGAGCACTTGAGGTAGCGCGGCAATTGCACACGGCAGGTTATCAGATTGTTTTAATCAGTCATTTTGCCAACGCTGATGTGCCCGATGATCCGTACAACACCGCGCAAATCACGCTGTTTGTGGATGTGCTGGCGCGGCTGCGTGCCGAATTGGGTGCAGACGCGGTGCAAGCATCGTTGTGCAATTCGGCAGGGTTGATCAATTTTCCTGAGGTACAGTTTGATTGGGTGCGCCCTGGAATCATGCTGTATGGCGGCTCACCGATAGCGAATGTTGCGCCGCAAGCCTTGAATTTGCGTCCTGCCATGCAGTTTGGTGCGGCTGTCATGGCGGTGCATGTGTTGCCTGTCGGTGCAAGCGTGGGTTATGGCAGCCGTTGGCAAGCAACACGCCCAACGCGGCTTGGGGTTGTCAGCGTGGGTTATGCCGATGGCTATCCGCGTGTGGTCAGTGAGGCGGCGTATGTGTTGGCAGAGGGTATACGCTTGCCGATTGTGGGCCGGGTGGCCATGGATATGTTGATGGTCGATATGACAGATGCGCAGGCGGTTGGTCTTGGCAGCACGGTGACGCTGTGGGGCGATGGGCTAAGTGTTGATACGGTAGCAAGCTGGACAAATACGCTAAATTATGAGCTTTTGTGCCATGTCGGGACGCGTCCTACACGACGGTATTGACATAAATAAATGTTGGTGGATTGTCTTTCATGTTTGTTCTTAAAAAATGACCTTACGCGTATTTGGCGCGTTGGTTAAATTGCGTTATACTGGCTCTTTTTATTGCATGGAATTTTCGCGCTAAGTGGCTGTTTTTATTATTTTTAACCCATTTGCGTGATGGTATTTTTTATTAAGGCAAGACGGCAATGACAACCCGCCATTTTTTAACCCTATTGGATTTTAGCCCCGAAGAATTGCGCCAGATTATCACACGTGCCAGTGAGTTGCGCCGTATGCAGCATGAGGGCGTGCTGTATCAGCCGTTTGTTGGGCGTACACTGGGCATGATTTTTGAAAAATCCAGTACGCGTACGCGGGTGTCATTTGAGGCAGGTATGGCACAGTTTGGCGGTCATGGGATTTTTTTGTCGCCGCGTGATACTCAGCTTGGGCGCGGTGAGCCGATTGAAGATTCAGCGCGTGTGATTTCTAGCATGGTCGATATCGTGATGATTCGCACGTTTGATCATGCGATGGTTGAGAAGTTTGCCGAGTATTCGAGCGTGCCTGTGATCAACGCTTTGACCGATGCGCAACACCCTTGTCAGTTGTTGGCGGATATGCAGACATTTTTTGAATTGCGCGGCGATATCGCTGGCAAAGTGGTAACGTGGGTCGGTGATGGCAATAACATGTGCGCGTCATTCATCCATGCGGCGCACCAGTTTGGCTTTGAGCTGCGCGTGAGTGCGCCTTACGGTTTTGAGCCGAATTTGGAGTTGATTAAAGAATACGCCCATTGCGTGACGCTGGTTGAGGACATCAACGCGGCAGTCAAGGATGCGCACTTGATTGCTACCGATGTGTGGGCCAGTATGGGGCAGGAAAATGAGCAAAACACGCGCGCGCGACGATTTAGTCAATACATGGTGACGCGCTCACTACTCGATAAAGCTGATCCAGAGGTGTTGTTCATGCACTGCTTGCCTGCACACCGCGGTGAGGAAATCTCGTATGATTTGCTTGATGATCCGCGCGCGGTGGTGTGGCATGAAGCCGAAAACCGCTTACATGCGCAAAAAGCATTGATGGAATTTTTGCTTAAAGATAAAATTCGGCTGGCTTAAATCAACCATGGGCGCAGGTTTTTAAACTTGCGCCCATTTTTACCTGATCATTGAATCCATCAAGCCTAACGCTGTAATTGCTCCCACAACTTTTCTAAACGCTTATCCGACACAGGCGCGCGCGTTTTCATTGGCTGGGCAAACAGCTGAATGCGAAACTCCTCAACCAACCAGCGATAATCATGGTACTTGTCTTGCGTATCGGGCGTGACGTACACGCCTAGCCGCTCCATGTGGCGATCAAGCGCATACACCCCTGCCAAATCCGCGTCCAAATTGTGCTCCAGACGCTCAAGCCGCACCAACAACGCCTGCAAATAGCGCGGATATTGCTGCCAGTCTTGATACGCCATGCGATAGACAAAATCCGCCAAATGCAAATCATCGAGCTGGTCTTCAATATCATCCATGCTTTCTTCAAAAATATTGCGATCAAGCATCAGCAGCCTACCGCGTATCTGCTGCCAGTCTTGATAAATCGCGCTAAGCTGCCCAAGTACCCCCTGCCCTATTGCCAAAAAATGCGCCAGCACGGCGGTTTTTGCCTGCGCGTATTGCGCGGCGGTCAGGGGTAACTCGCCCAACGCGTGATATTGCTCATCGCTGATCGTGCCCTGCTGGCGCAACGCATGGATCTGACGGACAAGCGTTTGCGCGGCGGTGTCGTCATGGTTGTCGTATTGCGGCACGGATTTTTCAAACGTCGCGTCAAGTGTGGCATAGATCAGCACGTCTTTGAGCTGTTCTAAATCACCCAGTGGCGCAAACGCCAATTTCAGCGGTTTGTCAATTTGGCTGGTGAGTTGTTTGGCTTTGGCACCCAGTTCATTTTTGAGCAATGCCAACACACCGCGGCGATGGGCGCGAATGGCAACATCAAGGTCGGTAAACTGCTGTATGCTGACCCAGTTTTTACCATTTTTGGGGTTTTGCTCATCGGCAACCAACGCAGCAAACTGCTGCACCAACACACCTGCGCTGTGACGTTGTTGGATAAAATTAAAATGCTCGGGGAATTGGCTGTGTAAGCCTTGTCCCACCACAACCGCCTGTTGGGTAGTGGCTTGGTGGCGGATTTTGAGCTGCTCAATGTCGCGCCCTTTGTCCAATAGGCGGTTTTTGTCATCCACCAAGGCGATTTGCGGTTGCAAGTAGCGCTCAACTTGGCTTGGGTTAAAGTCTTTGGGCTCAACCATACGCGCATTTTGTCCGCGTATGCCGCGGCGGTTGAGGGCATGGGCTAGCTGTTTGAGTAGTCCTGTTGGCTGCTCGTGGTTGAGCTCGTCACACACGGCGCGCGCGGTGTCGGGGATTGGCACGATTTGGCGGCGGATGTCTTTGGGCAAGGTTTTAAGCAGTTGCAAGACCAAGTCATAACGCCAACCTGCAATGCCCCACAACACCTCAATGGCATCAAGCTGCGGCAAAGCAACCAGTGGCACCTTGATGGTCACGCCGTCGTCGTCGCTGGCAGGGTCAAACACGTAGCTAAGCGGCAAGGTTAGGCCACCCAGCCGCCAGCTTTCGGGAAAGGCTTGCGTGGCAGGTGCAGTTTCGCTAAGCACGTCTTCATCACGAAAAAACAAATACTGTGGATCAGTTTTTTCAATCTCTTTGCGCCAATCCTCAAACGCCTTGCGACTGGCAATGTGCGGTGGCACGCGCTTGGCATAAAACTGGTAGAGCTGCTCTTCATCCACCAGCAAATCACGGCGGCGCAGCTTGTCCTCAATCAAGGCAACATCAGCAACCTTGTTCAGGTTGTGCTGCAAAAACGGCGGCAATTTGCCCAACGCCTTGCCTGTGACTTTGTGTGTGGTCAGGCTATCACCCGTTGATGGCGTGTTGAGCCCACCCAATACCAGTGCGTCACGTAAGAAAATATCGTGCGCCTCGGCAAGGTTGATACGTTCATAATTCACCAATTGCTTGTGCACAACAATCAGACCAAACAGGCTAATTTGCGCGTATGCCTTGACGTGCCCCGTTTTGGCAGACCAGTGCGGCTCAAAATAATGGTATTTGAGCAAATCGCCTGCCTGTGCCAAAATCCACTCGGGCTCAATTTTGGCAACGGTGCGCATGAAGACATTGGACGTTTCAACGATATCAAACGCCATTACCCACGTCGGGTTTTGCTTAAACAAGGTACTGGCAGGAAAAATTTTTGCTTTGTGCTGACGGGCGACCAAGTATTCACCGCGCCGCGCCTTGATGAGCTTGCCGCTGCTATCGACATCATTGACTTTGTGGGCGATAAACGACAACAAACCCGTCAGCAAGGCACGGTGGATCGCCAAATAGCCTGCAGGCTCTTGGTTGTGTTTGAGTTTGAGCGTATTGACCAACTGGCTAAGCTGGCTGTGGGTCTGTTGCCACTCACGCAGCCGCGGTGAGCTCAAAAAATGCTTTTTGGCAAAGGCTTTGCGCTGGCTGTTGGTCAGCTTTTGTTGGGCGATGTTGTCAAAACTTAGACTATCAAAGCTGGCACTGTCGGCAAAACTTTCTGCATCAATCTCGCCTACTTGCTCGCCACCATGCGGCGTGGTCGCAAACAATGAACCGTAAATCGCTTGCCAAAGGCTAAGATAAAACAAAAAATCGCTGTCAGGCTGACGGAATAAAGCGTGTTTTTGGTCGGCTTGCGTGGTCTTATCGGCAGGGCGTTCGCGCGGATCTTGCACCGACAATGCCGACACGATGACCAACATTTCTTGCAAACACGCGTATTGCTCACCTGCCAGTAACATCCGCGCTAGGCGTGGGTCAATCGGCATATGCGCCATTTGTTGCCCGATTTTGGTCAGGCTGTCGCTGTCTAGTGAGTTGGTTTTAGCAGCGGCTTGGCTGCTGGTTTTTCGTTTAGCAGGCTTGCCGCCAATCGCGCCTAGCTCATACAATAGCTTGCGCCCGTCATTGACCAAACGGCTGTCGGGCGGCTCGATGAAGTCAAAATCCTCAACGCGTCCAAGGCGCAAATTTGCCATCTGTAAAATCACCGATGCCAAATTGGTGCGCAAAATTTCAGGCTCGGTGAATTCTGGACGGCTATAAAAATCATCCTCGCTGTATAGCCGAATACACACACCAGGGGCAACGCGTCCACAACGCCCTTTGCGCTGATTGGCAGCCGCTTGGCTGATTGCCTCAATCGGCAAACGCTGCACACGTGAGCGGTAATCATAGCGTGAAATCCGCGCAAAGCCCAAATCGATCACATAGCGAATATTTGGCACGGTCAAGGCAGTTTCGGCAACGTTGGTTGCGATGATAATCCGCCGTCCGCCACTGGGGGCAAAAATCTGCTGCTGCTCGGCAAAGTTTTGCCGTGCATACAACGGCAAAATCTGGGTGTGCTTGGGCGCGTACTGGTGCAAGGTGTCGGCGATATCGTGAATCTCAGCTTCAGTTGCGGCAAAAATCAAAATATCCGCCTGCTCGCTGTGGCCTTTGCTGGCGGCATCGGCATAGCTCTCCTCCACCGCGGCGGTGATGGCGCGTGGTAGGTTATCCTCAACCTCATCAAACGCATCATCATCCGTACTGTGCACGATGTCGTCAGTCACGGGGCGATAGCGCACCTCAACAGGATAGCTGCGTCCCTCAACGACATACACGGGCGCAGGCTTGGCGTTGTGGGAGCTTTTGCCGCGTGTGCCTGCAGGTGGTAAAGCAAAATAACGGCTAAAGCGTTCGGTATCTAGCGTGGCTGAGGTGATGATGACTTTTAAATCGGGGCGTTTGGGCAACAGATTTTTGAGATACCCCAAGATAAAGTCAATATTTAGGCTGCGTTCGTGCGCCTCATCGATAATCAGCGTATCATAACGGCTTAAAAAACGGTCATGTGCCAATTCTGCCAACAAAATCCCGTCGGTCATCAGCTTAATCAGCGAATCTTGCGACCCTTGCTCGGTAAAGCGTACCTTAAAACTCACCGTTTGCCCCAATGGCTCGCCCAATTCCTCGGCAATACGCGTGGCAACACTACGCGCAGCCAAGCGGCGCGGCTGGGTGTGCCCAATTTGTCCTGTCATACCGCGCCCTGCCAACAAGGCGATTTTAGGCAACTGCGTGGTCTTGCCCGAACCTGTCTCACCTGCAACGATGATAACTTGATGGTCAATGATGGCTTGCACCAACGTGTCGGCTTGTTGGCTCACGGGCAAATCGGGGTTGAGCGTGACCGCAGGCAAACTGGCACGGCGCGCGGCAACAGCTTGCTCAGATTTGACCAGACGGTCTTGGTAGTGAACCAGCTGCTGTTGGTAGTCGGCGCTGGCTTGGTCAGCTTTGGCAAGTTTACGCCGCAACTGGGTGAGATAATGGCGGTCTTTTGCCAACACGTCTAATGGCGGTGTGGTGGCTTGCGCGTTGGCAGGTTTTGGGCTAGATAAATCGGTCATGCGTGTATGATTCTTAACGTCACTAAAAATGCTTAATTGGCTAAAATACTGCGCCAACATTGGCGATGGTTTTTGGCTTTTCTGCGGCTCAATATGGGGCAAAATGGCGAAAAATCAAACATTCAGCGTGTTGGTATGGCTTTTATCCGCAAAAAAAATCGCCGTTATATGCGCTCAATCAGTATTTGCACACCTGCGCGTGCTATGCTACATTTTGAGCAAACAAGCGTTGAGCCATCTGATCAATGTTAAATTAAATTAGGAAAATCATGTCATGTCATCGTCTGAATTGTTGCCGCATATCGAAATCATCCACAATCCGCACCATCAACCGATTGACCGTGCGGTGATTTGGCTGCACGGTTTGGGCGCAAGCGGTGATGACTTTGTGCCCGTTGTGCCCGAATTGGGGCTAGATGGTAGCCACGGCGTGCGCTTTATTTTTCCCCACGCACCGCGTATTGCCGTCACCATCAATGGCGGCTATGTTATGCCTGCGTGGTACGATATTTTAGAAATCAACCTATCGCGCAAGGTGGATAGCGCGCAAATTGCTGCATCAGCACAACGCGTGCGGGATCTAATTGCCGCGCAAAACGCGCAAGGCATCGCCACGCATCACATCGTGTTGGCAGGGTTTTCACAAGGCGGTGCGGTGGCGTATCACACTGCGCTAAGCCACCCTGAGCCGTTGGCAGGTCTGTTGGCATTGTCCACTTACCTTGCCACACAAGACCAGTTGGCAACGCTAAGTCCTACCCAACAGACCGCCAACCACCACCTACCCATTGCGATCCATCACGGCACACGCGACAATATCGTGCCCGAAGCCTTAGGACAGCAAGCCTACGACTGGCTCAGCGCGCGCGGTTATGCACCGACCTATCACACCTACCCGATGGCGCACCAAGTGTGCTTGCCCGAAATCCAAACCATCGGGCGGTGGCTCAACCGCGTCTTAGCCTAAACGCTAGGTGTTGCCATCAAGTTATAAGACCAATCGCTATTTTTTGGCAAGCGTGCGATATTTTTTGCGATAATTCAATAAAACGTCAAACATAACCTTTACCAAACACAACCCAAACACAACCCAAACACAACATTGAGGAGCAGGTATGCAAGACACCCCGTCTGAAGCAATCAACCATCAAGCCAACCCACCAACCGAGATTGAAATCTCAGCGTTGGTTGAAATCATGGACAACGACAAAGACCAACCGCTGTTAGAAGACACGCAACTTTTGAGCCAAATTTTATTGCGCGTCATCGAGCAGCAGACCTCACTGCCCGTCAAGCAAACCATCCACGCGCTGATTGAAGGCGCAGACCCACAGCAAACCATCCGCGATGTGCTACCAACGCTCAGCGCCAGCCAACGCAAAAACTTGATTCGCGCGTGTGGGCTATTTGCGCAGGTGTTTAACATCGCCGAAGATATGCACCACGAGCGTCGCCGCCTTGCCCATGCTGCTGATAGCGCGACCTTTGCGCCTGGTAGCTTTGCGTATGTGCTGGATGAAATCCAAGCTGAGGGTATCGATGAGCCAACGCTACAACAGCACCTTGATCACACCTTTGTCAGCGCGGTTTTGACCGCCCACCCCACCGAGGTGCAACGCCAAACGATTTTATCATTGCGCCGCCGTTTGCGCGCTTTGCTAGAAGATTATCACAGCGCGGTTGGCTACCAACGCCAACGCTTAGAATCGCAGCTTGAGGCAACGCTACTGGCACAATGGCAAACCAACGAAAACCGCCATTTTACCATCAGCGTCAAAGACGAAATTGATAACGGCATTGCGTATTTTGACTTAAGCTTTTTTGAAGCCATTCCAAACCTGTATCGCAAACTCAGCGACCAACTGCAAGCACAGTTCCCCGACACCACCTTGCCAAATTTACTCAACATCGGCGGCTGGATTGGCGGTGACCGTGACGGCAACCCGTTTGTTTCGGCAGAAACCTTGCGCTATGCGTTTTCACGCCAAGCGGCGGCGGTATTTTATTTTTACCGCGACCAGTTGGCAAAACTGTATCAAGAATTGCCGCTGTCAAGCCGCAGCGTGGCAGTCAGTGATGCGCTGGCAGCTTTGTCGGCGGTATCGCCTGATGACTCTATCGCGCGTGAAGAAGAGCCCTACCGCCGCGCCATTGCAACCATCATCGCGCGCGTGGTGGCAACCTCACACCAATTTGGGCTCAATTATGGTTCGCGCTACGGCTTAGCTGAGCCCTACCCCGACCGTGAGACGCTGCTAGCGGATTTGTACATCATTCAAGATTCGTTGCGTGAACATGGCAGCGCACTATTGGCAAATGAACGCTTGCGCGATTTGATTCGCGCCGTTGAGGTGTTTGGTTTTTATCTTATGCCACTAGATTTGCGCCAACACGCAGGCGTACATGCCGATACCGTGCACGCGCTGTTTAAACACGCTGATTTAGAGGACTACTTGGCATTGTCCGAAAGCGCGCGCCAACGCGTCTTATTGCGTGAGCTCTCTACCGCGCGTCCACTGTATAATCCATACTTTGCCTATGATGACGCGACCACGCGTGAGTTAGCGATTTTGCAAGCCGCGGCGGATATCAAAAATCAATTTGGCGAAACCGCCATCAACCAAAGCATTATCTCCAATGCCGAGCAAGTCAGCGATATGCTAGCGTTGGCGCTGTTGCTCAAAGAAACTGGCCTATTGACGGTTGAAAATGGCAAGGTACATAGCCGCTTGAACATCGTGCCACTGTTTGAGACCATTGACGCGCTGGCAAATAGCCATGACGTGATGGCGGCATTGTTTGACAAAGCGTGGTACCGCGCGCTGTTGGCAAGCCGCAACAACACGCAAGAAATCATGCTGGGCTACTCAGACAGCAACAAAGACGGTGGCTATGTCACCAGTCAGTGGTCACTGTACCAAGCCGAGGTGCGGTTGGTGGAACTGGCGCAGCAGTTTGATGTGCAGCTACGCCTATTCCACGGACGCGGCGGTAGTGTGGGACGCGGCGGCGGCCCGTCATTTGAGGCGATTTTGGCGCAGCCTGAAGGTTCGGTCAATGGGCAAATCCGCATCACCGAGCAAGGTGAGGTCATCACCGCCAAATACGCCGATGCCGCCAACGCTGAGCGCAACCTAGAAACCTTGGTTGCCGCAACACTCAAGGCAAGTCTATTGCCTAATCACAGCGAGCAGCCCGACAGCGATTTACTCAACGCCTTGTCTGAGGCAGCGTTTGCCAGCTACCGCGCATTGATCACCGAGCCGTATTTTATCGACTATTTCTTACAAACCAGTTTGGTCAAAGAAATTGCTTCACTCAACATTGGCTCACGCCCTGCCAGCCGTAAGAGCTTGGCGCGAATTCAGGACTTACGCGCAATTCCATGGGTGTTTTCATGGATGCAAAACCGTTTAATGCTGCCTGCATGGTACGGCTTTGGCACAGCCGTTGAAGCCTTGATACAAGCCGATAGCGAGAATTTGGCGCGTCTACAGCACCACGCCAAGCACAGCGCGTTTGTCCAAACCATGCTGTCAAATATGGCGCAAGTCATGGCAAAAACCGACCTAACGATTGCCGAGGCGTATGTTGATCTGGCAGATAATCCCGAAGCAGCACGGGCGATTTTTGCTAAAATCGTGTCAGAATACACACGCAGCAAGCAAGCATTATTGACCGTGACGGGGCAAGAAACCCTGCTGGATGACAACCGTTCATTGGCACGGTCGTTGGCATTGCGTTTACCGTATCTGAACGCGCTTAACTGGCTGCAAGTGGCATTGCTTAAAACCATGCGCCACACCGAGGATGAAGCCGAGCGCAAACCGACGCTTGAATTGGTGCATTTGACCATCAACGGCATTGCCCAAGGTCTGCGCAATACAGGCTAGTTTGCTAATTTTTGCGTGTTTAAACAGCCGATTTAGTCATTAAATTGGCTGTTTTTTTATGCTATGGGGTTGCGCGGTGATTCACAAAATTTTGTCGTTGTATTTGCATGCGCTATACTCACGCTCTAAACCGCCTAAGCGTTATCAGTGCTCCGTGTTAAATGTCGGCAAAGCGGCAATCACAGCTTGGCACCAGTCGGCTAAATCCTCATTGATGGCATACCAAACCCATGTCCCTTTACGCTCACTGGTCAGTATGCCGATAGTTTTTAGTTGGTTAAGATGCCGCGAGACTGTAGATTGTGGTTGATTGAGTGTATCGATGATATCACACACACAAAGCGATTGTTTGGCATGTAGCAGTTGGACAATGCTTAAGCGTGTAGGGTCGCCTAAGGCTTTAAAAAACTCATACGGCAAAAATATATCTTTCATATATTTACATATCCGAATATATAAAATATTATATGAATCACTATAGCACTGGATGTTTTCTATGGCAATCGCCGTTCTTATTTTCTTATTGACGCTTATTTTTGTGATTTGGCAGCCCAAAGGTTTAGGTATCGGTTGGACAGCGACCATCGGGGCGATTTTGGCGTGGGTGACAGGGATGATTGGGGTGCACGATATCCCTGTGGTCTGGGGTATTGTTTGGAACGCTACCTTTGCGTTTATCGCCATCATCATCATCAGTTTGTTGCTTGATGAAGTCGGATTTTTTAAATGGATTGCCCTGCACGTGGTTCGGTTTGCAAATGGCAATGGCAAGCGGCTTTTTGCGTTCATCGTGCTGCTTGGGGCAGTGGTGTCGGCGTTTTTTGCCAATGATGGCGCGGCGTTAATTCTAACACCGATTGTGATTGCGATTTTGTTGGCATTACGCTTTAGCCCAGCCACCACCTTGGCGTTTATTATGTCGGCAGGCTTTATTGCAGATACGGCAAGCTTGCCCTTGGTGGTGTCTAATTTGGTGAATATTGTATCAGCGGATTTTTTTAAGATCGCGTTTGATCGTTATGCGTTGGTGATGGTGCCTGTCAATGTGGTGTCAGTTTTGTCATCGCTGTTGGTGCTGTATCTATTTTACCGCAAAGATATACCCGATGGGTATGCTTTAGAATTGATTGAGCCGCCTCACACAGCGATCACGGATCAGGCGACGTTTGTCACAGGTTGGGTCGTGTTGGCAGCCTTGTTGCTTGGTTTTTTTGTGTTTGAGCCGATGGGCGTGCCTATTAGCATTATTGCAGGTTTGGGCGCAGCGGTGTTATTGGTGGTTGCCACACTGGGTAAAAAGCTGCCCATTTTGCCTGTGATAAAAAATGCGCCGTGGCAGATTGTGATTTTTTCTTTGGGCATGTATCTGGTGGTGTATGGGCTAAAAAATGCAGGCTTAACAAATTATTTATCGATTATGCTACAAGGGCTTGAGCAGCACGGGCTGTGGGCTGCCACGGTGGGGACAGGCGTTTTGTCAGCCGCGCTGTCCTCGATCATGAATAATATGCCCACGGTGCTGATTCAAGCACTCGCCATTGACGGGGCAAATATTGCCAACCCGATGATCAAGGAGGCGATGGTGTTTGCCAATGTCATTGGTTGTGATTTGGGACCCAAAATTACGCCGATTGGCTCGCTTGCCACGCTGCTTTGGCTACATGTGCTATCAACCAAACACATCAACGTCAGTTGGGGGTATTATTTTAAGGTCGGTATGGTTTTAACGATTCCTGTGTTGTTGGCGACGTTGGTCGCACTTGCAATGTGGCTTAGCGTCTTGGCATAAACTCTCTTTACCTTTGAATAGGAACACGCGATGAAAATCCTGTATATTTGCACCCACAACCGCTGTCGCAGTATTTTATCCGAGGCCATCACCCAACAAAATGCGCAAGGCATGATTGAAGCAAAAAGCGCGGGTAGTCAGCCTGCTGCTGAGGTGCACCCCTTATCACTGCAATATCTGCGCGAAGCGGGCTATAACACCGCAGGACTAGCCAGTAAGTCGTGGGACGTGTTAGCGGATGAAACAGGCGCTGACTTTGTTCCTGATGTGGTCATCACGGTGTGTGATCAGGCGGCAGGCGAAAGCTGCCCGTTATGGCTTGGCACCACACCGAAACTGCATTGGGGACTGTCCGACCCATCCAAACTTGACGGTCGCGATGAAGAAAAACGTCAGGCTTTTTTTGCCACCATTCGTGAAATTGAAGGACGAGTCGAGCAGCTGGTCAAAATTGCCACACGCCCAAAGACCGAGCAACTGGCTGCTTTACAGCAATTGGCTCAGTCATCAAACGTGACAAACGCATGACATTTACCCAGCGCAAATTTGCAATCAAATCAAACAACGGCTTCATCGGCATGTTGCAAAGATTGTTTGCCGTTGTTGTATAGCTTTCGGCTAAAACAGCTTAACCACTGAAAAAATCCGATCAAGCAAGTGATTTATTCAGCGGCTTTTTAACCATGCCAAACGCTGCCATCAACCACGCCAATACCTGCACCGTCAGCAGCACCATCACCGTGGACTGCCATTTGCCATGGGTATAAGCCAGCCCACAAACCCACGCGCCAATCGTACCACCAAAATAATAGCAGGCATAATACAGCCCCGATGCCAACGAACGCCCATGCTTGACATTGACCGCAATATACGTAATCGTCGCCGACTGCGTGATAAACACACCACTTGACATCAGCGTCAGCCCAAGCACGATCAGCCAAAGCGGCTGTGTGAGCGTCAAAAACACCCCCACCATCGACAATGCCACCGCCGCTTGCACCATCCGCGCCGAGCCAAACCGCGCAATCAAGCTACTGGCAATCGGCGTGATGACCACCCCAACCAAATACACCGCAAAAATATTTGCCAATGCGGCACTGGATAAATGATACGGCGCATCTGCCAAATGCAAATTGATGTACGTAAAACAGCCAACCAAGGAAAACAGCACCCCTGCGCCCAACAAACACGCTGTGACCACATAGCGGTTACGCGCGTGACTTGCCAACGTCGCGAGCGCTTGCCCGATATGGCGATTGGGCACAAACTGGCGCGATGCAGGCAACTGCCACGCCACCCAGCCTGCGCCCAACAGTGTCACCGCGCCCATGACCAAAAACGCCTGCTGCCAGCCCACCAACGCCTCTAAATGCCCAAGCACAAAGCGACCCAAAAAGCCGCCCAACACCGTGCCTGAAACATAATACGACATCAATCGCGCAAGCGTCGCGCCGCTGTACTCCTCACCAATATAAGCAAGACCCACCACCGTAATACCAGGCACTGCAAGCCCTTGCAAAAACCGCGCAACCATCAGCCATTGCAACGAATCACCAAACGCCAATGCCAACGTTGGCAACGCCAAAAACACAATCGAGCCGACAATCACCGATTTACGCCCAATGGCATCGGACAACATACCCATAAACGGTGACATCAGCGCAATCGCCAATACTGTCGCCCCCACCGTCATGCCAAGCTCCGTTTCACTGGCATGAAAGGCGCGCTGCAAAATCGGCAAAATCGCCTGAATCGAATACACCTGCAAAAACGCAAACGTACCGATCAGCCCACACGTCAGCTTGACCCAAAAACTTGGCGGATTGGTGGATGGACTGGCAGATTGCGTCTGTGGTGCGGTAGATACGGACATAACAAACCTTGTGGTTTGACTTCCTCCCCTCCCTAAAGTGAGGGGATTCCTTCTGCAAGACGGTAAAGCCCCACCGCAAACCTAAGACAATGGCAACCGCCCGTACGACACACCGTACATCTTAGGTTCTTATTTTAAGCTAATCCTACCGTTAGGATTGTCATAGACACGAATTAGCTTAAGTGTGTGTTTGGAAACGTCTTACCAGTTAAGTTACTGCGTACTCGCAATTTAGTCTTAACTTAACTGTGGAATGTAAGACATTGAATATAGTGAGATGAGTATAGCAAAACTCATCGCATTTAACAATTGCCTTATATCCACCGCCTGAAGTCGCAGGTTTACGGCAACGAATGATAAAAGCGCTATGAAAGCGGCTGGTTGCATACGCGTTTTATGCTATGATAAACGCCCAAACGCGTATTATACGCCGATTTTTCTATGTATGCTTGCTAACATCAATTGACAAAAATACTCAACAAAAACCAATTGATCATGCCAAATAACCCCACCACCTGCACCGCTCAAGCCTTAGGCAAACCCATGCCAACAGACTTACAAGCGTTTTTTGCCCATCATCGCTTTGTGTCCAATACCTTGCACACACCGACGCCTCTGACCTATCGCGACGCATTGACCCAGCTGATCACACACCAAGTACATGCCGCGCCCACCACTGATCATCGAGCGGTGCAAGTGCTTGATAGCATGAGCACCGCACCCACGCATTTTTACGGCTACAACGTACCCTTGCGTGTTTTTATCCCCAAAACCATGCAACCTACGCCTACCCAACACACCAATGTCATGTTGTTTTTTCATGGTGGTGGGGTGGCAGGTAGCGTCGGCTTGTATACCGCTTGGCTTAACCAACTTGCCGCTACAACAGGACAAATTATTGTCGCGCCTGCGTATCGATGCGCGCCCGAAAACCGCTACCCTGCCGCAATTGATGACGCGCACAGTGTACTACAAGGTATGGTGCAAACGCTTGCCAAGTTAGGCATTGAAGTGAATGATTTGACAGCGGCAGGCGATGGCACAGGTGGCGCGATAGCTGCCACACTGGTGCAAGACTGGCTTTCGGGACGAGTGGCAAGCAACGTGCCGCTCACTGGGCAAATCTTAATCGATGGGGTATTATAGTCAAAACCGAATTATACCAAGCAACTTTCAACACATTCCTTAAGCGTATCAAAATTGCTTAGCGTTAAACGAACCTTTTGCTTGATGACTGCCCACAACTGCTCAATCGGATTAAGTTCAGGTGAGTAAGGCGGTAAGTACATCAGTTCAATATTATAAAGTTCGGCAATTTGCTTTAAATCGCCACCATGATGAAATCTAGCATTATCCAACACCAATACACGTTTTGGATAATTACCATTTTCATCTTTTGGCAAAGATTGTGCTAATGTGTGTAGCCAGTTTTCAACTATCACACGGTTACAACCACCTTCAAAGGTAATAGGCGCGATGAGTTTAAACTCATTTAATCGCATAGCTCCCATTAAGTTTAAGCGTTTACCCTTATTGGCATCGATTTTGGCATAACAAGGTTTGCCAATAGGCGACCAACTGTGGGTGTAGTATTGCCTTTGATAAAATCCTGTTTCATCCATAAATAGGATGTTGTCAGCGGTAATGCTCAAGGTTAATAGCAATAAACCTAGCATTAATTTAAACCCAATTTGCTTTAGTAAATCGGCTTGCTTAAAGAGCGGGGTCTTTTTTTAAAACTCCATTTGATTCGACGTAAGGTTTGTAAAAAGGCGTTATAGGAAATATCGATATCAGGATGGTCTTTTAAGTACTGTTCTCTAAGCTGTTTTGCGGTGTCGAATTGCTGAGCGTTAACGTAGTCCTCAAAGGCGATTAAGTCAGTGATAATGTGTTTTACGCCAACAGGTGCAAAGGGTTTTGGCTTGGTATTCCCTTGTTCTTGATAGAGCTTTATCCAGTCATTAAGGGTGTTGCGGTTGATTTCAAACAGCCTGGCTGTTTGGCTTTTGTTGCCTGTCTTTTGCCAGTGGTTGACGGCTCTGTCTCGTAAGTCTTGGTTGTATATTTTGGGCATGGTGGTATTGGTTTAAAATGCTTATTATATTACAGTTTTAACTATAGATAACTTTTTACGCTCTTTGTCTTTGGCTCGCTCTGCGTTGATTTCCTCCCAATATACATCAGTATATAGGTCTAGATTTTCGGCAAGCTGTTCAAGCGTGTACGGCTCTGCACCGCTAACAAAGGTATCATGTTTAGCTGAAAATGGATTCTTTATGCGACTGCCACAGAAAGACAAATCAGCTTGAATCAAAACACGCATACGTTTATGAATAGCATCTAGGTGCTTGACTGCTCGCTGTGTTAAATCTCTGGCATTGGTCACGGGTACTCTGAGCAAATAAATGTAATGACAACTGTCTTTAAGGGGATTTTTGACAATAATGTTAGGCGGGGGTAGATTGTAGTCTTTCCAAGCTGTCCAAGCTGACCGCCCTTTCAAGTCATCAACATCAAACGCTAAACACTGGGCAAACAAAGGGTGGTTAGGTTGGATATAGCTTAACCTCATCGCCTTATCTTTATCTAAAATAAAGGCTTGGCTGTCCTTGCAGTTACTGCAATAAGGACGTTTGGGTAGATATTTATAAAAACGCTGTAATGGCTCGTATTGTTGCCACTTATTAGGATCAATTAGTACGAAGTCATACGGGCTAGTCGGTTGACGTTGTTGTTTCTTAAAACGTACTGCTTGTGGCTGACCATCATTGATAAAAATATTTAGTTCTATAAGCCTTTCTGGTCTAACGTAACTACCAATAGCTAAGAGGCGTATAGCATGGAGCTGTGGGTAGTTGAACGGTATCCATCCTTGCTTAGTAAGCCCCCGACCATCCCCTCTACTGCACTCTTAGATGAAGCGAGATAATGTCCATGATTTTCAGTAAATGGACATTAACATGGCAACCAACAAACCCAAGCGCAAGATTCCCCCACAACCCAAACTGCGGTACCTCACGCAATACCCTCGCTTTTATTAAACATCAAGGCATTGAGCCAACGGTTATTCACTATTTGGAAAATCCGCCTACCGAGCCAACCCTGCGTGATTTGATTGCCAAAATGGGGATTACGCCTAGGCAATTACTGCGGGTCAATGTTGAACCATTTTCCGAACGTGGGTTAGATAACCCTAATTTGACTGATGATGACATTATCCAAGCCATGTTAGCCGAGCCAATCTTAATCAACCGCCCAATCGTGGTAGCTGAAAATGGTAAAAAGCAAGGGGTTAAGCTGTGCCGTCCGTCTGAGGTGGTGCTAGATTTGATTGATATGCCTTTAACTCAAACTTTTGTCAAGGAAGACGGGGAAAAGATTGAGCCGAAATCTTAAGTAAGAATTGGCAGTAAGCTGTCCTATTATGAGCTACATATAGATACCCAAGTATTATATGTTACCTCTACCGTATTGCCTCTAGCTCTGTCGTAGATAGTTTAATTCCTTCTTCTATTAAAGTGGGTGCGAATTGTAATGAATGAATTACTTTGCACTTATCGACAGAATCTTGTTGACAATTGCTCATTGTGTGTAATAAGGCTCGAATAGTTTGTAATTGCTGTATTTTTTGTTCAATCTGTGCCAAATGGCTAGCAACTAGCTTATCCGCTATCACACAGCTTTGGTTGGGATTTTGCTTAAGTTGATTAAAAGCCTTAATTTCTTGCATTGTAAAACCTAATGAACGACAGGTTTTAATAAATTCTAATTGTTCAATAGCATGCTGGTTAAAATAGCGGTACGCATTTTCGCCTCGACTGGCTTTATTTATCGCCCCAATTTTCTCATAGTAACGGATAGTTTCGATATTAATCCCTGTTTTTTTACTTAACTCGCTGATTTTAAATATAGACATAAGTGACCTTTTCGTATGACTTGGATTATTATTACTTGACCCTGTAGTGACTACAGGGTTTATAGTAACAGGTAATCTTTAATAAAACCATTAGAAAGGTGTCGTATGTCAAAAAATTGTTGCTGTACCGACGAGGAAGAAAAAATCATAACCGCTAGCCATGGCAACCATGAGGGTCACAGTAATGAAGATGGGCATGACCAGTCGCATGACACAGGTGACAAAACCACGTTTCAGCTTTTCTTACCAGCGATAATTGCCTTTGTGGTATTAGCCATTGGGCTAGTGCTTGACCATGTGATAAAACCTGTATGGTTCACGGAAATACCACGCTTTATTGTATATGCCATTGCTTATATTCCTGTGGGCTTTCCTGTGTTAAGAGAGGCTTTTGAAAGTATCAAGTCTGGCAATTGGTTTTCAGAATTTTTTCTGATGGGTATTGCGACCATTGGGGCATTTGCCATTGGCGAATACCCCGAGGGTGTTGCCGTCATGCTTTTTTATACTATAGGGGAAATCTTTCAAGCAATGGCAGTACAACGTGCAAAGGGAAATATCAAAGCTTTGCTTGACCAACGTCCTGATGAGGTCACCATCATTGAAAATAACCAACCCAGCATTGTTAAAGCTATATCCGTGGGTGTCGAACAAATTATTCAGCTAAAAGCAGGTGAAAAGCTAGCACTGGATGGGGTCTTACTTTCTGATACCGCTTCATTTAATACCTCGGCTTTGACAGGGGAAAGTAAACCCGATACCAAACGTCAAGGCGATGTGGTATTGGCAGGGATGATTAATTTACAAAATGTGGTGCAAATTAGAGTTACGACTGCTTATCAAGATTCCAAGCTGTCTAAAATTTTAGCCTTAGTGCAAGATGCGACCCGCCAAAAAGCCCCGACTGAGCTTTTTATCAGTAAGTTTGCCAAAATTTATACCCCGATAGTAGTTGCCTTAGCGATTGCTATTACCCTTGTACCCTATTTCTTTGTGGCTGATTATGTGTTTAGTAATTGGCTGTATCGGGCTTTGGTATTTTTAGTCATATCTTGCCCTTGTGCTTTGGTGATTTCGATTCCGCTTGGCTATTTTGGTGGTATTGGGGCAGGTAGCCGTAATGGAATTTTATTTAAGGGCAGTAATTTTTTAGATACCCTAGCGACCATTGACAATGTGGTGATGGATAAAACGGGAACGATGACTGAGGGGGTGTTCAAAGTCCAAGAGGTAAACATTGAGCCAGCCTTTGACCCAAATATGATGCTAGGCTATCTAAATGCTATAGAAAGCAAATCTACGCATCCCATAGCTACCGCAGTCCACGAGTATGTTGGGCAAGTCGATAGCACGATTGCCCTAGACAATGTGCAGGAGATTGCGGGGTATGGTTTAACCGCTAGTATCAAGGGGCAATCTTTTTTAGCAGGAAATGCAAAATTATTGGATAAATTTAATATTCAATATCCTAGCGAAGTGGCTCAAAGTATTGATACTGTCATCGTTATGGCGTATGCAGGGCAATATGTGGGCTTTCTTACCATTGCCGACCAAATCAAAGCAGATGCTTCTCATGCCGTTGATACCTTAAAACAGCTTGGGGTCACGACTACAATGTTAAGTGGTGATAAAACCGCCGTAGTAAAGTCAGTCGCCGACAAGTTACACATTGAACGTTATTTCGGTGATTTATTGCCTGATGATAAAGTAACCCACTTAAAAACTATCAAAGACCAACCTTCTAATAAAGCCAATAAAAAACAAACCGTGGCATTTGTGGGAGATGGAGTGAATGATGCTCCTGTCGTCGCTTTAAGTGATGTGGGTATTGCTATGGGAGGCTTAGGCAGTGATGCCACAATTGAAACCGCTGACGTGGTCATTCAAGATGATAAACCATCAAAAATTCCAATGGCGATTAATATTGGCAAACAAACCCGTAAAATTGTTTGGCAAAATATTACCTTGGCATTTGTGGTCAAAGCTATTGTACTAATATTGGGTGCTGGCGGTGTGGCGACGATGTGGGAGGCAGTATTTGCTGATGTGGGTGTGGCTTTATTAGCCATTATCAATGCCATGCGAATTCAACGTATGGACTTTGTGGATAAACGCTAATGTGGTATATCCATTTAATTATTTAATCAAAATTTTAACTAAAAATGGCTACTCGTCTATAAGGAATTTTTCATGAAAAAAACTACACTTACCCTAGTGACTACGCTACTTGCTCTTTCAGCCACGTTGGTTGCTTGTGGACAACAAACCACCACTAATTCAAATAATAGCCAAACTCCCACTACAACTAATGCCCAATCTACACCACAAGGCGAATCTGATACTATTACTGCCAAGCAAGTCGCTACAGATACCTTAGTACGCTCGCATTCACCTATTATTGGTAAGGTAGATGCCCCTGTAACTATAGTAGAGTTTTTTGACCCTTCATGTGAGGCGTGTCGGGCAATGAATCCGTATGTTAAACAAATCATCAATGAGCATAATGGTAAGGTAAGGCTGGTGCTACGTTACACCTTATTTCATAAAGGCTCTGAACAAGTGGCTCGTATTTTAGAAACTGCCAAAGAACAGGGTATATACGAACCAGTTTTAGCAGCGGTATTTGAAGCCCAACCGCAGTGGCATGACGACGAAACAGTTAAAGCGGCTTGGCAAGCGGCTATCAAGGCTGGGCTTGATGAACAAAAAGCTCGTGCCAGTATGAATAGTGATAAAATTAACCAAGTACTGAAACAAGACATGGACGATGCCAAAACTATTAAAATCTCAGGTACACCGACTTACTATGTCAATGGCAAGTTGCTAACTAAACTATCACCCGATGGGTTACAGGCAATGGTTGCCAATGAAGTCAAAACCACAGCCAAACCATAAAGAGTTCGTTAAGTCGTCATTTACCTAATACCTAAATTTATCGAGTTGTTATGCAGCCGTCGAAAAACACCTTAAGTGATATTAAAAATCCCCAAACTGCTTGGCTATGGTATGGCTTAAGTGCGTTGGTGGTTGGGATTGACCAACTTTCCAAGGTATATGTTGAAAATAACTTTCAGTTATACCAAACAGTATCGGTCATTGAGCCAATCTTTAACTTTACCCTAGCCCATAACTATGGAGCTGCCTTTAGCTTTCTTGCTGACCAAGGCGGTTGGCAACGTTTCTTTTTTAGTGGGTTAGCATTTGGCGTATGTGGATTTATTATTGTCTATTTAAGGCGTTTACCCCGTGATACAGGGGTGTTATCAGCAGGATTGGCATTGATAATGGCAGGGGCGTTAGGTAACTTGATGGATAGGGTGCGTTTAGGCTATGTGGTTGATTTTCTACATGTGCACTATGCGAATGTGTGGAACTTCCCGATTTTTAATTTGGCGGATGTGGCGATTAATCTTGGCGTAGTATTGGTATTGATAGATAGCTTTTTTTTGGAAGCTAAACGTCGAGAACCACCTATGATAGATGCTTAAATAATATCTATAAACTCAATTAAGCTACAAACCGAAAATACGAATCAAGATATGAGTTATAAGTGCCAGCAATATGATAACTAAAAATATAATTTCCTCCTATCAACGAAGTTATTTTATTTCGTTAGTTCAACTATTAGCTATTGTTTTTATCATAGCTATCAAGGTAACTCCAGCCCATGCTATAAATTTGTCTGATATTTTTAGTTCAAATAACGCCAATACGACCAATCCATCCAAACCGTTGCCCGTTCAAGAGGCATTTGCGATAACAACGACCCAGCAAGGTAATCAGCTCACTATTCAGGCAGATGTCAAAGATGGCTATTTTGTATATCAAGATAAGCTCAAACTTGAATTACCTCAAGGTGTGAATGCCACACCTTTGGTTTTTGACCAAACTGCCACGTTTGTGAATGACCCCAGTTTCGGGCGTGTACCTATTATTGATAAAAGCTTTACTGCTAAAACGACACTTTCTGTATTAAAACCTATGCAAGCACAGCCTGCTATTGTGAAGTGGCAAGGCTGTGCTAAGATGGGACTATGTTACCCTCCTGAAAAAGTAAATTTCACCTTACAGCCTATCACGCCACAAGCCGCTAGTGCTGTGCCTACGACCCTACGTCCATCGCCCAATAATACCACTCCTGTTATCACAGACAAGGCCCCACTCTCGCCACCTATCACGACCGACATCACAGCTCAACATCCCTCACAGGGTGACAATGATATTTTTGGATTGAGTCGGCATACAGGCTGGGCATTACTATTGTTATTTTTGGCAGGGTTGGGTTTATCATTTACGCCATGTGTACTACCAATGCTACCTATCGTGGTGAATATTGTGGCACGTCAGCATAGTCCTTCTGCTAAAAAAGGCTTGTTATTAACAGGTAGCTATGGTGTGGGTGTAGCAACCAGTTATGGATTAGTGGGGGCATTGGTTGCAGTATTTGGGCAATCGCTTGGCTTGATGAATATGCTCCAACAGCCAATTATTTTACTAAGCTTTGCAACGGTGTTTGTGCTTTTGGGCTTGTATAGTCAAAACCGAATTATACCAAGCAACTTTCAACACATTCCTTAAGCGTATCAAACTTGCTTAGCGTTAAACGAACCTTTTGCTTGATGACTGCCCACAACTGCTCAATCGGATTAAGTTCAGGTGAGTAAGGCGGTAAGTACGTCAGTTCAATATTATAAAGTTCCGCAATTTGCTTTAAATCGCCACCATGATGAAATCTGGCATTATCCAACACCAATACACGTTTTGGATAATTACCATTTTCATCTTTTGGCAAAGATTGTGCTAATGTGTGTAGCCAGTTTTCAACGGTCACACGGTTACAACTACCTTCAAAGATAACAGGAGCAATAACTTTAAAATCATTTAGTCGCATGGCTCCGATTAAGTTTAAGCGTTTTCCCTTATTGGCATCGATTTTGGCATAACAAGGTTTGCCAATAGGCGACCAACTGCGGGTGTAGTATTGCCTTTGATAAAATCCTGTTTCATCCATAAATAGGATGTTGTCAGCGGTAATGCTCAAGGTTAATAGCAATAAACCTAGCATTAATTTAAACCCAATTTGCTTTAGTAAATCGGCTTGCTTAAAGAGCGGGGTCTTTTTTTAAAACTCCATTTGATTCGACGTAAGGTTTGTAAATTTGGCTTGGTATTCCCTTGTTCTTGATAGAGCTTTATCCAGTCATTAAGGGTGTTGCGGTTGATTTCAAACAGCCTGGCTGTTTGGCTTTTGTTGCCTGTCTTTTGCCAGTGGTTGACGGCTCTGTCTCGTAAGTCTTGGTTGTATAGTTTGGGCATGGTGGTATTGGTTTAAAATGCTTATTATATTACAGTTTTAACTATAGATTACACCTTATCGCAGCCATCTGCCCATGCCGCACCCAGCGACACGTATCTAGGCGACAGCGCAAATCATTGGACTTGGCTACTGGGTGTGCAAGGATTACAGCAAAATTACGATTGGTATTTTGGCAAGCACGATGATCGCGAGCTTGCGTCACCGTATTGGACAGATTTGGGTAGCCTTGCGCATTATTCGGACAAGCCATTGCCGCGCTGTTTGACGATCACCGCAGGCAATAGCCCCTTGCGCGATGAAAATTTGGCATATCATACGCTGCTAGAACAGGCAGGTTTTGCGGCGCAGTTGGCAAATTTTGTCGCCATGCCCCACAGCTTTTGGCACTTATCAGCACAATGCACCCAAGTATGCCAACAGCTATACGGTGTGATCGGGCAATTTTGCCACATAGCCGATATTTAACGATTTAATGCCCAAAAAAAGAGTAACCCCACTAGCACATCTTCGGCACACTTGAAAACTGCTACCGTTGCTACCTTCCGGTCCTGGCGGGGTTCACAGCGACAAATTGCGAAGCTACCAATGGGGTTACTGGGTTGCTAGTATAAAACGTTTGACGCAACTTGGCAAGCTATTTGGACGAGTTATTTGCTTGCACTGGCTTATTTACTCATACATATTGCCAAATTTTGATTACAGGTTTGCTGTCATTGTTGGGTGTATCAGTAACATAAATTTTGTTACAATTTAGCCAACAGTAAGCCAATTTCAACTTAGTTTAACAATTTGAGAGCCGATGATGCGTCAATTCTTTAACCCAAATACTCAGTTTTTAGCCAGTATTGCCGTGGTGGGCGCGTTGGTGCCTGCCACACTGCCTGCACAAGCTGCGCCCATACCAACCACGACCACCACCATGCAAAACCATACCCTCAACTATGGACTGGTCAGTTTTGCCACTTCTGCCAGCCGCAAGGTCGCCAATGACCAAATCAACGCAAGTTTGTCAAAAACCGTGCAAAACAAATCCAGTGCCGAGGCGCAAAACCAAATCGCCACCACGCTCAATCAAGCCATGGCTATCGCGCGCAAATACCCACAAGTGCAAGTCACCTCAGGCAACCAAGCCACCTACCCACAGTACGATAAAAACCAAAAAATCATCGGCTGGACGGGCAATGCCGCACTGAATCTAAAAAGCACCGACACGGTAGCCGCAAGCAAGCTAATTGCTGACTTACAAGCCTTTATGACAATGGACAATTTAGACTTTACTGTCTCAGATGCCAAACGTAAAGAAGTCGAGCAAGCTTTGATGGCCGATGCGTCGCGCAATTTTCAGCAGCAAGCCGCTGCCCTGCTGCCTGCTTGGGGCGCGCAATCATACCAACTGGTGAATGTTGAATTTAACCAAGGCAATGACTATTATCCACGCGCACGCGCCATGCCGATGATGGCAATGGCAAAAATGGAAACCACGGTCGCTGACCAAGAATTTCAAGCAGGCGATACCAATATTACGGTCACGGTCAATGGCACAGTGCAGTTGGTACGCTAAATGCTGAACCAGTTAAGCGCTTGACTAGCAAACAAGCAAAAACGGTTGTCATCTTTAACAACCGTTTTTTTTATTAGCAAAAAACGCTCAGTTGGTGTTACGCCGTACCAAGATTTTTTGGTACCAAGGTAAACGATTGTAAGCGGCTTGCTTGGCAGCGGCTTGGCGTTTTTGACGCAGCAAGGCAGTATTTTGCAGCACATAAAACGGGCAGCTGGCACTGGCAATCACCGCGCCTTTGATGTTTTGGATCTCTACCGTCAAGGTATATTGCTCAGGCACAAAATCTAACGTGCTGATTTGGTAATGCGTGTCTTGTGTCGTGGCGATGTGCTTGCCATTGACACGATACACCAAGCGGTCACTCGGCTTTAGACTTGGGCGCACCTTGACGGCAATATCAATACTTTGGGCAGGACGACGATACACCGTATCCACAGCAGGTGACTGAATTGCTAGCTGATAATCGCCCTGCTGACTGACGCGCAACTTTGGGTCATTGGGTGGTGCGCCTGTAGCATGGCTATTATTCGCTCCACTTGAACCTTGGTTGACGTCATGGCTTGTGCTTGGTGTATTCTCGCCAGTCAGCGCGTCCATCAAGGTGATTTTTTGGCTATCATGGCTGTGATGATAGGCGGTGGTTGGGTTGTCAGTATACGTCACGTTGCCTGCGCTATCGACGCTGCGATAAACCGCTGCTTGCACAGGTATCACCGACCCCATCGTAGCCGCAAGGACAACCGCCAATACCCACCCACTAACTTGAGATAAGGGAAAATCGCGAACAGTTGGCATGGTATTGTCCCTTTTTTACGTTTTTATCATTCGTTGCCGTAAAACCACCGACTTCAGGCGGTGGATATAAGGCAATTGTTAAATGCGATGAGTTTTGCTATACTCATCTCACTATATTCAATGTCTTACATTCCACAGTTAAGTTAAGACTAAATTGCGAGTACGCAGTAACTTAACTGGTAAGACGTTTCCAAACACACACTTAAGCTAATTCGTGTCTATGACAATCCTAACGGTAGGATTAGCTTAAAATAAGAACCTAAGATGTACGGTGTGTCGTACGGGCGGTTGCCATTGTCTTAGGTTTGCGGTGGGGCTTCACCGTCTTGCAGAAGGAATCCCCTCACTTTAGGGAGGGGAGGAAGTCAATGAAACCACGATTAGCAGCTATAGTACATATCAAATTCAATCGGGTGTACTGTGACGTTATAACGCTGTACTTCTTCGGTTTTAAGCTCAATGTATGCGTCGATCATGGCTTGGCTAAACACATTGCCTTTGAGCAAAAACGCATGGTCGTCTTTTAAGGCTTGTAAAGCGACTTCTAGGTTTTCTGCCACGGTTGGGATCATGGCTTCTTCTTCAGGCGGTAGATCATACAAGTTTTTGTCCGCGGCTTCACCAGGATGGATTTTATTTTGAATACCATCTAGCCCTGCCATCAAGAGCGCGGCAAAACACAAATACGGGTTTGCCGCAGGGTCAGGAAAGCGTACCTCGACGCGTTTGGCGCGTGGGGTTGACACATAAGGAATACGAATCGATGCCGAGCGGTTACGCGCAGAGTACGCCAGTTTAATCGGTGCTTCGTAGTGTGGCACAAGGCGTTTGTAGCTGTTGGTTGAAGGGTTGGTAATAGCATTAAGCGCGCGTGCGTGTTTGATCACGCCGCCGATAAAATACAGTGCGGTCTCTGACAGCCCTGCATATTCATCGCCTGCAAAGGTATTTTTGCCGTCTTTTGAGATTGAAATATGCACGTGCATGCCCGAACCATTATCACCCACAACAGGTTTTGGCATAAAGGTTGCAGTTTTGCCATATTCGTGGGCAACGTTGTGCACCGCATATTTAAGCTGCTGCACTTCATCGGCTTTACGCACCATGGTGTTAAATGACACGCCAATTTCCATTTGGCACGGTGCCACTTCATGGTGATGTACCTCAACACGTCCTGGCCCCATCATCGCTTCAATTGCGGCGCACATATCGGCGCGCATATCTTGCGCTGAATCCACAGGTGGTACGGGGAAATATCCGCCTTTGACGCGTGGACGGTGCCCTGAGTTACCCCCAGCGATGTCTTTGTCGGTGCTCCATGCGGCCTCATCGGCATAGATGGTATGGCGCGCACCTGACATGTCAATCGACCATTTGACTTCATCAAAGACAAAAAACTCTGGCTCTGGGCCAAAAAATGCTGTATCACCAATGCCTGTTGATTTTAGGTAGGCTTCAGCACGACGCGCGATAGAGCGTGGGTCGCGGTCATAACCTTGCAAGGTATCAGGTTCGATGACATCGCAGCTCACCACCACGGTGGTTTCACGAAAAAACGGATCAATAAACGCAGTCTCAGCATCGGGCAGCAAAATCATATCCGACGCTTCAATGCCCTTCCACCCTGCAATGGATGAGCCATCAAACATCTTGCCTTCTTCAAGCACGTCCTCATCCACATCATGTGCAGGAAAGCTGACGTGGTGTTCTTTACCCAGTGTATCGGTGAAGCGAAAATCCACCCACTTTGCGTCACTAGATTGGATAAGGTCAAGCAGTTTGTTGCTCATGCGAGGTGTCCTATAGCGTCCAAATCATCACGGCTATGTTGTATGCGCTGATAGGCGCAATGCAAATGCCTACATTCAAATGCTTAGTGTATGCCGTTTTGGGTAATTTAACAAGTCTTGACAATCAGCAAAAATCCGCCGCTAAGCCAATTAACCACACTGATACGCGCGTTTCATAATCCTCAATATTAACACTCCCTACCCTTGTCAATTTTTTGCTACAATATGCAGCCTAAAAACTTGTCACGTTTTATCCATTGGGTTTGGTCAGCAAACTAACTAAATACGGGTAAAACAGGTTGGGTAACGGAAAATTTTAATAGTGATGTTAAAATGGCTACGCAAATTCAAGCGCAAACGCAAACTCAAGCCGCGCAAACAACCCTCCCTACTCATTTTAGCGATCTTGTTCGCCTTATCGACACGGGGCAAACGCTGGACGAAGCGCAAACGCAAACGCTGATGACGGGCGCGCTGGCGCAGGTGCTCAATGGCATTGATTTGACGCGCGCGCAAATGCGTGCTGTGATGCTTACCATCATGCGCGGACAATGCGGTGATGCCACGATGGGTGCGCTGTTGGCAGGCTTGCGTATGAAGGGCGAGAGTATTGAGGAAATCACTGCCGCCGCCGAGGTCATGCGCGAATTGGCATTGCCCGTTGAGCTGGGGGACACGCCACACGTGGTCGATATCGTCGGCACGGGCGGTGATGGCGCAAATTTATTTAATGTCTCAACCGCATCAGCGTTGGTAGCGGCAGCGGCAGGTTGCCATGTTGCCAAACACGGTAGCCGTGGTGTTTCCACCAGTTCAGGCAGTTCAGATTTGTTACAAAAAGCTGGCGTACGGCTGGATTTGCCTATTGAGGCGGTAACGCGCTGTATCCGTGAGCAAGGCTTGGGCTTTTTGTTCGCGCCCAATCACCACACCGCCATGCGCCATGCTGCAGGGGTGCGCCGTGAGTTAAAAGCGCGCACGCTGTTTAATATTTTAGGACCTTTGACCAATCCTGCCCGTGTACGTCGTGCGGTGATTGGCGTGTTCAATCCTGCGCTGTGTGAGCCATTGGCGCACGTCATGCACAATTTGGGTGCAAAGCACGTCATGGTGGTGGGGTCATTGGATGGTTTGGATGAATTATCGATTGCCAGTCCGTCGCAAGTGGCTGAGCTTAAAGACGGGCAGGTGCGTGTGTATCACCTTGAGCCTGAAGACGTCGGCTTGACATCGCAACCGCTTAAAGGCTTGATGGTCAATGGTTCTGGCGAAAGTTTGGCATTGATTCAAGCCGCGTTTGCCCCTGCTACCAAGTCCATTGCCAGCGATCAAGCCAATAACACAGCCAACAACAAAGATGCGATTGCCCAAAAAGCTGCCGATATGATCGCGCTGAATGCTGGTGCGGCAATTTATGTTGCAGGATTAGCAGATAGCCATGCCGAGGGCGTGGTACGCGCTCAGCGTGTGCTAAGCAGTGGTGCGGCGGCGCAAAAATTACAAGCGTTTGCCACGTTTACGCAAGATTTGGCGCGTGATGTGCCAGCCACTTAGCGTTTTATTGTTTTGGTGTCTTGTTGTTTTAGTGTCTTGTTGTTTTAGTGTCTTGTTGTTAAAGTTTCATTGTTACTTTTTTTACCATTAGCAAAATCATTAGCAAAATCATAACTGTCATGCAGCCGCAACCGCCTTCTATTTTACAAAATATCATTGCCACCAAACAGCGTGAAATTGCCGCTGCCACAGCGCAGATGAGCTTTCACGACCTTGAGCAGCAAGCACAAGCTGCAAGTCCTGTGCGCGATTTTGCCGCCAGCCTGCGCCAAGATGGTGTGCGCGTGATTGCCGAAATCAAACAAGCCTCACCCTCAAAAGGTATCATTTGCCAAAACTTTGATCCCGTACAAGCGGCACAAGGCTATGCCAACGCAGGCGCAGCGTGCCTGTCGGTGCTGACTGACCGCGAGTATTTTAAAGGCGCAGATGAATATTTGCAGCAGGCGCGTGCAGCGTGTGACTTACCTGCCCTACGCAAGGATTTTATGATTGCGCCGTACCAAATCGTGCAGTCACGGGCATTGGGTGCAGATTGTGTGCTGTTGATTATGGCATGTTTGTCGGACGCGCAAGCGGCAGAGCTGTACGCGTTGGCACTTGAGCTTGGCATGAGTGTGTTGATTGAGTGCCACGATGCGGCGGAAGTGGAACGTGCCTTGCGCTTGCCTGCCCATCGCCAAACCGTGTATGGCATCAACAACCGCAATTTGCATACGTTTGTCACCGATCTTGCCACCACCGAACGCCTGCGCACTTTGTTCGCGCCTGAGCAGCTGTTGGTCACCGAAAGCGGTATTCACAGCGCGGCAGATATCACGCGTATGCTAGCGCATGGTATCAACGGCTTTTTGATCGGTGAACAGTTTATGAAAACTGATGATGCAGGCGCGGCATTGGCGCAGCTGCTCAATGACGTCAGTCAATAATCGTAATTATTTGATTTTTTAACTTTTAAATTTGGGTGAAATATGGCAAATTTATTTTCTAAAGAAGCACAAGACCAACTCAAAGCCTTTAAATCTACCTTGGCAAAAACCCACGATGCCGAGCCATCCGCAGCAGATGCCAAGCCCGAGCAAGCACCTGTATTGCCAAGCAAACAACAAATCGCTAAACAAGTCAAACGCTATGACAGCGAACACCTAGACAATGACAAGGTGCTATTTATGCAGGCAATGGCAGGCGTAACGCCGCTGAAAGATAGCAACCAAGCGACTACCAACACGCGCCGCACGGCAAAACTTGATGCGGCAACCCTTGCCAAACGCGCCGCTGCTGTTGGCACAGACGAGGACGCAGGGCACGCGCTGTCTGATATGCAGGCACTTTTAAACCCCGTGGCTAGCGAGGCGTTTTTAAGCTACAAAGTGCCAACGCTGCCAAGCAAAACTTTTAATCAACTTAAACAAGGCAAATTGACGTGGTATGACGCGGTGGATTTGCACGGCGCAAGCATTGATGAGGCGCGCGAAGCAGTGTCTAAGCTAATTGTACAAGCGCGTGCTAAGCACGAAAACTGCGTCAAAATCGTGCATGGCAAAGGCACGGACAGCATTTTAAAAACTTGTGTCAATGGTTGGCTGCGTCAAATCAGTGATGTGTTGGCGTTTGTGTCGGCACCCCCTGCGCAAGGCGGCACGGGTGCGGTCTTGGTACTACTCAAAAAAGGTGACAGCAGCGATGACGCAAACCACGCCAAAGGCAACCAACGCCGCTAGATACCACTGGGCGTAAATATCGTTGGGCAGCTGATCTACCCCAGTTAGCTCGCCAATCACTCAACCTCGCCGATTGCCAAACATCGCCATCAAGTCCTGATGTTGCTAGGCAGGTGTTTGGCTTTTTATTTGGCCAGGCTTAAAACAATTTTTCATATAATTTGTGTGTGGCTGGCGGTTATTTTTTGTATAATAAGCCATTTTTGATGATTTGATAGCAAGGTATGGGCAGTGCTCATACCTTTTTATCTTTTTGTGGTTTAAGCGGGCGTTGTGCCTGCTTTTTGTTTGGTATATCAGCATGGGTTTGGCAATGCAACCACCTGTGACGGGTATAGGAGAATGGTCGATTGAACACAACGGCTCAACAACCTGCTGCGGTCATGCCGCGTAATTTGGTATTGTGGCATATTATTATCATTGGGCTTGCGTATATCCAACCGATGACGGTGTTTGATACGTTTGGGTTGGTGTCGCGTGACAGCGGTGGGCATGTACCAACGTCGTATATTTTTGCGTTGGTGGCAATTTTGCTGACCGCGCTCAGCTACGGTCAGATGATTCGGTGCTATCCGTCGTCGGGGTCGGCATACACGTATGCCCAACGCGCGATTCATCCAAACGTCGGTTTTATGGTCGGTTGGTCATCGTGGTTGGATTATTTGCTGTCACCGATGGTCAATATCATTTTGGCGCGGATTTATTTGGAGGCGTTGTTTCCCAGTGTTAATCAATGGACGTGGGTGATTGGGCTGACCGCGTTTATGACGGGGATTAATTTTTTTGGTGCACGGTTTGTGGCACGGTTTAACAGTAGTATTGTGTTTATTCAGTTGGCGGTGATTGCGTACTTTACTTATCGCGTGTATATGCTGTTGGCGCACGGGCAAAACGTTGAGGGCGCGATTACACCCGATCAGTATCAGCTCGGTAGCCTTGATCCGTTTTGGAATAGCATGACGCAGGTCGGTGCGTTGGTGACGGGGGCGACGATTTTGTGTTTCTCGTTTACGGGGTTTGACGCGCTGTCATCGCTTGCTGAGGAGACCAAAGATGTTAAGCGCACGTTGCCACGGGCGATTTTTTTGACCGCGCTGATTGCTGGTATTGTGTTTATCATCAGTACGTATTTTATGCAGATTTATTTTCCCGGTGATCCAACCAAATACTTTAAGGCGATTGATGAAACCCAGCCTGAGCTGCTTGGCTATGTGTTTGCTGAGGGCGTTAAGTCGATGATTTTGTATTTTGCCATTGTCACGGTGATGGCCTCGGGTATTTCGGCGCATGCAGGCGTGGCGCGTTTGATGTATGTCATGGGGCGTGATGGCGTGATTAATCGGCGCATTTTTGGGCATATCAGCCCGCGATTTTTGACACCAACTTACAATATTTTGATTGCAGGGGCGATTGCGCTGACGGCAGGTATTTTGACGTTTGAGCAAATTGCCAATTTAATTAGCTTTGGTGCGCTGACGGCGTTTAGTTTTGTCAATATTTCGGTGATTGCGCAATATGCGGTGCGTGAAAAACGCTATCGGTCATTGGGTGATATCATCAAGTATGTGGTGTTTCCGCTGCTTGGGTTTGCCTCAGTGATCGCGATGTGGCTTGAAGTGGATACCGAGGCGTTGCAGGCAGGTTTGATTTGGGGCGCGATTGGGGTGGCGTATTTGGCGTACAAAACAGGTGGCTTCAAACGCCCCGCGCCTGTGCATCATGAGTTTGATTAGTCTTGGATCAATTTTTAAAGTTGTGATTAGCCAAAAGCTGCTCAAGGATTGGGCAGCTTTTTTTCGGTGTAATAGGTTTGGTCACAACAAAAATTTGTAAACCTACTTTGCAATGCGTTACGTTTTTGCTACATTAGCTTGTATTGACACCGAACAAACAGGGTTTACGCGACGTGTAAGCCCTTTTTTTGTTGCTGGCGTTTGACGAATTTTAGCCAGCGTGTCAAGTCAATCGTGGAGTCACTTCATTAAGGGATTAAGGCTTTAGGGGGAATTATGACAGAAGTCATCAATTATTGGCCGTTGCTCGGTATTTTGGTCATTGTGATTGGGTTTTTGCTACGCCTTAACGCGGCGTTGGTGGTGTTGGTGGCAGGGATTGTGACGGGCTTGCTCGCTGCGTTGCCGATGGGCGATATTTTGACCAAGTTGGGCGAAGGCTTTGTCAAAACGCGCACGTTGGCGCTGATTATCATCTTGCCATTGCCGATTATCGGGCTATTAGAGCGCAATGGCTTAAAGGAGCACGCACAAAATTGGGTGGCGCGGATTAAATCGGCGACGTCGGGGCGGCTGTTGATTGTGTATTTGTTTATTCGTGAATTGACGGCGGCGATTGGTTTGACCAGTCTTGGCGGACATCCACAGATGGTGCGTCCGTTGGTGGTACCAATGGCAGAAGGCGCGTTTGTTAATCGCTTTGGCAGCTTGCCAAAAGCTGTGAGCAACAAGCTACGCGCAATGAGTGCAGCAACCGACAACGTGGGCTTGTTTTTTGGTGAGGATATTTTTGTGGCGTTTGGCTCGATTGTGCTGATGCAAACCTTTATGAAAACCACGGCAAATTTGGATGTAGATCCATTGCACATTGCCGTGTGGGGGATTCCAACAGCGATTTGCGCGTTTTTGATTCATGCCACGCGCTTGTATCGGTTGGATAGTCAATTACAACGCATGGCATCAACCGTGCCTGTGGCAACCCCCAATACGTTGCCCAACGATACAACCACCACACGCGACTAAGCAAGGACAAAGCACATGGAACAAATCCAATCATTGATTCAAATGGAATATTTGTACGGGCTCGCTGGCATTATTTTGCTGATTGTCGGCGGATTGACCTTTGCAGATACGACCAATCCCAAACGCTGGACAAGTGGCTTTTTTTGGGTGGCGTATGGCGTGATTATGCTGCTTGGTAATTTTATACCGCCGTTGGTGGTGGGGATTTTGGTGGTGTTGATGGCGTTGGTGGCAGGTTTTGGCGGCGTGGCTGCAGGGCGTGAGATGTTGCCGCCGCGTGAGGTGCGCCTTGCGCGCGCCGCGATTTTGAAAAATAAACTGTTTGTCCCTGCGCTGGCGATTCCGTTTTTTACCATCATCTGCGCGGTGGTGCTCAAAAACGCACAGTTTGGTGATTTGCGCTTGTTTCCTGAAAAAAATGAAACTTTGGCAGGACTTGGGGTTGCGTCGATTTTGGCATTGGTGCTGGCATGTGTGATTACCAAAAACTCACCCATGCAGTCGATGAAAGAATCGCGCCGCCTGTTTGAGGCGATGGGCTGGGCGGTGGTGTTGCCACAGCTGCTGGCGGTGCTGGGTATTATTTTTACCGATGCAGGCGTGGGCAAGGCAATTGCCGAATTGACAACCAATTATTTGGCGGTGGATCATCGTTTGATTGCGGTGGCGGCGTATTGTGTGGGGATGGCGGTGTTTACTATGATTATGGGCAATGCGTTTGCTGCGTTTCCTGTCATCACGGCAGGGATTGGTTTACCGATTTTGATCATGCAGCATCACGCCAGCCCAGCTGTCGTGTGTGCGATTGGTATGTTTAGCGGCTATTGCGGCACGTTGATGACCCCGATGGCGGCAAACTTTAATATCATCCCTGCCGCTTTGCTTGAGCTTGAGGACAAAAACGCGGTCATCAAGGCGCAGGTGTGGACGGCATTGCCATTGCTGGCAGCAAATGTGGTTTTGATGTATGTGTTAGCGTTTCGCTGATTGGTCAAGCTTTTTAAGCGGTTTGCAGGTTTAGGCAACGGTTAAGGCAACATCACATCAGCGTTAGTCGCTATTTTTTAACAATTTTTGCACAAGGATTCATGATGTCTGTTTTATCCCCTGCTCAATCCGATAGGATATTACTTTTGACGGCGTTTGAACCGTTTGATGGTGAGGCGGTCAATCCGTCATGGGAAGTTGCGCGCACGCTCGATGGTGAGATGATCGCAAACATGACCGTGCGTGCGGTGTGCTTGCCATGTGTGTTTGGCGATAGCTTGACGGCATTGGCACAGGCGATTGATGCGTATCAGCCAAGCATGGTCATTAGCCTTGGGCAAGCAGGTGGACGCTGCGATATCACGCCTGAACGCGTGGCGATTAACCTCAATGACGCGCGCATTCCCGACAACGCAGGCAATCAGCCGATTGATGAGCCCATCGACTCCAACGCGCCTGCGGCGTATTTCACCACGTTACCCATCAAGGCGATGGTGCAAGCCATGCGCGCGGTCGGTGTACCTGCGTCGGTGTCCTACACGGCAGGCACGTTTGTGTGCAATCATGTGTTTTATGGGTTGCAGCATTTGGCGGCGCGCTGTGGTATTGACAAAAGCGGCTTTGTTCATATCCCGTATTTGCCCGAACAGGCAGCGCAGCACAACGGGCAGCCAAGTTTGTCGGCTGATACACTGCTAATCGGTTTGCGCGCCATGCTTAGCGCGGCAATCACGACCGATGAAGACCTCAAAATCACAGGTGGCAAAACGCACTAAACCCACCATATCGCCAACCCAAAAAGGCAAGACGCGTGAGTCACATTTTGCCCAGATCAGCCCGTTATTAGGCATTGCGTTGGCGATTTTTTGACGCTTATAATGCTAGCGTACAATCTGACAGTTTGATGACAACACCGTTATACCGATTGGGTTTTGTGTGATGTGAGGTAAAGCAAATAGGGATAATCCCAAGGAATTTTGTAAAAACAAGCAGGAGGCGAGATGGAACTTGGCAAATTGGTGGGGCAAATCAACGACTGGGTATGGAGCCCTGTGCTGATTTATTTGTGTTTGGGCGTGGGGCTATTTTTTTCGCTACGTGGGCGATTTTTGCAGGTGCGTCATTTTGGCGGTATGTTGCGTCTGTTGATGGATGGCAAAAGCAGTGAGCAAGGCGTGTCATCGTTTCAGGCGTTGGCGATGTCACTGGCAGGGCGTGTCGGCACGGGCAATATTGCAGGCGTGGCAACAGCGATCACCTTTGGTGGGCCTGGGGCGTTGTTTTGGATGTGGGTGGTGGCGTTTTTGGGCGCAAGCACGGCGTTCGTCGAGTCTACCTTGGCGCAAATTTATAAAGAACGCGACAGCGCAGGGCATTTTATCGGCGGCCCTGCGTATTATTTTGAAAAAGCCTTGGGCAAAAAATGGTACGGCGTGCTATTTGCCGTGTGTGCGATTATCGCTTGCGGTGTACTGTTGCCTGGTGTACAAGCCAATGCTATTGCCGATGCGTTGCAGCATTCGATTGGCATTGCGCCGACCGTATCGGCGGCTGTGGTGGCGATTTTGCTAGCGTTCGTGATTTTTGGCGGCGTTAAGCGTATTGCCACAGTTGCTGAGGTGGTCGTGCCGTTTATGGCATTGGCGTATATCATCGTTGCGATGGTAATTATTTTGTTGCATTTGGGCGAGCTGCCACACGTGCTTGGTTTGATTGTGCGTTCAGCGTTTGGCATGGATGCAGGTTTTGGCGCGTTGCTGGGTTTGGCAATCCAGTGGGGCGTGAAGCGCGGCGTGTATTCTAACGAGGCAGGACAAGGCACCGGGCCGCACCCATCGGCGGCGGCAGATTATCGCACCCTGCCAAACAAGGCTTGGTGCAAGCATTTTCGGTGTATATTGACACGCTGTTTGTTTGCTCTGCCACAGGCTTTATGCTACTGATCACAGGGCTATACAACGTACAAGATCCGCACAATGCCGACGCGTATTTGTACCACGGTGTCAATGGTGTGGCGGCAGGTCCAGGCTACGTGCAGACTGCGATGGAAAATATCATGCCAGGATTTGGTGCAATTTTTGTTGCTGTCGCGCTGTTTTTCTTTGCTTTTACCACCATCATTGCCTACTACTACATGGCAGAAACCAATGTTCGTTATCTCAGTCGCACGCTTAAGCTTGAATGGATGATCCCTGTGCTTAAAATTGTTGCGGTTGGTGTGGCGATTTATGGCTCAGTCAAAACCGCAGATTTGGCGTGGGCGTTGGGTGATCTGGGCGTGGGTATGATGGCATGGCTAAATATCGTTGGGATTTTATTTTTGCAAAAACCTGCTTTTGCCGCCTTGCGTGATTATGAAGCGCAGCTCAAAGCAGGCAAAGACCCAATCTTTGATGCCGAAGCCAACGGCGTACACAATGCACCGATTTGGCGTGAAATTGCCGCCAACTATCGAGCAATGGATAAGCAATAGCCACCACACGAACAGCTATTGATTGCAAGTATCACAAAAAAGGCTGATTGATCCATCAGCCTTTTTTATGCTTGATTAAAATCGCTTAAACCAGTGTCAAAACCAATTGTGCTGCCATAGCAAAACTTGCACCAATCCCTGCGCCGACCAACACATCGGTGGGATAATGCAGCCCAAGCACCAGCCGCGACAGCGCAACCAACGCGGTAAACGGCGCCAAAACCCACAACAACACAGGCGTCTGGCTGCCAATCAACAACGTAAACAATACCGCTTGCAAAGTATGCCCCGATGGGAAACTAAACACATCCAACGGGCGCTCTTTTAAAACAATTGCCTGGTGCACTTGATAGGGACGTGGGCGCACGGTATGGCGTTTTAAAAATCGATACAACCGATAGCCGCTATAACTGGTCAGCAAAATCACCAACGCTGCCAACGCAATTGACAACGGCGCGCGCCCTTGCACCGCCAATACGCCAATCATCGTAATCACCGCTGCCGCCCAGAACCAACCATCACCCAGCCGACTAATGACTTTAAAAAATTGCCCGATCAGCTCGCGGTGTGACCAACGATTCGCGCGAATGGTGAGCCGTGCGTCCCATTTGAGCAAGCGTTGGTGCAAATGGTGCAAACGCGGCTTACGCTCAAGATAATCATAAAACTGCTGCATGGTCTTAGGTAGCACGATATCGCTGGGATAGGTCAAAACATCACCAGCGTGGGAGGGCGTTGTACGAGGTTGGGTTACACGTTGCTTCATCGCGGCTACCTTTGATGTTATCAAAAAATATTGTTCTAAAAATTTAAATTACCTACTCAACCTTATTGCTATACCAAATCTATCGGCCATGCCTTTTTTACATTTCACCCAATCAGTTTAGCCCAAAACCTGCTGCTTTGCCAACACTTGCCCGAACATGGCTAGCATCTCTTGGGCAGGACGTTGCCATGAAAATTCCGCCACTTGCGCGCGCGCCACGGCACACATTTGGCTTAGCTGCTGCTGTTTGGGCAACTGCTCAATCATGCCAACGAATGCCGCCTCATCGCCCAGTGGCACGGTACGCCCACACGCTTCGGTGACCAAAAGCGCGGCAGCGGCATCGTGATAAGCAAACACGGGCAAACCCGATGCCATCGCCTCGGTCACCACGTTGCCAAAGGTCTCAACTTGACTGGCAAAGATAAAGGCATCGCCACTGGCATAGTGCCGCGCCAATGCCTCACCTGTCTGAAAGCCTGCAAAAACAATGCTGTCGTCCTCGGCATGTTGTTGGCTGAGTTTGTCTTTGTCTGGGCCATCGCCAACGATGACCAACTTGACATGCCGATGCAGCTGTGCGCGCTGCAACGCCTTAAAGCTTTTGACCACCGTATCAATGCCCTTCTCTGGCGACACGCGTCCCACGTATAGCAGCACAGTGGTGCCATCATCCGCGCCCCATGCTCGGCGCAAGGCGTTATCGCGGCGTTTGGGGTTGTATAGCTCAGTATCCACACCACGCCCAACTTGATACAATCGCTTAAAGCCAAACTCGGTCAGCTGTTTGAGCGTGGTTTGGCTTGGCACACAGGTGGCGGCGCAGTGGTTATGAAACCGCTTCATATAGCCCAATAGCGGCAACGCCAGCACCTTCCACCCAAAATAACGGCTAAAATCATGAAACGATGTGTGATAGCCTGATGTGACCTTGATTTGATGGCGTTTGGCAGCCAACAAAGCAGCCAACCCTAGCGGGCCTTCGGTGACGATGTGGACAATATCAGGCTTGATGTGTTTAAACTGCCGACTTAAATAGCGATAACACGGCAAGCCCATGCGCAAGTGCGGATAATACGGAATCGGCAAACTGTGCACGCGCAAATCCGCGCGCACCACCGTGAGGTTTTTTCGCGCCTGCATCGCCTCGTGGGGGTCATCGCTTGACTGCTCGGGACGAATTAGCGTGATGGTATGCCCCATTTGGTGTAACTGACTGACGATTTGAAACATACTGGACGCTACGCCATTGATATCAGGTAGCCATGTTTCAGTCACTAAGACGATGTTGAGTGTTTGTCGAGGGCGTGCTTTGTGTGTCTGCGCGTTGGTATCTACCTGTTGTGCTATCGGCACGTAGCGTGCAGCGGTGTCTAGCGTGTCGGTATTAAGCGCGTCAGTCATTTGCCCGCGCGCGGTAGGCAATGTTTTAAGCTCAGCAAAATTTTCAACAAACAGGGCGGACGTACTCAAAGCTTACTCTCTAATATGACGTAATCAAGATAATGGTTATCATAAAAAACCGCATTGACAGCTATATGTCAATTTGATAACAGTTTGATGACAAGCGCGTGCTAAGGGTTGATCACTTACAAATTACAGAATTATTGGTATAAAAAAGTGGTGTGATTTTGCGCTACGTTGCCAGGTTTGCTAAAATACTGCTCACAGACTGACTTTGCACTATACACAAGAAGTTAGCAGTCAGTGATGTCAAACTCACCTACCCAACGCATCTTATTGATTAAACTCCATTTAATGCCAAATATCGCCAACCTTGACAGCAATACCAACACCTTGCTGCTTTTGACTCACACACCCGATCACGCGCAAACGCTAGCAGGCTTAGAGTTTGCCACCCAATTTTACCAAAAACAGTCTTATCAAAAACTTGATACCAATACAGCAACACAAGAACCAAATCCCGTGCCAACGCCAACATTGCGGCTGTTTTTGTACCGTGACGCGGTGATGCTTGCCAATCGGCTGATTTGGCAAGCCGATGACATGCCCAATGCAGCACGGGATTGGCAGCGTTTGGTGCAGCAATTTGGGCTAATCGCGCAGGTATGCGTCAGTAGCGCGTTGGCACGCGGTGTCACCGACGGCGCAAACGCCAAGCGTCATGGCTTAGACGGTGACAACTTGGCAGCAGGCTTTACCTTGGTCGGTTTGGGAGAATTGGCGATGGCATTGCACGAGATGCCACAGGTGTATCAATTTTAGGCAGTTTTAAGCGAACATAGACTATGAAAATTTTGCTGGTCATCGATGCTGACACGTTGCTACAAGGCTATGAAGCTCTAGCAATGGCGTTTGCGTTAGCGGCATTTGAGCACGAGGTGCAGCTTTGGCTTGGGCAGTCGATGTTGGCGCAAATTTTGGCACAGCCAACGGGTAAACTGGCAAACATGTTGGGTTCGTTGGCATTGTACGACATACCTGCTGCGTGGCTTGTTCCCACCGATTGGGCGGCATTAGATCATTGGCGGCATGCCCAGCCGTCGCAGAACATTGACTGGTTGGCAAATATCGCACCAATGCCCACCAACGCGCCCAATTTTGATTTGACCCTAAAGCTGTAATCCTCTAAGGCTATCATCCATGACAGACGCACACGCCGATTTATCAAGTTTACCTAAGCTCGACAGCGATGGGCATTTGGTCAATGTCGCCGACTGGTCACCACAGGTGGCGCAGATACTTGCCGATACGCTTGCTGTGCACTTAACTGACACGCATTTGGCAGTGTTGGCAGCGGTGCGTGAGTATTACGCCCGCTTTAGTCATCCGCCGATGACGCGCCCATTGATTAAATATTTGCATCAAACCTTGCCCGAATTAGAACTCAATAACGCCAAATTGCAGCAGCTATTTAATACAGGATTGGTCGCGCGGCACGTCAATCGTTTGGCAGGTCTGCCAAAGCCTGCCAATTGTTTATAAGCGGTTAAAAAAAACCAACTTATTTTGGGTCATACGGGATGAGGTTGTCATAACCCACGCTTTGCCCCGTATCGCCGACAAAGCCACGTTGTCGCCATACCTCAAACAGCGTAATCGCCACGCTGTTAGACAAATTTAAGCTGCGTGATGTGGGCAACATCGGCAGGCGCAGCCAGTTATCCGCACCGATATCTGTCCGAATCGACTCGGCTAAACCTGCCGTCTCTGAGCCAAACACCAACGCGATGTGGTCAGGTTGTGCCAAATCTTGCCCATACAGCGGCTGGCTAAGCTTGGTCGTCAAAGCAACCACACGCCCTACCCTTGCCGCTTTTAACGCTTGCCGCGCTGCCTGCCAGTGTTCATGTACCTGCATATTTGCCCATTCGTGATAATCAAGCCCTGCACGACGCAGCTTTTTGTCTGCCAAATCAAAGCCCAACGGCGCAACCAAGTGCAGCTGCGCCCCCGTGTTGGCACACAGCCGAATGATGTTACCCGTATTGCTGGGCATTTTGGGTTCAACAAGAACAATATGAATCATGAGCAAGCCCACCTATTGACCAATCCATAAATAAACGCAGTATTGTAACAAAATTTACCGCTTGTTTTTTTGGCAATAGCTGATCTGATTAAATTCAATCACTTAGCTGCCATCAGTAACTAAAGCGTAACAAATAATGCCATTTGGTTACATGAAAGCTATGGTAGCGTAGCGTAAGCTTGCTTAATATGGCACTACCCAATAAGACGAATGAATTGCCTAATTTTTTCAGCCGTTATCAAGGCACGATTAGGGTATTTCACATAAGCATTGGTTATTATTTACCCCTACTTACGAGGACATATCATGAAAAAGTTGATGGTAGCTACTGTTGCTGCAGTGTTTGTTTTGACTGGTTGTAACACCTTCAAAGGCTTTGGTCGCGACGTTTCTAAAGGCGGTCAAGCAATCTCTAATACTGCTCAAAAAACTGAGAACAAAATGTAATTTTTGTTAAAGTTTTAAAGATAAAAGACCCGCCTGTTGGCGGGTTTTTTTATTTATGGGCAAGTCATTGTGGCTTTCTTGCCAATTCCACGGGTAAGTATAAACTCAGATACGCAATCGCCGCTTTGATCGCCTCTTCGCGATAAACATCGCTAATGGTTTGTTGGGCACGGTACGCCAAGGTAAACACCCCATTAATAATGCCATACACAACCTTTAACGGGCATTGGATATCGGCAAAATCAGGCATTTGGTAATAAGCTGCCAGTTGATCGTACAATAAACGACTGGCTTGCTCGTTGGCTTCACTGCCAAATTCATTATTTTCAAACGCTGGCGTATTGGTCTCATAGACAAGTCGAGCGACGGTGTTGTCATCGCGCAACACATCGACATAGGTGTAGATATAATTGGTGATATACGCTTGCCAGCCTTGGGTATCAGCAGCGCTGACGGTGGCTAGGGTTTTAAAAATTTCGGTGCTATTTAAGTAGCGTAATGCCAAAAATACGGCATCGACATTGGGGAAGAAATGGTACGCTGAGGCACGCGGAATGCCTGCTTCCTCACACACATCGGCAAGGGTGATTTCACTGATCGGACGATCGGCACTTAGGCTTTTGGCAGCCGCAAGCAGCTTTTGCCGACGCGCACGCCCTTGCTGACTGGTGAATTTAAATTTATTGGGCACCAGTTTGCGCGCTAATTCAGAATCGGCGCGGATATTGTCAATCTTTTCATCATACGCATTGGTCATGGCTCCTCCTTGGGTTGGTTGGTGAATAAAATAGCTCAACGCTTCAACAATTATTGCTTAAATTATTTATTAAATCAATCAAAATATAAATAACGATTAGTCATTCTGATTATACAATCTAATCTGCGCACGCACCAAACCATGATCGGTTGGGCGCGGCGGTGTGACAAACTTTAGATGGTCATTAAAATAATCGACCTGCAAAACTTCACCCAGTTTATATTTGCTATTGGCCAAAAACTGCTCAGACACCAAAATTTGGTCTAGTACTTCGGGCATACCTTGATGAATGTGGGTATAGGCAACGTTACGCAGCCAATGCAAGCGCGTTTGCACCGATGACGCGTCAAACAAGGCGATATCGCGGTTGGTTTTGTCATACACCACCTCGCCTGCCTCGCTGAGCAGCTGACAGGTCACACTTTGCATGACATCATTCATATCACCCAGCAAGATCAGCGGTTGGTTATTGTGTTGCAAAGTCTCGATGACGTATTGACGAATACCTGCAGCCTCAGCAGCGCGCATACACAGGCTACGCAATTTAGCACGTACACGAATGACAGGATCATCGCGGTCTTCAAGCGGCCGTCCGCGTGCGTCTTCTAGGTAATCAGGGCGCTGGCTTTTTAAGTGCGCGACGATGACATGCAGCAACGTACCTGTGGGCAAGCGCACGTGCGCCAACAACGGCGGACGATTAAACCGCTCATAGCGTCCCATATCGGGAATATCCAGCTGCCCAATTTTGGGGATATTTTCTAGCAAATGGTAATGCTCAATCGCAAAGCGCGACACCAGACCCACCGCAGGCGTGCCCGTCGCGCCCTGCCCTTGGGTCAGGGAACTGTCAGCTGCGTTGCTCGCCAGTGGCGCGATGACTTGACAGTTTGCCATACCTGCCAGCTCACACACCTCGCGCAGGGCTTGTTCATCCCACACTTCCTGACAGCCGATGATATCCGCTTGTAGTTGGCGCAGCAGTGGGGCGAGCGCGTGGATTTTTTGTTGATAGACGGTTGTGCTATAAACATCGGTGTTGTGATAAAACACGCGATTGGGCAAGGCGAGGTTGAGTAGGTTGGCAGTGGCGATGATAAATTGCGCGTCAGCATCCGTGTGAGTTAAAGCCATGATATGTTTTATGTAGTCTATGTTTTGATATTAATAAAAAATAAGCAGAATTTTAGCGAATTTTCTTAAGACAGTTTAAGATAAAAAAAAGACCAAAGCGTCACTTTGGTCTTTTGGTCGATAGCTGGCTAAAAATCAGCCAATATCATTGCGCATTAACGATGTTCTGGTGTAATACGGTACCAAGCATCGCGTGCTGCATGACGTGCATCTGACCATGCTAGGCGAGATTTACCACGTACTTCGTTCCATGAACGTTCTAGATCTTGCTCAACATCTTCAAAACGTGTGTTGGCATCATAATCAGGACGGTTAGTATAACCTACCTTGTATGCAGGTTGATAGTCTTCGTCGTAAGTGTATTCTTTATTGTAATACGTTGTGGTGGTGTGGTTATCACGCCAGTAGTTATCTTGTGCGGTTGGGTCGATTGCTTCACCTGCTGCATGACCTGCACCACCGCCAACGGTTGCGCCAATTGCACCACCGATTAGCGTGCCCAAAGGACCTGCCAAAGAACCGATTGCTGCGCCAACGGCTGCGCCACCAACGCCACCTACGGCAGTACCAACAGGGTGTGAACCTGGTTCACCAGTGATTGGGTCACGGTTTAGATCTTCATGATTACTCATTGTCGTATCCTTTTATCTGTAGCGTTTGATCAACGCCGTATTTATCAAATTGGTTCAGTGTATTGACCAAAACTGTCGCCAAGCTATATTTATACGGGGTTATACATTTAAATATATGTTGGGCTTGTGAATTATCATAAGCAGGCTAAATTTAGTTTGATACAGTAGTTTTGTTGATTTTGTTAATGATTGGCATGGTTTAGGTTATTTAACTGTAATCTTGTTAATTTAAATATTTGTTTTGGTTTATAAATTTCATCGCTCAGTTTGATGAATTTTTTACGTTTGCGTATTGATTTTTGCTGTTATTAGCCGCAACATAACGCTATGTTTTCTGCGCGTTACGCTTATTATGTTTATTTATTTTTATGCTAGTTTATTTTTATGCTAGAAATTTAATTGATAAAAGAATTATTTGAATATATTGATCGCAAACCGTCATCTTTGGTTATTAAATGTTAAATAATTTTTTACACGTATACCAATCTACCCTTTTTTGTGAATCTACCCTTTTTTGTGTTTGAGCCTGTCTATAAAAGTCTGTATCGCTACTATGACTAAATCCGTTTGCAAATCCCAAACCAACACCGCCACGGCTAAACGTGCCGATTTAAACCAGCAAATCAACGCGCTACGCATGGCTACCTGTGTTGCGCCGAAACTGCTGCGCTACCACACCGACCCTACCAACCTGCCTGCCAGTACGCGTGAGGCAGACGCGCCTGATATTGGCTTTGGGCAAGCGCGCGCCGTGCAAGCTTTGACCACCGCATTGGATATCCATGCGTCAGGCTATCATGTGTTTGCCGCAGGTGAGAATGGGTTGGGCAAGCGTACTTTGGTTATGCGTTTGTTGCAAGATTATGCCAAACGCCAGCCCACACCCGATGACTGGGTGTATGTGCACAATTTTAGCGACGCGCGCGCGCCGATTGCGTTGGCATTGCCTGCCAGTATGGGGCAAATGCTAGCCGATGATATCAAGGCGTGTTGGCTTGCGCTTAAGCGTCAGCTCAATCAGCGGTTTCGCAGTGACCATTACCAAAGCAAAGTTGAGGCGATTCGTAACCAAATTAGCTTACAAGAGCAACAGGCGTATGATGCGCTCAATGAAGAGGGTAAGCAGTACGCGCTGGCATTGGCGGTGCGTGCGTCGGACAATAGACCGATTTTTGTGTCTGCCGACAGCGAGGCAAGCGATAGCGCGATTGTGACCACAACGCGCCATTTAACCACCAATAAACGCACGGACAAAGTCGATAAACACACCGACAGCAGCGATGTTACGCCTGCGTCTAGCAAGTCGATATCACCGTATGTGGCAAATTTTCAAGACAAAAACCACATGCAAAAACGGCTGAATTTATTGACCATCACGCTTGAGCAAATCGAAGATGAGGCCAACCAAACGTTGCAGGCGTTGCACCAATCGTTGGCACGGCGCACGCTTACGCCACTGCTGGCACCGCTGCTAGACAAATATCAAAACTTGCCCAACGTTGTTGCCTACCTGCACGCGTTTGCCGACGATATCGTGGCGCACGTTGAGCCTATCATCAATGAAAACGATGACGAATTTTTGCCCAGTCATTTCTCGCCGTTGCCTGCGCGGTATTTTGTCAATGTGATGACCAGTCATGCACCCGATGCAGGCGCGCCTGTGGTATTTGAGGACTTGCCAACACATTTAAATTTGCTGGGGCATGTTGAGCAAATCACCCACTTGGGTACGGTTTCAACCGATGTTAGTCTGATTCGTGCAGGGTCTTTACACCGTGCCAACGGGGGTTATCTGATTTTGGAGGCTAGTAGCCTGCTTGAATACCCGTACGCGTGGCAGGGGCTCAAGCGCGCGCTACAAAGCCGTCAGCTGAAGATGTCAAGCCTTGAGCAGATGCTTACTTTGACGGGCAGTATCAGCCTTGAGCCGCACGCGATTGCGCTGGATGTCAAGGTGATTTTGTTGGGCGAGCCTGATTTGTATTACGATTTGCTTGAATTTGAGCCTGAGTTTCACAGTGTATTTAAGATTCGGGCAGATTTTCATGACCGCATTGCGCGCACGCCTGCCAACGAACGCGCGATGGTGGCAAAAATCGCCGATATGGTGGACAAATATGGTTTGCATGATTTTGACTATACCGCGTTGGCGGCGTTGCTGGATTATCTGAGCGAGCAAGCCGAAGATCAACAAGAATTGACCTTACACAGCGACCGCTTGGCACAGCTGCTGCTAGAAGCCAACCAAAAGGCAAATCTGCACCATGCCGATCAAGTTAGCGCAGCGCATATCGAAGCGGCGATTGCCGATATGCGTTATCGGGCAGGCTATTTGCGCCAATTATTTTGGCAAGAGCTACAAAAAGGACAACAGCTGATTAGCACACAGGGCACAGCGGTTGGGCAAATCAACGCGCTGACGGTGGTCAGCTACGCTGATAGTGAGTTTGGCTTGCCTGCGCGCATGACCGCCAATGTATACCACAGTCACAGCGGCGCGGATATCTTGGACATTGAGCGCGATGTTGAGCTAGGCGGCGCGATTCATGCCAAAAGCGTGTTGATTATGAGCAATTATTTGCGTGGGCTGTTTGCCGATGATTTTGCGCTCAATTTTGCCGCGTCTTTGGCGTTTGAGCAAAGTTACGGCGGCATTGATGGCGATAGCGCGACAGTGGCAGGCGTGTGCGCGTTGTTGTCGGCATTGGCGCAAGTGCCGATTTGTCAGAACTTGGCGGTGACAGGCTCGATGAACCAATTTGGGCAGGTACAAGCAGTGGGCGGGGTAAATGCCAAAATCGCAGGTTTTTATGACGCGTGTTTGGAGCAAAATGCCAAACGCGGTACAGGTGCTGAACCAGACCCATCTTTGCAAGGCGTGATTATCCCTAAAGCCAATCTAAGCCAGTTGATGCTGCGGCAAGATATCGTCGAGGCGGTGGCAGCAGGGCGGTTTGTGATTTATGCCGTTGAACATGTCAATGAAGCATTGGCACTGCTGACAGGTTTTGCGGTCGCAAGCAAAACCAAAAAAGGCACGTATCGCAAACACACGCTGTATGGACGCATTCACGCGCGCTTGGCAGCATGGGAACAAAAAGACAATGAGAAAAACGCTTAACGTTGGCTAAGCGTTTGGTTTTAACAGCGTTTTTGCCAAAAAAATGCTGCTCTGTGTTTATGTTGCCCATTTTTTTGTTGAATTTTGGCTTTAGTCTTTATCGTCGTTGTCAAACAACGCTTTGACAAAGTCATCGGCTTTAAACGGGCGCAAGTCGTCGATTTTTTCACCCACACCGATAAAGCGAATCGGAATGTCCGTGTTGCTAGCCACGTTGAATACCACACCGCCTTTTGCCGTGCCATCAAGTTTGGTGATCGTTACGCCTGTCAATGGTACGGCTTCATTAAAAATCTGCACTTGATTGAGCGCGTTTTGCCCTGTACCTGCATCAAGCACGATCATGGTTTCATGCGGTGCGCTGGGGTCAGCTTTTTGCATGACGCGCACGACTTTTTTCAACTCTTCCATCAGGTTGGTTTTGTTTTGTAGTCGCCCTGCGGTGTCGGCAATCAGCACGTCAATGCCTCGCGCCTTGGCGGCTTGGATGGCATCAAAAATCACCGACGCGCTGTCTGAGCCATGCCCTTGTGCGATGACGGGGATTTGGTTGCGCTCGCCCCAAATCTGTAGCTGCTCGGTGGCGGCCGCGCGAAACGTATCGCCCGCTGCCAACATAACGCTTTTGCCCTCGCTTTGCAAGCGCTTGGCAAGTTTGCCGATGGTGGTGGTTTTGCCAACACCGTTTACACCGACCATCAAGATGACAAACGGTGTTTTGCTGTTGTCAATGGTCAAGGGCGCGACTTTGGGCGCAAGAATATCGACCAGTTCTTGTTGCAAGGCTTTATACAGCGAATGTGAGTAAATCAAATCACCGCGTGCGGTGGCTTCGGTCAGGTTTTTGATGATGCGTGTGGTGGCGGTCACACCGATGTCGGCTACCAATAGCTGATCTTCGACTTCTTCTAGCAATTCATCGTCAATCTCTTTACCACCAATCAAAATATTGGTCAAGCCTTCGGTGAAGTTTTTACGACTTTTGGCAAGCCCTTGCTTCATGCGGCTAAACCAACCCGATTTTTGCGGCTCGGCGACCAACGCTTCGGCTTCGTTGGTACTCGTAGCGGCAGGTGTTACCGTGGGTGCGGATTGGACAGGTGCAGATTCAGAGATCGGTGCAGCAGGTTGGGCAGGCTGCACAGGAATACTGGGCAAGGTTGCGTCATCAAACTGGCTTAAATCGCTGTCTAGGTTAATGACGACTTGATTGGGACGGTTTGGGTTTTGCATGGGGGTGCCTAATTATTTTTTGCAATTAATTGGATAAGCAAACAGAATACAGGCGCGAAATTTTTGCGCGCAAATTCAAGCTTAAATTAAGGTATTGTAACATTCTCGCCTAGTCTTTGTAAGCCTAGCCATTGTTGCGTGGCATAAGACTAGGCGACAGCGCCGTTTTGTGGCATGATAATTAGCGCGTCTTTTTAAAGGCTGTTTATGCAACAACTTGTTTACTGATTTGACATGTAAGTCAAATTTGCCTAATGAAAGACAATAATTGATTGATGATACTAAACCTAGCTAAAAACTGAGAATAGTCCGTGCATCGTGTTCGCTTATCCCTGCCAAACCGTTTAACTGCCTTAAAAACCTTGTGCACCACGCTGGCGTTGGCAAGCCTTGGCTTGTCCCCACTGGCACACGCGCAGCCGACTGCCAAAATTACCAAAACCAAAACAGTTGCAAAAACCAACAACCGCACGGATTTGGCGGCGACGATCGACCAACGCCGCCATGAATACACGCTGGATAACGGCTTGAAAGTCATCATTCAAGAAGACCACCGCGCGCCTGTGGTGATGAGCCAAATTTGGTACCGTGTGGGGGCGACCGATGAGCCTGAACACTTGGGCGGTATTTCGCATTTGCTTGAGCATATGATGTTTAAAGGCACGCCCAAGGTGTCATCGGCAGATTTTGAGCGCGTGTTGGCAAAGTTTGGCGGTAGCAACAACGCCTTTACCACGCATGATTACACCGCGTATTATGAGGTCTTGCCTGCCAATCGCTTGGGGCTCGCGTTGGAGCTTGAGGCTGACCGCATGACCAATCTGACGCTGCGCCAAAGCGATTTTGATTCCGAGCGGCAGGTGGTGATGGAAGAGCGTCGCCTGCGCACCGATGACAACCCAAACGCGCGCGCGTTTGAGCAATTTAGCCGCATGGCATACCCCGACAGCCCAAAGGGTGAGTCGGTAATTGGCCCGATGGCAGAAATTGCAGGTATCAAGCTGTCAGATTTGGCGGCATGGTATCGCCAGTGGTACGCGCCCAACAATGCCACGGTGGTGATTGTCGGCGATGTCAAGCCCGAAGAAGCGTTGGCGCAGGTCAAACGCTACTTTGGCGATAAACAACCGCAAACTTTGCCAACACGCCCAAGCGTGCGCCAAGCAGGATTTCGCGGCTATCATGAAGCACACACCGCCCTACCTGTGCAAGTACCAAGCTTGATAATGGCGTACAATCTACCCACACTGACGACGGCAGATGATCCTAACGAGGCATATCAGCTTGCTTTACTCAGTCAAGTACTTGATGGTGGGCTGTCAGCGCGGCTAGAGAAAAATCTGGTACGCGAGCAGCAAGTGCTGGCGGCAGTTGGTAGCGGCTATAGTGCGTTTGACCGTGGCGATGGCTTGTTGCTGATTCACGCCACACCGCGCGATGGGGTCAGCCTTGCACAGGCGCAAGCAGCATTACTGGCGCAAATTGAGCAGCTCAAAACCGCACCGATTAGTGCACAAGAACTCAGCCGCGCCAAAACCAACACTTTGACCGAATTGGTCTATGCACAAGACAGCCTTGCAGGACAAGCACGCACCATCGGTAGCCTTGCCAGTATTGGTATTGATGACCGCGAGATTTACCATTTGCCTGAGCGTTTTGCGCGTATTACGCCTGCTGATTTGCAGCGCACCGCGCAGCGTTATTTAACCAAAGACAACCTTACCGTGCTGTATGTTGAGCCATCGAGGCAAACCCATGCTAAAAATAGTACAGACAGTACAGCCACGAATACCGCTGCTCTGCCCACACCTTAGCCGACGGCTGCTATAGCCACCCAATTTTTTGCCATAAATTTTAAAAAAATGATCGAGATGACCATGCCTGTCCGTTTGTTGATGTCGCATTTTGCGGTGCCTTATTTCAATCGTTATGCCAAAAAATCCCACGTTGTTTTGCTCGGTTTGTTGCTAACAGGTGTGTCCAATGCTTACGCTGCCGACGCGCCGATGGGTGAACGACGCAATGCTGATATCGACCCCAACGCGCCGATTGCCGCGCTAGACACGCTTGCTAGCCTTAAAAACGTGCCACCGCTGCAGTTTACCCTACCAAAAATTCAGCACTTTACCACAACGACAGGCACGCCCGTGGCGTTTGTTGCTACGCCCAATTTACCGATGGTTGATGTCAGTGTATATTTCAACGCAGGTTCGGCGCGTGACACCGCCATCAAGCCGCAAGGCTTTGGATTGGCAACTTTGACGGCGGATGCATTAACCAAAGGCAACGCGCGTTATGATGAAGAAGCGTTCAACCAAGCGGTCGAACAACTAGGGCTTGAGCTTGATGCTGCGGCGTACAAAGACATGCTGATTGTGAATTTGCGCAGTCTGTCTGATAGCGCGTATCTATCGCCTGCCCTGACGCTACTTGCTGATACCCTGCGCGCGCCAAGTTTTAGCGAAAATAGCCTCAATCGCAGCAAAGCACAAATGATGGTCGCCCTTGCCCGTCAGCAAGAAGATCCCGATGCCATCGCGGCGCAGACCTTTAACCGAGCGTTGTACGGTAACCATCCGTACGCACACCCAACGCTTGGTACGGTGGACAGCGTACCCAAGCTGTCACGCAAGGATGTGCAGGCATTTGCACGGCGGTTTTTGGTGGCACAAAATGCCAATATCGCCATTACGGGCGATTTGACACTGGCACAGGCACGTGCCCTTGCCAATCAGCTAACCCGTGCCATGCCGCAAGGTAAGCCTGCACCTGCTCTGCCCAATGCTAAGCCTTTGACCACATCACGCCATATTCATGTACCGTTTGATAGCACCCAAACCGCTGTGATCATCGGACAACTGGGTGAAAAACGCCGTACCGACCCCGTTGCCTTGCAAGCACAGACCGATTTTGCAATGGCGAATGACATCGTCGGTGGTGGCAATTTTCAAGCACGGCTGATGGCAGATATCCGCAAAAAACGCGGCTTGACGTATGGCATTTATAGCAACATGACCCCAATGCAAAGCCAAGGCAGCTACACGGTGACATTCTCAACACGCAATGACAAAACCGCCGAAGCCGTTGCCGCAAGCCAAGCGGTATTACAAGATGTGGTACAAAACGGGGTCAGCCAAGCGGAACTTGATTTGACCAAAGACGCATTTATCAATCGTTTTGCACAAAACTTTGCCAGTAATGCAGCGACCAATGCCACCATCGGCATGATGGGTTTTTATGGGCTTAAAGACGACTATTTGACCAATTATGTCACCCGTGTGCAACGCGCCAATCGCGACACGGTCAGCCAGCGCTACCGCACATTGATTGATCCGCAGCGTTTGTTGATTGTCACCGTTGGGCAAGGCGATGTCACAGGCGCAAGTAAGCCGACAGGTGCAGCAAACACCAACCAATCAACATCTACCCCTTAAGCCAGTGCATGTAAGAATCTGGCGCACGTGGTTGTCACACGCTGGATTTTTGCCCATTGCGTCGCACAAAAGCCATAAAATTGGCTGAAAAAATGCCTCCGATGGCAGTATAATCACCGCCCTGAGATACGCGCAACGCTTTGGTGGTTGCGTATAGGGTTTAAATAACTCATCACAGTCCACTTTTGCCACCCAGCCGAGGATCTACCGCCGCCATGCCTAGGGCATACAACCAGTTTCGTTTTTCGCGCCAAGCACATCATTTGGGCACGGATATGCAGCCGACCCTATGGCAGCGCGTGCACCTTGATCCGTGGCTACTGATGCTGTTGTTTGTCACCGCGCTGCTTGGTATGGCGATTTTGTACAGTGCCTCAACGCAGGATATGAGCATGGTGGTGCGTCAGTTGATTAGCTTTATCATCGGCTTTGTCGTCATGTTAGCGATGGCGCAGGTACCACCCAGTATGTACCGCAGTTTTACGCCATTTTTTTATTTGGGCGGCTTGGTGCTGTTGGTGTTGGTCAAGCTGATTGGTGAGGTGCGCCTTGGTGCGCAGCGCTGGATTGATATTCCAGGCTTTGGCAGTGTGCAGCCGTCGGAGTTTATGAAATTAGGCATGCCAATGCTGTGCGCGTGGCTGCTTTCGCGCCGTGAGCTGCCGCCTAGCCTACCAACCGTGCTGATAACACTGGTGGCGATTGGTATTCCTGTGCTGTTAATCGCTGAGCAGCCCGATTTGGGCACGTCAATTTTGGTGGCATCTAGCGGTATTTTTGTGCTATTTTTGGCGGGCTTACCATGGTGGATGATTGGTACGGCGGCGGCGTTATTTGTGCCGTTGGTGTGGGTGGCGTGGGAGTTTTTGCTACACGATTATCAGCGCAAACGTGTGATGACACTGCTTGACCCAGAGGCCGACGCGCTTGGCGCAGGGTGGAACATCATGCAGTCTAAAACCGCGATTGGTGCAGGTGGCATGACGGGCAAAGGCTATTTGGAAGGCACCCAATCACATTTGCACTTTTTGCCTGAAGGGCATACTGATTTTATTATTGCCGCATTTTCAGAAGAGTTTGGATTGGTCGGTGTGTGCTTGCTGATGTTTTTGTATGCCTGTATTTTGGCGCGCACGCTGCACATCGCTTATAACACCACTTCGACTTATGGACGGTTGTTGGCAGGTGCGCTGGCATTGGCATTTTTTGTCTATGTGTTTGTCAATGCTGGCATGGTATCGGGTATTTTGCCTGTGGTCGGTGTGCCGTTGCCATTTATTAGCTATGGTGGTACGGCCATTATCACACTGATGGCGGCATTTGGGCTGGTGATGTCGGTAGCGTCGCATCAAGTGAAGTAAAGTTTATGCTAAACAGCGATTGACCTGTAACAGCTTGTTATCAAAAACACCTGACTTGACTTCCTCCCCTCCCTAAAGTGAGGGGATTCCTTCTACAAGACGGTCAAGCCCGACCGCAAGAATGTTCTTACTAGCATTAATATCTCTATCATGCCATGTGCCACACTTTGCACAAGACCATTCTCTTATTCCAAGACCTGCTCTACCTTTTGGACTACTGGACATATCGCCACAGCACGAGCAAGTTTGGGTAGTGTATTTCTCATTTACGATTTCAAAACGGCAACCTGCATGCTTGCATTTGTAGGTCAGTTGGCGTTTGAGTTCAAACCAACCTGCGTCATATACGCTTTTGGCTAGTTTGCCTTTTTTACGGCTAAATTGGGTGGTTTTAACATCACCGACCACGATTAGGGCATTGTCTTTGACTAGCCCTGTGGTGAATTTGTGGATGAGGTCTTGGCGTGTGTTTTTGATTTTGGCATGAATCGCTTTGACACGTTGTTTGTTTTTGGCTCGTTGGGCAAGGGCTAAGTCTTTAGCATATTTTAGCGTCTGTTTGATGGTGAGTTTGTCACCGTTTGAGGTGGTGGCACTGTCTTTAAGCCCTAAGTCTATGCCGATACTACCTGTACCACATTGCTGTTTTGGGTATTCTTTGACGGTGATACACGCATACCAACGGTTACGGCTGTCTTGCACCACTTCAACCGTATTGAGGTCATACAAGGCAAGATTGTAGCTGTCCCATAGGTCGATGATGAGCTTCTGTCCTTTGGCTAAACTAAGCTGTAAGGTTGATTTTAAGCCTTTTTTACCCGTCTGATGGGTAGCCAGTAATTTGATTGCGGATTGCTTAAATGGAATCCAACCTAGGCTTTTACGCTTTGCCTTTGGGTTGTTGGTTCGCCAGTTAAGTTTAGCCTTTTTGAATTGGCGTCGCGATTTGGCGTGAGTTTCGTTAATGGCTTGTATGGTTTGAGAATGCAAGCCTAGCAGTTCACCGCTACCTTTGGTGTATTCGTTTAGGTCATAGGCACTAAAGAATTTGCCTGTTTTTTGCAGGTATTTGTAACTCAAGTCATTGACATAGTTCCACACAAAATTGACCGAACCGCTTAGGCGGTTTAGTTGGTCTGTGTGTTTGTCTTTTATGCGTAGCTTGAGGGTTTTCATGGGGTTAGTTTAACATATTTAATAAGTTTCTGTGTGTAGGCATGGTTTCGGAGTTGCCTTATATCCACCGCCTAAAGTCGGTGGTTTTACGGCAACGGATGATAAAAAAACCGTCCCCTATAAAAGGACGGTTTTTTATTTTGACTAATTCACAGCAATTATTGGTTGTTTTGCTGCTCTTTAATCAAGTCACCGATGGTACGAGGTGCAACTTCGGCGGCGTTATTCGCGCTCAACGCTTTAATCGCGTCACGTTGTTCAGCTTCATCTTTGGCTTTCATTGACAAGCTGATGCTACGTGATTTGCGGTCTACGCCAACGATTTTGGCTTCGATTTCTTGACCCACTTGTAGCACGGTGCTGGCATCATCCACACGCTCTTGTTGGATGTCTGATGCACGGACATAGCCTTCGACTTCATCAGCCAAGTGAACTTTTGCGCCTTTGGCGTCCACTTCACTGATCGTACCTTTAACGATGGCACCACGGTCATGAGCCAGCAGATACTCGTTGAATGGATCGCTATTAAGTTGTTTGATACCTAGACTGATACGGTTGGCTTCTGCGTCTACACCCAATACAACAGCGTCGACTGTGTCGCCTTTGTTGTAGTTGCGGATGGCATCTTCACCATTTTCTGTCCATGATAGGTCAGATAGGTGCACCAAGCCATCGATACCGCCTTCAAGACCGATGAAGATCCCAAAGTCAGTGATTGATTTAATCACACCGCTTACGCGATCGCCTTTTTGGTGGTTTTTGTCAAACTCTTCCCATGGGTTTGGCATGGTTTGTTTGATACCTAGGCTGATACGGCGGCGTTCTTCATCGATGTCCAAGATTTGAACGGTGATCTCATCGCCTACTTGTACCACTTTTGATGGGTGGATGTTTTTGTTGGTGTGATCCATCTCTGATACGTGCACCAAGCCTTCTACGCCATCAGCGATTTCAGCAAAGCAGCCGTAGTCAGTCAAGTTGGTTACACGCGCTTTGACGTTGGTACCTTTTGGATACTTGTTCAATACGTCATGCCATGGATCTTCGCCCAGTTGTTTTAGACCTAGGCTTACGCGGTTGCGCTCACGGTCAAATTTCAAGACTTTGACTTTCAGTTCTTGACCCACTTCGACCACTTCAGATGGGTGCTTCACACGGCGCCATGCCATATCTGTGATGTGTAGCAAGCCGTCAATGCCGCCCAAATCAACAAACGCACCGTAGTCGGTTAGGTTTTTCACCACGCCGTCAATAACTTGACCTTCGTGTAGGCTGTTTAACAATTCTTCGCGTTCTGCTGAGTTTTCAGCTTCCATGACCGCACGGCGGCTAACAACCACGTTGTTGCGTTTTTGGTCAAGTTTGATGACCTTAAACTCAAGTGGTTTGCCTTCAAGGTGGGTGGTATCACGCACAGGACGGGTATCTACCAATGAACCAGGCAGGAATGCACGCACTGAACCGATATCAACGGTGAAGCCACCTTTGACTTTGCCAGAGATAACGCCCGTAACGATTTCGTCGTTGTTAAACTGTTCTTCTAGCTTGTTCCAAGTCTCAGCACGTTTGGCTTTTTCGCGTGACAACACGGTTTGACCCATACCGTTATCAACGGCATCGACCACCACTTGTACTTGATCGCCGACAGCAACTTCAAGATCGCCATCTTCGTTCAAAAATTCGCTACGATCAACGATACCTTCAGATTTAAGACCCGTATCGACCGTGATCCAATCGTTGTCAATCGCTACCACTTCACCGCTGATGACCGCGCCGCGCTCAACAGTTGGGGTCTGAGCTTGGCTGGCTTCAAACAGTTCAGCAAATGATTCCATCATACAATTTACCTTTGATTCGCCGTAGCCTGTCCAGCACAGTACGGTTCAGATGATGACCGCGTCACGCGATATTGCTGGTTTTGCCAGCGTAAAACGGTCAGAAAATTTAGCACACAAACAATCTTTAAGAAACTTTAAATAAGCCCAAATTGCCAAAAATCAAGCCTATCCTACTGATTTAGCAAAAAAATATTGATCGGCTAAATCTGGTGGCTGTGATCGGGTTTGGCATCAGCAGGTGCCAATCCACGCGCAAGGCATAACTGCCACACGTGGGCAAACACCGCATCGGCATCTAGCGTTGAGCTGTCAAGCACGATTGCGTCATCAGCAGGCTTGGCAGGGGCAACGGCACGTGCACTGTCACGCGTATCACGGGCAATCAGATTTTCAAGCACTGTGGCAAAATCCGCCTCCTGCCCTGCTGCCTGTAGCTGCTTGACACGGCGTTCGGCGCGTGCCTGTGGGCTTGCTACCAAAAAAATCTTTAAGGCAGCATCAGGAAATACCACCGTGCCCATATCACGCCCATCAGCGACCACGCCGCGATAATTTTTATCGCCTGCTAGTGCCATGTTCTGCTGCAGTGCCAACAATGCGGCGCGTACCTCACCAAATACCGCCACCTGTGAGGCATACGCGCCGACTTGCTCGCTACGAATATCACGGCTCACATCCTGCCCATCAACCCACACGCTGATGTGCTCACTGCCTGCTTGTGGCGGCAAAAATTTGATATCAATGCTGCGTGCCAGCCGCGCAAGCGCCTGCTCGTCTAACGGCGTGTCATTGAGCAAACCTGCCTGCGCCGCGCTCAAGCCAACAATGCGATACAACGCGCCTGAGTCCAACATAGTGTAGCCTAATGCATCGGCTAAACGACTGGTCAGCGTGCCCTTGCCTGCACCGCTTGCGCCATCAATAGCAATCACAGGAAGCTTTTGTGGCACACCTATTGGTGACATGCGATAACCTCTTATTTTTACAAAACATTTTGATTTGGCATGGTCTTGTCAAATTCACTGCAACAAATGCCAACCAAAAATAGTGCAACATTATAACCGTTATCATGTGTTTGGACAATGCACTGCGACAAAAATCTGTGGATAAAAGCAAATAAAAAGACGCTGAGCGCGCCTTTGGATAACATTTGCTTGGTCGATCAGCACTACAGCGTAAACGTCGGTTTGGCGGCATTGACCTGCCCTGCTAGCAGACGTTCGATTTCATTTTTAATTCGCATACCCGCTTCATCTTTGCCAAGTTGCAGCGCGTAACCTGCAGGGCGTTGGGCTTGTGCGCGGTGGGTGATCCACACCACTTTACCGTTGAGTGGTAGCCGTTCGCTGCTGTCAGGCAATGTGATGGCGACAAACACCTGTGCGCCGAGTTGCTGCTGTTGATTGCTGGGCACAAAAATCGCGCCATTTTGGATAAATGGCAAATAGCTGGCATATAGTTTGTCTAACGTGTCGTAGTTGATCGTGGTAATCCCACCACGCGTAGGCATTGCCATGTCACGACTCCTTGGGGTTGTCAATTTGGCTATTGATGGTTATTGGCTAAGAATGATTATCGCTGGTTTAGGTGATCGATGGCTGCATGTTGGTCGCATGCCGTGTATACAGTCTGTTTAAAAATTTACTTAATGCTGTTGTAACGCTATCATTAACTTATCATAGCACAATTTGTCTTGTATGTTTTGCCGTTTATCCTGCCAAATGTCATGAATGACGGTTTGCAGCGTGTTAATGGCGGCAAGCGTTGGCACAGGTTGTAGCCGCTCCCAACGCAAATCTGCTTGCTGCAAGCCAAGTCCGCTGATTTGGTTGCCGATTTCAGTGAGTAGCAGCTGCGATAATGCCAAAAAATCGCCCAATGCCAAAGTTTTTTGCCAGTAGTCACTGGCTTGAATTGGACTGCGCTTGCCGCTGCGTAAGGCTTGCCAGCTAATAATCCACGTTTGGCGTTGGTCATACCAGTCGCTATCTAGCATCGCCAGTGCTTGCCATGGTGCATGGCCTGATAGCGCGTTGAGCTGCACCAGCTCTTGGGTTTGGCGATTTTTGAGCGGATGCGTGTCGGGCAAATGCGCGATTAGTGTGCGCATGGTTGCCAGCGATTGCTCAGCGCTGATGTAGTGAATGGCAACGCGCTGCAAGCGTGAGCGAATCGTCGGCAGTAGTTTGGCAGGTTGGTCAGACAACACACAAATCAGCACCTGCGCGGCAGGCTCTTCGAGGGTTTTTAGCAAGCTGTTGGCAGCGGCAAGGGTCATGCCCTCAGCGTGATGAATGACAACAAAACGCCTACCTGCGCTAGATTGCTGCACAAACGGCTGCATTGCGCGAATATCGTCAATTTTGATGGTCAAATCAACAGGTTTGTCAGTTTTTGGCTGGGTGGCTGCAGTGTTTTCAGCGATCTTTTTGCTGCGGCGTTTGTTTGTGGTGATCGTACTGGTTGGGTCGGCGGTGTCGATGGGCTGGGCAGCTGCAGGCACGCGGTACAGGTTGGGATGGGTTTGGGCGATTAGCCATTGGCAGCTGTCGCAGTGTCCGCAAGCAGGTGCGTGTGGGTCAGCGGGTTTATTGTAGCACAACGCCCACGCTACAAACCGATATACCAACGCGCGTTTACCAATGCCTGCCACGCCTGCAAACAACATCGCGTGCGGCAAACGCCCAAACTGACCCGTCAAATACTCCCACGCCGTCACTTGCCATGGGTACAGCTCACCAAATAGCCAATGCCGATATAACGTATCGGGCACGGGGTCGGGCTGATAGACAGCATAGGTAAGCGGCAAATCGGCTGCGCTCATGCAATATGATCCTGTGTGGTTGTGGTGTGTAGCGGATAAGGGCAAATGCAAGGATAAGCTTTTTTGCCCGTTTATTTTAGTTCTTTTAGCTGGCTGATGTTACCCAAACGCCTGCCACGCTCTTAGCAAAAATTGTTGCAAAATTGCCTGCCATTTTGTAAGAAACGCATGACAACGCCTTGCCTAGCCTTTAGAATAGCCAAAACTTGCCTATATGGCGATTTTTCCTAGCGGTTTTTAACAAAAAAATAGCCAATAAGAGTTTGGCAAAATAGTGACGGTAATGGATTGAGGTGCCGATTGCAAAATAAACCCGAACAGCCCAAGGCAGCAAAGACCGACGCGCCCAAACCCAATAGCGGCAAAGGCAAAGCTGCGCCTACACTCAACATCAAATCCGCTAGCCGTCCACATAGCGCGCCAAACCGTGCGCTCGCCGCCGACGCGGGGCTGCAAGTCATGTCACCGTTTCGCCAACAGGTGCTAGCACTGCTTAACGAGATTGCCGAACAAGCTGCTACACCAACGATTGACTTATTTAAACAGCTTATTTTACTGCTACAACGCGGTGCGCACACACCCAAAGCAGCAAATGCTAACATTGGCGTGCTGATTGATCTACTGCGTGACCACCCCATGCTTGCCGACAAGCTATGCCTGTACCTACTGACACTGATTGCGCGTTATCGCCAAGTCAGTTTGTATACTGACATGGGTATTTTAGCAGATAACAGTTTTTTTGCAGAATTTTATGGCTTGATTGGCTATCGCCTGCTGCCGCCTGCGCCCGATGACAAAGACTTGGTGTATGTGTTTTATCGGCTGTTTTCAAGCAGTGCCACCCGACAGTGGATTGAATTGGTCGATACGCAAAACTGGCTGCGATTGTCTTTGCTGCTGCATGTGCCTGATGGTCAAGAATCAATCATGAATAGCTTACGCGCCAATATCTTGCGCGCGATCATTGTACTGGCTCACCGTATCAGCGGCACGGGGCTACACCGCGAGATGATGGAAGCATTTCCGCAACCTGCCGATGACCCACAAGCGTTTATTGAGCTGACCTATGAGGTGCGCGAATTTGCCAATGCTTATGAAACAAGCGTGCTGGCGGCAAATGACGCGCCTTTGCCACAACACCCTGCCGACCCCAGTCAAATCTTGGTACTGGTCGAGCAAATTGAGCGTCTGGTGCAAAACATTCGCCGCCGCATCCACAAAACTGGGGTGACCGTACGCGGTACCAACCGCATGGTGCGCCTTGAGCAAAGCGTTGAGCGGCTTGAGCTGCTGATCATGCTACTGTCTGAACGCCCAAACGCCGAACGCCGTGCGCTCATTGAGCTGATGCACACGCTGTATGAGGGCGCGTATCGCCAAATCAGCGTACGTTATCTGCTCGCCTCCAATACCGCGCTGCTATCGCGCAAAGTCACCGACAACGCCAGTAAGGTCGGTGAACATTATATCAGCACCGACAAACGCGGCTATCGCAAGATGTACAAAAAAGCCGCCTTGGGCGGTGTGCTGATTGGCATCATGGCAACCATTAAAATTTTGGGCTCAAAACTTGCGCTGTCACTGTTTGGCACTGCATTTATGAACAGCATGATCTATGGCTTGGGCTTTGTACTGATTCATATCATCGGCGGCACGGTCGCCACCAAACAGCCTGCCATGACCGCCGCCGCGATTGCCTCAACGATTTCAGAAACTTCAGGGCGCAAGGCGACGCAACTGGCAAAACTTGCCGAACTGGTCGTGGACATCATGCGCACACAGTTTATCGCTATTTTGGGCAATATCTCGATTGCCATGCCGCTGGCGTTGCTGATTTCGGTGGTGTGGTATTACGGTTTTGGCACGCCGATTATCGGCTATGGTAAGGCTGACCACCTGCTACATGACCTCAACCCGTTTACCTCGTTGGCGATTTTTCATGCTGCCATCGCTGGTGTGTATCTGTATATTTCGGGGCTGATTGCAGGCTACTACGACAATTTGGCGGTACACAACAAAATCGGCGCGCGTATTCGCCACCATCCGTGGCTTAATCGTCATCTATCAACCATACGGGTGGAAAAATTTGCCAGTTTTATTGAGCAAAACCTCGGCGCGATTATGAGTAACTTCATTTTTGGCGTGTGCTTGGGCAGTACGGCAACCATTGGTACGATTTTGGGCTTGCCGTTGGATATCCGCCACATTGCGTTTGCATCGGCAAACTTTAGTCACGGTTTGTTTAATATCTATACCAACACAGGCGTGATGCCTGATTTGGGATTGATTTTTGTCAGTTTTTTAGGCGTGGTGCTGATCGGTTTGGTCAATTTGTTGGTCAGCTTTTCGCTAGCACTGCTCACCGCCCTGCGCGCACGCAATGTCAAGGTGTTTGAGTGGAAAAACCTGCTGGATATGGTCGCCACACACTTCATTACTCAACCGTTGGACTTCTTTTTACCACGTAAAGAGCCGATGAAATACGCACTGATTGACGCAGACGGGCGCATTATCTATGACGATGAACCCGTTGAGCGCAAAGCCGCCGAGCAAAAAAACAAACCATCTGCCAAAACCGAAGCTCAGCATACGCCCAGCTCAGCCGCCACATCGACGACAGCTGACACACCTGCCCAAAAACTCACGCCGCTAGAGGTTGAGCAGAAAAAACAAGAGCTTAAAGAAAAGGCCGCCGAAAAACAAGCCGCCAAACAGGCTGCCCAACAAGCAGCCGAACAATCGGGACAAACCAAACCTGATACCGACACCGCCAGTAAACTACCCAAATAACTGTTAAGATCTTATCATGCCAACTTTTGCTCCAAGCCAAACCAACCAATTACCTTTAAACCCAACCATGCTTGCCGATTTTTTGGACGATTACCTACAAGTCAGCGCGTTTGATGATTACTGCCCCAACGGGCTGCAAGTGGATGCAGGCGTACCGATTGCGCGTATCGTCACGGGCGTGACCGCGTGTGAAGCCTTGATTGACGCGGCGATTACCGAGGACGCGCAAGCAATCTTGGTGCACCACGGCTATTTTTGGAAAGGCGAACCTGCGCCCTTGACAGGTATGAAAGGCACGCGTGTGCGCAAACTCATGCAGCATGGCATCTCACTGCTGGCGTATCATCTGCCGCTAGACGCGCACCGCGTGGTCGGCAACAACGTGCAACTGGCGCGTGCATTGGGTTTAACACTTGTTGAGCCACTATACCCAACCCAAAAACACCCGATTGGCGATATCGCAAGCCTACCTGCACCCATCACGCCTGCCGAATTTACCGCCAACATTGCCAGCGTACTGGCACGTCAGCCGCTGCATATTGCCAGTGGGCGCGCGACACTACAACGTATCGGCATTTGCACAGGTGGGGCACAAGATATGATTGAACAAGCCGCCAAGATGGGCTGTGATGCGTATATCTCAGGTGAAATCTCTGAGCGCACAACCCATCAGGCGCGTGAATTGGGCTTGGATTACTTTGCTTGTGGGCACCACGCTACCGAGCGCGGCGGCATACAGGCACTAGGCGAGTATTTGTGCGATATGCTGGGCTTGGCGGTGACGTTTGTTGATATCCCCAATCCTGCCTGAATATTGAGCTAGCTGCCGATATTATTCAGATGACTTTTTATCTACGATAAAGAAAAATTTAAAATTCTTTGAATGGGTACGCCGCGATTGGCTGCGCGAACGTGGGCTTGCCAGCTATTTTTATGCCGACCACAGTGCGGCTCACGCCGCCGAACCTACTGCTACTCATACCGCGTCCGATCACCTAGCGCACACCCAATTTGTGGTTCAGCATGCTGAGGTACATTATCACGCGCCGCTATTGCTTGATAGCCTTTTGACCGTAACTGTGCAAAGCTGTATCGCCAAGGCTGCCAGTTTGAGCCTTATGCAGGCAATTTTTGTTGAGCAGATGTGTTTGTGTGACGCGCAAATCACCTTAGTTTGTGTACAAAAACATCCACAAACAGGGCGGCTACGCCCCACACGACTGCCAACAGATTTTTTGGCATTGCTAAGCTAAACACAGTTTGGGTTGGTGTTATTGTTTTGGCTTGCAGCTGTGGCAAATCACTTTTTCATCTTCAAGCCGATATGCCATTAAGTTGCCGCCCCACACACAGCCTGCGTCAGTAGCGCGTACGTCATCGGTATCAACGCGTGCCTTGAGTGCCGCCCAATGCCCAAACAAAATCTTACGCTCACGCGCCACCTGCCACTCAAACCACGGGCGAAACCCTGTCGGCATGGTGTCATCTAGACTGGATTTGAAGCTAAACTCTAACGTGCCATCGGCTTGACACAAGCGCATACGGGTGAAGTAATTGCAAATCATACGAATGCGCTGATAGCCTGTAAGACTATCCGACCAACCTGCCACCGCACTGCTGTAGAGCTCGGGCAAAAGGCGATCAAGCTGCCATAGGCTGCTTTGTAGCTGGGTGTGTAGCTCAAGCGCGCGACAATGCGCCGCCTCAATACTCCAATTCGGCGGAATACCTGCATGCACCAATACCGTGTCCGCGGTTGGAAACAACATGACAGGCTGATGACGCAGCCAGTTTAGCAGCTTATCGCAATCGGGTGCGTCAAAAATCGGCTGGGTACGGTCTTTTTTCTTGATTTTGATTGCGCCACGCCACACCGCCAACAGATTAATATCGTGGTTGCCAAGCACCATCTCTGCCGCGCCTTGCTCGCACAGTTCTTTGACAAAGCGCAATGTACCTAATGAGTCATCACCCCGCGCCACGATATCGCCTGCAAACCACACCTTGTCTTGACGGACATCAAAGTCTAGGCGTTTGAGCAATGCCAACAAATCACCATAACAACCTTGCAAATCGCCAATTACATACTGGTGTCGAAATTGCGCCATAGGCTCGCTGTTTCCTTATATCAATAGGTCAAAATATTTAATAATACTGGCTTAATTCAACAGTTTACGCCAACTCTGTTATGGCATCACTTAGCTGCACAAAATCAGCCACGTTCAAATTTTCGGGGCGTGCCATCGGCGCAAGTCCGATTTGTTCAAGCTGTGTCTCTGACACACTGGGCAGATTGGCAGGTTTTTTAAAAATCGCGCGCAGGCTTTTACGCCGATGGTTAAATGCTTCACGCACAACATGGGCAAATAACGCCTCATCACGTGCTATTAAGGGTTTGTCACGGTATGGACGCAAGCGAAATACCGCACTGGTCACCTTAGGTGCAGGACGAAACGCACCGTTTGGCACAGTTAGCAGGTATTCGGTGTCACAGTAATATTGCATCATCACCGATAGCCGCCCATATTCTGCGCTATCGGGCGCGGCGGTAATGCGCTCAACGACTTCTTTTTGTAGCATAAAATGCATATCATCGATGACATCGGCAAAGCCAATCAAATAAAACAACAGCGGCGTTGAAATATTGTACGGCAAGTTACCTACCACGCGCAGCTTTTTGTCCTGCTTAGTCGGCTCCAAACCAGCCGCCGCTGCCATATCGCGATACAACGCGCGGTAATCGACCTGCAATGCGTTGGCTTTGACAATCGTTAGCCCCGTGTGGCTGTTTGCGCCAATTCGAATCCGCAGACTGTCTGCCAAATCGGTATCAAGCTCCACCACTGTCAAACGCTTGACGCCATCTAGTAGCGGTTCGGTCAACGCCCCCATGCCCGGACCAATCTCTAGTAGCAGATCGTCGGGGTTTGGTGCGATGGCATCAACAATTTGCCCAATCACGCCAGCATCATGCAAAAAATTTTGCCCAAAGCGTTTGCGCGGCTGATGGCTTAAACCAAGCGCGTCAAGTGACGCAGGGGAACGGGGCGCAGACATAGGCAGCTCTCGAATTATGGGGTCAAAATAAGCAAGCATCGATTATAGCATAGCTTAATCGCAAGCGTGAATGCTGAAATTTATTTGATTAAATGTAGAAAAATTTAAGAATCGGGCGGTTTTTTATCCTGTGTTAAACAGCCGTCAAAACAAAACAGCAGCCTATTTGGACTGCTGTTTTGTTGCTATACAATAAACTACATTCTAACTGCACTAAATGCTTAGAACAAACCTTGGATTTTGTTGCCAAAGTCATCAAGCGTCGTTGTGCGTGAATCAACCAACGTGTCATTGTAGTAGCTGGTATCGCCTGCAATGCGTCCAATTTGCGACACGGTGATATAGTTTTGCAAGCGTCCCAATTTGGTCAAGCCATCATTGAAGTTAAATGACGCTAGCATCACATCCTCGCCCTTCTCGATTGGATTTGACAAAGTTACCAAGAATGCACGGGTTGAGGTCTCACGGTTGAAACCCAAATCCTGCACATACGCGCCATGGAACCAGTGTGGTGTGATCACACGATCTACCCCTTGAGGGCCGTTTGCAGTTTTGACTTCAACCAAGAAGCTGACCACGGGGAATTCACCATAATAACGCTCGGTGCCCACGTTTTTGACATGTAGTGCAGTTGCACCTGCAAAACCAACGGCTTTGGCACTTGATACGGTCAGGTATGGTTGTAAGTCCGCTGCCAAGGCTTGATTTGGTTGAGTCATATCCACGCCTGTGGCAGGTTTTGGCATTGGTGCGACGTAATTCCAATCGGGGGTTTGCTCGGCAGTGGCTGCATCCACTTGATTGGCGTATAGCTTGACGTGTACTTCATTTTTGAGTGGTACAAACGCACGCCATGCGGTTGGCGTAGACCATGTGCCATTTGCCTTACAAAACTGCTGCGTGCCGTTCATATTGACCGCACGAAAACCATAAGTCGCCTCGCCCGTGTAGCCAGCAGGAATTTGGTAAGGACCAATCTCTTGCCCAACATTCCAGCTCAGCGAATACGAGGCTTGCCCACCGATGGTGCGTGCCAATGAATACGCGATGCCCGTTTGCCCGCCTGCTGACGCGCCATTTTTTGACACGCCGCCATTGCCACCAAAGTTTACACTGGTGGTTTCGGTTTGGCTACCATTGACCGATACCGAGATAGTTTGCGAGCGTGACGTGGTTTGTTTAAGTGGAATAGTACCTGTGGTTTGGTTGTAGGTTGAGATCGTGCCAACAGGCAACCAGTTATCTGACACGTTATAAACCACGGTACGACGATCTTCACCTGAATTACACACAGGGAATGGGTTTAAAATATTGGGTTTGATGTGATCAGAACGATGCGAGGTGTGAATCACAGGCAAATCAGGATTCAATAGCGGGGTTTGTGGGTAGGTCTCATATTTTATGCCTTGATTGACTGCTGTGTTTGTCGCAGCCATAGTAGACGCGCTGGTAGCAGCTGACGTATTAACATTCACAGCAGCGGTATTGCTACCGGTGGCATTTAGAGCTTGGGTGGCAGGTGCCGTTGTGACTTGGTCGTCGCTGATGCTACCATTAATTGCTGAACCCATCATCGCAAATACAGGCGCAGCTGCACCGATACCCACTACGATTGCCAATTTTTTAAAACGTTGGTTGCCCGTTTCTGGGCTAGGTTGTTTTGCTGTCATGGTTTGTGTCCTGTTTGTTTGCTGGCATGTTGTTTATGAAATTTACGAGGTTAAGAAATAAAAATAAACAACGTGCCTGATTTAAATTTAGCCACATACCCAATGTATATAGCTAGCTATAACCCTATAACGCACACATTCTGATAAAATCGCCTACTGTATGTACCAAGTTTTCCTCTATATTCATAAAAAACATAACATGATACGACGTTTGGCGTGTATCATGTTGTATATAAAAATAAGAGTATTTATCGGTTGTGATATTGTAGACTAAATTAATACTCTATAACATAAATATTTTTTAAAGATATTATATGATTAAAATATTTGATTTATAAATAGATATCTTTTACCATTAATCGCTAAATTTAGCTTTCTTATCTAGTAAATAAAGCTATAGCATAAAGTTTTGTACGGTAAATATTTATATTTTGTTACATTAATTATTTTATGTGAGTATCGGACGTAAGTTTATAGTGTACTTAATTAAGCTCGTAACACTTACAGCTTGACTATTTAAGCCAGTTTTAGATAAGGGATTAGGAAAATCGCGTCAAAATCAACCTCAAACAAGATTTTTCATGCCCAATTTTGCTACAATGTAAAATTACAACTTTGCATTTTTTATGTTAGGCATAGTTTACATCGTTAATTCATCACGACCAGTCGTTTTTATTTTGAATAATGTGAGACAATCATGGGCTTTAATTGCGGTATCGTCGGCTTACCCAATGTCGGCAAATCCACGCTATTTAACGCGCTGACCAAGGCAGGTATCGCGGCGGAAAACTTCCCATTTTGCACCAAAGACCCGAACACGGGCATCGTGCCTGTGCCCGACCCACGATTGCAGCAGCTTGCCGCAATCGTATCCCCTGAGCGCGTTGTGCCAACCAGTATGGAGTTTGTCGATATCGCAGGCTTGGTGGCAGGTGCATCTAAGGGCGAAGGCATGGGCAACCAATTTTTGGCAAATATCCGTGAGACCGACGCTATTGCCCACGTGGTGCGCTGTTTTGATGATGACAACGTGATTCATGTTGATGGGCGCATCAGTCCCTTGGATGACATCGAAACCATCAACACCGAGCTTGCGTTGGCGGATTTAGAAGCGGTGACACGCGCGATGGTCAATGTCGGCAAAAAAGCCAAAGGTGGCGATAAAGATGCCAAGGCGATGTTGGATATTTTTCAAAAAATCGAGCCACTATTGGCAGATGGCAAACCTGCGCGCCTAGCTAATCTTGATGATGATGCCAAAAAACTGATCAAAAGTTATGGCTTAATCACCTTAAAGCCTGTCATGTATATTGCCAACGTGGCAGAAGACGGCTTTGAGAATAACCCGTATCTTGACCAGGTGCGCGCATTTGCTGAGCAAGATAACGCGATTGTTGTACCGCTGTGCAATCAGTTAGAATCAGAAATCGCCCAACTAGATGATGAAGAAAAAGCCGAGTTTTTAGAAAGTCTTGGCATGAGTGAAGCAGGGCTTGACCGTGTGATTCGTGCAGGTTATGAACTGCTGGATATGCAAACGTATTTTACCGCAGGTGTCAAAGAAGTACGCGCATGGGCAGTCAAGGTTGGTGCGACTGCACCTGAGGCAGCAGGCGTGATTCACACCGATTTTGAGCGCGGCTTTATCCGCGCTGAGGTCATTGCGTTTGATGACTTCATCGAATACAGCGGCGAAAAAGGCGCGGCAGCGGCAGGTAAAGCGCGACTTGAAGGCAAAACCTACATCGTGCAAGATGGCGATGTCATGCATTTTAGATTTAATGTGTGATGTTTCATAAACGTCTAATAAAATTAGCGAGGACGAACTTATGGCAGAAATTAACAAAGATAACATCAACACCATCGTGTTGGCCTACTCAGGTGGCTTAGACACCTCAGTGATTTTGCGTTGGCTACAAGATACTTATGACGCAGAGGTGATCACCTTTACAGCAGACTTAGGTCAAGGCGAAGAAGTCGAGCCTGCCCGCGCCAAAGCGCAGGCAATGGGTGTTAAACACATTTATATTGAAGACTTACGCGAAGAATTTGCGCGTGATTTTGTCTTCCCGATGTTTCGCGCCAATGCCATTTATGAAGGTGAGTACTTGCTGGGTACGTCAATCGCGCGTCCACTGATTGCCAAGCGTTTGGTAGAAATCGCCAAACAACACAATGCCGACGCAATCTCTCACGGCGCAACAGGTAAAGGTAACGACCAAGTGCGCTTTGAGCTGGGCGCGACTGCATTGGCACCCGATGTTAAAACCATCGCGCCATGGCGGATTTGGGATTTGACCAGCCGTGAAACCTTGATGAACTATGCCAAAGCGCATGATATCCCAATTGATTTTGCCAAAAGCGGTAAAAAATCGCCCTACTCGATGGATGCCAACTTGCTGCACATCTCGTATGAAGGCGGCGTGCTAGAAGACCCCTACACCGAAGCTGAAGAGTCTATGTGGCGTTGGACAGTCAGCCCTGAGCAAGCACCCGATGAGCCTGAATACGTTGAGCTGACCTACAAAAATGGCGATGTAGTGGCTGTCAATGGTAAACCACTGGCTCCGCATGAAGTGCTTTTGACGCTCAATGAATTGGGCGGCAAACATGGCATCGGACGTTTGGATATCGTTGAAAACCGCTATGTCGGTATGAAGTCACGCGGCTGTTACGAAACCCCAGCAGGCACGATCATGCTCAAAGCCCACCGCGCGATTGAGTCAATCACCCTTGACCGCGAGGCGGCGCACCTCAAAGATGAATTAATGCCGCGCTATGCTGAAATCATCTATAACGGCTACTGGTGGAGCCCTGAACGCAAAATGCTGCAAGCCTTGATTGATGAAAGCCAAAAGGACGTTGAAGGCACCGTGCGCGTCAAACTGTACAAAGGCAACGTCATCGTGGTAGGCAGAAAATCAGACAAGTCATTGTTTGATGCCAATATTGCCACGTTTGAAGACGATGCAGGCTCTTACAACCAACAAGATGCTGAAGGCTTTATCCGCTTAAATGGCTTACGCTTGGCGATCGCTGCCAAAAAAGGGCGCGATTTTAGCTAAGTCTTTGCTAGGTTTAATAAAAAAGGTGCTGTGTGGCACCTTTTTTTATGGTTAATCGGCTGATTTGGTTTTGTTGGACGTTGTTTTTTGATTTTTGTTGTTGTCTTGCGAGGTGTTTTTTCGCGTGGATTTGGCTTTATCATTTTTTGTATCGCTGCCAGTTGCGGTACCGTCATCATTTGCGCTGGCTTTGGATGATTTGCGGTCTGATTTTTTGGTTTTGCTGATGGCGTCTTGTTGATCCGTCGGTTTTTTATCTGTGGTTTTTTTATCTGCAGTTTTTTTATGGGTGTTTTTTTTGTCTGTATCTTTTTTATCTGTATCTTTTTTACCAGTAGCCTGACTGGTTTTTGACTGGTTTTGTTGTTTGCTGGCTTTACTGGTTTGGGTGCTGGCTTTGTCGTTTGTTTGGTCTGTTGTCGTTTTGTCTGTTGTCGTTTTGTCTTTTGTGGGCTTGGTGGCGCGATCAGGGGTTTGGGCTTGCGATGAGGCAGTATTTTTGCTGGTTGTACTAGCTTTGTTCTGGTTAGCGGCTTGCTGATTATCAGATTTTGTCGCGCTTACTGAGCTGGCAGAGGCGTGTTTGGTGGTGGTGCTTGCCGTATGTTCTACACCAGATGCCACGCGCACGATGGCAACATCTTGGTAGGTTTGGGTTTTTGGTGCGCTTGCTATGGTGTTGGTTGTGTTGGTAACAGATTTTGGAACAAATGCTGACCATGCCCATGCCAATCCGCCAAACACCAATGCCGACAATCCAACGGCGGTGGCAATCCAATGCTGTTGTAGCCGTGCGGCAAAATTGACATTATACAAGGCACGTAATGGTAGAGTTTTTTGAGTGGTTTGGCGTGTAGGTTTGGCAAAAATATCGCCACTTGACGCAATTTGGCGTTTGGATGTGCTGATCGATAAGGCTTTTGGGGTATATTTTGGCGGCTTTTTCGGTACAATCGCCAATGGCTGACGCGCAGTGTAGCTTTGTAATTGGTTTGCTAATGCCTGTTGCCAACCTGCTAGCCCATATTTGTTTAGGTCTTGGTACACTCGTTGCTCGGCGCGAAAGCTCATGACACCTTGGTAACCTGCCAACATGCGCCATGCACACCACGTCGCGCTGTCTATGTTTATGTGGTGTAAATACACGGGCTGTTGTTTAAGCCATTCGGTCAGTTGCGCCAAGCTGATGTTAGCGGTCGCGTTTTGGCTATCGCGCCACAGCCAACTTAAAGTAATCAGCGACAAACTCACAATAAGTTTTGCCAGTTTATCTAACGTAACCAAATCTAGCCGTGATGGCGCGATCAGTGTGCCCAACAGTGCATGCCAATGAGCGGTATCGGTGAATAGTTGCATCGTCAAGCCATCTGCATCTTGCACAAGCATGGCTAGATGGGTCAGCGTGAAACCTGATTGGGTGGTTAGATAGGCGCAAGTTTTGTCGTCAGTTTTGCTCAGCAACGCTACAAGGTATTTGGGCTGATAGGTCGCAAAATAAGCAGTCCGATAAACACAGGTCGTCAATAGCGGCGTTAATGTAGCTTGCGCTTGCGCCAGGCTTATACCACACGCATCCGCCAACAATGGCATGGTAGGCTCAAGCCATCGCTGCCAATTTTTTGCCAATGATAAACGACTGGCTTGGTTGTACAGCGATCGTGATTCGTGATTGGTACCACGCTTAGACGATACAGGATTCATAACGTTTGATCGTGATGGCTAGAAAATTAAAATATCAAAAAGCAATATAAACTTACATTTTATAACACGCCATCATAGCACGATAAGCTGCTCACTGTTCGCCAAATCCTTGCATTTTATAACCATTTATAAGCTTTTTATCGTAAATCTGGATTTTTATGCCAAAATTACTTGTAAGTCTATGGAAAAATCAGTAAATTTAGCGTAACAAAAAGTAGCCATAGGCTATCGTTAATTTTTTTGCTTTTATTCGCTTATTAAATGATTTTTTAAATCATTACGTATTTATTACTTTAGCCAAGCTGTTATCCTCATGCGTTTACGTTGAGCATTTAAAAAATTCGCTTTATTTAAACGGTTTAAACCACATGGCAAGGATTTGTAAGGAATCAATCATGGCAATTTCAACCAGTATCGTTAAGTCTTTTCAATTGACTGCGTTATCAACAGCATTGGCATTGGCAGGTTGTGGTGGTGGTGGTGGTGGTGGCGGGCACAACGATACATTAATGCCGAAGATTCCAAAAGCAAGCATGACTTCGGTGACCAATGATAGTACCAGTAACAATAATAATGTCGTTCAAAATCTAGCAAATGTTAAAAAAGTGCAGCTCTTTAGCGCGCAGTCGTTATTCTCTTTAGTCAATGACAGTCAACTAGAACTTACAGTCTATGCATTGGATGACAACAATCTTGGCGTAGCAGGTGTACCTGTCAATATCGCTATTACTGACCCTGCGGTCACTGGTGTGTATAGTTCAACTGTACAAAACTTGACGACCGACGCAACAGGTAAAGCCACCATCACACTAGATGTACGCGCTTTGAGCGGTGATCAGCGCAATTATTTAAAAGATAAAGGCTTAGAAGTACGCGCAACCATAGGTAATTTAACCACCAGCAAAACACTTAAAGGCACAGATAACGCCACCGTAACAACACCAAGTGATAATGTTAAAGATATTTTACTAATCAGTGACAGCCAAAACATCGCTTTAGAAAAAGGCAGTAAAATTGAGCTGACTGCCATTGCACTTGATGGCGACAACAATTTTATTCCCAATACCGCAGTAAATTTTAATATTAGCAACTCAGTTTTGACAGGTGTATTTGCTAATTCTAACCTAACTGTCGCCACCAACGAAAAAGGCGAGGCAAAACTTGAGCTTGAAGTCAAATCTTTGACGGCTGAACAAGCCCAATACCTCAAACAAAATGGTTTGGTAATTACCTCTAAAGCTCAAGGCAACGGCGTGCAATCCAACAGCATCACGCTAAAAGGTATCGAGCCATCAACCAACAGCAGCGTACAAAGACTTGATGTACAAGCTATCAATTTAATTTCATCGGTCAATCCATTTACGGTTCAGCAAGGCGAAAAATTCACCATCACCGCAGTCGTGCTCAATAGCAGTAACACTGGATTTGGTGGGGTGCCTGTACAGTTTGAACTACTTGACAATCCTGCTGATACGGGTATTTACGCTGTATCAGACACCACCAATGTTGTGACCAATGCGCAAGGACAAGCCACTTTCGAGCTTGAAGTTAAATCTACGGCTGCGCTACAACGCCTAGTGGAGCAAGGTGTTCGAGTAAAAGCCAGTGCACAAAACACGACGGGCGCAACACCTGTGGTTAAAGACAGCGTGCTGACTGTTTTAGGTCAAGAACCGTTAAATACCCCACAGACCAATGTCAATAAAGTGGCTAACGTGCTGTTATCAGGCAGTGTTTCTGAGATCGACTTGACGGCGGGTAATACCTTCACAGTGGTTGCCAACGTTGGCGATATTAACCGCGGCGCACTCTCAAACGTACCCGTTACTTTTAGCATTCCAAAGCTTGAGCAAACTGGCATTGCTAATCTGACAGGCTCAACTGTCAAAACCGATGAGCAAGGTCAAGCTGCTATCAAGCTTGAAATCAAATCGCTCAGCCAAGCCCAGCGTGATTATCTTGTTAAAAACGGCTTTATCATTAACGCCAACGTACCGAATGGCACATCAGTCACCCCACTGGTGATTAAAACCAAACCAGTAGAGACACCAAAAACTGTTAGCAACATATCAGTTACTTCAGATAGTAATAATATTTTAATGGCAAAAGGTGTCAAGGTTAAAGTCACTGCCATTGCATTGGATGAAAACTTTGGCGGTATCGCCAATCAAGAATTACGCGTCAGCATGCCTGACCCAGCGATTACTGGTGTTTATAATATTACTGGATCGACCGTCAAAACCAATGAAAAAGGCGAAGCAGTCATTGATCTTGAGATTAAATCTGATTTAACCAACGCCCAAAAAGATACCTTACGCGACGGACTAACAATTACGGTAAACTCAACCAATGGCAAAACTGGTCAGCTTACACTTAAAGGTCAAGCAACCAACGCTGAAACTGTCGATCGATTGACTTTAACCGCTAATGTAAGCAATATTCCATTAAAACTTGGTGAGCAATTTACAGTGACTGCCAATGTTGCTGACGCTAACAACGGCAGTATCGAAGGTGTACCTGTAGTCTTCAATTTGCCCTCGTTGGCAGAATATGGCGTTGCTAGCCTGTCACCTGCCAGCGTAGCTACCAACGCCCAAGGGCAAGCGGTAATCACGCTACAGGTTCAGTCATTGACTGATGAGCAGCGTGCCAATCTGTTAAAAGGCTTTGCCATCAACGCCACGGCCAACGGCAAACAAGCTGCATTGAAGCTACAGGCGCAGGCGCAACCTAGTGTGACCGTCAATAGCGTGGCTTTAATCACAGATACCAACACGATCAGCACCGATGGCAACGAGACCATCAATGTCACTGCAATTTTGCGCGATACGGCAAATAATGCTTTGGCTAATGTACCAGTTAGTTTTGTAATTGATGATACCAACGCGACCGGTATTTTTGCCGCGAGCCCACAAAATAATGTGCTTACCAATGCCAATGGCGAGGCAACCCTACAACTGCAGTCACGTGCCCTAACCGATGAACAGCGTATTTATTTACAAACAATGGGCTTGACTGTGCGCGTCAATGCGGGTGACAAAACTGCCCAAACAACTCTCAGAGCGCCGATGACGGATGCCAGCAATCAAGCAGCAACCTTAATGTTGCGCTCAGAGTTTAATAATATTGCCATGAACGTTGGTAATAAGGTCAAGCTCACTGCTGTGGTGCTTGACCAAAACAGTGCAATTGTACCCAATGCGTCAGTTAGCTTTAACGTGCCAACGGATTCAGGCTTGATCAATAATACGGGTGCTGTGGTTAAAACAGGTGCTGATGGGCGCGCAACCATCGAGCTTGAAGTTACGCAGGTGACTGAGATGCTGCGCAATGGTGTGACCATCACCGCGCAGTCAGGCAACGCACGCATGACAACGGTACTGCGTGGCGCAACCAACAACAGCAGCACGCAAGCCTATGAGTTGTTTGTTACTCAATCCAAAGAGCGCCTAAATACAGCTAGCGATACCATGACGCTTGCCGTGCGTGTGCTTGATACACAAGGTGGCGTACAAGCCAACGTGCCCGTCTTCTTACAGCTACTGGATGATGGCGTTAGACAAGGCTTATCATTTGACGCCAATTCTGCGTTACGCACCAACGAGAACGGCTACGTTGAGTTTAATCTACGTCAAAGCGATGTGGGATTGGTGGCTAAACTTGACCACACGGCACGTGTGCGCGTCATGGTGAATGACGGTGTGTTCCGTACCGAAGAGCAAACGCTTGAAATTCCTGTTACGGGTACAGCGGTACGCAATGTGTTAGCCTCCAAAACATCGGTCACTGACAACGAAACCATTAGCATATCTGGTCAATTGGTTGATGGCGGTGGTCGTGCCATCACCAATACCCGTGTGACATTGTTAAATAACAATCAACCGCTGGCAATACCTATTGCGGCTAATACAGATAACGCTGGTAACTTCAGGGTTAGCGTTAATACCGCCGCGCTTGGCGCTGCTGCCAATGGTACTTATCCACTATCCGTGCGTGTTGAGGGGACAGATAGAAACAATCAACGCATCAGCCAAGACTTCTCATTGGTAACACTTACCCAAGTTGATCCCAATCGCTTGAGCCTAAGCCTACAGCGAAACGGCACAGATGTCACCAATAATGAGCTTAGCGTTGGCAATTCAGGTGACGTGGTGGTCAATCTACCTAGCGATATCCCTGTGGGTAACGTGGTGTACTTATCAACCGATCGTGGCGTGTTTGGTAATGGACAATCGCGCTTGGGTGTGACCGTGCCTGAGTCACGACAAGTTACCTTTGGTGGCTTACGCTCTGATGCACCTGGAACGGCACGTCTGACACTCACGCACAATGACAATACGCTGTTAAACAGCACTGTCAGCTTTATTTCAAATGATGTCCAAAAACTATTGCTTCAGGTCACCAATTCGACAGTAAGCGTCAATGGTGAAACCAATGTGATTGCGACAGTGCGTGATAGCAATGATGCACCAATCAAAAACGCTTTGGTGGAGTTTAGCATTGTAGCCGACCCATCTTCTGGACGGCTAAGCTCGGCCACCGCACTCACCAACGATAGCGGCGTGGCGCAGATTGCTTATTTTGCTGGTGGAGTGCCTACTCCTGTCAATGGCGTTGAGATTCGCGCTGCGGTCAATCAAGTCAGAATCGGTAACGAATACACCAACGTTACCAGACCGCAGGTTGCAAGCCAGCGGCTAACCGTACAAAGCATGGCAACGTATATCGGCTTTGCGTTCTCAGACACACTGCAGGTAAGCGCTGACAACATTTATTATTTACAAGATGGCTCAATCTTTGTCAATAATTCAGTCGGTCAGCCTGCGGCCAATCAAGAGGTATCAATTGCGGTTGTACCAGAGACTTACACCGTAGGCTTATGGCGTGTTATACCTCGAGTGCCTGAAGTGCCAGAAGTACGTGATGATAACGGTAACATTACCACACCCGCAGTGCCAGAACAGCCTGCGCGATGGGAGCAAAGTTATTTTGACAATACCAGTGGTCGCAGCGTACAAATAACAGGGTCAGCTAGCTGCCTGAACGAGGACTCTAATGGTAATGGTATTTTAGACGCTGGTGAGGACTATAACGGTGACGGTCAGCTGACCCCAATTAATCCAATCACCGTATTGAGTCGCGATGGTCAGCAGCTTGGTAACAACCAAACTATCCGTACCGATAGCGCAGGTAAACTTGACTTTACCATTCGTTATCCTAAGGAGTACGCTCAGTGGATGACTGCAACCGTGTGGGTTACTACCCGTGTCGATGGTAGTGAGTTTAGAGGGCAGCGTACAATTAGCTTACCGTTAGTTCAAGACGATGTCACATTGGATCAAACAAACAGCACAGGCACGCGTCCTAATACCATTAGCCCATTTGGCACACTGGTTACCGCAAATATGGCAAGCTTCTGTCGCCCGAACAACTAACCTTAATAGACAATACAACAATAAGCCCCAACCAAGATTGGGGCTTATTTGATTTATCAAGGCAGCATTTAATATGGCGTAAAACAACCACACATTAGTCTATAACGCCTGCCAACATCCTCCCCCGAGCGGTGCGCACGATATAACCTTGCTGAATCAAATACGGCTCGATGACATCCTCAAGCGTGCCACGATCCTCTGCCAATGCTGCCGCGATAGACTCAACACCTGCAGGCCCACCATCAAAGCGTTCTTTGAGTGTATCTAAATAACGGCGGTCTAAACCGTCAAGCCCACGCTTATCCACCGCCAGCATATCCAGCGCGCTGTGCGCCATCTCTGCTGTTACTGTGCCATCACCCTTGACTTGGGCATAATCGCGCACGCGGCGCAAAAGGCGGTTGGCGATACGCGGCGTACCACGTGAACGGCGAGCAACCTCACGCGCACCGTCCTCGGTCATCGGTACATTAAGCAGCCGTGCCGAACGTGCCACAATCGTGGTCAAATCTGCCACGCTATAAAACTCAAGCCGCTGCACAATACCAAAGCGATCACGTAACGGTGATGTCAATAGCCCTGCCCGTGTTGTGGCTGCCACCAAGGTAAATGGCGGTAAATCAAGCTTAATCGAGCGAGCGGCAGGACCTTCGCCGATCATGATATCCAGCTGAAAATCCTCCATCGCAGGGTACAAGATCTCCTCGATAACAGGGCTTAAGCGATGAATTTCATCAATAAATAACACATCACCTGCCTCAAGGTTGGTGAGCATGGCGGCCAAATCACCTGCTCGCTCAAGCACAGGTCCTGAGGTTGAACGCAGATTGCCGCCCATCTCACGCGCGATGATATTTGCCAATGTGGTTTTGCCCAAACCTGGAGGACCAAAAATCAGCGTGTGGTCAAGTGCCTCTTGTCGGCTACGCGCCGCATCGATAAACACTTGCATTTGTTCTTTGACAGTGGGTTGCCCGATATACTCTGCCAACAGGCTTGGACGGATATGGCTATCGGCATTGTCTTCACGCCGTCCCAACGGGCTAATCAGACGATCTGCACCTTGTCCTGCTTTGGGCGTGCTGGCAATTGATGGGTTAAAATTCGGTGGTAGCATATTTTTATCATTTCAATTGATCAAGAATGCCAAGCCTCTATGGCAAAACGCGCTGCATTTTCATTGGGCATTTTTTGCCTTGCTTGTCGGCGCACCAATACATGGTGTTGCCTTGTTGTTTGACATAGCTGACCAACAGCTCACCTGATTGATCAACACGCACGCCCGAACAGTCAGTTTGGTTGTTGTCATACGTGGTTTGCACCAATAAAATCGGTAGGCTGTCGGGCAGGTCGATATAGCGATACTTGCCATAGCTAAACTCTTGCCCACTTGCGCCGATAAATACATTATCACGAGCGAAGTTGTAACGCTCTTGGCAGTTGGGCTGTTTTGGGTCGGTTTTGGCAAGTTGTAGCTGCCATGTGCCTGCAATGCTTGGCATGGTATAGGTGCTGGTTTGGCGATCAGGTAAGCTGATTTTAGTGGACTTACTGTCTGTTTGGTCAATCGTGCCGCCCAGTGCCAACATGGCAAAAATGCCTGCAAATGTCGTGCTAATGATATCCACAATCCCTCCGCCAATCGCTTGTGCCGTCGCTGTGATAGTGGTTTAGTGTAGCACAGTTTGGCAGCGCACGCATGAACGATTGCTTTGCTCAAACATTTGACATCAAACGTTAAAAGTGCTTGTCAAATCTAATAAAAATTTGCATAATAGGCTAGATGTCAGGAGAGTATTGCGGCAATTTTTGTTTGTCTGGTCAATCAATGATCGGACACATCGCTGGCAATCACCGAAGGCGCAAAAACCCTACAATCGCTCAGGTTCATGGACTGAACATCACGCCACACGCGCACCACTTGCCGTGATTGGCACACACATCTGGAGAGCATGGCAGGTTTATTTTTCTCACTAGCCGCCATCACCGAAGGGGAAAAAGCTGTTTTACCACATGATAGTTGGTTTTAAACGGTTGAAAATCTCAGGTCATAGGACAGATAGGGCAAATTTTTTGTTACTTGTTAATAATCGGTAGTCATTGGCTGGTTTGGATGCTGCAACGCCCTAAGCGTTTAGCATTTTACCTATTCATATGATCTGCCTTAGATTTTTTGCCTTTGTGACAGGATTGCTTATGTCAACCCCCGCCACTGCTCAAGCCGCTACTTCTCAAACTACCACTGCCCAAACTGCCGCGCCGCTGCAGCGTACGCCCTTTTTTGACGCGCACGTCGCCCACCATGCCAAATTGGTCGATTTTTCGGGTTGGGAATTGCCCATTCATTACGGTTCACAAATCCAAGAGCACGACGCGGTGCGTACCGATGCAGGGATGTTTGATGTTTCACACATGGTCATCAGCGACATCACAGGGCAAGACGCGAAGGCGTGGCTGCAACGCCTGATCGCCAATGACATTGACAAAGCTAAAACCGTTGGCAAAGCGGTGTATTCCGCCATGCTCAATGATAACGGCGGTGTGATTGATGATTTAATCGTGTATCGTATGAATGACGCTGAAACCGCGTATCGCATTGTGTCCAATGCTGCCACGCGTGACAAAAACGTGGCGCACTTTAAGCAGGTGGCGCAAGATTTTGCTGATGTTGCTATCCAAGTGCGTGACGATTTAGCCATGTTGGCGGTACAAGGTCCGCGTGCGATTGCCAAATTATCCGCGGCTAAACCGGCTTGGGCAGATGTATTGACAAGTCTAAAGCCGTTTGTTGGCAAGGATTTAGGCGATATTGAGGGTGCAGGTTGGTTTGTTGCGCGCACAGGTTACACAGGTGAAAACGGCGTTGAGGTGATTTTACCTGCTGCCGCTGCCACACAATTTTTTGCCGATTTGGTCGCACAAGGCGTTGTGCCTGCAGGCTTAGGTGCACGTGACACGCTACGACTTGAGGCAGGCATGAATCTGTATGGGCATGAAATGGATGACACCATCACACCTTTTGAGTGTGGCATGGCGTGGACGTTGGCGTTGGATGATGATCGCGATTTTGTTGGTAAGTCAGCGATGCTTGCCAAACAGCAGCAAGCCATCAGCACCAAACAAGCCCAAATGCAAGTTGGCTTGGTACTTGATGGGCGCGGTGTGTTGCGTGAGGGCATGGCGGTGACGCTTGCTGACGGGCGCACAGGCGTGATTACCAGTGGCACGTTTTCACCAACGCTTAAACAATCGATTGCCATCGCGCGCGTACCTGTCATTGCAATAGATACCGACACGCAAGCACAGGTTGATTTACGTGGCAAACCGACCGCGGTTCGTATCATTTCGTTACCTTTTGTGAGAAATGGCAAAAAACAATTCGCTTAATCTAGCTTAGCCGATACGCTAATGCTATGATGGGCATTAACCAGTGAAGTTTGCACAATCATTGAATAGTAAGCAAATTTGACTGGATTTACTGACAATGGTAAAGATAATCGCGTTGATTTACGCTTAAATACCGTGTTATTTATCTGAACAAAGTTAGTTATTTTTCGGGGTAAGTGTTTTTACCCTTGGTATTGTTTAATGAAGGAATAGTTATGAAAAAGCTACTTGCTCTAGTACCGATGGTTGCTGTTTTGGGCGCATGTACTTCAACCAATGTGGCACAACCTAGCCCAGCGCAAATCCAAGCTGTTCAAGACAACTCAGTAACTTATCGCTGCGACAACAACACACAAGTGACTGCATTCTACAACCAAAATACGCGCACTAACGGCTTGACCAATGGTTCAGTGAACCTAAAAGTAACTGCACCAATGCTTACGCTCAATGACACCGCTATGCTACTAAAACAAGATCCAAATACCGTTGGTGGCAACCGCTATCAATTGGCTAACCGCGATGGTAGCACCGTTTACACATGGTCAGTTGATGGTTCTTCAGCGTTGCTAAACGTGGTAGCACAAGGTCAGCAATTTAACTTTGCTTGCGCGCAGTAAGCAGTTTTGTCTACATCGCCGCTAATGCGTTAGCGCGATTTTGATATGGTCGGTACGCTTATCGGCCATATTTTTCATGTAGGTAGCTTGTGCTTTCATTGCCTACTTAGTTTAACTACCTTGATAACAACGAGTTAGGAATCGGGATATGAGCCAAATTCCAGCGGATTTAAAATACGTCGCCAGCCACGAATGGCTACGCCAAGAAGCAGATGGTACGCTAACCATCGGTATCACAGACCACGCGCAAGATTTGCTTGGTGATATCGTGTATGTTGAATTGCCAGAGGTCGGCGCAACGGTTGAAGCTGATGATGAAATTGCTGTGGTTGAATCGGTCAAAGCGGCATCCGATGTGTATGCGCCGATTGCAGGTGAAATCATTGAGATCAATAACGCATTGATTGACGCACCTGAAACCATCAACAGCGACCCTTACGGCGATGGTTGGTTCTTTAAAATTCGTCCTGACAATGCCGACGACTATGACGGCTTGATGGACGCCGATGACTATCAAGATAGCTTGTAAGCCCAACGGTTTGCCAGCGATCAGCGTTTGCTAACCCCGATTGACTTATTTTAAAACGGAACAACAACATGAGTACGTTTGACCCTGCCAAGGTATTTGCCGAATCAACATTTGGCGATGTGGTACGTTCACGCCGTTCGGTGCGCCGTTTTACCGACACACCGATTAGCGATGAGGTGCTGCATGCCTGCTTAGATATCGCCATGCTTGCGCCCAATTCTAGCAACCTACAGCCATGGCAATTTTTTGTCATTGACTCACCTTCGATGCGTGAGGCGGTGGTTAAGTGCTGTATGAGCCAAAATGCCGCCAAAACCGCCAATCGCTTAATCGTCTGCGTGGGACGCGGTGATACGTGGCAACAAAACGCCAAGGACAATATCACTTACTATCCATCTAAACCTGTGCCCAAGGCAGTTCAGACGTATTATGGCAAGCTGATGCCATTTGCGTTCACACGCGGCGCGCTCAACGTGCTATCGCCTGTTAAGTGGGCGGCAATTCAGGTACAGCGTCAGGTCAAAGGCGCGGCGGTAGCCCCCTACTATACCGAAGCAGATGTCAAAAACTGGGCATTGATTAGCACCGCGTTGGCCGCTGAAAACTTGATGTTAGCCTTGCGCGCGTATGGCTTTGATAGCTGCCCGATGGGTGGTTTTGATGAAGAACAGCTTAGCAAAGTACTGGGCTTAAATGAACATCAGTACATTTGCATGGTGATTGGCGCAGGTGAGCGCGCCGAAGATGGCATTTACAGTGAGCAATATCGCTTTGAGCGTGAACGCTTTGTTGTGACTGTCTAAATTTGTGACATGATTTGCCAAGTCAGCGGCTGAACACCCTTAGGCACGCAGGCTTGGCAAATTTGTTTGTGTTTGGTGGATTTTCGCCACAACAATACAGTAAGCGAGGGGTTTGGCAATGGCAGAGCAAGCAAAAACAGGAACAGGACAAAAAACGCCGTGGACAACATTTGCCGAGGTATTTAACCACAGCGAATTTGTCGCACGGCATGTGGGCATTGATGCACAAGCACAGCAAGCGATGTTGGCGGCGGTGGGTGCAGACAGCATGGCGGATTTTATCGCCCAAACAGTGCCTGAAGCGGTGCGGCTAAACCGTGCGCTTGATTTGCCATTGAGCGTACCTGAGCATGAAGCGTTGGCAAAATTGCGCGCGCTTGCCGATAAAATCAAGGTCAATAAAAGCTATATCGGCTTGGGCTATTACCCCACGCGCCTGCCTGCGGTCATCAAACGCAATGTTTTGGAAAACCCTGGTTGGTACACGGCTTACACACCGTATCAAGCCGAGATTGCGCAAGGGCGGCTTGAGGCGTTGCTCAATTTTCAGCAAATGTGTATTGATCTGACGGGCTTAGATTTGGCAGGCGCGTCGCTGCTTGATGAAGCCACCGCGGCAGCAGAAGCGATGGCAATGGCAAAACGCTTGAGCAAGTCAAAATCTAATCAGTTTTTTGTTGATGCGCGTATTTTTCCGCAAACGCTTGATGTGATTCGTACCCGTGCCAAGTATTTTGGTTGGGATGTGGTGGTCGGTGATTTTGATACGGCGGCAAATGGCGAATTTTTTGGCGCAATTTTTCAGTATGTGGGGCGTGATGGCGATGTCGTTGATTTGACCGATATCATCACCCAAGTTAAAGCCAAAGGCGCATTGGCGATTGTCGCGGCCGATGTTATGAGCTTGGTTTTGCTCAAATCCCCTGCCGAGATGGGCGCGGATGTCGCACTGGGCAATACCCAACGCTTTGGTGTGCCGATGGGCTTTGGAGGGCCACATGCGGCGTATTTTGCCTTTAAAGATGCGGCAAAACGCTCTGCGCCAGGGCGTATCATCGGCGTATCGATCGATGCCAATGGCAAGCCTGCCCTGCGTATGGCATTGCAAACCCGTGAGCAGCACATTCGCCGTGAAAAAGCCAATTCTAATATCTGCACGTCGCAGGTGCTGTTGGCAAATTTGGCGGGTATGTACGCTGTGTATCACGGCGCGATTGGTGTGCGCCGTATTGCGACACGCATCCATGGGTTGGCAACGGCATTTGCCCAAACCTTGCAAAACGCAGGGCTTAGCGTGGTGCACCAAACGTTTTTTGATACGGTGTTGGTGCATACTGACGGGCAAACCGAGCAGATTTATCAAAATGCGCTCAACGTTGGTTTTAATTTGCGCAAGGTCGATGATAGTCATATTGCGGTGGCATTTAGTGAGGTCAGTGACGCGCACGATTTCGCTATTTTAACGCAATTATTTGGCGCGGCGGCGGATTTGCCCGACGCATTAACGATGTCATTGCCCGATACCCTGCTACGCAACGATGCGATTTTAAGCCATCCTGTGTTTAACAGCCACCATACTGAGCATCAAATGCTGCGCTACCTCAAGCAACTTGAGGACAAAGATTTGGCGATGAACCGCAGCATGATTTCGTTGGGTAGCTGTACGATGAAGCTCAACGCCACCAGCGAGATGCTGCCGATTACGTGGCATGAATTTGCCAATGTGCACCCATTTGCGCCGCGTGACCAAGTCGGTGGGTATTTAGAAATGATTGCAGGGCTTGAGGCTCAGCTCAAAGCCATCACAGGATTTGATGCGATTTCAATGCAGCCCAATTCGGGCGCGTCGGGTGAATACGCAGGGCTGTTGGCGATTCGGCGTTATCACGAGAGCTTGGGTCAGGCCAATCGCAATATTTGCTTGATTCCGCGTTCGGCGCATGGCACCAACCCTGCCACCGCACAGATGATGGGTATGCAGGTGGTGGTGGTCGCAACCGATGAGCAGGGCAACGTTGATATTGCTGATTTGACTGCCAAAACCGAGCAGCACAGCGACAATCTGGGCGCGTTGATGATTACCTACCCATCAACACATGGCGTGTTTGAAGCAGGCATCCGTGATATTTGCGCGCTGATTCATCAGCACGGCGGACAAGTGTATATGGACGGGGCGAATATGAATGCGCAGGTGGCGATGATGCAACCTGCCGAGGTCGGCGCAGACGTATTGCATATGAACTTGCACAAAACGTTTTGCATTCCACACGGCGGTGGCGGTCCTGGTATGGGACCCATTGGACTAAAAGCGCATCTTGCGCCGTTTATCCCCAATCATAGCGTCGCACCCATACCTGAGGCACAAGCTGGTATGACAGCGGTATCTGCTGCACCGTTTGGTTCTGCTAGTATTTTACCAATCTCATGGATGTATATCACCATGATGGGACGTGATGGGCTGCGCCGTGCCACCGAGGCTGCACTGCTAAACGCCAACTATGTGGCAAGCCAACTTGCCGCGCATTATCCGATTTTGTACACGGGCAACAACAACCGCGTGGCGCATGAATGTATCATTGACATTCGTCCGCTTAAAGCCGAAACAGGTATCACCGAGGTCGATATCGCCAAACGCTTGATGGATTACGGTTTTCATGCGCCGACGATGTCATTTCCTGTGGCAGGCACACTGATGATTGAGCCCACCGAGTCCGAGGACAAAGCTGAGCTTGACCGTTTTATTGCCGCTTTGGTACAAATCAAGCGCGAGGCTGAGCGCGTAGCAGCAGGCGAATGGCCAGCGGATGACAACCCGTTGGTGAATGCGCCGCATACCGCCGAGGTCATCGCAGGCGATTGGCAACACGCTTACAGCCGTGATGAGGCCGCCTATCCGCTGCCATTTGTGCGCGCGCATAAGTTTTGGCCAAGTGTTAGCCGCGTTGATGATGTGTATGGCGATAAAAACTTGGTGTGTAGCTGCCCCGATGTGGCAAGTTATGAAAACGGTGAAATCGCCGAATAAGCCTAATCAGCTTTGCAGCACAAAAAACCGCTCAAATAACAGAGCGGTTTTTTTGTGCGTATGGGCTAATCGCTTGCGGATGCGTCATCAGCAGGCTGTCCAACGGCTGTTTGCAAAATTGGCACCAGTGTGGCTATTGCCCATGCCTGCCGCCAACCGCGAAGCCATGGCGATAAATTTGCCGCTAAATTGCTTGGGCTGTGCTGTGCATTTGCTTGTGCGGCTTGATTTGCCAAGACTTGCGCGTACAGTTCACTCAGCCATTTTTTGCGCATCAGTACCGATTCATCCATGCCAAGCTTGGCAGCATACTCACGCGTGGCTTGGCTGATGGCTTTTTGGGTCGGATTGTCAAGGTTACGGTACGGCGGCGGCAAAGTTGCAGGATAGTTTGCAGGGTCGGCTTGGCGCACCTCGGCAATCAGTGCCAAAATCTCTTGCCCGTACTGGCGGATCACATTGGGTTTGATACTGGTAAAACTCAGCTGCTTAATACTATGTGGCGGCTTGTCAACAATTTCACGCAAGGTCTGTGGGCGCAAAATAAACGTGCGTGGACGATTCAGCGAGCGCGCCAGCTCCTCGCGCCATTCACACAACGCCTGTAATAACGCCAACTGCTGCGGGCTGTCGCGAAAATCTGCCACCGACAAATACAACGCATCATCGGCGGTGTTGATGTTGTCATATACCTCACGCGCGTAGCTTTGGCAGTCCTCGCGTGCATGATCAAGCAGCGCGCGCGCCGCCAACTGCTCGGCAATGGCATCATGCAATGCCAACAAATAGCGCACATCATCCGCCGCGTATTGCTCTTGCTCAAAGGTCAAAGGGCGTTGCAGCCAGTCGGATTGGCTCTCGCCTTTATCCACATGAATACCAAGCACCTCCGCCAATGCGCGCTGATAACCCCATGCACTTTCACCGACCAAAAAACCCAGCGCGATTTGGGTATCAAACACGTTATCAAGCGGCGGCAATTTGGACAGCAAATAATAAATCCCTAAATCCTCGCCACAAGCGTGCAGCACCAATGTCGACACATCACGGATGACTTCCCAAAACTCGTCCATATACAGCTTGGGCACGTCAAGCAAATACACGCCTTTGCCTGTATTGACTTGTACCAATGCCAAAATTGGGTAAAACGTGTCGCGTTTGATGAACTCAGTGTCTAAGGCGATACGCTGGCAAGTGTCGATTTCATCAAGTAAATTAAACAGTTGCTCTTGCGTGGTCACCCAACGGCTTGGTAAATCAACCAGCTGCTGGCGTTGGGTAGCCGTCAAAGGACTTAAAACAGGCGCAGTTTGGACATGATTATTTGACATGATTATTGAACATGGTTGGATAGATTGATGTTAAGATAGACCAACGCCTGCACAGTGGCAAGCGTTATAGACCTTGCCAATGGCGCACAGCGAAAATGACTGGCAAAAGTTACCTGCTTTGGCAACGTTAGGCTGGATTACCAACTGGCGCGATTTTGTAAGGCTTGCCCCAGCGTCATCGCGTCAAGATAGCCAAGCTCACCGCCCATCGGAATGCCTTGGGCAATACGCGTAATGCGTAAAACATATGGTTTGACCACCTCGCTCACAAAATGCGCTGTGGTCTGCCCTTCAACCGTCGTACTGGTTGCCAAAATCACCTCTTGCACAGGCTCACCGCTGTCGTGCTGATGGCGCAGCAACGCCACCAAATCATCTAAGCCCAGTTGCTCTGCGCCTATGCCGTCCATCGGCGACAAATGCCCGCCCAAAACAAAATACTTGCCGTTAAAATTTGCCGTTTGCTCAATCGCCATCATATCAGCGGCGGTTTCGACAATACACAACATGCTGTCACTGCGCCGTGGATCGGCACATACAGGGCATATCTCATCGTCGGATAATCCGCGACAACGCTGACACTGCTTGATTTGGCTCATGGCAACCATCAGCGCGTCTGCTAGCGCCATGCCCTGCGCGCGTTTGTGCGTCAAAAGGTGCAATGCCATACGTTGGGCGGTTTTGTTGCCCACACCTGGTAGGATTTTTAGCTGTTGCACCAAGGTATCAAATTTTGGGGTAAGCATAGCACGCACACCAAAGCCTTATTCAAAAAATTATCTACAGTCCGCTATAGATGGGGCTTAGGTGGTATAAACGCAAGTTATTGACACGGCAAATTCAAACGCTTTTGCCCAAAACCATGCCTTAAAATCAGTTTGCGCCTTAGAATAAGTTTGCCATGCCCGGTGGTAAGCCCATGCCGTTGGTCGCGCCTGCCATGGCTTGCTCGTGCAGCGCGTCAGCTTGGCGTACCGCGTCATTGATGGCAGCGGCAATCAAATCTTCAATCATGTCGGGTTCGTCTGCCAGCAAGCTTGGGTCGATGTTGATCCGTTTGACCACGTGGCGACCATTCATGGTAACCTTAACCAAGCCGTTGCCTGCTTCGGCGTGGACTTCTTGTTCTGCCAGTTTTTTCTTGGCGTTTTCAACGTTGGTTTCGACTTGTTTTTGCATCATTTGTGCTTGCTGCATTAACGCTTGCAAATTCATGGTATCTCCTTAGAGTGAATGAGGTTAGTGAGGTTAGATTGATGCGTCAATCATTTGCTAGCGCATTGTAACGAATTTTGCCGCGTGCTGTCTATCAGCGGTCGGGCTGATTCGTTGCGGGCTAAATTGATAGCTCAATGGTTGTTAAAATCAAGCAAACTTGCTAAGCTGTTTGTGCCAATTTTTTAGGTTTTATTGACAATGAAAAAGATAAAATAGCCATGCCAACTGCTCATCCCTTGACCGATACCACCGATTTTGCTGCCGCGGTGACGACGTTAAAACATGCCACACGGATCGCTGTGCTCACAGGGGCAGGTGTATCGGCAGAAAGCGGTATTCCAACGTTTCGCGACCGCTTAACGGGGCTATGGGCGCGTTATCAGCCTGAATATTTGGTCAGTATTGCCGCGTTTGAGCGTGAGCCTGATGTCGTACTGCGTTGGCACAACTGGTGGCGCGAACAAATCGCCGATAAACAGCCGAATGCTGCCCATCACGCGTTAGGCCAATGGCAACAACAGGCACAAGCGGCGGGTAAAACCTTGACGCTGATGAGCCAAAACGTCGATAGTTTACACGAAGCTGCAGGCGCAGACGTGGTTAAACTGCACGGCACATTGGCACATGAACAGTGTCAAAATTGTGGGATGGTGTTTGAGCCATCGGCTATAGCGCAGATGCACTTAGCCACACCAACCACTTGTCCGCCTTGTGGCGGTAGGCTGCGCCCTGCGATCGTGTGGTTTGGTGAAATGCTGCCACCTGAGGCATGGCAACGTGCCGAACGCGCCTGCCAACGTTGTGACGTATTGGTCAGTATCGGTACGTCAAGCGTGGTTTATCCTGCCGCAGGCTTGATTGACATCGCCAAACACCATGGCGCGACGGTGATTGAGATCAACCCGACTCCGACGCAAACGCCTGCCGTTGATATTGTGCTGGCAGGCAAAGCGGGTGAAGTTTTGCCGCTACTCGTCAATGCACTTGATTGATACACGCATTTACTTGGTCGATTAAAGCGAGTCCAAACCGCGTTTTAAATCGCTGATGATGTCGTCAGCATCCTCAAGTCCAACCGACAGACGAATCAAGCCATCACGAATACCACCTGCCGCACGAGCCTCAGGGGTCATGCGAAAATGCGTGGTCGTTGCAGGGTGCGTGATGGTCGATTTGGCGTCACCTAGGTTATTGGTAATTGAAATCATGCGCGTACTGTCGATGACGTGCCATGCTGCCGCTTTACCGCCTGCCACCTCAAAGCCGACAATCGCACCAAAGTTGCCCATCTGATCTGCGCCTGTTTGATCGTGTTGGCGTTTGGCAAGCTCGTGGTTTGGGTGGTCAGACAAACCTGAAAAATGCACGCGCTCAACCTTGGGGTGCTGGCTCAAAAACGTTGCCACACGGTTGGCATTGTGGCAATGCGCGCGCATCCGTAGCCCAAGTGTTTCTAACCCTTTAAGCAGCACCCACGCATTAAATGGGCTTAGGCTTACGCCTGCGGTGCGCACGACATTAAACGCCGCCTCAAGCAGCTCATGGCTACCGACCAACGCGCCGCCCAACACGCGCCCTTGCCCATCGATATATTTGGTGGCAGAGTGAATGACGATATCTGCACCTAACGTCAGCGGTTTTTGCAAAATCGGTGTGGCAAAGCAGCTATCGACTACCAGCAGTGCATCATTTTGGTGCGCCAACGCTGCCAGTGCAGGAATATCAGCAATTTGCGCCAACGGATTACTTGGGCTTTCGACATACAACAGCTTGGTATTGGGACGAATTTCGGCTTGCCACGCCGCAAGATCGCTGATATCAGCATAGCTAACCTCAATACCATACTGCGTCAAATAGTTGTTAAACAGCGTGATTGAGCTACCAAACAATTGCTTGGCGGCTAGCAGGTGATCGCCTGCCTTGAGGTATGCTAAGCACATCACCAAAATCGCGCCCATGCCCGTAGCGGTAGCCACGGCACGTTCGCCTTGCTCCAATGCCGCCAAACGCCGTTCAAACGCGCGCACAGTCGGGTTGGTAAAACGCGCGTATAAGTTGCCTTTTTTGCTGCCATCAAAATGCGCGGCGGCATCGGCGGCACTTTGGTAGACAAATGAGCTGGTGGTAAACATCGCTTCGCTGTGTTCACCTTCATCGGTGCGGTGGTAGCCTGCGCGTACACCGATGGTGGCATCGGCATAGCCTTGCGCCAAATCCAGCGCATCATCACGCCAGTTTGCATCAATGACGGGTTCGGGGTGTTGGTCGGTGCTGTGTTGTGTCATAAGTTTTTATGCCCAAAAAAATAATAAAAACTAGTGTGGCAAATTTGCTGCGTAAATGCAAGTGATGGTGTATGCTAATGTGCTTTAACAGCAGCACAGGAACAAGCTTGAATTGGGCAAAACAATCGGCACACGATGGGCAAATAGCCATGCAAATTTAACGCTAAATACGCAGCATTGGTGGATGACGGGTTTGGCAACCTTATTGCTGACAGGCTGTCAAAGTCTTAGCTTGGCACTGCTGCCAGACAATGCGCACCAAAACCGCCCGCCCCCTATCATCGCCCAACCAGCCACCACGCCAACCAAGTCATCATCGCCCCTATTTAATTTGACTGCCAATCCTGACCCCGAGCACCAATCGGGCTATCATGTGCTTGCCACCAGTAACGAGGCATACGGTGCACGGCGGGTTTTAAGCCAACAAGCGCAGCAGACCATTGATATTCAATACTACATTTGGCACAACGACAAATCGGGCAAACAGATGCTGCGCGAGGTGTTTGCTGCTGGCAAGCGCGGTGTACAGGTACGCCTGTTGTTGGATGATTTAAACACCGATGGCGAGCTTGACCAAGTGCTATCTGCCTTAGACGCGCAGCCAAATATCGCCGTGCGCTTGATGAACCCCAAACCGTTACGCGGTGGCAAGTCACTAAATTTTGTCGTGGGCGCGCCGCGTTATCATCGTCGTATGCACAACAAAAGCATGACGTTTGACGGCACAGTATCCATCATTGGTGGGCGCAATATCGGTGATGAATATCTCACGCAAGACAGCGCGACGGCGTTTGCCGATTTGGACATTGCACTGGCAGGCAAGGCGGCACAAGCCATTGGGGCAAGTTTTGAGGAATACTGGCACAGCCCGTTGGCGTATGACATCGCGCGCTTGGTTAAGCCAAATCCACAAGCTCAGGCAAAGGCTTTAGCAGAGCTAAGCGCACTGTCTCAGCCGCCCAACTCTTTTGCCGATCGCCGCTTGTTTCAGCAAGTGTTTGGTAGCCGTCCGTGGCAATGGGCAATAGTAGACGTATTTGCCGATCCTGCCGCCAAACTCTTAAAACAAGACACGCACGATCAGCGCATTGTGCGCCGCTTGACCGAGGTGGTCGGTGTGCCGCAGCGACGCTTGAGTTTGGTGTCATCGTATTTTGTGCCAACACGGCGCGGCGTGGCAACGCTAACCCAACTGGCGCAGCGCGGTGTAGATGTACGCGTATTGACCAACGCGCTGTCGGCGACCGATGTGCCGATTGTGCAGGCAGGCTACAGCAAACACCGCGTACCGCTGCTGCGTGGCGGTGTGCATCTATACGAGCTCAAACCCACCGCCGACTTAAACCCCACACCCAAAACCAACAGCCGCCGCGCCAACCACCGCTTTACCCAACGCGCGCGCGACGCCAGCACCAGTTTGCATAGCAAGGCGTTTGCTGTGGATGAACGACTGGTGTTTATCGGCTCATACAACCTTGACCCGCGCTCTGCCAACATCAATACCGAGCTTGGCGTGGTGGTATATGATGCGGCATTGGCGCGCCAGTTTCATCAGGCGTTGGATGAAATCAATTTGACCAACAGCTATCGACTGCTGCTCAACCAACATGGGCAAATCGTGTGGCAAAGTTTGGACGATGGTACAGAGCACGATACGACCCATGAGCCTTACCGTAAGCCTGTGGTACAAGAGCTGCTCAAAATCGCCACGTATTTGCCCATCGAATGGCTGTTATAACCACTTACTTTTGCCCTTCATCAAAGCGCGTTTGGCTGCCAGCTTGCAAACAGTACTTACAAAAATCAACATTAAACTGGCAAAATTTACATGGCTTTCTTTTATATTAGGCTGTTTTTTTGGTCTTGGGCTGGGCAAGCATTTGTTTTGTTGTTGTTTTAAATCCATGATGGGATCGACACTGTAAATAAACGTTGGCATGTGATGTGGGTATGAGCGATGCCGTATTTTCAGGGCAGTTGTGAGGAACTGCGCGAACTTAATACGACTGAGAAAACCTTGGTCAGGGTAATTGCGTTTGGGGCATTTTTCACCGCCTTCGATTTTACGCTGTATTTTTATTTTAATGACGCGATTGCCAGTGCATTTTTGCCCGATAGTATGCCTAAGGCGTGGCAGCAATGGGTATTTTTGGCGATGCTGGTGGTGGGCTATGCTTCACGCCCTATCGGTGGAATTTGGCTTGGTGGGCTAGGCGATCGCATTGGGCGTAAGCCGATTATGCTGCTGTCGCTGCTGATTGTGTCGGTATCTACGTTGTTAATTGGCTGCTTGCCAACGTATCATCAGTGCGGTGTGTGGGCGTTGGTGCTACTGATTACGCTGCGTTTTGTGCAGGGCATTGGTTTTGGTGCAGAGGTGCCAACGTTGTGGGTGTATTTGGCAGAGCACATGCCGCGCTGGCATTTGGGCGCGATGTGCGGCTGGCTGATGGCGACATTTACTGCCAGTGTGCTGCTTGGTAATGTGATGAGTTGGGTGTTGGCGTCGATGCTGACACCGCTACAGATGGCAAGCGTTGGCTGGCGCGTGCCGTTTATTGTGGGTGCAGCAGGTACGTTGGTGGCGATGGCACTGCGCTATCATTTGACCGAAACACCGCTGTGGCTACAATGGCAACAACGCCAATCGTATCATCAATCATCCCACCAATCAGACGACCCTGTTGTTAATCGCCCGCATCAGCCACTGCACCAAGTCTTGCGCAATCAGCGTTATGGCATTGGGGTCAGCCTTGCGCTGTCGCTGATGGTATCTAGTCTGTATATCACGGTGTTGTTGTTGATGCCGTCATTGGCGATTGATTATTTTGATATCGATGATGCGTTGGTGTGGATTGCTAACGGGGTAGCGGCATTGTTTGCTGCTCTTGGGGCGGTGGTATTTGGTTATTACGCTGACCGTTTTAACACAGGGCGCGTATTTGCGATTGCCAGTTTTATGTTAATTATCAGCAGTTTGGTGTTTTTTGCGGTGCTGCGTCTATACCCTGAATTGATGCTGATTGCTTACGCGCTGCTCGGCTTTTGTATTGGCTTGATTGGCATTGTGCCTAGTGTGTGCGTGCGGCTGTTTCCTGTGCAAGTGCGTCTTAGTGGGGTGGCATTTTGCTATAATGTGGCGTTTGCGTTGGTGGGCGGACTGACCACGCTGTTGGTGAATTATTTTACCCAAAAACTGCATTTTGCGCCGCTGTTGTATTTGACGTTTATTGGCATTGTTGGGGTTATGGTGGGCATGATGCTGGATAATCTGCACGGGCTGTATCGTATGGAAGATAACCCGACATTGGACAAACGCGCACTGTCTTGAATTTAAAATTATGTTAAAAAACAAACGTTTATCAACTGCGCCGATGATTGATTGGACATTGCCTGAGTATTTGTATTTGGCGCGGCTGTGTAATCCTGAGGCATATGTGTATAGCGAGATGATCAGCACGTCGGCGATTTTAAACGGCGATACGGCGCGTTTGCTGCGCTTGTATGAGCGCACACATCCTGTGGTGTTGCAGCTTGGCGGCTCTGACCCTAAGGCATTGTCGACCTGTGCGCGGTTGGGTGCGGCGGCAGGGTTTGATGAGATTAACCTAAATGTTGGCTGCCCGTCTGACCGCGTGCAGCATTATGAAATCGGCGCGTGTTTGATGGCGTATCCTAAGCGCGTTGGGCAGATGGTGGCGGCAATGCAGGCAGCGGTGGATGTGCCTGTGACCGTCAAGCACCGCATTGGGATTGATGAATTTGACAGTTATGCGTTCATGCGCGATTTTGTCGGTGAGGTGGCAGCGGCAGGCTGTCGGCACGTCATTGTGCATGCGCGAATTGCGTGGTTACAGGGTTTAAGCCCCAAGCAAAACCGCGAGATTCCACCTCTGCGTTATGCCGAGGTATATCGGCTTAAGCGTGAATTTCCTGATTTGTTGGTTGAAATCAACGGCGGCATCACCACGCTAGACGCGATTAGTGAGCATTTACAACACGTTGATGGCGTGATGATTGGGCGCGAGGCATACCACAATCCGTACATTTTGGCACAGGCGATGACGCTGTGGGGCAAAACGCCACCAACACGTGCGCAGGTATTTAATGGGTGGCTGGAGTTTTTGGCAGATTGTGAACGCCGTGATATGCCGCTGAATTTGGTGGTGCGTCATGGCTTGGGACTGTTTCAGGGTTTGGCAGGGGCGCGCAAGTGGCGGCAAGCCTTAAGTGGGCAGAAGTCTTTAACGTTAAGCCAAATTCAAGCCGCAGGTGAGGCGGTGCTGAGACAAAACGACTTATTATAAAGGGAAACTGAGTGCGTTTAATGGCGTTAAGCTGTTTACGCAGGCTGCCTTGCGATGGCTTGTTTAGTTTGATGATGTCAATTTCAATGCCTTTTGCTAAACAATCATCACGGTAAGCCTTGTCTGCTTGATATTGGGTTTGCCATTCTGCCAACGCCCAGTTATAGGCAAGGCGAGCGACACCGCAAGCCTTAGCAAAGTAGGTGGCTTGTTTGTCGGTAGGGTCAAGTCGAATGATGTGTCCACGAATGACGGTCATTCTAAAACCTCTTTGACGGCTTCGAGTAGTTGTTTGTTTTTCTTACTGCGTGAGCCGTAAAGCCGTGCTCAAAATACGGTGATAATTTCGAGTACGTCTTGGGTGAGTTCCTCTTCAAAGGATAGGTTTTCGCCTTGGTTGATGCTTATTAATCTATTCATCATGGGTATTATTGAATAGATTTAGTTAGATTTCAATAAGCAGTTAGTAACCCCAAATATATTGCGCCATCGCCATGGCATTGTTGGCAATATGTAGTGTAATTGGCAAATACAACGCGCCTGTTTTTGCCCGTGCCACAGCAAACAGCATGCCCAAGGCGACAATTCCTAACATCTCAACCGCGCCATATTGCAAATGAATCAGTGCGAAAATCACACTGGTGATGATACTTGCACCCCACGCACCAAGCTTACGCCCTTTGACCGTGCTTTGTGCCAGTGCCGTCCACATAAAGCCGCGAAACATCAATTCTTCATAAATCGGCGCGGCAATCACCATCGCCACCACCAACCACCAAAACGGCTGCGCGCTGACGACCAAATCATCCATAAATGCCATCGGTTCACGTTGCAGCCAACGCCCAATGCATTCCAACACAACATTTAGCGCAAGCAACAACACAGCGAAGCTTAGCCACCGTCGCCAGTCAAATGCTTGCCGCGTCGATGTGGCGTGCAGTGCCAAACCATCTGCCACCTTGTCACCACGCCACCAACAAAATACTGCCAAAACCGCCGCCAAAATCGGCAGCGTCAGCAGGACACTTGCCGCAATGACCGTGCCGTTTTGCGCACCACTGGCTAATTCAACGTGCCAGTCATCGGCAGACACTGGCAACAGCCAACCTGCTAACCATGTGGTGGTGACCAGTTGGGTGACAAAAAACACCAGCAGCACCGCCATGCACACTGCCAAGGTTTTGGCAAGCGTTTGACGTGGCATAGCATTGCTCAATGCAGATTGTCTGTTAGGCATGGTCATCAATACCAACACGCGGCACGCGGTCAGTTTTGTTGTTGATGGGCTTGTACGGCGGCAATGCGGTCTTTGATGGCTTGCACCGTTGCGTCGGGATGCTCGAGGGGAAACATATGCCCGCCCTTACGCACAGTATAATCAATGCCCTGTTTTGCCTTGAGATCACGTGCCGCGCCGCGTTGATAAAACACACTATCTTGCCCAACCATCAAGTACGCAGGCACGGCAGGTGGCTGATTGGGTTTGAGCCAGTACAATGACGGATTGTTGCGATACACTGCCAATTCCACAGATTTGGGAATGGTCAAGGTGACTTGTCCGTCTGGCGTATCGCTTAAGCCATAGCGAATAAAGTCGGCAAAGCAGCGTTCATCAAAATCGCGATACAGCGGTTTGCTACGCAGACTTGCCGCCGCGGCTTGTCGCGACGCCCACACATCACGGCGGCGGCTTGTCATGCCTGCAGGGGTGAGTTGATCAAGCAGCTTGGGGCTATTAAGCTTTGCCCAATGCACCAACATGGCATAACGCCCTGTCAATAGCGGTGGGTCTAAGCAAATCACCTGGCTAAATAACTCAGGCATACGGTACGCCGCCTGTAAGGTGCACAGTGAACCAAGCGAATGCCCAATCCCGATCGCGGTGGTTTGTCCGCGCTCGACAAGCGCACGCTGAACACTGTCGATGACTTGCTGGGTCAAGCTTTGCCAGTGGTTATCAACCTGATACGCAGGGTCAATACCCAACGCTGGCACAAAAGCAATATCAAAATCCGCGCTTAATTGCTCGAATAAACAGCTATAAACCTTTGACGGAAAGCCATTGGCATGAGCAAAGTGCAATAACGGCTTGTGCATAGTAACATCCTTTTACCTGTCGCTGATAACAATATTCCCGATGGTTTGCCAAACCGTTTAGGCTTAATTTAGTTTGGGCACGCTTGGGTGTGTTTAAGTTTATTTTAGCTGCAAGCGTTGCGGCTCAGCTGAGGCCGCCGCATCGGCTTGACTTGCGCCCATGCGTTCAGCCAAACGCTCGCCCATGCCATAGCCAACTTGGCTTGCCAATTTGCCAAACACGCGCTTGACAGGATCTTCGGGATTGTAGGTCACTTGTGTATCAAGTTTGAGCGCGCGCTCAAGGCTATCGATGCTGCCTGCTTTATCTGCCAAACCCAGCTTGATCGCCTGCTCGCCGCTCCAAAATAAGCCAGAGAATAGCTGATTGCCTTCGGGGTCTTTGAGACGGTTGCCGCGGCCTTGTTTGACGGCGTTGATAAAGTGTTGGTGCGTGTTATCAAGCACGCTTTGCACATGCGCGCGTTCAAAATCGGTCAAGTCGCGGCTGATGCTCAAGATATCTTTGTGCGCACCTGAGGTCATAGTGCTGTCTTTGACACCGTATTTGTCCATCAAACCGCGCACGTTGTAGCTGGGCAAAATCACGCCGATTGAGCCGACCAAACTTGATGGATTGACCCAAATTTCATCCGCGCCTGAGGCGATGTAATACGCGCCCGACGCGCCCATGTCCTCAATGACGGCATACAGTTTTTTGTCAGGATGGGCTTTGCGCAGCTCGGTCATGGTTTGCCAAATTTCATCGGACTGCACGGGTGAACCGCCGGGAGAATTGATCCGCAGGGCAACGGCTTTGGCATTGTCGTTGTCAAACGCGTCTTGTAGTGCCTCACTGATATCATGGCTGTTGGCAGGGTTGTCATCGCTAATCGCGCCTTTGACATCAATCACCGCTAAATGCGGCGCTGCCATATCAGCATCGGTAAAACTGGTATCGCCTACACTGCTACATGCACGCGCCATCAGCAAGGTAAGCAGCAGCACGTAGCCTAGCGTCAGTAGACGAAAGAAAATTCGCCAGCGGCGTGCGCGGCGTTGTTCCTCAACGCTTGCCAACAAAGTTTTTTCAAGCAGCTGCCACTCTTGCCCTGCATACGGCACAGGCTGCCCATACGATGAAGGGTTAGGCTGCGGAGCTTGTGGCGGTACAGAGCGGTTGGGATCGGGTGGCCAGTTATCTGACATAAAATTTCCTTGTGGCAAGTGTGTCAATGGCAAGCGCGTGTCATATGTGCTTGAACGACAACCTTGCTTAGATATTGCTAAAAATTTGCTAAAGTATTGCTAAGCCATCTGTTACCAACTGTTTGGTCAGCAAAGCGGTTTTAAGGCTTAATGATAGGCGTAAATCGCTGAAAAAACAATGACAATTCTTTATTGTATGCGTGTGACTGCCAATGTATCGTTTGGTTTGAGCTCATAGCTCACCGCACCGACACGATGCGCGCGTATCAGATGTATACCACTGTCAGTGAGCGCGGTGGGATCCGCTAAGGTTGCGTCATGGCTCGCATCATCTGCTGCGGCTGTGTTCATCGCCTTGACAGTCAATAGCGCCGTTTCACTGCTCTCGCCCAACTGCTGGTTGTCATACTGTCCGCTGAGCACATGCACCTGCTTAGGCTGAATATCCGCCAGCCACGCTGTGCTCAGCGGCAATTGATAAGGCGTAATCAGTAGATCCGCCACCGTGATGCGGCACAACACTTGCGACATGGCAAACGGCAAACCATCACGCCCTGCGGCTAGCAAAACACGATAAGGCTGGTTAGCCGCTGTTTGCGACCCAAGCGTGATCAAACAGGTTTGACTGGCAGCACGGTCACGCGGGCTTAGGACCATATCGGGCGGTAGCTTAAGCTGCCACCCCGTGATGGCGGTCAGACTCAGCGTTGCGCGTATGTGCTGGGTATCGGGTTGGTTGTGCCATGTTTGCCCAGCTTGGCACGGCTTTGGCGTGATATTGGGATAGGCAAATTTTTCACCCTCAGCGTCTGTCAAAGGCGTGAGCGCGTCTGCGCCAGCCAGCCAGTACTGATGAATCGGTACGGTTTGGGCAAGCTGCTGCACTGCTGCATTGGCAAGCGCGCTGGGCGTTTGGCTGATCACTCCCGACAAACGGCTAACGCGGTAGGTTGCCAATAATGGATAAATATCCGTTGCCAACAAATCACTGGCTTTGGCAATAGTTGGCACGACTGATCGTATCGGCGTGTTGGGCTTGGTTGCGGTACTGGGCTTTTGGGGCGTAAGGTTTTGATTATCGGCAAGTATCAGCCACGCATCATCACCTGCCACCACAAGGCTAACGCTGATTTTGGCGTTGGGTAAGACCGCCAACACAGGCACGACGGCAGTTTGCTCACGCCGCGTCATGCCAATCACTAAAACTAAAGCAAATAGCGGTACAACCAACAGCCGCGGCAACAAACCACGCGCCAACCACAGCCCCACCATCAACGCGCACAAAAGCAGCTGACTGGGCGTAAGGGCGATGAACACCTGCTTGGCAAAACCATGCGCCAGCAGCCCGTGCAATACGGCATGAAACCCGCCCAACAACCATGCAGCCAATGCCCACACCGCCCCACTTAGACTTTGTCCGAATGGCAACAATGACAACACACCTGCAAGCATATCCAACGGCACAATCACGCCACCCAACAGCGGCACGGCAAATAAATTCACCGCAATATCCAAAACCGCAATTTTGCCAAAAAACCACACCACCACAGGCATCATCAGCACAAACAGCCAAATTTGTAAGCGTAAAAGCTCCCACAGCGCACGCCCAATATGCGCCAGTACCGCGCTGCCACTTAGCGCACTATCTGCCATGCGCGTGTACGCCTGCTCACCTGTATGCTTACTAAACTGCAACAGCAGCCCCACGGCAACAAACGATAGCCAAAATCCTGCCTGCCACACCGCTGTGGTATCCAGCCACAACATCATCAGCCCAACCATTGCTAGTATACGCAATGCCTGCGCCGCTACCAGCCACTGCGTCGCCAACGTCACGCCAATCAACATCAGCAGCGTACGCTGGGCAGGCAATTCAAACCCCACCAACAGCGCGTAACCGCTAGCAACCACCACACTAACCCACAGCACCAATAACTGCGCAGGCACACGGCGCAACACATTTGGCACACACAAGCGCACCAACACCAACACCCACGTAGATACCACACTTGCCAACAACAACACATGCGGACCTGAGATTGCCAACAAATGGCTAATACCCGTCACTTGGTACAAGTTTTTGATATCTGCCGTCAGTAGGCTTTTGTCACCTGTGAGTAGCCCAAGTAAAATTGCGTAACTATTCAGCGTCTTTACCTGCTGTGCTGCGGTGGTTTGGTGAGAGAGCTTGGCGGTTAAATGTTGGTACAGATTTTGGCGCAGTTGCCAGCGCAGGCGTTCGATGTCACCACGCCACGTCATATCAGTCTTGGAATCTTGCACTTGCGTGGGCAAAATCGCCAACAGTTGCGCTTTGGCAGTGACATCGCGCTGACGCAGCCACAATGCCTCATCAAAGCCCAAATTTAGCGGTGTTGCATTGGTAGGTAAATCCTGCCAGTCACGCGCTCGAATCGGCTGTAGGGTCAGTTTGACACGCAGCGATTGATTGGGTGCTAACGCGTTGAGTGTGACTTGCCAGTCGGGGTGTTTGGTGGTATCAGCAGTGACCAACACGCGCATGGGCAAGTCTATGTCCACCTCATCGGCTGCAAGGTGCTGTAGCCGTTTGATTTGCCAAACTTGGCGCGGATAGCCATTACCGATCACAAAGCCTGTGGCATCATTGGCTTGGGCTTGCGCGGATGACACCGCAAAATCGCTGAGTGTATCACTGATTTGCGGCACGCTCACATCGGCGGTCACGGTCAAAGGCGCGTCTAATAACCGCGCTTGATACATCAAGGTTTGTGCCACACCAAAGCTAGCACTTGCCAACAACATCAGCGCACCTGCCAGCGTATATACCGCACCTTGCCCAAACAATGACAGCCAGCTGCTGGTTTGTGGGGCAGATACAGCTTGCAATTGGCTGAGCAGGCGATGGCGTTGGGTGCGATGCTTGTGCCAAAAATTCAGCAGTAGCAAGACCACCAAGCCGCCCAAACAACTACCGCTTAACCACAGCCACGGTGTTGGCAATGTAGGCAAGGCAGTAGACTGACCGACCACTTGGGTCAGCGCGCCCACCGCCAAAAATCCGACCAAACTTGCCGCCACCAACAGCCACAGCATGGCACGCTTCCTTTTTTATTTTATCATTCGTTGCCGTAAACCTGCGACTTCAGGCGGTGGATATAAGGCAATTGTTAAATGCGATGAGTTTTGCTATACTCATCTCACTATATTCAATGTCTTACATTCCACAGTTAAGTTAAGACTAAATTGCGAGTACGCAGTAACTTAACTGGTAAGACGTTTCCAAACACACACTTAAGCTAATTCGTGTCTATGACAATCCTAACGGTAGGATTAGCTTAAAATAAGAACCTAAGATGTACGGTGTGTCGTACGGGCGGTTGCCATTGTCTTAGGTTTGCGGTGGGGCTTCACCGTCTTGCAGAAGGAATCCCCTCACTTTAGGGAGGGGAGGAAGTCAATGTTATATTTTTATCATATCCAATGATTGAGGCTATATTTTCCTATCAAGCTTTCTTGGGTGGCGAGTCGGGGGTGTGGTGGGTGATTTTATCCAACGCTGTTGGCTGCTGCGCCGTCTCGTCTTTGGGCTTTTTGCGACTCATTTCATCCATCATCATGGCAACCCCTGGCTTGTCAAAAATGATTTGATTGGCAGGTAAAGCATTTTTGATGCCAAAATCGTGCATGATTTCGGCAATTTGCAAAATCATCTCGGTTTGTTTGGCATAAAATTCCATCAAACTTGGCATATCCAGATAACAACGTACCTCGATGATGTACGCGTCTTGTTGGGTAGATACGATCCGCGCTTGGTTCCATGTATCGGTGGTTTCGGGCAAGCTGGTGATGTAATCTTGCACCGCCGCGATAAACTCACGCAGTGGCTCAGTCTCGCTGTCACGGATAGCATAAAAACGTTGTTTAAAATGGAAAATATCACGGCGGGTGAAGTTCTCAATGCTCATGCCCGACAAATTGCCATTGGGTACAGTAACAATGGTGCGATCCATGGTTTGCACGCGTGTTGAGCGAATGCCGATATCGACCACCGTGCCTTCTTGATCGCCAAAGCGGCAATAATCACCGACATTGACAGGCTGATCCGCCACCAGTGACACACTGCCGACCAAGTTTTCGACGGTCTTTTGCGCACCCAATGCCAACGCCACACCACCAATCCCTAACGCCGCAATCCCTGTGGTCAAATCAAAGCCCAAATTGCCCAAAATTACAATCGCGGCGACGACCAAACACAGCACTTTGACGACTTTACGCAGCAAGGTCAAAATCGATAAGCGTTCAGGATGGTTGTTATTTTTGGCATATTTTTCGGCGCGTTTGAACACCAAATCACTGATACGCAGTACCAACCACGCCAACGCAACCCACGACAAAATCTGCGCCAAACGCTCAACCGCGTTGCGCACCACCAAATTAATGCCTGCATACAGCATCAACTCTTGAATGATGACACCCGTCAAAACCGCCGCCAAGGGCACAATAATGCGGCGATCTATCGGTAAACGTCGCTCGGTGGTGACATGACGAAACGCAAAGCGCACGCACCAAAACGCAATCCAACTTAGCAGCAAAGAGAACAGATATGTGGCGATCAGCAACACAATGACCGCCGCCACTTGTCCGATGTTTACGCCGCCGATTTCTTTTGCCAACAGCTCTTTGGGCACGTATTGCTCGACCAATGTCGGCTCAGTTTGTACCGCCGCGGTATCCAATTGGCGCAAGGTTTGCTGCGAAATCAGCCACACCTGATGCCCATCAGGTTGTGCCACGCGCTCAACCAACAAATCAATTTTGTCATCACCGTTGCCAAGCTCGCCAACTTTATCAACATTGGGTGCCAAACGGTCATCCAAATTACCGTTTGGGTCATTGCTCATTTGCAACTCGTTGTACAGCCGCCCACTGCTATCTAGCGCGCGTTTGAGCGTGCGTACCATGATATACGGGTTTTGGTTTTTATCAATCGCCAAGTAGCGGCTTGCCAGCGTGGTGTCATCTTTGGCAAGTGCCTGCAAAAAGTTTTGCATGGTGCTGCGTGGTGTATCGCGTCCAAAGGTGTCCGAAGCTGCAGCAGGCGTACTGGCAGCGGTATCGGCTTTGGCACTGGTGGGCAACAAACCCACCACCGCGCCAAGCCCTGTGCTGACCAGCAGCCCACAGGTTGCCAACAGCATCGCGGCAGCAAAACGTGTGACCTGTTGGGGTATCGCGCTGAGCGTTTTGATTGCCCGAAGGGGCGCGGTTAGCCCGTTGATTGCCCGTGCTGGCATCATTGGTTGGGTGGATGCGCTGTTTTTATCCAAAATGCTTCACCTTTTTTGCCATAAAACTGCTAAAATAACGGATTATTGTCGCTAAATTGCGAAAGTTTGTTATTTTATGGTTTAATCACTGCCTTGATTGTCTAAAAAATTGAGCGAAATCAAACAACATGTTTAAATTACACCCACAGCTTGCCCAAGATACGTTTTTAGTCGGCGAATTTCCGCTATCAACCTGCCGCTTGATGAACGACTGCCAATTTCCGTGGTTGATTTTGGTGCCGCGTGTGGCGGGCATTAAAGAATTGTATGAGCTGTCGGCAAGTGACCAAGCGCAATTTTTACGCGAATCCAGCTGGCTGTCAAGCCAACTTGCCAAGACATTTTTGGCAGATAAAATGAATATCGCCGCTTTGGGCAACCAAGTGCCGCAGCTGCATTTTCACCATATTGTGCGCTATCATAACGATATAGCATGGCCCAACCCTGTCTGGGGTACACCTGCTGTGCCTTATACCCCTGCCGTGCTCAGCCCAATGCAACAAACTTTGATGATGGCATTGCGCGGTCATCGTGATATGCCATTTGATTGGCAGATGTCGGTTTGATTTGATTGTTTTTAAAACCTTTAAAAAGCCTTCTGAATTACCTATTAAACCAAAGGGCTTTTTTGTTGCACTTGCACCAAAAGTTTTAGCGTGTTTGTCTAAATCATGTCGTTCTACGCGCCGATCAGCTCGGCTAATTATAGCAAAACTTGCCTACCCACTTGATAAAGCAAAAATACGTGGTTGGCGGTATGATAACGTTATTTTTGCTGCTAAATCACCAAACAGTGTATTTTGCTACAAGCCATTGTTTTGGTTTTGGTTTTGGTTTTGGTTTTGGTTTTAATTTCGCTTACGACTGCACAAAGCTGCTATACTGTGACAAATCTATACTGTGACAAATCTAGCCAACACACCCAACCCATGACCGACCTGCCTGCGCCTTATGCTGCGCCAATTTTGCCACCACCAAATCCTGCAATCAGCCATCGCTGTGCATGGTGTAACGCGGACCCACTGTATCAGGCTTACCACGACCACGAATGGGGCAAGCCTGTATTTGATGATCAACACCTGTTTGCCATGTTGTGCCTTGAGGGTATGCAAGCAGGGCTTAGTTGGCTGACCGTGCTCAAAAAACGCGCCGATTTTTATGCCGCGTTTGATGGTTTTGATCCAATCAAAATCGCGCTGTATGATGAGACCAAACTCCATGAACTGCTACAAAATCCGCGCTTAATCCGCAATCGGCGCAAGCTATCAGCGATCATCAACAATGCGCGCGCGTATTTGCGCGTGAGCGAACGCCAATCGTTTGGCGAGTACCTGTGGGCAATGTCGCCCAATGGTTTGGCATACGCGCCACAAGTCAATCACTTTGCCAGCCAAGCGGATGTGCCAACATACAGCCCACACGCCGAGGCAATGGCAGCGCAGCTCAAACAAGACGGCTTTGCATTCGTGGGTACGACGATTTGCTACGCGCTGATGGAAGCGGTGGGCATGGTGTATAACCACACGCTAGATTGCGATCTAGGACATGTAAGAATTCAGCCGATCTCAATTTAAACAATCGGGCGTTTGCGATAAAACAACGCGGTGGGCAATGACAGCCCAAACACCAACGCTGAGGTCACAAAAATCGCATTGGTGGCGTAATTGAGCATTTGCTCAAACAACGCGCGATTGTAGCCATAATAACCAAGCTCAACGAAGCTAATCATCGCCTTGTACGCCGTCACCCCTGGCATCATGCACAATAGCGCAGGCACCAGCACCGCTTTGGGCGTAATCATAAACCGCCTTGCCAAAAACACCGCCAAAAACGACGTGACCGCTGAGGCAACAAACGTTGCTGAGATGATGTTGTAATCCAAAATTTTCATGGTTTGGCGCACGCTAAAACCCAATGCCGTAATCAACAAACATTGCCACAAATGGCGTGAGGACACATTGGTCATCAAGCTCCAGCCCAGCGTCATCAGCATCGCCAAAATCGCCGCCCGTATCACCTCAAAGACTTGATCCGCCGTCATGTTGGTATCCCCCATTGGTCAATGCGCAGCAGCAGCAACGCGCACAAAATCCCGATACACGTCGAGAGCGTCATCACCAGCACAAACGCCAATCGCCCGACCCCCATCGCCATATACCCCTTGAGCATATCTGAAAACGAATTGATCAGCGGAAAACTTGGCAGCAATAGCAGCACACTTGAGGCAATCGCAATATGCGGATCATTGCCTGTGTGAGTTGCCAATGCAATACTACCCAAAATCGACGCGATAAACGCGGTAATCAGCGCAGCGACAAACGTATTAAAATGGTGCTGAGTCAGCCACTTACGCACCGTCAAACCGCACGTCCCTGCCACCCACGTCACCGCAACCACGCCCAAATCACCGCCTGCCAAATACGCAAAACACGCACACGCCACACCGACCATCGGCGCGACCACCCACGTTGGGTACGTCTCACGGTCAATGGCATCAAAACGTTCAACAGCATGCTCAAGCGTACTGGTTCGTGGCATAGCTTCTAAATCCAGCACAATACGCTGGATCTGCACCACCACGTGCAAATTGATATTTTGTGAAGTGGAAGCGCGTAGCGTTGTGATACAGCGATTGCTATAAATCGTCGTCACCGTGATGCTATTAAACACCAGCCCACACTCTACACTGCCCACGCCCAGCGCGTGCCCAAGCCGCCGACACAAATCCACCACCACCGCCGACTCAGCACCATGCTGCATCAGCAACAGCCCACAGCGCACACACAGACGGGTGATTTTTTGCTGATCTTCATAAGCGATATACGGCAGCGCGCGGCGTTTTTGCGCCTCATCGGCAGGTACAGCAAGCGGTTGGACAGGGGCAGAATTGGGCATAATTTACAACAGCAAGATCAAAAATGGGTCTGCAAACATGCAGGCGGTTTTTATAAGTGAAATTTTGCCCGATACCGCCCTTATATTCAATAGCTGACTAACCTAAGCGGACGAAAATTTAAGCCAAAGACCCACGAACGTGCTACACTAACGCAAATCTTCTTGATTAAATCTTAATAAAAGGAATCCTATGATGCCAAACCGCACCGCCTTTGCCGCCCAAATCCGCCCCGAACACATCGAGCAAATCAAAGCCAATGGCTTTAAAACTGTTATCAACAATCGTCCCGATGGCGAAGAACCCAATCAACCAACCAATGCCGACATCGAACAGGCCGCACGCACTGCTGGTTTGGCATATTATCATCAGCCCGTTGTCGCAAGCCAAATCAATGCCGACGACGCGCATACTTTTGCCGATATCTTTAACGCTGCCGAAAAACCCGTATTGATGTTTTGCCGCACAGGCAACCGCTGCCAAGTGTTGTATAGCCAAGCTGAGCATTTAGACTTGCTCGACTAACACTAACGGCTCACATCACCATCATGCGCCAGTCACCCATCACGCTGTGGATTGATGCCGACGCTTGCCCTGTGGTGGTGCGCAAACTGGTGCTCAAGCAGGCCGAGCGCACCGCCACCTCAACCATATTTGTCGCCAACCATGCGCTGCCATTGCCACGTCTGCCGATGGTGCAGCAAGTCACCGTGACAGCAGGTTTTGATCAAGCCGATGACTACATTGCCGCCCATGTATCCACAGGTGATATCGTCGTGACGGCTGATATCGTACTAGCCGATACTGTCATTAGCCAAGGTGCGCGCGTGGTAACCCCTCACGGCAAAATATATGACGCAAGCAACATCAAGCCTGCCCTCAACGCGCGTGACTTGATGGACACCTTGCGCGGTACAGGCGTGCTTGGTGGTGGGCAAAAAACCAATGGCCGCAATGCCCAACCACAGCAAGCCGCCTACAACAATCAGCACAAACAAGCCTTTGCCAATGTGCTCAATGCGTGGTTAAATGCCGCCAAATCCACCTATTAGCCTTTAATTTTAGATTATCAGCCCAGCAAATCATGCTCAACCCAATTACCGCTATCTGCACATTGTATGGTTTGTCTGATGCCCAAGCAAATGGCATGGACACCGCCAGCATAGAGCAAGCCGAAGCCTCACTAGCAATCCGCCTGCCTGCGCTGTTGTTTCATTATTACCGTGAATTGGGCAATACCGCGTTTAATCGTGCGTATCATCGTTTGGTGTTGCCGCATGCCATGCTTGGCGAGTATATTATCATCGCCTACGCTGCCGATGGCGACGCGGTTTGGGGTATTGCCAAAAATGCCCTAGCCCAACATAACCCCATGGTGCGCGTGAGTCGCAATTTTGATGCGGTCAATCAAGCCGAGGTGCATTGGTTTGACGAATTGCCGCTAGCAGCGTTTTTACTGGCACAGGCGATCACCAATGGCGTGCACTGTGGCTTGGTACAGCGACGCGAGGTGTATGATTTTACAGGCGATATTTTGCCGCGTGATTTGCTGGCTTTGTTGGCACAATGGGGCGATGAAATCGAGGAATTGCGCCAGCCGCATGAGCGTTTTTTTCAGCGTAATCATTTTAGCGTGGTGGCGTTGGTTAGCCTTGCTGAAGACGCTACACCAACCGCACTGTGGTTAGGCAGTCAAGACGCGGATGCGCTGGCAGCATGGCAAGCTGATTGGTTGGGCTAATGTTGGTTTAACGCCAAGCTAGCCAAACGCTGAGTCTGGTTAAATTTAACCAGATTTAATTGGCGTTAATTCAAAGGCACGCTGTAAAAAATTTGAAAAATCAAGCCATTATGATTTAAACCACGTTTTACCAAAATTAAATACCACCACACCTGCCAACATCAGCGCAAGCCCTGCATACTTTGTCCAATGTAGTGGCTGCACAGGCAAGCCGATCAGCCCAAAGCTGTCCAAAATCATGCCCATGCCAAGCTGACCGATAATCAGCAAAAATACCATCGCGGTCACGCCGATTTTAGGTGCCAAAAAAATCGACACAAACACAAAAAACGCGCCCAGCACACCACCCAAAAATTTCCAGCCGTCACCAAGACCCATTTGCCCAAAGCCTGCCTGCGCGGCGTGCCAATCTGCCACCAACAGCCCAACCAACCCAAGCGTCAGCGCACCCACGCTAAACGATACCAAGGCCGCCATCAGCGGCTGTGTGCCCAAAGTCGCGCCCAAGCGCGCATTAATCGCAGCTTGCACAGGAATACCCAGCCCTGCCAGCAAGCCCAGCAACCAATAACCCCAATTCATATTTTACAAACTACTTTTATCTATCAGCTCTAGACTTGCCAAAAGCCCAAACAAAACCCGTTAAATTTTTGCACTCAGCCAAAACTTAACTTTAAAATATCACGCACGGTCAATCGGCAAGGCGATAACCTCGCGGATATCGCTTGCCCCCACTTTGACCATCAACAGCCGATCAAGCCCCAACGCAATGCCACTACACGGCGGCAAAGCATCACACGCCGCCAATAAGTTTTCATCGATCGGCATCACGACTAAACCGCGACGCGCACGCTCGGCGTTGTCTTGCTCAAATCGCGCCCGCAGTGCTTGCCCATCTGCCAGTTCATCATAGGCGTTGGCAATCTCTAAGCCGTTGATATACAGCTCAAAGCGTTTTGCCACCGGGTAGCCATCGGCATCGATGGCACTTTTTGCCAAAGCCGCCGTCGCCAGCGGATAATCATACAACAAAGTCGGCAACTCACGCCCCAAGTTTGGCTCAACCAAATGACTAAATAGCACATCAAGCCAGCCTTGTTGGTCGTCGCCCATCTCAACATGAATGCCATGATCTTTGGCAATCGCCCGTAGCGTCGCACAGCTTGCACCAAACGGATGGATTTTAACATAATCCATGAACGCATCGGCATAGCGATAATGATCAAACACCACCGCATAGCCTAATACCTCACTGACCAATGCTTGCAACTCTTGCGCCAGCGCATCAAGCGACAGATACGGGCGGTACCACTCAAGCATACTAAATTCAATATTGTGCCGCGTGCCGACTTCATTGTCGCGAAATACGGGGCAGACCTGAAACATCGGCACCTGCCACGCTGCTAGCAAGCGCTTCATGGCAAATTCAGGTGAGGTGTGCAAATAATAAGTACGCGGCTGGTCATACACGCACACATTGGCAGATACCGATTGCAAACATACATCGGTGTTGCCAGCTTGCGACAGCAGTGGCGTTTGCACCTCAAGCACATCACGTACGGCAAAAAACTGGCGAATTTGGGCAAGCATATCGGCACGCGCACGCGCCACCGCAAGGCTACAAGTGGGCTGACTACTCATAAAAAGCGTTAAATATCCATAACATACGCTTGCCACTCACGGCGTAGCGGATAATTTTTGCGCAGCGCGTCAAAGTCTTTGCCTTCAATTGCGCCATCGGCATTGGCAACCGCGCGCAGACGTTGGTCATCGGCGCGAATATCGTACAACAGCGGCAAGCGCGTCAAAAACTGCTGACGTTCGTGCTCGGTAAACGGATTGTGCAAGGCTTGAAACAAAGGCGGCTGCTCGGGCAAAAACTCATGAAAATCCACCGTTGGTTTGATTTTTAGCCGCTTACACAAGGCTTGGTACACCATTTGCGTACCGCGCAGCTTACCCTCTAGCGTATAGCCTGCAATGTGTGGCGTGACGATACTGGCACAGCGCAGCAGCTCGGCATCCAAATTCGGCTCATGCTCAAACACATCCAACACCGTGACATTTGGCGCAGCAACAATATTATCACGCCCCAGTACACCGCCGCGTGAAGTGTTGATCACAATCGCCGTATCAGACATGCGTTGCCAACGCTCAGGGGTCATCAGATAATCGTGATGGGTCGGAAATGAGCTTTGGTAGGGATACGTCAAAGGCACATGAAAACTGATGACATTGCTTTCTGTAAGCACCGTGTTAAGCTTTGAATTATTGACCACCGATGGCGGTTTAAGTGGGTCATAGCCTAGCACCTGCCAACCAAAACGAATCGCATATTGCGCCAACGTGTTGCCGATATTACCCACGCCAATGATGCCTAGCGTGATAGGCTGAAACACATAATCGGGGCGCAAGGTTGCAATCGCAGCGATGACATACTGCGCCACCGAGTGCTTGCTGCAGCCTGCTGCACTGGCAAACTCAATGCCACGCCGCGATAGATAATCAACATCAACATGGTCAATCCCAATCGTTGCTGAACCGACAAACTTTACGCTGGTATTATCGGCAAGCAGTTCACGATTGACCTTGGTGACCGAGCGCACCAGCAGCACATCGGGGGCAATATCCGCCAAAACCGCCGCGTCAATCCCACGCCCTGGCATGGTGTGTAGCTCGACTGTGCGCCCAAACGTACTTTCATTAAAAAAATCCGTAAGCCGCGCAATATTGGCATCTGCTAAGATTCGCATGGATAATTCTGCCCTGTATGTATCAAAGTATGATCCAGATTGTTCTGAAGGTAATATAGTGGTTGTATGTGCCGATCACTGCCCCACGTTTTGACAACATGCTTGCGTATCAGCGTATATTTTTTTAGCGATTTTAACAGTTATTTAAACAAAATACTCAATCGCGCAGGCAATTTATATGGTATTTGAGGCTTACTTATACCACATTTTAATGAAAAATGTACGAAAATTTGGCAAAATTTGCCCAAAAAAATCGGCTAGTTTTTTTGATGGCTATTTGATAATGCGTTAATGTGACAAATTTTGATCTTGCCGCCAATTTGGCTCACTGTATTAAATTTAGTTTATCAAAAACCACACGACTGTGTTAAAGGTCGCATTATTTTGTTAAAAAATGTTTAGCCATTTTGCGCTAAATATGCAAAAATACGCCGCAATACAGCACAGGCGGACTGATAACGCGCTTGTCGTTGTTTCAATTCAGTTTTTTTTGAAGGTCTAGCTATGGAAATTACGGTAAACGGCTATTTTACGTTGATTTTGGCGACGCTGGTACTGTTACTGGGACGTTTTTTGGTAAGACGCATCAAGTTTTTGGCAGATTTTAACATCCCTGAGCCTGTCGCAGGCGGTTTGGTCGCGGCGTTGATTATTTATCTTTTAAACTTGACGCTAGGCTACAGCTTTAATTTTGCTAGTGGTTTACAAACGGCGTTTATGTTGATGTTTTTTGCGTCGATTGGCTTGAGCGCGGATTTTACCCGTCTAAAATCGGGTGGTAAACCGTTGGTGGTGTTTTTGGTGGTGGTATCAACATTTATCATTTTGCAAGACTTGGTCGGTGTGATCTTGGCAAAAGTCGTTGGCTTGCCGCCACTGTTAGGTTTGGTAGCAGGTTCGATTACCTTGACGGGTGGACACGGCACGGCAGGCGCGTGGGGTGCGGTGTTTGAGAACAAATACGGTGTGGCAGGCGCGACGACGCTGGGTATTGCGTGTGCAACTTATGGCTTGGTGGCAGGCGGCTTGATTGGTGGGCCGGTAGCAAAACGCTTGATTAAATCGCTACAACACGATGTCTTGCCTACCCCACAATACCAAACGGATGTGGAAAAACTTGCCGAACGCCAGTCGTTGTACCACACACAGCACGCAGCGCAAGTTGATGATAATAAAGAGATTTTTGAACGCCCCGACAGCATTCGCTTGATTACCGCGTCATCGACCATTGAGACGTTGGCATTGTTTGCAGGTGCGTTGGCGTTTGCCGATTTGATGACAACGGTGTCTAAAGGTACGTGGTTTGAATTGCCAACCTTTGTATGGGCGTTGGGCGGTGGTGTGGTCATCCGCAACGTGCTCACATTGGGCTTTAACTTTGATATGTTTGACCGCGCGATTGATGTATTTGGTAACGCGTCGTTGTCGCTGTTTTTGGCGATGGCGTTGTTATCGCTCAAACTGTGGCAATTGACGGGCTTGGCGGTACCGATTTTGATGATTTTGGTTGTACAGACCATCGTCATGTGGCTGTATGCCAACTTTGTGACTTTCCGCGTGATGGGTAAAAATTATGACTCGGCGGTGTTGGCGGCAGGGCATTGCGGCTTTGGTATGGGCGCGACCCCAACGGCAATTGCCAACATGCAAGCGATTACCGACCGCTACGGCCCTTCACCCAAAGCATTTTTGATTGTGCCGATGGTGGGTGCATTTTTTGTTGATTTGGTCAATGCCACGGTTTTGCAGATTTTTACTAAATTGCCGTTTGTTGCAGGCTAAACGGTTAGCCGTTTGGTTGCATGTGGGCAATAAAAAGCTGGCATTGTGTCAGCTTTTTTTATGGCAAAATTTTTTTAATCAATGGCGCAACCACAGTTTTACCACCAGCCACAAAACCGCCACAAGCGCAAGCATCGCTGCGACAAACAACCAAAGTTTGCGCATCTTGTCGTCAGCGTCAGTGGTAAGTTCGCGTTGTAGGCGCGCGCGGTCTGCGGCAAGCTGTTGCTGTAAGTCTTGTGACAACACAGCAGTAGGCGGTTTGGGCGGTGTTGGTGCGTTTGCCACTGACGTGAGCGGCGGCATAGTAGTTTGGCTCGTGCTAGCGATAGGCTGTGCAGGCGTTGGTTTGGCTAGTGCTGCGATTATTTGTCCAGTCAAAAGTGGCAACGTGATGTGACTGGCAAGCGCCTCGGGTTTTGCTTCGCGTCTGCCTTGTGGCGGACGTTTTGCCATATCAGCGATAAAACGGCTTTGCCATAGTGTGCGTACGGTGATGTCGGTATGGTTACGTAGCGTTTGGTATACCATTTGTAGCCAGCGCTGCGCCATCGGGTCAGGCGTTAGCCAATCGGTTTGGTTACTAACCAGTGGATAAACGTACAATTCACCTGCTTGCCAGCGATACGGTAGCAGCAACTGATAAGCCAGTGGCGGATGATCATACGCGCGCGCCTCAAGCACCAACGCCCGGCTACGCCCTGTCGGCAAATTGGCAAAGCCTGCATAGCTGCCTGCCTGTGCGGCAAGTAGTTTGGGGTTTTCTGCCAATCGGCGATACAGCGTGTTGATGGTGGCATCAAGCTGGGCTGCGTATTGGTCGGCATTGCTATTGGTGGTGGGCAGTGCCAATGTGATGGCTTGCGCTGTGGACGCGGAGTGAGTGTTTGCCACCTCCACCAATGTCGGCGCAAGCGGCTGTTGGTTTTGCCATGCTTGGCAAGCCTGCGCGATGCACTGTGCGGTTGCATGGGCAGCAACTTGCCAATGGGCGGGTAAATTCTGCCCCATTTGCGCGGAGCTTGGCGTGAGTATCGCAAGCGGTACGCTCGTTTCTTTTGCCATATTGTTGGCAAAATCCTGCGCGGTCTGTGTGCCTACCACGGCAAATAGTTGCCCGATCACCACCGATAGCGGCGTGTGCAAATCTTCTGGCGTGAGCATGACAAAGCTGTGTGCCAAAGTTTGGCGAAAATCTGCATCCGCCAACAACGCGCTGACCTCGGCATAGTCTGCCCATTTATACACCTGCCCTGCTAACCGTGCTGACGTCGCGCCGATATAAAAGCCCAACGCATAGACCAACACCTGAAACTCAGGCAACGCTTGCCACAAGCCAACATCTTGCGGCTCAACCTTAGCACGCAATGCCGCCCATGCCGCATCAAGCCGTGCCAAGCTTGCCGCGCTGCCATCAAACGTTAGCGTTTGTAGCGTCTCAGCAAACGTAGGCAACGCTTGCCAGCATTTGCCCGTGGTTAGCTGATGCATATATTGCTCGGCAATAGCATTTGCATCTTGGTTTAAGTCAATGCGCTGCGCGGTCATCACGGCTTGGCGCGTGGTGTGGTAAAACGCTTCGATCGGATTTTGCACCAAATGATCGTCTAAACGGTTGTTAATATTGCTATCTAAACCGCCCTTGCCTGCCAACAGCTGCGCCAATACCGCCAGCGGCTGACACAACGCGCCACCGACACACGCCACCACAGAATATTCAAACTGTGCAGGCAACGCCCACGTCTCGGGCAACTGCGACAAATACGGCGGCTGTGCTAAGGTCGCCCGACGATACCACGCGATCGGCACCTCACAGTCATCAGCAACGCGTTGCCCCAAATACGCCGCCAGCGCCAACAACAACGCTGCACCGCCTGTGCGTTCAGCGATTTGCTCAACCCCCTGCCCGCGCGCGCGTAACTGCTGACACAATGCCACGATTGCCTTGTCAGCAAGTTGCGGTTGATCAAACGGGATTTTTTGCAGCGCCTGCCAACCAAGTATAGCAAACGGCGGCGTTTGCTTGCTGTCAAGATAATACAGTAAGGTACGCATTTGCTGATCGGCGATATGGTCGGGCGCAAAACCAACAGAAAAATTATCGGACATAATAACCAATGAATCAAAATTTTTGCCAGTGTAGCCGATTTTGGCAAGCTGCGGTAGGTAGCCGTGATTGATCACCTGATTGAACCTTGTTGACAACCTTTGTTATCAATTTGTTTGCCAAAATTTTAGCAAAACCACTGAAAAAAACTTAACAAAAGAGTTAACAAAAAAGCCAGCACATGGCTGACTTTTTGATGACTAAATTTGCTTGCTAAATTTTGATTTATTGCAACATCAAGTACTCAAACGCGGCTAAACCTGCTTTCGCACCCTCACCCATGGCGATATTGATTTGCTTAAATGGTACAGTAGACACGTCACCACAAGCAAAGATACCTTTGCGATTGGTGCGGCACGCCTCGTCAATCTCGATTTCACCGCGTGCGTTGATATCAAGCAAATCTTTAAATAGCTCTGAATTGGGCACCAAACCAATTTGCACAAACACCGCCGACAATGGCAAGGTTTTTTGTTCACCCGTTGCGCGTTCATTGTACACCAACGCGGTGACCTTACCGTCCTGTGCTTGAATTTCTTGGCTGGCAACACCTGTCAAGATGTCGATATTATCACGCTCTTGTGCTTTATTAACCAGCACTTGATCGGCGCGTAGGCTATCGGCAAACTCAAGTACAGTCACGTGTTTGACAATCCCTGCCAAGTCAATCGCTGCTTCAATGCCTGAGTTACCGCCACCGACCACGGCAACATCTTTGCCTTTAAAAAACGGACCGTCACAGTGCGGACAATACGCCACACCGTTGCCAATGTTTTCTTCTTCACCCTTGATGCCCAATTTGCGCCATTTTGCACCTGTCGCCACAATCACGCTACGGGTGGCAAACGTTTCGCCCGTATTGAGCGTGATTTGGTAAGTATCGTCAGCATTTGCCGTGACCGACTTGACGCTTACCGCCTGTTTGGTTGTAATCGGATATTCATCGATATGTTTGGCAAAGTTTGCCGCCAATTCATTGCCCGTCGTCAGAGGAATTGAAATCAAGTTTTCGATATCTTGCGTATCCTTGACTTGTCCGCCGATACGATCGGCAATCAGCGTCACCGACAGCCCTTTGCGCGCGGTATAAATTGCCGCCGCCGTACCCGCAGGACCTGCGCCGATCACGGTCACATCTTGTAAGGCAAGCTGACTTGCACTGGCTGCCGCACCATCAGTCAAATCAGGGAATTTGTCCTGCAATTTGTCAATCAATTTGGCAGTGTCGATTTTGCCATTAGCAAACGGTTCACCGTTTAAAAACACCGCAGGCACGCCTTGGATATTGTATTTGGCGATTAAATCCTGAAACACGCCTCCGTCAATCATTTCATGAGAAATATTGTCATTGAGCAAAGCAAATTGGTTGAGCGATTGCACCACCTCAGGGCAGTTATGGCACGACAATGACACAAAGGTCTGAAATTGCAGCGGTTTTTGAATACCGCGAATCAAATTTTGTACACTGGCATCAAGCTTGAGCTCACTACCGCCTGCTTGCAAAATCGCCAAAATCAACGACGTGAACTCATGCCCACCAGGGATACCGCTAAATACAATGCCCGTATCATGCCCTTGCGCGCGGATTTTAAAGCTAACAGCTGACAACGCGCTGTCGTGCTCATCGCTTAGGCTGATTTTGTCTGTGGTGTCGGCGATTTGACGCAAAAAATCCAACAGTTCAGCACGTTTGGCGTGCTCGCCTGTACCCACAACAAATTCAACCCCATGGGTCATGCGCTCACTGTATGATTTGATGGCATCTAATAAACTTTGGTCTAACATAGATTTACCTCAATGTTTGGTCATTCATCTAATAATTGGATAAACGTATTATTGGGCTTTTAATTAGTATTAGCAACCGTATCCTATCAATCATAATGTTTTATAAAATCAAACGATAAATATATTATGTTTTATTATTTTAACCATTAAACTTTACAATAAACTAGCAAAACTTTAAACCGCATGGGCTACAATGAATTTAGATAAAGTGTCAGAATAATCGGCTTTATCGTTTGAAATCGCAATATTTATTTTAATCTAACCACAGGAAGGACACCATGTTTCCAGAATATCGTGACTTAATCAGCCAACTAAAAACCAGCGATCAACACTTTGCCAAATTATTTGACAAGCATAATGAACTTGACCACCAAATTGCCAACCTTGAGAACGACCCTGTCTCTGCCGCTAGCCGTGATGCGGATATCGAAGCCTTGAAAAAAGAAAAGCTGGGTCTAAAAGATCAACTGTATGCGATCTTGTCTAAACATCAGCCAAGCAATGCTGCCAATAGCAATACCAATAGCAAGCAATGCTGCCAATAGCAATACCAATAGCTAGCTACAAACGGCTAACGCTAAGTCAACAACGCCTTGCTAAATGTGCAGGGCGTTTTTTTACGCGAATATTTTAGTGCCAATTTTTTGCCACAAAAAAACCTGCCGCAAGACGACAGGTTTTTTATTTTATCCTAACATAAAACCCAAGCCGTTACCAGCCGATTTTATGCCAAAATCTTGACAAAATGACCCGTAAAATTAGATTTTACCGACTAGGTCTAGGCTAGGTTTCAAAGTTTCTTGACCTTGCTCCCAAGCGGCTGGGCATACTTCGCCGTCATTTTCGCGCACGTATTGCGCTGCTTTGACTTTGCGTAGCATATCAGCAGCTGAACGACCAATACCTAGGTCATGGATTTCTGCCACTTTGATTTTACCATCTGGGTCTACCAAGAACGTACCGCGTAGGGCAGCATGGTCTTCTTCAATCATGATGTTAAAGCCGCGAGTCAATGCGCCTGTACCATCGCCTAGCATTGGGTATTGTACTTTACCAATTGCAGGTGACGCATCATGCCATGCTTTGTGGACAAAATGGCTGTCAGTTGAGACGGCATACACCTCTACGCCAAGTTTTTTGAACGCTTCATAGTGGTTTGCCATGTCTTCAAGCTCAGTTGGGCAAACAAAAGTGAAATCATGTGGGTAAAACAAGAAAATTGCCCAGTTACCTTTCACATCATCTGATGAGATGGTTTTAAATTCACCATTTACAAAAGCTTCGGTTTTAAAATCAGGAATCGTTTGATTAATAATTGCTGCCATGGTTTTATCCTCTTTGGGGTTTGTCCGCCATTATCATCTATCACCGATAATGGTTGTCGTTTGACTGGTTTAGTATGCCGCAGGGCAAACGATCAGTCTAGTTTAAAGTTTTTATAAAATCGATTGATTTTATCAATCAAAAAGTACCAACTGAAAGCACCAAGATGTAGCTGCTAAAACTATAACTGCTAACCATCAGCTTAGTGCCATTGGTTTAGGCGTTAGTATAGCGTGGCGGTGTGTCAAAACCATGACATAATTGTAGGCTAACTGTTGTAAATGCATTGTGATGCAACGATAAGACCTACCAAACGATCGGTTATTCGACGGTATTTTTTCTATAAATACTATTTAACTAGAATACTGCTTAAGTTTTTTGCCATCAGCCAGCAAAAACACGCCCAAGTTACGCTTTTGCTAAGTATTGGTTGTCTAAGACCAAACTTTTTTAACGCAATATTTATCCAAATTAAGTAGTGAGGTTAGGTATAATATTATAAACTTGGGTGAATTGGCCATTTATTTTAAACAAAAATTTGCTAAACCAATAATTTCATCATAAAAAACAACAGTATTGGCAAGGTTTTTGCAGTTTTTTTGTGTGAGCGTTTGATGAAAGCGTTTGCACTTAGACTGGATGTAGGTGACAAGCAAGCATTTGCTTGCATTGGGCGTGAGGCATTTTTTTATTAAATGGGTGTGGCAAAGGTATTTGGGGGTTAAATCTGATTTTTTCCCAAATAATTTTATGATAATTTTGTTGATAGGAAGCGCGCGCCGTGATCGTGATGATGACGGACGGGCGCACACAAGGAATGATACGGCACGATGATTACCTTACGACAACTGGAGTTTGCGCTGGCGGTAGCAAAGTATAAGCACTTCAAACGCGCGGCGGAGGCATGCAATATTTCGCAATCGGCATTGAGTCTTGGCATTGCTGAGCTTGAAAAGCAGCTTGATACGCAGATTTTTGAGCGCAACAATAAGCAGGTACTGATCACGCCGATTGGTGAGGAGATTTTGACACGCGCCCAGCGAGTGTTCTCTGAAGTCAATGATTTGGTGACGCGCGCGCAAAGCCACCAAAGTCCGCTCGCCTATCCAATGACGATTGGTATGATCCCAACCATTGCGCCGTTTTTATTGCCTAAGGTGCTGCCCGATTTGCGCGCGCAGTTCCCCGATTTTAAGCTGACTGTGATGGAGGAGCAGACTGAACGTCTGCTAGATAAGGTGCGCTATGGCGTGATTGATACGGCAATCATCGCGTTGCCGTATGCCACAGATGGGCTATTGATGTTTGAGTTTTGGGCGGAGGATTTTTTGGCGGTGGTCGCGCCCAATGATAGCCGCGCGGCATTGCCTGTGCTTGATAGTGAGCATCTGCTAGATAGTCCACTGCTGCTGTTGGGTGAAGGGCATTGCTTGACTGATCACGCGTTGGCGGTGTGTCATGTTGATAAGCGCCGTATGCGTGAAGCGTTTAGCGATGCCAGTTTGACCACGCTGATTCAGATGGCATTAAGCGGTATGGGCACGACGCTGGTGCCTGAGCTTGCGCGTCAACAGATTCATCAACAAAACCCCAATGTGGCGTTGATTCCGTTGGCAGAGCCCGGCCCGCATCGGCGGTTGGCGTTTGTTACGCGGCTTAATTACGCGCGTGTGGATGATATCAGTTTGTTGGGTAATTTATTTGCCGATACGCTCAAAAAAGATTACGCGCAACAACAAGCTCAACACGCATAACAGTCCGCCTAATGTGTTTGGCAGTCCATCATCGAAAAAACCGCTTTTATGGGCGGTTTTTGTTTGGTTAGAATTTGTCTGATTTGTGGTGGTTGGGCATTGCGCTTTGTCAAACGACACGCTAGGATAAAGCCGCTAACCCTCTATTTTTACTGTATTTTATTTGTTGCGTTTTATTTAAATCATGTTTAAGGATACTGCCGCTATGTTAAGCTTATTACATACTTCTGATTGGCATTTGGGTCGGCGGCTGCATGGCATGGCGCGGTATGCCGAGTTTGAGCAGTTTTTGGCGTGGCAGTTGGCGGTACTACGCGCGCAGGCCATCGATGTGCTGCTGATTGCAGGCGATATTTTTGACACGATGACTCCAAGTGCGCGTGCACAGGCGTTGTATTACAATTTTTTGGCGCAAGCGGTACAGATTTGTCGCCACGTGGTGATTGTTGGCGGTAACCATGATTCGGCAAGTTTTTTGGACGCGCCCAAGACGTTGCTCAAGGCGTTTAACACGCATGTGATCGGCAGTATCAGTGACGCGCGCGTCGATGATTTGCTTGTGCTAAACGACAGTGATGGCGTGCCTGAGCTGATTGTGCTTGCCGTGCCGTATTTGCGTGATCGTGATATTCGCCAAGTCAGCGCAGGCGAGAGCCTTGCCGATAAAGCGCAAAAACTGGTGCAAGGCATTGCCCAGCATTACCATGAGATGACCGAACTTGCCAAAGCTGAGCAGGCGCGGATTTTGGCAGAGCATAAGCGGCACGTGCCGTTGGTAGGCACGGGACATTTGTTTGCCGCAGGCGGTTCGGCAGGTGATGGTGTGCGTGATTTGTATGTGGGTTCGTTGGCGTTTGTTGGCGCAGATATTTTTGACCGTGCGTTGGATTATGTCGCGTTGGGGCATTTGCATTTGCCGCAAACGGTGGCAGGGCAAGCGCGAATTCGCTACAGCGGCTCACCGATTGCAATGGGCTTTGGTGAGCTCAAACATGCCAAATCCGTGCAGATTGTGCGCTTTGCGCAGGCGGCCAAGTTGGATGATTGGCAAGCAAACCATCCGCTTGACACCAACGCGGATTGGCAACCGTTTGCGCGCGAACGCATTAGCCCAACGGTGCTGCTTGAGTCGTTGCACGTGCCTGTGTTTCAGCGTTTGGCGCGTGTGAGCGGCGATTGGCAAACCATCAGCAAGGCAATAAAAGACTTAAAAAAATCGGGTGACGCGGTGTGGCTTGAGGTGACGTATCGGGGCGATGAAGCCCTACCCGATTTTGTCGGGCAGGTGGATGCGTTGGTTGCCGACAGCAAGCTTGTGGTACTAAAAAAAATCAATAATACCGAAACCACCGCCATGTTGCAGGCGCAATCGCCTAATGAGTCTTTAGAGGATTTGGACGTGCATGAGGTGTTTGAGCGACGGCTGGCGGTCAGTAAAACCACTGATGCGCAACAAGATATGCTGCGCACGCTGTATGCTGAGGTGCTGACGCGGATGCAAGATGACGACAGCAAAGCTGCCAAGCCAACTACTTAAACCAACCAAATCAATACTAAACCAACAACAGTTAGCCAAAAATTTAGCCCAATCTATTATGAAAATCTTAGCCTTACGCTTTAAAAACCTAAACTCTTTGCGCGGTGAGTGGCAGATCGACTTTCGCCATCCAAGCTATGCCAATGACGGGATTTTTGCCATCACAGGCAAGACAGGTGCGGGCAAAAGCACGATTTTGGACGCGATCTGTTTGGCATTGTATGGCAAAACACCACGACTGAACGACATATCCAAAGGCCACAACGAGCTGATGTCACGCCAAACGGGCGAATGTTTTAGCGAGGTGATTTTTGCCACCAAAGATGGCGAATTTATTTGCCATTGGGCGCAGCGGCGTGCTCGTGGCAAGGTAGATGGCGCGCTGCAAACGCCCCAACATGAGCTTGCCGAACACGGCACAGATGGCAAAGGCAAGCTGATAGAGCATCGCATAACTAAGGTCAAAGATGCCGTCATTGCGCTAACAGGGTTGGATTTTGAACGCTTTACGCGCTCGATGTTGTTGGCGCAAGGCAGTTTTGCCAAGTTTTTGCAGGCCAGTGCCGATGAACGCTCATCGCTGCTTGAGGGTATCACAGGCACGATGATTTATGCCGATATTTCTATAAAGGTGCACGAACTTAAGCGCGAGCGCGAACAGGCATTAAAACAGCTAACAGACTATTTACAAAGTTTACAGCTGCTAGACGCGGACGAATTAGCAGCACTAAGCGCACAAGAGACCACCTTAAACACCGAGCTTACCGCCATTCAAGACACCATCAAGCAGCTACAAGCCGCCGAGCAGCGTCAAAAAAATCTAAACGCCTTACGCAATGATTTACACGTGTATCAAACTCAACTATCTGATATTCAGATTCAAATCAGCGACTTTGCGCCCAGCCAATACAAACTACAACGCGCTAAGCGAGCATTAGAACTCGCGGGCGATTACCGCGCGTTACAGCTTACCCGAGAACGTTACCAAACCGCACAAGCTAAGCACAACACCCTACTTGACCAACGCCCTGCCCACCAAGCAGCATGGCAAGCAGCACAAGAACAAACCACCACGCATCAAACCGACTATCAACAACGCGATCAAGCATGGCGAGACGCGCAGCCACTGCTCAATCAAATACGCGAGCAAGACGCGACCTTGCGCCAATTAATCAGCCAGCAACAAGATCGCCAACGCGCACAAAACGAGCAAAACAGCCATTTACAACAGCTAAACCACACCCTACACCAACAACAAGCCAACTACACGCACGCATGCCAAACTGAACAAACCCTAGCCGAGCGTTTAGCCCAGCCCATTTGGCAAAATTTGTCGCAAACCATCACCCGTGTAGAAGGTCTCGCCGCCAATTTGGCAGATATCGAAACGCGCTATAGCAACGCACAAACCGACCAACACCGTCTAGCCGAAGCCGAGTGCGACAATATCAACCAACAACGCCAATTAAACGCCAAGCTGACCGAATTAAACGACAAACTCGCCACCCAACAGACGCATGTAAACTATATACAGCAGCTCATGGCAACGCTACTGGCAGATAGCAGCCGCAGCGATTGGCAGCAACGCCATACCCAACTGACGCGCCTTGAACAAGCTTTGCAACGCCTTGATGAGGTGCAAACCCAAGCCCGAACCAACCAAGACACGCAGCAGCAACTTCACAGCAGATACGCTGCCTTGCAACAAACATTGGCCCAGCTTGCTACCGATATTGACACGCAAACCCGTGAGCAACAGCACGCCAATGCGCGCGTTACACTACTCAATGACAACTTAAAACTGCTGTATAAAATCGCTGATTTGCAAAGTGAACGCGCCCATTTGATAGACGGCGAGCCTTGTCCTTTGTGCGGTGCGACCACCCACCCGTACGCCAGCCATCAGCCTGCCGCGCCAAACGCTGCCGAGCAGCAGCTTAGCTACGCACAAGCCGAGCTTGTCAGCATCACCCAAACGCTTGAACAGCTGCGCCTACAGCAAGCGCGCGAACAGCAAAATCAGCAGCAAATCACCGATCAATTAGCCAACTACGCGCACGAACAACAGCACATTGCCGCCAAACTTGCCGATTTACACGCCAGCATTGGCACGTTAAATACCGATAACCATTATCAACATCTGACCGACAGCACACGCACCAACGCCGCCTTACAAGACGTACAGCGCATGCTTGCTGCAACACAAACCCGTTTAGATAATATCGAACGCGCCGAGCAGCAGCTTGAACAGGCGTCCACCGCCCACCAAACCCTACAACAAGCCGTGCAAGCCTGCCAAAATCAGCATCATCTATTGGCGCACCGACAGCAATCGTTAGCAGAACAACTTGCCGATCACCATGACCGTCTAAACGATCTGACCAAACAGCTTAACCGCGTACAACGTGAAATCAGCACCCAGCTTGCGCCGTATCAAACCCTAACCGTGCCGCCGTTTGACCTTACGCAGCCCATCAGCAGCCGATCACTAACCAAGATACGCCACAGCCTAGATACGCTACAAAACCAAATTCATGCCGACCAGCAGCAGCTGAGCACCAACCAACAGCGCAAAGCCGAGCTTGAGCAAACCTTGACACGTTTGACCGCCGAGCAAACCAGCCTACAGACCCATTTGGCACAAACCGAACAAGACCTGCAAAACTTACAGCGTCATATTGCACAACAACACGCCCAGCGACACGCACTATTTGGTGACAAAAACCCCGATACCTACGCTGAGACATTAAGCAAGCAACGCCAAACTGCGCTGGATAATTGGCAAACTGCCCAACAAACACAAACTGATGCCGCGCACGCGCTCCAAACCCTCAATGCCGATATTGCCCGACTTGCCAGCCAGTTGATTGATGACCAACACGACATGCAACAGCAGACCACTGCCCTGCATACGCGTTGGGCACAAGTTGGCTTTGTCGATGAAGCCGACTATCAAGCCGCCACATTAAGCGAAGCCGAGCGCACGATGCTGCAACAAACTGCCGATGCGCTTGCCCAAACGCTTGTACAAACCCAAAGCAAGCAGCGCGAAACGCAAGAGCGTTTAACCGTGCTTGAGCAATCATCGGTCGCACCCGAACTTGCTGCGCTGTCTGCTCAAGCACTGGGCGAACGTCTTGCCCAAACCACTGCCGAGCAACAAACTTTGAGCGAGCAACGCGGCAGCGTGCGCCAACAGCTGATCCAACAACACCAGCTACAAGACCAACAGCGCGACCTGCTAGACAAAATCGCCAGTGCCGAGAACGAATACCGCAACTGGCAACTGCTGCATGACTTAATTGGCTCAAACAATGGCAAAAAATTCCGCAACTTTGCCCAAAACCTGACCTTAAATATCGTTGTACACAACGCCAACCGCCAGCTTGCCAAAATGTCTGACCGCTATTTATTGATTACTGCCCCCGATGAATCCTTGATGCTCAACGTGGTCGATAAATACCAAGGCGGTGAACAGCGCACAAGCAAAAACCTATCGGGCGGTGAAAGCTTTATCATCAGCCTAGCCTTGGCGCTGGGGCTATCGCATTTGGTCGGCGAGCACATCCGCGTGGACTCGTTGTTCTTAGATGAAGGCTTTGGCACGTTGGATGAGGACGCGCTTGACATCGCGCTTGATACCCTGACCAGTCTGCACGAGGCAGGCAAGTTTATTGGTGTGATCTCACACGTGACCGCGCTTAAAGACCGCATCGCCAACCAAATTCAAGTTATCCCCACAAGTGGCGGTATCAGTCAAATCAAGGGCAATGGCGTGCAACGGCTTGGCTAAAACATGGCTTGTCGCCAGCGTGGTGCGTCATTGGGCGGTACAAAATCGCGCATTGTTTGACCGTTGGCGATTTGCTATACTCAAGACCAACGAGGCGTTTTTATCATGTTATTGACTTCCTCCCCTCCCTAAAGTGAGGGGATTCCTTCTGCAAGACGGTGAAGCCCCACCGCAAACCTAAGACAATGGCAACCGCCCGTACGACACACCGTACATCTTAGGTTCTTATTTTAAGCTAATCCTACCGTTAGGATTGTCATAGACATGAATTAGCTTAAGTGTGTGTTTGGAAACGTCTTATCAGTTAAGTTACTGCGTACTCGCAATTTAGTCTTAACTTAACTGTGGAATGTAAGACATTGAATATAGTGAGATGAGTATAGCAAAACTCATCGCATTTAACAATTGCCTTATATCCACCGCCTGAAGTCGCAGGTTTACGGCAACGAATGATAAATTTAATTTAATGTTAAAAAATATGGCTACCCAACCCAATTCTGTGACCGCTTGGGCGCACGATCGCCCACAATCGCTGCTTGAACGCGGTATCGTGAGCTTTGACCGCGCCCTGCGGGCCATCGTACCCAACAGTAACCCAAGCACACGCCCACTGCCCGTACAAAACAATCATCTGCCCAAACTTTCGGTACAAGAGGCGCGTCACGTAGCAGGCTTGATGCGCGTTAATCACACAGGCGAGGTATGTGCCCAAGGCTTATATCACGGGCAAGCCTTGACCGCCAAAAACGACGCCGTCAAACAAGCCATGCAACAATCGGCGCAAGAAGAAGTCGATCATTTGGTATGGTGTGAGACGCGCCTACAAGAATTGGGCAGCCATCCCAGCGTGTTCACGCCCGTGTGGTATGGGCTGTCGTTTGGTATTGGCGCATTGGCAGGCGTGATTTCTAATGAATTTAGTCTAGGCTTTGTTGCCGAAACCGAAACACAGGTCAGTGAGCATTTAAACGAGCATATCGGTAGCTTGCCACCGCAAGATGACCGCAGCGCGCAGATTTTGGCACAAATGGACGTTGAAGAATTGCATCACCGCGACAAAGCCGTGGCAGCAGGTGCGTCCAATTTGGCACCGCCTGTACGAGCAGGTATGCGCTTTTTGGCAAATTGCATGAAAAAAACTGCGTATTACGTGTAAATTTTTTGGCAATGGTGTGTTCCTAATCACGCATTTTTTGACAAAACGGCTATGTTGACCGCTGACGCATGCCAGCGGTTTTTGTTTAATACTCTGATTTGCTTGCCTGTGTGATCGGTTACAGCAATTTTTCAGTAAAAAATCAAAATTTGTCATTACATAGCGGCAAAAAATCGTTATACTGTGCGCATTTTTTAGCCTGTTTAAACCCATGATCGTTTAAACCACGGATGACCTGCGCGTCATAATTTAGGGGTGATATCCCAAAAAATTTTCGCTTGTCGTGCGCTTGTGCTGTTTTTTGATACCATTTGCGCTGCGACCCCCGTTAGCCTTTAGTGAGATTGCGCCTATGGCTACCCCAACTGCTCCAACCGCTCCTGCCAGCACGCCGCTGCTGCGTATCCAAAACCTAAGCAAAGCCTATGGCGATAATCCGATTTTACAAGGCATCAACCTTGATATTTATCATGGCGAATTTTTGACCTTGCTTGGCCCGTCAGGCTGCGGTAAAACCACGTTACTGCGTTTGATTGGCGGCTTTGAGATGCCCGATGGCGGACGGCTTGAGCTTGATGGCGTGGATATTGCCATGCTACCTGCCGAAAAACGTCCGATTAATACGGTGTTTCAGCAGTACGCGCTGTTTCCACACATGACGGTGTATGACAATGTGGCGTATGGCTTGAAGCTTAAAAAAGTACCCAAAGCAGAGATTGACCAACGCGTTCGTGAGGCGTTGGCAATGGTGCAGCTTGAGCACACGTTGGCGCGTAAGCCGCAAGATTTGTCAGGCGGACAACAACAGCGTATTGCGATTGCGCGCGCGGTAGTCAATCGCCCTAAGCTGCTGCTACTTGATGAGCCGTTATCGGCGCTTGATGCCAAGCTGCGCGTGCAAATGCAGTCTGAGCTTAAACGTTTGCAGCGTGAGCTGGGTATCACGTTTGTGTTTGTGACCCACGACCAAGAAGAAGCATTGTCGATGTCGGATCGTATCGCGCTGATGAAAGGCGGTGTGTTTCAGCAGATTGATACGCCGATTGGGATTTATGAAAGCCCTGCCAATTTGTTTACGGCAAGTTTTATTGGCGAAACCAATTTGTTCAAAGCACAGGTGCTCGCGGTGACTGACAGTCATATTCGCGTACAAGTTGCCGAACAAGCCCAAAATACGCCAGAGTTTAGCATGGTGCGCGAGCTGCCTAAGCCCAAATTTGCTGTACAAGTTGGGCAAACGGTGAATTTGCTGCTGCGCCCTGAGGATATTCGCGTGTATTATACCTACGAGGGACATGGCGGATTGGTCGGGCATGTGGTGGATAGTTCGTACAAAGGCAGTACACTTGATTCGGTCATTGCGCTAAATAATGGTACCATGGTCAAAGCGTCCGAGTATTTTAACGAAGATGACCCGAATTTTAACTACAAACTTGGGCAAGAGGTGCGCGTAGATTGGGTTGATGGTTGGGAGTGGATTTTGCCTGATGAATAAACCAGCTACTATCCCTGCTCCAGCCGCTAACCGCCGCGCGCCTGAACGCGCCACCTTTCGCCGCGCCACCTTGGCGGTGATTTGGACGTGGTTGGTCGTGTTCGCGCTGCTGCCAAATTTAATTGTCATTGCGGCAAGTTTTTTGAGCCGTGATGAAGATAAGTTTTTGGCATTGCCTGTCACGTTGGCAAGCTATGCGCGTCTGCTTGATCCGCTGTATGTCAAGGTGTTTTTGCATTCACTGTCAATGGCGGCGATCACAACGATTATTTGCTTGTTGCTTGGCTATCCGTTTGCTTGGCTCGTCAGCCGCGCCAAGGCGCGCGTGCAGCCGCTGTTGATGCTGCTGCTTGTGATTCCGTTTTGGACAAATTCACTGGTACGTCTGTATGCGGTCAAGCTGATTTTGGCGGCAAATGGGCTGTTAAGCAGTGCGCTGATTAGCTTAGGCTTGATTCATGAGCCGCTGCAGATTTTATACACCCAAAAGGCGGTGATTGGCGGTTTGGTGTATTTGCTATTGCCGTTTATGATTTTGCCGCTGTATGCGGTGTTTACCGATTTGCGCGCGGATATGGTACTGGCGTCTAAGGATTTGGGCGCGAATCGCTGGCAGACCTTTTGGCATGTGATTTTGCCTTTGACAACGCCTGGCATCATTTCAGGCGTGTTATTGGTGCTATTGCCTGCGATGGGTATGTTTTATGTCGCTGATATTTTGGGCGGCTCGCGTAACTTGTTGGTCGGTAACATCATCAAAGCGCAATTTTTGGATGCGCGTGACTGGCCATTTGGCGCGGCGGCAAGTGTGCTGCTAACGATTGCGATGGCGGTGCTGGTGCTGGCATATCGCGTGAGTAGCCAGCGCATTGGCAAGACTGACTATAACGAACTGGCATAACGGCAAGGAGGAAGCATGGGGGCTACAGCAAAGTGGCTAGCACGGGCGTATCTTACCGCCATTTATGCCATGTTGTTTGCGCCGATTGTGGTGATGGTGGTGTTTTCGTTTAACGCCTCAAAGGTCGGTTATCAATGGGGCGGTATCAGCTTAGACTGGTATCGGGCATTGCTTGACAATGCTGCGATGATGCAAGCGGCGTGGCATTCGGTGCTGTTGGCGGTGGTGGCCGCGACGCTGACCACGGCGATTGGTGGCTTAACGGCGATGTCATTGCAGCGTTATGATTTTCGCGGTAAATCGCTGCTACAGGGCTTGTTGTTTGTGCTGATGATGTCGCCTGAGATTGTGTTGGCGATTTCGCTGTTGGCGTTGTTTTTGATCTTGGGTTGGCAACTGGGTTTTGTCACTTTGTTGATCGCGCATATCACGTTTTGCCTGCCGTTTGTGGTCATCACGGTGTCGGCACGGCTGGCAAGCCTTGACAACCGTTTGCTTGAAGCAGCGCGCGATTTGGGGGCCAGTGAGTGGACGATGATCCGCACGGTGCTTGTTCCGATTGTCTTGCCTGCTATTTTGGCAGGTTGGGTGTTGGCATTTACGTTGTCATTGGATGATGTGGTGGTATCAACGTTTGTCACTGGGCCAGATTTTGAGATTTTGCCCTTGCAGATTTATTCAATGGTGCGCGTCGGGGTCAAGCCTGAAGTCAATGCAATAGGTACAATTTTGTTGGTGATTTCATTGATTGGGCTTGCGGTATCACAGCTATTGTTGTTAAAAAAACGTTAAAACTGGGCGAGGAGATTTTATTATGGTAAAACCGCTGACCAATCCTGCCCGCCGACGTTTTTTGGGCAACGCAGCGCGGCTAGCAGGCGCGGCTAGCTTAGCAAGTGTTGGGGGTTTGGGCGTGGTAAATTTGCTTGGCTGTCAAGCAAAACCGCAATCAACCGATACTGAGGCAAGCACGACCGCCAATACTCGTGGGCGGCGCGTGGTCAATGTCTATAACTGGACAGAATATATCGCCGATGAGGTGCTCAAAGCCTTTACCGCTGAAACGGGCATTGAGGTGATTTATAGCACGTTTGACTCCAACGAAGCGATGTACGCCAAGCTTAAGCTGATGAACGGTAGCGGCGAGTATGATGTGGCGTTCCCTGGTACGGATTTTGTCGATAAAATGCGCAAAGAGGCGATGCTCGAGCCACTTGACCACAGCCTATTGCCAAATTTTAAATATCTATCTGACACCTTTACTGATGTTGGTTTTGACCCCAAAAACCGCTTTAGCATGCCGTATTTGTGGGGTTCATCGGGTATTGCTGTCAATACCCAACGCATTGATAAATCAACGATCAACAAATGGGATGACCTGTGGCGACCTCAATACCGTGGGCGCGTCATGATGATGAATGACTTGCGCGACGTGTTTGCCATGGCACTTTTGACCCTAGGCTATCCAACCAGTACACGTGACCCCGAGCAGATCCGCCAAGCCTATGAAAAGCTCAAAGCCTTGATGCCAAACGTGCGCACGTTTAATTCCGACGCGCCGCGCATGCCGTTTATGGAAGGCGAGACGTATTTGGGCTTGGCATGGAACGGCGAGGTAGTCATGGCACAAGACCAAGGCATGCCTGAGCTGGATTTTATCTATCCTGCCGAAGGTGCGGTGATGTGGATGGATAACATGGTTATCCCCAAAAACGCCAAAAACCGCGCCAACGCCCACGCGTTTATCGACTTTTTGATGCGCCCCAAAAACTCTGCCATCATCAGTCAGGCAATTGGCTATGCCACGCCCAACAAGGCGGCGCGTCAGCTGATGCCGCCTGAGATTGCCAATAACCCAATCATCTACCCACCACCCACCGAACTACAACACGCGCTGTTTCGTGAGGACGTTGGCGACCAAACCATGGCACTGTATCAACGCTATTGGGACAGGTTAAAGGTGGATATGTAAGCGCGACATCAAACGTCGCTCCAAGCTCTGTAGCTTGGGGCGCACGGATGTTGAATACATCACCGCCCCACCTATCACACCAATCACACAACCCAGTGCGGTATCCCAAAACCGTGCCATGATGATAGCCTCATGCGCTGCCATCGAGGTATTAACCAGTGGGTTATTGGGGTTGCCATATTCTGCCAATAAAATCGTCAAAGGCGTGATAAACAACGCCGCCGAGGCATAATTACGCACCACCAATGTTTCAATCGAGAACGCCAACGCAAAAATCGCCAACGCTACACCCCACGCGTCAGGCTGTAACCACAGCAGCAACCACGCCACAAGCATACCCACACCTGTGCCAACAATGCGCTGAAATTGCTTTGACCACATACTTTGTAGCGACGCGCCAACCACCACCACATAACAGCCGACCAGCACCCAATACGGGCGCGGCATCTTAAGCCAAAGCGCGACCGCCAGCGACAGCGTCACCACCACTGCCACCAGCGCACTGTCGGTCAGCATATCGCGCTGATAACCAACCTGAGACTTACCAACATCATGCTGCTTGGTCAACAACCACAACGTGTACGCGCTTGCCGCCATCCCCGAGAACAAACAACCCAGCGCGATGATACCGACATAAAACGGCACTTGTGCCAGTGGCGTTGGCATAAACAGCGCAATCGCCGTTGCCATGATGATAAACAGCCCTGCAGGTGGTGCTAGGCGAAAATACCGCCCAAACAACACCACCCAAAACGCAACAAACATCACCGTTGGCAATATCAAAGCAGGCAACACATGGGCAATCAGCCCCAAGCCAAAACACGCCACAAAGCCAAAACTACACGCCAGCACATGCGCTAAGCGCAAAAACAAACCGCCTTGATAAGGCAAATTCAAAAACACCATCGCGCCCAACGACGCCAGCATACCAACCGCCAAACGCTCGGTATATGCCCCGACAAAGACAGGAAAGCTAATCGCCAACGCTGCCACCAACGGCATGTGCCACGGTCTAGGGTGTGGCCTAAACGTCACCAATTGCTTAAACTCGCCCGTTAGCAGCTGGCTGGCAGTGGGCTTGGTTGTATGTGACATAGAGTGTTCCTTGTCGTGTGCACTGTCCTCGCGGCTTGGCACTGCGCTAGCATGCCAAAAAATCTGCCCATCAAGATAACCACTCACCCTCAGGCGGCGCGCCCAGATTTTCATTCAGCACGCAAAACGGCACGCGCCACAGCGTTGGGCTGCGCGCTTGGTTGAATGTAATCTGCTTGGCGACGGCTTGTGTGTCCAACGTTGGATATACCAACCACGCTTGCCGCGCTGTCAAGGTTTCGGCATACGCCAAAATTTGGTACAAATCTTGTGCGTCTATATCTGCCAACGTCTGAGCGACCTTCCATTTGATATCTAGCACTATCACCACATCGCCTTGACGGATCACCACATCGGGGCGAATATTAAGCGTGCTTTGATCATCATGGGCAAAATCATAGCTTTTTTGGATATCTACCACCGCGTTGGCGGTCACCTTGGCGGTTAATACACGGCTGACCCAACGTTCAAATGCGGTGTTCATATTAAACAGCAGCGTTGGCTGCCATGCCTCGCCATAGCTTGCGCCTGTTGGTGGCGTGCTGAGCACATCATGGCAAAAGCGCAACAACCGTGTATTGGCATGGACAACAGCAGCAGGCAGGATTGCCAATTCTTGTTCAGCGCGCTGCCATAGCGCGTCATATTGTGTCGCCCGAACCATTGGCAAATCACGCCACGCAAACGGCAACGCGGGCAGCTGATTTGCCCCACGGGTCATGCCTTGCAACCGCTGATACGCAGTTTTCACCAATCGATTGCACGCCGTGTCCGCGCTATGTTGGTCAATATGTTGATAAAACCGTGTCGGCTGATGCGCATTGTGGCGCAACTGCTCACGCAATAACAGCTTACCCTGCAAGGCGTTGGCGTTATCTGCGTGGGCTTGGTAGCGTTGATTGGGCATGTAACGTTGCCACAGCTGGGTAAAGACATGACACCACCACACCAACAGCCAAGCGTCCAACCTATCGGGCAATGTTGATGGCGTGAGCGGCTGCTGGGTGGCAAGTGTGGTTAGACTTTTGCCAGGCAGATCCCACACCCGTGCCAACATGTTCGCCAGCCACTGGCGCGTTTGGTGGGCAGTTGCTAGACTATTTGCGCCAGAGGTTCGCGCAATTTTGGGTAAAATCTCTAGCATTGCGCCACTGGGCAAGCCAATCACGCCAAGATAAGCACCGATTTTAATCTGCCATGCGCCGTTTTTGCGCACAAGACCAAACGTCTGTAACGACTGCTCAAGCAGCCAATCAAAATCACGCCCATCAGCAAAATCAGCACGCGTCAAAACTTGGTGTTCAAAGCACACCACGGTGCGCGGTGCAGGGCTTAGCATCGGCATGGCTTAGTCATCAGCGTAAATCGCTTGATAGGTTGCCGCGTCATACAGCGCGTGCTGATGAATGCAAAAACGCGTGACATTCGACGTGGGCAAGTAGCCAAAGCCGCCAGATACGCCCTGGGTTTGCCCCGTTGGCAACAGCTCGATGATCTGACCGCCCAAAATCGCTTGTAACAGCTCGCCTTGCTGTCCACAGACGTGTGTCAATTGCGGAATAATCACTTGGCTAAATGCTGCCGCCAAATCCGCCATGCTGTCGATTTGCCACAAAAAACTATGCCCCAGTTGGCTATCTGCGCCCAATAGCTGGCTGATTTTGGTATTTAAAGCAGCCAAAAGACGCGATAACTCAACCTGTGCCCCATCAGCTGACATTACCGTGCCCAACAGCTGCGGCTGCGGCAAGCACGTGACAAACCGAAACCGCCGCCGCATTGCCAAATCCAGTGGCACAAGCGCGTGATCTTGCGTGTTCATGGTGGCATAGATATCAACATTACGCGGCACACCAAACGGCTTACCCGAATATGCCAGCTGCACCTGCATGGCATCGGGCATACCCAGCCGTTTGCTCGGCTCAATGAGGCTGAGTAATTCGCCGAACACGCGCGCGACGTTGGCACGATTGATTTCATCAATCAACATGGCGTAGCGATGCGTGGGGTCGGCAGTAGCCTGGACACACAACTGCAAAAACGCACCTGCACGGATCTCATACGCCATGTGCCCATTTGACCCCATCTGCGGACGGATGCCCTCGACAAACTCGTCATAGCCATATGCAGGGTGAAAACTCACCAAGCAAAACCGCTCAATCGTTGTCACGGTGGCTTGCTTGAGCGTGGTTTGGTAATCATCCAGCTGGGTTTGCAAATCCGCCAACAGCGGCATACTTTCGGGCAACAAAAACCAACTACTGCCTTGATCTTTGTCAAAAAATGCCTGCGCGGCGCGTTGGCTATAGCGCACGGTGGTAGAGTCCTTACTGCTGTAGGTCATCAGTACTGACCATGCGGTGTTGGATAGATTATTTTGACGTTGGTTTTGCGTAGCTTTGGCGACAAAAAACGGGTGACTGGTCAGCTCAGGAACCTTGAGCAAGGTTTTACCCTGCTGCGCTTGCTGCAAAAACACCAAACACAACAACTCACGCCAGCTTAATTGCCCAACCAATGCATTAAGCAATGCCGCACGATCAGCAGGTGGGCGCGTTTCGCTATAGGCACGTGCCAACTGCTGCAAGCGGTAGGTCTTACTGCTGCCTGCCACGCCCGTAAAAATTACATTGTGCGGTGGGCGCGTGCCGTCGCCCACGTCGAATGCCAAATTCTCTAAATCCGCTTGGGTGTGCGCTACCGCGAACCAATCAGCCGTCATAGGGTTGTCTTTGTCTTGTCCAAACTTGTCATTGTAACGCATTTTTTGCCTTGCTGGGCAATGCAAATTTTGCCAATCGCCATGCCAAAATCATACATATTTAACCAAAAGTTAGCGCTATCAAAAATATTTATGATAGATATTTTTCTTGCTAATTTGTTGCAATGATTTATAGTTATTTTTTGCTAAACACGTTGGGCAAGCCGTGCAAAGCCATGTATGGGCGCGTTTTGCCAAGTTTTGATAGGTTGTGTTATGTCGATGACTACTTCCCCTACCCCTCACACCGGGCCTGCCGCGCACGATGACACGCTGCGCAATGACCCGACCAAGGTCGCAATTGCTTCGATGATCGGCACAGCGATTGAATTTTATGATTATTATATTTATGCCACGGCGGCGGTACTGATTTTTGACAGTCAATTTTTTGACAAAAGTGACAAACACGTGGCGATGCTGCTGTCATTGGTGTCGATTGCGTTGGCGTTTGTCGCGCGTCCGTTGGGCTCAATAATTTTTGGGCATTTTGGTGACCGTTTGGGACGCAAACGTACACTGGTCGCCTCGCTTTTAACGATGGGGCTATCCACCGTAGCCATTGGGCTGTTGCCAACGTACGCCCAAGTAGGTGTACTCGCGCCGCTACTGCTGTGCCTGTGCCGCATTGGGCAAGGCATTGGCTTAGGTGGTGAATGGGGCGGTGCAGCATTGGTTGCCACCGAAAACGCGCCTGAGGGCAAACGCGCGTGGTATGGTACGTTTCCGCAGTTGGGCGCGCCAATTGGGCTGTTGCTTGCCAATGGGCTGTTTTTTATCCTAAGCGCGACATTGGGCAAAGAGGCGTTGGTTGAATGGGCGTGGCGAATTCCATTTTTGCTGTCGTTTGTGATGGTGTTGGTCGGGCTGTACGTGCGTTTGAATTTGCATGAAAGCCATGTGTTTCGCGCCGCTGAGCAAGAAGGTAAAAAGGTGCAAGCACCTGTCATGAAGGTGTTTCGTCAATACTGGCGACCGATTGTTCAAGGTACGTTTGCCGCCTCGACGACGTATGTGCTGTTTTATATCATGACCGCGTTTGTGCAGGTGTATTCCAAAACGCCTGTTGGGGTGTCGGCTGCAGGTCACCCCGTCGGGCTTGGTATTCCATCCAATACGTTTACTGGCTTTTTAATGCTTGGTGCGCTGGTGTTTGGTTTATTTATCAGTATCTCAGGCGTGGCTGCAGACAAAATCGGGCGCAAAAAGTGGCTGTTGGGCGTGACGTTTGGTATTTTGGTGTTTGGGCTATGCTTGCCACTGTTTTTGACCAACGGTACACCCATGAGCGTCTTTAGCATGCTGATGATTGGCATGGTATTTATGGGCATGACGTTTGGCCCGATGGCGGCACTGTTACCCGAACTATTTCCCACCGAGGTGCGCTATTCGGGCGCGTCGTTGGCGTATAACTTTGCTGCGATCGTCGGCGCATCGATTGCAACGCTGGTGGCAATCAAAATCAATGAAAATTACGGTATGTTTGGCGTGGGTGTGTATATCGCGGTCAATGCGGTGTTATCGCTGATTGCGATTGGCTCTTTGCACGAAACCAAAGACATGGATTTGATTGATTAGTGTGATCATTGACCAAAAAAATCCCCGTTTTGTGACGGGGATTTTTTATACGTTTTAACACAAAAATCTTTAAAACCAATCACTTATACCAAGTCTTTGGCTGGCTGTCTGCCCCAATATTTAAATTTTGACGTATGCCCAATGCCAACGTTAAAGCTATTGGTCGGGTCAAGTTTGCGGTAAAACTGCGCCAAAGCAGGCTTGGCAATATACAAATGCCCCACGTTGTGCTCGGCAGGGTATTCGGCTTTGCGTTTATCCAAAAGTTTCCACATGGCGTGTTCCATCTCAAGCGGATTCACGCCTTTTTTGACAATATAGTCTTGATGAAACACATGGCAAAAAAAGTGTCCGTAGTACAGCTTGTGCACAATATTGTCCTCAAGCGTTTGCGGCAACTGCTCAACCCAATCAGCATCATTGCGCCGCAAGGCGATATCCAGCGCGACGATATCCTCAACGTCCGCCTTGTGCGTATCGCGGTAGCGAATCGCTGCACCTGCCACAGCAAAACGGTGCAAAAACGCCTTACGCCCCTCTTCGGCATCGCACAAAAAGTAGCTACCTGTGGGGTGCACGGCGAAGTATTCTTGCAAGAACTGCTCGGTCGCCACCTTGCTGTCGTTTTCAACCCGTACAATCAAATGGTGCTCGTATTGGTCGCGAAATTCATTCATACGTTTGGGCAGGTGACTGGGCAAAAAGAACGTAAACGCTTGTAGCAGGCGGTCGGTCAAGTGATTGATGTTAAAATTTGCCAACGCGGCATCAACTTTATCTTTGAGCGCGTATGCCTTGGGCACATTGACCGTGCCAAATTTTTCAATAAATAAAAACGTGTCTTTGCCGTATTTTTCGCCGATATTGTACGCGGTGCGGTGGATATATTCGCCTGCGATTGGTAGGCTTGGCAATGCAGTCAGCATATAGCGACGAATTGCGGTCAAGTCGTGCGGATCATTACTGCCGATATAAAACACGCTGCTATCGACTTTAGCAAACGTATCAAGGCGCACGGCAAACACGCATACCTTGCCCGCTGAACCCGACGCTTCAAACAGACGCGAGGGGTCGGCATTAAACCGTGCAGGCGTATCGGCATCGACTTGGGTGACCTCGTGGGCATAGCGGTTATCCGATGCGCGGCGGTCGTTGTCGTTGTGAATATCGCTTGCGCGGTAGTCTTGTGCTTGTAAGCGCGTCAAGATTTGCTCGGGGGTATCGCCCAAATCAATGCCCAAATGATTAACCAAACGCAGCTGCCCTGCATCATCAACCTGCGCGTACAAGGCAAGCTCGGTGTAGGCAGGACCACGGCGTACCAATGCGCCGCCAGAATTATTGCAAATACCGCCCAATACCGACGCACCAATGCACGACGAGCCGATCACCGAATGCGGTTCGCGGTCATATGGTTTTAGGGTGTGCTCAAGGCTATCGAGCGTTGCACCCGGTAAGCAGACCACTTGTTTGCCGTCGTTGATCACTTGAATACCTTTGAGCCGCAGGGTGCTGATAATCACCACGGGGCGGTCGTAGTCGTCGCCGTGTGGCGTTGAGCCGCCCGTCAAACCTGTGTTTGCCGCCTGCATAATAACAACACAATCTGCACCAATCGCCGCTTGCAATACCTGCCATTGCTCAAGCAGCGTTCCTGGGCAGACCACCGCCAACACATCCCCCTCACCAAAACGCTGCCCTTGACGAAACCGCCGCGTCTGCTGGTCAGTGGTCAAAACGTGTTGGTCGCCAACGATAGCGTTCAATTGCTCAATCAGCGTCTGTGTGTTGGTGGTGTTTGGCGTGGACATCATAACCCCTTTGTCTGTCAAGTGGCGGCTGTTAGCCAGCCGTTGTATGCCGCTATCGCATCATAGCCGCTTTTTAGATATCTTTTTTTATAAAGGTTTATCTTAATCGCTATGCACGCTAAGAACAAGTAAAAAAATAAGCCGCGATATAGTCAAGCGCGGCTTATTAGTTCCATGTTGGGCAAAATCAGTGATTTTCTGATGCGTGATTGATGGTGTATTTGGGAATTTCAATCGTCAAATCCTCATCTGCCACTTGCACTTGGCAAGACAGCCGCGAGTCAGGCTCAAGACCCCACGCACGGTCAAGCAAGTCCGCTTCGATGTCGTCCATCTCATCAAGGCTATTAAAGCCCTTACGCACGACAACATGGCACGTTGTACAGGCTTTCGACATATCACACGCGTGCTCAATGGGCACATCGTGCGACAACAAGCCTGCGCACAGATTATCACCTTCTGCCAGCTCAAAACTTGCACCATTGGGGCAAATGCTGTGATGGGGTAACACGGTAATGGTCGGCATGGCGGTTCCTAAATGCTAATCAACAAATGGTTTTTGTGATTGACTTCCTCCCCTGCCTAAAGTGAGGGGATTCCTACTGCTAGACGGTCAAGCCCGACCGCAAACCTAAGATAGCGGCAACCGCCCGTACGACACACCGTACATCTTAGGTTCTCATTTTAAGCTAATCTTACCGTTAGGATTGTCATAGACACAAATTAGCTTAAGTGTGTGTTTGGAAACGTCTTACCAGTTAAGTTACTGCGTACTCGCAATTTAGACTTAACTGTGGACGGTAAGACATTAAATATAATGAGATGAGTGTAGCAAAACTTATCGCATTTAACAATTGCCTTATAGCCACCGCCCAAAGTCGGTGGTTTTACAGCAACGGAGGATAAAAATTTGCTTAAGATGAAGCTTGCCAGTCATCCATCGTTGTGCCTGTCAAAGAGTCGGCAACGGCTTGGTTCATGATACGCGCGGCAAAGTTATCGCTGTGTGGCTTTAAGGCGTGGCTGGCATCATCAATCGCGGCAGCGTCATCACGGGCAAGCGCGTGCTTGAGCACATCCATCGCTGCCAGTAAGGTTTGGCGGTCACGATCGTCCAATAATGCACCAAATTCTGTGACGGCAGATTCTACTGCCAGCAGTTCGCGCTGGGCTTCAACCTTACGCTCAATCAAACTACGCGCGTTTTTGTCCGCCGCTGCATTGTCAAAACCTGCTTGTAGCAAGGCTTGTTGGTCGGCCTCTGATAGCCCATACGCAGGCGTTACGTGAATTTGGCTGTGCTTGCCCGTGGTCAGCTCTTTGGCAGTTACAGTCAGCTGTCCGTTGGCGTCAATGGCAAAGGTGACTTCAATACGCGCAAGCCCTGCTTTCATAGCAGGAATATCAGTTAGTTTGAACTGCCCCAATGTACGGTTGTCCGCCACTTGGTCGCGCTCGCCTTGCACCACATGAATAATCATCGCGTTTTGGTTATCTTGATACGTGGTGAACACCTGCTGACGAGCAACAGGGATTGGCGTGTTACGCGGTATGATGACCTCAGTCAAACCGCCCATCGTCTCAAGCCCCAATGACAGCGGCGTGACATCAAGAAGTAAGACTTGGTTATCGCTCTCGTTATGCATGAGCTGCTGGGCATACGTGGCCGCACCTAGCGCGACAACTTCATCGGGATCAAGCTTACACAACGGTTCTTGCCCAAATGCCTCACGCACCGCTTGCTGAATCACAGGCATACGCGTTGATCCACCCACCAACACAACCGCGTCAAGCGCAGATGCCTCAAGCTTACCATCACGCAGCACCTGCTCACACACCGCCAAAGTGCGCGTTGTCACAGGGCGGATAATGTCTGCTAGCTGAGCTTGGCTAAGCGTACCGTGCCATGTGTCAGCCGCACCGTCGGTTAAAGCAACTTGCACTTCAACGGTGGGCGCGTCGGTTAGTTGTTCTTTATAGCGCCGCGCTTGTACATTCAAGCGTTGTTTGTCGGCCGCACTGACCTGGGCAGGATCAAAACCTGCTTGTTTAAGCAGCCAATGTGCGATCAAACGGTCGATATCGTCACCACCCAACGCGCTGTTACCGCCTGTGGCGATGACTTCATACACGCCTTGGTTGAGTTTGAGCAAGGATACATCAAACGTCCCACCGCCCAAGTCATAAATCAGATGATACGCTTGTGCTTGCTGCGCATCAAGCCCATACGCCAACGCGGCAGCAGTCGGCTCATTGAGCAAACGCAACACATCAATACCTGCCAATACTGCCGCGTCTTTGGTGGCTTGCCGTTGGGCTTCATCAAAATACGCAGGTACAGTGATAACTGCTTGCAAGGTGCTATCGGCAGGCAAAGCATGCGCAGCGCGTTCATAAAGCTTGCGCAAAATCAGCGCGGAGATTTCAACAGGGTTTTTATTGCCTTGTGGGGTGACGATACTGGGCATAAAGCCTGCATCACCCGTCAGCTGGTATGGATGGTTAAAGCGAATATCAGCGGCCGTACGCCCCATAAAACGCTTAATCGAACGCACGGTATACTCAGGTGCTTGCTCCGACATTGCCTCAGCCGCTTGCCCCACCAGCGTTTGGTCAGCACCAAAATACACCACCGATGGCAGCAGCTTATCGTTGTCTTGCTCGCCCAATACCTGTGCCTGTCCCGAACGCACAACCGCTACCAGTGAGCGCGTGGTACCTAAATCAATTCCAAGCGCATAACGGTGTGCATGAGGGGTTGCGCTTTGGTTGGGTTCAGCAATTTGCAATAACGACATACAACAATCACACCCTAAAAAAATCTAAAATTCAAATGATTGATGGCTAACAGCATAAACGTATCAAACGTACAAATCTGTATCATCATCGGCTTGTGCTAATTGGTCGGCAGTTTTTGCCACATCTTGCAATACTTTGATCAAAAACTGCAACCGCTGCACTGTTGCCAGTGCACGTTTAGCCATCGGGTGATCTGCCGAAACCTGCTCGGGCAATGCGACCAGCTCGGCATACGCCGCAGCAAACTCCGCTGTGTTCTGCTCTAGCCAATCATTAAGCTCAGCTTTTAGTGTAGATAGACTGGTGCCATCTGCTTCGTCTAGCTCAATACGAAATTCCAGCGCGCGCGCCAAAAACTCACCATCAGCGATTGATGCATTGGGTGATAAGGTTAAGCCACGCAAGGCTAACAAATGTAGCGCGCGGCTATCGACAGACTTGAGCGTATGATAGGCGGTGTTAATCAGCGCCGATTGCTGTTCAGCATTCAGATGGCTTAAGTCAATCGTCTGCACAGCTGGCATCGGTACCGCTTGCCCATCACCAGATTGCATATCGGGATGATACTGCTGCTGCAAACAGCGCAGATTTGCTGCCAGTTGCCCCTCATCCAGCGCAAAATCCGTTGGCATTCCCATTAATGCAAAATAATTGACCATGACACACCTCTCACCCAATACTTGTACCAATTATCTATCGAACGGTATGATCCATCAAACGGTGAATGACTCACCGCAGCCGCATTCGCCCGTTTGGTTAGGATTGGTGAATTTAAAGCCTTCGTTCAAGCCTTCGGTGACATAATCCATCTGTAAGCCATTCAGATAGACCAAACTTTTAGGATCAACAAATACATTCACGCCGTAGCTATCAAAACGCTCATCATTACTATCGGGGGTATCAACAAATTCAAGAACATAGGCAAGCCCCGAACAGCCTGCTGTGCGTACACCTATGCGAATTCCCTCACCATGTCCACGATTTTGCAAAAAATTGCGCACATGGTCGGCGGCGCGTTCGGTAAGCTGAATCATGGCAACTCCTTCATTCATTAAGGGTTCGTCGGTCAAGGGTAATAGTTTAGGTCAATCAGCCAAGCCAGTGTAACTAACTTAGCTGTGTTTACGCAAAAGCTTATATTTCTAACGTTTATTTGTTTCTAACGTTTATTGTGTAACGTTTGGCTTAAAAATTTAAGCGCCTACCTCGGCGGTTTGGGCTTTTGTCTGCCCTGCTTTGGCTTGGTAATCTTCGATCGCTGCTTTAATGGCATCTTCGGCTAATACTGAGCAGTGAACCTTCACAGGTGGCAATGCCAATTCTTCAGCGATATCTTTGTTTTTGATTTCACGCGCTTGCTCTAAGGTTTTACCCTTAAGCCATTCAGTAACCAATGAGCTTGAGGCGATCGCTGAGCCACAGCCGTAAGTTTTGAACCGTGCGTCTTCAATGATACCATCATCGCTCACTTGGATTTGTAGGCGCATGACATCACCACACGCAGGCGCACCCACCATACCTGTGCCAACGTTTTTAGCGTTTTTGTCAAAGTTACCAACGTTGCGTGGGTTTTCATAGTGGTCAATCACTTGTTCACTGTAAGCCATTTTTGACTCCTAATTTGTTTGCCGTCTCAGGTTTCATTGCTTGGTTTTGCAGTTTGGGCTTGCGGGGCAACAGCCGCTGCGCTTACATGATTCAGTACAGATGTATGGCAACGGCTATCAGCTGGCTAACACAATTTTATACTAACTAAATAGCGGTTTAGCACCTAAAATCAAGGGCTTAGTGTGCATTCCATTCAACGCTGTCTAAGTCCACACCGTCTTGGTACATATCCCACAAAGGCGATAATTCACGCAATTTGGTCACCGCATTGCGCACTTCTTCGATCACGCGGTCGATGTCTTGCTCTGTGGTGTAACGCCCAAGGCTAAAGCGAATCGAGCTGTGCGCCAATTCATCTGACCGCCCAATAGCGCGTAGCACGTACGATGGCTCAAGCGTTGCTGAGGTACACGCTGATCCCGATGACACAGCAAGGTCTTTTAGCGACATCATCATCGACTCACCTTCAACAAAGTTAAAGCTGATGTTGATGATATTTGGAATACTGTGCTCAAGGTCACCGTTTAAAAATACTTGGTCTAAATCTTTTAAACCATTCCACAAACGGTCACGCAATTTTGCAATACGCGCCTGCTCGGTTGGCATTTTTTCTTTGGCAACAGCAAACGCTTCGCCCATACCGACGATTTGGTGAGTGGCTAGCGTGCCTGAGCGCATACCGCGTTCGTGTCCACCGCCGTGCATTTGCGCTTTGAGACGCACGCGTGGCTTACGACTGACGTACAACGCGCCAATACCTTTTGGACCATAGATTTTATGACCTGAAAAGCTCATCAAGTCAATTTTCATATTGGCTAAGTCAATCGGTGTTTTGCCTGCAGCTTGTGCGGCATCGACGTGCAAGATGATGCCACGCTCACGGGTAATCTCACCAATTGCCGCCACATCGGTCAGTGTGCCTAGTTCGTTATTCACCATCATCAGGCTTACCAAAATCGTGTCATCGCGCAGTGCATTTTTGACCTGCTCGACATGGATCAAGCCTGTGCCTTGTTCTGGCTCAAGATAGGTGATTTCAAAGCCTTGTTGCTCAAGTTCGCGGCAGACATCTAAAATCGCCTTGTGCTCAATTTTACTGGTGACAATGTGCTTGCCTTTACTGCTATAAAATTGCGCCACACCCTTTAGGGCAAGGTTATCCGATTCGGTCGCACCTGAGGTGAACACAATTTCACGTGGATCGGCATTGACCAGATCGGCGATTTGTTGGCGAGCGTTTTCAACGGCTTCCTCGGCTTGCCAGCCAAAACCGTGTGAACGTGACGCAGGGTTGCCAAACACGCCTTCATAGGTCATGTATTGCATCATTTTTTGCGCAACATCAGCATCAATCGGCGTGGTGGCGGCATAGTCTAAATAAATGGGATGGCTCATGCTGGCATATTCTCCCGAAGTTTGGTTGTGCGGGTAGTACAGTCTTTACAATACGCGCCCTTGCTTGCTTTGCTATCGGTAGGCTTGGTGTCGCGTGCGTTGGTATAATCTGTGTCAAATTTCAGCGCAATTGGTTGTTCGGCGCTGAGCTGCTCTAAACGCTGCACATCACGCTCTTGACGCTGAGCAATTTGGCGTACATTTTGCCCAGCGATCAGCTCGGCAAGCGTGACATTGGATAAATAATCAGCGATATGCTCAGACAGGCCTGTCCACAAATCATGCGTCAAGCACATCGCGCCGTCTTGGCAATTGCCTTGCCCCTCACAGGCGCGCGCCTCGATCGATTCATCAACCGCTGCGATAATATGCATCACACTGATATCAGTAAGTGGTTTGGCAATATGATAGCCGCCTGATGCTCCGCGTGTGCTGACCACCAACCCCTGCTTACGCAATTTAGAAAACAATTGCTCAAGGTAGGAAATCGAAATCGCTTGGCGTTTGGCAATATCGGACAACGACACGGCGGCAGCGTGCTGGCTATCTTGCAACGCCAAATCCAATAAGGCGGTCACCGCATAACGCCCGCGCGTGGTTAATCTCATAACATCTCCGCTGATTGTCGTGGCTTAACTATTTACTTACATCCGTGCAATTTGATGAAGCGTATAAAAAAACAAAAACCTTCATCGCATTTGATGAAGGCTATTATAATTAAACCCGAGTTATTTAGTCAAGATTAATTCTTAGCATTTTAGTCAAGATTATCCAAGACAAATAACTACCTTAACCAACGTGTGGCAAACAAACCTATTAACGCGCCATCCACCACCAAACAATCAGCGTAATAATCCACAGTACCGCCACGACCATCAAGGCAATTTTCAACGTTTTGTTTTTGCTGTTGAGTTCGGCAATTTGGGCGTTGTGTTGGGCTTGCTCAATGGTCAGCGCGTTGATTTGGCTTTCTTGCTCACTGATGCGCGCTTTATATTCAGCGATTGCTTGTTGCTTGCTGACGGCCTGGTTTTGTGCCGCAGCGTCTGTTTGGGCAGATTTTTTGCCTTTTTTACTCACCGAGGCAATCAGCTGTTGGACAACTTGCACCACGCCAATGGTATTTAAAAAATGGGTGACTTGGGCAACGTCATCGACCTCACCGCGCATCTGTAGCGCGTCAATGGCTTTTGGTTGATCGGTAAAAATCGCCTGCGCAATTTGCCACGTAAACCCGTTAATGGTGACATCAACCTGCTGCGATGGCTGCAACTGGCTGTCAAGCAGCACACCATTGACAGTAAATGTGGCATAAAACGTCACGTGCGGCACATACGAGCGCACACACACCACCGTATTATTTTGTGCCAACGGGTACGCCGCTTGGCGCAAAGGCGCGTCAAAACGTAGCAGCAAGGTGATGATGGTTTCAACCATTGCCAACACGATATTAAGCAGCGTGTCATTCCACGTGTGGTTATGGGCTGAGGTCGGTTGGGTTGATGGATTCATCGGCTTCTCGATCGTCGGTGATTTTAACAAAATCTATTTAGCAAATTATAGGCAAAACCGTGCCCATTTTAGCAGCGTTGGCAGGCGATGCCAATCTTAGTTGGGGCTATTTGGTGCGACAATCTATGTATTTTACCTGCTAATCATCGACTTTTAACGCGCTTTTAGCGTTATTTTTACCAAAAATATGCAAAACCACACAAAAACCGCAGAAACACGCTTGTTTAGGCGCATGAGTTTACTTATAATCAAAGCCATTCGGCACCCAGCTGATACGTCATAGCAATCAGTAAATTGGTCTTAACTACCCGCTAAGCTTTGGCGAGAACTTTGGAAGGAATAAACGGATGAATAAGTCAGAATTGATTGACAGCATGGTCAAACACAGCGACGGCAAATTGGACAAAGCGCAAGCCACTGCCGGTCTAAATGCTTTTATTGATGCGGTTTCAGAAGCGATGACAAACAATGACAGCGTGTCTTTGGTTGGTTTTGGTACGTTTAGCGTAAAAGAGCGTCAAGCACGTACAGGTCGCAATCCAAAAACTGGTGAATCAATGGAAATCCCAGCTAGCCGCGTACCAAGCTTTAAAGCTGGTAAAGGTCTAAAAGACGGCGTAAACGGTGTAAACAAAGACGACGCAAACAAATAAGCATCGATCGATTTTTTGCGGTTTAAGCAAAAATTGTTCAAAAAAATCGCCCCAAACACAGAGGCGATTTTTTTATGGCTGTTTTAAGCCAAGGCTGCTCAATCGTCATTGGCAGAACGATTGACGGTTTTGGCTTGTCCATCGATGGTGGTACGCCCTAGGCGCGCGCGCGTGGTCGGGTTTGGGCGTGCATCTGGTGAGTTGCCACCAAAGCTATTGCCAAAACCACCCATGCCTGCAAACGGATTACCACCTGCACCGCCGCGCATCATCTCTTGCATACGCTGCATTTGTGCCGCGTCCATCCCTGGCATGCCTGCCATACCACCCATGCGGCTTGCCATCATCTGCATGAGTTTTTCGGGATTTTTGGTGGCATAGTCTTTGGCGGCGTTTTTGGCTTTATTTTGCACGACAGGCAGTAGCACAATCAGTGCGACAAGATCGCTTAGGATCCCTGGCAAAGCAAACAACACGCCTGCTAGACACAGGGCCAATGCGCGTACCATCGTATTTTCTTGGGGGCGCATCGCAGGGTTGAGCATTGCTGCTTGCGCCTGTGCCGCCATCGGTTTGAGCGTACCCAAGCCTTTTTTGATCAGCATGACACCGATAACAGCGGCAACGATAAACCAGCCAAATACCCACCAACCACTGATAAACTGGGCAATTAAGTACCAAACCAGCATTTCAATGATAAACCAAACAATCGCGATGCCAAGCACATTTCCAATCATCAAGCGGTATCCTTTTGGGTAAGTGTCTTAAAAATTTTTAATAGGCAAATACTTGCCGCGATTTTGCCACATCTGATTTTGCCACGTCTACGGCTATGATAAGGATAAATTTTAGTATATCAAGCTTTTAACGTGTGTGACATAGCGCCAAGTCGATTTTATTGCGTGACTGGGCAGCAAATTGTGCGCCAACATCGGCTATAATGACGACTGACGCGAATTTGGCGCGTTGTTGGTTCAATGTTCGATTTTTTAGTGGTATGTATGACAATTTTTATTGGAATTGATCCCGGTTCACGCATGACAGGCTACGGCATTGTGCAGCAAACGGGCGGTAATCTGACGTTTTTGGACGCAGGCACGATTTATACCGAATCGCCCGATATGCCCGAACGCTTGAAGCGGATTTTTTTTGGTATCTCGCGTATTGTTGAGTATTACCAAAAATACACCGATGAGCCGATGTTGGCAGCGATTGAGCAGGTATTTATGGCAGAAAATCCCGATTCGGCGTTAAAGCTTGGACAGGCGCGTGGCTCAGCGATTGCGGCGTTGGTTGCCAAAGATTTGGCGGTTGAGGAATACACGGCACGGCAAATCAAGCAAGCGGTGTGCGGTTATGGCGCGGCAGATAAGGCGCAAATTCAGGCAATGGTTGTGCGTCTGCTTGATCTCAATGTTACGCCACAAGCCGATGCGGCGGATGGTTTGGCGTGCGCGATTTGCCATGCTTACCACCAGCACAGTTTGGATAAACTGGTGATGGGGGCAAATCTACTCAATCGCGGCAGCGGACGCGGTAAGAAAAAAGGGCGTTGGCGTTTGCCTGCCGAGGCACTTGACAGCTTGGTCAAAACCTCTTAGGTCGATTGAAAAATATGATCAAGTTTTGGGCTGTTTCATCAAGTGGTCATCAAGTTGGGCTATGTTAATCGCCCTTTATGGGTTGTCCTTGATTTAAGATTGCTTAATTTTTTATAACATAAATTTTTATTTATTGTGTTTGTATTGGTTAAATTGGAATTTTTTATGAGTCAAATCTCTACTGTTTCGTCGCCTAGCTTATCAATGTCGGCTCTATCAGGATCCAACCTACCAACCATTGACGCGATGACAACCATCGTGCTGCTGATTAAATGCCAAGACCAAGCAGGCATTGTGCAAGCGGTATCAGCGGCGGTGTATCGCCATGGCGGCAATATCATCAGTCTTGATCAGTATTCAACGGCGTTGGAAGGTGGGCAGTATTTTATGCGGCTAGCATTTGCGGCGCAGGACTGGGCGCAGCAAGGCGCGGCATTTTGCGATGACTTCGCGCAAAACGTTGCACAGACGTATGCCATGGATTGGCAGGTATTTGACAGCCGTCAGCGCAAACGGGTGGCGATTTTGGTGTCAAAGGCTGACCATGCACTGCTTGATTTGCTGTGGCGTTGGCAGCGCGGGCAGTTGGCGTGTGAGATCGCGTGCGTGGTGAGCAATCATGATCATCTACGCCGCGCGGTGGAGAATTTTGGCGTGCCTTTTTACGTTGTGCCTGTGAATGGCGCGGATAAAGCCGCCAGTGAGGCTGCGCTACAGGCGTTGGTTGCTGATTGCGATTTGTTGGTTTTGGCGCGCTATATGCAGATTTTGTCGGCGGATTTTGTCGCCAATTGGTCAATGAAAATCATCAATATTCATCACTCGTTTTTGCCTGCGTTTGTCGGGGCCAATCCGTATCAACAAGCGTATGACAAGGGGGTGAAGTTAATTGGTGCAACGGCGCATTATGTCACCGCCGACTTGGATCAAGGCCCGATTATTGAGCAAGATGTGTTGCGCGTGGGGCATCGGCATAGTGTTGCTGAATTGCGCGCGCTGGGGCAAGATGTTGAGCGCAATGTTTTGACGCGTGCGGTGCGTTGGCATTTAGACAACCGTGTGATTGTGGCAGGCAATAAGACAGTGGTATTTAGCTAAAAAAGGTGTTTAGCTAGATGAGTTTTAGTTATTGGTTATTTTAAACTTATGACTGCCTTCGCGCGCCTAAACCAACGCCAGACCTTAGCTTTGCTGCTGACCTTATATTTGGCACAAGGCTTGCCTGCAGGCTTTATTACCCAAGCCTTGCCTGCCATTTTGCGCAGTTATCACGCGTCATTGGTGATGATTGGTTGGTCGGGGCTGGTCATGCTACCGTGGGCGATCAAGTTTTTGTGGTCGCCATGGGTCGATACGCATTATTCGGCGCGTATCGGGCAAGCGCGCAGTTGGATTTTGCCAACACAGCTGTTGGCGGTGGTGTTGCTTGTCGTGGTGGCGTTTTTTGAGCCGACACGCTTGCAGGACAATGCTGCTGTCGTGCAGTTGTACGTGGTGCTGTTTGGCTTAAGTCTGCTTGGTGCGACGCAAGATGTCGCCACCGATGGTTTGGCAACGCGTCTGCTAAAAGCCGATCCGAATTTACCCAGTCGTTTGACCGAACCCGACACACGCCACCAACAAAGCCAAGGCAATGCCGTGCAGGTCATTGGTTATCGCGTTGGGCTGATTGTTGGTGGTGGTCTGCTGCTGATGTGGCTTGAGCGCATCGGCTGGCGTAACGGATTTTTGGCGTTGGCGGGGTTGGTGCTGCTCAATACCATTCCAATTTGGCGTTATCGTGAGGCAGCACGAGCGGCTCAAGTTTCTAGCAATTTGACCAAGCGCTCCACCCCACCAAATTTTACCCAACTTTGGCACGCATTGCGCGAGCAGTACCGTTATTTTACGGCTCATCGTGAGCTGCGCGCATGGCTTGGGGTATTATTGACCTTTAAAATCGCTGATGGTATTTCTAGCGACATGGTCAAGCCAATGATGGTCGATAGCGGTGTGAGCCTTGCGGATATGGGGCTGTGGGTGACGGTATTGGGCGCGGCGGCATCCTTGACGGGTGCGTGGGTGGCAACGCTTGCGCTGCGTCATATCAAGCGCGATACAGCGCTGCTGTGGTTTAATGGTTGGCAAGCGCTGACAACGGGGCTATACGGGCTGGCAGCGCTAGGCTTTGCACAAGGGTGGCTACAGCATTTTGGTTGGCTGTATGCGGTCAATGCGTTGGAACATTTTTGCGCAGCGTTGGCCTTGATTGCTCTGCTCACCACCGTCATGCACTACGCACGCCTCTATCATGCAGGCAGTGACTATACGATGCAGGTGTGTTTGCTGACGGTGCTAAGCGGTGTGGCACATTTTGCCAGTGGCTATTTGGCACACAGGTTGGGCTATACAGCACATTTTGGTCTGAGTATGTTGATTGGACTGGCGTGTCTGTTGCCGATTGTGGTTTGGCGGCGTGTGGCAAGTTTTGACTCACAAGTAGCGTCATCAACGCTCGGCTGTTAGGCACTGTTTTGGCGTTTGTTTGCGGTTGAGCGATGTGACGCAGCCCCACCCTGTCTGTTTGGGGTCATCGCTTTGTCGATACATAATGAGCGTTTGTCCGTTAAGCCAGCGATTGGGAAACGGCACACCTTGCACAGTGGCTTGGATCATACAGTGGCTGGTCATTGGCACGCCATCGGCAGCGGTCAGCAGCTGCAAGCGCACGCGTTGGTTATCGGTCGAAAGCGGTGTATTGATTGGGCATTTGCCTGTGGCTTGATAAATCGCCTCGACACGGTTTTGCGCGCTATTGACGATATCATACGCCACAAACAACGTATCATTGGCTTTTTGCTTGGCATAAATCGGCAAAAACTGCACCTGAATTACCGCCAACGAAAATGCATAAAACCCAAACGCCAATGCCAAACCAACCAAACTAACACCACCGTGTTCGCGCAAATGCGCCATCTGCGCCGCTTCATCACGTGGATACAGCTCAATCGCATCGGCAATCTCACGCCGTGCCATGCGGTAATAATACGCATCTGTCCAACGCCCGACAATAACCGCCCAAAAGCCCCACACCGCAAGCCCAAGCCCGATGCGCAGCGGCATCCGCCAAGCCGCATCCAAGTCATGAATGAACAAAAACTCCGCCAACACCAACACCAACGTCATGATGAGCTGAATAAACGACCAACCTGCCACCGAATACACGATGCTATCTAAATAACGCTTGCGGTACAGCAACCACGGAAAAGTCATCAAAAAACCCGCCCAATGCCACTTGGGTGACAACCGACCTGCACGGTCAAATTCGGCAAAGCGTTTGAGATAGTATGCCTGCGAACGCTTGCCAATAAAGGCTTTGTCGTACGCCAACCGCTGTTTATCGGTCAGCTGTGCTTGCCAAAACGGCGGTGGCGACGTGGTTTCAATAAATAGCATACAAATTCAGCAAATTGTCGTTTATCTGGTGCGCGTGTCGGTTTATTGCGCCGCGCTTTTGGCATATAATAGCGCATTTTTAGCCACCGCCGCAGCTTTTTGCGTGCCCCTTGAGCGTACTTTTGTTCATTCTTACTGCTGGCTTTTGCCATTTGATGGATTAAATTTTATCAACCTATCATGTCAATCACCGACCCTACTGCACACACCGATTTACCAACCACTGCCGACAGTGACAACCGCGCTGCACTAGACAACCGTCGCCACCGTAGCATCCAAACCTTTATGAAGCGCAAAACCCACATGGGTAAAAAAGCGCAAGCAGGTTTGCAACCAGAATTTGCACGCTTTTTTGTGCAAGCTGATGACGCGCGGCAAGCATTGGACATCACAGGCATCACCGACTTACGCGCGTTATTTGCCAAATCCGATTTGCCTTTGACCTTAGAGATTGGCTTTGGCATGGGTGCAACACTGGTACAAATGGCGCAAGCTGAGCCCACACGCAACTTTGTCGGCATTGAGGTGCACGAGGCAGGCTTGGGCAACTGCGCGTATCTGGCAGGGCAAGCAGGGCTGACCAATCTAAAGCTGATTGCAGGCGACGCGATTACCCTACTTAAACAGCTACCTGCCGCCCATATCGACACGCTGCAGCTGTACTTCCCCGACCCATGGCCCAAAAAACGACACCACAAACGCCGCTTTGTTCAGCCTGAACGCATGGCAATCGTCAGTCGTGCACTCAAGCCAAACGGTTATTTTCATGCCGCCACTGATTGGGCACAATACGCTGAAGATATGCTGATTGTGCTTGATCACATGCCCGAATTTTGTAACGTGGCAGGTCAAGGTCAGTTTTTACCGCGCCCCGATTTTCGCCCTTTAACCAAGTTTGAGCAGCGCGGTATCAATGAAGGGCGCGAAATTTTTGATGTGTTATATCAAAAACTTGCCGATTGATCTTGCCGTATTTTGGCAAAGTATTTGCCAAGAATATTTTTGCTAGGTGCTTGCAACAAGACAAACAAGTGCCTATAATATGCGTTCGAATTTTGAGAGCCCTCGTTTCCCAGACATCCCTCTCAACATTATCCTTAAAAGGTTTTTAACATGAAAACTATCAGTGCTAAACCACATGAAGTGACGCACGACTGGTATGTCGTGGACGCTGAAGGTAAAACGCTCGGTCGCTTGGCAAGTGAAATTGCAACTCGCCTTCGTGGTAAGCATAAGCCTTCATACACACCGCACGTTGATACTGGCGATTACATTGTCGTCATCAACGCGGACAAAATCGCGGTAACTGGCAAAAAAGCGCAAGACAAAAAATATTACCGCCACACTGGTTATCCTGGAGGTATCAAGGAAACCAACTTTACCAAACTGCTGGCGCACAAGCCAGAAGACGTGCTACACAAAGCCGTTAAAGGTATGTTGCCAAAAGGTCCGCTTGGCTATGCCATGATTAAAAAACTTAAACTTTACGCTGGTAGCGAGCACCCACATGGCGCGCAACAGCCACAAGTCTTAGATATCTAATTAGGAGCATCGCATGGCAACAGCAGATCGTAACTACGGCACAGGTCGCCGTAAAACCTCAACCGCACGTGTATTTTTGTCATCAGGTACTGGTAAAATCACTGTAAACGGTAAGCCACTTGAGCAATACTTTGGTCGTGAAACGTCAGTGATGGTAGTACGTCAGCCTTTAGAACTGCTTGACGCTGCCGACAAATATGACATCTATGTCACCGTCAAAGGCGGTGGTATCAATGGCCAAGCAGGTGCAATCCGTCACGGTATCACCCGTGCTTTGATTGACTCTGATGAAACATTGAAACCTGCCCTAAAAGAAGCTGGTTTTGTGACTCGTGACGCGCGTGAAGTTGAACGTAAAAAATTGGGTCTACGTAAAGCGCGTAAACGTCCACAATTCTCAAAACGTTAATCGAATTTTTTGTAACGTTTTTTGCTTGTTTCAAAAAACCCTTGTGTCTAACGCAAGGGTTTTTTTATTTCGCTTATATTTTCGTACGAAAACAGCGCGTAACATTTATTTTACGCCCAAAATAGCTTAAAATAGCCGAGATTAGCGAAATTTAGACGCGATGACGGTAGAATTTAGCCCACTTCTGCTTTAAAATAGCCTTAGAAATAGTGTGGATTTAGCAACGGTGTAGCAATATACCGTCATGTAACCCAAATTGATTTAACGCCGCGTCGATTGCACAACCTATCTTTACCATGCGTTTGCCTGATTTGACTGCAACACGGTCGCAGATGGACGCGATGGCATTGCCCGTTTGATTTAGTGGCTATTGGTTGAATGTTAGATAAAGCCGCTGAACCTAATACAGCAGACTTACATCTGTTTAGTTAAAACGCGAGTTAAACGATAAAACGGCGACCCAGCTAGCTGCCCTACTCGATCCGTCGGGCAAGGCACATACAGCAAGGTGTTGCGGCGTTAATTTGGAGGAATAATTAATGAACCATGCCGAAGGCGTCGATGTCAAACGTCGAAGAGTATTGATCGCCACAACGGCGGCGATGGGCGCGGTTGGAGTGGGTGCGATTGCTACCCCATTTGTGCGCTCATGGTATCCAAGTGCCAAAGCGGAAGCGGCGGGTGCGCCCGTAACTTATGACACCAGCTCAATCGAGTCAGGTCAAATGGTGGTGGTCAAGTACCGCGGTAAGCCTATTTATATTGTCAATCGCACCAAACAGATGATGGACGATTTGTCCAAGATGGATCCGTTGTTGGTTGATCCAACGTCTGATGGCTCAGTGCAGCCTGATTATTGCAAAAACCCAACTCGCTCACGCGATGGTTCTAACATCTTAGTGTGTGAAGGGGTGTGTACGCATCTAGGCTGTGCACCAAGCTTTCGTCCCGAGGTGGGCGCAGCAGATTTGGGCGGCAGCAGCTGGTTGGGCGGCTTTTTTTGCCCGTGTCATGGTTCAAAGTACGATTTGGCAGCGCGTGTGTTTAAAAACGTGCCTGCGCCGCGTAACTTGGCGATTCCCGACTATAATTTTAGCGGCACAATCTTGACGGTGGGAGTGTCATAATGAGCATGGGTAAACGTTTTATGCATTGGGTGGACGCGCGTTTTCCTGCGACTGAAACCTATGAATACCACATGTCAAAATATTACGCGCCAAAAAACTTTAACTTTTGGTATTTCTTTGGCGTGTTGTCAATGGTGGTATTGGCAAACCAACTGGTTACTGGTATCTGGCTTACCATGATGTTCAACCCAAGCGCCGAAGGGGCGTTTGCATCGGTTGAATATATCATGCGCGATGTGCAAGGTGGCTGGTTGATTCGCTACATGCACTCAACAGGTGCGTCGGCGTTTTTCGTTGTGGTGTATTTGCACATGTTCCGCGCACTGCTGTACGGTTCATACAAAAAACCACGTGAATTGGTCTGGTTGATTGGTATGGGTATTTACCTGTGCTTGATGGCAGAAGGTTTCTTTGGCTATTTGCTACCTTGGGGTAACATGTCATTCTGGGGTGCACAGGTTATTTTAAACTTACCTGCTGCAATTCCTGTGATTGGCGATGCGCTTGGTGAGTGGATCAAGGGTGACTATATCATCTCAGGTATCACGCTAAACCGTTTCTTTGCCCTGCACGTGGTTGCCATTCCGTTGATTTTGGTTGGTTTGGTATTTGTTCACTTGGTGGCATTGCACCATGTTGGTTCAAATAACCCCGATGGTATTGATATCAAACGCTTAAAAGATAAAAACGGTGTGCCGCTTGATGGCGTGGCGTTCCATCCATATTACACTGTGCATGACATGGTGGGTATTGTGGTATTCTTTATGGTGTTCTTCTCGGTGGTGTTCTTCTTCCCAGAAGGGGGTGGTTATTTCCTTGAGCCACCAAACTTTGAGGCCGCTAACCCACTTAAAACACCGCCACACATTGCGCCTGTTTGGTATTACACGCCATTTTACGCTATGTTGCGTGCTACTCCCTCAATGTTTGGCTCAGCGTTGCCAGGTGTCTTGGTGATGGGTGGCGCGATTGCAATTTTGTTTGTTTTGCCATGGCTTGACCGTTCGCCTGTGCGCTCGATTCGCTACAAAGGTTGGATGTCACATGTGGCTTTGACAATCTTTGTGATAAGCTTTTTGGTATTGGGTTATTTGGGTGCAACCCCTGCTAGTGATTTATCTACCATCATCGCACGGGTATGTACAATTTTGTACTTCTTGTTCTTTATCTTGATGCCGTTTTACACCTCGATTGAAACGTGTAAGCAGCCACCTGAACGTGTCACTGGAGGTCATCATTAATGAAAACGTTGCAAAAAACTTTAGCAGGCGTTGGCTTGGCGGTGGCAATGGCAGCAGGTGCCAGTAGTGCACATGCGGCTGAAGGGCATGGTTGCGGCAGTTATACCGATGCCGCAGGCAAAGAGCATGAGCTACAATGCGAAAAAGCGCCTGTGGATCTGACCAATAAAGCCTCTATTCAGCGTGGTGCATCGCTGTTCATGAGTTACTGTGTGGGCTGTCATAGCGCGCAATATGTGCGCTACTCAAAGATGTACAAAGACTTGGACATCCCTAAAGAGTTGGTTGAAAAGTACCTCATGGTGACTACCGACCAAGTCGGTGATCATATCACTGCTGGGATTGACCCTGAGCTTCAAAAAGGCTGGTTTGGTGCTCAGCCACCTGATTTATCTTCAGAGACACGTCTGCGTGGCGAAGATTGGGTATACACCTACCTACTTGGCTTTTATGAAGACCCAAGTCGTCCATGGGGGGCTAATAACCTCGTACTGCATAACGTCGCTATGCCGTTTGTATTGCATGATATGCAAATGAACACCTCAAAAGAAGAGTATCGCCAAAACATCGGCGATATCGTAAACTTTATGGCGTGGCTAGCAGAACCAATGGCACACAAGCGCAAGGTAATTGGTGTGTATGTTTTGGTATTCTTGCTGTTGTTATTCATCCCTGTGTATTTCTTGAATAAAGAATTCTGGAAAGATGTAAAATAAATTACATCTACACACACAACAAGGCAGCTTCGGTTGCCTTGTTTATTTTTGACACGGTATAACTTGTCAAAGACCATCAAATACGCTAGGCTAATGCTTTTGCACCCTAAGTTTATACCATTGCATGCTGCCGCCCCTGTCTAATACGCCAATTTTATATGCCGATGATGGTTATCTGAGTCATCAAGTGCGTTTGGCATTGCTGGAAAAACAAATTGGCTTTGATGAAGTGCGCGTGCCTGCAATCGAGGTACCGTTGATCGATGAGGATGAGGATGCGCCCGACCCAACGGCATTTAGCCGTGAGGATTTAGCGGACTTAAACCCGTACAATACTCTGCCCGTGTTGGTGGTCAAAGAACTGGTACTGTACCACAATGCAGTGATTTTTGAGTATTTAGAAGAACGTTATCCCGCGTATAGACTGCTGCCCGAAACGCCCACTACGCGTGCGCAATACCGCCAACTGATGTGGCGTATTGAGCAAGACTGGTTACAGCTTGCCGATGTGCTACTGACCCACGCTGACACGCTAGATGCTACACGTGCGCAAGCGGCACGAAAATCGCTGACGGATTCTTTGGTCACACTTGCACCGCTGTTTGCCCATCGGGTGTATTTTTTGTCCGATACCTTTGGGCTGTGTGATTGCTTGCTTGCGCCGATGTTATACCGTCTGCCTGCAATGCAGATTACCCTACCGCCGACATTGTGCCGTCCACTGCTCAATTACTGCGCGCGCGTATTTGCTCGCCCGACGTTTCAGGCAAGTATAACGACTCGCTAGACATTATTGTTTACTCCTATTTTAAGAGATAATCATGGATAATTTAACCCCAACCCGTCCTTACATGATACGCGCTATCTTTGCATGGCTAGAAGACAACGCGCTGACCCCGTATATCATGGTGGATGCGACCTACCCCAACACACAAGTGCCGACTGAGCATGTGCAAGATGGCAAAATTGTGCTCAATATTGCCAGCCAAGCCACGGGCAATCTGCAAATCAACAATGATTACATCCACTTTTATGCGCGCTTTGGTGGTGTATCGCGTGAGATTTGGCTACCAATCGCGGCGGTGATGGGCATTTATGCCAAAGAAAACAACGCCGTGGGTACGTTTTTTGACCCCAACGAGTATGCCAACTACACACCAGCGACTGAGGACAGCGCGCCTAAAACCCCTACCAGCCGTCCAAAACGTGCCAATACGGCAGGCTTAAAGATCATTAAATAATTTGCTAAGCCTGTTGGCGAGTCCAAAAACCAACTGGATTTTGATAGCAAAGTTTGCTATGCTAAGCGATTAGCCAAATTTAGCTCAACGGTGGAGGTTACGATGGCGCGAGTAACGGTAGAAGATTGTTTGGACAATATCCATAATCGTTTTGATTTGATTTTGGTTGCCAGTAAGCGCGCGCGTCAATTGGCTCGCGGTGTGTCTGAGCCGATGGTCGAACGCGAAAACGACAAACCGACTGTCATTGCGCTGCGCGAAATCGCTGAAGGCTTGGTGAACAAAGATATTTTGAGCCAACCTGAGCGTGAATTGCCAAAATCTTTTGATGAGCTTAATTTTACGATTTCAAGCGGACAGCCGTTTTAAGCCAATCTATTTGAAACGCTGATCAGCTAAACCCCCACAGTGAGTGGGGGTTTTTTATCAACGAAATTTGGCGTTTTTGGTGCGTCGGTACAGTTTTACTTGACTTTTGTACCAAAATGCGATTAATTAAGATATCCTTTTGCTGTCTTTTTATGGCTTGCATATACAGTGGCAGCTTGGTTTTGATGGCTGATTGAAGCACGTTGCTGGAATAAGCTGGGATACAATTTATTGCAAGATACTTTGCTTAGCACAGATTTAAAACTGAGCGCAGGTTTGGGCGCGTATGCTATCGCTGCATTGCTTGATGGGGAGATTTGATGCCAACCATATTGCCAAAGCGTAGTCACCCCGAGGTGGATGCCGCGCAACACGATTTAATGCGCCTATTGGGTTATTTGTCGGCGGCCGACCGCGAACAGGTGCTGCGCGCGTGTGCGTTTGGCGATGCAGCGCACATCCATGACAAGCGCAAATCTGGCGAGCCATATATCACCCACCCGATCGCGGTGGCAGAGATTTTGGCAAGTTTTCGTATGGATGTGCAAACGCTGGTGGCGGCAATTTTGCATGACACGGTGGAAGACACAGCGGTGACTGAAGCCGACATCAAGGCACAGTTTGGTGCGGATGTGGCGCAAATCGTCAATGGTGTGACCAAACTTAAATCCTCCAACGAAAAACACATCAACAAAGCCAATACGTTTTATAAAATCATCACTGCCACGCTAGAAGACCCGCGCGTGCTGATTGTTAAACTTGCCGATCGCTTGCACAATATGAGCACGATTGACGCGGTGCCCGAAAAAAAACAACGATCGACCGCACAAGAAACGTTAGATTTTTATGTGCCATTTGCGCGTATTATGGGGCTAAATGACTTAGCCGATTATATTGAAATTTTGTGCTACCGCAGCCTAAACGCTGCCATGTATTACAAGCTGTCAGATAAGCTATTACAACATGGTTTGGGACGTGCCTTTCAGCGTGAATCCATTCATAATTATTTAAATATCGTTTTAAATCGGCTCAATGTCAAAGGCTATGTCAAAGATGTTGATAACCGTGTGACGTTGTTTCGCCAGTTTTTTAAAAATCGCGGTGAAATCAATGATTTGCTGTGGCGGCATGAGTTTATGCTTGTGATGGATGAAATCGACCATTGTGACCGCGTTGCCCGTTATCTCACCGAAAAATACCAAATCCCTGCTCACCAAATTGAAGACCATATTCGCCATCCACAAGCAGGTGGTAACCAGTCTTTGACATTAACTTATCACACCGAACAAAATACCATCAAAATCAAGATCTTAACCAAAACCATGCTTAAGACCACGCGGTTGGGTATTTTGATGGGTGAGGAGGCGTCGTACCTGAGCCGTAGCGTTATTCAAGCGTCGCTACGTAACCTGCAAAACCTGATTCACGAACATGCCGTTGATGACACCATGCCCAATGAGGCGGTGGCGGTGGTAGATAAACTGATTGATTATTTGCACGAGCGTAAAATTATCTGCTATACACCCAAAGGCGATGCGTATGAGTTACCGCGCGGCTCAACAGCATTAGATTTTGCCTTTGCGGTCAGTAGTAGCCTTGCTATGCACGCCACAGGTGCAAGTATCAACGGGCATAAGGCAAAACTTGGCACAGTGCTCAAAACGGGGCAAACCGTGCAACTAGACACAGATGCCAAAGCCGAGCCCAAAGCCGAATGGCTGGGTTTTGTTGCCACCAACAAAGCACGGCGCGTGCTGTTTGAATGGCTCAAAGGCTTGACAGCAGAACAACGCCAAGCCCAAGGGCAAGCGGCATTTGCGCGCGCATTGACCAATCAAGGCTTGGATATCACAAAACTTGATGACAGCGCGTGGCAAAAATTGCTCAGCTGGCGCGGACTTGCCGATAAAACCGAGCTGTTTGAAGAGCTCACCACGGGCAAGCTATTGCCACAAATTGCGGTGTCTTGGCTTTTGACTCCCGAACAGCTTGCCGAAAATCAAGCCCATGCCCATGCCGACCACCAACCACAAAGCCTAATTAGCGACGCGCCAGGAATGGAAGCAACACTGTCAAGCTGCTGTCATCCAATTTATGGTGACCCGATTGTTGGGCATTTGTCAAAAAATGGCTTGGTGGTGCACCGCCACAAGTGTTTTTCAATTGATGAAATCCGTAAGATCAACGACTATCAAGTCATTCCGCTACACTGGCGGCAGACAAGTGAGACAGACGCGCTCAACCAACGCGTGTACTTTGACGCAGCGTTGCGTATCCATCAGCGGCTGACCGATGAGCAAGTCAGTGAGGTGATTTTTTTGGTGCGTGAGGTCAATGCAGGCTTTGAGAGTATTGAACACCGCGCAGGCTATAGCTTATTGTTTGTCGTGGTACAAAGCCGCGAGCAGTTGGCGCAGCTGATTTTACGTCTGCGCACGTATTTGGGCTATCCCAACATTCAACGCCTGTACCAATGGAATGACGAAGTCGCTGCCATGGCATAATGGTACATTCCAAATAAGCTATTTCGCGTATTGCATATTGATAAATACAGTTTTTTATACGTTTAAAAGGATTAATTTATGAGCCGTGAGATTATCCAAACTGACAACGCACCTGCCGCCGTCGGCACGTATTCACAAGCCGTTAAAGTTGGACAAACCGTGTATGTATCGGGGCAAATCGGGCTTGATCCCAAAACCATGCAGTTAGCGCAAGGCTTTGAAGCACAGGCGCGTCAGGTGCTTGATAACATCGCGGCAATTTGCCAAGCAGCAGGCGGTTCATTGGCAGATGTGGTCAAATTCAATGTATCTTTGACGGATTTAGCTGATTTTGACGCATTAAACAAACTTTTTGTTGAGCGTTTGATCGCACCCTATCCTGCGCGTGCGGCGGTGCAAGTTGCAGCCTTGCCCAAAGGCGCGGTGGTTGAAATCGAGGCGATTTTGCACTTAGCTTAAGGTGCTTTGTCTAAGATTAAGCAGCACTTTTTAAACCCCTTAGCCATGCTAATTCAAGTGGCGTTGCCCGTGCCGCTGTATCGGGTATTTGATTATCGTACTGACGCGGTGCGACCACCTGTTGGTGCGCGTGTGCGTGTGCCGTTTGGGCGGCAATCTTTGGTCGGCATTGTGGTCGCGCATATTGACCACAGTGAGCTTGCGCCCGAAAAAATCAAAGCCGTGCAAGAGGTGCTCGACACGCAGCCGCTGCTTGATGATGGCATGCGTGAGTTTGCCGCGTGGTTGGCGCAATATTACCATTATCCGCTCGGCGATGTGTACGCGGTGATGTTGCCGACGCTGTTGCGTCAAGGCGCAGCGTTGAATTTTAGCGAGCGTTATTGGCAACTGGCGCGCGCTTTGCAAGACGGTGATATCAGCCGCCGCGCCCATAAGCAGCGTGAACAATTTGCTTTGTTTGAGATGCTCAGCCGTGATGCGCCTATTGCCGAATCGCAAGCCTTGGCGGCAGGTGTTGAGCGCAAATTTTTGCAAGATTTTAGCGAAAAAGGTTTATTAACATCACATTGGCGCGTGCCCGAAAAACCTGCCCCTATTACCGAAGTGGTAAACAGCCTGACGCTCAATGCTGACCAACAACGCGCTGTTGATGCCATCACTGAGGCTTATCACACGGGCGGTTATCACGGTTTTTTACTCAATGGGATCACAGGCAGCGGCAAAACCGAGGTCTATCTACAAGCCATGACCAATGTGCTGGCAGCAGGGCAGCAGGTGCTGATTTTGGTGCCTGAAATCGGCTTAACACCGCAGACACGCCAACGTTTTGCCGAGCGTTTTGCTACTGATGTGCTGATGCTGCATTCGGGGCTGACCGACAATGCGCGTCTGCAGGGGTGGCAAGCGTGCCGCGAGGGCTTTGCCCAAATTATCATCGGTACGCGCTCTGCGGTGCTATATCCGTTTGCCAATCTTGGCATGATTATCGTCGATGAAGCGCATGATCTGTCCTATAAGCAACAAGATACGTTGCGTTATCATGCCACTGATGTTGCCTTGTACCGCGGGTTTAAACGCGGTATTGTCGTGGTGTTAGGCACGGCAACGCCATCGCTTGAGAGCCTTGCGTTGGTGCAACAGGGTAAACTTGATGAGCTAACTCTGACGGCACGCGCAGGTAATGCCCAGCTTGCACCCATGCAAATTGTCGATGCACGGCAATACAAATCTCAGCATGGTCTAGCCAGTAGCGTTATTGCCGCGATGCAGCGCACGCTGGCTGATGGCGAGCAAGTCTTGGTATTTCTTAATCGGCGTGGCTATGCGCCAATTTTGCTGTGCGCGGCGTGTGGTTGGCAAGCCGATTGCCCACGCTGTGACGCGCATTTGACCGTGCATTATACGCCTGCGGCGCAGCTAAAATGCCACCATTGCGACTGGCAGCAGATGATTCCGTCTGCCTGTCCCGTGTGCAACAGCCCCAATCTTGACCCAATGGGTATGGGCACGGCACGGCTGGTTGAGGGTTTACAAGAACTATTTGCAGACACGCCGATTATTCAGATTGATCGCGATACTACGCGGCGTAAAGACAGCTGGCAGCGGCTGTATCAGCAAATTCACGATGAGCCATCGGCGATTTTGGTCGGCACGCAGATGGTGGCGAAAGGTCATCATTTTGCCAATGTCACGCTGGTGGTGATGCCAAATGCTGACCGCGGCTTTTTATCGGCGGATTTTCGCTCACCTGAGCACACCGCACAGCTGATAGTACAGGTAGCAGGACGCGCAGGACGCGCCGATAAAGCAGGGCGCGTGCTCATCCAAACCGTGCAGCCTGAGAACCCTGCCCTACTCACCTTGGTGCGGCATGGTTATTTGGCATTGGCGCAGCAGCTGTTGGCAGAGCGCAAAATGTTGGGCTTGCCGCCCTATCGCCACGCCTGCTTGGTGCGCGCCGAAAGCAAAACGCTGGCCAAAAACCACCAAGCGTTGAGTGATGCGCGCCAGTTGCTTCCACGGTCTGAGCAGTTAAGTGCGCTTGGCGTGAGTGTGTCACCGATTATTGACGCACCGATGACCAAAAAAAATAGCCGCTATCATTCGCAATTACTTCTGCTAAGCCAAAACCGCGCCACTTTGCATGATTTATTGAACCAATGGTGGGCACAAGTTTTGGCGATGCCTTCTGCCGCTTATATGCGCCTCTCGTTAGATATTGACCCCGTCGGCTGGGGCTAATATTTTTTCCATATACCGTTCCGAAAAACCTACCTAAATCTACCAAATGGCAAAATTAGCGTTTTCTTTCTACTTCACCGTTGTTTGCTCTCGCCATTGGGCTAAAGTCTTACATCAACTCCATAGACTGACACGGTGGAACTCACCGCCTTATTAACTGCCTAGACAGTTAAAACTTTTGTTGCATTGTTCAAAATATTGATACTGGCGTTTATGTCACGGTCATGTTGGGTGTGACAGCTAGGGCATTGCCAGTTGCGCACATTCAAGGTCAAATCCGCTTTAGCCATGATAAAGCCACAATTTGAGCAGGTTTTACTTGAGGGGTAAAATCTATCCACTTCTTTAACGACTTTGCCCCATTGATTGGCTTTATAAATCAACTGGCGTTTAAACTCATAAAAACCTAAATCACTAATCGCCCTAGCCAATTTACGGTTACGCACCATACCACTTACATTCAAATCCTCAATGCAAATGGTGTCGTATTCTTTGACTAAGTGAGTAGTTAGCTTGTGGGTAAAATCCTTGCGGATATTGCCAATTTTGGCGTGTAATCGTGATAGCTTGGTTTTCGCTTTGGCACGATTGTTTGAGCCTTTTTGTTTACGACTAAGCTGTTTGCTTAGACGTTTGAGTTTTTGCAATTGCTGTTTAAGCGGTTTGGGTGCTTGGATTTTTGTACCGTCTGATAACACGGCTAAGTCGGTAATGCCTAAGTCTATGCCAACTGCTTTACCTGTTTTGGGTAGTGGCGTGATAATATCTGCCAATTCAATAGCAACACTAACAAACCAATCACCGCCTTTCTTAAAGATTTTAGCCGATAGGATTTTACCGTGATAACGTAGCGGTTCAGACATACGCACCCAACCCAAATTAGGGATTTTTATACGCTTGCCGTCAATTCTAAATTGGTCGTTGGATAGGCTAAATCTATCATCAACGCCTTTTTTGCGAAATTGTGGGTATTTGGCTTCCCCTTTAAAAAAGCGTTTAAATGCGTCCCCTAACTGCATGATGGCAAGTTGTGGACTACATTTAGTGACTTCTAGCATAAAGGGAAATTGGGTGCGTTTGATGGCGTTCAGCTGTTTACGCAGTTTGCCTTGTGAGGGTTTGTTTAGTTTAGTGCTGTCAATTTCGATACCGTTTGCTAGGCAGTCGTCACGGTAGGTCTTATCCGCTTGATATTGGTTTTGCCATTCTGCCAATGCCCAGTTATAGGCAAGGCGAGCCACGCCGCAAGCTTTTGCAAAGTAGGTGGCTTGTTTGTCTGTTGGGTCAAGTCGAATAATGTGTCCACGAATGACTGTCATTCTAAAACCTCTTTGACGGCGTTGAGATAGACACACCTAACTGCTGTGAAGCTTGATTGATACTTGTTAATCTATTCATAATAGGTATTATTGCATATATTTAAGTAGATTTCAATAAACAGTTAGTAACCCTTTCAGCCAAAACGCCTTAAACGCAGCCATAACACAGTCACAACACGGTGTAACGCAATTTTGTTTTACACTGATTTTTCATTGTTTTAAGCATAAATTGCTAAATTACTTAATAAAATTTTTGATAAACCTTACAAGATTAAAAACAGGAACCCCGTATGCACAAGACCAATCAATGGCAATATGACCCGTTTTTTCAACAAACCGTCAAGGCAAAAACCCTAAGCACAGGTGACGTTAATCACCTACCCGTCAAATACTTTGACGCATCAAGCCTGATTGCATTTTTTTTGGTTGATTACAAAAAGGCGCAACAAGTCGTCCACAGTCACCAAGTTGAGGTCGTCAAATTACCGCGCAATAAAGCTTTGTTTAGCGTGGCGTTTTATGACTATCGTGAACTGACTGATGGCAATCCGTATTTTGAGGTCGCGCCTGTAATTTTGGTGCAGCCCAAACAAAAAGGCTATCATGGCAAATCTAAATTGCCACTGCTTGACATGATGCTACCGACTGACCGCCGCAATACAGGCTTTTGGGTGGTCGATTTGCCTGTGACTGACAAACTGGCGTGCGTGGCAGGCGTTGAAGGTTGGGGCTATCCCAAATTTGTCACCAGTATTGATTTTAAACTCAGCGATGATGGCTTTATGGGCGCGGTCAAACATCCGCGCGATGACACACAAGATATTGTGCGTTTGCAAGGGCAATTTGGCAATAGTGTGCCTGCGCCATGGTCGGATTTGGTGCTATATTCTGAACTAGATGGCAATTTGATCCGCGCAACGTCCAACACGCGCACCTTAAACGGGGCAAAACTTGCTGGTAAAGGCAATTTTGTCTTGCAGGTGGGCAAATCAACCCATCCGATGGCGCAGCGGCTACGCAAATTGGGGCTAGATGGTGCAAGCCCGTTATCGGTGACTTATACCGACAGCCTACAGCTACGCTTGAATGAAGGTGTGGTATTTGGGCAAGCGTTGCCAACCCACTAAACCCTAAAAAAGTTTTATAGTCACTTGACAAAACAAAAAAATTGAAAAATAAAAAAGACAGGTGCCGGCTACGCCTGTCTTTATTGGTTGTTGCGCGTTGGTTACTGACATGTAATCCGTATCAACGCTTAGCCGATCACTGGCAAGCGGTGTTTGATTTTTGCCCAAACAGGCAGCAATAGCTTGCGCTCTGTATAGCCCAGCAACACCATATAGGCGATCAGCCACGCATTTGACCACCAAAACGCATAATCTGACCACACCACCAATACACTTGCCACCACCATCGCCGCTAGCAATGCACCCACTTTTTTGACCCGATATGCGATAGGGTAAAAACGCTGCCCCAAGGCGTATGAGATGACCATCATCGCGGCATACACAGCAAGCGTAATCCATGCCGATGCCATAAAACCAAACCGCGACAGCAGCAGCAGATGCAGTATGATCGTCAAGCCTGCGCCAACCCACGAAATCGCTGAACCCACCAACGTGCGGTCGGTGACTTTGTACCACGTTGAGAGATTATAATAAATGCCAAAACACAAATTGGCGATGACGATAATCGGCACAATCCCAATTGCCGTCCAATAGCTGGCATCAGTGATAAATAAACGTTTTAGCCAGCCAATGTTGGCAATAATCGCAAGTGCGACCACCGAAGCAAACAGCGCAAAGTATTCTGTCATCCGTGCGTAAGTTTGCTTAGCATCCGCCGACTGCATCTGCTTAAACAAAAACGGCTCAATACCCATGCGATACGCGGTGACAAACAACGTCATCAATACCGCAAGCTTATAACAGCCGCCATACGCGCCTGCATCGGCTTTATCAATCAAATAATACTGAATGATTTTGTCAAAATTTTCATTGACCATGAACGCCAGCCCTGCCAGCATCACAGGATACGAATAGGCAATCATCTGACGAAACAGTGCGCGATCAAAGCGCAGGCGTACACGCGCAACAATCGGCAGCAGCATAACAAAGGTGGCGATACTGGCAAGCAAATTGGCATAAAATGGATACGCAACTTGGGCAGTCAGGCCAAGTGATGCCGCGATAGACGGTGGCACCACGGTAAACAGGGCGATAACCACCGCCGTTTGCAGCACGATTGCTATCACGCGCACCAGTGAATAGCGCACAGGATAGCCATAAAAACGCAGCCAAGCAAATGGCAGCATACACAGTGCGTCAAAAAACGCGATCCATGCCATCCAACGGACAAACTCAGGATTTGCGCCATAATCAAGTACATTCGCCAGTGGTTGATTCAACCATAAAACGCTGATCAAAAACGTGCTGGCAAGCCCTGCAACGAACCAAAACGCTGTGTTAAACACGCGCGATTCTTGCGCAATGGCGGCCTGCTTGGCAGCTTGGGCGTCGACTGATTGATCAAGGTTGTTTTTGACTGCCGCAAAACGAAAATACGCCGTCTCAAAACCAAAGGTCAGCACAATATTGACAAACGCAATCCACGCGTACAGGCTGGTGAACACCGCAAACGCCTGCTTATCAATGTAATGAATATATAGCGGATTGAGCAAAAACGTGATCACACGCGGCAAAATCGCGCCAATGCCATAAATCAGCGTTTCACCCAATAGGCGTTTAACGTTTACCACGGTTACTTGTTACCCAGCTGCTTATTACCCTAGCCCACCAGACAAAATCAGCGAAAAATGCCGCTAGTTGCCACTGTTGCTGCTTGTGCTACCGTTACCCACATTATTACCGCTGTTACTGCTTGACCCACTATTTTCACTGCTACGCACTGGACGCTCGCGCGGTGGTTCAGGCGGCAGCTTGGGTGGCGCGCCGCTTTCAACAGGCAGCGGACGCGATTCGCTGTGCGGTGCACGGGTTTCTTGAATCGACAACGTATCTTGTTTATTGCTTGACTCTTTGATACTGCGCGCAGGTTTTGCGGTGCTATCGCTGTCTTTGGGTTTTGGCTTATCTTGCGTTTTATCAGACGTTGTGTTGCTTGATTCGCTGCTGCTCGCTTTTGGTTTATTGTCAGTGGTTGGTTTTGGCTTGGCTTTGGGCGCAGGCAGTTCTTTGTTGGTTTTATTAAGCTTTACCGCGCGTGGAGCGTTACTCAAATCTTGCACTGGCAAGCTAATTTCATAATCGTCCATGATAGGCTCATAGACGCTGATGCTCTCAACAATCGGCTTCACATTCGGCGGTAAATCAAACTTAATATCGCGGCTGGCATTGACTGCATCAGCTTGGCTACCAAACAACCCATAGGTCAGTACATAGCGTTTTTGCGCATCAGGGTTTTCTTTATTGCTTTTGGCGTTGCCATTGGTGATACGAAAATAATTGAACTGCTTACGATCGTCACGGGTCAAGAGATAATCTGCCACCACATCATGCTCGCCAACATTCATCACCTGCACGGTGTATTTGTTTTTATTGGCTTTGATGAAATTAATGTCTTTAAATTCATCAGGATAGCTGCGCATATCACGAATAACGGCATCAAATTCGACAGGTTTGACCAGTTCAACTGTCTCATTGGGTGCCTTACTTGCCAATAAAGCCGCTGGATCGGGGATAATGGGATTATCAGCGGTCTGCCCTTGTTTGGTCAGCGCTGGCTTGACTTGTGACGCACCCCAAACCACAAAGGTCAATGCACCTGCCGCTGCAGCAAACAGTAGCCAAATAGTGACTCGAAATGCCCAAGAACGGTAGGCGTTTGATAACGTCGCAATCATGAATCAGCCTTGTAAAATCAGCATATATTAATCAGCAAAGCGCAAAAAATCTTAAAGTCAATAGGGTCAAAGAACTATCTAATCTGCAATCGCTTGACCTACCAGCACTGCTTGTAGTGCCATCGGGTCATAATCAGCAGTGATAATCGCCTGCCCTAGCGCTTGCAGTAAAATCAAACGAATCTTACCTGCCTGCACCTTTTTGTCATGCTGCATCAAATCCAGCGCAGTATCAGTCGCAATCACTGGCGGTGTCACGGGTAGATTAGCAGCAGCAATCAAGGCTTGTGCGCGCGCCACGTCATTGGCACTAAGCCAACCCATACGTTGCGACAGCCGCATGGCTTGTAGCATACCCGCCGCTACCGCCTCGCCATGTAGCCAGCTGCCATAGCCCATGTGGGTTTCAATAACATGTCCAAAAGTGTGTCCAAAATTTAGCAACGCGCGCTGCCCTGCCTCAAACTCATCTTCGGCAACCAAATTTGCCTTATGTTGACAACACGTCAAAACTGCGTACGCCAAGGCTTGGGTATCTAGTGCAAGCAGACATGACATGTTAATCTCAAGCCATGCCAAAAATTCAACATCGCCAATCAGCGCGTATTTGATGACCTCTGCCAAACCTGCCGAAAGCTCACGGGCTGGCAACGTCGCCAAGGTTGCCATATCTGCCAGCACCAGTCGCGGCTGCCAAAACGCCCCAATCATATTTTTGCCCAGTGCGTGATTGATGCCTGTTTTGCCACCAACGCTAGAATCGACTTGTGCCAATAGCGTGGTTGGAATTTGGATAAAATCCACCCCACGCATAAAACACGCAGCTGCAAAACCAACCATATCGCCAATCACGCCACCACCCAACGCGATCAAGGTACAATCACGGTTAAAGTGCGCCGCCATCAACGTATCAAAAATCCTATCAATCGACGCTTGCGTTTTGTACACCTCACCATCAGGTAGAATACAGGTTTGCACTATTTTGTCTTGCGGCAAACCTGCCAACAACGCTTCTAAATACAGTGGCGCGACGGTGTCATTAGTGACCACCAAAACTTGTTTACCACGAATATATGACACAAAGTCAAAACCTGCCAATAAATTTTGCCCAATCACAATCGGGTAGCTGTGCGCTTGGGCATGAACGGTTAAGGTATGGTAAATTTCAAAAGATTGCGCGTGCGTCATGATCATATAGATTCGTGGTTTGTTTCGCCTTGTGTTAATAGGCGTGTAGGTAAGGCGGAGGGCTGCGCCAGTTGGTCTAAAATCTCTTGCACCAGTCGCCGCGGTGAGCTATGCCCTGTAATGACCTCTACGTCTGCCAATTGCTGATAAATCGGTGCACGCATGGCAAAAATTTCAGCCAAGCGTTGTCTGGGGTTTTCGGTTTGTAGCAAGGGGCGATTGCGATCGCGACAGGTGCGCGCGTACTGGGTATCAACACTGGCATTTAGATAAATTACCCAACCACGCTGTAACAAGGCGTGATTATCGGGCGTGACCACCGCGCCACCGCCTGTGGCAATCACGCAGCCGCTTTGCTGGGTCAGGCGTGCAAGCATGCGTGTTTCGCGCTCACGAAAACCCGCCTCACCTTCTTTATCAAAAATCCAGCCAATACTTGCACCTGCTGAGGCTTCAATTTCTTTGTCACTGTCAAAAAAATCATAGCCTAACTGCTGTGCCAGTAGCTTGCCAATCGTCGTTTTGCCTGCACCCATTGGCCCAATTAGTACCAACAGTGGCGGTAGTGTCTGCATAAAAAACCACAAATCATCGTCTTACTTAACGTCATTATACGATGATTTGCGGTAAACTACCATATATCGCCCAAACACTTTAAGCGTGATACGCTATCAGCCTTATCGTCCACGGCTTAGGTTGTCATTGACCAATTTAGGCGTGATGAAAATGAGTAACTCTTCTTTGGTATTGGTTTTGCTAGTACGTTTAAAGAAGCGATCGATGTAGGGAATATCACCCAAAAACGGTACTTTGGTCACGCCATTGGTAACGTTGTTTTTAAACACGCCGCCTAAGACCACGGTTTGCCCATCATCCACCACCACATTGGTTTGGATCGAATCTTTAGCAACTGCGGTTGCGCCGTTGATGATGGTCGGTGAACCATTTTCAATATTAAGCTGCATGCCAATGCGCCCATCGGGGGTAATGTTTGGTGTGACCTCAAGGCTTAATGCTGCCTCAACAAAGCTGGTTGAAGTCGCGCCACTGGCAGCGGCTTCTTGATATGGAATTTGCGTACCAGACATTACTTTGGCGGTTTGTTTGTCGGCGGTCAGTACTTTTGGACTTGAGATAACCTCACCCTTATTGTCCGCCTGCATGGCAGATAGCTCAAGATCAAGCAATAAGTCTGAGATACTCAACAAGCCAAATGCAATGCGCCCTGCAGGATCCGCCACCGTACCTAAATTAACGTTCAAGTTATCGGGGCGTGTAATTGTATATTCTGGGTAAGAAATACTCTGTCCATTTACCGTTATGGTCTGCATGTCATATTTTTTTAGATCCCATAGTGTCTGCTGAGAGCCACCCACCAGTAAGTCGCGGTTTTTGTGCACACCGTTGGACAAAATGCCCCATTTAACACCCATCTCTTTACTAAAGCCATCATTGGCACTGACGATACGCGCCTCGATCATAACTTGGCGGACAGGGATATCAAGTTTACTGACCAGTTCACGAATATTGCCAATCACTTCAGCAGTATCTTGCACAATCAACGTATTGGTACGCGCATCAATCGTCACTGTACCGCGTGGCGATAATAATGAGCCATTGCCGCTGTCGTTGGTTGTGCTGCGGCGTGATTCAATCATTTGGCGCAGTTGATCAGCTTGCGCATAGTTGAGCCGAATAAATTCGGTACGCAGTGGGGCAAGCTCTTTGTTTTTTTGTAACGCTTGTAATTGCGCCTGTTCTTGGTCTTGTAACTCTTGGGCAGGTGCAACCCAAATCACATTGCCATTGACACGCTTATCTAGGTTTTTACTTTTTAAAATAATATCAAGTGCTTGATCCCACGGTACATTAATCAAGCGTAAGGTGATATTACCGCTGACCGAATCGCTGGCGATGATATTGGTGTTGGTATGCTGCCCCAAAACCTCTAAAATCGTGCGCACGCTGACGTCTTGGAATTCAAGCGACAATGGCTCGCCTGTGTAGGTGCGCTCCTCCAACGTCGGCTCTGTCAAGCGTTTGGGTGGGGTGACGTTGATGTTAAGCTGGCTGCCCGTTTGGTAGGCTTTGTACTCATAGTCCCCATTCATTACAAGGCGAATGACGCCATTGTTGCCTTGGTTGTTGGCAACCACTGTTTGCACCAAGCCTGCGCCTGCAGTTTGGTGTTGCAAGCGCGCAGGAATCGTCGCGCCTGTCATGCGTACCACCAACTCATCACCGTTGCGTTGAATATCCAGTGGGATGTTGGGATTACTGACATTGATGGCGACGGTGCTGCCGTTGCCTTGTGGTGATACATTGATTGAGCTTAAGCCGTCATAGTTATAGCTGCGTGAAAAACTGGCAGATGGGTTTAATAGCGGATTGACTTTAACCACCATGGTATCACGCGGTACTGGGGCGGCATTTTTATCGGCGATAGGCTCCACAGCAGGCGGTGTCGCAACGACGGGTGCTGATGATGTTCCCACAAATGTGGGTGATACAGGCGTTTGGCTGCTAACAGCTGCGCTAGGTGATTGCATACTAATCACCAAACGGTGATTATCCATGCGTGTGCTAAGTGGCTGCTGGTCATTGATACCGATAATCAATCGGGTGGTGTTACCACCTTCAACCGCCGTTACGTCTTTGATATTGCCTTGGTTAAAGGATATTAGGCGATCTTTTAACCCTTGATCAACATTGTTAAAATCCAGTACAAGGCGTTTGGGATGATCAAGTTCATACGCCGTTGGTTTGACTGGTTGATTGGAAAAATCAACGCTGAGCTCAGTGATACCTGGCATCGGCTCGCTGACGCTGACGGCGTTGATGCTGGTATCGGCTGCCAAAGCCGCTTGGCCCAATATTGCCATGCCCACCGCAAGGCTTACAGCCGATCGCTTGGCTGATGTTGTGTGCATTGAATGTAAACAGCTACGACGCAAGTACGCAAATATTGTCATGGGAAAATCCTTTATCATCTTTTTGGCTAGGTCGTATTAATTGGCAGCGACTACCAGTGTATTGGGTTTTTCGACATAACCGACGCGACTATCGGGTACGATTTCAATAATATTGATTTGACTGGGGGTAATCTCAGCAATGCGCCCGTCATTTTTACCCAAGTAATTGCCTACCCCTACTGTAGCAATACTGCCATCAGGGCGTTGAATTAAGGCAACTTGCTGCCCAGTTTGTGACACCACGGTGCCTTTATAGCTAAGCTCGCTGAGCTCAAACTGTTCAAGCGGTTCTTTAAGACGCGTCACATCGGGGCGTACGCCTTGGATCTGCTCTTGCTGAGTTGCCTGTAGCATTTGGCTTGGCGGCATAAATGGGCTGCGCAAATTTTGCGCGCTGTAGTTAAACGCCTCGACAATCTCAGGCTCAGGCGGTGGCTGAATCGGCTGAGCAGATTGGTTACGAATATCTTGCATGTCTTGCTGCGCCAATGCCACACGATCTTGACATCCCGTGAGGCTTAACACCGTCATGCCGCTAACAAGGATGGCAGTCTGTAATGATTTATTTAGCATCACTTGCCTCCTGTTTGGCATCTTTACCTGCTGTGGTATCTTCGCTGATCTCTTTTGAGCGATAGGTTTTGGTATTGAGCACCAAATTAAGCTCAGGCAGATGATCAAGACTTGGCTGTGGGTTGGTCACTTCAAAGTCATGCAAAGTAATAATCCGCGGCAGTTTGGCAAGTCCACTTAAAAAGTGCCCAAATTCATGATAATTACCGACAGCAGCAATGCGAATCGGCTGTTCGATAAACAGCTCTTGAGAAACTTCTGGCTCAACTTTGATATCTTGGAAACGAATGTTACTGTTCATGCCCGCCATGTTGATGCCATCAACCAAATCAGAAATACGGGTTTCTTTGGGCAATTGATTGAGTAGCTCACGAAAATCACCTTGCATTTTTGCCACTTGGTCTTCGTACTCTTTGAGATGGCGTGCTTTTGATTCTTTTTCGCGGTATTGATCCAGCAAGGTCTGTTGCTCTGCTTCAGCAGAGGCAATTTCTTCTCGCTTACTGGTGATGGGTAAAAACCATGTCAAAAACGCCACCAAACCCACGATAAAAGCCAGCACTGTTGCCTTAACAGGTGTCGGCCAGCTACCGTAGTTGTTTTGATCAAGCGATTTAAAACTATCCGCAAATGCCTTGGCGTCAAATGATTTTTTGGCAGGCTTGATAGCTGTGAGTGGCAAGGTTTTGGTGGTTTTGGTTTTACCAAACAGCGGCTTACGGGTAGATTTGGTCAGCTTAACCATCGTTTACTCCTTAGCCGTGCTGGCAGATGTTGCAGACGCGCTTGCCGATGAATTAGCGGTTGATGTTGCCATCGTTGTACTGGCAACAGCACTGGCAGATTGTGCGCTGGTGATTTGGGTGGTTACCACAAACGTGATGTATCTGTCTTCGGGGTACTCCGGTCGTGGCTCAGCTTCACCACCAGCGGTATTGGTGGGTTGTGGATTGGGGGTAGCGTTTTGATATGCCACGGCATTGGGCTGACTTAAGCTGACCACCGCGGAATCTTGCAGCCATTTAGAACCGTCTAAATTGCGAATCAACGTTGATACTGTGTTCGGATTATCAGCTTGACCTGTGAAGGTAATAACATCTCCTTCGCGCTTCATGTTGGTTAGGTACATTTGCGCCGGCACTAAGCGCGCAATATCGTCCCACACATGGACAGGCACAGGGCGGCGACCTTGTAAATCTTGAATGACTTTCATGCGCTCGATGATATCGTTACGCTGTTGCTCTAACGTTGAGATTTGCTCTAGTGCCTTGTCTAGCTCCGCGTTCGCCTGTTTGATGCTTTCGTTGGCTTGCTGTTGTTGCTCAAGCTCACGATTAAAATAGCTCCAAGCAGCAAACGCACCTAGCAAAGACAGTAAGAGCACCGCCACAATAAGCGTCATAAATTCTTTGTTTTTGCGCTCGCGAACTTCTTGACGCCAAGGCAGTAAGTTAATGCGTGCCATCAGTCAAAACTCCTTAACGCTAAACCACAAGCCGCCAACAAGCTAGGCGCATCTGCGGTGAGTGCCGTGGGATCAATATGCGCCGCGGTGGTCAAGTTCAAGAAAGGATTGGCAACGCTGGTTGGATTGCCCAACTTTCGCTCAACCAACCGATCAAGCCCTGACAGACCTGCCGTTCCTCCTGCCAGCAAAATATGATCAATGTGGTGGCTTTGACTGGTTGAGAAATAAAACTGTAGCGCGCGCGTGATTTGCTGAACGACCAACTCCATGAATGGATGGAGCACCTCTTGCTGATAATCAGCAGGTAAATTCATACTGCGTTTACTTTGTAAGGCTTCTTCAGGTGTCAGTCCATAGCGGCTTTGAATGCTTTCGGTTAATTGCGCACCACCAAATAACTGTTCACGGCTATAAATAAACTGCCCATCACGCGCAACGTATAATGTTGTTTGGTTATGGCCAATATCAATCAATGCCACATGCTGCGCCTCACCTGCCATTGGCAAGCCATCGACAATCAAGCCCAACGCACGCTCAATAGCAAAAGACTCAACATCAACCACTTTGGTGGTTAAGCCTGCTAAACTCATGACCTCAACGCATTGATCGACGTTCTCACTGCGCGATGCCACCAATAAAACTTCAACCAATTCAGGGCTATTGGGTGATGGCCCTAGCACCTCAAAGTCGATATTAACTTCTTCTAATGGGTAAGGAATATACTGCTCGGCATCCAAGCGAATCCGTGCTTCACGCTCAATATCATTTAAATCACTGTCCATCTCAATGACTTTACTGATGACAGATGTGCCTGCCACTGCCGTTGCCACGTTCTTGGTCGATAAGTTTAAAGAGCGCGCAAGCCCAGCTAAAACATCACTAACCGCTTCAACATCAACGATGCGTTTATCAGCCACCAGCCCCATCGGCAATGGTGCAATGCCATAATTTTTGAGATGAAATAATCCTTGCTGACGGGTTATTTCAACGATTTTTACACTGGTGGTGGTGATATCCACGCCGACCAATTGCCTGTTGTTTTTTGTAAATAACCTCACAACAATGTTCCTTATTGTGCCACAAAGGGTAACTATTCTTAAATGCCGATACCTTACTGTAGTTTAGGTTACATTTCAATGATTTTTGTTGCTGTCTTACTAAACTGGCGTAAAAATCAGATAAGCTGCATCTTGTGACGCTTGTAATTTGCTTTTTAGCGTTTTGTCTATCAAAAAGTCAAGGCAAAAATTTTCACCAACATTTGCGCGACGCTTGCCAATTTTGGTTATAATGTGGTTTTATTTTGCTACAAGCCTCATTCAATATGCCGCAAACTGTTCAACCTCGTCCGTTCTGGCTGTCTTTTTTGCTCAATCTATGCCTAGGTATTGTGGCATTTTTGTTGCTACTCATGTTGGCATTACCTATCGGGTTTTATGGCATGGCGATGTATATCACACCCACGCTACCAAGTTTGGATGAACTCAAACAAGCCAAACTTGCCATGCCGCTGCAAATTTATACCCACGATAACAAGCTGATCGGACAATACGGCAACACCATGTCGCTGCCTGTAAGCTATGAGCAGCTACCCAAAACGATGATCGATGCTTTTTTGGCGGCAGAAGATGCAACGTTTTTTGAGCACAGCGGTATCAGCGTGAAAGGTATTGGACGTGCACTGACCGAGGCGGTCTCTGAGGAAGAGGGACAAACGGGTGGCTCAACCATCACCATGCAGGTGGCAAAAAACTATTTTTTATCGCCCGAGCGCACACTCAACCGCAAACTCACCGAGCTATTTTTGGCGCGTAAAATTGAAGAGCAGCTGACCAAAAAAGAAATTTTGACATTGTATGTCAATAAAATCTATCTGGGCATGGGAGCGTATGGCGTGAAAGCCGCTGCCAAGCAATACTACAGCAAGTCACTGGACAATCTGACAGTTGCTGAGATGGCAATGATCGCAGGACTACCCAAAGCGCCGTCAAAATACAATCCCGTTGCCAATCCTAAGCGCGCACTGGAGCGGCGCAACTGGATTTTGGGACAAATGCTCAAAAATCGCGCAATCACGCAAGCACAATACGAAGAAGCGGTTGCCGCGCCAATCAACCTGCATCTTTACCAAGCCAAACTTGATAAAAACTTTCCCTATTTGGCAGAAATGGCACGCTTTGCCTTGACCGAGCAGTACGGCGAGGGTGTGATTGACTCAGGCTGGCGCGTACGCTTGACCATTGACAGCGACAAACAGCAATACGCCGAAAACGCGCTTAAGCGTGGCTTATTTTCTTATGATCGCCGCCATGGTTGGCGCGGTGCGATCGGTAACACACAGGACAAAGAGCATCCTGCCAAGCTTGCCAACTACCCTGTGATGAGCGGGTTGTATCCTGTTGAAATTATCAAAGCGCCTGCAGGCGGCACCGCACAAGCAGTCATGCAAAATGGTACCCAGATTGAAATTCCGTGGTCAGGACAACGGTGGGCGACATTGCATTATAAAACCCCCGATGTAACCTACACCTCCAACAACATCATCAAGCCGCATGACATTGTGTATGTGACTCGCCGCGGCACCAGTAGCGACTGGACGCTGGTACAGATCCCTGCCGTTGAGGGTGCGCTTGTGTCGATCAACCCCGAAAACGGGGCATTGTTGGCAGTGGTTGGCGGCTTTGATTTTTATAAAAGCAAATTTAACCGCGCGTTGCAAGGCTATCGCCAACCAGGTTCGACCATCAAGCCACTGATCTACACCGCAGCATTAGAAAAAGGCTTTAGTCCCGACACCTTGATTTCTGATGGCCCGCTTAAAGTGGGTGACTGGACACCAAAAAACGCCGATGGGCGCAACCTTGGCATGATTCCGCTACGCAAAGGCTTGTATATGTCACGTAACTTGGTGTCAATTCGCGTCCTACAATCCACGGGCGTTCCGCGTACGCGCGAGCTGTTAGAGCAGTTTGGTCTAGAAAAGGACAAAATGCCTACCACCTTGTCCTTAGCGTTGGGTGCAGGCGATGCAACCCCTGTGCAGATGGCAACAGGCTATTCAACATTTGCTAATGGCGGTCACCGCATTCAGCCATATTTTATCGAGCAAATTTTTGACTATAACAACCGCTTACTCTACCAAGCCAATCCGCAGCAAGCTTGCGCGGTATGTTTTAACCAACAGCTAGAAAAAACCAATGCCGAGCTACTCAAGCAGCATGACGAAAAACTACAAGCCCTGGCAGCAGGTATACCACAGACAGATAGCAAAAAGCCTGAAGAGCCTGCCGACTTGCTCAACGATAACCCACTAGCAGGTTATAAAGCCAATCCTGATAAAGACAAGGAAAAGGCGGACAAAGAAAAAGAGAAGCAAGCGCAGCAAGCAAAAGACAGTAAAAACAAAGACCAAGACAGCAAAGCGCTGACCCCCGAAGAGCAAGCTGCCCAAACTGCCGCTGCCCTACAAGCCCGTAACGCGCAGCTACAAGCACAACTATATGACGCAGGCCCCGACACAGACAAGCTTAAAGCCCCTGTTGAGCAGCTAACGACCGCACAGCAAGCGCCGCGGATTATCTCTGCCAGCAACGCCTACAACATGGCAAATATCTTGCGCGATGTGGTGCAAAGAGGCACAGGACGACGCGCGCTTGCGTTAAATCGCTCAGACATCGGCGGTAAAACAGGTACCACCAATGACGCCAAAGACGCTTGGTTTGCAGGCATCAACCCCAACATGGTGACCATCGTTTGGGTTGGCTTTGACCAACCGATGGGTCTAGGACGGCGTGAATTCGGTGGCGTGGCAGCGTTGCCGATTTGGATGGACTACACCTCAAGAGCCCTACAAAATACGCCTGTTGAATGGGTATCGGTGGACAACCGCGCCAAGTCCAAAAAACAAGAGCAAGAAACCATCGAATTAACCGATGAAGGCGAACGCCGTGTTGATAGCAAGGGCAAGCCCATCAAAGACGGCACAAGCAAGAATCAAGACAATGATGGCAAGCCACCACAAGCCGTCGCGCGTAAACGTCCTGAAGAAGTCGCCTCTGAGCCCGATACAGGGTCAAATTTTGCCCAGTTAGCGACCAACGAGCCTGTGGCACATGACACCACCAGCACACCTTAGCAGGCGTTTTGTTTGCGCCAATAGCAGATTTTAGACTCACTATCTAAAATCTGCTGACAAATATCGAGTCGCTATCATCACCTGTGTAGTGGTTGGCTGAAGTAAGTTTAACAATCCTACTACTGACATGGCGGCAATTTTGCGTCATCGTATTTATTATGCCGCTTTGAGACGACAGCCCCAACGGCTTACCACAAGGCGGTGTTGTAATTAATAACTGTTTTTAATAACTGTTTACTCACCTATTTCATCACAAATAACCGACGCACCGTAGATAATCATGCGTAGATCATCATAAACGGTGTTTTGTAAGGATTGATTGTATGTTGCAACGTTTTGCCCCTACTTTGATTGCTATCGCCTGTGCTAGCCTGCTTGCGCCATTGCCTGCCCAAGCTGCCAAACCACGCGCCACCTCCAGCGCAAGCAAAATTAATGCCAAAAAAGCCGCAAAAATACCGCCTAGCAGTACCGCGCAAGGCTCTGAAGTTGTTGTAAATCCAGTAACTTCTGATGATCTGGTGATCTTATCTGCTGAGCCTGGCTTGACCACGATTAGCTATCCTAAAGCCAATGCCGTGTCTTGGGTGGGTACAGATATTGCTGCTCAAGGCTTACGCAATGTTGCTATGCCCACGCTGAGCCTTAGCGAGGTGACCACCGTACCTACTGTGATTGTACCTGCCACCACCAATGCCAACGGTACGATGCTGGATGTCAGCGTTGTTGATGACTTTTTGGCAGAAGCATCACCCAAAGCACGTCACTATCCACCTGTGTTTGCCAATCGTACCGATCGCTACAACACCACCCAACGTCTAAAACAGCTAACAGGCTGGATTGAGCCGTATGCCGCGCGCCCTGATGCATCGTACGAGGTGTTGCTACGCGCCGCCAAACTCAATGCCATGGGACGCAACCTTGATTTGGGCTCAAATTATGCCGTACGCGCGAGCAACTATGTCACGCGCGCGATGAGACTCAACGATAGCGCAGAGGCTAATTTTTTGTATGGCGCGATGTTGGCAGAAGGTGGCGGCTTTCAAGAAGGGGCTAAATACTTAGAAAAAGCCGAGCGCATGGGCTATAAAGAGGCGACCCAAAGCTTGGCACAGGCTGATTTGCTTGATGATAAGCGCGACAATGCCATTCGCCGTTTGAATGAATTTAAAGCGCAAAATCCAAACGATCCGTACATCGATGCCCAGCTTGCCATCGTCAACAGCGGTAAATACTACATTTGGGAAATCCCTGCTGCTACCACCCAACGCTAATTGGTGTGCTTGCTTATTGAGCAGGTTTATCTAGACCCAACCGTGGTTTAGTATAATGTTTCATGTGCCCTATCAGTCAGTTTGATAGGGTATTTTTTGTGCGTTAAGTTGGGTAAAATAGCGTACTGTTTCGTCACCTTGATCAAGCTGTTAGTCAAAAATTTGCGCTTAATTTCCTCTTTAGTGCCCGCTTCATGAATGTTAATACCTTTGCGTTTCATCCAATCCCAGATAAGCAACCCAACAACCAGCCGCTTGCTTTAATGCCCTATCGGCTCAATCGGTTATGGCGTTTGGGTCTTGGTATGTTGGGCGCGGTCAGTCTGCTGTCTTTGGCCGCTTGTCAAACCATCCCCGTTGGCAAACGCAGCACCGCGCAAGCCATCATGGCACAACGCGCCGATGTATTAACCAGCCAACGCCTAAGCAATGACACCCAAAGCCGTTTGCTTGGCGCAGGGTTACAGGCCGATGACTGCTTGGCTGATATGCCGCGCTGCATTGTCAGCTTGCAAAAAGCGAATTTTAGCAATGATAAATCCTTGTATGGCGCGTACAGTGAGCTGTTTTATTCTGCTGCTTTGCGGTTCAAAGATGGCTATCGCTGCAGCCCATCGCCACGCGAACTGGCGACCGACTATGCCAAACAGTATGTCAGTGACACGCCGCCCCCACCCGATCCCAAAACTGGTGAGCGTCCGATAGATTGCCAAGCAGCACTTGAAGATAGCATGCTGCAAGCTGTACGCTTTGCTTATATTTATTTGATGTACGATTGGATCCAAAAACCTGAACATATAGATAACTCACCAAACACAAATACAGATTTGGAAACCAGTCTCACGGCAGCTAGCCGTGACAGCCAAACCATTTATCCGCCGCGTGAGCGCGATGTGCAAATTAAAGATATTTATAACGCTGCCTTGGATGAGCTGGGCGATCGGCTGTATGAAAATAGATTCAAGCCAAGTTATCAAGTCAATGACAACCGTATTCAGATCAATCTGGGGCAGGTATCAACCGAGAAAGCACACTCACCAACGCGCCTAGTGTCTAGTAACCAAATCAATCTATCGAAGTTTAACAGCATCAGCCGCCGCGATGGTTTTGGTGTTGATTATGTGATGATTTTGGATGACCGCTACACGGTATCGGTGCGTAATCAAATTTTAAACAGCCAACGTAACAATCTATCTTTGCAAGAACGGATTCATACGCTAGGACACTTGCCCGTGACTTTGCTGTTGATACCGCAAGGCAATGATCTAGACACGCTGCTCAAAACCCGTGACTTTACCTTGAGTATCTATGACCCGTTTGAAACACAGCGTACCACCGTGCTAGGTCAGCCTGTCGCCTTATCAGCAAATTTTTCGGCGGCGTACGGCATGTGGTTAAGTGACAACTCACTAAGCCCAATTAGCAAGCTTAACATGCTGAGCAAAAACTTTCAGACCACCCAGCCGCATGTGTTTATGCTAGAGCCGTACGATCCCAACAAACGCGTCATCATCATGCTACACGGCTTGGCATCAAGCCCTGAGACGTGGATTAGTCTGACCAATGATATTTTTAATGACCCGACATTGCGCGATAACTACCAAGTTTGGCAAGTGTTTTATCCAACCAATCTGCCGATTTTAGAAAACCGCTATCAAATCGCCGAACTGCTGCAAGCTGCGTTTAAACAAGTCGATCCAACAGGCAGTGCGCCTGCCAGCCAACATGCGGTGCTAATTGGGCATAGCCTAGGCGGTGTCATCGGGCGGATGTTGGTGTCAAATGATGATCTGCGCCCACACCTGCGTGATCTGATCAACCAAAACCCGAGCGCACCCGACGCCTATGCCATGCGCCAGCTTGAACAAACGGTTACCAGCCGTGATGCGTTTAACGACCGCTTTATACTCCATGCCATGCCGCAAGTCGATCGGGCAATTTTTATCAACGCACCATTTCGTGGTACAGACTTTGCCGATCGCTGGTTTGCGCGTGCGCTGCGTCGTTTGATCCATTTGCCTGCAGGTTTTTTGCAAACCGTTAGCCAAAACTTGACCAGTATTTTTACCGAAGGTGAATTGGCAAACAACCCACTGGCAGGGCTATTTTTGCAAAATGGTGCAAGTCAGCTTAGCGATCAATCGTTTTTTGTTCAGCTGACCAAAAACCTACGCGTCACTCCACGTGTTACGACCAATGTATTGATTAGTGCCAATGATAAGGACTTGCTCAACGCGTTGCAGCAAAGCAAAGCCGCCGCCGACAGCCCAACTGTAACGTTTTATAATTCTGCCAATTTGCAAGCCGCGCAAGCACGTCTCGACGAAAATCAGCAGCTTTTGCAGCAAGTCAAAACAGAGGTGACAGGCAATATATCCGATGGCGTAGTGCCTTACAGCAGCTCACACCTAGACGGCGCAGAAAGCGAGAAAATCTTTAGCGGTAAGCACGATATCCATACCGATCCGCAAGCGATTTTAGAATTGCGTCGGATTTTGCGCCGCCAGTTGCGTGAATACCCAACACCCAACAAGACAATGAACAAGGCAGCAAGCAAGATTTAAGCCAACAATATGCTGTTCTAATCAGTACGCGCCTTGACAAAACTTGGTTAAATCTTGCATAAACTTAGCCAAACATCGTCACAAAAAAAACGGCTTATCATGAACAAGCCGTTTTAACTATCACATGCACATAAAACACTAGATTTTGCTAAAGTATTTTGTCAAAACTTCAAGACAGCGTATGATTTTAGCAGGTTGTTGCTCGCGGTTAGGCGTGACAGCGTATAACATATAGCTAGGTAGCTGATAGCCTGGTAGCACCTCGACCAACTCGCCATTTGCCAATTCTTTTTGAACATCCAATGACATCAAACGCACCACACCATGCCCTTCTTTTGCCAACGTGGTTGCCATCATGACGTTATTGGTTTGAATACGTGAGTTGAGTTTGACGCGAGTTTTTTTGCCGCCCTCAACACTGGTCAAATCCAATTGCATAGGGTCTTTGAGCAGACTGATACCGATAATTTGTAGTTCACTAAGTGCCTTAGGATCGGTAATTTTACCAAACTGGCGCAAGTAATCGGGCGATGCCACGAGTAGCTGACGCACTTCTGTCAAAGGGGTCATCGAAACACTGGTGTCATTTTGCACAGGGGTCATACGCAGCGCAATGTCAATGCGCTCTTCAATCAAATCTACGTATTGGTTGTCCGCCTCAAAATGAATCGTCAAGTCATCGTGTGCCGCCATCCACGATGACAACGCAGGCAACAAGTGATTGACCGCGATTTCTGGTGTGGTCGCAATGCGCAGATTACCTGCTAGCTCGTCACGCAGCTGATTGACGCGAATACGTCCTTGCTCGGCTGCCGCCACCACATCTTTGGCACTTTCATAAAAGCTTGCACCCGCTTCAGTTAAGCTGAGCTTACGGGTTGAGCGGTGGAGCAGCACCACGCCCAAGTCATTTTCAAGAGAGCGAATTTGTTGGCTGACCGCGCTGGTTGTGATACCCAATTCTTTGGCGGCACCGCTGAACGAGCCATGACGCACCACACTGGCGAATACCGCCATACCTCTTAAATTATCTAACATAATAAACCTAGTTGTGTGTCGTAAAACTGATGGTTTAACGTTGTAACGTTAAGGCTGTATTATACGCATTTATGAAATAGATTTAAACAATCCTACCAAAATTTTATTGTAGCTTTGTAAAAATTTCTTGCTAAAAAAATACAATTTAGCTAAACATTCACCCGATGAACAGCTAACCAAAAATAATAGCTAAACAAAGTTGCACACCCGTAGCGCATCATGGTGACTGACTGGCATCGGCGCTATGCGGATGCAATGATACGACAACATTCTCAAGGGGTGCGCGTGCGCTTAGTGCCTGCATGACGGGGCTTTGGCTGATTTGCACGCAAGCAAGATCATGCGCCTGTCGCTTACGTTGATCATCGGCCTGTTCGGGCGTATTAAACACAGGTTGTTGCTCGGTGAGGGTTAGCGTAACTGTGATACCGCTAAATTGCCGACTCAACGCTTTGACCAATTGTTCAAACGCTCCACTCTTGCCCAACACAGCGTCGGCAGTGGTAAATTCACTGACACCATGAATCGCGCCTTGCATGTTACCCTGTTTGGCAAGGGTCAGCTCATCTTTGTTAAGCCAGCTGTTTTCACGCGCTTGATATACCCAATAATCCCATTTGGCAGGTGTCCAATCACCATCAAGTACCTGCTCGGTGGGACGCAGCAGGTCAAACGGCGAAGTTACTACTACTTGTGGTGGGTGCTGGGTGCTGGGTAGCGCAGCGGATGGCAGGGCATCAAACAACGACAGTGCCTGTGCGTCGCTGTCAGGTAAATTTTTTGCGTTTATATCTGCAGCTTGAGCTGTGTTCACATTTGGCTTGTCGTCAGCCAACGCAGGTGCAGCCTCTGCCAATGCTTGTGATGACGTATCAATATTTGGCTGCTCTGATTTGCCCAAACTCGTATCTTGCGCCGCTAAATTGAAATGTTCGCTGCCATCGAATGTCAGCTTGTTCGCCACATTTTTAACGGGTGGTTCAACGTTTGGCACAGGCTTGGTAGATGCATCACTTGATAAGACTGGCGGTTGATTGGTTGTTTTTAAATTTTCTTCAAAATCTGTGCCTAAATTTGCATTTGGCTGATCTTGCACTTGGACAAATGCGCTATCAGATTCTTGGGTCGCTGAAGATAACGTTTCGGTACGAGTGTTGAATGAATAGTTAGAATCGGCAAAGGTTGGCACATCAGTGAATGACTGACTGACAGCCATTGGGCTGATGTTTTGCTTGTCGGTCGCCTGTTGCCTATCGTCCAGTGATGGATTGGGTGTCGGTGCGTCTGGACTGTTTGGGCTATTTGGATTGGGCAAACTTGTTAAATTGGGTTTAGCGACAGGCACAAACTGCGGTGCAAGCGGCTTGAATGCCAACAAGCGCAGCAAACACATATCGAGTGCTTGTTGGGGCGTATTTGCCAACGCCAATTGCTCACGCGCCTTGACGATGATGTCATAATATAGCTGCACCAACGGCGGGGCAATCTGACGGGCAAGCGTGACCAGTTTATCCGCCTCATGCGCAGGCAAGCCCATATCCGCTGCTAAATCCAACGCTGGTAACACCTGCACCAACGCTACTTGGTGCAAGATATCTGCCAACGTGTCCATCACCGCTTTGGCATCGACCACTTGCGCGCGTAATTGGCGCATCATAGTACTGACCGCATCCAGCTGCTGCGTCGCAATCGCCGACAACAACGCCACCAAATCAGCTTGGTCGATCAAGCCCAACATCTGCTCGATGGTGTCCGCATGAATCACTCCACCGCCAAACGCAATCGCTTGATCAGTCAAAGACAGCGCATCACGCACCGAACCTTTGGCACTGTTTGCCAGTTGCCACAGCGCAGCCTCATCAAAGCCGATGTTCTCTTGCCGCAAAATTTGCCCAAGATATACCACCAACTGGTTAGCAAGCATCGGGCGCAAGACAAATTGCAAACAGCGTGAAATAATCGTCACGGGCAATTTTTGTGGATCGGTGGTGGCAAGCAAAAACTTGACGTGCTCGGGCGGCTCTTCAAGGGTTTTGAGCAGCGCGTTAAAGCTGTGCGTAGACAGCATATGCACTTCGTCAATCAAATATACCTTGTAGCGCCCCTGCGTTGGCGCATATGGCACGTTGTCGAGTAGCTCGCGTGTGTCTTCCACTTTGGTGCGTGAGGCGGCATCAATTTCAATCAAATCAATAAACCGCCCTGCATCAATCGCTTGACAGGTATTGCACACGCCGCATGGCTCGCTGGTGATACCCGTTTCACAGTTGAGACACTTTGCCAAAATCCGCGCAATTGTGGTCTTACCTACCCCACGCGTGCCTGTGAACAAA
>NZ_BCUL01000001.1 GCF_001591265.1 Moraxella atlantae NBRC 14588 | reverse complement strand
TCTTAACAAAGATCGACTTTGACAAAGCTACAGCAAAATGGGTGCGGATATGCTAAAATCAAGCTATTTTATGCCAGTCGCATCACGGATATAAACTTTGGGCAAATGTTGGCATAAATTGACGTGCAAATTATTTGACCGCAATGGATTTTGGCATATGTGGACACAGTCTTGGCAGCACTTGGTGAGCAATCCGCAATTTTTTGCCATGCTGAGCATCCCGTTTGTCACCGCGTTTGTCACGTGGGCGCATGTGTGGATGGCACTCAAGATGTTGTTTTATCCCATCAATTTTTGGGGTATTGCGATCAAGGGTATGCCTTGGGGTGGGCTTGGCTGGCAGGGCATTGTGCCGCGCAAAGCAGGCAAAATCTCGGGCATTTTGGTTGATCAAACCCTATCCAAACTGGGCTCGCTGGATGAGTTTTTTCAGGCGATGAACCCTGAGGAAGTCGCTGATTATATCAGCGATAACATGCAGGGACAGCTTGAAGCGTTGGTCGATGAGATCATGCGCGAGCGCACGGCAGCATTGTGGGATAGCATGCCGTTTGCCGTCAAGCGGCGAATTTATGCTTATGCCCATGAGCAACTGCCGACCTTGCTCAAAGATTTGGTGCTGGATCTGACTGACAATGTTGAGTCGTTGGTTGATATGCGTGAGATGATTGTCAATCGCATGGAACATGATCGCGCGTTGATGGTCAAGATGTTTTTGAGGGTCGGACAAAAAGAGATTGATTTTATTTGGCATATCAGTGCGGTGATTGGCTTTGTGTTTGGCATCGTGCAGATGGCTATTTTTTGGTTTGTGCCGCAGCATTGGACGGTGCCTTTTTTTGCCGCAATTTGGGGCGGTTTGACCAATTGGATTGCAATTTGGATGGTGTTTAATCCGATTGAGCCGCATTATTTTCGCGCACCCAAATTTTTTAGTTTAAGCAAGCATTTTCCTTTTGTTCGCCTTGAACGTCCGCATATGGCAACGTTTAATTGGCAAGGCGGCTTTATGAAGCGCCAAACCGAGGTGTCGGATGTGTTTGCAGGGATTATTGTGCATGATTTGGTCACGCTTGAAAATGTCATGCGCGAGATGATGTACGGTAGCCGTGCCGCACAAACGCGCGAGCTTATTAAGTCGCATATTGAGCCGATTGTGTCATCAAGTGTGGTAGAAACCACGCTTAAAGTCGGGCTTGGGCGGCGTGAGTTTGGGCAGCTTAAACACACGATTGTTGATAAGTCGATTAGCGCGACGATGGTGCCTGTCAGTGATCCAATCTTGAATCAAAGCCGTGCCGACAAAATTTTTGGGCTGCTGCGTGATCGTATCACCGCTTTAACACCGCGTGAGTTTCAAAATTTGTTGCGCCCTGCGTTTCAAGAAGATGAGATTACACTGGTGATTTTGGGTATTGTAACAGGCTTTTTGGCAGGCTGCTTGCACGTGGCGTTGGTGTTTCGTTGAGGTGGGCGAGGCTGGCATTCAAGCGTCGGCTCGTTGGTTTGATGAATGACAAAATTTGACGCTAAAGCGCGGTGCAAGTGTCAAGGTGTCAAGTGTCAAGATGTTAAGATAAATTGGATTTTGCTGCCCAAATTGGGTGTTAGCAATAGGCGTGTTTGGTGCGGTTTGCCAAAGCGCGTGGGGTAAGAGGTTGGGGCATCGATGGTAATCACCGAATTGGGCTATTTTGCACTGGTGGCGGCATTTGTCATTGCCATGTTGCAGGTGATTTTCCCGACGGTCGGCGTGGTACAACGCCAAACCGCGTGGCAACAGTTGGCGGCAAGTTTTGCCGTGGCGCAATGCGTGGCAACGCTAACAGCGTTTGGCTGCTTGATGTATGGGTTTTATGCCAATGATTTTAGCATTGCCTATATTGCCAATCAGTCCAATTCGCTGTTGCCTTGGTACTATCGTCTGGCGGCAACGTGGGGCGGGCATGAGGGCTCGCTGCTGCTGTGGGTGACGATTTTGGCATTGTGGGGTGCGTTGGTCGCGTTGTTTAGTAAAAGCTTGCCGCTTGCTATGCAGGCGCGGGTGCTGGTGATAGTTGGCTTTGTGCAGCTGATGATGTTGGCGATGGTGATTTTTGTGTCGTCACCGTTTACGCGTACGTTGCCCAATTTGCCTGTGGATGGTGCGGATCTCAATCCATTGTTACAAGATCCGGGGCTGATTTTCCATCCCCCGATGCTGTATATGGGCTATGTCGGTACGGTGGTGCCGTTTGCGTTTACTTTGGCGGCGTTGTGGGCTGGGCGGTTGGATGCGGTGTGGACGCGCTGGTCACGTCCGTGGACGTTGGCAGCGTGGTGCTGCTTGACGCTTGGCATTGCGTTTGGTTCGCTGTGGGCGTATAACGAGTTGGGCTGGGGCGGCTGGTGGTTTTGGGACCCTGTAGAAAACGCGTCTTTGATGCCTTGGCTGGGTGGTGCGGCATTGCTGCATTCGTTGGCGGTGACTGAAAAACGCGGCGTATTCAAAGCATGGACGATTATGCTGGCGATTTTTACGTTTGCGTTAAGTTTGCTTGGGACGTTTTTGGTGCGCTCAGGGGTGATTACCTCGGTGCACTCCTTCGCCGCTGACCCAACGCGTGGTCTGTTTATTTTGGCGATTTTGGGCGTGGTGATTGGCGGTGGATTGGTGCTGTTTGCATGGCGCGGCTGGCGTTTGACCCAAGAGAGCCATTATCAATTAAAATCGCGTGAGACGCTGCTGGTGGTCAATAACGCCATTATCTTGGTGGCAACGATTGTGGTGCTATTGGGTACGCTCTACCCAATGCTTGCTGATGCGTTTGAGTTGGGGCAGGTGTCGGTTGGTGCGCCGTATTTTAACGCGCTGTTTGTGCCATTGACGTGGCTGCTGTTGTTGTTCTTGGGGTTTGGACCTGTTAGCCGTTGGAAAAAAGACACGCGTCCGTTTTTGGGCATCAGCGTTGCGATTTTGGCAAGCACAAGTGTGCTGGCGGCGATTGTCAGCTATTTGCTAAGCGGCAGTATGGCGTTGTCTATTGTGGTGACGCTGGCGTTGTGCGGTTGGGTGCTGGTGTGGATAGGTGTGGATATTCGTGACAAAACCCGCAATGCGCCAAGCCTTGGGCGCGGTCTTGCACGTTTGCCGCTGGGTTATTGGGGCATGCACGTGGCGCATATTGGCATTTTGCTGACCGCGATTGGCATTGCATTGACGACCAGTTTAAGTATAGAAAAAGATGTGGCATTGGCGCAAGGTGAGCATATCACGGTGCAAGGCTTTGATTTTACCTTAAATCACTTTGAACAAATCCATGCCAGTAACTACGACAGTACGCGCGCGCAATTTAGCGTGACCCACAACGGGCGGCAAATCGCCACACTGTACCCTGAAAAACGCCAGTATGTCATCAGCCAAATGCCGATGACGGAGGCGGCGATTCATTATAGCCCATTGCGCGATGTGTATGTGGCGTTGGGTGAGCCGATCGCGTCAGATACACAACCGACGCAAGCAGGCAATCTTGCCACAAGCGAGCGTTGGGCGGTGCGGATTTATGTCAAACCTGCCGTGCGCTGGATTTGGTGGGGCGCATTTGTGATTGCGTTTGGTGGGTTGCTGGCAATGCTTGATAAACGCTACCGCAAAGCAGGGCGCGTCAAACCTGTGCCTGTCACCGTGTATGAACCCAATGCCGAACGCGCGCCTAAAAAATTGCCAAGCGACACGCTAAATAATCCCAAGGGGGTACTATGAACCAAAAAACGCGACGTATGCTGTGGTTTATCTTGCCATTGGTGGTATTTTTGTTGGCAATTGGGTTGTTTTATAGCCGTTTGGGCAAAGACACGCAAGTGGTCACCAACACTGCTGTGGACAAAACCTTGCCTACAATGAACCTACCTGCGCTGGATCTGGATGAGGCAATAGGACAAGCTACCCGTATGGTCACCAATGCCGATTTACCCAAACAGCCATTTTTGCTCAATGTTTGGGCATCGTGGTGTGCGACATGCCGCGTTGAGCACCCGTTTTTGTTGCAGTTAGCAAACGCAGGCGTGCCGATTGTTGGGATCAATTACAAAGACGATGCCAAAGACGCGCAAGCCTATCTTGCCGAGCACCAAAACCCATTTACCCTAAACGTGCAAGATAGCGGCGATTATGGCATTGATCTGGGCTTGACAGGTGTGCCTGAGTCGTTTGTTGTTGATAGCCGTGGCGAGGTGCGCCAACATATTATCGGTGAAGTCAATGCTGAACGTTACCAACGCCAAGTGTTACCCTGCCTAACCGCGCTGCGTGAACAACGCGATGAGCGTGCCATCATCGAGGCGTGCCAACCATGATAAAAAATACCCCTATATGGGCGGCGATGGTGCTAAGCGTGTGCATTGGCGTGGCACAAGCGGCGATTGATACCTATGAGTTTGACAATCCACGTCAAGAGGCGCAGTATCGCGCATTGATTGATGAATTTCGCTGCCCCAAATGCCAAAACCAAAACTTGGCAGGTTCAGACGCACCGATTGCACAGGATTTGAAGCGCAAGACCTATGAGATGGTCAAAGACGGGCGCACCGATGCCGAGATTCGCCAATACATGAAAGCACGCTATGGCGATTTTATCAGCTATAAACCGCCTGTGCGCCCCTCAACGTGGCTGTTGTGGTTTTTTCCGCCGCTGTTGTTGGTGATGGTGTTGTTGGGCTGGTGGGTCAAAAATCGCCGCGCCAATATGCCGCAGTTATTGCCTACCGAGCCTTTAAGCGACACCGAACAGGCGCGCCTAGATGCTTTGTTGGGCAACCATACCGCGCACGCGCAACAAAATAAAGAGTGATAACATGACCTTGATTTGGTTTTTGGTGGCGGCGTTGTTGCTGTCGTTGGTATTGGTGTTGATTGTGTTGTCTGCGTGGCTGCTTGATCAGCGCAACATCGCGCGCACCAGTACACCACAGCATGACCAACTGCTTAGCCTAAATATTGACGTGTTTCGCGCACGTCTTGCCGAGCTTGATGACGACCATGCCAACGGGCGTTTGGATGATGCAACATACACCACCCAAAAACGCCTGCTTGAGCGTCAGCTGCTAGATATCAGCGGTGAGCCAAGCACCGCCGCCGCGTTTGTACCTAACTGGAAAAGTTACGCGATTTTTTTGGTGTGGCTACCGTTTTTGAGTGCGGCTGCGTATCTGATGATTGGCAACCGCAGCCCTGTGTATGACCTGTGGCAAGCGCAAGATCGCTATGGCAACATTGCCGATGAGCTTTTGACAGGGCGTACAGACACGCCACCTGCCGAAGCCGCGCGCGACCCACAAGCACTATTATCCGCCATTCAGACCAACGTCTATCGCCATGCTGCAGACCCGATGCGTTGGTATCACTTATCCGAGGTGTATCTGGCGGTACAAGCACCCGAACAAGCCATCACAGCGCTGCAACGCGCCTATCGGTTAAGCCCCGATGATGAGCGCATTGCTTTAGCCTACGCCCAAACGCGCTTTTTTGGACAAGGTGGCACGCTTGATGACGAGGCGCGGCAAGTGGTCGCACGCATTTTGCAGCGTGACCCACAGCATGAAGGCGCGCAAATGCTTATGCTCATGGGTGATATGCAGGCAGGCGACTATGACAACGCGCGGCGTTGGCTAACAAACATTCGTCAGCAAATCCAAAATCGCAGCGGCGACCATACACAGGCGCTCAACAGTCTTAGCCAACTTGCCCAAACCATCGATGAACGCACCGCCCAAGCCGATACGCAGGCGACCGCTGCCCAAACGGCGGTGACCATCAACGTGCAAATCGCGCCTGATTTGGTCAATCAAATCGCGCCAAATGACAGCTTGTTTGTCTTGGTGCGTCCTATGGCAGGCGGTGCGCCCGTCGCGGTCAAAAAACTTGCTGCTGCTCAACTTGCCCAAACGCAAGGTAAAGCCAATTTGACCGTTACGTTATCAGACAACGATAGCCCCATGCCAACCGCTAAGCTATCGCAAGTATTGGCAGCAGGAGAGGCTTTAACGGTCTTGGCACGCGTAAGCCATTCGGGCAATGCCATGCCGCAAACAGGCGATTTAACCAGCAATGCCATTGAACTGCCGCCCGATCGAGCCAAATCAAACGCGGCAGTCGATGTGATGGTCAATCACTTGGTGCCATGACACATCGCCAAAAATGACCAAAATATACCGCGCAAAACACATGGGTCAAAAAACCGCTTGAGATTTTGCCGTCATCACGGTATCTTGTTTGCGTGTGCCACGCCTATTTTGCCAATTTTTACTGACATTTTTTAAAAATATGGCAAGATGGCGCGCCGCCACACGCCAAGCCAACGTTACATACAAGTGTTGAACCGATGGCTTTCGCATAAAAATTTTGGGTGCAGTGTAAACACACAAACCAACAAACAGGACACCGTATTGATGAAACGTATCATTCTTTTAGGGCCACCAGGGGCAGGTAAGGGCACGCAAGCTCAAATCATCACCAAGGAATTTGGCATTCCGCAAATCTCAACAGGCGACATGCTGCGCGCTGCCATCAAGGCAGGCACTGAGCTTGGTAAACAAGCCAAAAGCGTCATGGATGCTGGTGGCTTGGTATCAGATGACTTGATTATTGGTTTGGTCAAAGATCGTATTGCCCAGCCTGACTGCGCCAACGGCTGTATTTTTGATGGCTTTCCGCGCACCATCCCACAGGCTCAGGCTCTAGCAGACGCAGGCGTGCAGATCGACAACGTCATCGAAATTGCCGTACCCGATGATGCCATTGTTGAGCGTTTATCAGGACGACGTTCGCATCCTGCTTCAGGGCGCGTGTATCATGTGGTGTATAATCCACCCAAAGTCGCCGATATCGATGACGAAACGGGCGAACCATTGATACAGCGCGATGATGACAAAGAAGACATTATTCGTGACCGCTTGGCGACTTATCACCGCCAAACCGCCGCTTTGGTCGATTTTTACCAAGATTTGGCAAAAACCGATAGCAACGCGCCGCGCTATGCCAAGTTTGATGGCACCCAAAGCATTGCTGAGGTTAGTAAACAAGTGTTGGCCGAGCTAAATGCCTAACTCGCCAAATACTCGCTAAAAAAAAGCCAACACAACGTTGGCTTTTTTTGGTACCGATCATCAGCGATCGGTGATGAAACATGCATCAATTATGCTTGCTCAGCTTGCTGAAACTGAGGTGCCAAAGCTTTGATGGCTTTGTTCAAACGGCTTTTGTGACGTGCCGCTTTGTTTTTGTGAATCACGCCTTTGTCAGCGATACGATCAATCACAGGCACTGCGCGTTTGTAGGCTTCTGTTGCTGCCGCATAGTCTTTTTGGTCAATCGCTTTTACCACGTTTTTGATGTAGGTGCGCACCATAGAGCGTTGAGACGCTTTTAGCTGACGACGTTTAACGTTTTGGCGAGCGCGTTTGCGTGATTGTGCAGTATTTGCCACGAATATCTCCTTGGGTCATCACGTTGGATAACAATGTTAGTAACAATAACGTTTAGCCGCATAACAAGGCGGACCAAACGTGATACAATGATTTGACGGCGGGCATGTTGCAGCCTGACACGCACCGCCTGCACTTGTATGCTTTAATCACCAGACACGGCAAAACATAATCAAGCGATAGCAAGCGTTTTAAAAGCACAATATTATAGCAGCGTCAATAGGCGATAACAAGCCTCTATACAGCGAAAAACGTGCCTGTGGCGTGGCTTGCACGCAACTATATTCCATGCTAAGTTAGCGCAAAATTCCATGCGAAGTTAGCGCAAAGTCGGCAGATAGTTGGCAAAGTTTAGGTAAATCAGCCGTGAAAAAGTGAGTAAAAATGAGCAATCACACGCCGCGTGAAGCAATTTTGATTGGTGCAACGGGTTTGGTGGGACAAACGCTGTTGGCAATACTTGCGCAAGACTATGCCAAGGTGACCGTCATCGCACGGCGTAAACCAAGCACCATCGCACCCAATATTGACGCCCATGTGCTCAAAGACTTTGCAGGGCTTAAAGACTTGCTAGCCACGCTTGCCTTAGACGCAAATACCGATGCGTTTAGCTGCCTAGGTACCACGCGCAAAGCAGCAGGCAGTGCCGAACGTTTTCGCCAAATTGACTATGGCTACAATTTGGCATTTGCGCAAGCATGCCGCGCCCAAGGCGTTGAGCGGTTTTTTTTGTTGTCCGCGATGAACGCCAATGCCAGCAGTCCATTGCTGTATCCACGCGTCAAAGGCGAGCTTGAGCAAGCCGTGCAGACGTTGGGTTTTGCCGATGTGGTGATGTTTCGCCCATCGCTATTGCTCGGACAGCACGATGATCGCCCACTTGAGGCGTTAGCGCAAACAGTGTTTAGCAAAATCAAACCGTTTTTGCCCAAACAATGGCAGCAAGCGGCATTGCGCCCCATCGAAGCTGAGCGCGTTGCGCAAGCGATGGCGCAAACGTCACAGACTTTGCCCGTCCAGTCACGCAAGGCAGCAACGGCGCGTGTTCATATCATCGATAACACGCAAATGTTAGCTATAACCTAGCCCTATGGCATAAAATAGCTAAACAATATTTATGAATAAATTTTAAAAAATTATTTTAAATATATGGGTTTAAACATAAGGACGTGATCATGACACAAAGTAATATCCCACCAAATGCACCCCATCGCCCGTTTGTCACCTGTGATTTACTCGATGCTGCGCCTGAATGCCAAGTCTGCGCACCCGACATCGAGGGCAAGCGGTTTTTCAGCTATGGTGGGCATAGCGCGTTTGGTGGTGAGGTAGTGACAGTCAAATGCTTTGAAGACAATAGCCGCGTCAAAGAATTGTTGGCAACCGATGGCAAAGCGGCTGATGGGCGCGGCAAGGTACTGGTGGTTGATGGCGGTGCGTCGATGCGCTGCGCGTTACTTGGCGACATGATTGCCCAATCAGCGGTAGACAACGGTTGGGCAGGTGTGATCGTGTACGGTTGCGTGCGCGATGTCGATGACTTAGCGACCATGCTCATCGGCGTGCAAGCCTTGGGCAGTACCCCACGCAAATCCAACCGTCAAGGCATGGGCGAAACCAACGTGACGTTAAGTTTTGGCGGTGTGACACTGACTTCTGGTATGTTTGTTTATGCTGACAACAACGGTATCATCGTCAGTGATAAAGCGCTGATTTGATAGCCGTTGGGCGTCACTTAATCTTTTGCGCCACGTTGGATATAAAAATAATCGTTGATTTTTTTGACATACGGCACGTCTACGTCTTTTGTATTTGACAACTTTTGTTTGCTGATTAGCAGCAGTGTTTTGCCTTGCTTGGTACTTAGCTTATAAAAATAATAGCCGAACAAAAAGAAAAACGGATTATGATAAAACGCTTGCGACAAAAACGTGAACACAAACAACGTACCATACACCACAAACACCAGTGGCACATGCCCCGTTAAGCTAATGCCGACAAACGTAAGGCTTAAATAACTGGGCAAAAACTGTTGGCTGATGCTTTCAATGTTGGTGATATCATCAGGATTAAACTGATCATCCGTCAGCCAACGACTCAGCCAAATTGCCAATCCTGTTGCCACGATCGGCACAGCGACATACAGCGCGATTTTGAGCCAATCAAGCGCGGTCAAATCGTCACCTGATACGGTTTTTTTGATCAAATACACGGTCAGTAATAAAAACGTTGAGCTGACTGTAATAGTAAGGCGAAACAAAATATACAAAAAATGGTTCATAACGGATTGATGGCTGGATAAACGGGTGAGCAAAATTTTGGTTCTATCAAAGTTTAACAGGTTTTTTAAGTATTTGCAGGGCAGTAGGTGGTTGAAAATATGATCAGTTTGACCGCATAGCAGATGCAAAATAGCAGATGCAAATTGCGGCTAAACGTCGATATTCGGCGGCAGGTTAGGTATAATACAGCGTTTGATGTGATCCAAACGTCATCTATTAAATCAGCATACTAACACCACCAAATTTCACAAAAGTTGTAAGACTATCCGCGACCTATGAGCCAAGCGTACGCCACCGACCACACACCGCATACAGATACCATCATCACGTTGAGCCGCGCGCTCAATGCCAAGCTATTCACCACCAAAAAAGACGCTGCCAAGTACAAACTTGGCAATCTACAAGGCATGGCACAAAGCCTGTGGCTAACCAGCCTGACCACCGCCGCAAGCGGACAAAGCGATCGCCTCAAAGTCGTCATCACCGCCGACCAAAACCAACTCAACCAGCTGGCGACCGAGCTGCTGTTTTGTGGTATCAATGCCCATGTGTTTCCCGATTGGGAAACGCTGGCGTATGACGCGTTGTCACCGCATCAAGACATTGTTGCCGAGCGCATCGGGCTACTCACCGATATGCCGCGCACAGGCGTGCTGCTGATCAGTGTGCAGACGTTGGGGCAGCGCGTTGCCCCTGCCGCGTGGTTGGTTGGGCAGCATTTTGATTGGGCAGTTGGGGCTCGTTTTGATGTGATAAAAGAGCGTCACCGCCTTGCTTTGGCAGGCTATCGTGCGGTGGATAATGTCTTTGAACCCGGCGAATTTGCCGTACGCGGCAGTGTGGTGGATTTGTTTGCCGTGGGGCAGCCGTTTCCGATTCGTCTTGATTTGTTTGATGATGAAATCGACAGCATGCGCTTTTTTAATCCACAAACCCAGCGCAGCCTAACGCAAGCGGATCTGGACGAATTACGGCAAACCGATCCGTACCAATACGCCAATTTGCTACGGTTTGCTGGGCAGGATGTGCAGCAGATTTTGGGCAAAATTCCGTCGTTTCAGATTTTGCCTGCCAAAGAATTTCCACTTGAAGCTGGCAAAGAAACGTTTCGGGCCAATTTTGCCAGCCGTTTTCCCGATGCCAGCGCGCGCAGGGTAGAATGGCATGGCGATGTCATGAACGGTATCGCGCCGCCGGGTATTGAGTACTATCAGCCGCTGTTTTTTGATCCCGAATTGTGGCAAGCCTCAAGCGATTTTTTCAGCTATTTACCTACCGACAGCTTGCTGATTGTTGAGGAAAACGCGGCGACGGCGTACCAGCATTTTTATCAGCAAGTCAGCCAACGCTATGAAGACCGCCGCCATGACAGTGCCAACCCGATTTTGCCGCCTGAGGATTTGTACCTCACCGAAGGCACGCTCAATGACAAGATCGCCAGTTATGCGCGTGTGTTGGTCAGTAGCCAATCTGTCAGTGAGCGTAGCGGCGCGGTCAATGCCAACACCCAAACACCGCCTAGTCTGCCTGTGGCGCATCAGCTTGCCGAGCCGCTGATGCATTTGCTCGATTTTTTAAAAAATCATCCGATCCCGACGCTACTGGTTGCCGAAACCGCAGGGCGGCGTGAAATTTTATTGGATTTGTTGGGCAAAAAACTTGACGTTGCCAGCGTGGCAGGCTTGCCCGAGTTTTTGCAAGATTTTGCCCAAAGTCCGCTAGATTTTAGCCGACAAGTCGCCATTACCATCGCGCCAATTGAGCGTGGCGCGTGGTTGCCCGAACGCTTTGCCATTATCAGCGAAACACAGCTGTTTGGGCGGCAAGTACTACAGACACGCCGCCGTCGCCAAAGCGATGTGTCCGAGGAGTTTTTGGTCAAATCGGTTAGCGAAATGAACGTTGGCGACCCCGTCGTGCATATCGATTTTGGCGTGGGGCGTTATCAGGGTTTGATTACGCTTGAGATTGATCAGCAGTTACAAGAATTTATCCATCTGACGTATGCCGATGATGCCAGCGTGTATGTGCCTGTGGCAAATTTGCAGCTGATTAGCCGTTATGCAGGTGGTGACACGGCAACCGCGCCGCTACACAGCATTGGCAGCGGCAAATGGGACAAAGCCAAAGCTAAGGCGATGACGCAGATTCACGATGTGGCAGCCGAACTGCTCAACGTGCAAGCGCGGCGCGATGCCAAAGAGGGCATTCATTTTCCCATCGATCCCATTAGCTATGACTTGTTTGCCAGTCAATTTGCCTTTGAAGAAACGCCCGACCAAATGCTGGCGATTGACGCGGTGATCCACGATATGAAACAAAATCAGCCGATGGATCGGTTGGTGTGCGGTGATGTCGGCTTTGGTAAAACCGAAGTCGCCATGCGCGCAGCGTTTATCGCGGTACAGGCAGGCTACCAAGTTGCCGTGTTGGTGCCGACCACGCTGCTGGCAGGACAGCACGAGGACAATTTTTTAGACCGTTTTGCCGATTGGCCAGTGCGTATCGCGTCGCTGTCGCGTTTTGGTACCAAAAAACAGCACGAGGCGATTTTACAAGATTTAAGCGACGGCAAAATTGACATCATCATCGGCACCCATCGCCTGTTGCAGCCTGATGTCAAATTTGCCCATCTTGGCTTGATGATTATTGACGAGGAGCATCGCTTTGGGGTGCGTGATAAAGAGCGTATCAAAGCCATGCAAACCGATGTCGATGTGCTGTCGATGACTGCCACACCGATTCCGCGTACACTTAATATGGCGTTGTCGGGTATGCGCAATATGTCACTCATTGCCACACCGCCTGCCCGTCGTTTGGCGATCAAAACTTTTGTCATGCAGCGCAGTGATAACTTGCTCAAAGAGGCGATTTTGCGCGAGCTGTTGCGCGGTGGGCAGGTGTTTTTGCTGCATAATGATGTCGCCAGCATTGAGCGCATGGCAGAAACTGTGCGCGAGTTGGTACCTGAAGCGCGCGTTGCGGTTGCCCATGGGCAGATGAAAGAACGCGAGCTTGAACAAGTCATGCAGGCGTTTTATCACAAAAAATTCAACGTGTTGGTGTGTACGACGATTATTGAAACAGGCATTGACATCCCAAATGCTAACACCATTATCATCAATCGCGCTGATAAATTCGGCTTGGCGCAGCTGCATCAGTTGCGCGGTCGTGTTGGACGTAGCCACCACCAAGCGTATTGCTATCTGCTGGTGCCATCACTCAAGGGCTTGACCAACGATGCCCAACGCCGTCTTGAGGCAATCAGCCGCGCCAACACGTTGGGGGCAGGCTTTATGCTTGCCAGTGAGGACTTAGAAATTCGTGGGGCAGGCGAGCTACTTGGCAAACAGCAAAGCGGTAACATGCAAGCGATTGGCTTTAATCTATACATGGACATGCTCAACCGCGCAACCAAGGCCATCAAGGCAGGCAAAACGCCCGACCTCAACACGCCGCTATCTTTGACCAGCGATATCAACTTGCAGCTGTCGGCATTGATTCCCGATGAATATTTGGGCGATGTCCACCAGCGCTTGCTATTTTATAAAAAAATCAGCGCAGCAGAAGATAAGAACAGCCTGATCAGCATTCGTAGCGAAATGCTAGACCGTTTTGGTAGTATGCCTGAGCCAACCAAAAACTTGTTTGCTATTCACCAGCTGCGCCTGTTGGCAGAGTCGTTGGGTATTCATAAAATTGATGGCAATGACCGCAGCGTCACACTTGAATTTGCCCCCGACACGCCCGTCGAGGCGATGACAATTATTAGCCTGATTCAATCCCAATCCAAGCACTACCGCATGCACGGACAAACGGGGCTACGCTACACCGATGACAAACTTGCCACACCCCAAGGGCGAATCGAGGCGACCAAAGCGCTGCTTGAACATCTGCTTGCCGCCACGCCTGCCGCGCAGATAGCGGATACAACCACTGAATACTTAAGCTTAAAGCGCGGATAAACAGATGCTTAAAAATAGCCTAAGCAAATAAGGATTTTTATGTCTAGCCAAAACCACACACTACCTGCACATATCCGCCAGTTGGTCGATAAAAAAAACTATGTGATTGCTATTAAGACCCACGCGCAAGAGCAGGGCATTAGCTTAGCAGACGCAAAAGCGCAAATTGATGCCTATGAGCACAGCCAAATGCCTATGCCAGCGCAAACAAAAACAACCGTACAACATAACGATATTGAGCATCTACAGCGTGGCGTAGATCAACATTTAACGGATCACAATATCCGTTTGCCATGGCTCAAACGTTGGCAAAAACGCGTACTGATTTTTGCCGTGATCGTGCTGGTGCTGGGCTTGTTGATATATCGTCAGTTTGGCTAAGACTTACTTGTTATCATGATTTAATCAACAAATTTTTTAAAACAATTTCGTAAATATCCACCAATGCCTCTAAATCCGCTACGTTGACACATTCATCAATCTGGTGAATGGTGGCATTGCACACGCCCAATTCGACCACTTGCGCGCCCATCGGGGCGATAAAACGCCCGTCAGATGTGCCGCCTGAGGTTGAAGGCGTGGCGTGTTCACCCGTTGTGGCAGCAATGGCTGTCTGACAAGCGGCAAGTAACGCGCCGTGCGCGGTCAAAAACGGCTGTCCCGATAGCTGCCAGTCGATTTGGTAGTGCGCCTCGCTGTTGGCAAAATGCTTGGCAAAAATTGCTTCGGTGCTGGCTGTTAGCGCGTCAGCTGTGGTTTCGGTGGAAAAACGAAAATTAAATTGCGCTGTCAAGGTTTGTGGGATGACGTTGCTTGCGCCTGTACCTGCGTTTAGGTTGGCAATTTGTAAACTGGTTGGTGGAAAATCGGCGTTACCGTTGTCCCAGCGCGTGGCAGCCAGCTCTGCCAAGGCAGGCAACGCGTGGTGAATGGGATTGACCGCCAACTGTGGATAGGCAACGTGACCTTGCTTGCCCGTCACCGTTAGATAACCGCCCAATGAACCGCGCCGTCCGTGCTTAATGACATCGCCTACACGCTTGCTGCTCGATGGCTCACCGACGATGCAATAATCAATGCGCTCACCGCGTGCGCGCAAAGTTTGTACCACTTCGGCGGTGCCATGCACGGATGGGCCTTCTTCATCTGCGGTGATGAGCAGTGCAATATCGCCTTGATGCTCGGGATGCTCACCAATAAAGCGTTCTAATGCTACCACAAATGCCGCAATCGCGGTTTTCATATCCGCCGCGCCACGTCCGTACAGATAGCCATCGTGCAATGTCGGCTCAAACGGTGGGTACGTCCATAACGCTTCATCGCCTGTTGGCACGACATCGGTATGCCCAACAAAGCACAGTACAGGTTTTTTTTCAGCCGTGTTTGGCGTTTGGGGCGCATCGTGTTGTGGCATACCGTGGCGTTTTGCCCACAGATTTTTGACTTGTGCGTCGCGCCCTGTGGCTTGGGTATCGCCAAAATACAAAGTTTCGCAGTCAAAACCCAATAAAGCCAGCCGCGCCGCCAAGATATCTTGGCACGCACCATCGTACGGCGTGACAGAAGGCTCACGCATCAGCTGCATGCTGAGTTCTAATACAGGTGAAAGTGATTGCGACATATTAATTTCCTAATTTTTATCAGGTATTGGTTGAATCAGGGGTTAAACCACCGCGACATCACGGCGCAGCCATGTAGCAATAGAGTAGCGCGTGCGTTGGGTGATATTGACTTGATGGCGCAAATCGCTGTTAAAAACCAACAACCGATTTGCCTGTGGCTGGCAAGTTTGCGTACCGCCGTATGCATCAATCAGCACCAATTCGCCGCCGTCGGCAGCGTGCCAGTCATCATTGAGATAAAACACCGCTGAGAGCACACGTTCATCGCGTCCTTGCGGATTGTCAGTATGCCATTGGTAGCCAAAACCTGCAGGGTAACAGGCATAATGCGCCTCGCAGTGTCGAATACCTGTAAATAACGTCGCATTAAACCAATTTGCCAAGCGTTCAATAGCACGTAAATACGCCAAGCCATACGGGCAAGTTTCATCCAGCCAGCGGATACGATCACCGCGAATATCACGCGCGTGTCTGCCTGCGGTTAGGTTTGCCAAGCGGTAGTCGATAAAGCCACTTTCGGCTTGTAGGGCGTATAAAGCAGGCGCAACAAAGCAATCATCGATCAGCAAAAAGCCATCGTTTGCCAATGTATCAAGTCCTGTTTCACCAAGGCGCGCTGCCCAATCGACTGCAAATAGCGTATCTAATGTTGTCTCGCTTAGATCGGCTGTCGGTGTATCTGATGGCAATTGCGTCATATCACCAGATGTTGGTATAAAAGAAATAGTCGTCAAATGATCGTGCCTGTGGCTATAAACCTTAAGTGTAAAAATATCAGCAGCGTGTGTCAAGCTATGCTAACATAGCGATTTGACAATGACGAAAAGCTTTTTGTACAAAAAAATTGGGCGATAAGGGGCACAGATGAACTACTTTCATAGCTATCATGCAGGCAATTTTGCCGATGTGATCAAACATTGCTTGCTCTTACAACTGCTTGCCCAACTCAGCCAAAAGCCTAAGCCCTATTACGTCCTTGATGCGTATGGTGGGCGCGGATTGTACTCGCTGGTTAGTGATGAGGCAAAAAAAACCAATGAAGCCAAGCTTGGCGTGACGCGCTTATTGGCGCATGACAACACCCACGCACCGCCCGCTGTGCAGACGTATTTGCAAGATTTGGCAGCGGCTAAGGCGCGCTATGACAAACACGTGTATCCTGGTTCACCATGGTTTATCGCGCATCATGCTGAAAAATACCCCGAACCTGCCATTCGTGCCGAAGCCTTTGAGCGTCATGCCGATGAGTACGATGCACTTAATTATCAACTACACCAATTGCCGATTGGCATCCACCACCGCAACGCCTACGAAGGCGTGTTGGCAGTCGTGCCGCCGCAAGAAAAGCGTGGATTGGTGCTACTTGACCCACCGTTTGAGCAAGAACACCGCGATTTTAGCAGCCTGGTGGAATTGTTGGTTAAAGCACATGGCAAATGGGCAACAGGCGTATTTGCGCTGTGGTATCCACTCAAAAATTCTGACGCAGTTAGCCTGTTTTACAAAAAAATGCAGCGCACCACCATTCGCCGCCAACTGGTGCTTGAGCTGTACGCCTATCCGCCTGATGTACCGATGGGGCTTAATGGCAGCGGTCTGTTGGTCATCAATCCGCCGTGGCAATTTGACGTCCACGCGGCACAAATTTTGGACTACTTGCAGCCAATCTTACAGCATCCCGACAGTCCACCAATTGCCAAAGACGCGCGCACACAAGTGCGTTGGTTGGTTGGTGAATAGTTTTACTGGTTAACAAATTTATTTAGATTAATCAATCCAGTGTTTAAAAATTACCCAATTGAGCCCATGAGCCATGTTTGCTCAAACCTGCTTAAAAAGTAACGTCACCAAAGACTATGACACCCAACCGCCCCCAACCGCCCCACGTGCCTTTGAGCGAGCAAGAGCAGCGGCATGAACAGCAGCTGCGCCAACAAGCTGAAGGCGATGATTATGACGGCTTAACCTTTGAGGTCATTGAGCACGCGCGTGTTGCCGATAAAACCATCGCGCAAAAAGGCGTGTATCTGATTCCCAATAGCTTCACCTTGCTGTCATTGTTGGCAGGGTTTTATTCAATTACTCAAAGCGCACTTGGGGATGGGCATTTTTATCATGCGTGTTTGGCGATTTTTGTGTCGGCATTGCTGGATGGTCTTGATGGGCGCGCGGCGCGGATGCTCAACGCGCAAAGCCCGTTTGGTGAGCAGATGGATTCGCTAGCCGACTGTATTGCCTTTGGGCTTGCACCTGCGTTGCTGATTTATCATTACGCTCTGCAACCACTGGGGCGGATTGGCATTGCCTGCGCATTTGTGTTCGCGGCGTGCGCTGCTATGCGTTTGGCGCGGTTTAATGTGCAAATCGGTGTGGTGGATAAAAAATATTTTATCGGTGTGGCAAGCCCACTGGCGGCAATTTTGGTGACCAGTTTTGTCATGGTGCATATGAGCTGGCAAGCTGAGCTACCACGCAGTAGTCATGGTTTTGCGATCGTTGCCGCTGTTTGGGTGGTGATCTCGGGTTTATTGATGGTGAGTAATTTAAAATACCATAGCTTTAAGCAGTTTGACAAAAAACGTGTACCGTTTGTGGTGCTGATTTTGTTGGTATTTGCACTCGGTATTGTATTGTACGATATCCCTGCAGGGATTTTAGCCATCAGCGTGATTTACGCGCTATCGGGGATTGTGACAGCAATTTTCAATAAGTTTAGATAATTTTTAAGAATTTAAAATAAAAATATAGACACTTTAAAAATATAGACACTTTGGTATTTTTTGAGGCACAAAAATTAGTTTTTTAAACAAAAATATAGCTATTTAAAGCTTGGCTGTTGTGTAACAGCAAAGTATTTTTGACTGACCAACGCGATGCAAAAACTCCCAAAAAACTTGCCAAAACGGGCATTTTAATCACCCAAAATGCCCGCAAAACCGCCCCAATGTGCTATAATATTACACTTTTTTAACACACAAAAAATTCGTTAAAAACCACGAGGAGCGTGCATGGCAACCGATTCAATCAGCCCAATCGGCATTGTTGAGGAACTCAAACAATCCTACCTAGATTATGCCATGAGCGTGATTATATCGCGCGCGCTGCCCGATGTCCGCGACGGGCTTAAACCCGTGCACCGCCGCGTGCTGTACGCCATGCATGAGTTGTCTAACGATTACAATAAGCCGTATAAAAAATCCGCGCGTGTGGTCGGCGATGTCATCGGTAAGTACCATCCGCATGGCGACACGGCGGTGTATGACGCGATTGTGCGCTTGGCGCAACCGTTTTCGATGCGCTATATGTTGATTGATGGGCAAGGTAACTTTGGCTCGGTAGATGACGACCCACCTGCCGCCATGCGGTACACCGAAGTGCGTATGCAGCGTCTAACCCAACAAATGCTTGGTGATTTGGACAAAGACACGGTGGATTGGGAAGCCAACTACGATGGTTCAGAGCAGATGCCAAGCGTATTGCCTGCCCGCATTCCCAATTTGTTGGTCAATGGCGCGACGGGGATTGCGGTGGGTATGGCGACCAACATGGCACCACACAACCTCACCGAGGTGATCAACGCCTGTTTAGCATACGCCGATGACCCACACATCAGCAATGAAGGCCTGATGCAGCATATCAGCGGTCCTGATTTTCCGACAGGTGGTATTATTTATGGGCGAGCAGGCATTGTTGATGCTTATCGCACAGGCAAGGGACGGCTGCATCTGCGTGGACGCTATTACATTGAGCCGATGAGTGAAAGTGGCGCAAATAAGGATCGTGAACGTATTGTTTTTACTGAAATTCCTTATCAAGTCAATAAAGCCAAACTGATTGAAAAAATCGCCGAACTGGTGCGCGATAAAAAGCTTGAAGGCATCAGCGAGATTCGTGATGAATCCGACAAAGACGGGCTGCGTATCGCCATTGACTTACGCCGTGGCGAGAATGCTGAAGTTATTGTCAATAATTTATTTATTCAAACGCCGCTAGAATCTAGTTTTAGCATTAATATGGTCGCGCTTGATCAAGGACAGCCGAAGCTGATGACCTTGCGTGATTTGATTGCCGCGTTTGTCCGTCACCGCCAAGAAGTTGTGACGCGGCGCACGGCGTTTGAATTAGCCAAAGCATTGGCACGTGGGCATTTGCTTGAAGGCCTAAGCGTCGCACTAGCCAATATTGATGCGATCATTGAAACCATCAAAACCTCTGCCAACCGCCAACAGGCGCGTGAGAATTTGCTGGCAAACACTTGGCAAGCAGGTGGCGTGCTGGTACTGCTTGAGGCGGCAGGTAGCACCTCGGTACGTCCCGACACCATCGAGGGCGAAGACCCCACTGCGCCGTTTGGATTGATTGCTGACCATCAGTATCGATTATCGCCTGAGCAGGTCAATGCGATTTTAGATATGCAGTTGCACCGCCTGACAGGACTTGAGCAAGAAAAACTACAGCAAGAATTCCAAGAAATTCTAGCCTTGATTGCAGAGCTGCAAAGTATTTTGGCAGATTTCACCAAATTGATGGACGTGATTAAAGCCGAATTGCACGATATTGTGCAAAACTTTGGTGACGCGCGTAAAACCCAAATCGTCGATAGTCGCAGCGATTTTAGCCGCGCTGACTTGATCCCCGAACAAACTGTGGTGCTGACGGTGTCGCGCACAGGCTATGCCAAAACCCAACCAATCAGTGACTATGTGGCACAAAAACGCGGCGGTAAAGGCAAATCAGCCACAGCAATGAAAGAAGATGATGTCATTGACCACATGGTGGTAACGTCGACGCACAACAACGTGATGATTTTTACCGACAGTGGGCGTGTGTTTAGCTTACAAGGCTTTGAAGTCCCGCTTGCCAGTCGTGGTGCGCGTGGGCGACCTTTGGTAAATTTGATTCCGCTACAGACTGACGAAAACGTTACCGCGATTTTGCCGCTTTCAGACGTACAAGAGGATCAATTTGTATTTTTTGCCACCGCCAATGGCACAGTCAAACGCGTGGCTTTGGCAGAATTTGGGCACGGCAATATTCGAAAAAATGGCTTAATCGCGCTGAGCCTAGACGATGGTGACAAATTGGTTAGCGTTAAAATCACCAATGGCAGCCAACAAGTTATGCTATTTGCCGATAGCGGTAAGGCGATTCGGTTTCATGAATCGGATGTCCGCGTGATGGGGCGTACGGCGCGTGGCGTGCGTGGTATGCGGATCGATGACAACGAGTCGATCATGTCATTGGTGGTGGTCGAAGACGACGCGCAGGATACACAAGAATTGCTGATTGCCTGTGAAAATGGCTTTGGTAAGCGCACCGATGTTGGTGAATTTAATACCCAAAACCGCGGTGGTGGTGGCGTGATTGCCATCAAAACCAGTGAGCGTAACGGCAAACTGGTGCGCGCATTACGCATTGAAGTGAGCGATGATGTGATTTTGATTTCTAATAACGGCACACTGGTGCGTACGCCTGTTGCCCAAATTGCCCAAACAGGGCGCAATGCGCAAGGCGTGACATTGATTCGTTTGGGCCAAGATGAGCGATTGGTGTCGATGGCACGCGTTGAGGGTAGTGATGATGCGTTGATCGATGATGAGATAGCGGCTAGCCAAGCGCAAGATGCACCAGACGCATCAGACGCATCAGACGTGGCAGCCGATGAGGAATACGACCTAACCGAAGCCATGCAAGAAGACGGGTTACTGGTCGATGATGAGCTGGCAGAGGATGAACGCCTAACCCTTGATGATGCCGATGACGCGCAGTAGTGAGCGATGAACCAAACTACCTTGCCAACGCCAAGTCATCATTTTAAACGCTTGTTGCAGGTCGATAAAATCCGCCACCCACGCGACTTTGTCGGCTTGTCGCCTGCATTTTGGCAAGCGCATAGCGGACGCGTGTGCTTAGAGATTGGTGCAGGTAAAGGCAAGCACGCGTTACAGTTCGCTACTGCCCATCCTGACCACCAACTGATTGCCATTGAGCGCACACAAGAAAAGTTTGCCGCCATGGCAAGGCTTGCGCTACAAGCGGATTTGCCGAATTTGCAGGTGATTCATGCCGATGCGATCGCGTGGAGTGTCTTTGCTTTGCCACCCAATAGCCTAAGCAAAGTTTTTATTTTATACCCCAATCCTGAACCGCATAATCCCAACCAACGTTGGTTAAATATGCCATTTTTTGAGTTTTTGTTATCGCGCGTGCAAGCAGATGGACACATTGTGTTGGCAAGTAATGTTGCGCCTTATATCAATGAAGCTGAGGACAAAGCGGTCAATGTGTGGCAACTGCCAACAACACGCCAGCTTGTTCCCACTGATAGCCAACGCACGCATTTTGAAATCAAATACTTGGCACGAGGGCAGACGTGTTGGCAGCTTGAGATGGTTAAGCCGACAGGCTATGTGACACGGTTTGACGAAGTGGTTTAGATAAAACCGCTTGGTAGGATAACACCGATTTGGCATTATCCTGATTTGATTTTAAACTTGCTGTTATTTTGTGGTGACCTCAAGCGGTGTAGTCTGCGTATCATCCACGCGTACCACGTATGTGCGCGCGATTTTATCATGCAGGCTTTGGCGGTCCGCGTTGGTGAACATCACCACAAAATCAATAATCAGCGCAATGATGCCCACCACTGACATCGAATACACGACCCATGTCAGCACACTACGCAAAATAATAAGATTGAAAAAATTTGGAATGGCGTTGCTTTGACGGTCAAGAATACGAATACCCACCAACATTTTGCCCAGTGTCTGCCCACGGCGCAAAAGTAAAAACAACTGACTAAACACAATACCAATCAGCAAAATAGTTGAAAGCCACAAATATTGCTGCGGCAGTGCCGATAACGCGCCTGTCATTAGGGTGTTTAGTTCACCATACACGTCAGCAAATGGCTTGCCCGATTCGGCAAGCTTAACGATTTGCCCGTAATTGGGGCTTTTCATGATTTGTAGCCACAAAATCAGATTGGGCAATGAAAATAAAATTAAATCAATCAGTTTTGCCAAAATACGGCTACCGATACCTGCTAGCATTAGTTGCTTGCGCGCGCCGCTGATATCTTTGCTTGGGTCTTTTGATGTTTTGGTCAAAATCAGTTTTGCGCCTGTTTTGTCGTCCCTTGGTTTGTGGTTTTGTGGGCTGCGGTGGGAATTTTGGCTATTGTAGCGATCCCACACGTCTGACGATTTTTTGTCTTGTGCGGCGTATTGGTCAGGTGTGTTATTGATAATATAGTCCGCGTCATCATCGGCAGGCGCGACTGGGCTGCTCACCACCACACTGGGGTGGTAAAAATTTTGCCCGTTGGTCATCTCGCCCACGTATTGCCAATTTGCCATGCCTTCATGCCACATCAAGTCATTAAGGGCGACTTGCCCACTTGATAGCATGTGGTTGAGTTGTTCTAAAGTGTACGGCCCAGCTTGCTCGTTGTTGCGCGCCAAAAAAATATACATAAACGCTGCGCTCCCCAAATCATTGTTTAGTGTTTAATCTAAAATAATAACGCCAAGTGACGCTAAAGTCTACTTGGCGTTAGGCGCGTGTCATATGAATAACACGCTAGTTTTGGCAACGCTTAGGCGTCGTCACGTGCTTCACCTGCAAGGAAGAACCATGTGTCAAGCACTGAGTCGGGGTTTAATGATACTGAGGTGATGCCTTGCTGCATGAGCCACATCGCAAGGTCTGGGTGGTCAGATGGACCTTGTCCACAAATACCGACGTATTTGCCTTGCGCGTTACACGCATCAATCGCCATTTTTAGCAGTTTTTTCACCGCAGGGTCGCGCTCATCAAACAACTGTGACACGATGCCTGAGTCACGGTCAAGTCCCAAGGTCAGCTGGGTCAAGTCATTTGAACCGATTGAGAAACCGTCGAAGTATTGCAAGAATTCTTCTGCCAGTAGGGCGTTGGTTGGCAACTCACACATCATAATAACGCGTAAGCCGTTTTCACCACGTTTTAGCCCATTTTTTTCTAACAATTCAAGCACTTTTGCGGCTTCGTTGGTAGTGCGCACAAACGGGATCATGATTTCAACATTGGTTAAGCCCATCTCATCACGAACGCGTTTAAGCGCGCGGCACTCAAGCTCAAAGCAATCGCGGAAGTTTTCTGACACATAGCGGCTCGCACCACGGAAACCAAGCATTGGGTTTTCTTCGGCAGGTTCGTATAGTTTACCACCGATCAGGTTGGCGTATTCGTTAGATTTAAAATCTGACATACGCACGATGACAGGTTTGTCTTTGAATGCAACGGCCAGTGTGGCGATACCTTCGACCAATTTATCCACATAAAAATCGACAGGTGAGGCATAGCCTGCCATGCGCTCTTGGATCGCTTGTACGATTTCACGTGGTAAGGTATTCATATTCAACAAGGCTTTAGGGTGCACGCCAATCATGCGGTTGATGATGAACTCAAGACGCGCCAAGCCAACACCGCGGTTTGGAATTTGGGCAAAGCTAAACGCGCGGTCAGGGTTACCCACATTCATCATGACTTTAAATGCCAATTCTGGCATTGAGTCAATTGAGTTGTTTTGCACCTCAAATGGCAAGTTGCCTTCGTAAATGTAGCCTGTGTCGCCTTCAGCGCATGACACAGTAACTTCTTGCCCATCGGTCAATAGTTCGGTTGCGTTGCCACAGCCAACAATCGCAGGCACACCCAATTCACGCGCAATGATCGCTGCGTGACAGGTGCGTCCGCCGCGGTTAGTCACGATCGCAGCAGCGCGTTTCATGACAGGTTCCCAGTCAGGGTCAGTCATATCAGAGACAAGCACGTCGCCTTCTTGTACTTTCTCCATCTCGTGGATTGATTTGACCACGCGCACGCGACCTGCGCCAATACGCTGCCCGATTGAGCGACCTTCACAAATAACTTCACCGCTTTCTTTTAGAATATAACGTTCCATCGTGTTGTGATTTTCACGGCTCTTGACGGTTTCAGGGCGCGCTTGCACGATAAACAACTTGCCGCTGTCACCGTCTTTTGCCCACTCGATATCCATCGCGTGACCGTAATGTTTTTCGATGATCATGGCTTGTTTGGCAAGCTCAACCAGTTCATCATTGCTTAAACAAAATTGGTTGCGCTCGGTTTTTTCAACAGGTACGATTTTGGTTGATTTACCTGCTGAATGTTGGTCAGCATAGACCATTTTTTGTTGTTTGGTGCCCAAGTTGCGGCGGATGATAGCAGCCTTGCCAGCATTGAGTAGGCTTTTTGAGAGGTAGTATTCATCGGGGTTGACCGCACCTTGTACCACCATCTCGCCTAAACCATAGCTTGCGGTGATAAACACAACATCATCAAAACCGCTTTCGGTGTCGATGGTGAACATCACGCCTGATGTGCCTGTCTCTGAGCGTACCATACGCTGTACACCTGCCGACAACGCCACGCCTGCGTGCTCAAAGCCTTTGTGTACACGGTAAGCAATCGCGCGGTCATTGTAAAGTGAAGCAAATACTTCTTTGATAGCAATCAAAATGTTATCAATGCCGCGAATGTTCAAGAAGGTTTCTTGCTGACCTGCAAATGATGCATCAGGCAAGTCTTCTGCCGTGGCTGAAGAACGCACCGCTACCGCGATCTCATCGCCGCCGCTCATTTCAGCGTAAGCGTCACGGATCGCTTGCTCAAGATCGGCAGGCAAGTCTTGCGCGATGATCATCTCGCGAATCTGTTGTCCCACACGCGCCAATTCTAGCACATCATTCACATCCAAACCTTGTAATGCTGTGCTGATTTTGTCGCTCAAGCCAGTGTCATGCAAAAATTTGTTAAACGCATCTGCGGTCGTAGCAAAACCACCAGGTACGCTCACGCCCAAATCTGTCAAATGGCTGATCATCTCACCCAATGATGCATTTTTACCGCCAACCTTGTCGATGTCATTTTTGCCCAACTTGCTTAACGCAATGACTTGTCCACTCATAGTATATACTCCAATAATAACCCAGATAAATGGTGTTATTTCATGCCGATTATAAAGGTAACTCGATTATAAAACGTTTTTTGGCAAAATACGATAGCTAAATGACAAATTTTGTCAAAATCGACAAATTTTTATTGTTTTATCATTTAAAGATAGTCAAATCACCCAAAAATCTTTGCATGAACCTCAAATTTGCGTGCTGATCAGGCAAGTGGTAGCAAGTGCGGCGCAAAAATTAGTATAAATAGCCAAATTTGCGTATAATACCGACAATCGTGACATGGATATAAATCGGATCGGTATGGCGTGTAATGACCGCCAGCAGATGATGATCGTTAATTATTGGGGCGCACTTGCCCTTATTTGGTTATCTAAATTATGCAAATCACTTCATCGCCCAACAAAACCATTCAAAACAAAGACGCTTTGGGCGGGCATGACGCGCACGCCATGCGCAGTGTATTTTTTATTTCTGATGGTACGGCGATTACGTCTGAAACATTGGGGCGTTCGATTTTAAGCCGTTTTGCCAGTGTGCCGTTTGAAACGTTTGTTATCCCGTACGTCGATACGCTTGAGCGCGCTGACGATGCGGTCAATCAAATCAACATGGCGCATCAACGCTATGGCTACCGTCCGTTGGTGTTTGACACTATTGTTGACCCTGTCATTCGTGAGCGCATCAACGCGGCAGAAGCTTTTAACCTTGATATCTATGAAGGGTTAGTGGGTAAAATCGCCGAAGAAATTGAAGTTGAGCCGTCAGAGAGCATCGGCACGTTTCATGGCGATGTCGATTCAGACAGTTACAAGGCGCGTATCGATGCGGTGCATTTTGCCCTAGACAATGACGATGGCGCGCGCACGACGCATTATGACGCAGCGGATATTATTTTAATTGGTGTATCGCGCTCGGGCAAAACGCCAACGTCGCTATATTTGGCGTTACAGTTTGGTATTCGCGCGGCCAACTATCCTTTGACCGAAGATGATTTATTTGAAAATAGCTTACCCAAAGCGTTACGCCCATTTAAAGACAAGCTATTTGGTTTGGTCATCGACACCGACCGCTTGGTTAAAATTCGCAATGAACGTCGCGCAGGTAGCCGCTACGCCAGTTACCAGCAATGCCAGCAAGAGTTGCGCGCGATTCAGGGCATTTATATTTCACAAGGCATTCCAAACATTGATGTATCAACCATGTCAATTGAAGAAATCGCCACACGGATTTTGCAAATGACGGGGTTAAAACGGCGGATCGGCTGATCTTTTGATTCAAACCTGACCATTTATAGTGCTTGATTAAGCCTATGATGACAAAAGCTGTTTGATCAAAAAATGATTGGCATGTTTAACAGGTTATTAATGAATGTTTGCTAATATATAGCAGGTATGACCATGTGAGTAGATCACAGGCTAACGCTTGATTTAACAATAAATTTAAAAAATTGAGGAATTACCATGGCAAAACGCGCCAATAGCAAAAACGACAACACCACCGCACCCGAGGATATCACCCAAACTGAAACCTATGAGCTCAATACCGACAGTGTGTTGGATAGTGAGCCTGTAGAGCCACCTGCCACCGCGCCAAAAACCATCAGTGAGTCGGGCAAAAAAGCCAATACCGACAGTATCGGGCAGGAGGATGACAAATCCAAAGCGTTTGACGACGCTGTGCATTTTGACTTAATCAGCCCATTGGACAATACGCGCATTAATCTAAAACGCTTTAGTGCCAAGAAAAATGAGCACAAATACGATTATGATGCGGTGGTAATTGGGGCAGGCCCGGCAGGCGAAGCTGCGGCGATGAAAATCGCCAAAAGTGGGCTCAAGGTTGCGGTGATTGATCCGCGTAAACAAGTGGGCGGTAACTGCACCCACGTGGGTACAATTCCAAGTAAGGCGCTGCGCCAGTCAGTGTTTAATATCATTAGTAATCGACGTGATCCGATTTTAAACCAAGGCATTGATTATCATTTAATTCCTTTAAATAAAGTTTTGTCAAAGGCGCGTGAAGTGGTGCGTAACCAAGTCGATACCCACACGCGTTTTTATGAGCGTAACCAAGTCGATTTAATTCACGGCTGGGCAAGTTTTAAAGACCGCCACACGATTCAAGTCGCGCTATCAGACGGGGCTGAACAAGAAGTTACGTTTGAAAAAGCCATCATCACCGTTGGCAGCCGTCCGTATCGTCCCGATTTTGTCGATTTTGATCATCCGCGCGTGTTTGATTCAGATAAAATCTTGCAGATGGATTACATCGTTCAGCGCATTATTATTTATGGCGCAGGTGTAATTGGCTGTGAGTACGCGTCAATTTTCACAGGTCTAGGTTATAAAGTTGATTTGATCAACACCCAAGGGCAGCTATTAAACTATTTAGATGCCGAGATCTCAGATGCGTTGTCGCATGACTTTCGCCAATTTGGCGTGTTGATTCGCAACAACGAAGAAATTGACCGCTTAGAGACGTATGACGATTGCGTGATTTTATACCTTAAAAGCGGCAAACGCATCAAATCTGACGCGCTGCTGTGGTGTAATGGACGCTCAGCCAATACCGACAGCCTAAACCTTGGCGCGATTGGCCTTGAGCCGATTCGACGCGGACAGCTTAAAGTTAATGAATTTTATCAAACCGATGTTGATAATATTTATGCCGCAGGCGATGTTATCGGCTGGCCGTCGCTTGCGTCAGCGGCGTATGACCAAGGGCGCTGTGCTGCAGCTTATATGGTTGGTGATGAAAACGCGCGCCCTGTACAAAGCGTACCGACGGGAATTTATACAATTCCAGAAATTTCAAGCATCGGTAAAACCGAGCAGCAGCTAACCGAAGAAAAAGTACCGTACGAAGTTGGGCAGGCGTTTTTTAAACATTTGGCACGTGCGCAAATCATCGGTGAGCGCAGTGGCGTGTTAAAAATTCTGTTCCATCGTGAGACGCTAGAGATCTTGGGTATCCACTGCTATGGCAATCATGCGTCAGAGATTATCCACATCGGACAGGCGGTGATGGAGAGCAAAGGCGGCAACACGTTAGAGTACTTTATTAATACCACCTTTAACTATCCGACGATGGCAGAGGCGTATCGCGTGGCGGCACTAAATGGGTTAAATCGGGTGTTTTAAGTGGTACAAAATAAAACGATTAAGCTTGTCGTACCGTTTGATGCGCTGCAGCCACAGTTGGCGGCGGCATGTCAGTCGTTAAAGCTTACACTATCTGACCACCAACAGCGGCAGTTGTTGTATTATTTGCAGCAGCTGTTGGTGTGGAACAAAGCATTTAACCTAACTGCGATCAAAGATCCGCATGAGGCGTTGGTGAAGCATATTTTTGATAGCTTAGCTATCGTGCCGCATATCAATGCCGTCTATCAAAATACCATTGGCAATAATTCTGCCCAAACGTTGCTGGATGTGGGTACAGGGGCAGGTCTGCCTGCCGCGGTGATTGCGATTGCTTTGCCTGATCTTGCGGTCACCGCGCTTGATAGCAACGCCAAAAAAGTGCGTTTTATCAAACAGATGGTCGGTGAGTTGGGCTTGAACAATTTATACCCGATTGCCGAACGCATTGAGGCGCATACAGGGCAATATGCCATGATTACATCGCGCGCGTTTGCATCGTTGCCTGATTTTGTCAGCCAAACAGCGCATTGCTTGGCGGCTGATGGCACGCTATTGGCGATGAAAGGTGTGTTGCCGGTAGATGAAATTGCGCAATTTAGCGATACATGGCAGGTACAAACGTGTGTGCTAACCGTGCCACAGCTATATGAAGCGCGACATTTGGTGCAAATGACACGGTAAAAAATTGGCACAGTGATTTGAAAAGTTGAGAAACCAAACATGGATATTTTAGCGGTCGCCAACCAAAAAGGCGGCGTGGGCAAAACCACCACCGCCGTGAATTTGGCAAGCGCACTGGCATATAAAGGCAAGCGCGTACTGCTGATTGATTTGGACGCGCAAGGCAACGCCACTACCGCGTCAGGCTTAGACAAACGCGCGTTGGATTACAGCGTTGCCGACGTGTTGCTAGACGGTATACCAATGCGTGAGGCGATTGTAGCAAGCGAGGTTGGCTATGATGTGCTCGGTGCCAACAGTGATTTGTCGGGTATTGATTTGGCGTTGAGTCAAAAACCCAACAATTACGCGATTTTGACCCAAGCCATGCAAGCTTTAAGCGCGCCCAATCAAACAGCGGCGTATGATTTTATTATTATTGACTGTGCACCAAGTCTGAGTCTTTTGACCATCAATGCCATGTGCGCCACCCGCGGCGTGATTATCCCGATGCAGTGCGAATACTTTGCCTTAGAAGGTTTGGCAGATTTATCACGCACCATCGAGCGGCTAACCGAGCTCAATCCAGACTTACACATTCGTGGTGTGCTGCGCACATTGTTTGACCCACGCAATACCTTATCCAACGATGTGTCTCATGAGCTTGCCGCGCATTTTGGCGATACGTTGTTTAACACCTTTATTCCGCGGAATGTACGCCTTGCCGAAGCCCCTGCGCACGGCATGCCGATTGACCAATACGAACCAAGCTCTAAAGGGGCAAAGGCTTATCAACAACTTGCCGATGAAGTGATTGCCCAAAGCCAAAAGTTACAGCTGATTTAGTCGGCAAAAAAGGTTGTGTTGTGTGGCTGAACTGATTAAGATAGCCGGTTTAGGTGAAAGCTTAGGCGTTTTGGCGGTGCCGCGGTCAAAATGCGCATGGTTGCGGCAGGATGGTACAAAAGGATTGGGGTAATGGCAAAAAAACGCGGGCTGGCGTCAAATCGGGGATTGGACGCGCTGCTAGGTTCAATTAAAACCGAAAAGCTGATTGCAGGTAATCTGGTAGCCAGCCCGATTGTCACGCCCAACTCAGCACCCACTGAGGCTAATCATGCGCCAACCACCGAGCTGCTGGCAACGCCTGAGGTGACGGATGCCAATGCCAATACAGGACAGCACACAGACGAGCATCCGACCATCGCAAGCCTTAATAGCCAAACCCAAACTGCAGATTTTACCCAGTATCTGCAGGATCTAAACGCGCACAGCTTAGCGGCTGAACCATCACCTACGCCATCCACGGCAAAGCAAGCCGGCGCCCAACCCAACGCTGCGCCAAAACCTTTGCATGATCACAATACAGCTGATATCAGTATTGATAGCACGATCAATCTATTGCATATTGGTGTTGAGCGTTTACAACGCGGCAAATATCAACCGCGGCTAGATTTGGGCGAAGATACTTTGCAAGAGTTGGCAACCTCAATTCGCCAACATGGCGTGATGCAGCCGATTGTCATTCGCCCATTGCTCAAACCTGAGCCTGATTCACCCGTTACCCATGAGATCATTGCAGGTGAGCGGCGTTGGCGCGCGGCACAAATTGCAGGCTTAAGCCATATCCCTGCTATTGTTCGCCCGATTTCTGATGATTTGGCGATTGCGTTGGCACTTATTGAAAATATCCAGCGTGAAGACTTATCAGTCATGGAGCAGGCCGTTGCGCTACAACGTTTTCATGATGAATTTGGCATGAGCCATGCCCAGATTGCTGATGTGGTCGGTAAGGCGCGTACCACAGTGTCAAATTTATTGCGCCTTAATCAGCTGCATGAAGAGGTTAAAACCTTGCTCAATGATGGGCAGCTAGACATGGGGCACGCGCGGGCATTGCTTGCGATTTCTGCCGAGCAGCAACCACAAATAGCCAAAAAAATTGCCAATGAACAGCTGACCGTACGCCAAACCGAACAGCTGATCAAACAAATTCTTGATCCCAAAGCCAATACACCAAAGACGCAGCCGCTGGATTTTGAGCGTTTACGGCTAAATCAGCAGCTGTCTGAACGCCTAGGCGCGGTGGTCAAAGTCAAGGGTTCATCGGCAGGCAAGGGCAGCATTGAGATTTTTTTTCACAATGCCGATGAGCTGCAAGCTTTATTAAGTCAGCTGCAGCCTGCGTCAGAATAAGTCGCATTGGTTCATAAATTCGATAGTTTTTTCAATGATCAAACAAATGCGAGGTAGCGGTAGTAGCATGTGGGAGTTGATTCGGGCAGGCGGTTGGTTGATGGCACCGATTGTGGTGTGTTCGATTTTAATGCTGATTGTAATTATCGAGCGCGCTTTAAAGCTCAAAACCTCAGCGGTCGCACCTGCGCACTTGCGTGAACAGCTATTGGCGCGGCTGATTGAGCAGGGCGATATCTCACGTGAAGATTTGACCAATGTGCAAGCCAATTCACCGCTGGGTGACATCTTGGCAACGGGGCTGCTGCATCGGCGGTATGGTATAGAGTCTATGACCCTGCATATGCAAAATCGCGCCAGTGTGCAGATCCATGCGCTTGAAAAACACATCAATCTACTGGGTACTATTGGTGCGATTGCACCGCTACTGGGGCTTTTGGGCACGGTGGTGGGTATTATCAGCTCGTTTTTGGCATTGACTGAAGGCGCAACCCAAGACCCAACCATGCTTGCGGCAGGGATTTCACAGGCGTTGATTACCACGGCAGGCGGTATGGTGGTAGCGATTCCTGCGGTCATTGCGTATCGCTATTTTCAGCGTCGGGTGGTGGATATCAGCGTCCGCTTTGAGCAAGAGGCAGGTTTGCTATTACAAGAGCTGGCAGAGCACGGTTTGTTAAATGCCGCCGCTCATGCGACACCCACGGCGGAGGGTGCATAGCTATGCGGTTTCGTCGTCCCAGTGTAGAGCCCGTTGAGATCAATCTAACGCCAATGATTGATTGCTTATTATTTCTGATCGTTTTTTTGTTGCTGTCGATGACGTTTAACCATTTTAGCAAGCTAAATATCGTTTTGCCGCAAGCTGAGGGTGTGCCAATTGTCGAAAAAGACAAGCGCATTGAAGTGAGTATTCAAAAAGATGGCAGCTATGCGGTCAATGGCATTGCGTTGTCAGGTACGGGTGCAGGCGAGCTTGCCGCCATGGTTCGCCAAGAAGCAGGTGATGATCGCAACATGCTGTTTGTGATTTCTGCCGATGCCGATGCCACTCACCAATCGGTGGTGCGCGCGATGGATGTGGCAGGTAGCCTTGGCTTTATTAATCTAAATATCAGTACTATAATACCTGCAGGAGCGGCGGTTGATTTACCCAACGCCTCACCGACTGCCGCCAAGCCAGTAGGGGTGGCGCGTTGAGCCCAATGCTAAAATCCGCTGACAGCGCAGCAGCCGAACCAACCCGTTGGCAGACGTATCGCAGGCTGTTGGGATATTTAACCCCCTACAGTTGGGCAGTGGCGTTGGTGGTGATTGGTTTTGCGATCAATGCAGGCACTGAGGTTGGTGTTGCTAAGTTGATGAAATACATCATCGATGCCATCAACGCAGGGCAGCAGCAGCGCATGAATTTGTTTCCGCTGCTTGTCGTGTTGCTGTTTTTGCTGCGCGGTATGGGCACGTTTTTGGGCAATTATTACAGCGCACTGATTTCGCGCAATTTGGTGTATCGCCTGCGTACCGAGGTGTTTGCTAAGTTGTTGCGCTTGCCAAGTCAGTTTTATTTGGACAATCCACCAGGGCAAATTTCTGCCAAGTTGATTTTTGATGTTGAACAGGTCACGGCGGCAGGTACTGATACGCTAAAAACCCTATTGCGTGATGGCTTGACGGTGATTGGCTTGTTGGGCTTTTTGCTGTACACCAATTGGCGGCTAAGCCTGACGCTGTTTGTTGTTTTACCACCGATTTTGTGGCTGGTGCGCTATGCCAGTAAGCGTTTTCGGCGGTTGTCGCGCGACATTCAGCAGTCGATGGGGCAGGTTAGCCATATCACCAATGAAGTCATCACAGGCTTTCAGGTGGTAAAAAACTATGGCGGGCAACGCACGGAGCTGGCGCGATTTGATGCCGCTTCACGTAACAATTTGCGTAAGGCGCTAAAAATCGTTGTCACCAACAGTCTAAACACGCCTGTCATTCAGCTGTTGATGGCATGCGCGATGGCGGTGGTGGTGTGGCTTGCCATGCGTCCAAACGTCATGGGTAGCAGCAGCGCAGGTGATTTTATCGCCTATATCAGTGCGGCAGGATTGTTAAGTAAGCCTGTTCGCGCCTTAACTGATATTAACCAAAGTTTTCAAAAAGGCTTGGCGGCAGCAGATACGATTTTTGCCTTGCTTGATTTGCCTGAAGAGCGCGATATGGGCACGGTTGAGCAGACTTTGACGGGGCAGATTGATTTTCGCGATGTGGATATTCGCTATCCTGATGGCACGTTGGCAAATCAAGACATTAATTTAACCATTACTGCAGGGCAAACGGTGGCATTGGTTGGGCGTAGCGGTGCAGGCAAGACGACACTGACCAACGCTCTGATGCGCGCGGTTGATGTCAGTGGTGGCAATATTTATCTAGATGGCACAGCGATTGACGCGCTGCGCTTGGATTGTTTGCGTGCGCAGATTGCCAGTGTCAGCCAACAGGTGGTGTTGTTTAACACAACCATTGCCAATAATATTGCGTATGGTGAGTTGCACAATAAGTCGCGTGCTGAGATTGAGGCGGCAGCAAAAGCGGCGTATGCCCATGATTTTATCATGCAGTTGCCGCATGGCTATGACACGATGATTGGTTCGGCAGGTTTGCAGCTGTCGGGCGGACAACGCCAGCGCTTGTCGATTGCGCGCGCGTTGCTCAAAGATGCGCCGATTTTGATTTTGGACGAGGCGACCAGTGCGTTGGATAATGAGTCAGAATTTTTTATCCAACAAGCGTTGGCGCGTGTCATGCACGAGCGCACGACGATTGTCATTGCCCATCGTTTAAGCACCATTCAAAATGCTGATAAAATCGTGGTCTTGGATGCAGGGCGGATCGTTGAGGTTGGCACCCACGATGAATTGCTTGCGCGGCATGGACAATACGCTAAGTTGTATGCGCGCGATTTTGTGCTAGAAGAATAGGGAAGATAAACGCGCATGAGCCTTGAGCAGCGTTTGAGTCGAGCATGGCAGCGGCAGGCGTGGTGGCTGTGGCTGCTGCTACCGCTGACGGGGCTGTACGCGCTGGCAGATGGCGTGCATCGCTGGCTGTACCATTGGGGGCTAAAAAAAACCGATTACCCACCTGTACCCCTGATTGTGATTGGCAATATCACCGCAGGCGGTAGTGGCAAAACGCCGTTATTGATTGCACTGGTCAAGTATTTACAGACGCGTGGTGTGCGTGTCGGGGTGATTAGCCGTGGGCATGGCGGTGCAGGCGCGCGTCATCCGCAATTGGTGCGTGTTGATTCGATGGCCAAAGAGGTGGGCGATGAGCCGTGTTTAATTGTACAAAGCACAGGCGTTCCCATGGCGGTGGGCACTAAGCGTGGCGCGGCGGTCGATTGGTTGTTGCAGCACTATCCTGATACCCAGCTGATTTTAGCCGATGATGGCTTGCAGCATTACGCGCTTGACCGCGATGCTGAGTGGATCGTTGTTGATGCCGAACGCGGCTTTGGCAATCGCCAACGGCTACCAACGGGTTTTTTGCGCCAGCCTATCAAGCGCTTATTTGCGCCCAATGCAACGGTGATTTGGCACTGTCGCGACTGGCAGCAGCCACCCATGGCAGATACACGCCAACGTTTGGCGCAAGCAGGGCAGCGCACGGATTTGTTTATGCGCCTAAAGGTGCAACCGTTGATGGCGTTGTGTGCTGACCACACGACCGCCCAGACCCTTATGCCGCAAAATTCGCCGCAAGTAGTTGCCATGACGGGTATTGGCTATCCGTCAAGGTTTTTTGCCAGCGTCGAGCGGCTGGGCTTTGGCGTTGTGCCATTTGCGTTTGATGATCACCACGCATTTACATTGGCAGATTTTATGCCCGTGCAAAAAGCGGATTTAGCGTCGCTGCCGATTGTGATTACGACAAAAGACGCGGTTAAAATCCGTCCGCTGTTGGCAAATGCTACGAACGCTGCCGCGCAAGCCCTACGCGCACGGTTGTGGGTGCTGCCTGTCGAAGCTGAGCTGTCGCCTGCGGTGTTTGCCACGCTTAACCAGCAATTGATTAAGTTTAATATTTTTAAGTCTTAAATAACGTCAGGTTTGCTATGAGCACGCCCCCCAAAACCCACATTGTCATCCCAGCACGCCTTAAAAGTACCCGTTTACCCAATAAGCCATTGGCTTTGATCCATGGCAAGGCAATGATTTTGTGGGTCATTGACCGTGCGCAAGCCGTGCAGCGGGCAGGCGTTGCCGATGATGTGTGGGTGGCAACCGATGACAACACAATCGCTGATTTGTGCCGACAGTACGGCGCACAAGTGGTACTGACCAATCCCAATCACCCATCGGGCACAGATAGACTTGGCGAGGTTGCCCAACAGCTTGGCTGGCAAGCCGATGACATCGTCATCAATATGCAAGGCGATGAGCCGCTGGTGCCCGTGGCGTTGATCGAGCAGGTTAGTAGGCTGCTACGCGCGCAACCTGAATGCGTCATGGCAACGCTTGCCGAACCGATCGGTGCGCTTGATGAGTTTTTACGCCCGTCGGTAGTCAAGGTGGTGATGTCGCCCAATCAGCACGCGTTGTACTTTAGCCGTGCGCCGATTCCACACCATCGTACCGCTGATCCGACCGCACCCGTCAGTCTGCCGCCCAATGCCTTGCGCCATTTGGGTTTGTATGCCTATCGTGTCAGCCTGCTACAAGTATTTGGCGGTTGGGCTCAGGGTGTGCTTGAGCAAATCGAAAGCCTAGAGCAGCTGCGAATTTTGGAACATGGTGGCAAAATTGCTATTGACATTGCCCGTGTTGCCTTGCCTGCAGGGGTTGATACGCCTGCTGATTTAGAGCGACTAAACCGCATGGATTTGGCGCAGTTTTTGGGGTAAGATAGATAGCACTTTTGACCAAAAATAAAACACCGATATGCCAACGTATACCCCCGAACAACAAGCGATTTTGGACAACGTCAAACTGCCTGATGATTGGAAAGCTGCACTTGCTGATGAACTAACCAGCGATAACATGGTGAATTTGCGTCAGTTTTTGCGTGCCGAATACGACGCAGGCAAAACATTATACCCACCTGCTAGCAAGATGTTTATAGCGTTTGACCTGACACCGTTGTCACAAGTCAAGGTAGTGATTTTGGGACAAGACCCGTATCATGGTGCCAATCAAGCCATGGGCTTGTCGTTTTCGGTGCCCAAAGGCGTGCATATTCCACCAAGTCTTAATAATATTTTGCGGGAGTTGGCGCAGGATATCGGCATTACGCCATCACGCCACGGCGACTTGACGTATTGGGCGCAGCAGGGTGTGCTACTGCTTAACAGCATGCTGTCGGTGCAGGCAGGCAATGCAGGCAGTCATCAGGGCAAAGGTTGGGAGCGATTTACCGACGCGGTCATCGCGGCAGTCAATGATAAGTGCCAACATTGCGTGTTTATCCTATGGGGTAGCTACGCGCAGAAAAAAGGGCGCTTTATCGACCCAAAGCGGCATTTGATTTTAACCGCCAAACATCCATCCCCCTTGAGCGCAAATCAAGGTGGATTTTTTGGTACGCGCCCATTTTCTAAAGCCAATGACTATCTAAAAGCACACGGCAAAACGCCGATTGACTGGCAGTTGCCGCAGTAACACGCCGCGATTGTGCCATGATCTGTAATGATGTGCGCTTAGAGCCGCCAGTTTTTAGCGATTTAGACAGCAGTTTTATGACCATCGCGCTGGGGTGTGCAGCATACGGCGGTAGCTTGGGCGAAGTGCCTGTGGGCGCGGTGTTGGTGCATGATCAGCGCATTCTTGCGACGGGGTTTAACCAGCCGATTTTGCGCCACGACGCGACTGCACATGCCGAAGTGGTGGCGGTTCGGCAGGCGTGTGCGCGACTAAAAAACTACCGTTTGCCACCTGATTGCACGCTATACGTTACGCTAGAACCATGCACAATGTGTTTGGGCGCACTGATCCATGCCCGTGTGGCGCGGTTGGTGTTTGCAGCAACTGAGCCCAAAGCAGGTGTGATTGTCAGCCAGCAAAATTTTTGCCAACAAACGTTTTATAATCACCACTTACAGGTAGAGCAAGGGCTATTGGCAGAGCAAAGTCGTATTTTGTTGCAAGATTTTTTTCGCAAGCGTCGTGCTGCCAAAAAGCAGGGTTACTAACTGCTTATTGAAATCTAACTAAATCTATTCAATAATACCCATGATGAATAGATTAATAAGCATCAATCAAGGCGAAAACCTATCCTTTGAAGAGGAACTCGCCCAAGACGTACTCGAAATTATCACCGTATTTTGAGCACGGCTTTACGGCTCACGCAGTAAGAAAAATAAACAACTACTCGAAGCCGTCAAAGAGGTTTTAGAATGACCGTCATTCGTGGACACATCATTCGACTTGACCCTACCGACAAACAAGCCACCTACTTTGCTAAAGCTTGCGGTGTCGCTCGCCTTGCCTATAACTGGGCGTTGGCAGAATGGCAAACCCAATATCAAGCAGACAAGGCTTACCGTGATGATTGTTTAGCAAAAGGCATTGAAATTGACATCACCAAACTAAACAAGCCATCGCAAGGCAGCTTGCGTAAACAGCTTAACGCCATCAAACGCACTCAGTTTCCCTTTATGTTAGAAGTTACCAAATGTAGCCCACAGCTTGCCATTATGCAACTCGGGGACGCATTCAAACGCTTTTTTAAAGGGGAAGCTAAATACCCACAATTTCGCAAAAAAGGCGTAAACGACAGATTTAGCCTCTCCAACGACCAATTTAAAATAGATCACAAACGTATCAAAATTCCTAACCTTGGTTGGGTCAAAATGCGTGAACCCTTACGCTATGATGGTAAAATCCTATCTGCCAAAGTTTTTAAGCGTGGTGAAAACTGGTTTGTCAGTATTGCTGTTAAACTCGAAGCTGTCACAAACCATTTACCCAAAACAGGTAAAGCAGTGGGTATTGACTTAGGTATTACCGACTTAGCCGTGTTATCAGACGGTACAAAAATCCAAGCACCCAAACCACTTAAACAGCAATTACAAAAACTCAAACGCCTAAGCAAACAACTTAGCCGTAAACAAAAAGGTAGTAACAATCGTGCCAAAGCGAAAACCAAGCTATCACGATTACACGCCAAAATCAGCAATATCCGCCAAGACTTTAGTCACAAACTCACCACACAGCTTGTTAAAGGCTATGATGTGATTTGCCTTGAAAATCTGAATGTCAAAGGCATGGTACAAAACCGTAAATTAAGCCGAGCCATTAGCGATTTAGGTTTTTACGAGTTTAAACGCCAACTGATTTACAAGGCAAACCAATGGGGCAAAGTCGTTAAAGAAGTGGATAGATTTTATCCGTCAAGCAAAACCTGCTCAAATTGCGGTTTTGTTATGGCTAAAGCGGATTTAGCCTTGAATGTGCGTAACTGGCAATGCCCTAGCTGTCACAAACAACATGACCGTGATGTAAATGCCAGTATCAATATTTTAAACAACGCAACAAAAGTTTTAACTGCCTAGGCAGTTAATAAGGCGGTGAGTTCCACCGTGTCAGTCTATGGAGTTGATGTAAGACTTTAGCCCAATGGCAGCAAGCTAACAACGGTGAAGTAGAAAGAAAACGCTAAATTTGCCATTTGGTAGATTTAGGTAGGTTTTTCGGAACGGAAACACGGCAAGCGGATTGCCGCCAAAATGGGTTTCGGCAAATACATTAACCAGATGGTAGGGGTAAGTTTTCATCGATTTTATCAAGCGCAAGCGTGAGATTTTTGTGACAAGATTTGCCAAATCGGTGCTAAGTGCGCATAATTGAGAATTTGACACTTAGCCCTTATGATCTAAACCAACCAATCGCATTTTGCCAAATTTTTGGGTAAAACTTTTTAATAACTGAACAATATTGAGAATATCATGACCAACACGCTAACCGACCAAGTCGCCGCCCCCGAACTCATCAATCCTGAAATGCCCGATGTGCCTGCCCATCTGCCGACCCCAGAGGATGAAACAGCGCAAGCACCCACCGACACGCCTGACAACGCACCACAAAAAATCTATCTAAAAGATTACACGCCGCCTGCGTTTGGTGTTGAGCATATTGATTTGACCATTCAGCTATTTGATGATCACGCGCGTGTGGTGGCAAATTTGACCTTGCAGCGCAAAACGGCAGGCGATTTGGTGCTATTTGGGCGTGACTTGACTTTACAATCCATCAGCCTAAACGGGCAAGCATTAAGCGCGGCAGATTATCAGCTTGATGCCGAGCAACTGGTAATTGCCAACGCGCCTGATACTTGCCGCCTAGAAACTGTCGTCACCATCGTGCCACAGACCAATACCAGCCTTGAAGGGCTGTATCAAGCAGGCGAGGGCAGCGACACCATGTTTGTCACCCAATGTGAGCCTGAAGGTTTTCGTAAAATCACCTTTTACCCCGACCGCCCCGACGTGTTGGCGACCTTTACCACGCGTATTGAGGCGGATAACCGCTATCCAACGTTATTGGCAAACGGTAATTTGATTGACAGCGGTAAGCTCAACGAGAACCGCCATTTTGCTGTGTGGCAAGACCCAACCAAAAAACCCAGCTATTTGTTTGCTTGTGTGATGGCGGATTTGGTGACGCTAACCGACCATTACACAACCAGTGAAGGGCGCGAGGTACTACTGGAGGTGTATGCCAAGCCCGAGAACATCGAGCAATGCCACGTTGCTATGCAGGCCCTTAAAGATGCCATGCGTTGGGATGAAGACAACTACGGGCGCGCGTATGACCTTGACCGTTATATGATTGTTGCGGTCAGCCAATTTAACATGGGCGCAATGGAAAACAAGGGCTTGAATATCTTTAATACCGCGTGTGTGCTATCGAGCCCAGAGACCACCACCGACCGCCGCAATTTTAACGTTAAGTCAGTGATTTCGCACGAATATTTCCACAACTGGACGGGCAACCGCATTACTTGCCGTGATTGGTTTCAACTGTGCCTTAAAGAAGGCTTTACCGTGTTTCGTGACCAGTCATTCTCGGCTACTTTGCATTCGCCTGCCGTACAACGCATTGACGATGTCGCCACGTTGCGCGCGTTTCAATTTCCCGAGGATGCAGGTCCATTGGCGCACCCACCGCGCCCCGACCACTTTGTTGAGATTAACAATTTTTATACCGCAACTGTGTATGAAAAAGGCGCAGAAATTGTGCGCATGATCGCCAATTTCTTGGGTAAAGACAAATTCCGCCAAGGTACCGATGCCTATTTTGAACGCTTTGATGGCCAAGCGGTGACGGTAGAGGACTTGCTGTCGGCATTGGCAATCGCCGATGACAAGGTGCATGACTTTTTGGCATGGTACACACAAGCAGGTACGCCTGTATTGGCAGGTGAGGTGCGCCAAAACGATGCAGGACAAGATAACGCGGGTCTGACGCTTGAGCTGACCCAAGCAGTGCGCCAAGTGCCCAATTATCCTACCGCCCGTCCATTGCCAATTCCCGTGAAGATGGCGATTTTTGATCGTGCCACGGGCAAAGTGCTGGTTGAAGACTTGTTGTATTTGACCCAAGCCAAACAAGAATTTTATTTTGCTGACATCACAGGCGATGTTGTTGTGTCATTGTTGCGCGATTTTTCTGCCCCTGTGCAGCTAAACTTTGCTTACAGTGCCGAGGACTTGGCATTTTTGATGCAGCATGAAACCAACGGCTTTAACCGCTGGCAAGCAGCGCAGATTTTGCTAAACCGTATTTTGTTGCAATACCATGAGCCTACCGCGTATATCGCCGCGCTGCAAGCCAGTTTGCCAAGCCTTGCCAAGACTGACCCGATGTTGGCAGCGCGGCTGCTGGATATGCCAAGCGAGCGCGAATTGGCAAGCGGCATGACGCACCATTATGACCCAGAGCGTGTGGCAGCGCGGCATCGTGAAATTAAGCAGCAAGTTGCCGACAGCCTATGCGATACTTGGGCAGCGTTTTATCAAGACACGTTTGCTCAGTTGTCACAAGGGCAGTATGAGGATACGGCAGCGGCTATGGGCGTGCGCGCGTGGCGCAATGTGGTGTTAGAGATGGCATTGACCGCAGGTGTGGCGCAAGCGGCAGATTGGGCGCAAACACAGTATGATTCGGCGGCGTGCATGACTGAGCGTTTAGGCGCGTTATTGGCGGCGATTGAGCATGATTTACCAAGCAAAGATCAGCTATTGGCAGACTTTTATCAACGCTTCCATCATGACGCGTTGGTGATGGATTTGTGGTTTAGCGCGCAAGCCAGCAGCCGTCATAGCAGCGTACTTGACATCTTTGGCTTGATGCTGCATGCCGATTTTGATATCAACACGCCAAACCGTGTACGTGCGGTCATCGGCGGCTTGTTATCACAACCCACCAAGCTGTGGACAGCAGACGGTGTGCGCGAGTTTTTGGCGGTGATTGTGACCTTAGATGCGCGCAATCCGCTGCTTGCGTCGCGCTTGCTGCAAGGGTTATCAAACTGGCAAGCGTTGATTGAGCCGACCAAATCGCATATCCAAGCCGAATTACAAAACTTTGGCAAAAAAATCAGCTCAAAAAATGTCAAAGAAACCTTGGCAAATATGTTGGCGTAAACTGCGTGTCAAAGACGAGTCGGTCACAGGCGAACAAAGTTGCGGATTATTTGTTCGCCAAATGCTGAGATATAAGACTCAGGGTGAAACTGCACCCCAAAAATTGGCAGACTGACATGCTCAATCGCCATGATTACACCATCTTGGCACGTGGCGGTGATGCGTAAACATTCGGGGAAATTTTGCCGCCCGATCGCCCAAGAATGATATAAGCCTACCGCAAAACTGGGTGCAAGGTGGGCAAAAATTGGGCTGGTGTAATACGGAGCAAGCGTTACCTTGCCTGTCATACCATGGCGTGGAGTTGCCAAGTTATAGGTCGTCGCGCCAAAAAACTCACCGATGATTTGATGACCCAAGCAAATCCCAAGAATGGCTTTTGAACGATAATACTGGCTGAGCATGGTATAAATTTTGGGATAAGCACGTGGGACATCAGGGCCAGGCGAGATGATGAGATGCGAAAATTTTGCCACATTATCAAGTTGTAGATCACCAACCTTGATTACCACAAAGTCACAGGACAACTGACGCAGCAGTTCAACCAAGTTGTAGGTAAATGAATCGTTGTTATCAATGAGTACAATGTTGTTAGCCATGATTTGATCTTTACAAAATGGTTGGGTTTTGACTAAGCTATAGGCAATACTTTTTTTGATACCTGACCATGACGTTTGAATACTTTATCCAACAAGCCAACGTATTTGGCAAGCTGCGCGCGCCGTTTTTGTTTGTGATTGATTTTGAACAACAAAAGCCGTTGATTGTGCCACTTGCGCAAGCCAAGTCGGTAGGGGTGCTGTATGATATCACGTTTGGCCAGCAACACTTGCGCAATTTTGCGGCGACCGATGCACCGCCGCCGCTTCCTATCACGCTACAGGCGTGGCCACCAAGCTTTGATCATTATCGCCAAGCGTTTGATCATGTGCAGCGCGCTCTACAGCATGGCGACACCTACCTGCTTAATTTGACCTGCCCCACGCCGATTACACTTGGCACAAATTTTGAGCAGCTGTTTTACCAAGGACAAGCCAAATACAAAATTTGGCTAAAAGATGCGTTTGTTTGTTTTTCACCCGAGTGCTTTGTTGAAATTCATCACAACCAAATTCACACCTACCCGATGAAGGGCACGATAGCAGCAAACCTTGCCAACGCCGAACAACAACTGCTGGATAATATCAAAGAAAAACAAGAGCATTACACCATCGTTGATTTGTTAAGAAACGATTTAGCCATGGTTGCCACTCACGTTAAAGTGGATAAATTTCGCTACGTGGATAGCGTCACCACGCATCACGGCGATATTTTACAAACCAGTTCTCACATCACGGGCAAATTAGAGCAAAATTGGCAAGCACGGATTGGCACACTCTTGGCAACACTGCTGCCTGCAGGGTCAATCTGTGGCGCGCCTAAACAAAAAACGCTTGAAGTTATCCGCCAAGCAGAGGGACAACCGCGCGGCTATTACACGGGGGTGTTTGGGCTGTTTTTGGGTGAAGCATTGGTTAGCGCGGTGGCGATTCGCTACATTGAGCAACAAGGCGAGCAATTGTATTTTCGCAGCGGTGGCGGTATCACAGCATTGAGCGATGCCAAACAAGAATATGACGAGCTGCTTAAAAAGGTCTACTTGCCTGTTGCCAATTCAGCCAGCTCACTGACCGATGGCGCGGTATCATGACACAGGTTAATCATCCGCGCGTTTTTGACTTGTTTGAAACCATCGCTATTGTGCAAGGCGAACCGCAAAATCTTGCCCACCATCAGCGCCGCTATGCGCACAGCTTGGCAAGCTTTTATCCAAAACAATGTTATCAAGTGTTTGATTTGGCAAGCGTTTTACAAAAATTTTTGGCAGATAATCCGCCCAACCATTCGCTCATGCGCTGTCGGATTGATTATAACGCCAGTGACATGGCGATGCATTTAGTTGGCTATCAGCGTAGAGGCAACCTAACGTTTCAACCCGTGATTTGTGATGACATTGATTATACGCTCAAATTTACCAACCGCGATCAGCTCAATACACTACTACAGCAGCGCGGTGCGTGCGATGAGGTGATCATCATCAAACACGGCTTTGTCACAGACTGCACGATAGGCAATTTGGTGCTTAAAAAAAATAATCACTGGTACACGCCGAGCACGCCATTGCTCAATGGCACACAGCGGGCAAAACTTTTGGCAGAACATCGGATTTCGGCGTGTCCGATTTTGTTACGCGATCTTGATCGTTATGAAGAAATACGGCTGATCAATGCCTTAAACCCACTTGTTTGACCAAAAAACAAGCCAATTTAACATCAACACCAAGCCACTACCAAGGAATAACCATGAACCCAACGCTGGCTTTAATCGACCAACACCGCGTGTATCGTGAGTTTGATCCCAACGCGACCATTAGTGACGCAAACTTGACCGCTATCATCCACGCCGCCCAACGCGCCCCGAGTTGGATGAACGGGCAGCATTACAGCATCATCAACGTCAGTGACCCTGCGCAGCGACAAGCAATTGTCGAATTGCAACCCAAAAATCCGCAAATCGGGCAATGCAGCGTGTTTTTGGTGTTTGTGATCGATGGCTATCGCGCGTTTTTGGCAAACCAAAGCCAAAACCAAGACAAAAGCGTAAGCTTTGCAGGATTTGCTGACGCAGATACGCTGATCACCTTGACGACTGATGCGGCAATGGCAGCACAAAACGCCACGTTAGCGGCAGAGAGTCTGGGCTATGTCACCTGTCCGATTGGTGGCTTGCGTCAGGCAGGCAAGGCGTTGATTGACTTGCTTGCGTTGCCCAAATACACCTATCCGATTTTTGGGTTGTGTATCGGCACGCCTGTGGCGGATATGCCCATCAAACCACGCCTGCCGATGGACGCGGTATTTTTTGACAATCGCTACCAAACCGACGCGTTGCCCAAGTTACTGGCACAATACGAACAGACGATGCTTGAGTTTGGCGAAGCGCGCGAAAAATTGCCATATCGGCAAAAATTTGCACAGTTTTATCGTCAGCCATATGTGGCCGAAGGCGAGGCGTGGCTAAAATCGCAAGGATTTTTGGCTCAATAACAAGGCGTTAAAACCAAAACATAAAAGACCATTCGAGATTTTTTGCCCCAATTGTCCAGCCAATTTCTAAAATCAAGCTCACTTACCCAAGTGGGCTTTTTTAATGCGTTTTAGACACTTATCCGCTAAAGCGTTTAAAAATCTTGTCTATCCACTTGCACCACCGCAGCCAAAAAAAGCCAGTATGGTTAAACTGGCTTTGATCGCATCAAAATAGACTCACGTGCGGGCATGATCAATATTTTGATTTTGCGCCTGTGGGGGCAGATTTTTTTGCTCACGCTTTAGGTTTACATACGCCCAGCCACCCACCACAATATTGATGACCCCCACCACCGCAAACAACATCGGCAGCGGCATTTGAATAACCGTTAAGCAAATAATTGCAAAAATCGCCGAGCCAACCATAAACAGCGCGTTAAAAATGTTGTTCGCGCCAATCACGCGCGCGCGGTGGCTATCGGGTGAATACGCCTGCATAAAGGCATACAGCGGCACAATATAAATACCGCCTGCAAACCCAAGCAAAAACAAATCAACAAACACGCGCCACACACCTGCCACCTGCCACAATTGGCGAATACCAAACGTGACATCAACAGGCGCGTTAATCACCAAACCTGACAGCGCAAAATACAAATCAATGGCAAAAATCGACAAACCTGCCATGCCAAATGGTAGCAACTTGAGACTAACTTGGTTTTTAGTCAAACGCTTACACAGCAGTGAACCTGTTGCCGTACCCACCGAAAACAGCATCAGCATAAAAATAATCACGCTCTCATCGCCGTGCAGCAAGGTCTTGCTAAACTCAGGCACTTGCGTCAAAAACGTCGCACCATAAAACCAAAACCAACTGTTGCCCATAATAGTAAACCACATGATCGGCAAGCGGTATAAATACACAATTGTTTGCCAACTGGTACGCGCGATGTTCCAATCTACAGCCAAATTGGGCTCAGGTGCGGGCAGAGATGGGATAAAACGCGCTGCCAAATAGCCTAAGCAAGCCACTGCCAACACAAAGCCTGATAGCCACCACATCATATGTGTTTGTTGGGTCAAAATACCTGCTGCAATCATACCCGTCAAAATCGCCAATGACGTACCCATCTGAAACAGTCCATTTGCGCCGACCAGCTCATCAGGCTGCATGGCTTGCGGCAAATAAGCGTATTTAATCGGACCAAAAAATGTCGAATGCGTACCCATCAAAAACAGCGCGATAAACAGCAGCCAATACAATTCAAACACAAACCCCACCGCTGCCAACGCCATAATGATAATCTCTAACAGCTTAATCAGACGCGTAAGTTTTGCCTTGTCGTATTTATCCGCCAGTTGCCCTGCCAGCGCAGAAAACATAAAAAACGGCAACACAAACAACATCGCCGCAAGGTTATTGAGCAGACTTAAGCTGACACCCAACTTGCTTGCCGCAACAAAGGTCAAGACCAAAATCAGCCCTTGCTTAAACAAATTATCATTAAACGCGCCCAAAAACTGGGTGATAAACATCGGTGTAAAACGGCGCTTGCTAAATAGCGCAAACTGACTGCTATTGGCGGTAGAATCAGACGATTGGTTGCTAGAATTGATCGACGTTGGCATTGTTATTGTTCGCTAAAATCGTGATTGATTTAATTGACTTCCTCCCCTCCCTAAAGTGAGGGGATTCCCGCTCCTAGACGGTCAAGCCCGACCGCAAGAATGTTCCGACTGGCGTTAATATCTCTATCATGCCGTGTGCCACACTTCGCACAAGTCTACTGCGAGCATAGCTCTTGTCTTGCGAACGGGCAAAGCAGTGCTTTGCTTATCCGTTCTCATCTCTTATTCGCAAACCTGCGCTACCTTTCGGACTATTGCGGTCAATTTGACCGCAACACGAACAAGTTTGGGTAGTGTATCGTTCATTTACGATTTCAAAACGGCAACCTGCGTTCTGGCACTTGTAGGTCAGTTGTCGTTTGAATTCAAACCAACCTGCATCGTAAACCGATTTGGCTAGTTTGCCTTTTTTGCTGTTAAATTGGGTGGTTTTAACGTCACCAACCACGATTAGCGCGTTATCTTTGACTAATCGGGTGGTGAATTTGTGGATGAGGTCTTGGCGTGTATTTTTGATTTTGGCATGGATTGCCTTAACACGCTGTTTGTTTTTTGCTCGTTGGGCGATAGCTAATTTTTTAGCCCATGCTTGGGTCTGTTTGATTTGCAGTTTATCACCTTTTGAGGTGGTGGCACTGTCTTTAAGCCCTAAGTCAATACCGACACTACCTGCTCCGCATTGGGTTTTAGGATATTCTTTGACGGTGATACAGGCATACCATCGGTTACGGCTGTCTTGGACGATTTCTAGTGTGTTGATTTGGTATAGGCTAAGGTTGTAGCTGTCCCATACGTCTATCAGTAGCTTTTGCCCTTTGGCTAGGCTTAATTGTAACGTCGATTTTAAGCCTTTTTTATTCGTTTGGTGGGTGGCAATGTGCTTAATAGCGGATTGTTTAAATGGTAGCCAACCGAGTGATTGACGTTTTGAGTTTGGGTTGTTGGTTCGCCATGATAGTTTGGCTTTTTTGCATTGGCGACGCGATTTGGCATGGGTTTCGTTGATGGCTTGGATGGTTTGCGAGTGTAAGCCAAGGAATTCACCGCTACCTTTGGTATATTCGTTTAGGTCATAGGCACTAAAGAATTTGCCTGTTTTTTGTAGGTGCTTATAGCTCAAGTCATTGACGTAGTTCCACACAAAATTGACCGAACCGCTTAGGCGGTTAAGCTTCGTTATGTGTTTGTCTCGTATGCGTAGCTTGAGTGTTTTCATGGGTTTATTTTAACATATTTAGTATCTTATCGTGTGTAAGCATAGCTACAGAGTTGCCTTATATCCACCGCCTGAAGTCGGTGGTTTTACAGCAACGGAAGATAAATGAAAAAACGTTGAAAACATACGCACTATACATGGTAAAAGCGCGCGTAAATCAAAGCGTTATCTTAGCAAACTTTGGCTGAAAATGGGCGAATTTATAGCGTGGCATATAAGATAAACCTATCAATACAAACCGCACACCATCAAGCCACCAGCCGCGCTATTTAGCAAATTAAATAAACATCATCGATGCTGTGATTTAATTACAAAAATTTTGGTAAGGCATTGGGCAACAAAATAGAATATGCTACAATTGACGCTGTTTTTGCTATGAAACCGTTACGCCACGCTTGCTACAAACAATGCAGTGAATGAACAGGCTAGGAATGCTTGATGAAAAAAAACCGTTGGTACCGCCCTGTTTGTATTCCTGCTGCCAAAACTGTCGCGCCGTGCGTGTTGTTGCCCTTGGCAGCCTTGCCGATGACCACCCACGCGGCAACCGCCGATCATACCACCCAATCAACCAAAACCAGCCAAACGGATGTCAATCAAGCTTCACCGCTCAAAGACTTAAGCGACATCATCCCCGAGGTCGCGCAAGCCAATACCATGCAAGACAGTACCGAGGCAGCTGTCAATTCGTCCAACGATTTTTTGCCGACCAGCCAATTTGTGCCTGCCACCACACCGCAAGGCATTTTAAATCAGCTAAAAAACCAACCACTGGGCGATTTTGATAACTTTAATCAGCCTGTTGCTAGTTTAAAACAAAGCCGACCAAGCATTGGCTATGATCCTAGCCGCGATATCGGCAATCAACCAATTGCCACCGTACCTGCCCAACAAGTCAAACAAGCGCACAACCAAGTACAAGCGCAAATCAACCGCAGCCCAACATCCAGCACGGCGCAGTCTTCAAACGCCCAGCCTTCAAACGTGCAGCAAGCACAGGCTGCTGCTAACGTAGCAGGCGAGCTCAATCAAAACATCACCGCAGGCGCGACCCAAACCACCGACAACGCCCCTGTTGTTAGCGAAACACAAAACCTTGCCAATCAAACCCAAACCACGCAGCAAGCGGCGAACCAAGCCCCCGATCAAATAACAGACATCAGAGTGAATGATACCATCAATCCCGATGACTATTTGCCTGCCTATCAGCAGCAAGCCGCCGCACCGAAAGCTGCCACTGCCCAACCTATGCATGTGCGCCGCAAAAAAAATCCGTTCAAACAGCTGGTCAATCGTGTATTGCGCCGTGATCCAGGTGTGACCTATCTAGAAGCCAAAATCACCAACGCTGATCCCGAACAAGAGCCTGCCAAAAACATCAAAGCGGCATTAGAGCGCATCACCGCCGAGTCGGTTGAGGATTTTCCTGCCAGTGCAGGGCGGCTGCGCCAAATTGTCACCGATGCCGCGCAAGCGGTCGGATATTATGACACCAAAGTAGCGTTTCGCCAATTAGCAGATGACTATATTGAGGTAATCGTCAGCCAAGTTGGTGAGCCTGTCATCGTCAAATCGCGCTTTGTTGATATCCGTGGCGAAGGCGGCGAGGGCGATAATGCGCTACCTGTGTATGAGGCAATCGAGCAAGAAATTGCGCCTAAAGTTGGCGATGTGCTCAATCATGGCGTGTATGAGCAGGCCAAAGCCACCATCCAAAACGTGGCGCGTACCAATGGGTTTTTTGATGCGCGTTGGCTCAGTCACTCTGCCGACGTGATTTTGCCTGACAATACCGCCGATATTGACTTGATTTATGACACCCAATCGCGTTATCAGTTTGGCGACATCAAGGTGTATAGCATCGACAAAGACGGCAATTTGACCGACAATCCCGACAAAATGCCAATTTCGCCCAAGCTGCTGGATCAGTTGATGACATACCAGTCGGGTGATCCGTACTATCAGCCGTTTGTTACCGCATTTAGCAATAATCTGACCGCAACGCGCTATTTTAATGGCGTGGATGTCGATGTGGTGCTACCGCCCGATGACGCAGGCAATGCCGATTTGGCGTTTGACAAGCCGCAAAATCCTGATCCAAACGCCGACCCCACTGCCCAAACCACCACGCCTGAGACGCGTGTACAAAATCCTGAGGATTATGCACCACTACAATTTAGCCAAGATGACACGTTGCGTGAGCGGCTAAACGCGATTTCAAACAAAGCGCAAAACCTGCTCAACGCCCCCGAGGACATCCAACTGGCTGCCGATGAACGTACAGGTTGGGGGCCATTGGCAACCATCGCCAATACCATCAGCAAAATTGCCAAAAAAATTGACCGCGACGATACGCCAACGCGCCTTGCCCAAGCCAGTCAGCAAGATATCATCGCCAAGTCCACCCCTGAGCAAGTGTATACCGACAAGCGCGTGCCAACGTATGTGGTGCTAGATGCCAACAAGCCGCATGAAGCGCAAGTTGGTATCGGTTATGAAACCGACGTTGGCGTGCGCCTTGTGGGCAAGGTCAATAACAACTTGGTCAATCGCAATGGCTTGCAAGCAGGGATCAACACATCGCTGTCAAAAAAAGACCAACTGCTTGAAGTCACCGCCAGTCATCCATACAAGCACCCGATCAATGACAAGCTGACCGCGTCCATCGGTTATCAGCACAAAAAAGACGATGATTTTAGCGATAGCTTTGAGACTGATTCGGTGTATGCCAATATCGCCCGCAACGTACGCCGCGAAACAGGCTGGAATCGTACCTATTCATTGCGCTATCGTATGGATAAGCTCAACCTCAATGACGGCGTGTATGACATTGAGGAATTACCGCCGCCGTTTAACAACACGTCATCGGATGCCAACCAACAAGCGTTGTTATTTGGCTATGGTATTTCGCGCGTTATCACCAACAACTCGCTCAATCCCACCAAAGGCTACAGCCAGCGCTATTCCATCGAAGGCGCGGTCAAAGACGTGTTATCAGATACTTCGTTTGTCATTGCGCGCGCAGGCTTGGCAGGGATTTATACCTTTGGCGCGAATTTCAAACATCAAGTGTTGGCACGTGCCGATTTGGGTTATATTTATAGCGATGATTTTTATCAAGTGCCGTATCGGCTGCGCTTTTTTGCAGGCGGTGACCAAAGCATCCGCGGCTATAGCAACGACAGCCTAGGTCCGCGTTATAAAAACGATAAATTTTTAATCGGCGGTGACGCGCTGGCGGTGGGTTCGTTTGAGTACAACTATCAATTTCGTGATGGGCTGCGCGCTGCCGTGTTCACCGATTTTGGTAACGCCTATGATATCAAAGGCGATGAGAACAACTCAACCAAAGTCAGCGTTGGTACGGGTATTCGCTGGGCATCGCCGATTGGGCCTGTGCGCCTTGATGTCGCGCATGGCTTGACGAGCGACAACGATGGCTTTAAAGTACACTTTTTTATCGGCTCACCGCTGTGATGTCGGCTTGTTGTATGTTGTAACTGATACTTAGCATGATAGTGCCATGACCGAACACACGCCCCCGACAGACCCCAAAGACCACGCCAAGACGCACGACGGTAACAACGTTGAGCCGATGACAGCAGAAAAAACCGACACACCTGCCAGTTCAACCAAAAAATCCAACTGGCTGCGCGCATGGTATCCGCTGTCATTGATCGGACGGGTGGTGTTTTGGTTGGCGGTCGTGCTGTTGGTGTTGGTGGCGGCAGGTTATTATGTGGTCGGCACGCCGTGGGGCACGCGCTTGATCATTCAAACCGTTGCTGACCGCACGGGTATTCGCCTTAAGACAGGCGAGGGCAACCTACGCGATGGGCTGTGGATTTATGACCTACATATCCCTGCCAGCCCGCCCAAGAGCAATATCCAGATTGATGCCGATAAAGCCTACATCAAAGTCGGTTGGCGCGCGCTGCTTTTGCATAAAAACGTGCATTTGCGTGAAGCTCATATAGGCACGCTCAAAATAACCAACCTAAAACCGCCGAATAATCAGCCGTTTAGCTATCCGACAGTCAATTTGACAATGAACGTGATTTTGGACGATACCACTGCCGATTTGGTGCGTTATCAGCAAGTCACGCGCGAGCCGATGGATTTTAAACAAGCCAAGGTCAAAAACTTCACGTGGCAAGGTACGCAAATGACGGTGGAAAGCGGTGCGTTTGCCTACAACGCGCTGCTGTCAATTGCCAATTTGCAAGGCGGTATGAATTTTAGCGGCGATTATCCCATCAATGCGCACGGCGACTTGGTGGTCAATGCATTAAGTAAAGCCTATTTTGACACCTTGCACACCAAGGTCACAGGCAGCCTAAAGGATTTGTCGGCGGATATCCAAAGCCGCTACAACAACGCCGATGTCACGGGGCATCTACGCGCCCACCCGATGGAAGACCACGCGCCGTTTGATGCCAAATTGCAATGGCAGGACGCGCTGTTGCCGTATGCCAAATCACAAAATATTCGCCTCAAAAACGGCACACTGATCGCATCGGGTATCACCAGTGATATTCGGCTAAAACTTGACACCCATTTGACCGCCAAAGACATTCCCAACGGGCGCTATACGGGCACAGGGCGCATTGCAAACAAACAGCTTGATATCGAGCGGCTACATATGCAGCTTGCCGAAGGTGAGCTGGTCAGTAAAGGCACGGTTAATTGGCAAGACCGCACCCACATCAGTCTCATCAGCAGCGGGCAAGGCTTTACCATTCGCAAACTGTTGCCCGAATCGGTTGCGCCATACGCACCGCGCACTTTGACGGGTAAGCTGTTTTTTAATTTCGATGCCGCAACTGACAATCAACCACAGCATTATCAGCTTAGCCTACAGCAGGACGATGGCGAGCAGATCAACGCCAAGATTGAGCAAGCCGTCAAGCCCAAATCAGCGCAGCCGCAGCCATACGTGATTGATGCCAATTGGCGCAATGTTATTCGCCGTGACCTGCCCAATATCGGCGATTTTAACAGCCCCAGTGGGCGCGCACAGGTCAATTACCTAGACGGCAATACGCTGTCTGCGCAGGGCAACGCACAAATCGTTAAGCTCAACATCGCGCCAGCAGGTGATTATCAATTTGCGGTCAAAAAACGCAACGAGCATATCGATATCGCCCAGCTAAACTACCAAGGTGACGCAGGCAAGCTTGATGGCACAGGCGCAATTACCTTGGCGCGGGCAGGGCAGCCACTGGCATGGCAAATCAACGCCACCACCAATCAGCTCAATGCCAAGCGCGTCATTGACAGCGTACCTTTACAAAATTTAACAGGCACGCTGCAAGCCAATGGCACTTTGCGTACCATTCGCCAAGCACAAGGCGCACGTCTTAGCCAGCATGATATTCACATCGGTCGGGTGAATATGGCAGGCGATCTGCTTGGCGCGCAAAACAGCAAAAAACATCTGGTGCTAGCAGGAGCAGGGCAAGTCAAGGTCGATTTGGCCGAAAACAGAGGCAAAAATGACCTTGAGTATTTGGCGGTCAAATTTGACGGCAATCTCAACGCGCCAAACGTACCGCAAGGTGCGCTCAATATCGACATTGCAGGCACGACCAAACAGATACAAATCAACCGTTTTGAACATCAGGGCAAAGACGGCGGTATCAGTGCGCGCGGCAAGCTTGATTTGACCCAAGGTATCGGTTGGCAACTCACCGCCGACATGAACCGCTTTGATGCCAGTTATTTTGTACCACATCTGCCCAGCCAAATTACAGGTAAAATCAACACTGACGGTTTTTGGCGCAAAGATGCTCAGTTTGTCCATATCAGCGACATGAATTTGTCAGGCAAATTAAAAAATAAACCTTTGACTGCCAGCGGACAGCTCACCGCGCGTTTGCATCTGCCCAGCGACAGCAAAAAATTTGCCGATACCTTTAAAACAGGCAATAGCGAACAAATCGCCAACCAAACGCGGCGCATGGTCGAGCAGCTAAACGCCAACAACGTCCAAGTACAGTGGGGCAACAACCGCCTGACAGCTAACGGCGACCAAAATCAGCTCAACGCGCAAGTGGATGTCAGCACGCTACACGAGCTGGTGCCGTCACTCAAAGGACAGCTGAAAGGCAGCGTGATTGCTACCCAAACCGCCGCGCAAACCATGCCCAACGTGTTGGTGGATTTGGTCGGTCGTGGCATCGCCTTGCCGAATTTTGCCGTCAGTGATGCCAAACTGGTTGGTAAACTGGTCAATCTTGCCAAATCGCCCAGTCAGCTACAGCTTGACGCGCGTGGCATCAATATCGCCAATCAGCCACTGCGCGCGTTGCAGCTGCAGTTTAATGGCACCCAAGCTAGCCACAACATCAGCTTTAAAGTCGATAGCACGCGCGGACAGGCGCAAGGCTTGCTCAAAGGACAAGTTGATTTGGACAAAAAGCAATGGTCGGGCGCGCTTGGCAATGCCCAAATCGGCAGCCGTTACGCTACTTTGCAGCAAATGCAGCCTGCGCAGATGGTGCTTGATTGGCAAAAGCCGCGTATCGAGCTTGCTGCGCATTGCTGGCAAATGGTCGGCAAAAACGGATATTTGTGCTTTAAAAATAACCTCACTGCATCACGTGAACAAGGTCAGGTCAATCTTGCCATTCAACAAATCGATAGCCAAGCGTTGTCGGTATTTATGCCCAAAGACATCGCGTGGTCAGGCACGCTCAACGGCAGCGCATTGGTTAACTGGCAACGTGGGCAGCACCCAACCGTCAATGCCAGCTTATACTCCGACAATGGCGTGATTGGCACCAGCCCACAAACACCTGAGGACGAAGCCACCACCATCGCTTATGATCGCGTTAGCGTCATTGCGCGCTCAACCGCTGAAGGGCTCAAACTGCGCGGTGATTTAAAAACCTCAGGCAGCGGCGGCGTGGGCTACCTTGATGCTACCATCAACCCGTACCAAGCCAACAAGCCAATAGCAGGCACATTGGTGTTCCAAGATGTTAATTTAGCCATCTTCAAGCCATTTTTCCCATCGTTTGAACGCTTGACAGGCAATGGATTGGTTGCAGGTAAAATCAGCGGTACACTCAACCAACCCAAGTTTGTCGGTGATATTGAAGCACAAGACGCAGGGCTTGCCATCACAGGCGTACCAATGAAATTTAGCAACATTAACTTATTGGCGCACATTGACGGCAGCCGTGCCAACCTTGATGGACAATTTAAAGCAGGTGAAGGCACAGGTAACATCACAGGCTTGATTGATTGGCAAAAACAACTACAAGCGCACATCAAGCTGCAAGGCAAAAACCTATCCGTTAGCCAGCCGCCGACACTTGCCGCCCAAATCAATCCAACGTTTGATGTCGTCGTGCGCCCAAGCCAACGCTATGTCAATATCGTGGGTGCGATTGATGTGCCGCGTGCCATCATCCAAATGCCTGAGCAAAGTGCCAATGTGGTCAACAAATCGCCCGATGTCAATGTCATTGACCGCCGTCTTGCCGCGCAAGTTGATGAAGTACTGCGCGTGACCCAGCCGTGGTCGATCAACGCGGATATTGGCGTGGACTTGGGCAATCGTGTGATATTCCGTGGCTTTGGCACGAGCTTGCCATTGGCAGGCGCGCTGCACTTGACTCAGCGCGGACAAGGCAGCATGAAAGCGCAAGGCGTGGTGCAGGTTGCCAAACGCTCACGTGCCGATATTTTTGGGCAAAGCCTGACGATTAATTTTGCCCAAGTGCGCTTTAACGGTGAAGTCAAAAACCCAGGGCTAAACATCGAGGCTGTCAAAACCGTGCAGGGCACCCAAGTGGGGGTCAAGGTGCGCGGTACAGCAAGCAAACCTGAGATTACCGTATTTAACGATGGCGGCTTGACCGAGCAGCAAGCCATGAACGCGCTGGTAACAGGCAGCATCAACAACACGACAGGACAAAACACCACCAATCAAGAATTTGTTAATCGTGTCAATAATGCATTGGCGGCAGCAGGCCTAAGCTATGGCTTGAGCAGTACGCGCGGACTGACCAACCAAATCGGGCGCGCGTTTGGCTTACAAAGCTTGACGCTAGATGCCGTTGGCACCAGCAGCGACACCGAGGTTGGCTTGATTGGTTATATCACGCCTGATTTATACATTCGCTATGGCGTTGGCGTGTTTAATGCCAATACCGCGCTGAGTATGCGCTATCAGCTCACCCGTCGGTTGTATGTTGAGGCAAAAGCCGCTACCAACAATTCGGTAGATTTGATTTATAACTGGCGTTATTGATGCATCAAGCCACTAGCCAACTTGCCCAAACTTGCGTATGATAATGGGTTGATTTTGATCGAGACGACTTTGCACGATTTAGGGGATACTGTGAGCCAAACCACCGCCAACCAGCCATCTGATACCAACCAACCCATGCCGCTACAACTGTTTGACACCCTAAGCGGACAAAAACGCCCGTTTGTGCCGCGTGAGGCGGGCAAGGTCGGCATGTACGTGTGTGGCATGACAGTGTATGACTATTGCCATATCGGGCATGCGCGGGTTATGGTTGCGTTTGATGTCATCGTGCGTTGGCTGGCTGCCATCGGCTATACAGTCACTTACGTGCGTAACATCACGGACATTGATGACAAAATCATCGACCGCGCACAGCAAAATGGCGAAACCATCGGTGAATTGACCACGCGGTTTATCGCTGCCATGCACGAGGATGCCGACGCACTTGGCTGCTTGCGCCCAACGCTTGAGCCACGCGCCACCGACTATATCGATGCCATGCAAGCCTTGATTGGCACGCTTGCCGACAAAGGCTTTGCTTATCAAGGTAAAGACGGCGATGTGTACTACGCGGTAGACAAATTTCCCGACTATGGCAAGCTGTCCAAGCGCAAACTCAGTGATTTACAAACAGGGGCGCGTATTGCTACCGCCGATGACAAACGCGCGCCGTATGACTTTGTACTGTGGAAAGCCGCCAAACCCGACGAGCCGCATTGGGCATCGACATGGGGGGCAGGCCGACCAGGTTGGCACATTGAATGCTCTGCCATGAGCGGTTGCTGCTTGGGCGCAACGTTTGATATTCACGGCGGTGGGCATGACCTACAATTTCCCCACCATGAAAACGAAATCGCCCAATCTGAAGGCGCGACAGGGCAGACTTACGCCAACAACTGGCTGCACGTCGGTTTTGTCAATGTTGATGGTGAAAAAATGTCCAAATCGTTGAACAATTTTTTCACCATTCGTGACGTGCTGGCACGCTTTCACCCCGAAACACTGCGCTTGTTCATTTTAGCCAGCCATTACCGCAGCCCCATTAACTTTTCTGATACCGCTTTGCAAGAGGCGCACGCCAGTTTGACGCGGTTATACCAAGCCTTGCACAACGCTGAACAGCTAACCACCAGTACAGCCAGCCTGCAAGCGTCATCATCTGTCAATACATTTGAGGCGCAGTTTAGCCGCGCGATGTGCGATGACTTTAACACCTCTGAGGCATTGGGCGTGCTATTTAGCCTAGCGCGTGAGGTCAATAAAGCGTGCCAAAACCACGACAGCGCGCAAGCTGCGGCATTGGCAAATCAGCTCAAAACGTTGGCAGCGCCGCTGAATATCTTGCAGCGCGCGCCACAAGAATTCTTGCAAGCCGCGATTGGTGAGGCAGGGCTATCTGAGGCTGATATTGTGCAAGCCATTGCCGAGCGCCAAGCCGCCAAAGCTGCCAAAGACTACGCGCGCGCCGACCAAATCCGCCAAGACTTACACGCGCAAGGCATTGAATTGGCGGATGGCAAGGATGGCACGACATGGCGCAGAATTTGATGATCTCACATTAGACGTTTTGGTCAAATTGTTGGAGCAAAAACGCCAACGCCGCTTGATAGCCCTGCGCGCCCAAACCACAAATCACCGCCAATGCCTTGTCGCTAAAATACGAATGGTGGCGAAACGGCTCACGGCGGTGAATGTTCGACAAATGCACCTCTACAAACGGCTTATCAACTGCCAGTAATGCGTCACGCAGCGCGACTGACGTGTGGGTAAACGCGGCAGGGTTGATAATCACCGCGTCAATCAAGGCGTCGCGCTCAGCAAGCAAACCGTGGTGCTGAATGCTGTCAATCAGTACCGCCTCGCTGTTAGATTGCACAAACGTCACACGCGCACCTGCCGCATCGGCTTGTTGGCGTAAGTCCGCCTCAATATCCGCGAGCGTCTGCGTACCGTAAATTTTTGGCTCACGTTTGCCCAGTAAGTTGAGGTTTGCCCCATTGATAACCAAAACATGCTTGCTCATGGTTGCCCTTATCCTCAAAATTGATGTTTAGAATTGATTTGCGCCAATCGTGCCACACGCACCGCATCCAACGCATGCCCAATCGCTGCACCTGTCAGATTGGGTGCGATATCTGCCATGCTGACACACTCGACTGCGGCTAATTGCGCATCTAATGCCATTTGCTGGCGTGCCATGTGCCATAAATTCACAATTTGTAATGCCTGCCGTAAGCCATCGGAATTTTTGGGCGCATTGAAACGCTTGAATAACGCCAACCGATCCGCTGCGGTCAAGCTGTCAAAGTTTAACAAATATTGCCATTGGCTTAGCAGCAGCATGGCAAACTGCCGATAGGCTTTGGGCAGTTTTAAGCCTTGCGCAAATTGCTCAAAGCGTTGCGCGGCAAAATCTGTCGCCTGTGTAACACTGGGTGTTAAAAAAATCAGCGATACAATCGCCAAACCTGCCACCGTGTCAATGTCGGTGTGATAGCGCGTTTGCTGGTAAAGCCGAAACGCTGCTGCAAGCGTTTGCCAATCGCCGCGCGCCTGTGCCTGCGTCAAAGCAGCGGCAAAATCGGGCATGATATCTACCAACACCCCCAAGTCCTGCAAACGCGTGAAAAACGTATCAGCGCGCGCCTCGCGCAATGCCTTGTGCGTCTCAAGCCATACCCGCTCGGCAACCAAATGCGCCAATTCACCTGTCGCCTGCATGGTTTGCACCAGTGCACGCGTGTCTTCAGCAACTGTAAACCCTAACGCGTCAAAGCGCGCACCAAATCGCGCCAAGCGCAGCACACGCACGGGATCTTCGGTGAATGCCGCTGATACATGGCGCAGCTGGCGTGCTGCCAAATCCGCTTGCCCACCGTATGGGTCGATCACCGTGTGGTCTGTAATCGTGCTATCAAACAAACCTGTAACGGGCAATGCCATCGCGTTGATGGTCAAATCACGGCGCTGTAAATCCTGCGCTAGCGTCACCGTTGGGTCAGCATACACATGAAAGCCCAAATAACCATGCCCAAACTTGCGTTCGGTGCGTGCCAGCGCGTATTCTTCGTGGGTATCGGGATGCAAAAACACGGGAAAATCTGCACCCACTTGGCTAAAGCCGAGCGCGGTCAAATCTTCGGGTAGTGCGCCGACCACGACAAAATCACGCTCATGGTTCGTCACACCCAGCAAGCGGTCACGCACCGCCCCACCAACCAAATACACCTGCATGAGCCGATTTCCTTTTGGCTTGTAAATACAGCGTCATAAATTTTATATAAAAATGGGTCAGCGTAGTACAAACCGCTAACCCCTATTGACACACGATTTTTTAAATTTTTTTAAGAATTTTTAAAATAAAAAATACTTAAAATGTTTTTGTCGCTTGCTGCGCTTGTGTAACAGCAACAGCAGTCATATTGACGATACGGCGCGCAGTTGCTGATGTTGTCAAAATATGCACAGGACGGCTAGCACCCAGCAAAATCGGCCCAACCGTCACACTGTTGGTCGCAGTTTTTAGCAAGTTAAAGGCGATGTTTGCCGCGTCTAAATCAGGCATGATCAGCAAGTTTGCCGAGCCTGTCAGCGTGGTAAAGTCGTAGTTGGCTTTACGGATACGCTCATCGAGCGCGGTATCGCCGTGCATTTCGCCATCAAATTCAAAATCCACATCCATCTTAGTGAGGATTTCACGCGCACGGCGCATTTTGCGCGCGCTTTCGGTGTCCATCGAGCCAAAATTTGAATGCGACAGTAATGCCACACGCGGTGTAATGCCAAAGTTACGCACCGCTTGTGCTGCCAAGATTGTCATTTCTGCCAGCTGCTCAGGTGTTGGGTTTTCTTGCACATAGGTGTCAGCGATGAACAGGTTGCGCCCCTGAATGAGCAAGGCATTTAGCGCGTAAAAATCTTTGACATGCTCTGCTTTATCAATGACTTGCTGCACATAGCGTAAGTGCAAGTGGTATGACCCAAATGTACCGCAAATCATGCCGTCTGCCGCGCCCAATTCAACCAACAACGCGCCAATCAATGAGGTTTTGCGGCGCACATCACGGCGCGCAAGCTCGACGGTGACGCCACGGCGTTGATTTTTTTGGTAATAAAATTGCCAGTAGTCTTTGTAGCGTGGGTCGCTTTCAGGATTGACCAGTTCAAAATCCGTGCCTGCCGTCAAGCGCAAGCCCAATAGCTTGATTTGTCGCTCAACAATGGTAGGTCGCCCGACCAAAATTGGTTTTGCCAAGCCTTCATCAACCACCACTTGCACCGCGCGTAGTACGTTTTCGTCCTCGCCTTCACAGTATACGATACGTTTAGGGTCTTTTTGCGCTTTGGCAAAAATCGGCTTCATCAAAAACGCTGAATTATAAACAAACTCAGACAATTGTTGGCGATAGGCGCGCATATCATGAATGGGTAGGGTGGCAACACCTGTGTCCATCGCAGCTTTGGCAACAGCAGGTGCAATTTCAATGATCAAGTTTGGCTCAAGTGGGCCTGGGATCAGATAATCACGCCCAAAGCGTTTGCTTTCATCAATTGCTTTTTGTCCAGCAGCAGGGGTTGCCTCAACGTGTGCCATCGCAGCAATCGCGCGCACGCATGCAATTTTCATGTCTTCATTGACCGTGGTCGCGCCCACATCAAGCGCACCGCGGAAAATATACGGAAAGCACAGCGCGTTATTGACTTGGTTGGGGTAGTCTGAGCGCCCTGTGGCAATGATGACATCAGGACGCGCAGCTTTGGCATCTTCAGGCAAAATCTCAGGGTTTGGGTTTGCCAAGGCAAAAATAATTGGGTTATCCGCCATTTGCTTGACCATGTCGGGTGTGAGCATACCTGCTGCCGACAGACCCAAGAACATATCTGCACCTGCCATCACGTCTGCTAAAACTTTAGCATCGGTATCGCGCGCGTAACGCTGCTTGGATTCATCCAAATTGGTGCGACTGGTCGAAATGATACCTTTAGAATCCGCCACCACAATGTGATCTTTGTTTACCCCCAATGCACAAATCAAATCCAAACAAGAAATCGCTGCCGCACCTGCACCCGAGCACACCACACGAATGTCTTCTATTTTTTTGCCATTAATCAGTAGCGCGTTTAGCAATGCTGCGCCAACGATAATCGCCGTGCCGTGTTGGTCGTCATGAAACACAGGGATGTTCATGCGTTTACGCAATTCGCGTTCGATATAAAAACACTCAGGGGCTTTGATATCCTCAAGGTTGATCCCGCCAAAGGTTGGCTCAAGCGCAGCAACCGCCTCGATGAATTTATCGGGGTCATTTTGCGCCACCTCGATGTCAAACACATCAATGCCAGCAAATTTTTTAAACAATACGCCTTTGCCTTCCATGACAGGCTTGGATGCCAGCGGCCCGATGTTGCCAAGTCCTAGCACCGCTGTACCGTTGGTCACCACACCAACCAAATTGTTACGCGCGGTATACAGCGCGGCTTTTTTGGGGTCTTTTTCAATCTCTAGGCACGGAATTGCCACCCCTGGTGAGTATGCCAACGCCAAATCGCGTTGGTTTGCCAAAGCTTTGGTCGGGGTGACTGAGATTTTGCCAGGGCGACCGTTGGCGTGATAGTGGAGCGCGGCTTGTTCAAACTGTTCCTTTTCTGACGCGGTGGGCGCGGTTTTGGTCTGTTCCATGGGGCTTCCTGATGATGTTAAGGTATCCAAAGGTAATTTTGCTTGTGATTATCGGCTTAGTATCAGCTTTATAACGTCAGCAAATACGCGATTGATCTTGTATAACAAAAATAAATGGTCGCGTTTGTTGTATTCTAACACCAATTTTTCCGCTGTAAATAGGTGAAAATGACTGTCGGGATGATGGTTTTACTGACCATTGGCTAAGGTATGGGTTTTTAGCAATTGTTGGTTGGCAAAAACTTTTATTTGACCGCTACTATTTGACCGCTACCTGAATGTAAGCAAACAAACTAAGACGAACAACTGACACAAATTTCTGCTGCATCGGGTGCAGGTGGTTGCGTATCTTCGGGGCGGGCAAGGGGTGAGACGGTGTATGGTGTGGCAAGCACATCAAATAGCCGCGCCACCTCGTCCATATCGCCTTGTTCGGCGCGTTCAATCGCCGCTTGCGCCATGCTGTTACGTAGTACATACACAGGATTATACTGCGCAATTTGCGCCGCGTCGGGGCTGAGCGCGCGATAATCGGCTTGCCATGCCCTCCATGCCGCCAACCCATCAGGTGTTGCTGCCAGCTCGTTGTTTAAGGTTGCTAGCAGTGCCTGTTCATGCAAGCCTGCCTCATCGCTTGCGATCGCCAATAATGCGCGCAGGCTGTTGGTATAATCCAAGCGATGTTGCTGCATGATGTCCAAATAACGCAATGCCACCGCCGCGTTGGCTGCGCTGACAGGCAAGCCGAATTTTTGGCACAAACCGCGCTCATACGCGGCATAAAAACGCTCGCCAAAGCTGTCTAAAATATCGGTCAAAACCTCGCGGCTTAAGTCCTCACGCGCGTGTTGTTCACTAAGTGCCAACCCATCAAGGCGTAAAAAATGGGTAATCAAGCGTGATAAGTTCCACAGGGCGATCGATGGCTGATTTTGATAAACATAACGCGCGTTGTAATCTGAATGGTTGTTAATCCACATTGGGTTGAAGCGCTCCATCATGCCAAATGGACCAAAATCCAACGTCGCGCCTGTGATGGATAAATTATCGGTATTCATCACGCCATGGGCAAAACCGACCAGCTGCCACGCCGCTAGCGTCTGTGCGGTGGCATCCACCACCGCTTGCAAAAACGCTGTGATAGGTGTATTTATTGCCAAGCACTCGTCAAAATAAGTCGCAATGACATAGCGCGTAAACGGCAACAGCAAATCAGGTGCGAATGCAGCAATCCATTCAACATGCCCAAAGCGTATGTGGCTATCAGCCGTACGCAACAACGCCGCACCACGCTCCAGCCGCTCGCGGCGCACGGGTGTGTCGCTGATGACAAACCCCAGTGCATTGCTTGCGCGAATACCCAACGCATTGAGCGCGTGCCCAGCCAAATATTCACGCACCACGCTGCGAATCACCGCGCGTCCATCACCCATGCGCGAATACGGCGTGAGTCCTGCGCCTTTAAGGTGTAAATCCGTCAAACGCCCATCGGTGTCCAACACCTGCGCCATCAACAAGCCGCGCCCGTCGCCCAATTGCCCTGCCCATTGCCCAAACTGATGCCCTGCATACGCCATCGCCAGTGGTGCAAAGCCGTTTGGCACAATCTTGCCACCAATGATGGCGACCCAATTGGTCATCAAAAAATCATCATCCAACCAACCCAACCTAGCGGCTAGCTTACGATTAAAATGCCCTGCTTGCGGATTGGCAAGCGCGGTTGGCGGCTGCTTATGGTAGAGCCGCGCATCTAAGGTTGCGTAGGTATTATGAAAACGTAACATGGGCAATTCTCATGATGGTGGCAAAACTAAGCAAACTGCTGCTGACAAATAACAATAAAATCCTTGGCAAAATGGCGCAAATCACTATCGGCGCGTGTCGCAATCCACGTCACATGTTTGCCAAACAGCTGGGTGGGGATTTTTACCAGCCCACGCGCATTGGGTGCATACGCCATCTCGGCAATCGTACCCACCCCCATGCCAAGCGCAACATACGTGCTAATCACATCGGCATCCAGTGCTGTCAAAACAATATTGGGCTGCAAACCTGCGCGCGCAAACGCCGCATCAATCGCCCCACGCCCCGTAAAGCCGCCGTGATAGGTGATCAGCGGATACTGCGCCAAAGTAGCGATATCCACGCTGTCTTGCGCCGCCAACGCATGACCCTCAGGCACGATGATGTGATGATACCAGTCATAATAGCGCGTGCATTGCAAATTGTCTTTGGTTAAAAGTGACTCGGTAGCAATGCCGATATCCGCTTGCCCTTGTGCCACCATATGTGCAATGGACTCAGGATCAGCTTGGCTTAAAATCAAGCGCACATTGGGGTAACGCTCGCGAAACCGCTTGACCACCCACGGCAGCACGTAGCGTGCTTGCGTGTGCGTCGTGGCAATCGCCAATTCACCTGTATCGGGATTTTGAAAATCCAGCGTCAAATTTTCAATTGTACGAATTTCAACAAAAATTTTTTCAATATGTGGCAACAACTGCTCACCAATCGGCGATAGCCCAACCAAGCGTTTACCTTGACGAATAAACACATCGGCTTTAAGCTGATTTTCTAGCGCGGCGATGTGTTTGCTGAGGCTTGATTGGCTGGTGTGCAGCACCTTGGCGGCTTGGCTGAGGTTATAATCGTTGATGACCGTTTGCCATACCGTCTCTAGCTGTTTAAGCTGAATTTGTAAATGCCGCTGATTGATAACCACCTGAATCGCCATAGGTTTCCTTACTTGAGTGCAAAAAGTTTAACTATAAAAGATTTACAAACAAAATCGCTTGTCTAAAATAGCCTAAGTAAATGTTAAAACCGTCATGCCAAATTTCCACAAATTTAAAAAAGCACCGATTTTAAAGCAAACCTACAGTATAGCACAGCCATGCGCAAAATTTGTGCTTGTACCGTGTGGCAAACAGGTTACAATAGCACAATTTTTGCTTGACTTTATACGCCATCAGCGCGTTTGATTCTCAACGATTTGACAAATTTAGGTACTTTGCATGGCACGCCAATCCGCTTCCCCTAAACGCCAAACCTCATGGCAGCAGGCACTTTTAGCATATGCTGATAAACGCGCAGGTATCATGGCGTTGCTGGGTTTTTCGGCAGGTATCCCGATTTTGCTGATTTTCTCTAGCCTATCGCTGTGGCTGCGTGAGGCAGGGGTGGATCGTAGCACGGTGACGATGTTTAGCTGGGCGGCGTTGGGCTATTCGTTTAAGTTTATTTGGGCGCCGCTGATTGATGCGCTGCCGTTGCCTGTTTTGACGCGTACGTTGGGGCGGCGGCGTGGTTGGCTGTTGGTGGCGCAGTTGATGATTATTGGCGCGATTTTGTGGATGGCAAGCGTCAATCCTGCCAACGGGACGCAGCTGTTTGCCATGGCGGTGGGCGCAGTGTGGCTTGGGTTTTCATCGGCAACGCAAGATATCGTGATTGATGCGTACCGCATTGAGCTTGCCGATACCCAAATGCAGTCTGTACTCTCGGCAACTTACAACGCAGGCTATCGTATTGGCATGATTGTTGCAGGTGCAGGGGCGTTGTTCTTGGCAGAGTACTTTGGCTCGGTCAAAGACGCGTATATTTATGAAGCGTGGCGCAATACATACTGGGTGATGGCAGCGGTGATGGGCGTGGGCGTGGCGACAACGCTGATGATCCGCGAGCCTGCGGTCAATCGTGCGCCGCCTGAGCGTCCTGTTGGTGATTATGCGCGGTTGGTGTTGGTGTTTGTGTGCGCAGTGTCGGTGTTTGTCGCTTGTTTTGCAGGTTTGGGCAAGCTGTTGCCTGAAGTAGAAGGTGTATTAGCCGGGTTTTTGCTAGAAGCGATCACGCTCGTTGCGTCGCTGGCAGCGGCATTGGGTGTCGGTACAGCACTGGTGCATGCAGGCGTGGTGCAAAAACAAGTCGCCGTCACCACGTGGGTTGAGCCGATTTTAGACTTTTTTCGTCGCTATGGCAAAAGCGCATTTTTGCTGCTACTGTTGATTGGTTTGTACCGTATTTCGGACATCGTAGCAGGCGTGATTTCCAACGTGTTTTATGAAGACATGGGCTTTAGCAAGTCTGAGATCGCCACAGCGGTCAAGCTATATGGCGTGATTATGGTGATTATTGGCGGCTTTGTTGGCGGTATCGTCGCGCAGCGTTTTCGCATTATGCAAGCGATGATGATTGGCGGTGTATTGGCATGTATGACCAATTTGATGTTTGTGTGGTTGGCAAGCGTTGGGCATAATTCATTGGTGATGTATCTAGCGGTCATCATGGACAACCTTGCCTCGGGGCTAGCAGGCGCGGTGTTTATCGCGTTTTTGTCATCCTTGACCAGTATTCGCTTTACCGCCGTGCAATATGCGATTTTTAGCTCGCTGATGACGCTAATTCCCAAGGTGTTGGGTGGCTATTCAGGCACGATTGTTGATAACATGGGCTATGCGTGGTTTTTTACCTTTACCACGTTGTTGGGCTTGCCAATTTTGGCGTTGATTTATTGGGTGGATAAGACCGTTATGGCAAAGCCTAATGACACAGCGGTGGTCAAGTAATTTTTTAAAATAAAAATAGCCTAAGTAAATGCAAAATTCAATCACCATTAAACAACTGCTTGCCGAAAGCAGCCCCGTTGATCGGCACACGCGGCAGCAATGGCTTTTACATTGTCTCAACCAGCCGTTGGGTTACTTAATCAGCCACGGCGATGACACGCTTAGTGATAAGGTGTTGGCAAACTATCGCGCAGGGTTGGCCCAACTTGCCCAAGATATACCCTTGGCGTATGTCATTGGTAAACAAGCGTTTTGGCGGCATGAATTTTTGGTCAATGAACACACGTTGATCCCACGCCCCGACAGCGAACGACTGGTGGAAACCGTGCTTGATGTGCTAAATAACCCCAAAAATAGCCTAAGCAAAAATCACACGAACCAACCAAAACAGCTGTTAGACTTAGGCACGGGTAGCGGTTGTTTGGCGATCAGTCTGGCGTTAGAATTGCCCGATTGGCAGGTTACCGCTGTCGATATTTCTACCGACGCGTTACAAGTTGCCCAACAAAACGTGACGGCATTACAGGTCAATAACGTCACCTTGCGACAGGGCAGTTGGTTTGCATCGTTTGCTGCCATGCCGTCGCCGCCGCAATTTGAGGTGATCATCAGCAATCCGCCATACATCGCAGCCGATGACACACACCTAGCGCAACTACACGCTGAGCCGCTGCGTGCTTTGGTGGCAGCCGATAATGGTTTGGTAGATATTGCCCATATCATCGAGCACAGCCGCGCATTTTTGGTGGCGCATGGGTTATTGGCGTTTGAGCATGGTTACCAACAGGGTGGGGCAGTGCGCAAGTTATTGGCAGAGGCAGGCTTTGATGCGATTCAAACCGTGCGCGATTATGGTGGCAATGAGCGCGTGACGTTTGGTTTTGCCTAAACGACTAATAAGCAAATAGATCGCTTATTGCTCGCTAATTTTTTATAAAATAGCCTAGGTAAATTTAAAAATCTTATGAATTCCACAACAAAAAATAATTTTTTAAACCAAACGCTCAGTGACGATGAGCTCATGCGCTATGCTCGCCAAATCCTGTTAGATGAGTGGGATATTGAGGCACAACAACGCTTGAAAAACAGTAGCGTGTTGATCATCGGTGTTGGTGGGTTGGGCTGTCCGTTGGCAGAAACCTTGGCACGGGCAGGAGTTGGGCAGATTACCTTGCTTGATGATGATACGGTAGATATCAGTAACTTACAACGCCAGAGCCTGTTTTTACCCAACAATGTCGGGCAGCCCAAAGCCTTGGTTGGGCAAGCGCGTTTGCAAACTATCAACGAGTTTTGTCAAGTTGATGCGCATTATACCCGTTTAAATGCGAGCAATGCCGATGTCATTTTAACTCAGTTTATCCAAAATAGCCTAAGTAAATTAATTTGCGACTGCACAGACAATTTCAGCATACGCAATGATCTTAACCGCTTGGCTGTCAAGTATCAATTACCCTTGCTTAGCGCATCAGCAATCGCCCAGCAAGGGCAGTTAGCACTGTATGAAGCTTATTTGGGCACAGGCTGTTATCAGTGTGTCTTCCCTGAAACGGGCACACAGGATGACACGCGCAACTGCGCGACTAGCGGCGTACTTGCCAGTACGACACAAATCATGGCAAACCTACAAGCACAAGCTGCTTTGACATTTTTGGGATTAAACAAAAACCCAATCGCAAATCAGTTATTGTTGTGGCAAGGGCAGAGCATGAATTTACGCAAGTTACGTTATCAGCAAGATCCACAATGCCTAGTTTGCGCGCAGACGGATCGCATTTTTTAGCTCAAACGAAATATGCTAAAATACCTTAGCATCTATTTTAACTGACCAAAACGCTATGAATTTTATTAAAAAATCGCTTAATGTTGCACAGCGTATCGGGCAAACTGCCAATGTTGCTGCCAAGACAGGTTTGCACCTTGCGCGTGGCGAAAAAATGAGCCCTCAGCTATTGCGCCAAAGTTTTGAGCAGTTGGGTACCACGTATATCAAAATCGGGCAGTTTATTGCCAGTACGCCATCATTGTTTCCGCGTGAATACGTTGAGGCGTTTCAAGGCTGTCTAGACCAGACCACGCCATTGCTATATGACTATATCGAAGGCGTATTGCGCACTGAGCTTGAACGCGATGGGCAAACACTAGATGATATTTTTGCCAGTATTGATAAGATACCGCTGGCTTCGGCATCAATTGCGCAAGTACACGCTGCTGTGCTAAAAAATGGTGATCAGGTTGTGCTTAAAGTACAAAAGCCCGATGTTGCTACCACGATTGATACCGATTTGGGCGTATTGTACGGCGCAAGTAAGCTGCTTGAGGCACTCACGCCGTCATTAAAATTTGCCAGTCTTGCGCCAATTATTGATGAAATTCGTTTGCGTATGCTGGCAGAAACCGATTTTATCGAAGAAGCACAAAATATTGATGAGTTTCAAGAATTTTTGCAGCATACCGACAATCAGCGTGTGGTCGCGCCGCGTGTGTATCACGAGCTATCTACCCAAAAGGTACTCACCATGCAGCGATTGTATGGCGTGTCAATGATTGATGAAACCGCCATGCGCCGCTATTGCGCCAACCCTGCGGATGTGATGGCGACAACCTTGAACACATGGTTTGCAAGCCTTATGCTGTGCAACAGTTTTCATGCCGATTTGCACGCAGGCAATCTCATGCTGCTTGAGGATGGGCGAATTGGGTTTATTGATTTTGGTATTGTTGGACGGCTCAAGCCTGAGGCATGGCAGGCGTGTGTGGGTATGATGACAAGCTTTGCCGCAGAAGACTATCGCAGCATGGCAAAACACATGATTGAGATGGGTATGACCCACGAGGCGATCGCGGTTGATGTGGACACGCTGGCGGCAGATTTGCGCCGTGTGATGAAACAGATTTTGGCAGAAGATAGCTTGTTTATCGGCAAAACCATCGACCAGCACGACCCAACGCAGCTCAAAGATCATGCTGAAGAAATTAATCAAATGCTGCTTGAGATGGTGGAGGTGGGCAAGCGGCATGGTATTCATTTTCCACGCGATTTTGCGTTACTCACCAAACAGATGTTGTACTTTGATCGTTTTATGAAAGTACTTGCCCCTGAGATGGATATGTTTCAAGATGCGCGCATTCAGATGACCCAACGCTAACGCTATTGTAATTGCTGGCGGTGGTAGTCGCGTTGCCATTCGCTGATGGCAATGAGGTGTTGGCGATGGGTTTGTACGGCAAGTAGATCGCGTTTGGGCAGCGTTTTGCTTTGCTCCTCTAATGCTTGAATCATTAAATTTAGTAAAATCTCGTTGATCATCACCGTCAAGTCATCAACCGATCGCGCTTCTAAATCAGCCGCAAAGTTCAACCAATGCGGCACTAGCTGGCGTTGCTGCTCGGGCGGTAAGCCTGCCAAAATAAAATACGCCTTGGCATCGGTACGCTCACTGGTGGTGAGTGTGTCGTCGTTGTAAATTTCAGCAAGATTGGATTGGGCTTGTTGTACACGTGCAATTAACCGCAGCAAGTCATCATCGGCGATGTTTTGCCAAGTCAAATAATGGTGTTGATAGTGCAAAAATAACAACCGATCGATAACACTTGGGTTTTGCTGCAGGCGTACATATAAATCATGGTGATCGTGTCGGTAGGTAGGCAAAAACGTTAGTTTGGCAAAAAGCCGATGGGCATTGGGTGAGGTAGATTTTTTTGCCAAACGCGGTGGTAAAACAAATGCCCGATACGCGCGGCTGTCTTGATAAATTTGGGTCAGCAGCGTTTGGTTAAGGGCACCATCGACGTTTGCGCCCAGCAATTCGGGATGATACAAAAAACACAGCTGAAGTTGGATTTGTGCGGTGACTTTACTGGCAAAGTTAATCAGGGCATCTTGGGCTTGTCGCGCCTGTTGTCGCCGACCAAGTCCCAACCGTGTGCGGATGTCCTCACGCAACAGCCAACCATAGCTGCCTTTAGGTAGTTTTTGGGTCAGCGTACTAACTTGGCGTAAAATCCTGCTGCGATCTTCGGCACTGGTAATGTCATAGCGACGGCTTAAAATTGAGAACAAATATTGTGACAGCGGCACAGCTTGGCGGATTTGCTCGCGCATTGCCTCGGCGCCATGCGCTTTAACAAAGCTGTCGGGGTCATGCTGGTCAGGCAGGGTCAAAAATCGTAGCTCTTTACCATCGCTAAGCGCGGGCAAGCCGTTTTCCATGGCACGCCATGCTGCTTTTTGTCCAGCTTCATCACCGTCAAAACTCAACGTCAAAACAGGGTTAAGCTGCAACAATCGCTCGATTTGTGGTGTACCAATCGCTGTGCCCATACTGGCGACCGCGCCATACACGCCTGCCTGATACAGGCTGATGACATCCATATAGCCTTCAACCACCAACCAGTCGCTGGCTTTTGCCGTGCGTGCCTCATACAAGCCGTATAACAAATGCTGCTTGTGAAATACAGGCGAATCGCTAGAGTTGATGTACTTGGGCTTGTCATTATCCGACAGCGCGCGTCCTGCAAAACCTACCACTTGTCCTTGATAATCGCGAATTGGAAAAATCACCCGGTGACGCAGCAGGGTATAATCATTGCCAGTTTTGTCAGACTGGCGCACCAGTCCCAACGCGCGCAAGCCCTCAATGTCACGCGCAAACGCCTGTTCTAAGTGGTGCCAATCGGATGGCGCATAGCCAAGCGCGAACGTGGCGATGGTATCGTCAGTCACGCCGCGGTTTTTAAAATACTGCTGAGCGATTGGGCTTTGTTGTAGCGCATGCTGATAAAACTGACAAACGGCTTGCAGCAGTTGATACAAATTGCCTTGCGTGTCTGCCTCATTGCTCGCAGTGGGATTGGTAGGCGCAAAATTTGCTGCCGTGTCCTGAGGCAAAAACGGTATATCATCACCATGATTACTCACGGACGCATGCCAATCGGGTGGTAAACTTGGTGATGGGCTAGGTAGGTTTTGGGGTGGACTTGTGCTGGCTACAGGCACGGGCACGATGGGCTTACGCTGATATGATACGTCTTTGGGCTTGTCTTTGGGCAGCTCAATACCTGTTTGGCGCGACAATTCTTGCAACGCCTCGCCTGCGGTTAGGTTTTCATATTCTTTTAAAAAGGTTAAGGCATTGCCTTTGGCACCGCAGCCAAAACAGTTGTAGAGATTTTTTTGGGGATTGACAAAAAACGACGGGGATTTTTCGCCATGAAATGGACAGCAGCCTTTATACTCTTTGCCTGAGCGTTTTAGTTCGACATGCTTGCCGATGATCTGCACGATATCGGCATTGGCAAGGATTTGCTCGATGATGGCATTGCTCATAGTGACTGGGCGGCTGGTGGCTTAATAACTGCAAAAAGTAGTGGGCGGTATTTTTTAACCAAAAGTTTGGCTCAAACGATATTGAGAAGACAAAAAAGCCGCGCGTCTGGGTAGTTACAAACGCGCCAGGGTATATCGTTAAGCTTAATCTAGAAAAATCTAAATGGGGCTGTGTTCGGTCTTTAGCAAGTTTTATTTGACAGGGCTGGTATTATCAGGCGGCAAACCTAAACCAAAATTGATGTTATCCAATGGATTGGGTGCCACTGGTTCGGCTTCTTGCGCAGGTGTATTGGGCAAGTTGGTATTGGGCGTGGCGGTTGGTGCATTGGGCGCAACGTCAGCATTGGCAAGTCGTAAGCTTGCTGCTTGTTGGATAGCGGCTTGTTGCTGAAGTGAAGGCTGGATAACTTGAGTTTTGGTGGCAGTTTTGGTGGCATCTGGTTGGACGGTAGATAGGTCGCGGTTGGTTGCGCTTTGCCCAAGTAGGCCCAATGTGGCTTTATTCAGCCAGCTTGAGCCTGTCCGCGCGTCTTCTAGGCGTACGTTACCGTTACGGTCAAGTAGCTGTGGGTAGTTGATGGCAAGTAGCTGCTGGTATTGCCGTGCGGTGTCAGTCATGCCCAGTTGTTGGTAGCTGTAGGCAAGGGTCGCGATGGCTTCAGGAGTTGCCTCACTTTGCGGATAATATTGAAACACCCACTTGGCACGATTGGCAGATGCCACGTAGGCTTTGCGCTTGATATACCAACGCGCAATGTTCATCTCGTGCTCGGCAAAAAGATTGTACATATAGCGCAGACGCAGCGCGGCATCAGGGGCGTATTGGCTGTTGGGGTAGCGCGCAATCAGCTCTTGCAAATTAGCAAATGCCACACGGTAGTAACCCATGTCTTGATGGGCAGGGTTTAGGTTGGTGTATTTAGAAAATCCATCATTGGCAACCTGCATGTTTGCCACGCCGCGTACATAATAAGCGTACGCAATTTGTGGATTGCTTGGGTAGGACTGAATAAAACGCTCGGCACTTGCCACCGCATCTAGGTAATCGCCATGCTGAAATTCGGCATACATTTGGTCAAGCAAGGCTTGTTCGGCGTATTCGCCTGCAGGATAAAAGGTGCGCAAGTCCTTGAGTGTCGCAGTGGCGCGCGCGTAGCTGCCTTTAGCGATGTAGTTTTGCGCCTCACTGTAGTAGCCTTGTTGGGTAGTGCGCGCTTGGGTGGCTGAGATGTCATCTTTTTTGCCCTTGCCAAACACACCTTTGACTGTCTGACAACCCGTTGTGGCAACCGAACACGCCAGCACTAATGCTAACAAGCGCACTGAGATGACATTAACTTGACCTAATCGCATGGCGACACCCTCTTGATGGGCGCGTTTTGCTCGCGCCGTATAGCTATAAAAAATCTGTAACAACCGCAAAAATTTATCAATCAAAAATTCTGCTAAGTCTAGCATATTTTGGCGGCGTGGCTGTAGTGAAATTTGAACCACCAAAACGCTTGGCTTGTATCATGCTATAATGCAAAGTCAATTTTTAGCCAAATAAAGTTTTTAGCCAAGTAACCCAAGCAATTAACCTGAGTAATCAAAGTAACGCCACCATGACGACAGCCGCAACTGATGTAACCCGTTTTGATGATGCAAACACACCAACCACTTTGGCTGATTTAAAGGCTGATCATAGCGATTTTGATGATGACAGCGATGGATTCATACAGGCACAAAATGCGGCGCAAGGTCTAGCCGCGCCGAGCGTTTTGCAGCAGTCAATGACGATCAGTGACACGCAGGCAGGTGAACGTATCGATAAAGTTGCAAGTCATTGGTTGGCAGATTTTTCGCGTGAGCAGGTCAAAGATTGGCTCAATGATGGCGCATTAACCATCAATGGCATGACACAAAAACCCAAATACCGCGTCAAGGCAGGCGATGTGGTCGCGCTTTATGCAGCATTACAGGCAGCACAAGCAGATTTACCCGAAAATATCCCGTTAGATATCGTGTTTGAAGATGCGTATTTGTTGGTGGTCAACAAACCTGCAGGCTTGGTCGTGCATCCAGGGGCAGGCAACTGGACGGGCACCTTGGTCAATGCGCTACTGTATCATTACCCCGATAGCCGCGTATTGCCGCGTGCTGGGTTGGTGCATCGAATCGACAAGGACACCACGGGGCTATTAATTATTGCTAAAGACCACAAAACCCAATTGGCGTTGATCGCGCAGCTTAAAGACAAAACCGTATATCGCCGCTACCAAGCATTGGCATTGGCTGATACCGATACGCTTGCCAGCTTACCGCGTACGATTGATGCACCGATTGGGCGGCACGCCAGCCAGCGCACCAAAATGGCGGTGACCTCAAGCGGTAAGCCTGCCGTGACACACGTTGATCAGCTAACACCCGTCACGGACGGGTTGGTGTTGGCGGATTTGCGCTTAGAGACCGGGCGTACGCACCAAATCCGTGTGCATTTGGCGCATATTGGTTGCCCGTTGCTGGGAGATCCTATATATGGATCGACGCGCCAAACGGCGAAATTATGCAAACATCTGAACACAGCGCAGCAGACACAAGTCAATGACTTTGCGCGGCAAGCGTTGCACGCGTATGAGCTGGGCTTTGTGCATCCCATCACGGGGCAGGCGGTGCGTGTGCAAGCACCTTTGGCAGCGGATATGCAGGTGTTGATTGATGTTTTAACAAAAAAGGACTAGCCGAAACAGGCTAATCCCTTGGATTAAAAAAAAACGCCAGCAAATTACATGGCTTGGCAAGCGGTTTCTACCGTTGAGCCGTCCGTGCCCTTAAAGGTGAAAATCGCTTCATTGCCTTTTTCGTGCCATTCTGCACCTGTCCCCCACATACCTGTGGTTGCCACATAGCGCGCGCCTGAGCCTGAGGTGGCAATATTAAGCACTTGGGTTTTACCTTGTACGCTAATTTGCGCTTGGTTGGTGTTTAGATAGGTGATTTTTGGCATAAAACCGTTTTGGCAACGAAACGTGCGTGTGACGGCTTGGGTGGTGGTTTGCACGACAACAGGCTGCGCGGCAATGTGTGTTGTATTTTGTGTGGTGGTTGTGGTTTGTACCGCTGTGGTGGTTTTGGCGTTATTTGGCGCAGTTGAGTTACAACCAACCAAAGCGGCTGCGCTAAGTGCGGTTACGGCGGTGATGTTTAGCAATGTTTTCATCGTTTTTCCTGTTTAATATGTAAATTAACAATAGGCTTGATTAGACCTTCGGCATACTATCGTATGTTAAGCAGTGCGCTAAGTCAAATATAATTGTCGTGCGCTCTTAAATTATGGCGCGTTTTATTTTATGATAGCCTGCCAAGCAAAATTTAATATCCTATAATAATTTGAGATCATACTATGCCAGATAGCAGTCAAGTCACGATTATTTTTCAAGGTGGGCTCAATACCCAAAATCTTGGTACAGGCAATGACGATGGCAGTGATTTTTTGTATAACGTGACGCGTACCAAAGCCGCTTATCCACAAGCTCACATTATTTTATCCACGTGGCAAAGCGTAAGTTTGCCTAAAAAATGGGCAACTGCCGAACAATTGGGCATTGATCACATCGTGCGATCGCCAGACCCTGGAGGGTTGCCAAATATCAAGTTTGGTTACCATGCACCCAACAATGTTAATCGGCAAATTGTGTCAACCTTGGCAGGGCTACAGGTGGCGACTACGCCATACGCCATCAAGTTACGCACTGACAGCTATTTGACCTCCCATCAATTACTTGATTACTACCAATATTATCAGCAAAAAGTTTTCACTCATCAAAACAAAGTTTTCACTCATCAAAACGCGGATAATCACGCCCAACACGCGCCAACAAATACACGCCCAGCGTATGCGCCGATTGTGGTGCCGCATTTGTTCACCATTGACCCAAATGTGTATGAGCACATGGCGTATCATATCAGCGATTGGGCGCAGTTTGGTACAACCGAAGCGTTGCAGGCGTATTGGTCAGTGCCATTGATGCGTGAGGCGGATGCACGCTACTTTGAATACCACGAGCATGACATCGAGGCAAGTTACGGCAATGATGCATTTCGTACGCGGCTTGCAGTTGAGCAGCATATTGCTACCCATTATGCCAACGCGCGTGGGTTTGTCACGCCAGCATACTACAATCAAATCACGCCACGTATTTTGCAGGCGCACCAAGATTTTTTGGCGCGTCACATCATTGTGCTTGATACGGCAGCGTTTGGACTTGCTTTGCCAAAATACGCATGGGCATATACCGATGAATTTATGCGGCTAAATTGCATCAGTCACGATGACTGGTATCAGCTATTTTGTGATTATTGGCAGCTGCCCAATCCCGATGCCACAAGGCTTGGACACGCACAGGCAAGAGCGCGGCAAAAACAAGCGGCGCGTAGGGCATTTGAGCGCGCGCATCCACCTAAGCGGCGTAAGATTTTGGCTCGGCTATATCCCTAAACACCCATGACATTTATGACTCGTTTTGACCAATCAGGCTTTCAGATTCTAGCTGTACCCAGCCGATTTGCCACAATTACCGACGCGCTGAATTACTGCAAACGCCAAATTACTGATTATGGCGATGAACGCTTTTTTCAAATAAAAATCGCCGATGGTGTGTACTATTTTGACCAAATAGAGATCGATTTTTTTAGTGATAAGGTCGAAATTATCGGCAATGTTGCGCATCCTGAAAACGTTCAGCTGCATTTTAGTAGTTTGGATAATCGGTGCGGGTTTTTGCTACAGCGTGGTAACGGTATTTTTAAAATAGACGGCGTGACCATCAATGGGCATGGTGGGTTTTTAAGTTACGGTCAATGGGCGGATGAAAGCTATGGCGCAGGCATCATGTGCGCTTATAACAGCCAACTGCTGGTGGGTACAGGTGTGCGCGTGAATCATTTTTATTATGGCATCGCAGCGCGATATGGCGCAAGCGTTCGCTGTGAACCGGGTGTGATTGTGCAATTTGCAGGCGATGTGGGGTTTTTTGCGTATGCAGGCTCGATGGATGCTCAGCACTGTGAGGCGTATCACTGCGCGCATGTGGTTGAGGATTTGGGTTTTGGTTTTTGTGCAGAATCGGGTGGGTTTATCAATGCCGATTGTAGCAACGCCGCTCACAACCACATGGCAGGCTTTTATGCGCTGACCAATGGCTCACTGTGGTGTCACGACAGCAGCGCGAATGACAACCGTCATGGCTATTTGGCATTGCACAATGGCGTGCTAAGTGCCAACAGTATCAATCGGCGAACCAATGCGTATCAAAATTTTGGCTATGGTTTTTTTGCTGACAACGGCGGGCGCATTTTAGCAAATCGCTGCATGGCGAATGAAAACACCGTGGGCGGTTTTTTTGCCCGTCATTATGCCAGCATTGACATCACCAAAGCCACTGCCAATCACAATGCAGGGCATGGTTATGTTGCCATCAACGCAACATTGCTGGGTAACGCAGCGCAAGCCAGATTTAATCAAGGCAGCGGCTTTGTTATTGGGCAGGCAGGTTTTTTGGATGGCGAGTACTTGATGGCGTACGGCAATCACGCGTACGGCTTTGAGCTCAACCACGCGCAAGCTTATATCCCAAACGCCCGTGGCTGGAAAAATGGCTTGGGCAGAATGCTAAAAAATTACAGTTGGGTGGCAATTCGTTAGCAACCGCAGCGGCGTATAGTTTTGGCAAAATGTGGTCTAGGCTTTATGTTTGACTGACAAAGTGCTATGCTATGGCCATTTTGTAAGATTTAGCATGACAACAAACAACCTTTACTAACAACCATAAGGAGCTAACATGTTTAGCCATTTAACAGCCTACGCTGGCGACCCAATTTTGGGTTTGATGCAAAAGCACGATGAGGATTTACGCGGCGACAAGGTCAATCTGGGCGTGGGTGTGTACTACGACGATGATGGGCGCTTGCCTGTGCTTGAGTCAGTCAAACAGGCTGAAGAACGCATTGCCAATCCCATTAAGCCACGTCCATATTTGCCGATGGACGGCTTGCCTGGTTATCGTGCGGCCTGTCAGCGTTTGCTATTTGGCAAAGATGCGCAGGTTATCAAAGATGGACGTGTGGCAACTGTGGCAACGATTGGCGGTTCAGGCGCGCTCAAAGTTGGTGCAGATTTTATTCATGCGTGGTTTCCTGAAGCCAAATGCTATGTCAGTGACCCAACCTGGGGCAACCATATCGGGATTTTTGAAGGTTCAGGTTTTGAAGTTGGTAAATATCCGTACTATGACCCTGCAACCAATGGCGTGCGCATTGATGACATGCTCGCGTTTTTGGACAAGCTAAACCCCAATGACGTGGTATTGTTACACCCTTGCTGCCACAACCCAACGGGCGTGGATTTAACACGTGAGCAATGGGATCAAGTATTGGATGTCATTAAAAATAAACGCTTGCTTGCGTTTATGGATATCGCGTATCAAGGCTTTGGCGAGGATATGGACGCGGATGCGTACGCCATTCGCCGTGCAGCGGAGCTGGGCTTAAGCTTTTTTGTCAGTAATTCGTTTTCTAAAAACCTATCGCTGTACGGTGAGCGCGTGGGCGGTTTGTCGGTGGTTTGTCAAGACGCGGCGCAAGCCAAGTTGGTACACGGCCAGCTTAAATACACCATTCGTCGAATCTACTCAAGTCCAGCCTCACATGGCGGCCATGTGGTTGATATCGTGATGAATGATGACGCGCTGTTTGAACAGTGGGTCGGTGAGGTGTATGTCATGCGCGATCGCATCCGCGCCATGCGTGCACAGCTGCGCGAAGCACTTGAGCAAAAAGTTGCTGGACGCAGCTTTGAATACCTAACCAAGCAAAACGGTATGTTTAGCTTCACAGGGCTCACACCTGAGCAAGTCCAACGCTTGCAAGATGATTTTGCCGTGTATATGGTTGGCAACGGTCGGATGTGTGTGGCAGGCTTGAATTCACGCAACATCGATTATATTGCCAATGCAATGGCTGCGGTGTTGGCAAATGACAACGCCTAATTGGCGATCGGCTAGGTTTTAGCCAACTGCATCAATCACAAATCCCCTTACACCTGTGTGTAGGGGGTTTGTTTATCAGCCGTTTTTTAGGTTGCGGTTTGTTGGTTAGACGGTTGTTTTTTATCCATTTTATGGTTTACCAAATTAAGCCAAAGCAGCAAAATTGCCTGTATAAATCTGCGCTATGATGGGCACTTTTTTGATCGAGCCGTAAGCCATGATCGACCGCTGATTGCATTTTGTTGGATGGCAAAAAACATTCACCCAAATTTCATCTACAAAATCGCCATCTGCCTGCCAACTTTGCTACACTAAATGCCCAGCGCTAAGTAGGAAAAAGGAAAAACCGTATGCAGCCCACGCCCGCCACCACCTACACACCACAAGGCAATAGCCAATTTCGCCCGATTGACTACGGCAACAACGTCGCCCAGCGCACGCTGTGCGTATTGGTGCTGGATTTGTCGGGTTCGATGGAAATTGCAGCAGGCAACGGCAAGCGGCGCATTGATATGCTCAATGAAGGCATTGCCGCGTTTTACCACGACTTGATGACCGATGAAACCGCGCGTAACCGTGTGCGACTGGCGATTGTGATTGTCGGTGGTCCCAATGACACGGCAGAATTGATGATGACATGGACAGATGCGGTGGATTTTATGCCGATCGTGTTTCGCCAAAACGGCATGACGCCGCTTGGGCAGGGCATGTTGTTGGCATTAAACCTCATCGAGGACGAACGCGCCAATTTGCGTGACAATGGCATCAGCTACACGCGCCCATGGATTATTGCCATGACCGATGGGCTACCAACCGACAACCGCGATGTGTGGCAAGCGGCGGTACAGCAATGCCAAGCGGCAGAGCAAAACGGGCAGTGTATCATCTACCCAATTGCCATTGACGCAGGCACGCAGGAGCTTAACACGTTGCGCCAGTTATCCACGCTCACCCCTCCGATGCCGCTTAATTCGGTCAAATTTGTTGAGTTTTTTGTTTGGCTATCGGCAAGTCTTAAGACCATGTCGCAATCTGCACCAGGGGAGACGGTGCAGCTCGGCAGTATTTCGCCGTGGGCAACTATTCAAAACTATTGACAATATTATTTAAAAAATTTTAAAAAGTGTTAATATAAATATGACCGATAATCACACCAACGCAACTGCCAATCGCTGGCAAGGGTATTGCGCAAGCAGCATAGGCAAAGCACATGTCGACAGTGGTTTGCCCAACCAAGACCGCGCCAATATTTGGCAAGACGCGCGCGTAACGGTGGCGGTGGTATGTGATGGAGCAGGGTCAGCCACGCATAGCGAGCAGGGGGCAGATTATTTTTGCCAAGCGGTGGGGCAAGCGTTGTTTGTCATCGGGCAGGATCTGACCGATCACCACACCACACAAGCACGCCAAATGATCAATCAAACCGTGCTGGCGCGCCTTAGCCAAAGCCGCGACCAACTGGTGCAGCAGATGACGGCAGGGCAGAGCTTGCGTGATTTTCATACCACGCTTAGTGCTGTGTTGGTGGTTGAGGACGCGGCATTGTTGGTGCAAATCGGTGACAGCCCGTTGATGACCAGCAGTTTTGTGATGGATGATACAACCCAAACCGCGCAGGTGGATTACTTTGGTGATTTGCAAGTCTTTGCAGGCGATGATGGCGAATATGTCAATGAAACGCAGTTTATCACCCAAGCTGATTGGCAAAGCCAGCTGATGCTGCGCTGGTTGGATATCAGCGCGGTGGATTTGTTGGCGTTGATGTCAGACGGCTGCGCAGATTTGGTATTTACAGGCGCAAGCACACAAACGCAGGTGTACCGCCCGTTTTTTGGCAATGTGGTGTTTAATCTGTGCGCGAGCATATCATGCGCTGACGCAGAGGCGATGCTCTGCGACGTGCTTGCCAGCCCTGCAACGTATCGTTTGACAGGTGATGACAAAAGCTTAATCGTACTACTCAAGCAGCCCGAACGCTATCGCGGCATTGCGCCACTGGCTGACACCCCCCAAAAAACGCCCAGTATGCCAACCTCACCAATCGCGCTAGCAGCCAGCCCAACAGCAGCAACAGACCTACCTACAAAAAACCGTACGCCTGTATCCGCCCTGCCTGCCAACCAAGTGGTGACAGCAGCAACCCAACAGCGACGCAATGTGGCAGTGGTGGCAAGTGTTGCGGTATTGGTAGGTGTGGGTGCGTTATTGTGGAGTAATTACAGCCGCATACAACACTCTTTAACCGCAAATGTGGCAAGCACCCACGTACAGCCAGCACCCACGCCCGTGTTGCCGACATTAAGCACCCCTGCACAAGCGTTTGCACCGACGGCTGCGTTGGCGATGTGGCACGCCCAACAAACCCAGCCGCAGCAAGAGTTGCGCCAACAAGGTGTGATTGCGGCATGGGCGTTACAGTTTGTCATCGATGATAGCGCCGCGTCAGCCCTAGATGAATCAGTCCTAAGCGCGTCAGTCCTAAGCGCGTCAGTCCCAAGCGCATCGGTGGCGCAGACTGCTGTTCAACAAACGACGCAAGCGGCTCATGGCATACCAGCCATCATGACTGGCAAGATTGTAGCGTTTGATACGTTGCGCCCGTCAAATGATGCCATCGCGCTAACGTATGGTTTAGCCTGCCATGAAGTCACGCCTGCTGAAAATCAGACGCTTGCCCGTGTGGGTGTACCTTTGCTTGATGTCACCAGTCGCTACCAGCGACGCTATTGCCGTTTGACGTTGCAGCCTGTGCAGACCGTGGCAGCGTATAACACGCGTGCGTTGGTGTTGGCGCATGGGGTGGGCGAGACGTTAAAACATGCCACTAAAGACAGTCAAGTGTTTTATTTGCCGCCATCGTTTGATATTGATATGACGCAAACAAGCGTATCCGCCAGTGCCGTTGCCAGTCAGCCAGTGACCCAACAACCAGATCATCGCGCTAACTTGTCAAATTAAAAAGGTCAAAAATCCATGCCCTATCTGCTTTACAACACCCAACACTATCCACTTGAGCTTTCACCCAGCCAGCAAATTGGCGCAGGTGGCATGGGTGTGGTGTATCAGATTGGCGATTTGTTTGGCACAGGGCGGTTGGTGGCTAAAGTGTTTAAACGCCCCGATGACCCCAAAAACCCAAGCCTTGCTAAGCTGCAAACTATGTTGGCGCGCCCGCCTGCGCATGTGCAAGAGGTCATCACCGGCACGCGCTACACCCAATTTGCGTGGGTGCAATATCTGGTGTTTGCCGATGATGGGCGGCTGATGGGCTATGCCATGCCCGAGCTGGACTTTGACCGCTCAATTTCGCTAAATCCATTCATGTATCCACGTGAGGCAGCGCGGCTGACCCCATACCAAAACAGCCTAAATTATCGCGTGCAGCTGTGTGCCAATATCAGCGCATTGATGGCGGATTTGCACGCGCATGGGCATGCGTTTATTGATTTTAAAGAACAAAATCTGCGTTTGATGCCCGAAAGCGGCGCGATTGCTAATGACGCTTACAAAGGCTTTATCGTCGGGTTTATCGATTGTGACAGCTACCGCATCACCGATGAGCACGGGCATGTATTCCCTGCGCCTGTGATATCACCTGAGATGACCAGCCCCGAGTATCACGAACACAAGGACATCAGCCGCCTTGATGAACGCCATGACCGCTTTGTGTTGGCGATTGAGCTGTTTAAAATCTTAAATTTTGGCATTCATCCGTTTTATTTTATTCCATTGTCTGAGCGCCTGCGCAACTTGACCCAGCGCAACACCGACCAGTTTATTAAAGAACGCTTGTACGCCTACAGTTTAGCAGGACATCCTGAGATTGCACCGCTTAAAACAAGCATTCACACGTTTTGGGATGATGGCACGCGCCAGATGTTCGACCGTGCGTTTTTAACGCCCAATCCCGATGACCGCCCCACCGCGTATGACTGGGAGCAGCACCTGCGTGAGCTCAGCCGTCAGCGGCAGTTTGTTGCCTGTCGTGCGTTTCCTGATGATGCCAGCCATATCCATTTTTTGGGCAAGCCGTGCCATCGGTGTTTTTTGTTGGGCGCAGGCGAATTTAGCCCAGCCGCCGCGCCTGCACCAAACCAAACACATTTAACCCAACCCAGTTTAAATCAAACGATGCCCAGCGCGTCACCTGTGCCGATTATTCCTGAATTTAACCAAGCGCAAAATGCCGCCAAGCGCGCGCCCATTCATCCAGTAAATGATACGACCAATGACACAGCAACGAATACAGCATCATCACGTCCAGCAAAAATAACGACCGATCAAAGATCGCAAGCCGACACCTCGGCTGCGCCAAGCCAAAATCAGCCGATTAAAAAACGGGCTAAAAAAAGCCACCTTGCGCCGTTGATGGGCTTTATCACAGCGTTTGTGATTGGTACGGGTGGTTTGTGGGCGTATAGCCAGTCATCACCGCACAAAAACACTGGCAAGCTTGCCAACCAAACCCAAACCACCGCCAACGCCAAACCGCGCAGTTTTGCTGCCATCAATCAGCAGCTGCCCGAGACACGCCGCCAAATCAACCGTAAGCTTGCCGACTTTGCACAAACGCACCCTGCCAACCAGTCGGGCTGGCTGGCAAGCCGTCAGGCAAAAAGCGACGCGCGCGCATTGTATACCGACACGTTGGGGCTATCAGGCGAGTTTTTTGATCGTGTGTTGGCAACCGAGAATAGCGGTCAGCGCGATTTAAAAACCTTAAGCAACTTAGCGCATAAGCTAAACAGTGCCGACGACATCGCACAGCTTGAACAAACCGCGCAACAGGCGTTTCGCAGGGCAGATATGGCGTATTTTAATCAGTTACCGACCAGTGCCAACAGCAAATCACTTGCCAAACAGCTCAACACTGCTGCCCGTAATGCCTACTGGAACAAGCGTGACCCTGCTGCTGCGTTGTATTTACAAGCGCAAGCGGTGCAAAATCAACCGACACATGGTGAATATAGCGCAAATTTGGCGTTTTATTTGGCAAAAAATAACTACCCTAACGCGCAAGCGTTTGTCATGTACGCGCTGCAAACCCCACGCGCGGCTGACCGCGTGCCCAATACCTATATGATGGAATTGGCGGCGGCATTGGCGCAACAAAACGGTGACACACGCCTTGCTGAGGGCACGCTTTTGGCGCAGTTTTATTTGCTTGATGACAAGGCAAAACGCTGCGCCGCGCTGCTTAATTATCCCAAAACGTATCCTGATTTGGTGCCTGTGGCGCAAAGCGTGCTTGATACGCTCAATCGCCAAGCCGAGCGTGCTGCCATCAGCTTGCCATCTAACTGCAAGCCGCCGTATGCGTGGGCAACGTCATGAACCGCTTAAACGCAAGGGTAAATTTGGTTTACAATAGACCAATTTTTACGCACGTTTGCCCCTTTAATTGCTGAGTAATGGATGAGTATTTGCCCGCCATGTCTACCTTGATCTGCCCAACCTGCCAACAGGTGCTACCCAAAACCGCTGTGATGTGCCCAAATTGCGGCAATCGTAGCCTTGCGCCAAATACCGCCACACCAAGCGCAGCGCCAAGCAGCACGTTTACGCCAACCGCCAACAGCGCACCATGGGCAACCTCCACCCATGCAAATTATCCAGCCAATAGCCAGCCAACCCAAAGCCAGCCATACGCCAATACACCTGCCTATGAGCCGCCGTTTGCACTCGCTGAGCCTGTGGCTGAGCCAAGCTATCAGCCTAACCAGCCAGTGTATGAGCAAGCCGCGCCCACGCCTTACAAAGCTGCCGAAACCTTGCCCACGCCTGCCAATCGGCGCGCAAGCTTGATGGTGTATGCAGGCTTTATGCGCCGTGCGTTGGCGTTGGTATTTGATTGGGTAATTGTCGGTGTGTTGATTGCATTGGCATACCAGTTTGCGTTGCCGCCGCTATTGGCGCAATTTAAAATCCGCGCGCTCAATGACCAAGCCTTGTTTGCAGCAGGTTTTGGTATTTATTGGCTGTATCATGCAGTCTTAACGTGTGTATCACGTCAAGCCACGGTGGGCAAAATCATCATGGGGCTGTGGGTATTTGACATGCAGGGGCAGCGCATTGGGCTACTGCGCGCATTGTGGCGTGAGCTGATTAAGCCGCTGTTGCTACCGTTTGCGTTTATTTTGTGGTTCACCGCGCGTAAGCAGACGCTACATGACTTGTTGGCAGGCACGGTGGTGCTGTTTGACCGCTGATTGATCACATTGAAATTGAAAAAGGAAAGCTGCTTTGCGTACGCCTAGCTCTCATCGTTCCACCCGTTCGCGCCGTGCCTTGCCTGTGGCTCAGCACACCGCCGCAGCAAACCGCGCCAAACTGACAAAAGAAGTACTGTGTTTGGCACTGGTGTGGCTGGCGTTGGTGGTGGGATTTTTGTTGGCAGGTTATGGCGATGGCACAACGGGCAAATCGCAACGTTACGCGCTTGAGCTTGCCAGTGCGACCGCTGGCGTGACCAAACCGCAACTGCTCACCGCAGCGTGTGGTGAAGATGTGATGACACGTCTTGCCCAGACGATGGCGCAAGGTACTGACCCAAACAACACACTGGCACAAGTCTGCCCAAACTTACAAGACGCCACCGCACGCCAAGCGAGCATCGCACAGGCGCGTGAGCAGTTTGACAATGTACAAACCGCATTGGCACAAGCATGGCAAAGCGTACGCCGTGACCAGCGCCAAACCGATTTGGTGCGTAACGAGACAGGCGTGGTGCTTGGCGCCGACCGCTTGCACAGTCGGCAAGATTGGCTCAATCTCAATGCCGACGGGCAGTTAGACAGCGTAGCAACGCTACTGACAACCAAACAAAATCCAAGCGACAACCTTGCGCAAACCTTGGCGTGGCTTGCGGTGGCAGACGGCAATCGGCGGTTTGCATATTCTAAATTGTTTGCCGATGACCCTGCCGCAGCCGCACGCTACAACCAAGCCGCCAGTGATGTGGCGCGCGTGTATGACACCAACACCAACCAAACCAAAGCCGCGCAAGCTCTGTCATTGCTGCCACTGTTTGGCAAGGTTACGGCATTGGGCTTGCTTGCGCAGGTGTGTATTTGGTCATGGGTGACGTGGGGGTTGCTGCTGCTTGCGCAGCGTGTTCACCCTGTGTTGGCAATCGGGCAAGCGTTGGTGGCATGGGGTGTGGTGATCGCTGCCATCAGTCATGGCGTGATTGCACCGTTTCGGGTCGGTATTGTGCTGTTTTGCATTGGGGTGGCATGGTGTGCAGCAGGCGCGTTTGCACCCGTTGAGCGACGGCTTGCACGGCTGCCCGATAACCGCGAGCTTAAAACCAGTGCATGGCTATATCCGCTGTTTGTTGGCTTTGCCAGTTTTGGGCTGCTTATCGTGTTTGATTTGAGTACACGCAGTTATTTGTCGTTACGCTATTTATTTTTAAACCATTTTAAAGATCTGTTTTGGTGCTTTGCCATGGTGAGCCTTGCGCGCCCGTTGGCAAGTGTGGTGGCATGGGCAATGCAAAATCTGGCAGCGCGTAATCTGCTACATGGGCTGTGGGATACCCACACAGGCGAGCGGCGCAAGGCTTGGCTGTGGTTGGGTGCGGCGTTGGTCGGGTTTTTGGGGTTTGTGGTGCTGCTGCGCGGTGATAGCGCGAAGGTTGCCGAGCTTGCCAAGGCGTGGCTACTGGTGTTTTCGGCGGTGTTTTTGGCGATTAACCAACGTGGATTGATTGGGCAAATCTTGCCACGGCGCAGCAAGATGACGGCATTGTTGGTATGGGCGTTGCTACCGCCTGTTGCGGCATTGCTGCTGGCCAATGAAAAAGGCACGCTGCTGGTTATCGGGTTTGTGCTGACGTTTTTGCTTGGCGTGGCGTTGTCCAATCTGATTTTTCAGCGCGGTGGGCGCGGCTATGTGCTCGGTGTGCTGTCTAGTACGGCGATTTTGCTGCTGCTTTTGACAGCATTGGTCAATGTCAGTGGGTTTGATGCACGTACAGCCGAGCGCGTCAATGCGTGGATCAATCCGTTTATTGCCAGTAATGACCAAATGGCGATTTTGCATTGGTTTCGTGAAAGCGTACCGCCTTTAGGCTATGGACTTGGACATATCCCGTGGTGTGGCTACAGGCTTAGCGGCTGTCAGGGTGTGCCGCTACAAATGCAAAGTGACTATACGATCACCTCAGTCATGGCGGTGGTCGGGGTCGCGCCTGCCATCGCGTTGATGGTGGTGTATTTTGCTTGGCTATGGCTGATGGCACGCCAACAACTGGCGTATGGCAATGAGCAAATCAAGACCCAGCTGCAACACGGCGGCTATTTTTGGTTGGCGTGGTTGATTTTGCTGTGGGTGGTGGTGACAGTGTTTCAAGCGTTGGTGACGATTTCGGGCAATTTAGGCTTACTGCCATTGACGGGCGTAACACTGCCGTTTATCAGCTATGGCACAAGTAACTTGTGGTTTAATACCGTGCTGTTTAGCCTGACGCTGTTTAGCCCTAAACTGATATTGGCAAATCTAGCACCTCATGCGACAAATAAGGCAAGCCGATGACCGATGAGCAACACAATCAAGTAAACCAACCGCCACACGCGCCAATGCCTGACGGTACGCCAGTGGATGCGACGGCGGGTGATGGTTTGGCAGCACAACAAGCACAAACAAACGACACTACCGCCAAATCTGCCACCAAACCGCACCAACCGCGCGACGATGACCCTGCGCCTGCCAATTTTCGGCTTAGCCAAGCGTTGTACAATACCATCTTAACCAACCTCAACGTGATTTTGGTGCTATTTATCATCGGTTTGGGTGGTTGGTTGCTGTGGTATTTGTCGCCGTTGACCGCGCAAAATAACACCTACAATGCCGAGCAGTACCAAAACGCTTTGGCATTGGTCGTCAGTAGCATTGAGCCTATCACCGCTGCCCAAAGCATGGGCAATACCGTGCCCGATGTCGCCAGTGTGGGCGCAAATTGTCCGTTTAGCCAAGCCAGCAATCAGCAGCCGTATCAAGCCGCCATCATGCGTCTTGACCAGCGGCTGACTGATTTACAACGCCAAAAACGCCTTGCCAACCATTACCACATCGCGCCCACCACGCTATGGCAAACCGCCTGCCAGCAAGGCGTAAGTGCCGACGCGCTGAGCTTTGCCTTTAACACCTTAACGCCTGATAAACTCATGCAGCTACAATGGCTTGAGCAGCGCCCCAACCGCGCGCGCCGTCAGCTGACCGATGGCACGCTCAGCGCCGCCGAATTACCACCCAACTGGCTAACCCAAACCAATCCGTGGTACGGGCTGGCAGGCTGCGTGTATATCAAAGCACCCAACGATAGCGGCTATGCGTTTGTAGGTGGGGCACAAAGCGCGCAAAATCAGCTGTGCAACCACCCCAAACTCATACCGCCAAGTGTCGCACACGCGGCTTACCAAACCGATGATGTTTCAACAACCGACAGTGAAGCCAGTGGGGTAGCCACCAATGAACAAGACAACGGCCTACCCAATGTCACGCTTGACAAGCTAAGTGATGCGCTGAATAAAGGCTTAAACGGTTTAAATATCGGTCAATCTGGTACAGCCGACACGCCTGTGATTCCATCGACCGACAGCCAGCAAATCGCCTTGCCTGCCAATCTTGGCACCATGTACAGTGAGCTATCTAACATCCATGCCAATCACTTTGACCGCCAACTGCTAGACGCCTACCAGCACTACCAACGCCAAACCGACCAACGTCATTTTTGGCAGCGTTGGTTCGCACCGCCCGTCAATACCATCGCGCTTGATGGTGCCAATATCAAAATTGGCTACAACATGGCATTGACGCTTGACCCGACCATCCAAGCCGACGCGCAAAACATCGCCGATTGCTTTACCAACAGCCCGTACGCCGATGTCGATTGCCGCAACGTGCTGTCGCCAACCCTGCAGCAAGCGGCAAATCAGATGTATGAACATGCGTTGGCACGCAGCATTGGCATTGCAGTGCTGGATGTCAAAACCCAAGGCGTATTGGCATTGGCAAGCAGCGATTCGGCATGTTATCGGCAAGACAACGGTGATGGTTTAGCCAACAGCAATTTGGGCAAAGCTAAAGCTGCCAACTGTCCAACCCTGTGGCCAACCGACTACACACGCCAAAATCTCATGAACCACGCGCTATACCAAACCGTACACCCCGGTTCGATCGTCAAAACAGTACAAGCGTTAGCATTGGTACGCGCCAACCCTGTGCTTAAAAACCCCGATAGCGCGGCGTACCGCTACTTAAAGCAAGTCATGGCAAGCTCATCGACCGAGCGGGTGGCAAACTTTTTATACTGCCAAGCTACCACCAGCCAGCTGATTGTCCCACGCGGACAAGACGGTGTGTGCCGTGGCATGCCTGCGCTTAAAAAAGCCAGCGACGATGTCGGCTTGAGTGCCAATTGCCAATCTACAGGCAACAACCCAAACTGCGGCTTTAAAGACTTGCTATTTGGCAAGCCGTACAACGCCGAGCCCATGCTACAAAGTCGTTATTTTGCAGGCGTGATGCTCACCGATGGCAAACATGACTATGCCGCCAAACAGCTTGAATTCACGCCACAACAGGTGCAAAGCTGCGTCACCGCCAATGGTGGGCGCATGAATGGCAGCTGTCGGCGCGGTGGCGACTTACTCAATGCCAGCATGAATGAAGTCTTTGGCGCAGGCAATGCCAAGGTGTCGGTATTGGGCGCGGCGGATATGTTTGCCAACCTGCTGATAGCCGACAACGGTGACCGCAAGCGTCGCGGTGCGCACCTGATTGAAGACGTGTGGGGCGTGGGACAAATTCCCTTGCGCCCCAAAGCGTGGCGCGGTAACGCCCCAGCAGGGCAATACGACCACTTAGCCATACTGCCTGTGCGCATTAGCCAAAGCGATGCCCACAGCGCGTTGAGTTTGGTTTCAGGCACACTACTGGCAGGTACGGGGCTAAACGGACGCGCAGGCACAGCGTACAGTGCATGCCAACAAGCCATTGGCGATTGTGGTTGGACGCGCGGCGTGGTGATTGGCAAAACAGGCACACCAGGGTTTAACTACCCGACACGACAAAACGGGCGCACAGTCTACACCGCCAACGTCACCACCAATCAAGTTGCCAACCTGTGCAACCCGAAAACCGCCCATGACCCAACCAAATCGCCCAAAACCTTGCCTGCATCGTGCTACAGCCGCCCGTACAAGTGGTTTATTTATGGCATCAAAGACCGCAGCGGCAAATGGGACAAAGCCGTTGCCGTGCTTGTTGAGCGCAACTGGCAAACCTCAGGTGTAGTCGATGACCCGCGAGACGGCATCAACCGCGCTGTGCAAGCAGGTATGCTGTTGGCAAAACAACTGTATCAGGCAACAAGCCCAAAAACCGCAAGTGACAATTTGGCTGATCCCAAAGTCGCCAATACATCGGCAAAACCATGACCTATAAGGCAGACGACAACCATGGCATATATCACTACCCATCACCGCTTTGTCATCGATGACAACCACCCAAGCGACGTTTTTGGCGAGCTGACGAATTTTTTTAGTCTATATAGCGCGACGGTTGATAACCTGCGCCATCTAAGCCTTCAGCTGACCGTACCGCCCGATTTTGACGTGGATGACAACAAAAAACTTGCCGCGGCTTATCGCCAGTTTATCCAAGGCGTGCGCTACACCGTACCCGACGCGCATATTTTGCCGCTTGCGTTTGATACACAAGATCAGACCACCGACAACGCCAACACCTTAACCCTACTGATCCAGCACATCGCCGAATATGACGCGGACGCAGATGCCGAATTTAACACGCCAAGCCTGTATCAGCGCACCTTAGGCAAGCTATTGCCAAAATTTCACGGCGAACGCAGCGATGACGGACTATATCCTGCCCAGTCTACGCCAACGCTGCCGCAAGCCACGCAAGCATTGCCGCCTGTCGCCCCGATGGTCAATATTCCTAGGCAGCCTATGCAAGCGCCACAATACGCCGCACCTGCCCCCGTCAATCCACCAGCTAGCCAAAACACGTACGCCACACCGCCACAGGATCAGCACCATCAGCCACAACGCCAAGCATACGTTCAACCCCAACCGCCACAACCTACACCAAGCACATCGCAACCACCACTGCCCAATATCGCCCACAGTGCCAAGCCGCACTACACCTATTTAACCGACGTGATTGTGCGTGAAGCCGAGCGCAAACGCGCCCAACTTGTCGGACAAACCGTGCGCAGTATCACGCTTAAGCCTGCCGATGGCTTGACGCTGGCGTGGGTTGAACAGTTGTTTGCCAGTTTTAATGCCGCTGCCAGTCAAGCAAAAGGGCAAGCCGCGTCTGACGCGATAGGGCTGGTGTCATACGGTTATGAGATTTTAAAACCCAAGCTACAGGTGATGGGGGTGAGTGTTGCTGAGGATATGACGTTTGGGCTAAAAACCACTGCCAAGGCTGGTGTTGCAGAACATAGTACGTTGCAGTCAGGGACGGTTTTGCCAAGTCAGTTAAATCTGGGTGTTAAGTTTGTGGTTTGAGTGTTGGTGGGTTGAAGGCGTTCATAAAGTCGGGACGATTGACATAGTGAGGGATATTTTTTTTGAGATTCTATAAGAAATTCAACGGCTCGAGTCTTGATTTTAGTTGAGTATTATTTGGTTTTCCTGTCGGTATTGTCTCAGCGAGACAGCGAGATGACCAAGACAAACCCGCTGACTTGGTCAAACGCAACTTTACCGCAGATAGCCCAAACAAGCTATGTGAACCGTCCCAGAATTGTCGCAGACCTCAACATTTGAGACAATAGCACAAAACTTCAACCAATTCCCCTAAAATGACCGCCACCAAACCAACAGCCACAAAACCCAGTCGGATTTATTTACCGCACAACCCAGCATATTTGCATGGCACATTGCTGGATTTTTTTAGCCAGCATTTCGCCCATATTCCGCGTGACGTATGGCAAGCACGGTTTGCCGATGGACTGATAACCGACACCCACGGCAACGCCCAGGCAGCCAGCGCGCCGTATCGGGCAGGGCAGACGCTGCAATATTTCCGCGCCGTGGCAAATGAGCCTGTCATCGCCGCCGAACCGACCGTGTTGCACCTTGATGCGCATCTACTGGTTATCGACAAGCCGCACGGGCTACCTGTCATTCCAACGGGGCAATACGTTGAGCAGACTGTGCTTGCCAAGCTACGGCGCAATGCCGACTTATTGGCACACCACGCGGCAGGGCAGCTTGATATCATGGCGATATCGCCCTTGCACCGTTTGGACAAAGACACAGCAGGCGTGATGCTGCTGTCTGTCAATCCTGCCAGCCGTGGCATCTATCAGCAGGGCTTTGCCAAACACACCATGCACAAGGTCTATCATGCCATCGCACCCACGCGCACGGACTTGACATATCCTTACCGCGTGGCAAACCGTATCGAGCGCGGCGAGCCGTTTTTTTTAAGCCAAATCGTGGCAGGCGAGCCCAACGCGGTGACCGACATTGAGCTGCTGCGGCATGGCGGCGCGTTTAGCCACTATCAGCTAACCCCCTTAACGGGCAAAAAACACCAACTGCGCGTGCACATGGCAAGCCTAGGAATGCCGCTGCTTAATGATCGCCTATATCCAGTCGTGCAGCCGCTTGGCACAAGCGACCCGGCACGTCCATTACAGCTATTGGCAAAAGTCATTGACTTTATTGACCCCATTAGCGGACAGGCGCGTCAATTTATCAGCCAACAGACGTTGGTATTATGCAGTGAATCATAAGTAACACTTGGTCACACAAGGTTAATTTATCATAAAACGCTTGACAACTACCCACCATCGGCTAAAACTAGCTTACTGGCACAACACACAACACCGAGTCCGAGGCAACGATGGCAACCAATTTTCAAATCGCAGGCGTAAATGGCAGTATTGAAGGCGACGGCGAGCAAACACTGGTCATGATTCATGGCTGGCCAGACACCAAAGCTCTGTGGCAACAACAAGTTGCGTTTTTTAAGGATCATTACCGCTGCGTGACATTTACCTTGCCTGCGTTTGACCAGCCTGACGCACCCCCACGGGTATTTTCGTTGCAAGAAGTCATCGACATCATTCGCCAAGTCATTGATCACGTCAGCCCCGAGCGCCCCGTGATTTTGATGACCCATGACTGGGGCTGTATGTACGGCTATCAGTACACGCTACGCCATCCTAAGCGCGTGAGCCGCTTGATTGGCGTGGATGTTGGCGACGCTTATAGCGCGGCGTTTAACCAAAGTTTGACGCTCAAAGACAAGCTTGTGATTGCAGGTTATCAGCTGCCGCTTGTGGCAGCGTTTCGGATTAATGGACGCATAGGCGATAGCATTGCTGAGACGGTGGGCAAGGTATTGGGCGCGCCTGCACCTGCTAGATCAATTCATGCCAACATGGGTTATCCGTATTATTCGGCGTGGACAAAAGCAAAAGGCGGATTTAAAAATTTAAAACCGTTGGATTTTGCTTGCCCGTTTTTGTTTGCTTATGCCACCCAAAAGCCGACGATGTTTCACTCAGAGGCTTGGCTGATTGATGTCGCCAAAAATCCTGACAACCAAGTCAGCGGCTTTAAAACATCGCATTGGGTGACGGTGGATGAACCTGATCTGTTTAATTACACCGTGTTGTCATGGCTTAGACGGCTTGATGTCACGGCTTAGTGAGTTTTTACCTAGGCAAAGGTCAAGCCTAAGAGGACGGTTGCAGTGGTTTAAACTGCTAAATAAAAAACTGTGCATAGGTAGCCACGGCGTTCTAGCCACAGCTACCTATTTGGATCAATGAGATGTACCCAAACGCACTTGCCAATATTTAACCGAGATATATTCCTCAATGCCGTATTTTGAGCCCTCACGCCCAAAACCTGACTGCTTCACACCGCCAAACGGTGCAACTTCATTGGAAATCAGCCCCGTATTTTGCCCAACCATGCCGTACTCCAATCGCTCGGTGACGCGCCAAGAGCGTGCCAAATCGTTGGTGTAAAAGTAACTGGCTAAGCCAAACTCGGTGTCATTGGCACGCGCGATGACTTCGGCTTCATCATCAAACGTGGCAATCGCCAACACAGGGCCAAAAATTTCTTGTTGACTAATTGCCATGTCATCGGTCACACCCTCAATTACGATGGGCTCAACCAGTAGATTGGGTGCGCCGTTGGCAAGCGTGGCAGGCGTGTTGGGTAGCGGCTCACCCAACACCAACTTCGCCCCATTGGCCAATGCGTCATTGAGCAAATCGCGTACCTTGTCCACCGCGTTGGCATTGATGAGTGGACCGATGGTGGTGTTATCATCCATACCATTGCCGACCTGTAAGGCGCGTACTTTGGGCAATAACACTTGTAAAAACGCATCTTTGCTATCAGCTTGTACAAACACGCGGTTAGCGCACACGCACGTTTGCCCTGCATTGCGGAATTTAGAAGCAATCAAACCTTCGGCAGCCGCGTCCAGATCCGCATCATTAAACACGATAAACGGCGCGTTACCGCCCAGCTCCATGGACAATTTTTTGAGTGTATCGGCCGATTGCGCCATCAATAGCCGCCCTGTTGCCGTTGAACCTGTAAACGATAGCTTACGAATTCGCGCATCACCTGTTAGCACATCGCCCACAACATCGGATTGGCCTGTCACCATTTGCAACACGCCTGCAGGCACGCCTGCACGCTGCGCCAATTCACCCAACGCAAGCGCGGTTAATGGCGTCAGCCCAGCAGGTTTGACGATTATCGAACAACCTGCTGCCAAGGCAGGCGCGACTTTGCGTGTGATCATCGCGGCAGGGAAGTTCCACGGGGTAATCGCTGCACATACGCCAATCGGCTGCTTGAGCACAACAATGCGTGCATCATTGGCAGGCGCGGGGATGATATCACCGTAAACACGCTTGCCTTCATCGGCAAACCAACGGATAAAACGGTTAGCGTAGTCAATCTCGCCACGTGACTCACCAATCGGCTTGCCTTGCTCTAGCGTCATGATGGTCGCTAAATCATCGCGATTGGCATCAATCAAATCCGCCCATTGGTGCAGGATTTTGGCGCGTGTTTCGGCGGTTTGCGCTGCCCAGTCAGTTTGCGCGTGGGTGGCATGGGCTACGGCAGCGCGCACGTCATCGGCAGACAGGCTTGCCACTTGTGCGATGAGCGCACCATCAAACGGATTGGTGACCGCAAAGGTCTGCCCATCGCTGGCAGCTTGCCATTTGCCATTGATGAGACTGTTTGTTTGCCATAGGCTTGGGTCGGTTAAGTGCTGATGAATGGTAGGATTGGGGGTGATCATCATAGATCCTAGTTAGTTATATTAAATAATGAATTTATGCAGAATAGCTAAATTGGCTGCAACCAATATACCAATGCCATTAGTCGCAGCACAATGAATAGTAACGCAATTATTGTAGAGGAATATGTCGTCGGCGTATGTAATGTTTGTTTGGTGGTTTTTTACGCGCCAATCACCAAACCTGCCCATAGCCCAAAAAATCTATTGATGGGTAAGCCAAGATTGCTTTAAATCCGCCGCTGCTTGGCGCGTATCCGCCGCGCCCAAAATCGCCGACACCACGGCAATGCCATCAGCTGTGACCCCAGCAGTCGATAGATTGTTTTGCAAAGTGGGTAAAGTTTTGGCATTGATACCGCCAATTGCCACCATCGGCAAATCCACCGCCGCGCGCATAGCGGCAAACGTTGCGATATCCACGGTCTTGGCATCGTGTTTGGTGTGGGTGGCAAATACCGCGCCCACACCCAGATAATCCGCCCCATCAGTTTGGGCTTGGCGGGCTTGCGCCACTGTACGCGCCGATACACCAATGATTTTATCTGCACCCAATAACCGCCGCGCGACATCAGCAGGCAAGTCGCTTTGCCCGACATGCACGCCATCGGCATCGATCGCCAATGCGATATCCACGCGATCATTGATGAGTAGCGGCACATGCTGCGCCTGACAAATGGCTTTGACTTGTAAGGCTTGCTCAAAAAATGCACGGCTATCAAGGTTTTTTTCACGCAGTTGCACCAGCGTCACGCCCCCTGCAATCGCTTGTTCGACTGCATTTGCCAAGGTCACGCCTGCAGGCAAACAGCTTTGATCAGTCACTAAATACAAGCTATAATCTACTGGCTTACGCATCGTTTTATCCTTTTTAACCTTTTTTAAAAAAACAGCTATCAATCATTGATCAAGCATCACGGTGGGTTTAGCCCCGTGTATCTGCTGGTGTCGTGCAATCATCCGCCGCGCCACCCATGACAGGCTAAACATCGGTAATTGCGCCGCGCCAACCAGCGGCAAAAACATCGTACCCAAAAACGGCAGCGCAATTGAGTAAGTCAGCATCAAATTGCGCCCACCGCTAATTAGCGAGGCGGTGATGTATTCCTCAAGCCCTTTTTTGCGATACAGCAGATACATGCCAAAATAATACAGCACCACCAGTGCCACCGCGATGACAAACAACAAAATACCTGTGCCCAAATCTTGGTCAAGCTCACGCCGAAAACCACCCACCAGACCCAGCGGAAATGCCATCAGTAAAATGATATTATACCGTGCCACCAACGGATAGGCAGTTTGTAACCAATGCTGCGGCAACGTGCGCCGCGCCACCGCCGCCAAAATCATCGGGGCGATAACATACACCGCCAACCGCCGCCCATACATGGCAAAATCCACCGTCGCGCCATCCGATGCTAACAGCGTCAACACCCCAAGCAAAATCACAGGCATCAATAGCGTTGCAGCAATCGTCATTGCCATTGCCTCAAGCGCATCAAAGCCCAACGCATTGACCAACGCACCACTACCAAACAGCGGCGCAGTCACCGATATTGCCGCAATCGCCAGTAGCAAATCACCACGCGCACCACACAGCCATGCCACCCCTGTGGCAATCAGCGTCATGCCCGCTGTTTGCATCACCGCAAACCGCCACGTTTTGGGCAGTGCCATGTTGCGCAATAGCTTGCGCTCATCTAACCCAAGCAACGTAAAAAACATCAAAAAAAACAAAATCGCAGGCAATGTTTTGAGCACCATTGCCGACAAATTAGGTAACAACATACCCAACACGCACAACGCAGGCATGACAATCGTACTATTTTTGGCAATCCATCGCAGCATGATAATCCCTAAGTTCTTGCAAAAAACCAATCTTATCATGCACCATGCAATCTGCGAGAAATATTCGTTGGTTTGGCGGTGCAGATATTGTCACCAATCTTGCCGCTATGCTATAGTAATTGTTTACCAAAAGGCTTGCCAAATCGGCACGGAGGCGTATACATGGCAATGAATATTGATTTGCAGCAGTTGGCGGACATACTGGCACTTGCCGAACAAGCCAAGATCGATGCCTTGGAGCTACGCCAAGGCGACACCCATATCCGCATTGTCTGCCGTGATGGTGAACCACCCACCACGACAAACAACCATCACACACCCAATCGCCAACAACCTGTACCCATCGCCAATACGCAGCCTCAACCAACATCAGATCCAAATGCTGACCGCTCAAGCCAGCAGACAGCTACTGACAAGACCAACCACCCAAATACTGATACCGCCACGTCCATCACCTCACCGATGGTTGGTACGTTTTATCGCCAGTCAAGCCCAGACAATCCGCCGTTTATTGAAGTGGGCAAAACCGTGGCTATAGGTGATACCTTGTGCATCATCGAAGCCATGAAGATCATGCACGAAGTGAAAGCCGAACGCGCAGGCACCGTGCGTGAGATTTTAGCCAATGACGGTGATATGGTGGAATATGACCAGCCGTTGATTGTTTTGGGCTAACGTTGAAATTTTTTTCTGATTTTATACTGCTAAATTTGTACCCAGTTGCCCACGCATTGTAGCTCAATCGTAGCGAATGCGTGGGTTTTTTACGGTTTTAACACGAGACAAACACTGCCATGACCACAACTGCCCACCACCGTCCATATTTTGACAAATTGCTAATTGCCAACCGTGGTGAGATCGCCTTACGCGTGATTCGCGCGTGTCGTTTGCTTGGTATTCGCTCAGTCTTGGTGCATTCAACCGCCGACCGCGATTCCTTGCCCGTGCGTATGGCAGATGAAACCGTGTGTATCGGTGGCGCGCCTTCGACCCAAAGCTACCTTAACCAAGATGCGATTTTGGCGGCAGCCGAATTGACAGGCGCACAAGCCATTCATCCAGGCTATGGTTTTTTGTCAGAAAATGCCGAATTTGCCGAGCGTGTCGAGCAGGCAGGCTTGATATTTGTTGGACCGACTGCCGCCAATATCCGCCAAATGGGCGATAAAGTTGCCGCCAAACAAGCCATGCTTGCCGCAGGCGTGCCGTGTGTGCCAGGTTCGGACGGTGCATTGCCTGCTGATGACGCGGCGGTGTTGGCACTGGCGCAGCAAGTCGGCTTGCCTGTTATCATCAAAGCAGCAGGCGGTGGCGGTGGGCGCGGTATGCGCGTGGTCACTCAGCAAGATGAATTGCTAGCTGCCGTTGCGATGACGCAAAAAGAAGCCAGTACCGCGTTTGGCAACCCAACGGTGTATATGGAGCGTTATTTGCAGCAGCCGCGCCATATTGAGCTTCAAGTCATCGCAGATAATCATGGCAATGCGGTGCATCTGGGTGAGCGCGATTGCTCAAGCCAACGCCGCCACCAAAAAGTCATTGAAGAAGCTCCTGCGCCACAAATTAGCGCCGATGAGCGTGCCAAAATCGGGCAGGCGTGCGTTAATGCGTGTCGCCAAATGGGCTATCGCGGTGTGGGCACGTTTGAATTTTTGTATGAAAACGGCGAGTTTTTCTTTATTGAGATGAACACGCGTATTCAAGTTGAGCACCCTGTGACCGAGCTTGTGACGGGGATTGATTTGGTTGCCGAGCAAATCAAAGTTGCAGCAGGCGAGCCGTTGAGCTTTGGGCAAGATGATATCAAATGGACAGGGCATGCCATTGAATGCCGCATAAATGCCGAACATCCGTTTAATTTTATGCCAAGTGCAGGCAGGATAGACTACTGCCATTTACCAGCAGGCAACGGCGTGCGCGTTGATAGCCATATCGAATCAGGCTACCGTATACCAACGCAGTATGATAGTTTGATTGCCAAGCTGTGCGTGCACGCACCGACACGAGAACAGGCTATCACAAATATGCAAGCGGCATTATCAGAGCTCACCGTCACAGGGATTTTAACCAATAAGGCATTACACCAAGCATTTTTGGCAGATGAAAAGTTTGCCCAAGGCGGTAGCAGTATTCATTATTTGGCAGAATGGCTAGCGGCAAATCAAGCCAATCTACCGATGAACACCACAGATTTGCCCAAAGACAGCGTGCGCGTTCCCAATACGTAAGCCCAATCGTCACGCGCTATCCAATCAATAACCCACATAGGACAAAAATCATGCCAGCGGATGCTAATCACACGACACACCATACAGCTGCTACCTGGCAGCTTTGTAGCGAGCGTTGTTTGACGCTGTTTTTGCCCAAGCCTGTCACGCTTGAGCAGCAACAGCTATGTTGGTATTGGGCAGAGGCTATCCCGGCATTGACAGGCGTGGGGCAGTGGGTGGCAGAAACTGTGGTTGGCATGAATACGCTGAGTGTCTATACCCACGCGCTCAGCACTGCCGAACTGCGCCAGTTGCACCATGCTTTGCAAGACTTTACCGACCACACACGCACGCCCAAGCAGCTTGATGGGCAGCACATCAAAATCCCCGTGCGCTATGGCGGTGAATATGGTCCTGATTTAGCCGCAGCGGCAGCGCTAAAAAACTTAAGCATCGGCGAGTTGGTCACGCAGCACACCCAACCGATTTATACCGTGTATTTCATCGGTTTTCAGCCTGGTTTTCCGTATTTGGGTGGTTTGCCTGCCACGCTACACATGGCACGCCATGCCACCCCACGCAAACAAGTGCCTGCAGGTTCGGTAGGAATTGGTGGTGAGCAGACAGGGATTTATCCGTTTGCCTCGCCAGGCGGTTGGCAGCTGCTCGGTCGCACGGATTTACCGTTGTTTGATATCACCAAGCCTCAGCCGACATTACTTAAAGCAGGTGATACCTTGCAATTTGTCGCAGTTGAAGTTATTGAATAAATTGTAATTTAACCTAAATTCAATGCAATCAAAACAAGCGTAAAAACAGCCCAAAACCGAGTAGGGGATAGCCCATGCAGCCACAACTTTCGCCAACAAATACCACCGCAACCAATACAAACGCGCTACAGATCCAAGCCATCAATGGCTTAGCCAGTGTGCAGGATTTGGGGCGTTTTGGGCAACGTGGGCGTGGTATTGGCATCAACGGCGCGATGGATGCGTGGGCATTGCGTGCAGGCAACGCGCTATTGGGTAATGATAACAATGCCGCCGCAATTGAGCTTACCTTAGGTGGTATGACGCTAACGTTTAGCCAAGATACGGTATTTTGCCTTACAGGTGCGCTATTTGAGGCGTATTTAAGCAGTACAGCAGACGATAAGCAGCGCGTGCCAAACGGCTGGCGCATACAGGCACGGGCAGGCGATACCTTAACCTTGGTGCGTGCGGTACAAGGCATGCACGGTTATTTATGCGTGCAAGGCGGCATTGACGTGGCAAGCGTTTTGGGATCGGCAAGCACCAACAGCAAGGCAGGATTTGGCGGTTATCAGGGGCGTATGTTGCAAGCAGGGGATCGCGTGCCTATTGTTGCGGCTAACCATACCAACCGCACCGCAAGCCAACCGATTGGTATTGCGCCATTTGTGCCGACTTTTTGCCAAGCGTTGCAACAAGTCGCGGCTGAACATCCCGACACGCCGCTAATTCGTGTGCTCAAAAACAGCGAATTTGACGCATTTAGCCCCACCGCGCAGCAAAATTTTGTCACCACACCGTGGAAACTAACCAGTAGCAGCAACCGCATGGGTTATCGCCTTGAGGGGGCAGCGCTGACCCTAAATGCGCCGCTACAGATGAATTCACACGGTGTTGATATCGGTATGATTCAAGTACCACCACAGGGGCAACTAATTGTCCTGATGGCAGACACCCAAACCACAGGCGGCTATCCCAAAATCGCTAGTATTATTGAAGCCGATATCGGACGTTTTGCCCAATTGCGTTTTGGGCAGGCGTGCCGTTTTGTCTATGTTGATGTTGCACAGGCGATTGCCGCGCGTGCAGCTTATGAGCGCTACCTAAAACAAATACGCCAATATGCCAAAGACTGATGTTAAAAAATGAATAAGGATTTTACATGACACAAATGTTACGTATTGATTTAAACGCCGATGTTGCCGAAGCGTGCGGTCAAGACGCGGCATTGTTGCAAATCGTCAGCTCTGCTAACGTCTGCTGCGGGCTACACGCAGGCTCTGCCGTGACCGCGTACCAAACTGTGCAGTTTGCTAAACAACACGGCGTGCGCGTTGGGGCGCATCCAAGCTACGATGACCGCGCAAACTTTGGGCGCACCAACCAAAACCTGTCTGACGATGATGTAACAGCCGTGCTCACGTACCAGCTCGGCGCAATACAAGCCTTATGCCAGCAAGTCGGCGTACCGTTGTCGTACGTCAAGCCACACGGCGCGTTGTACAACCAAGCGGCAAAAGACCCACAGCTTGCCGCCGTTGTAGCACGTGCCATTCAAGCGTTTGATCCAAATTTGTCTGTCATGGCACTGTCGGGCGGCGCACTAATTGATGCGGCATGCGCCATTGGTTTGGCGGTAGAATCAGAAGTCTTTGCTGACCGCCGTTATGAGGACAATGGCGCGTTAGTCGCGCGTAGCCAGCCCAATGCCGTGATTGAAGACGATGACGAAGCTTTGGCGCAGGTGCTACAGATGATTACCCAAGGCACGGTCACCAGCATCCATGGCAAAACCATTCGCGTACAGGCAGATAGCATTTGTTTACATGGTGATTCGGCGCACGCCGTTGCCTTTGCCCAGCGCATTTTTGCCACACTCAATGAACAAGGCATTATGATTGCCGCGCCAAACCGCGTTTAGACTTTTACCCAACACCCAAGAGACCCGATCATGCTAAATATTGACATCGAGCAGCTACGCACATTGGTGCGCTTAATTGCCCAAAGCCAGCTTGTCAGCGTAGAGGTTACGGTGGGCGACACCTGTGTGTCTGTCAAAAACCGTGCCAACCACGCAACCACGGATACGCCAACCGCCAACACCGTCGCCGATCAGCAGACCACAACCAGACAACCGCAAGCCCAAACAGAACTTGCCATTCATTCGCCATACGTTGGACGCTTCAAGACTGCACCTGATGCAATCAGCCTCACGTGTGTGCAAGTGGGCGATCATGTGCAAGTCGGTGATACTATTGGCTATGTTGCGTCATTGGCGCGGCTATTACCCGTGGTCAGTGAACATGCAGGCACGGTAACAAGCGTATTGGATCATGACGCTCGAGTGGAATATGACAGTGTTTTGGTGACATTGGGCTAATTGGATTATTGTCTAATGTGTAAATGTTTATTTGTCTGAACGCTTAAACGTAAAAAGCCTGTTTAATTACAGGCTTTTCATCAAATGAGCGGATGGCTACTGCTAGACGGTCAAGCCTGAGCGCAAAAGCGCAAATCTAAGCTATTTGATAGTTTATACCAAAATTTTAATATCTTCGCATAATGTATATTATGTTAAATAATATTGGTGAGTTTTTGGTAAGATTTTTGACTTATTTGGTATGACTGACATTGTATTTCACTTTGGTTAGCTTAGCATAGTTGGGCAAAAGCCGCACGTTACTTTTGCCAAGTTTTGTACCAAATTTTGCTTATGTGGTTGGGTGCTGTGGTTGGTCGTTGAGTATGCTAAGCCGTTTTAATAAAAACTCTACCCTGCTTTCGTCACTGCCATTGCCTTTGTAGCCGTATGCTTTGTCCACCGCTTTGTCAAGGGCGGCATGCGCTTGGGTCAGTTGTGGGTATGGGTCTATCAGGTGACGGTTGTACAGCTGCGCCAATGTGGGTTTGGGGTTGTCTGTGTTGATGTTGTGTGTGCGATAGTGTTTACGCGCGTCTAAGACGGCTTGTCCTGCTATACCGATGGCTTGGCGCGCTGCGGTGGCTTTTTTGCTGTTGTCGTCTGCCATGAATGGGTATGGAAAGTTGTTGTAAACGATGGTATTTGAGTAGCGGTAATCGCTTTTTAATCGTCCTGCTACCAGTCGCATAAACGCGTTGTGCATACTGCTTGATAAAACGCCAAAATGATAAGTTGTAGCATCTTGTAAGCTAAAAACAAGGTTGCTACATACTGTGTTATGGTCGATAAAACCAATAGGAACTAACCGCCTATTTTCTGAAGAAACACTGGGAATAAGCAAGTAATTTCCTTGACTGGGTTGGCGTATAGATTGGAATAAATGCGGCATATCCGCCATTTTTTGGGTTTCTTTGTTGCTACTTTCTAATCTCATTTTTTTTACATTTTCAAGTCTTGCAATAATTAATGGCATTTTTTCTAAGTCTTTATTTAATTCAATTGAATCATAACCGTCAAACCATAGACACCAACGGCTAATATCGTTTAAAAATTCCTGTGCACCTAAAAATGGGCGGATATATTTTTTTGTCAATGGTTCTTGTTGTATTAATTCTATATATTCCTCGTTTGATAATAATAAATTGCCACCATCTGTCGGTTGGCTACCTTTATACATTAAATTTTCTTTAGAATATTGTTTAATTATTTTATCAAAAAAGACATTTTCGCTATTCACCAAATAACCGTTAATATTTTTGGCTTTATTGGGCTTGGGATCGCCTGCGATATCATCATAAGTAAACAATGTTTTGTCATCGTGTTCCTGCAAACCAAACCCAACAATCACACAATGCACCGCTGCCACACCCCTGCCCTCATTCGTCCATTTAAACGTCTGATGGGCAAAATTGATAAAGCCGCCGCATGACTCTAGCAGATATCGCCACAAAATCGCCACCTGCTCGCCTTGGTTGATAGAATTGGTTGAGACAAACGCGGTTTCAACGTGGTGGTTTTGTTTCGCTGCCGCCTGCATAAAACTCATAGCTTTGATGTACCAACCTGCGACATAATCTAGCGTTTTGTAGCCTTTGATATGCCCTGCCACCGCCTCTAGGTCTGCTTTTTGCGCAGAAGTTTGATAAGCCTTACCGATAAATGGCGGATTACCCATGATATAGTCGCACTTATTGGGGGCAATTACGTCTGACCAATCCAACTGCAAAGCATTGCCTTCAATGATATGCGGACTATACACAATCGGCGTGGTCGGGCGCGTTGTGCCAAAGCGTTCGGCAGTCGCTTGGTTGAGCTGATGGTCGGTAATCCACAACGCCACACGCGCAATGTGGGCAGCGTGTGGCTCAATCTCGATGCCATAAAACTGCTCAACCGTCACGCGGCACATGGTAGAAATATCCAACAAACCGCGTTGGTCGCCATAGATTTGGGCGATTAGCTGATTTTCTAACAAACGCAATTCACGATACGCAATAATCAAAAAATTGCCACAACCGCAAGCAGGGTCAAAAAATGTCAGCGTGGATAATTTTTCATACAACCGCATGGCGCGTGGTTTGTCTTTTGTGCATTTGCTAAACTCGTCTCGCAAGTCATTTAAAAATAAAGAATTGATGACTTTTAAAATGTTTTTTTCACTGGTGTAATGTGCACCAAACTCGCGGCGTGTGTCTTTGGCATTTTTACTGTCGCTGTGGTCAGTGTTGCCCATATCAAGCACACTTTGAAACATCGAACCAAAAATTGCAGGGCTGATTTCGCTCCAGTCTAGCGTATTACATGCCATGACAAGGTTGTACAAATTGGCATCAAAATACGGTATCGGCACATTGTCGGCAAACAAATTGCCGTTGATATAGGCAAACTTGGCATAATCAGCTGGTAGACGGCTAGAGCGACTTTGGGTGTTGAGTGTGTCAAACAAGGTGGCAAATACTTGGTGCAGGTTGCTGCCGTCAGGGTGAGCTTGGCGTTCCAATAGCTGTTGTAACAAGTGTTTTTTGCCAAAAATACCCGTATCATCGGCAAAAAAACAAAAAATTAAACGTGTTAAAAACAACGCCAAGTCATCGGGATTAACGCCATCATCAATAAAAGCTTGGTGTAGCTTAGCAACCATCTCAGTCGCTTGGCGGTTGATGGGATTTTCCTCAATAATTTCATTGGCATGGCTATCGGGCGATAAAAACCCAAGCCACTCAGCGTGTTTTGGTAGGTCAATTAAAGCGCATTGGTGGGTTTTTATCGCTAGTGGGTTGGCAATGTCATACAGCCACAATTCATCAAAATTTGATAGCACAATATAGCGTGGCTTTTCGCTAGCGTTGAGCTTGTCATAGTATTCACTGACCTGTATGTAGGCTTTATTTAAGTCCACGCCGCGGCTTTTTTGCTCAATCATGACAAGCTTTGGAATAAAAGCATCGATGTATTTTTGCCCTTTGCCATCTTTAAGTCGATGCTCAAATGCTTTGATTTGAGTTTGCCCCGACACGCCATACGCGTTGAATACTTGCGTCCAAAAGTTTTGCGATTGTCCGCGCTCATAACCTTCGGCATCTTGGTAATCATGAATGACTTTTTGTAGCTGTTGGCGAATATGGCTAAAATCTGCGCTCATCGTGTTTCTCAAAACCGTTATGACTTGAACATCAAAACCAACCGCTATTATGTGAGGTTTTTAACAAAAAGCCTAGCGGTTTTGGCTAGGCTTTTGTGGTGTGATTTTAGGCTTGTCGATGCGGCTTTAGCCGTACAATCCCTCGGCAAATAAAGGCTGGCAATTATACTTGCCGATGATAGCAACAATTGCCCTACCCAAGCCGCCCACACGCCTGCCACATTCCTTGTGGTTTTTTTACCGCTATTTTGCTTTGGCGTGCTATGCCTAACATAGCTCAAAAGCCAATGCTTGTAAAGCCCTTGTTCCAAATTGACGATGCGTTCATATAACTGCCGACATCATACGCCAGCTATGCTACAATCACGCCAACATTTAGCCGCCAGACCAAACCAACCTATGCCAACACAAGCCCACACTATTCCCCTATGCCTACCGTCTGATATCACCGCCGAACAGTTTTTGGCAGAATACTGGCAAAAAAAACCACTGCTGATCAAAAACGGCTTGCCGCAATTGGTCGGTATGTTCGAACCCGATGACATCATCGCACTGGCACAAGATGACAATGCCACCGTAAGGCTGATCAGCCAACAAGACAACCACTGGCAGCTACATACCAGTCCGTTTAATGATGACGTTTGGCAAAATTTGCCTACGCATTGGACGGTGCTGGTGCAAAACTTGGAACAATGGTCGCCTAAGCTTGCCTCGTTATGGCAAGCGTTTGCCTTTGTCCCGCAATGGCAACGTGATGATATCATGGTGTCTTATGCACCTGCAGGTGGCGGTGTCGGCGGACACTATGACAATTACGATGTATTTTTAGCCCAAGGTTATGGCAAACGCCGTTGGCGACTGGGTAAAATGTGTGACACCAATAGCGAGTTTTTGCCCAATCAGCCGCTGCGTGTGCTACGCGATATGGGGCAAATTATCTTTGATGAGGTGCTATCGGCTGGCGATGTGCTGTATGTACCCAGTAATTTGGCACATGATGGCGTAGCAGTGGATGACTGTTTGACGTTTTCGTTCGGTTGTCGTCGTCCCTCGGCGCTGACTTTGCTAGATGCACTGGCAGATGTGGCGACACATGATGACGCTTTAGCAATTCCGCTAAAAATCGTCCAACCGCCCCACCCTAACGCGCATCATGCAGTGGGCATGGTCGCCCCCGAAAGCCTTGCCGATATCAAACGCCAGCTACTTGCCTTGTTGCAATCTTCACAAGGTGACGCGCTGCTAAACCGCGCCATGATGGAAACGGTCAGCAAACGCCAATATGATTTGTTATTGCCCGAGCTAGACGATGATTTGACCGATCTAGACGCACTGGCGCAAGCGTTGGCAGATGGCGCAGGCGTACGTCAGGATTTGGCAGGGCGTATGGTGTATCAGCGCACAACGCGCGACACCAACGCCAGCAATTTGGATTTTGCGCTGTTTATCAATGGTGAATACATCGCGCCTGATGATATCGCACCCCATGCCCAAGTGTTGTTGCGTCGTCTTGCCGATGGTGAATGTTTGACAGGCGCGGATTTTGAGGCGGCGGGCGTGCCGATCGATGAACTTGCCGATTGGCTAGAAAACGGTTGGGTGTGGCTGGATATCGATACAGAAACGGATTTTTAGTGTATTTAAAGTACCCAAACGGTTTTGTTGAAATTATTTTGCGAACGCGTTTGGGTGATTGTTCTACTGATAGGTTCCTGTTAAAGTGATGATTTAAAACCCAACGCCCTGCATCGGTGTATTTAACCTGTCTAGATAACAACAAGTGATGATTATGAGCTATTATTTCGGTTTTCACCCCTCACAAGATTTGTCTGATAAAATCGACAAAGCCTACGCCCTCATTGAAAGCGGTGCAGACGTGCGTTATGACACCTACCGCGACCAAATCACCCACATGGTCAATCAAGAATTGCTAAATGCCATGCTAGGCAAGCTTATCGAAGCCATGCCCGAGCACTCTGAACGGCGCGCGCATTTGGTCAAAGCCAATGACACTATTCATGTCACCGTTGATAAGCTGATTAATACCTTGCTATCACCTGCCGATAACGCGCAAGTATTGCCAAGTTTTGAGTTTTTGGACGAACAAGTGCTATTTCGTGATACAGAGGGGCAACGCCGTATCAGCGTGCCGCTAGATGATACGTTTGCGCGCGAATTGCTGGCGTGTATCGAGCGCGTGCAGCAAGGGCATGGCGAAGCCGAGCGCGACAACTTGACGCGTTTATTTACCCAACTGGTGCAGGCGTGCTTGCAGCATTTTATGGGCGATTTCACCAAAACCTTGCCGCTAGGTATGATCAAACGCCGCGCCATTCCTGTTGCTGAAGGTGTGATTAACAAAGTAGTGTCCGTGGCATTGCAGCGGCTGATTCCACAAATGCCACAAGATGCACTGGCACGATTTAGCGCATATTATGGCACACTGATTTTTCAAGCCCAGTCATCCCAGTCATAACCCGTGATTAAGCGATATCGCTAGCCAGTCGCCGCTAGCCAAACGCTGCGCCCGTAACCCTACCCTAAGCCACTTTTACAAGGAAACACCATGCCCGCGCTTAGCAATCAAGAAATTGAACGTGTATTGCGTAATTCAGAATGCCTAATCAGCCGTATCGAGGTGCAAGCCGCGTACGAACGCTTGGCTGCCAGCGTCAATCTGTACTACGCAGGGCGTAACCCAATTGTTATGGTAGTGATGAACGGCGGTCTAATCCCTGCAGGGCAACTTTTGACTCAGTTTACCTTTTACCACCGTATGTACTACATTCACGCCACGCGCTACCGCGATAACCAAGGCACGGACAAGCTAACATGGCTGCACCGCCCCGATGTCAATTTGGCAGGCGAGGATGTGCTATTGATTGATGATATTTTTGATGAAGGTATCACGCTTAAAGCCGTTGTGGATGAACTGCGCGCCGAAAATCCTGCCAGCGTGCGTACTTGTGTACTACTCAATAAGATACACGCGCGCAAAGTGGCGGACTTTACGACAGATTTTGTCGGACTAGATGTGGCTGACCGTTATGTGTATGGCTGTGGTATGGATTATCACGGCTATTTGCGTCATATGCCTGGTATTTACGCGCTTAAAGAAAACGCGATCTAATCAGCCATTTTCATCTATTTAACGCTTGTACAACCAAAATGTAAACCAAATCACCAATTAAAGTGCGTCAAACTGCAACATTAACCCCGTTTGGCGATTACCGCGTTGGGTAATCGCTTGGCGCAACATAGCCTCACTACTTACAAGCGTCAATGCGCCGCGGCTGCGCGTGATCGCGGTATAAACCAACTCTTGGCTAAGTAAGCGTTGGTGGCTTGCATCAATACATACCGCGACATGGTCAAATTCTGAACCTTGCGATTTATGAATACTTAGCGCGTACGCCCATTCACAGCTTTCTTGGCTCAAGCGGCGGCTGTCAATCGCCTGATCAGCAAAGCATACCCAGATTGTGTTGTCTTGCTGCACACAGATCCCAATATCACCGTTGAATAGCCCAAGCTGATAATCGTTTTTATTGATCATAATCGGCACACCGTGATAAAAAAAATCTCGCGTTGCACTCATGTGAGCAACATTAAAATATGCCTGACGTAGCATTTTATTCAGCATTTGCGTACCAAGCCGCCCACGATGTCCTGCACTGAGCACACGATAAGCATCAAACTGCGCAAATAGCTGTTTTCGGGTGGCTGCATCGTGGATATTTATCCCACTGGTTTGCCAATCGCGCATGAGAGCAAAAAAATCATAAAACGGTGCAGCAATCACACGATACAAATCATCGCTGAGTGTATTTTGGCGCACACCAAACCAACGCAACGCTGGCTGCTGCTTGGCTGTAGTTTGACTATATTCGTGTTTGATAGCAGTTTTGATATCGGTTTTAGTCAGTAGTATTTTGGCTTGTTGAAACTTAGCTTGCTTGTTGGCGGTGCTATCATTTGGTAAAAGAACCACTTGCGCCAGTTGCCCTAAGGCAGAATCAGCGGCGAAGCGTTTAGACTCGGTCAGCTCGGTATGATACGGCTGCAAGGCGTTCACTTGGCATAAATCCGACAATACCGCGCCTGCCTCAACCGCTGCTAGCTGATTGGCATCACCCAGTAGTATCAGCTGAGCCGTTGGTCTAATCGCATCTACCAACTGACTGGCAAGCTCTAGCCCAAGCATGGATGCTTCATCAACAATCACCACATCATACGGTAGCGGATTACCTGCATGATAACGCGGCACACCTGTTTGCCCAATGCCCAACAAGCGGTGTAAGGTTTTGGCATCATCCAGTGTATGGATTGCGTCGGGCATACTTTTGGCAAGTGATTCGCGCATACGTTGCGCTGCCTTACCCGTCGGCGCAGTCAAAGCAATCGCTAACGGTGGCAGATTGGGGTTATCTTGTCGAGCTTGTGCATGTGCCACCAAGCGCGCCTGCACAAGCTGCGCCACCGTAAAGGTTTTACCCGTGCCAGGACCACCCGTGATGATGCTTAAGGCGTATTTTTGTGCATTGATGATGGCTTGCTGCTGCTGGGCGTTGGGTTTTGGCGCATTGTCTTTTGTCACATTGATTTGCACCGACTGCCCTACTTCTTCATGCCGACTGCAAACTGGTTGCTGGGCGATTGCTAAAAGCTGCTGCGCCAGTTGGTGCTCGGCTGCCCATTCACGCTGTAGCCAAAATGTCGCTGTATTTTTCGCAAAATCGGTGTATTGCATCACTAGCGGTGTATTAACTGCGGCGGGATTGATTTTGGTGTGCGCGTCCAAAACTGTTAGCCATTGCTGTGTTTGCCAGTTTGTGATGTTCTCTAGGCTAACACAATTGCCCAGATCTAGCTGGCAAATGGTGTGTCCTTCGCTTAGGTTTTCACTAAGCTGAGTAAATAGATATTTTAAACAATCGGCTTGAGTGATTTTTCCTGGTTCTTTGATGTGTTTAGTTTTTTGATTTTTATTTGTACTTAGGCTATTTTTAGTAACTTGTCGAGCCAATATAAAGTCCATTACTGTCTGTAATTGCTGGCTAAATTCACTCAATTGATTTTTGTCAAGCTCTGACTGCATGGGCGGTGCTGTCGGTTCGATATCATCCTTCGAATTTGGTGGGTTTTGTGAGTGCATGTTATTGTCTCAATGGTCAATTTAATAAAAATCAAGTGGTATCAAAACGTACCAAACGTTTCGTCTAGTTCTTGGATCAACTCAACATCAGGCCGCCATATCAGCTTACCTGTGTGGTTATTTTCACGCGACATCCCACGCAAAAACACATATTCAACCACGCCTAGATGCTTGGTTATATCGTAATTTGGCAAGCGCAGCTTTAAAAACCGATGCAGTGCGACTTGGTAGATACACGCCTGTAGCCAGTAGCCATGTTTGTTCATCTCTTGCATCATGGCAGACTGGTTGTACGCATCAAGGCTTGTTCCCAAAAAATTACTTTTATAATCAACGACATAAAACTCATTATTATGCTGATATACCAAATCAATCTCGCCGCGCAAATATCGCCAAATCGCGTTTGGATTGCCCTGCCCTTGTAGATGCAGTGCCACATTATGTTTGGCAAGCAGTTGATTTAACGTATTGGTAGATAGGTGATTTTTTAAGCGCAAACTAAAGCCCATTTCGGCAATTTTATGCTTGCCGTCAATAGCAACCAAGCTTTGCCCCGTCGCGCCAAACGGTGTGTGGATGATGTCAAATAACCACTGACTAAGCTGTATATAATCGGCTTGTGGTGCCTCAATCAAGCCATCATATCTGACTGGTTGGTAACTGGCGTCAAGGGTGGAAAAATACTTGGCAGGCATTTGCTGGTTGCGCAATGCACGGTCGATCATCGCCGCCCAACGTGTTGATTTAAACAATTCTTGCTGAGCATTGTCGTTATTGGCGATATCATCTGACGGCACCTCATGATAATACTGGGCGATATCCTCTAGCACGTGGTGCAAAAACGTCCCTGCATTGATGCCTTTATCAAAGCGAAAACGCATAGGGGCATCGGGTGATAGGACAGCGTGTGCAATCGAACCGTTTGGCTGATGGTTGCTATTGCCATCTAGCTTGTCATGATCGTCGCCGCCTTTTTCAAGTTCATTGGCATTGATGGCAGCATCTTGTTGGTTATGGTCTAAAAATTTTGCCAACGCGCTAAAACTGGTATTTGCCCAACCCTGAAAGGCTTGTTCAAAATCCGCTTGCTGTATGCTGTAATCGATGATTTGACGCGCTGGGCTATCGTCTTTGGGCGCATGGTAGCGATAATTTTTTGTCAAAAATGGGTATAAGGTTTTGATATCCACATGTTTAACAAAGGGCTGCAAATCATCATGCAAGCTTAAGGTTTTGACATCTTTTACAAACGCCTTGAGTATATAATCGTTTTCCGAAACTGTTTTTTTATTAAAACTCGTCACCAAGTACAGCCGCTCACGCGCACGCGTCATGGCAACGTACAACAAGCGCAAGCCATCTTCACGCATCTGCTGTTTGCTGATAGCCACCAAATCAGTTTGGCTATCGGTGTGTTGCGGACTGGCAGATAGCCTACGCCCTTGTAGACCAATTTTGCTGCGGTCAGTCGTTGGATCAATGTCATACGCGTCATAACGATATAATGTGTGTTTATCCTTTTTGTTTGTGGTTCCGATTTGCCCACTGATACCCGCCACAAAAACGATTGCAAATTCTAAACCCTTAGAACCGTGCATGGTCATTAGCTGCACGCCTTGTTGTGATGCCAGTGTGTGCTGTTTTGCCCAATCGTCTTTCGGCGGTGTACTGATCATTTGGTGCATCCAATCTAGCAACTGATAATCATTGGCTTGCTGCTCACCGCCCTGCTCGTTGATGATGTCAAGTAGCTGGCGCAAATCAAGCAACAGCCGCTCGCCATCGCGATGACTTGCCAATTTTTGCCAAAAGTTCATCGGCTGCTCGTCAGATGGTAGCGCGATTTGGGTCAGCAGCCATTGCACGGCCGCCAAAAATCCTTGCCGCTGCCACAGCTTGCTACTGTTGGCTAAAATCGTTTGGATATGCGCGGCGTCACCTGTTGGGGCGGATGTGGTCGTGCTTGCGCTTGGCTCATCTTCTGTCTTGTTGTCATTGAATACAGCTTGCGCTTGCTGAATCGTCAGCTGAAAAAACACCGTCAATAATAGCGCGTTGATTTTGGCGTGTTGGTAAGGTGCTAACATAGCGTGCATCAGCGTAAGCAAGTCCTTTGCCATGCGATCAGTAAATACGCTGCGGTCGCCACCGCGTACACTGGCAATACCACGTTTGGTCAGCTCGCGCTCAACCGCCGTCAGCTCATCGTTTTTCTTTGCCAAAACACAGATATCGCTGGGTGACAAAGGTTTGCCATCAAGTACTAGCGGTCTGCCATCTTGAGCTTGGCTTAAAAGTGCTGCAATTTGAGCAGCGATGACTTGCGCTTCGGTCAGTTCATTTTGAGCGTTTTCGCTAGCCTGTTGCTCGGTTTGTGGCGTGTTGGCTGCGTTTATATCTTGATTACCAGTCTTTTGGTTATTATCTTGTTGTAAAATTTGTAAATGGTACAACGTCGGCAATTCAACATCGTCGGCAGCGGCTAGTGTCAATTCGGGTGTGTCACGGGTGGCTTGGATATGCTGATAATAAATCTCACTACCTAAATAAAACCGCTGGCTGGTAAGTACCTGAGAATCGGCGTTTGCCAGTCGCGCTTGTGTTTGTTTAACTGTGGTTAGCGTCGGCGCACCAAACCAAACATTGAGCGCGTCAATCAAGGATTTGGCTGATCGGCGGTTGTGCGTCAGAGTCATCGGCTGGTTAGCAAACAAGCGTTTAAGCGCGTTGTAATTATAGACATCACCGCCACGAAAGCCATAAATCGCTTGTTTGGGATCACCCACCAACAGCAAAAACCCTGCCGCTTGCCGCGCGTTTTGGCGCGATAGGTCAGCGTGATTGGCAGGCGTGTCGTGGCTATCCAAATAAATCCGCTGAATCATCAACGCTTGTTCGGTGTTGAGATCTTGTGATTCATCAATCAAGGCATTGGGGTATTGATGACGAATATAACGCGCCAGTTGCAAACCTTGCTCGCCTGCCAGCGCGTGATTGAGCCGCGCTAACTGTAGGCTGTAAGTGGTCAGACGTTGGGCTTCAAGCACATTGGGTAATTGCTCGCGTACATAACGGCTGATAAATTGGATGAAATATTGGGTTATTTGTTCTAGATATTTTTTAGTATTTATCAGCCAAACATACAGCTCATCAAACCACCGCAAAAGCTGAATTTGTTTAAATGCCTCTCTTTGCTGAGTATAGGGCTTATTAAAGTGTTTGTCATATTCAAAAACTTCATGTAACCCTTTAAGCCATTTATAGGCATCATCAGACTCATTTAGGTCAAACAAATCCTCTATCGACGCGTGAGTAAATTTTTGTTTTAAATACAAGTATTGTTCAAATTGTGTTGAAACAATTCTACCTTTAGTCATGCCTTGCTGGTCACGAAATGCTTGATTGATATAAGGGCGTAGCTCACTATCATCGGCAGTGGCAATTTTTTGCATCAGTATAAGCGATTTATCCAAATCAGTCGGCACAGCAGGAAAAGGCAGCTCATCAATTTGCGCGGTATAAAATGTTTGTGCTTGATCCACCACCGCTAAATAGTCTTTTGGACTGGCAAGTTTATTTTTGGCTTGTAAAATATGGACTAATGTTGGAGCATTTTGATAAATCTGCGCCAAAAAAGCGCGCAACTGGTCATGGATCATGCCCAGCATAATATCATTAACATTATCACGAATCTGAATATCTGGCGAAAAACCCGTATCACTGCTAAACTCGCGCAGCCATTTTTGGCACAGGCTATCGAGCGTACCAACAAACAAACGATCAAGCTGATTGATCGCGGTGACCGTACGCTGATAGGCAATGCGAAAATCCACAGCAGGCTTGGGCTGACTGACGACATGACCCGCCAGCCAACGGATTAAATGCGTGTTAATCGGATCGCTCAGTTGGTCTTTTAGCTGATGTTGTTCGGCAAGCGCCATCAGCTGGGCAAAAAACACCTCGACAGCCGCTTGTTGGTCGGCGGTTAGCGTCAATTTGCCATTGTGATTGTCCTTTGGTGGTTGGTTTGTGGGTGTGTTGCTTGTTTGTTCAGGCTGAACAGATGGACTTGGCAAAACCAGCGCATGACTGCGTACCAGCTGCACCACCCGATAAAAATCTTGCAAACGCTCACGAATACGTTGGCGCATTTCTGCCGCCGCGCTACGGGTAAAGGTGGTCGCGATGATACGCTCACATGGCTGCCCACCCTCAACAATCAAGCGCAGCACCACCCCTGTCAGCGTCCACGTTTTGCCTGTGCCTGCTGAGGCTTCAATCAGGTGTTTTCCCGTCAAAGGTAAATCAACGGCAGGCGGCAATGGTGGGTTAGCTAAATCAGCTTGGTCAATAGGCTGTGTGATTTGGTTTGGCATAGTCATTGGTTATTTATTTCAATCAGTGAAAATTACGCTTGTTTTAGATGGTCTATCATCGGTAGATACAATACGTCTGCCAATGTCTGCAAAAACGGTGCAATCGCGCGCGTGTTGTCATCACCCAACAAAAATTGCCATAAGCTGTAGCTGGCGTAGTCTGGTTCCTCATAGGTGTTACGGGTATCAAACCATTTATCTAATTTTGGATTAGGTTCGTCGGGTTTATCATGGCGTTTTTTGGCATAATCTTGGCTCACATGCGGTGGTAAAATCGTGATTTGCGCCTGCATGAGCTGCCATACCATCAGCCAATCTTGCAAATACCTATATGCCTGTTGGCATTCAATCGGCGGTAGATAGACCAAACCATCACGGTGCTGCCACAACGCGCTGCCATGTTGCTGGGCAACTTGTTCATTGCTGGTTTGTCGGGCGACTTGCCAGCACAGATGGTGCAGCCAAAAGTTTAATTGGTGTTTGGCTTTGCGCTTTTTGGGTAAGTAATGCAGCCACACCGCTGTTTGGATATCCTCAGGCAATGCTGCCTTGAGCACATAGCCTTGTACATGCTGGCTTGGCATGCCGTCATCATCCAAGACTGGCACAGCAATACGCCCAATATTGGTTTCTTGCTTGGTGGTCAGCCAGTCGCGCAACTGATCAGTGGACAATGTGCCGCTAGCATTGGTCAAATGTTGTCTGATCATCGGTAACACATCTGCCAACGCGTTGTTGTCCTTAGCTTGGGTTAAATGGGCAATAAGGGCTTGTAAGCCTTGTTTGACCTGCGTTTGCTGCTCACTTAGCGTCAGATAGCGGTTAATCCCTGCAGGCAACAAGGCGTCATAGACCGCGCGGTGTTGAGACGCATCAACCACATTATCTGACATATCATCATCCGCCAATAGCTGCTTGATCAGCAAATCATTGAGGTGATAAACCATCAGATTATCGCTCGACAACGGTTCAAGCACGTTTTGTGCCTCATATTGTTTGAGCCAATTGATGCTTTGGGCGCGCAAAAATGCCTTGGCAGGGTCTTGCACATCCTGAATAACGGTTGATAAATCACAATAGTGTGTGTAAATATCGTCGGCAGATTGCGCGTGTGCCATGTGTTGTTGCCAATTTTGCCAAGCTGTTAACCATTGCTTGAGTTTTTGCTGCGTCCAAATTTCTGCCAATGCGTTTGGCTGGGTTTTGACTTGGTGCAAGGTTTCATAAACCTGCTGCCAAAGTTTGGCAGGTGGCGCAAGCGTTTGCTTGGCTAACTGAATTTGACTAAATTCTGCCCCAGTTTGTGTAGATTGCGATGACTCAAAATATTGCGCATCAAACGGTAACGCTTGGTGGTAGGTTACCAAATACTGCTCTATCTGTTGTCCAAAAGTTTTAGATTGAATTTGACTGCTTAGGCTATTTTTACTGTCGCCCAGTTTGCCATCCGGTGTGGGTGTATCAAACTCAACGTCCTGTAAAAAATTTAGCAGCTCTTGCACAGGACTGGCAGGCAGGTGCTCGTGAGTGTCAGTCGTGCTTTTGGCGTTATAAAACAACCAGCACGCCTCACGCGCGCACAGCAACGCGTCCAAAAACGCGCCCAAGTCATCGGCTTCACGAAAGCGATCGCCACGCTTACCCAATGTCGCTTGCGTCAAGTCATAGCGGTTCAATGGCTCACGCTTAGGAAAGTCATTGAGATTTAGATTTAGCATTGCAACCAGCTTATACGGCACACCGCGCACCGCACCAATCCGCGCAAAGGTAATCACGCCTGCAGGCTCGGCACTGACCTGCTGACTGGCTAGCTGCTCGGCAACGCTGCGCAAAACAAAATCCAATTTAAGCGGCAGTTCGGTTTGTGTGTCGCCTTGCGTGGGATCAGCGATGACCTTAAAATGCGCCTCGATATTGCGCCGCAAAGCATTAAGCGCGGCAAAAATCGACAGCAGTGCTTTAGTTTGGGCAAATTTTTTCAATACGCTTTGGATGGTGTCTTCAATCTCAGCCAACCACACACCAATCAGCTGCGCTTGCCTGCCAATATCGCGTTTGGCGTGCAAACGTTGGTACAAATTGCACAGCATGGCAATAATAGGAGCATCTGCCAACGTCACGCCTGCCAGCGGTACAACTGCCTCATGATGCCCGCTTAAATTTTGGTAATCGCCAAATTGCACCACCTCGGCAGTCGGCGTCAGCAGACCTGCCACCATGCGTTCTAGGGCGTAAGCAAAACTGTAGCGATAGTCATCATCGGCGGTGTGCAGCGTGGCTTGTAAGTGCTGCTCATCAAACCCACGCACAAAACCTGCGTTGGTCAAAAGCTCGCATGCACGGTTGATTTGGCTCAAACTTAGCCCAAAACTTTCGTACAACGGCGGTAAACATAGCCAATCGAATACCTCTAGCCGCCCAAAGCGCGCGCCTGCTTGATTGAGTAAATCATAAAAACCGACAATCGCTTGCCAAAACTGGTTGATATCCTGACTGGTCACCCCTGTGACCTTGGCAGGCAATGTATAGCCATCTGTTCCCACACCTTCAGGAAACATTGCCTCAATCAACATCTGCTCTGCCTCAATATCGGGCAATAGCACCAGAATATCGCTTAGGCTGCGTTTGTCCCTTGGCGCATCTTTTGGTAAATCGGTGTAATTGAGCCAACCGACAATCATGGCGCGCAAAACCTCAAGCTGACGCAACGTACTGTGACAGGCATGTATCGCTAGGCTATTGTCGATGGTTGGCGGTGTCCATGCTTGCTGATTGTGCTGTGCCTCTTGTTGCAGCCTAGTCAGTAGCGCGTCAAACGCTTCATTACGGCTAAAACCTGCCTGTTGAAGTTGAGCAATCGCGTTTTGCTGATTTGAATTGGAGGCAGTATTGGTTGGATATTTTGAATTTCTTAGGCTATTTAGTTGTTGCAACGCCTGAATTTTTTGCTGGGTGGCGTGTGAATTGCTTGACTCAACATTAAACGTATTTTGCACCAATGTGTGCAGCCGTTCGGCGGCTTGACGTTCATCTAACATCAAAATATCGTATTGTAGTTGGCTCAACAGCGTATCACGCGGCGCGCGATCATCAAATTTATCTTGCCATTCAATCTCACCATATGTATTGCCCGACAGGCTGACCAACATGGCAAACACCTCGCGCGACTGCTTGCCAAAACGCGACAATAACGTATGCCCATACTCACGCAGTTCAGTATTTGGCTGATGGGTCATCTGCTGTTGTAGCAGCCAATTTTTATCAACAATATCTGCCCAAAACTGCATAGACGGGTTAAAGTGTAGCAACGTGATATTGGTAAATTCTGCCAGTCGCTCAATTTCTAACAGCTCATTGGGCGGTAACTGCTGCACGGTGAACAGTAACACCGATGACGGCAACTGTGCGCGGCATACCCGTTGCACCCAATCGCGCTTATCATGTAAAGCTTGCCAAAAATGTGCGTGGATAGCTTGGCGTATGGCAAAATCTTGCGCAAATAGCGTCTGCCACAAAAACCGCTGCGCCGCCTCAAGCGTTTGGTAATGCTCAACCAACCAATCGGGTGTAATATCCGCCGTGTTGGCATCGCGCCCATTTAAGCGATTAAAAAAGTCATCGCGTTCAGCAATCATCTGCGCGATCGCCAGCGGCTGCCCATTATTCCATTGCATCAGCCAGTCTGTGCGATAGGTCAAGTACCGACTCAGCACCGCCGCCATATCGCCTGCAAATTGCCACAGCCGTTGATCGTGGGACTGGTGAGCAGCTGCATCAGACGTACGGGTATTAGCAAGTAAGGACTGATTGTCCGCCCAATCAGTGCCAGTGGCTGACTGGTGCGCTTGCGGTACGCTAACTGGTTGATCTTTGGTTGAATTAGCCTGTTTATCTTGTAGCAAGGGCTGAATAAACGCGTGCAGCGCGTGCTTGTCGTCACGAAAAATCTGCGCCGCATGCTGCAATAGATAGCCAAAAATCTGCCATTGCATAACGTTTTTGGACAACATCGGCACATCGGGCACACGCGGGACATCTGTTTCGCTGGTTAGCCGCTCATAGGTGCGTAGCACGCGCTGCATCAAACCCAAAAAATAACGCCCCCAAAATTCGGTGGTCACCAGTGTGCTAATGCCCGTTTGGTCAGCGACTTGGGTTTTTAACCATTCGCCCAGCACCTTGGACGGTACAATCACATGAAACGGTTCAAATACTGACCGCGACGGGTTTGGCTGGCAATAAAGTGCCAATAAGTGATCAAATAAAATTTCTGTTTTATTGCTTTGGATAATTTTTAGCATAACAAATCGGTGAATTTAATTTTTTAAAAGTTTTAAAAAGTTATAAGAGGCTATGTGTGGCAAATTAGCCGAAGGCTGTGGCAAATTATTTGCACCGACTGCCTATGACTGCGCTTTTGTAGTACAATAAATTTTGGGTTATTAGGATCATACTGCAACACACCAATAAGGGCAAACCATGCTGCCAACCATTGACGTGATTTTCTTTCATCCTGTCAAAAAGTTTAGCGTGCTCTACCGCGGCGGTAAATTGTGGCAACTGCCACGGCTGGATTTTAACGCCCAATCCTTGGCATATGCCAAACCTTACACAGGCAATCCTGAGGAGCTGTTTATCGCCGCCAATCAACAACCAAGCGACATCGCGCTCAACACTGAACTTTTGACCTTAGATTTACCTGCAACCTTGGTCGGACACAATGTGCCGCAGTTTGAACACTGGTGGCAAGCCAATCGTTATCATTACCGCGATATGATCCGCCAAAAAGCTGATGCACAAGCGCGCGCCAAATCGGTACCGCATCATGGTGTTTCGCCACAGACACAGACACAGACACAGACACAGACACAGACACAGACACAGACACAGACACAGACACAGACACAGACACATGTTAAGCCAAATTCAGATCATTTAACAAGCCAAAACTTACCCCAAACGACAGCCAGTGACGCGCAAGTTACTACCAACCAATCCGATACCATTTTTGATGAATTACTGGCAGAATTAATCCGTGATTTATAACGGCTTTTCGTGAGTTTGTGAACCAACGCTAATAAAAAGGAGCTTAAAAAAGTAGGAGTTGATTTGATGATTATCAGCACTAACTGAAACGTTAAAGCACAATCCAGTCACATGATGAATCACGCACTTAGAACGCAGTTTTCAGCATGGGAAAAACAAAATCAGTTGACCACTGCCAACTGTTATTAACTAGAATGGTAGTCATTTGAAGTACTGTTTGAAATAATTAAACATATAGGACTCGCTACATCAATCCTTGCACAAGCTAAATCGTCATACCCCACGAAAAACAATTTTTTTGACAATAAAAAAGCACCCTACATATGGTGCTTTTTTATGCCGCTTTGCGCCATCAAACGTCTTTACGACGCATATGCGGAAACAAAATCACATCGCGAATACTTGGCGCGTCAGCAAACAACATCACCAAGCGGTCAATACCAATGCCCTCGCCTGCCGTCGGTGGTAAGCCATAAGACAATGCCTCGATAAACTCCGCATCATAGTGCATGGCTTCATCATCGCCTGCGTCTTTTTCAATGACTTGTTGGCGAAAACGCTCGGCTTGGTCGATGGGGTCGTTCAGCTCGCTAAAGCCGTTGGCAATCTCACGTCCACCGATGAATAACTCAAAACGGTCGGTAATTTCTGGGTTATCGTCATTGCGCCGTGCCAACGGTGAGGTCTCAGCAGGGTATTCGGTAACAAAGGTTGGTTGGCGTAGCTGATGCTCAGCGGTTTCTTCAAAAATGATGGTTTGCAATTTGCCGATGCCAAAGCTGTCTTTAACTTCTTGCTTGAGCACATTTTTTACATAATTTGCCAAATAGTCACGATCAGCGATATTTGCCATGTCAAAATCGGCGGCATACTGAGCAATCGCTTGTGTCATCGGCAAACGCACAAACGGTGCTTTGAGGCTGATTGCTTCACCTTGGTAGGTTAGCTCAGTTGTGCCTAAGATATCATGAGCAAGCTGGTTAAACATCTGCTCAGTCAACGCCATCAAATCACGGTAGTCGGCGTACGCTTGATAAAATTCAATCATGGTAAATTCAGGATTGTGCCGCGCTGATACGCCTTCATTACGAAAGTTTCGGTTAATCTCAAACACGCGCTCAAAACCACCCACCACCAAGCGTTTGAGGTATAATTCAGGCGCGATCCGCAAATACAGCGGCATATCCAAGGCGTTATGATGGGTGATAAACGGTCGGGCTACCGCACCCCCTGGGATGACGTGCATCATCGGCGTTTCAACTTCCATAAAACGCGCATCTAACATGAATTTGCGAATACCTGCAATCACTTGGCTACGAATGATAAACGTCTGACGGCTGGCATCATTGGTCATCAAGTCCAAATGGCGGCTACGATAGCGGCTTTCGGTGTCAGCAAGTCCATGAAATTTGTCGGGCAATGGACGTAACGATTTGGTCAAAAGCTGCACATCACTGGCATGAATCGACAACTCGCCTGTGTTGGTGCGAAACAGATGCCCCGTGATACCGACGATATCGCCGATGTCCCATGTTTTAAAGTCGTTGTACGCATCCTCGCCGATGTCATTTTTGCTAATATAGGCTTGTATGCGCCCTGTCATATCGGCAATGGTGGCAAAACTCGCCTTGCCCATGACGCGCTTTAGCATCATGCGTCCTGCCACACTGACAATGACAGGCTTGGCATCGGCAAGCGCTTGTTTGTCTTGGTCTTGGTAGGTGGTTTGTAGGTCTTGTGCGTAATGCTCACGGCGAAACTGATTGGGGTAAGGGTTTTTGCCTGCTTGTTTGATGAGATCAAGTTTGTGATGACGTTGTTTGATCAGTTCGTTTACGTCTTGCACTTCGGTATTTTCGGGGGATTGGGGTTGGTTTGACATGGTTACTTCTTCTTTGACATTTAAAACGAAAAATCCGCGAAATTTGCGCTAAAGTTTTACAGCTTGCCAGCAGGCGAATCATGCTGATTTTGATTCGCTTTGGGCATAAAACAGGCTTTAGGCTACCTGACCACTTGGACTAAATCATTACCATTGATAAATTATATTAACATCAAATTTTAATGATAAAAAACTTAATTGATCAACAATAGGCGACGCTTAAGACGTCTTAACCATCAGTCCTCGCCACTGACAGAAGCCATCAAGTCAGCTTGGTGCTCGCGCAGTAGGCTGTCTAGCAATTCATCCAAATCGCCTTGCATGATCGCATCAAGTTTATATAAAGTTAAATTAATGCGATGGTCTGTCATGCGTCCTTGCGGAAAATTATAGGTACGGATACGCTCGGAGCGGTCACCACTGCCGACCAGATTGCGCCGTAAATCACTGGCAGCATCGACTTGTTTTTGTACCTTTTCTTGCTGAATTTTGGCGACCAGCATTTTCATGGCTTTGTCGCGGTTGGCGTGTTGGCTGCGCTCTTGTTGGCACTCTACCACCGTTCCTGTCGGGATGTGGGTGATACGCACGGCAGAGTCGGTTTTGTTGATGTGTTGCCCCCCTGCGCCGCTTGCGCGGTAGGTGTCAATGCGCAAATCAGCAGGGTTAATCTCGACGCTGTCATCAATTTCAACCTCGGGCATGACGGCAACGGTGCACGCTGAGGTATGCACGCGCCCTTGGCTTTCGGTTTCAGGCACACGCTGAACGCGGTGCGCACCCGATTCAAATTTTAGCCGTCCATACACGCCTGTGCCTGACACGCGGCTGATAATTTCTTTATAGCCGCCATGCTCGCCCTCGTTGGCTGATAGCACTTCCACTGTCCAGCCTTGTGACGCGGCGTAACGCTCGTACATCCGAAATAAATCGCCCGAAAAAATTGCCGCCTCGTCACCGCCCGTACCTGCACGGATTTCCAAGAACGCAGGGACTTTATCATTTGGGTCTTTAGGCAGCATCATGACGTTCAGCACGTCTTCAAGCTCAGCGATACGCGCTTTGGCGGTGTCGATTTCATCCGCCGCCATCTCTTTCATGTCGGGGTCAGACAATAGCTCTTGCGCGGTGGCTAAATCTTCCTCGGCTTGGCGGTATTGTTGCCACGTGTCAGTCAGCTCGCTTAAGTCGCTGTGCTCCATTGATAGCGTACGAAATTTATCATTGTCCGCGATGATCTCGGGATCAGACAACAACGCAGTGACTTCTTCAAAACGCTCAACTAGCTGGTCAAGGCGAAAACGTAACGATTCTTTCATGTATCCTAACGGTTCAGACCGCCGATTGGCTAAGCGTATATCTCATACGTCACCAACCTCGGCGGATAAATTTTTATTCAATTAAAGTTTAAAGACGCTATTTTGCCATATTTTTGCCTGTTTTGCATGGCTTTTAGCTGGCAAACTTTTGACCGATCAAAAATGATTCAGCGGTTTTATCAAGCTGTATGGATTTAGCGGTACTGGTTTAATAGGTCATCAAAATTGTTGTGGGTGATATCCGCCAACGCATCGACAGGCATGGCGTACAAATCCGCCAAAAACTGCGCAACATACGGCACAAATGTCGGCTCATTGGGCTTGCCACGTTTGGGAACAGGCGCAAGGTACGGGCTGTCAGTCTCGATCAACAAGCGGTCTTTGGGCAGTTTTTTGGCGACATCTTGCAAATCGGTGGCGTTTTTAAAGGTAACAATGCCCGATAAAGAAATATAAAATCCCAAATCCAACGCTTGCTTGGCGGTGGCATAGTCTTCGGTAAAACAATGGATCACGCCGTGTTCGGCACGTTCGGCGCGTAGGATATCAAGCGTATCACGGCGTGCCTCACGCGTGTGGACAATCAGCGGTTTTTTGAGGGTTTGGCTGGCGTGAATGTGACGCGCAAGGCTTGCCTTTTGCGCGGCGGCGTTGTCACTTGACCAATGATAATCCAGTCCCGTCTCGCCAATCGCCCACACTTCACCAGGCGCGGCAAGCTCGGTCAAATGCTCAACAGTCGCCGCCTGTAGCACGCCGATATCCTCACACGGGTGCACTCCCACCGACATGCCCAGCGTCATGCCCGCAGGTGCGCGCATGGTGATATCGTGGATGGCATCGTATTCATCCAAATCACACATGATGGACATGATACGCGATACGTTAGCAGCTTGCGCGGCTTGTAGCACATTGTCGATGTTACCTTGGTGTTTGCTTAAATCTAAGCGATTAAGATGGGCATGACTGTCAGTAAAGGTTGGCATAATTTTTTTCAGTTAACATGACTAGCGTTGCTGGCATAATTAGGGCGCGTGGGCAAAAATCAAGCACTTGCCAAACAAGCACTTGCCAAAAGAGCTAATTTTAAAAACGCGCAAACCTAAGACGCAAGCGCGGCTAAATGCGCCAACATATCCAACATGCGGTTGGCATAACCCCATTCGTTGTCATACCATGCAAAGACCTTATACTGCGCGCATGTGCCTGTACCCACTTGCATGGTCTGCAGGCTATCAATAACCAATGACGCGCTATGGTGAATATAATCACTCGATACCAGTGGCTCATCGCTATACGCCATAATACCCCAAAAAGCGTTTGCGCTGGCATGCTGTAGGCAAGCGTTGAGCTCAGCGCTGGTAACAGCGGTGTTTAAGGTCAATGTGACATCTATCGCGGCAACATCAATCGTCGGCACGCGGATAGAATACCCGTTGATTTTGTCCGCCATGGCAGGCAATACCTTGCCGACAGCCGCAATGCTGCTTGAGGTGGTCGGAATGATGTTATGCCCCGACGCACGCGCGCGCCGCCAATCGCGATGGGCTTGGTCAAGCACGGTTTGGTCAGCGGTGACGGCATGGATTTCGGTCATCATTGCCGATTGCACACCAAATGCGTTATCAAGAACGAACAACAGCGGCACCAGTGCTTGCGTGGTACACGACACGCCTGAGACAATCGGCTGCTTGCGCGTTAAGGCGTGGCGATTGACACCGAGCACAATACTGGCATCCACATGGTCAAACGGCGCGGCACCGATAATCACCTGCCTTGCGCCTGCAACAAGATGCTGATACGCACCCTCATAGCTGCGAAAATGCCCCGTGCTCTCTAGCACCACATCGATGTTTAAATCGCGCCACGGCAAATATTTTGGGTCGGCTTCACGCAAGATGGTTAGGCTGATGCTATGCGTTGGCAAGTCAATGCATAGCGTGTTGTCAGTAAGCGTTGCACCAATACGCGCGTCAAGCCGTCCGTGAGTGCTGTCGTATTTGAGCAAGTGTAGCAGCGTGGGTGCATCAGCAAGGTCATTGATAGCAACAATTTGTATATCCGTCACATTTGGCAAGCCGTTGGCTGGTTGGTCGCCCTCAAGCAAGCGTTCTAGATACGCGCGCAATACGTTGCGCCCAATGCGCCCAAAACCGTTAATGGCAACGCGTAACGGCGGCTGAGTGGTTGATGGGAGGGTAAATTTTGGCATGATAGGGTTCAACAGATATTAGTGGCTAAATAAAATAGACAACACTTATTTTGTGGACGTTTTGGCAGATTTGGGTACAAACAGCAACGCCAACCGAATGGTGTTGTAGCCGTATTTGTCGCCTATCACATCACGCAATTCATGGACAAGGACCTCCTCACCATCATCTTTGTCTGCCATCACCGTTTGGTAAGCATGTGCTACCGCATCAATCAGCGTATCATTGGGACGCAGATGCCCCAGTGGCAAATCGGTGAATTGTTGTTGCAATTTTTCGATATGTCCAATGATCGTGCTTTGTGCCAAGCCGCGCTGCTCAGCAATTTCGGCGAGGGTGAGGCTTTCATCAAGCAGTGCCTTGGTTTGTAGTAGTGTTGGCGTGAGTTTGGGCGATGGGCTGGTTGTACCGTCATCTGTGTCGCCGCTGGTTTGGATTTGCTGAACGATGGCTCGTTTACGCGCTAGCAGTTTTTGCTGTTCGGCATGGCGTTTTTCATAGCTTTTAATTTTGCGTTTATCGAGTGTGCCATGACTTTTTAGGATAAAGGCGTCTTGCGCTTGTTTGATGATTTCAGGGTCTTGGCGTAAAAATTTGTCCTCAAGCGCTTTGGATAATGCCAAAAATCGCATATCCGCGCCGCGTGCGGTTGGGTCAAGCTGTAGGCTTAGTTCATTAATACCCAATAAACGCAGCCCAGAAAGCCGCCGCAGACGCGACAATGCAACGTAGCCCTGCCCGTTTTCAAAGGTTTTGGATAAGTCAATTTCGGCGGCATCTAGTGTCATACCTTGGCTTTTGTGGATCGTAATCGCCCATGCTAGCGTCAAGGGTATGTGGTAATATGCCGCAACAATCTCGCCATCGTCATCATCAATGCGCCAAGTGTCGTATTCTACAATCACCTGTCGCCCATCATTGAGGCGCACCAGTGGATACAGCCCATTGGCAATCTGGTTTAGGCGGTTATCAGCGTCATTGTCGGTCTGATCAGTGGTGTCGGCATTCGCGTGTTTGGTGTCAGCTTTTTTAACATCGGTGTCTTTAATATCGGTGTCTTTAATATCGGTGTCTTCAAAATCAGGGCTTTCATTGGTAGGTTTTTTCTCGTTTTCTTTGTCGTCTTGGTCGGTGGGTTTGAGCGCGACAAAGTCTACCACTTCGCCCAATGTGCCGTTTGATACGTTTAAATCAGCGTTGTTTTTGATAAACATGACCTTTGCGCCGACTTTTAGCGTTAAAATCGGTGCGTTGCGTACGCCTTTTTGCAAAGTTTCAACCAGTGCAGCATCACCTTCACCCCAACTTTCATACGTTTGGCTGGGCGTGGTCAGATTGGTCAGTTCTTGTTCGTTAATTTGATTGACGTTAAAGTTGTGAGTAAACAGGCGTGTGCGTGTATCGCTCAGCGCGTGATTTGCCGTGGCGCGTAAGGCAGGCAAGATGTCGGGGGTAAACTGCTGTGTGCGAATCTGCTGCAAAATTGCCAACAAATCCAGCCCATGATAGCTATCGCCTGTGATGGCGTCCTCAGGCGCAGTTTGGCGCTGGCGGTGCTGCTCGGTCAAATAACACACCTGCAAATCTGCCTCAATCCACGCCTGCGCCATAAAGGCAAATTTGTCACGCGGCGTTTCATGCCGCTCTCCCACAGGCGGCAGCTGAAAAAAATCCCCTGCCAATAACAGCTGAATACCGCCAAATGGCGCGTCATTTTCGCGCACCGCTTGCAGCACTTGGTTTAACACCTCAAACTGCTTTTTGTGCAGCATGGAGATTTCATCGATCACCAAAACTTGCGCACGCTGCACACGCTCAACCACCAAAGGACGTCTTTGGATGCGTTTTAAATCAATGGGTGTCAGGCTATCTAAAATCCCGATGCCTGCCCAGCTATGAATCGTCATGCCGTTCATGTGGGTGGCAGCAATGCCTGTGCTCGCCGTCACCGCGACATTGACCCCACGCGCGCGCAAATAGTGCAAATATTGGTTAATGGTATACGTTTTGCCCGCGCCCGCCGAGCCCGTCAAAAACACGTTTTTGCCCGTTTTTAGAATGTCAAGCGCGGTTGATTGTTTCATTGTTGGTGATTTTCTTTAAATTTCAGCAAAAGTTGGTAACATTTGGCTAATAAAACTGGTAAAACGTCATGGTTTAACGCATGATGACTAGCGCATAAGAATTTAAGTTTTAACCAAGCCGTTGGCAACGCCCAAACGGGTAAAACCCAAACGCTGTAATATAACGCCAAATACAAAGCGGCGCAACGCTTATTCAATCATGGACAATCTATGTTAACCAACCGACCAAGCGGTATTGACACGTCAAACCAAAATATCCAAATCCCCCCACCCAGTGCTATTGATGCCAATATGCTTGCTGAACTGCAAGATCTATTGGCAGAAGACTTTAGCCCAATGATGCACAATTTTTTGGCAGATTTGCAGCAAGGAATCGATGATTTGCGCTCAGCGAAAGCTACTAATAATAACACAGTAGGTTACGATATCGCGCACCGTCTAAAAGGCGCAAGCTTAAACTTGGGCGCAAATACACTTGCCAAGCAGTGCCATGCCATGCAGGTGCTGTGCCAATCAGGCCATATTGGCGAATCTGATGGTACATTAGACACAATGATTGCACAGGCACAGCAAGTACGGGCACAGTTATTGGCGGTTTTGGCGTCTTAATGTTAGCCGCTTAAATTGCATTGGTGGTTTACAAACATCAACCACTTGAACCTCTTTGCAAGTTGCATAAAATTTGCCACAATAGTCAATTTTTTGCTACGCCTCATTTATCCAATGACCGACACCACCCCAAGCAATGCTCTAGACAATTTTTTAGCCACGATCCGCGTGGTTATGGTTAATACGACCTTACCTGCCAATATTGGCGCAGCAGCACGCGCCATGCACACGATGGGGCTGCGCCATTTGACGCTCGTTGCCCCCAAATACGCGCTTGATGATACTGCATTTGCCAATGCTGCTGGTTCAACGGAGGTGCTACATAACGCCCAGATCGTTGATGATTTGGCAACCGCGGTAGCAGATTGCACGTGGGTATTGGCGACCAGTAGCCGTGTCCGTCATATGCCAAAGCCTGTGATTACCCCTCAACAAGCAGCGGATTTTTTGCTTGATTACCACCGTAAACAGTCGGCGCAAAATCACACGCCAACAGTAGCTCTCGTGTTTGGGCGTGAGGATCGCGGCTTGACCAACCAAGAGCTGATGTTGGCAGATTATCACGTGCAAATTCCTGCCAATCCTGCCTATCCTGTGCTGAATGTGGCAGCCGCGGTGCAGGTGATCGCTAGCACCCTGTACGCCCACGCGTTGGCAGCGTTTGCTATGGCAGATGCATTAAATCCTGCTAATGCCAATACGCTTGATGTGATTTTGCGCCAGCATTGGGACGCGCCTGCGGTTAGCCAACATGAGCAAATCGCGCTTGAGCAGCAATTTTTGACAGTATTACAAAGCCTAGATTTGTACCAACCCGAGCAGTCCAAACACATGCCACAGCGCGTCAATCGTTTATTTGGGCGGCTGCAGCTTGACCAAAAAGAGTATCAGTTATTACAAGCGTTGTTGGCAAAACTAACCAAAAACTGATCCTAACAGCGTCTCGCCGCCAAAGCTTAACCGCGTAAAAAGCTTGCTTGGCATACCCAAAGCCAAACAAGCGTGTTATGATACACGCTTGTTTGATTGTCGTTTTGATTGTGGTTTATCTGTGAGATGTTTATGCTAAACCGTGCCCGCCGCTTGCGCCATCGTTGGTTGCTAATTCGCCGTGAACTGCAAGAAGATGTGCAAGCGGTATTTGATCGCGACCCTGCGGCGCGTAATACACTCGAAGTGCTTTTAACCTATCCAGGTGTGCATGCCCTGCTGTTGCACCGCGTGGCGCATGGCATGTGGCAGCGCGATTTAAAAGGCGCGGCACGCATGGTGTCTTTTGGTAATCGGTTTTTGACAGGCATCGAGATTCATCCAGCAGCAAAAATCGGGCGGCGGTTTTTTATCGACCATGGCATGGGTGTGGTAATTGGCGAAACCGCTGAAATTGGCGATGATGTCACGCTATATCACGGCGTCACCTTAGGCGGCGTGTCGCTCAACGAAGGCAAACGCCACCCAACGCTGCAAGACGGCGTGGTGGTAGGCGCAGGTGCCAAGGTTTTGGGCGGTTTTACAGTCGGTAAATACGCCAAAATCGGCTCAAACGCGGTGGTGGTCAAAGAAGTGCCTGAAGGTGCGACGATGGTCGGTAGTGCGGCGCGGATGATTTTGGACAAAAATTTGGCACAAAAAGCAGGGCTTGATAGCCTTGCCAATAACAGTGCCATCCCCGAGCCTGCCGTTAATTCTGCCCCACCACTGACTGACCCTGCGCATGAAAAACAAGCCGCCCACCCCACGAAAAATGACCTACGCGCGGTAAATTTGCCCACCAATCAGCCCACAGATTCAATCGATCAGTCAAACGGCGCTAAACCTGCCCCCCAAACCGCCAATCACACAGCGGTAGAGGCGGAACGCCATGCCATTTTTCACCAGTATGGCGTAGATCCCAACTCGCCTGATCCGATTATTCAAACGTTTTTAAAGCTGCTTGAGCACATCCACCAGTCGGATGCACGGCTCGATGAACTGCAAGCAGCAATGTGCCGCCTTGACCCAAATTTTTGCAAAAAACAATACCCTAAGCTCAAAGCCATTGATCTTGATGCAGTCGCGCCACAAGTGATCTTGTCCGATAAGCCATGATGTTGCTACATTTAGGCAGTATGCAGCAGCCAACGCCATCACACTCGACTAAGCGGCTGATGGCGCAATTTTGCCACCAGCCAACACAGCAGATAGATGCCAAACGACAGCGTCGTGATATAAGGCGATACGGGCAAGCCTGGTGACAACGACAACAAAATTCCACCTACTGCAGCGATACTGGCAAATACCATCGATAACACATACAGCCACAGCGGCTTTGCGGTGACCAAACTTGCCGCCGCCGTTGGGGTAATCAGTAGCGACAGCAACAACAACGCGCCAACAAACTGCACGCTGACCGCCACCACAAGGCTGAGCATCAGCATAAACAACAGCGACATTGCGCGCAAACTGATATGCCGCGCCTGTGCAATCTGCGGATCAAGCGCAGCAAACAACATACGTTGCCCAAACAGCGCCATCACCACCCAAACCACTGCCGCTACCACCAGCAAGGTTTGGATCTCGGTTGGTGTGACGGCAACAATTTGCCCCGTTAAAAGCCCAAATTTATTGGCCGCCCGCCCTTGATACAGCGACAAAAACAACACGCCAAGCCCTAGCCCAAACGGCAACACAATACCAATCACCGCATTGCGATTTTTGCCATCTAGCCCCATCAGTGCCAATGCCGCCCCTGCCACCAGTGAACCGATAATTGCCCCCCATGTTACCGAAGTGCCAAGCCACAAGGCACACGCCGCGCCTGCAAACGACAATTCTGCCGTACCGTGCACGGCAAACGCCATATCACGCGCCTGAATAATCGGACCAATCAGCCCTGCCAGCGTGCCTAAGATCAATGCCGCCAGCAGCGATGATTGCACCAACGGCAATAGCTCAAAAAAGCCATTAAAATTGATGATGGCGTGTAAGGTATCAATCAAGGACATACGGTTCAACGTTTTTAGATAGCGGCTAATAAGGGCGATGATGGCAATACAGTAAGCCTAACACTTAAAACGATGTATTTTAGCAAAAATCGGCTTAGATATTGGTAAGTTTTACGCTCAGTTAAAGCTGAGATAACAGCTTGCGGCCGCCAACTTGTGTGGTATGACTGGACAAATACACCACCTGATCAACCAATGGTGCGATGATTTCACGCTCATGGCTGACCATCAAGACCGCCGTTTGGTGCACAGCCTTGCGATGCGCCAAAATATCACAGACGATCTGCTGGCTTGTCACATCAAGGCTAAGTAGCGGTTCATCCATCAACAGCAAATCGGGGTCATTGACCAAAGCTTGTGCAATGCGCATACGCTGCTGCTCACCGCCTGACATCAAATGCAGCGGCGCATGACAAAACGCTTGCCCATTGACCTCGGCAATAGCTTTATCCACCAAACGCTGTTTTTGTTTGGCTGACCACCAGCGTCGGGCAGGTTTTGAACCACGGGATGTTAGACTCAACCAACCAAACAATAAGTTACCGCCATCTAGCCCAAGCTGCACCAAGTCACGTCCCCGAATCGGCAGGCGTGGGTCAAAATTTTTCAGCTGCGGCACATAGCCGATACGGGCATCGCGGGCAAGCCACACCTGCCCGTGACTCAAAGGCCGCAAGCCTAACACGCTTTGTAATAACGTGGTTTTACCTGCACCATTTGCCCCTATTAAAGCGACAAATTCGCTGGATTTGACCTCAAAGCTCACCCCCTGCCACAGCGTGCGCTCACCAAAGCACATACTGGCATCGGTGAGACGCAAAACGTCGCGCGGCGCGGTAGATGACGTCGTTGGCTGACAAGCAAAATCCAGTGTGGTGGGTAGCGTTGGTGTTGGCATGTTCATCAATCAGTGATCAGCACGCGTTTTGGGTGTTTCTTGGCTGGCAGCGGCAAATCGCTCGATGGTAGCGCGCATAAAATCGATGTAATTTGTCGTATCTGTCGGTAAGGTTTCATATACTGTGACCACAGGGATATGCATGTTTTCAGCCATTTTGCGCAGGGCGCGGCTGGCAGGGTCTTCGGTTTGTGCATTCAGTACCAGTATATCGACTTGTTGTTGTGCCAAGAGCTGCTCAGCGGTGTGCAATGCCTTGACCGATACGCCTTCATCATTTGCCAGTTGATTGATAAATTCAGGCGGTGTGACATTGGTAATGCCCATATCTGCCAATAAAAAATCCGCCACAGGTTCGGTTGCCAATGCCTGTAAATGTTTGCCCTGCCCGATTTTTCGCGCTTCGATTTTTAACTGGTCTAATTGGGCATTGAACGCGGCGGCATTTTGTTGGTAAGTGGCTTGTTGGGTGGGATTGGCAGTACTCAATTCTTGCGCAATCGCATTTGCCACTTGCTGCACAGCTGCCAGTTGATAAAATACGTGCTCGTTTTGCTCGCCATGATGGTGGTGATGTGAATGACCATCGCTGGTATCGTGGGTATGCGTTGCTGTATTTTCCTGCACGTGGGATGTATTAGCGTGCGGCTGGCTGATTGCTACTGCATTGAGCACGCGCGGCGCAGGGTCAAGCGATTGGGCGATTTGTTGCGCCCAGTCATCATAGCCGCCGCCGTTCATCAATACCACCGCAGCTTGCTGCATGTTTGCCTTATCGCGCGCGCTGGCTTGGTAGCCGTGTGGGTCTTGGGCAGGATTATCCACGGCAGCGATGACCTGCGCCGAATCACCTGCAACCGCTTGTGCCACTGCTGCCCACAGATTGGTTGAGGCATAAATAACGGGACGCGCGTTTTTAGTCATTGCTGCGCTAGCAGATTGGGTGTGGGCAGCGGACTGCTCGCCAGAATCGGCATGGTTGGTAGGCTGACAAGCAGACAATGCTAAAACTATGCTGCTTGTCAGTGATATTATACTGTATTTGAGGCTAAATTTACTTAGGCTATTTGGCATTATTTGTACCTTTTTGACAATCCACAAGCTGCTGCTAACCATTGTTATGTTATAATATAACATTTAATAACCTTGCGCAAACTTTACTTTGCCGTTACGTCAGTTTGTGGCACAATGCCTTTGAGACACCCTTTTACATCTGTGGGTAAAACGTACGGAAAAAATCAATGATGCAACGGTTATTCAACAAAGCAATGTATCGCCAATTCAGAATTGGTGTTTTTTTGGCGGTGATTGGCGTGGCCAATGCCCATGCCGAAGGTTGGCTAAATCGCGACAATATGCTACCTGTGGATGACAACGCGCGGCTAAGCGTCGGGCTTAACGCGTCTTATAACCAATTAGGCTATGACAAAGACAGTACTGTTACCGTGCTACCGCAAGCATTTTATGACAATAACCGTGTGTATCTAGAAGGCAGCGAGGCGGGTGTATATGCGTACAAGGATGCCGCCAATGAATGGCGCGTGTCGTTGGCGTACGATGGGCGCAGCTTTGACCCTGATGATGCCAATAACGATGCGCTACGCAAGCTTGATCAGCGCAAGTGGTCGGCGTTGGCAGGCACCAGCTACATGCGTATTACCCCATATGGCGGTCTAAAAGCGCAGGTTGAGACGGATATTTTGGGGCGTAGCAAGGGTACGCGCGTTAGACTATCGCATTTGAGCCGTTTTCGCCTGCTCGATGAGCGTTTGACAGTGTACCCTGAGATCGGTCTGCTATGGGGCAGTGAGGATTACAACCAGTATTACTATGGTGTAAGCCAAAAAGAGTCGGCGCGCAGCGGCTTGCCTGCGTATGATGCCGACAGCAGCGTGCGTCCATTTGCCAATATCAGTGCCAGCTACCGCGTCAATCCGCGTTGGCGTGTGTTCATCAGCGAAGGCTTAGAGCGCATGAGCGATGCGCAAAAAGACAGCCCGTTGGTCGATGGCAGTTGGGACAGCCGTACGCGTATTGGGTTTAATTACCAGTTTTAACCACAACTTTACGGCTATCGAATTGGTAACTATAAAAATGGATTACGTACCGTATCGATATTAGCTTGTTGATAGGCTTGATGATCTTTGCGTTCAAAATCTTGCGCGTTATGCGCTTGTAAATAACTGACGATTTGCCCCAATAAATCATGCAGATGTTGCGCCTGTGTGAGGCTTTGGCGATCAAGGGTAAAGGTCGCGCTGCCATACAAATTGACCTGCTGCCCTTGGTTTTCTAGTGTCATCTCACCAAGGTTTAGGCTCGCCTCATCATCGGCAAAGGGGGTAAACTCGGTGTTTTGCTGATCCTCACGCATTTTTTAATCCTTGTGTTTATTTAAACGATTTGCCACAAAAAAACCCGAACGCGTCGGGTTTTTTTATCTAGTCACGGCATACGTTAGACCAGTTTTGGTGTGGTCACGCCTGCCATTTTTTGCGCCACGCGCAACACTTGCGCGCTATAGCCCATTTCATTGTCATACCACAGGTACAAGTGCGCTTGATTGCCGCTGACGATGGTCGCTTTGGCATCAAAAATACTGGTTTCTTTCGCGCTGATATAGTCAGTTGAGACGGCATCGGGTGAGTCGGTGTAGTCGATTTGCGCGCTCCACTCGCTGCTGGTTGCGATTTGACGCATAAAGTTATTTAGCGTTTCAGCATCGGCAGGCGCACGGTCAAAGGTAACGTTCAATACCGCCAAGCTAACGTTTGGCGTTGGTACGCGGATTGAGTTACCTGTCAATTTGCCTTTAAGCGCAGGCAAGGCTTTGGCAACAGCTTTGGCAGCACCTGTTTCGGTGATAACCATGTTCATTGCTGCAGCACGTCCGCGACGCTCAGCTTTGTGGTAATTGTCTACCAAGTTTTGGTCATTGGTGTATGAGTGGATGGTTTCAACGTGCCCTGCTTGCACACCGTACTCGTCGTGCAATACCTTGAGTGCAGGCGTGATGGCATTGGTGGTGCAGCTTGCCGCGCTGATCAATTTGTCATCGGCTGTGATGTCGTTGTCGTTGACAGCAAATACGACGTTTTTCATGTCGCCTTTGCTCGGTGCGGTCAAAAGCACTTTGGCAACGCCTTGGCTTTGTAGATGCTTGGCAAGACCGTCTGGATCGCGCCATTTACCTGTGTTATCAATCACCAAAGCATTGTTGATGCCATATTGCGTGTAGTCAATCTGGCTCGGGTCATCGGCATAAATGACTTGGATGTACTGCCCGTTGGCAATAATAGCTTGGTTTTCCTCATCGGCAATCACCGTGCCATCAAACCAACCATGGACCGAGTCACGCTCTAATAACGAAACACGCTTGACAAGGTCATTGGCTTGGCTTTTGCGCACCACGATCGCGCGTAGGTTCAAGCCACGGCTTAGTCCGCTATCTTCAAGCATCAAACGGGTCAAAATCCGTCCGATACGTCCAAAACCATACAGCACCACATCGGTTGCGCCATCACTGCCTGTGCCTGCTTGCGCTTGGGCATCTGTGAGCACTTGCTGTGCGTCTGTGCCTTCGCTAAGACGCTGTGCCAAACGCCCGATATCCACTTGGCTGTTTTTGATATCACTGGCATTGAGCGCGTCTAATACTTGCAAAGCGTGTTGCAGTTCAACATCGCTTAGCTGCTGGGTACGCTGATAGGCCTGTGCAATGCGGCGCACATTGCTGTTGGTAACAGGACGGTCAAACAAACTGACCACAACGCTGCGGTCACGATACAGCTGATTGGCCGTAGCTAGCAATCGCTCTAGATTGGCAGTGTGGGTTTGGGCTTGGGCTTGGTGGTCTTGATGACGCTGGGTATAAGCGTTGGTCATTGGTCGTCCTTTTTATTACTAAATAAAAATGAAGAAAAAAAACAATCACTAAATGTAGCAAATGCGCTTTACAAAATAGTTTGGTGTTATTATAGCCAAAACCTGCGCCACTGTCAGCGGTTTTGTCACCGCTCACAGAGCATCAAGTAGGCGAATACCTGCCACACCGTAGCCATCATGAGCGCGCGCGGCGGCGATATCTGCTATGCCGATACCACCAAGCGCAAAAATCGGCACCTTACTGCTTGCCGCCAGATGACCAAAACCTTGCCAGCCCAGCGTTGGCGCGTCGGGATGGGTGGGCGTGGGCAAAACAGGCGATAAAAATGCCCCCATAACAGTATGGGTTTGTGCTAGCTGGTTTATCTTACTTAGGCTATCTGCATCATGGCAACTGGCAAAATAGCGGCAGGATGGCAGTAAATCTTGCGCCGTGCTGCCCATCAGCTGATGATGGTTAAGATGTAGCACCACATGGTTATGGTCACAACCAGGCCAAGCCAATTGACCAACCGCTTGATAGCTAAGCAAAAACGTCACATCAGGGCGGTTGGTATGCAACGCTTGCCACGCTGCAAGATATGCCTGTGTGCCGTCAGATTGTGCCAACACGCTAGGCAGGCGCACGTACAGCCATGCGTGTTGTGGCAGTTTGTGCGTATAAACATCGAGCCATGTATCAAACGTGGGCAAAGCATGGGTGGCAGCAGCGATATCACGGCTAATACCGATGACATTGGACAATGCCAACCAGTCCACAATCCGCGTATTGGCAGCAGGTAACGGATAATTACCTGCGCTGATATCGGCGCGTGTCGCCCATACCAACGCTTGCCCCTCGCTACCCTGCCCTTGCAGGCGTGTGTATTGCTCAGCCGTTGCCTGTGTATAAAATACGTGTAGGCTTACGCGTTGATCACCATAATCATGGCAAATCACACCCAATCGCGCCCAACCGTTATCTGCCATCTGAACGCCCAATTCCTCGTACACTTCACGCAACAAGGCTTGCCGTGGTGTTTCGCCTGTTTCGATTTTACCACCAACAAATTCAAAGCGATTACCTTGATGTTGGTGGGCATGGCGACGTGCCAACAGGTAGCGCGTTGGTGCGTTGGCGCTACTAAACGCGATGACCGCAACCGCCACGTTAATGAATTTAGTAGGGCTTAAGGTGGTTGGCATGCTAGTTCCTCACAGCGATCATACCGCTACGTAGCCATATTTATTTAAGCAAACTTTGCCCAAGCAAAATTTTTTGTTAAACGGCTTGACAGAGCGCAAATTATTAATGATAATCGTTATCAAATAAAAGCTATTTTATTCGCTTTGTCTAGCCAGCCATGCATAGGAGCCATCTGATGTATCATTTATTAAACCGCGTCATCCCGCAAGCCCAAACCGCCTTGCCAACTTTACAATCACAACATTTATTTGCCATGAGCAAGGAGATTCGCATTCAACACGGCGGCGAGGAGTATCGCCTACGCCTAACACGCAACAATCGCTTGATTTTAACCAAATAAACATTGATTTGATCAAACAAGCCAGTCCAAGTGCTGGCTTTTTTGTACAAAATAACAAGGATTATGGCGCGATCAGATTAAAAAAATGCGTACGATAATGGCGCAACTCGCGCACCGAGTCACGGATATCATCCAATGCCAAATGGCTGCCTTTTTTCTCAAAACTGGCTAAAATATCGGGGCGCCAGCGATAGGCAAGCTCTTTGACCGAGGACACATCCAGATTGCGGTAATGAAAAAACCGCTCAAGGGCTGGCATTTGACGTGCCAAAAAACGACGATCTTGGCACACCGAATTGCCACACATCGGTGAACGCCCTGCTTCGATATATTTGCTTAAAAAATTGATGGTTTCTTGCTCGGCGTGCGCCAATGTGATGTCACTGCGGCGAATGCGGTCAATCAAACCCGATTGCCCATGTTGGCGCGTGTTCCAATCGTCCATGGCATTAAGCACCAGCGCAGGGGTGGCAATGGCAAACACAGGACCTTCGGCAAGGATATTGAGCTCGCTATCGGTCACTAAGGTGGCAATTTCAATAATGGTATCGGTTTGGGTGTTGAGCCCTGTCATCTCAAGGTCAATCCAAACCAAGTTTTTGTTGTCAATCGGCATAATGTGGGGTCTTTTGTCTGGCGTATCGTGTCTTTTATAGCGCGACTTAGCACGATATTTTAGCACGATATTTTAGCACGGTATTGTAGGCACTTTGGCACGGCTTGGCAACTGCGGCAAAAACTGTATCAAAAATTGGCGCGGCTTTTGGTCACCCGTTTTAAGATTTGGCTACAAAATAACTGATTTTTTTGTGACCAATTTTAGGCTAAAATAGTTTGTTTGCTTTTATTTGGGTATCAAATCTAACAACATTGACCGCGGATAATTTTATCATGATGCAAGTAGTGCGTGTATGGCGTTAATTCGTAAGCGTAAACTCACCGACCAACAAAGCCGCCGTATCAAAAAACAGCAGCAAAACCAACAGGTTATTGACCAAGATGATTTGTTTGACGGCGTGGTCATCGCCAACTACGGTAAACAGCTAGAAGTACAAGCCACGTCCCTGCCCACACACTTGCCTAGCGCACCTTCGGTTGCCGAAGGCGAGCCGATTCCGTTTTGGCAACCGATTACGCTACACAGCGTGTGGCGTTGTCATGCGCGCACCAATTTGCCGCTGATTGCCACAGGTGACCGCGTGCGTTTAAGTGCTGACCCCAACACACGGCTTGGGCGTATCGAGGCATTGTACGAACGCCAAAACGTCATCACCCGTCCCGACCGCTACCATAAACTTAAACCCGTTGCCAGTAACGTTGATCTGTTGGCGATTGTCTTTGCGCCCTTGCCTGCCCCAGCGGCGCAGCTGATTGACCGTTATTTGGTGGTGTGTCATCACAGCGAGGTTACACCGCTGTTGGTGCTCAACAAAGCTGATTTGCTAGCCGCGCCCGAGTTTGACGATATTTTAACCCTGCTAAAAGAGTACCATGCGTTAGGCTATCACACGCTAACTACCCAAGCCAATGGCGATTTGAGCGCATTGCACGCGCAGGTAGCAGGCAAGACGGTGATTTTTGCTGGACAATCGGGAGTCGGCAAAAGTAGTCTTGCCAATCAACTACTACCCAATGCCGACCAAGCCGTAAACGCCATCTCAACGCTCTCACAGCTTGGACAACACACGACAACAACCAGCCGCTTATTGCCGTTTGTGCCAACAAATCTGCAACAAGGTGCGGTGATTGATACACCAGGAATTCGGGAGTATGGGCTGTGGCATCTGACCAGCGCCGATGTTTTGGCAGGCTTTATTGAGCTTGCGCCGTTAGCCAGTCAATGCCGCTTTCGCGATTGCCAGCACACCCCTGAGTCATTAGGCTGTGCGCTGTGGCATGCGGTAGAGCAAGGCGAAGTCTTGGCGCGACGGGTAGAAAGTTTGGTCACGTTGCAAGCTGAAGCACAAGCAGCGGTTTAGCGATCTTATTTGGCGTTTGGATCGGCATTTGGGTGGCTTTGCCAGCGCGCCACAAACCCGTTATAATACACCGATACGCTTATTTTTAACGCCCAACCAATTTAAATACGGGCACAAACGGGAGGTCAGATTGGAACGTTGGTTTGAGTTTATGGGGCGACACCCGTTTTTGTTTGGCACGTTGTTTGCTTTGATTGTCATGTATTTTATGCTAGAAACACGGCGTAGCGGCAAAAAAATCAGTCCCAACGCCATTGGCATGATGGTCAATGAGCAAAATGCCCAGCTCATCGATATTCGTAGTAAAAAAGAATTTGACGCAGGGCATATCAAAGGCAGCCGCAATATTCCATTCACTGATTTTAAAAACCATTTAGATAGTCTAAAAACCCAAAGTCAGCCTATCGTGGTGGTCTGTCAGATGGGTATGACCTCAGGTGCAGCGGTCGCCCTACTTGGCAAAGACAATGTGTATCGTTTAGATGGTGGTATTGCTAATTGGCAAGCGGCAGGTTTACCTTTGGTAAAATAAGACAAAATGCATTGACTTTTGGTGATTTACCGCTATGATGATTTAAGCAATTTTTGCTGATATTTTAATTATTTTAAACGAACAACCATGATATAAGGATGACTGTATGGCACACGTCAAAGTCTATACCACACCGATTTGCCCCTATTGCATGCAAGCCAAAACGTTACTTAAAAACAAAGGCGCAGATTTTGAGGAGATCGGTATGCACGATTTATCACCTGCCGACCGCCAAGCCTTGATGCAAAAAACCAACAATTACCGCACCGTACCGCAGATTTTTATTGGCGATACCTTTGTGGGTGGGTTTGACCAATTAGCTGCTTTAGAGCGTGAAGGCAAACTTGACGCTATGTTGGCGCAATAAATGTTGGCGCAATAAATAAATTTTACTCGATTAACCCTTTAATCACGGATATATAAAATCCATTTGGAGCATCCCATGACTGACCAAACCGACCTACCACAATTGGCACTTGAGCGTATTTATGTCAAAGATCTATCGCTTGAAGTGCCAGGTGCAGATGTTTTTACCCGTGAATGGCAACCTGAGCTTGACATCAACCTATCTAGCAGTGCAGAAAAACTCGATGATTTGCATTATCAAGTGGTTTTGACGGTCAATGTGACCGCTAATAATGGTGGCTCGGCGGCGTTTGTCGCGGAAGTTCATCAAGCGGGTATTTTCATGTTGCAAAATATCCCCGACGACCAATTGGGTGCAATTTTGGGCGCATATTGCCCGAACGTGCTATTCCCTTATGCGCGTGAGGTGGTCAGTGATATCGTCAATCGCGGTAGCTTCCCACAGTTGTTACTCGCGCCTGTCAATTTTGACCAAGCGTATGCACAAACTTTGGCACAGCAAGACCAAACCCAAACTGACGCAGACGATCATCATGCTTGATTGGACGTCAGCTTTTTGACTTCCTCCCCTCCCTAAAGTGAGGGGATTCCTTCTGCAAGACGGTGAAGCCCCACCGCAAACCTAAGACAATGGCAACCGCCCGTACGACACACCGTACATCTTAGGTTCTTATTTTAAGCTAATCCTACCGTTAGGATTGTCATAGACACGAATTAGCTTAAGTGTGTGTTTGGAAACGTCTTACCAGTTAAGTTACTGCGTACTCGCAATTTAGTCTTAACTTAACTGTGGAATGTAAGACATTGAATATAGTGAGATGAGTATAGCAAAACTCATCGCATTTAACAATTGCCTTATATCCACCGCCTGAAGTCGGTGGTTTTACGGCAACAGAGGATAAAGCATAGATAAAAAAGCGTTTGCCTGACTGCAAACGCTTTTTTATGGTCTAAACTTTTGTTGTTCAGCCAATATTATCGATTAAACAATTCCATCAATTCACGCGGGCTCATCTGATGTGGGTCTAGCTCTTGGGGCAATGGTTGGGCTTGATTGACCTGCCCTTGACGCTCACCCAAGATTACGGGGATTTGGCGTTGTTCATCACCGCGTTGTATGGTCAAAGTAATCGTGCTGTTTGGAGTTTTACGTGCCACCAGTTGAATCAGGCTGTTGGCATCGGTCAAAGTCTGTCCATCAAGCGCGGTGATAATATCGCCACGTTGTAGTCCTGCTTTGGCAGCAGGCCCATCGGGCAATACGTTCATCACTTCAATACCCGTTGCATCATCACTTAGCTTGGTTGGGTCTTTGGCACGACCTTGTAGTTCAATGCCCAACCAACCGCGGCTGACATGCCCTGTTTTAATCAGACTGTTCATGACGTTTTTGACGATATCGGTTGGGATGGCAAAACCAATCCCCATCGAGCCGCCCGAGCGCGAATAAATCGCTGTGTTAATACCGATCAGCTGGCCATAGGCATCGACCAACGCGCCACCTGAGTTACCAGGATTGATCGCGGCATCGGTTTGGATAAAGTTCTCAAAAGTATTAATGCCAAGCCCTGTGCGCCCTGTAGCAGAGATAATACCTTGCGTCACCGTCTGCCCCACCCCAAACGGGTTACCGATCGCTAACACAACATCACCAACATTAATCGGTGTTTCACGAAAACCAAGTGGTTTTAAGCCTGTTAAATCCACCTTGATAACCGCCACGTCGCTTTCAGGATCACTGCCAATCAAGCGCGCCGCTGCCTTGCGCCCGTCGTTGAGCATCACAACGATGTTATCAGCTTGGGCAATGACGTGAGCATTGGTGACGATATAACCATCTTGTGAAATAATCACGCCCGAACCAAGGTTGGTTTCCTCACCTTCGCTTGGCATGCCGTGGTACTCATAAAACCGTCGCATGACAGGGTCATTGGCGTAAGGATTACTGATTTTTTGTGTGGTGTAGATATTGACCACAGATTGCGCGGCGGTGGTGACGGCGTTGTGATAAGAGGCGACTAAGTTGGTCGCTGTATCGGGCACCGTTTGCGCAGGTACAGGCGTAGGTTTTGGCGGCTGCCAGTCGCTGGTGCTTGCGCTCTCAGATGAGTTTGCCTCCGTGGGCACGGCGGTGCTAGCAGACTGTAATGACAACGTGCCTTGGCTCAGTGCCCAGCCACCGCCCAATACCAGTGCGGCAAGCAGCGTCCACGGTACAACCACTGCCGCACTGAGCGATTTATGCCGTGGTGCTGGTGGCAATGTGGGGCTTGATTGGGTGGTGTGTTCATCATGCGGTGGCAGATTTGGACGTTGGGTCATTCGGTTTTCTCAGTTGGTTTTTGCGCTTTGCAAGCGTGGCGGTAATGGATTCCTAGTTGATACGTAAACAATCGATGAGCTGGCGCGTATTGTATGCCACCCAAATCTTACTGACAATTTAGTATTGGTTATAAATTGGTAGCATTTGGTGCAGGTGGTGGTTGGTAGATTTCGGCTTGATTAAGCGTCTGCCTCGCGTTGTGCGGTTTGTAAAAATTGATCCACCACCGCAAACTGTCCGCGTGTGCTGTCCTCAGCGTACATGGCTTGGCGAAACGCGTTGGAATTGACCAGCCCTGTGGTGTACCACGCGATATGTTTACGCGCGATCCGACAACCCGAATACTCGCCATAAAACGCATAAAGCTCGTCCAAATGCGCCAGCACAATATCGCGCAATTCTGCCACACTGGGCGCAGGCAAGTGTTCGCCTGTTTGCAAAAAATGCGCGATATCACGAAAAATCCACGGCTGCCCTTGCGCCGCACGCCCAATCATCACCGCATCTGCGCCCGTTTGTGCCAAAACCTGCGCCGCTTTGGGTGCGCTGTCGATATCACCATTCACAATAACAGGTATGCTTAGGCTATTTTTGACCTCGCTGATTAACTCATAGCGCGCCTGCCCTTGGTATTTATCCTCACGCGTGCGCCCATGAATGGCAATCGCAGCAATGCCTGCATCCTGCGCCAATTGGCTAACACGCAAAATATTTTCTTGCCCATTGGCAAAACCTAGCCGCGTTTTGAGCGTTACGGGCACATCAACCGCGCCCACCACTGCATCAAGCAGTCGCTTGACCAAATCCTCATCTTGCAGCAACGCCGAGCCTGCCAGTTTTTTACAGACTTTTTTGGCAGGACAACCCATGTTGATATCAATGATTTGCGCACCGTTGGCAACTTGATAACGCGCTGCCTCCGCCAGTTTGGTAGGCTCAGCACCCGCGATTTGTGCAGCAATCGGCGCGACCTCGCCGTCAAAATTGGCCCGAAACAGCGTTTTTTGGTGGGCAAATAAAGTTGCATCAGATGTCATCATTTCAGACACCGCGTGCCCTGCGCCAAAACGGCGGCATAGGCTACGAAACGGCTTGTCCGTCACGCCTGCCATCGGCGCAACGATTAAGCGATTGGCGATGGTTTGGCTGCCAATTTTTAGGGGAGTCAGTATGGGGTGTGGTGTAGACATAGACGGCGTAAAAATTGCTTATTTTACTGTGTTTAGCCAAACCAATAAAGCCAAATTAGCCAAAAAATGCATCAGCATATTGAATTTCAACATTGAGCGTATCATAGGTGGTATCTGATAAAACCCACACGCGCAGCGCACCATCGGGTACGTCAAATGGCGCAGTCAGACCCAATCTACCTACATGTTGGCAGCCAAATTTGGCGTAATAATCAGAATACCCAAGCACGACCACAGCAGGATAATCCAACGCTTGGATGAATTTGTGGGCGTGCTGAATCAATGCCGCACCAACGCCCTGCTTTTGGTAAGTGGGGTGCACGGATAACGGCGCAAGTGCCAACACCTTTGTGTCGTTGATCAAGGCCTGAAAAAACAATATGCCCGATGATTTCACCGTTTTTATAGTCAATCCTAAATTATAGTAAGCACCGTTTGCCCTGAGCTTGTCTAAGGGTAACGGTCGTTATGGTTCGACAGGCCTACCACGAACGAACCTGTTCGATATAATTCAGTTTTCACTATATGTTCTGCCACCAACGCCAATTTGGGCAAAAAAGCTGGATCTTGCCGCAAGCGTTCGACCAAAAATTGCTCTTGGTGATCGCTGTCATCAGCAGTAGCAAACGCTGTTTTGATCAGCGTATGAATGTGGGCAAAATCGCTGGGCTGTTCGCGGCGAATGCGATAATTTTTCATGCTAACTACTTGTTCTGACAAAAAATGACTTTACTTACAATTTTGACTATAATAGCAAGTTTTATCAGATTTGTGATATAAGCCAACCATGAGTAAAATTCCCGTTGTTGAAACCTTTGTGGATGAAAATCCTGCCAAAACCAACCTGCTTGGCATGAGTCAGGCGGCATTGGCAGCGTTTTTTGTCGGTTTGGGTGAAAAACCGTTTCGCGCCAATCAAGTGATGAAATGGATCTATCAATCTGGCGTGGATGATTTTTATCAGATGACCAATTTGTCCAAAAAATTGCAGGATAAATTGGCGCGCGTGGCAACCATCACACCACCGACGGTCAAGTTTAAAAAATTTAGCGAAGATGGCACGCGCAAGTGGGTGTTTGAAGTGGCGGGCGGCTCGTTAGTCGAGACCGTGCTGATCCCTGCCGATGACAACAAGCAATTTGGGCGCAAAACCTTGTGTATCTCATCGCAAGTTGGCTGCGCGCTTGATTGCGCGTTTTGTAGCACAGGCAAACAGGGCTTTGAGCGCGATTTATCCGCCAGTGAAATCATCGGGCAGCTGTGGGTCGCCAACCAATCTTACATGCAAGATATGCCCATCACTGAACGCCAAAACATGGTCACCAACGTGGTGATGATGGGCATGGGCGAGCCGCTGCTCAACTATGAACCTGTGGTCACCAGTATGCAGCTCATGCTCAGCGATTTTGGTTTTGGGCTGTCTAAACGCCGTGTGACGCTATCGACCTCAGGCATTGTGCCAAAAATGTATGATTTGGCAAAAGACATTGACGTGGCATTGGCAATCAGCCTACACGCGCCTAATGATGCGCTGCGCAACGAGCTGGTACCGATTAACAAAAAATATCCATTAGCCGACTTGATGGCAGCGGCAAAGGCGTATGTGTATGATGAAAATCCACGCCACAAAAAACATGTCACCATCGAATATGTCATGCTCAAAGACGTTAATGATACTGATGTGCACGCGCATGAATTGGTTGCACTGCTGCAAGATTTACCGTGCAAAATCAACTTAATACCGTTTAATCCCTTTAGCCACGCACCGTACGCACGTTCAAGTAACAACCGTATTCACGCCTTTAGCCAGATTTTAAGCCAAGCAGGGTTTGTTTGTACCGTGCGCCAAACCCGAGGCGATGACATCGACGCGGCGTGTGGGCAGTTGGTCGGGCAAGTTGCCGACAAAACCCGACGTGCCCAACGTTGGCAGCAGCGCGTCGCAAGTCATACAACCGCCTGATATCGGTCAAAGTAACGGCGCAAAATTTAGCAACGCTTTGTAAAGCGGTTGTTGTTGGCATGGCGTTTTGCTATAGTAGCGGGCTATAGCAGACAGTGTTTTGGGAATTTAACAATTTTGGCGAGGGTGTACCGCGGCATGAATATTGATCTATATAAAGATAAAGCGCGCGCATACCAGATGCAACACACAGCAAGCGGCTATTGGCTGCTTGTTGCGGCATTGGCAGGACTGATGTTTTTGCAAGCAGGCTGCGCCAGTCGCACCCCAGCCGCCGCGCCCACCACACAAACTGTCACCAGTAGCGACCCAAGCCGCCGTCGGCAAGACCCCAAAGAGATTGCCAAAGTCCGCACAGCAATTGCAGCAGAATTTATCCGTAACCATCAGCTTGACAATGCCAAACGCCAGCTTGAGGACGCGCTCAAAGCCGATCCGCGCTCAGCTGCCGCGTATGACATGATGGGTGTGTTGCTTCAGCAAGAAGGCAGCCCGATTAATCTACAAAAAGCTGAAAGCTATTTTTTAAAGGCATTGGCACTAGATCCTGATTATATGCAGGCGCACAATAACTACGGTGTGTACTTGGCGCAAATTGGGCGTAATGCTGAGGCGATTCGGCAATTTGAAATTGCAGGCGCGGCGTTGGGCTATGACGGACGCGCCAGTGCGCTAGAAAACTTGGGGCGCACCGCGTTAAAAGTCAATAACGTGCCGCTTGCCACCACGGCATTGTTAAAAGCTTTAGACGCTGATCGCACCAGTGTGATTGCGCGCACTGAGCTGGTGGATATTTTTTTACAGCAAAATCGCATCGCTGAAGCGCGTGAATTGCACAATGACCTACTGCGCTTGATGGCAGACAACCTTGATCCGCGCACCTTGCGCCAAGGCATTCAGTTGGCGCATTTGGCAGGCAACCGCAACCAAGAGCAGCAATACACCCGTCAGCTGTTTGACCGCTATCCGCTCAGCGATGAAGCGCGTCAGGTCAAAGGCTGGCTTGCCAACCCAACCGCTGCTTGGCGATAATTTTTAGCCACTTATTTTTAACCTTCAACCGATCAGTAATACGGATATTCGATGGACACGCAAGACAACGCCCGCACCCTTTCGCCAAGTTTTGAATCTAATGGTATGCCGCTGGGGCAACGGCTACGCCAAGCGCGTGAAGCCAAGGGCATCAGTCTTGAGCAAGCCTCCAGTCACACACATATTTTAAAGCGACATTTGGTGGCATTAGAAGCCAATGATTTTGCAGCTTTGCCCCAACCGACATTTGCGCGCGGCTTTGCCCAAAGCTATGCGCGGTTTTTGGGCTTGGACAAAGACGCGATCACCGAAAGCTTTGATCGTGAGTACCCAGCCCAGCTCAAAGAAAGCGCCAACATCGTGCGTGCGCCCGTTCAGCCGATGGGTACATTGCAGCGCGATGCTCGTCCAACATTGAAATTTAACCCGTTGATTTTGGTTGGTGTGTTGGTGGCGTTGGCATTGGCGTTTTTTGTGTTTCGTACTGTCACGCATGCGCACAAAGACACCGAGTCTCAGCCTGTCGATACCACGCTTACCCCACAAGAACAAGTCAGCGGCGCGGCGATTGACACCACAAGCAGCACCTTTAACAACAGTGGGTCAGCGATTGGCGATGCCACAGGGCTAAACAGCGCAGGCAGCGCGATTGATAACGCGACGTCAGCGGCAGTGGGTGCAGCAACACTGGATGTGTTGATTAAAAACCCGACCACCGTCAATATCACCGATGCGACGGGCAACGCCATCATGCAAGGGCAGCAAACCGCGGGCACGTATTCGCTCAGTGGTCAGCCGCCATTTAACGTTCAAATTGACAATGTTGATCGCGTAGGACTTGATTTAAACAGACAACCCATTAAATTAAGTCAATATGCGCAAAACGGACAAGCCAACTTTAGCCTTGCGCCGTAGCGTTTTTAAACCCTATTTAAAAAACCAAGGACAACTATGTCAAATCACAGCCCGATTCAGCGCCGTCCGACCAAAAAAATCTATGTTGGTAACGTTGCCGTGGGCGGCGATGCGCCAATTAGCGTACAAAGCATGACCAACACCGACACCTGTGATGTGGCAGCCACGGTGGCACAGATTGAACGCTGCGTGACGGCAGGTGCAGACTTCATGCGCGTTTCAACCCCAACGATGGACAGCGTCGCAGCGTTTGCTGAGATTAAAAAACAAGTCAGCGTGCCATTGGTGGCAGATATTCATTTTGATTACAAGATTGCATTGGCAGCCGCTGAGGCAGGCGCAGATTGTTTACGCATCAACCCTGGCAACATCGGCAGCGAGCAAAAGGTGCGTGAAGTCATCGCCGCAGCACGCCATCACGGCATCAGTATGCGCATTGGGGTCAATGCAGGTTCACTAGAAAAAGACTTGCAAAAAAAATACGGTGAGCCCACAGGTGAGGCGCTGCTTGAGTCTGCCTTGCGCCATATCGACATTTTAGAGCGCAATAACTTTGACCAATACAAAGTGTCGGTCAAAGCCAGTAATGTATTTTTGACACTTGACGCATACCGTTTGCTGTCGGCACAAATTGACAATCCGCTACACTTGGGTGTCACCGAAGCAGGCGTATACCGTACAGGTACGGTCAAATCAGCGATTGCGTTAGGCGGCTTGCTGCTTGATGGCATTGGCGATACCATGCGTATCTCACTGGCGGCAGAGCCTGAAGAAGAAATCAAAATCGGTTTTGACATCCTAAAATCATTGAATATCCGCAGCAATGGGGTGAATTTTATCGCCTGTCCTAGCTGCTCGCGGCAAGAATTTAACGTCATTGCGGTGATGACGGATCTAGAAAGTCGCCTAGAGGATATTCGCGAACCGATGGATGTATCAGTGATTGGCTGTAAGGTCAATGGACCGGGGGAGGCCAAAGAGGCCGATATTGGTGTGGTGGGTGCATCGCCCAATAGTTTGGTGTATAAAAATGGTGAAAAATCACATCTGATTGATACGACCAAATTAGCCGATGAGATTGAGGCGATGGTACGGGCTAAAGTCGCTGAACGGCAGGCCCAGCGCGCAAATGAGATTTTGCGTGTACAAAGTTAATCGATCAAAAGCCGCAAGATCCATCCTATAGACTTATTTTAGTGAACTTAGCTTTGTTAAAAAATAAGTTCACTAAACTTTAATCATCTGAGTGAATAATGAGCAATAAAATCACCGCGATTCGCGGCTTTAAGGACATCTTACCTGCAGCGACCAAAGAGACACGCTCGTCGGCGGAGTGGCGTTATGTCGAGTCTGTTTTAACCAGCGTACTTGATAGCTACGGTTATAGCCAAATCCGCTTGCCACTGGTTGAGGAAACCCAGCTGTTTGCCCGTGGCGTGGGCACGGATACCGACATCGTGGCAAAAGAGATGTTTGCTGTATCCTATCACGCTGACAACCAAACAGATAAAAACGATGAGACAGCCAGTTTTGCACTGCGCCCCGAAGGCACAGCAGGTGCGGTGCGTGCGGTCATCGAACACAACCTAACCCGTGGTGATACGCCCAAATTGTGGTATATGGGCGCGATGTTTCGCTATGAACGCCCACAAAAAGGACGCTATCGCCAATTTCACCAACTTGGTGTAGAAAGTTTTGGCAGCGAATTGCCCGATGCCGATGCAGAATTGATTGCCATGACCGCAACCATGTGGCGCAAACTTGGCATAGCCGAGCATTTGACTTTACAGCTTAACTCATTGGGTGAAGCCGACGAACGCCACGCCTATAAAGCCGCGTTGGTGGAATATCTTAATCAGCATTTTGACCAGCTTGATGAAGACAGCCAACGCCGCGTCACCACCAATCCGCTGCGCGTACTTGACAGTAAAATTGACAGCACGCAAGCCGTGTTACAAAACGCGCCGCGCCTTGCCGACTTTTTGGGTGAGGAATCTAAAGCGCATTTTGAGCAAGTCAAACACTATCTTGCCGCGCTCAACATTGCGTTTGAAATCAATGATAAACTGGTACGCGGATTGGATTATTACAACAAAACCGTGTTTGAATGGGTCACCGACAAACTGGGCAGCCAAGCCACGGTTTGCGGCGGTGGGCGCTATGACGGCTTGGTTGGAATCTTAAAAGGCAAGCCTGAGCAATCCGAGCCTGCGGTGGGCTTTGCCATGGGGCTTGAGCGTCTGCTACTGCTCATGGCAGAAGTCAATCCACAAGCCATGCCTGCCGATTGTGACGTGTTCGTCGTTGCGCAGCCTGAACTGTTTGCCCATGGTATGACGTATGCCCAAAACCTGCGCCAAGCGCGTCCTGACTTGCGCGTCAAGATGGCAAGCGCGACCAGTCTTAAAGCACAAATGAAAAAGGCGGACAAATCAGGCGCAGCGTTTACCATGATTTTGGCGCAAGATGAAATCGACAACGGCAAAGTCAGTGTTAAAAACATGGCGACAGGCGAGCAACGCCAATTCGACGCACATGATTGGCAATTTGATGCCGATGCCAGCCCACTCAACCAACACAGTTAAGGGAAAAAGTATGGCAAAAAATATTTCCCCGTTGGTTAAAACACCAAAAACCAACCTACCCGAGCAAGACGACCAACAGGCAATGCGCGCGCTCAAGCAGTACGGCGGCTATATCGTGCTGGCAATATTGCTTGCATTGGCGGGCTATTTTGGTTGGAATTACTGGCAACAGCATGGCGGACGTATCGACAGCCGCGCGATGACTGATTTTGCCAAAATTGAGCTTGACCAAACCCAACTTGATGATTTACAAAAATCATCAGCTGATGCGGCAAGCCATCAGCAACTGATGGCGGCTAAACAGCAACTGGCACAAGATTTGGATAATTTTATCAGCCAGCATGGCAACTCAGTGTATACCTGGCAAGCGTTGATCCAAAAAGCAGCGTTACAAGCCGATGCCAATGATTTTAAAGGTTCGGCAGCCACCCTGGCAAAAGCGCGTGAATTGAACATAAACGATGACGGGCTACAGGCAATTGCTACCTTGCGCTATGCCGAGGCGTTGCTTGCCGACAACCAACCCGATGCAGCAGCGCAAGCCCTACAAACGCCTATGCCTGCTGCGTTTGATATCAGCAAAAATGAGCTGCTTGGTGATATTGCATTGCAACGCGGTGATAAAGCACAGGCAAGTAAATTGTACCAACAAGCATGGCAGGGGCTACAGACGCGTAACCAAAACAATGCCGTGCCACAAGACCGCGCCTTATTGCGTGTAAAAATGGAGAGCTTGGGCTTAACCGTTCAACAGCCTGACCCAACAGGTGGGGTGATTGTTCAATCCGAACCTGCCCAAGCGTCATCCAATGCAGTCGCGGCTGAACCTAGCGCGAGCAGTAACGCAGCATCCGCCAGCACGCCAGCGGTAACTAGCGCGGCGGCGCAACCTTAATCAGCCTAGCTGCACGTTGATTTGGTCTAACCTACCGACGGATTAACAGGCAGTGCTATTTATTTAAAGTTTTTGAGGGCGTTGTATGACCCAGCGATACATCAATTCGTATTCACCTTATCCTACAGCTGTCACGCGCCGACCAGCGGTAGCCCTACCGCGCGCGGCTTATACTGTGCTGTTATCTGCACTACTCGGCATGGGCAGTTTAAGCGGCTGTAGTTATTTTAAAAAATCTGAGCCCATCAACCCACCTGCCGCCTTGGTACAAATCAATAACCCACAGCCCATGCTCGCGCCTGCGTTTTATCACGCTGCGCCGACAGGCAAACGACGTTTTGGCTGGGGCAATGGCAAAACCAGCGCGGTCAAACCATCAAAAAAACACGGCGCGACCCAAACAGGCGCAGGCTTGCAAGTTGCCAGCGATACAAACGGTTTTGTCAGTGCCGCAAGCCATGGTATCGTGACGGCTATCAATCCACAAGGGCAAACCCAGTGGCAAATCAGCTTACCCAATGCCATCACAGGTGGCGTAAGTCTTGACAACACAAACGGCAATGTGTTGGTCAGTGACCGCGCAGGTAAGGTGATCGCGCTTGAACGCACAACCGGCAAAACCCGTTGGCAAACGCAGCTTGCCAGCCCTGTGATGTCGCCTGTATTGGTCAGTGGCGCGCGCATTGTTGCCTTGAGTAACAGCGGTGTAGTCACTGCCCTTGATCGCCAAACAGGACAAGTGGTCTGGCAGTTTGCCACCCAAAATCCAAATCTCAGCCTACGTGGTGCTGCTAGCCCCATCGCGTTGGATGCAACCACGGCATTGGTTTCAACCGCAGATGGACGCGTGCACGGTATTACGCTTGCCAACGGTACGCCGTTGTGGTCGCGGCGCATCAGCCAAGTTCGCGGTGCCAGCGATATTGACCGTCTAGCTGATATTGATGCAACGCCTGTGTTTGAAGGCACGACACTTTACACCATCAGCTACAGTGGGCAGCTCGTGGCGGTGGATTTGGCAACGGGGCAGCTTTTATTTACCCAAGATGTTGCCAGTTTAAAATCTGTCGCGCTTGATGGTGATAGCCTCTACGCCACGACTCTCGATGGTAAATTGCTGTGCTTAGATAAAGTCACAGGTACGCTGCATTGGCAAAGCGATACCCTTGCCTACCGTGGGCTCAGTAACGCCGTCGCTACGCCGCGCGCGGTCTTGGTCGGTGATGTGTATGGCTATATCCACGCCTTTGACAAAGCTACGGGCAACCCGATTGACCGCCAACAAGCCCGTCACGCCGTCACCCATTTACAACTTGAGGGCAGCCGCCTGTTGGCGACAGACAATGATGGCAGCTTTAGCGTGTGGCAGGTGCGTCTATGAAACCAGTAATTGCACTGATCGGTCGTCCAAACGTCGGCAAATCAACGTTGTTTAACCAACTTACGCGCAGCCGCCAAGCACTGGTGGCGGATTTGGCAGGTTTGACGCGTGACCGTCAATACGGTGAGGTCAATTTTGAGGGCAAGTCGTTTATTGTGGTTGATACAGGCGGTATCGGCGAGCAAGACGATGGCACAGGCGCGATTGATGACTACATGGCAGCGCAGTCGCAAACTGCGATTGAAGAGGCTGACCGTATCATTTTTGTGGTCGATAGCCGTGCAGGGATTACCAGCGCCGATAGCAACATTGCCAAACAGCTACACACCTTGGGCAAACCTGTGATTTTGGTTGCCAACAAAATCGACGGTGTGCATGAGGCGGCGACCAGTGAGTTTTTCGCGCTGGGTTTTGGTGAACCACAGCCGCTTGCTGCTAGCCATGGACGCGGTGTCACCAACCTGCTTGAAACCCTAACCGCGGATTTGCCCGAACAAAACACAGCAGAACAAATACCTGAAGGTATGCGTATTGCCATCATCGGGCGACCCAACGTTGGCAAATCCACGCTGGTCAATCGTATGTTGGGTGAAGACCGCGTGGTGACGTTTGACATGCCTGGCACAACACGCGATAGCATTTATATCCCGTTTGAACGCGCAGGCAAGCACTATGTGCTAATTGACACGGCAGGTGTGCGCCGCCGTGGACGCATTGATGAAAAAGTTGAAAAGTTTTCGGTAATCAAAACCCTACAGGCGATCAAAGACGCGCAGGTAGTGATTTTAGTCATTGATGCGCAAGAATCCATCACTGACCAAGATTTACATTTGTTGGGTTTCGCGCTAGAAGCAGGGCGTGCGGTGGTAATTGCCATCAACAAATGGGATGGCTTATCCGATGAGCAAAAAAACTGGATCAAGTCTGAAATGGATCGGCGGTTTCATTTTATCCCTTACATCAAGACGCATTTTATCTCGGCACTACATGGCACAGGCGTGGGCTCGCTGTACCCGTCGATTGCGCGTGCATATGCCTCGGCGACGCTTGATATCTCAACCAGCCGCTTGACGCAGATTTTGCAGGATGCGGTGGGTGCGCATCCACCGCCCATGGTGGGTGGGCGACGGATCAAGCTACGTTTTGCCCACTTGGGCGGACATAATCCACCGATTGTGGTGATCCACGGCAACCAAACCGACCAAGTGCCCAATAGCTATCGGCGTTATTTAGAAAATGAGTTTCGCAAGGTATTTAAGCTTGAAGGTACGCCGATTCGCGTTGAATTTAAACAAAATGCCAACCCGTATGCCGGGCGCAAAAGTAAAAGTAGCCTGACCGAGGCCCAACAAGCGCGCAAGCGGCGGCAGATTCAAAAGTTCAAACAGCGCGATAAAAAACGCTAAACTAGCGCAACTTCATCACGGCAATCCCAACAGCAATCCCAATAGCAATCTATGACACGTCGTTCGCTTACCCACAAAGATTTGGTGCGTTGGTTTTTGATCTTGCCAACGCAACTGGTGTTTGTGCTGTGTATGCTGACGTTTTTGGTCAGTGATCTGTATTTGACGCTACACTGCGAGGTGCGCCACATTGAGCGTATCAACCAGCTATTGGCGCGTGATGTTGCAAGCAGTCACGCACCGCTACACCAACGCCAAATCGAAAACCTGCTGCAGCTATTTCCCGAGATTGAAAACGCGGCTTTTTTTGCCACCCCTGCCAATGTGGCAATTCCCAAATCTAATAACCGCGCGCACCCGTTGGCGATTCTTTTTAATGACTACATGAGCTTTAATCAGCCTGTAGTGCTGAGTTCTAGCCATGACCAAACGCAAGCCCAACAGGTGTACGGCTACGTCAAGACCACATTAAACCTAACGCGTATTCGTCAGCAGTGGCTACACAACATTTGGTTGCCGTGTTTGGTGATGTTGGTGCTTGATGGCTTGTTGATGTGGTACATCTTGCGTCTAGCTAAGCGCATGACCGAGCACCTGCCTGCCATTGAAAAAATCAGCAAGCAAGTTTTGGCAGACAAACCTGTTGATTTAAGCCGTTACGCCAGTTTACAAGAGGACAGTTCTGCGCTACTGATCGAGCGCACCTTGTTGCATAGCCTGCATCGTCAAGCGCGGCTACAAGCTGAGCTTCAGCAGCTTAAAACCGATACGCAAACACTCAAACAGCAGCAGCTGGCGCAGATGCAGCAGTTTTCAAGTTTTCAAAATCTGCTAACGCATGAATTTAAAACCGCCATTAGGCATGTCAATACGGGTCTTGAGCTGTTGCAAAGCCATTATCTGACGGAAGAACAACAAGACGCGGTCAATGTGATTGGCATGAGCATGCAGACGGTTGATAGCAAGCTTGACCAAATTATCCAACTAATTCGTATTGAGCGTGGGCAGACGGGCGTGGATTTGGCGTATTTTAATCCCAATCAATTGCTTGAAGAAGTCATCAACAACTATCAGCCGTTTGCCGAGCAAAAAGGTCTGACGCTCACCCTCAAAACCTACCACGCCGATTACCGCCTTGAGGGCGATGCAGGCAAGATTACCACCATCATATCATCGTTTGTTGATAATGCCATTAAGTTTACTGAGCAAGGCAAGGTGTTGGTAAGCTCTCAACTGCAGCACTTTGAGCACCGTATTCGTTGGACATTGCAAATTCAAGACACAGGCGTAGGCATTACCCAAAAGCATATCAATCAGCTATTTGATCCGTTTTTTGAAGCAGAACCTGCGCCGATCGTGCTGCACCACCCTTACAGCAATGCGTTATTTTTGGTCAAAAAACTGGCAGATTTGATCGGCGCGAGTATCGAGGTGAGCAGTGAGCTTGGGCAAGGCACGACTGTTATCGTGTCCATGGTGCTGCTAGACTGGCAAAACCGTGATGAACGCAAGCTGTTGCAGGGTTTTCAGCTTGCCCTATGGCTAAGCGATCATCCATGCAATTCAGCTGCCAACTATCTTATCGGGTTAGGTGCGCAGGTCGCGGTGTATGAACAGCCGCACAATCTACTCGATCAGCTTTTGCAGCAGCCGTTTGATGCGTTGCTGATTTGCCCATCGATTGACTTTGAACAAGCCAACACGCTGCTAAGCCAGTTACGTCGCCAACAGACCAATCGCCGTATCTTGGTGATTTATTACTATCACAAGCTAACGGCGCGCCAAATTGATCTGTTGCAAATTAATGGCATTGATCACTTGCAAGCTATTAGCACCGATGTGAGTAATGCTGAACTTAGGCAGCTTGCCCAACACCTGGCATCGTATTTGTTATGACAAGTTGTCAGCAATTAAAACGACCTAGCCATGATTGACTAAGCCGCTTATCACGTGGGCATATCGCTAGACTTTTATCAAAAAAGTTGGCACAAGTTAGCCAAACAAGCCTTGGAAAAAGCCAGCGATATGCTGCCAGATACGGGTGAAAAATCCCGACTCTTCAACCGCAGACTGTGCGACCAAATTAACCGAAGCGACAGGCTTGCCGTTGAGCGTTGCCGTCATTTTACCAACAGGCTGTCCTGCTTTGACGGGCGCTGCCACGTTGGGATTAAGGCTCACCACAGTTTTGACATTATCCTCTTCAATTTTTGGCAACAACACTTGTAAATTGTTTTGCGTCACCACATTGACAGCATCGGCTTGACCGTATTTGACTGGAATCGTGCCCATCATTTGGTTGGCAGGTGCAGCAACTTTGGTGGTAAAGTGGCCAAAGCCCCAATCAAGCAATTCACGCGACTGTTTGCCGCGTTCTTCGGCAGATTTGGTGCCCAAAATCACCGAGATTAAGCGCATGTTACCGCGCTTGCTTGAGGCAGCTAAGCAAAAACCTGCATCGTTGGTGTGTCCTGTTTTCAGCCCATCAACCGTTTTATCGCTGTAAAGCAACACGTTGCGGTTGCCCTGTTTGATGTTATTGTAGGTAAATTCGCGCTGGCTATATAGTGGGTAATATTTTTGGCTATTGTGAATAATGGCTTTTGATAACAACGCCAAATCATGCGCTGACGCTTCATGACCATCGGCTGGCATGCCTGTGGCGTTCATAAAGTGGGTGTGAGTCATGCCGATTTTTTTGGCTTCAGCATTCATTAAGTCAGCAAAGGAGGTCTCACTGCCTGCAATGTGCTGCGCCATCGCCTTGGCAGCGTCATTCCCCGATACGATGATGATGCCTTTGAGCATATCGATCACGGGCGCGGTCTGATTGACATCGACATACATGCACGACTCTTCACTGCTACCGCGACACCATGCGTCGGGGGTCATCAGCACGGGCTCATCTTCTTTGAGCTTGCCTTGTAGCAACCGCTGCTCGATGAGGTAGCTGGTCATCATTTTGGTCAATGAGGCAGGCGGTAGCGGCTGCTCGGCATTTTTTTGTGCCAAAATCGTGCCTGTGTCGTAATCCATCAACACATACGCAGCGTTATCAAGCGTTGGTGGGGTGATGGCAGCTTGCGCCAGCGCGGTGGGCAGCACAACGGCTAGGCTAACACTGGCATATTTGACAAAATTACTCGATTTAGCAGGTACAACGGACAACGCATTCATACAATTAACTCAGTGGCACAAAATTTGACGCAACGTTTTAAAACATCAATTTAAGACATCAATAAAAAACTGCTAAAGGATAAAACAAAACGTTGCGCAATACAAACACTTACTGGAATTTTTTGCGATTTAGCTCATTTTTGACCGTGCACAATCGAGATCATTCACCCATACCCGACTCTGCCAATTCAAAGCACATTTGTTGGTTATCGGCTTTGGGAAAGCTGAGCAGCCACTGACGGGTATCATTTAAAATCTGTTGATAATCGGCTTGGGTGGATAGGTACTGCACAGCGGCTTTGGGCTCGCTGATGGTTGGCATCAAGTTTTGTAGCTCGGTGTTGTACGCCTTGGCAAAGTTGGTGCGCTGTTTGGCGTTGAGCATTGGTGGACACATCTCAGAGATGACCTGTAACATCGCCACTTCGTTTTTGGTTGGACCAACTTCTGACAAATCAATGGTAACGTGATTGGGGTTTTGCGCTTGACTATCGGCTGCTTGGCTGACGGGTTGGGCGACAGGTTTGGCTTTCTTGCTGGCAGCATGCGCAGGTAGAACGGCGATGGTTGCCATGACAGCAAGACTAAAAGCACTGAATAAACGGCGATGTTGCATGGTGATTTCCAAATACATGACGACAAATTCAATGCGCTATTGTGCCAACATTGGCGGCAAAAAAACAGCGCAAAATCACATTTTCACGTATTGTTGTCGGTGGGTAAAATTTGGGTAAGAATTGGCGTGTTTTTTTTTGTTATGCCCCCTGCCCTTTTGTACCCATCAATTTGACCAATCACATTCACGCAATGCTACCACCGCCAAGCCTTGCGCATCGGGCACAAAATCCACATCAATTTTGCCATAGCGCACGCTATACACGCGCCCGTCATCGTGCTTGCGGTATGCAGGGCGCGGGTCTTGCGCGATCAGCGCGTGAATAATCGCGCCATCGTCGTGTGCCAACGCGCCTATTTGTATCAACTGGTCAAGCTGCATTTGTGCTTGCGCCTGCCACGTTACAAGCTTATGACCAGGCGGCGTGTCCGCATAACCACTGGTTGCTGCCACGCAGTCACTGTAGGCTAGATAGGGCTTGACATCAACCACAGGTGTGCCGTCGACCATATCCGCGCCGATGATATCAAGCTGCGTTTGCCCATCCACCACCTGCATGCCTGCCAGCTGCACCACAGACAAGCCAAGCCCTGATGGGCGAAACATACTGCGACTGGCAAATACGCCGATTTTGGCGTTACCGCCCAAGCGCGGCGGACGCACCTGTGGGCGAAAATTTTGCCCTGCTACACCAGACGGTGTGTCATGCAACACTTGGTGAAACTGCCAAATCACCCACAGATGGCTAAATTGCTCAATACCGACAAACGCCTGTGGATTGCCAAACGGTGGGACAAACTCAAGCTGCGCGCGTACATTCACCAAATTTGGCTGGCGTGGAATGCCAAATTTTTGTACCAACGGTGAGCGCACATAGCCAATAATCGGTAACTCAATGTGATTCATAACAAGCCAACGTGGTCACGCTTACAGACTGCCTCATGGTTTAACGCATTTTTTACTAACGATATGCCAATTTATTATGACTTTTTGCGCGGATAAAATCGCAAGACAAGGCAAAATTTGTTATGATACGCGTTTTATTCTAGCAAGGCAATGACAAGGCATATCACGGCGGTGAGCCTGTGTGGTGTTGCCGTTTTTGCCAATGATAATGATATTGAGTAGCGTTTGGGATCATTAGCGATCTTGCCCCAACGCACACGACCAACAGGCAGGGCATATGTCGAATTTATCCAAATTTTACCAAGAAACCGTCACCTATGTGCACCATTGGAATGACACGTTGTTTACCATCAAAACCACGCGCAACGATGGGCTGCGGTTTCGCAATGGCGAATTTGCCATGATTGGGCTTGAGATTGACGGCAAGCCGCTGATGCGTGCCTACTCGATTGCCAGCACCAATTATGATGAAGAGTTGGAGTTTTACTCAATTAAAGTACCCGATGGCCCTTTGACCTCGGTGTTGCAACACATCAAGGTTGGCGATACCTTGTTGGTTAGCAAAAAACCAACAGGCACATTGGTGCTAGATGACCTAAACCCTGGCAAACATTTATACATGCTCTCGACAGGTACAGGGCTTGCGCCGTTTTTGTCCCTCACCCGTGACCCTGAAGTGTATGAGCGTTTTGACAAAGTGATTTTGGTGCACGGCGTGCGTTATGTTAGTGAACTGGGCTACCGTGAACGCTTTGAGCGTGAGCTATTCAACGATGAATACCTTGCCGATTACGTCAAAGACAAATTTATCTACTACCCAACCGTAACGCGCGAACCGTTTCGCAACGAAGGCCGTATGACCAACCTCATGCGCTCAGGTAAATTGTTTGAGGATATCGGCTTGCCTCCGATGAACCCAACCGATGACCGCGCGATGATTTGCGGCAGCCCATCAATGAACAAAGATGTTGCCGCGTTGCTTGATGAATACGGGCTCAAATGCTCACCGCGTATGGGTGGCACGGGTGATTATGTCGTTGAGCGCGCGTTTGTTGAGCAATAATATTTGGCGATTTTAAAAAAGTGCATCAAAAAAGATTGGTGCATAAGGGTAAGCCTGTGTGCTTACCCTTTTTTTACACGCATTTTAAAATATTTTTAACATTAATGATATAAACCTACCCCGTCACGCGGATGCAAACGCAAAAAATACAAACCCGACAAGATCGTCAAAATGCCCAATAGCAAAAACGCATGCGAAAACGCGACTTGGGTTTGGGCAAGGCTTGCGCGCGCAGGCGTAAGTAAGTGCAGCACCGACGCGCCAAGCCCAATGCCAAAGCTAATCGCCAGTTGCTGATTGGCAGAGAGCAGACTGTTACCGCTACTGGTCTGATACGGACGCAGCCGCGCAATGCTAATGGTATTCATCGCGCTAAATTGCAGCGAATTGCACGCCCCCATGAAGGTCAGTAGCGGAATACTCAGCCAAAGTGGCGTGTGCTGATTGTATTGCGACAACAGCATAATATTAAGCCCGATAATTGTCGTATTGATCACCAGCGTACGCCGATAGCCAAAGCGGCGTACAATCCGCGTTACCAGTGGCTTAATCACCAGTGAACCAATCGCAATCGGCGCAAGCATCCAACCTGCCTGCGACGGGCTATAGCCAAGCACCACCTGTAGCAACAGCGGCAGTAAAAACGGGATTGCGCTCATGCCAAGTCGCGTCAGCAAATTGCCAAGTAATCCGACACGAAACGTGCGCACCATAAACAAATCCAGCCCAAACAATGGCTGCTGTCCGTTACGCGCCTCAGAATGCTTGGCGTGGTAATAGTAGCCGACCAATAACGCCACCGCAAGCCCTGCCACCATGGCTGCAAAAATGCTCGTTTGTGGCTTTTCCGCACTGATGTTATTGACAAATTCTAGCGCGAAAGTAAAACATGCCATCGAACTGCCAAACAACAAAAATCCCAGCAAATCCATACTCGGATTGCGCTGCAAGTATTGCGGCATCAGCTTAAGCCCGACCCACAAGCCAAGTAACCCCATCGGCAAATTGATCAAAAAAATCCAATGCCAACTTGCCCACTCAACCAAATAACCACCAACCAACGGACCAACCACAGGCGCGACCAACGCAGGCATGACAGCATAATTCATCACCGATAGCATCTGCTCACGCGGATAGCTTTTAATCAGTGTGAGCCGCGCAACAGGCATCAGCAATGCCCCACCAAGCCCTTGCACGACACGGGCAAAAATCAAACTACCCAATGTGGGTGAAATCGCGCACATCAACGAACCCACACTAAACACGCTGATAGCGACCAAAAACGTGGTGCGTGTACCGTATTTATCAGCGATAAAGCCGCTAATCGGGGTAAAAATCGCCAACGTCAGCGCGTAGCTAATCACCGCCCACTGCATCGACAGCGCAGGCTGATTGAGGTCACGCGCCATCGCAGGCAACGCCGTGTTGAGCACAGTTGCATCCAAAATCTGCATAAATAGCGCGATGGCGACTACCACAGGCAAAAATTTTTGTTGCACGGATGACAGTGTAGGCAGTGTCGGCTGATCACTGTCTTTGGCAGTCGTCAGGTGATGGTTTAAGTTAGTCTCTGGCATTGCGTTTTTATGCGTGCTTCTGCTGGGCTTTTAGATCAAGATAATCGGTTTTTTGCCGACAACTTAGACATTATAACAAGGTATGATGACATCGAGGGACAATAAATCTGCCGACGTGCCTGCCATTGGCTAAACCTTTATCGATTGGATCAATGCTTGCGTATACGGTGATTGCGGATGATCAAACAAATCTTGGGTGGTTGCTATTTCAACCATTTGCCCGTCTTTTAACACCAAAATGCGTTGGCACAACGCCTTGACCACTTGCAAATCATGACTGATAAAAATATAGCTCATACCAAGCCGCGCCTGCAAATCACGCAGCAGCTTCACCACCAATACCTGCGTTTGACTGTCTAGGGCGGCGGTCGGCTCATCAAGCAGCAAAATCTGCGGACGCATGACCAACGCACGCGCCAATGCCACGCGCTGCCGCTGCCCGCCTGACAGCTCATGTGGATAACGCTGGGCAATCTCAGGCAGTAGCTGCACCAACGCCAATGCTTCCTGTACTGCCTGCTGGCGCGTGGTTGTCGACAAGCTACCATCAGCCAACACCAAACCTTCGGCAACCAGTGTCTGCACATCCATGCGCGGATTGAGACTGGCATAAGGGTCTTGCATGACTAACTGCAACGCACGACGATACGGTCTAAACTGGCGTTGGTTTAAGGTTAAAAGATTGGGCGTTGCGGGCAGATGGGCGTTTGCTAACCTCACTTGCCCCGCTACCTGCGCCTGTCGTGGCAACAACTTGAGCAATGCGCGTGCCAGTGTTGTCTTACCCGAACCCGACTCGCCTACAATACCCAAGGCTTCGCCTTGATGCAAGCTAAAACTCACCGCTGCCAGTGTGGTCAGCACCTGCGGCGACTGCCAAATATACTGACGACGCACATAATGTACGCCGACATCTTGCACGCTGAGCACTGTCGGCGCGTCCTGCTCGACTGTCAATGGCGTGCCAAATTCTTGCGTCATCAAGGCGCGCGTGTAGCTGTGCTGCGGATTAGCAAATAGTGCAACGGTATCGCCCTGCTCAACAATACACCCTGCCTGCATGACGGCAATGCGATCGCTATAGCGACGCACCAGTTTAAGATCATGGCTAATCAGCAGCAGCGCCATGCCGCGCTCGGCTGTCAGACGCTGCATGAGTGCCAATATATCGTGCCGTAAGGTCACATCCAGCGCAGTGGTTGGCTCATCGGCAATGAGTACTTGCGGCTGCTGTGCCAGTGCCAGTGCCAACACAACACGTTGGCGTTGTCCACCCGATAATTCATGCGGATAACGCGCCAATTTGTCCGCACCATCGGTAAGCTGAACTTGCTTAAGTAACTGCAACGCCTGCGCGCGCCGCTTAGCTTTTACCACGCCTGCCAATGCCAAACTCTCGCCTAGCTGCTTGCCAACGGTGTGCAAAGGATTAAGCGCGGTCATCGGTTCTTGAAACACCATGCCAATTTGCCGTCCGCGAATCTGCCGCCATTGGTGTTCATTACGGCGATGTTGGGCGCGGCTTAATTGGGCAGGCCCAATGGGCGTGGGATTGATGGGTAGCGGTTTATCATCAAGCCATGCCTGCCCCGTGACTTGCAAGCTTGCTGGCAACAGGCCAAGCAACGCAAGGCTCGACAACGATTTGCCCGAACCCGATTCACCGACCAAGGCCAACGTCTCGCCTGCGTTCAGCGTATAGGATAGATTTTTGACAAGCGTTTGATAGGCAGTTTGTATCGTTAAGTTTTTTACTTTGAGCAATTCACCCATGCTTAAATAGTTTCCCCTAACGACTAAATGTTCGTTGAGCCACCAGCCGCGCGCCCTTAATCAAAATAACGCAGATAACGTAAGCCAATGCTATCTTGCGTTGTATCCGCCACTTGTTTAAAACCGTGATCAAGCGTCCACTGTCGTGATAGCGTGACGCGCAAGGCGTTGTGGCGGTCAAAATCGTATTGTGTGCCAAACTCTACGCGCGGCTGGGCATAGCGTTCGTGCTTGTTATCGCCTGCTAACCACAGCGGCAGATCAAACGTGGCAAGCGCGCGCCAATCGGGACTGATCTGTTGTAAGCAGCTGCCCGTCGCGCCGATACCTGCGCGATAGCCATGATACAAACCGCGTCCACCTTGCAACGCTGCCGTACCGAGTGCATAGCAAATATTGGGCGGTAAATCCGCTGGCGCGCGTGGTGTGCCGTATGCCCAACTTTTGCCATACTCGCCCGATAAATTGCCTACAATGTCGCCACCATCATCGTGGCGAATACCATCTTGTACGCGCTCAAGGCTGAATTTTGCCCCCCAGCTATTGCCTTGTTTGGCGGTATTGACAGGGTTTAGGGCGCGCATTTGCATGATGGTTATGTGATTGAATTCAACGCTGTCATGCTGGCCGCGCTGATTGGTGGGGACACGCAGCTCACCTGACAGTGCGGTTAATGCCGCGCCGATGGGATAGCCATCAGGCTTGTCAAGCGCGTCATGATACACCATCCGATAGCCCAGCGTCAGCGCGTCATGCGTGTTGCGGTTTTTGACCTGTTCTACACCCACACTCACCTGTTGCAATGGGTTTGCCAGCAAGGGATCACTGCGGCTACCTTGCTGTGGTGTATTTTGTAACGCGTGTGAGTTAGGCGCAAGTGGCGCGCCATACGGCTCGCTGTCTGCGTTTACTGCTTTTAAAACCTTGGTATTACGCACTGTCTGCTCACGGGCAACGCGTGATGGCACAAACTCACGCGTGGTTAAAAGCGCATTCGCCGCCAAGTGCCGTACGATTTGGGCAGGTGCGACCAAAGGCTGTAGCCCGTTTAGCAAATCACCCCGTGGGCGCAGCGCGTCCAACAGTGCCAAAATCTCTGACGCGCAATTATCCGACAGCAACTTATACGTCAGATTTTGCCCTTGAATCTCCCATACTTGTCGGGTCAGCTGCTCGACTTCGGCAGGCGATAAATTGAGCCGATACGTCCACACGTTGCGCCCTTGTTCTTCGGTGTAGCCTGTGATTTTTTGGGCATAATTGTTCAAGGTAAATTCACCTGGCGTACCTGCGATCACCGCCTTGTAGGTAAATTTGGCAAAGCTTTCCCCATCGGTCTTTTTTGGCGTATAATTAAGATAAGTTGCGCGCGCAGGGTCTGGCGTATCAAACCGCAAAAAACTGTGCGCGAACGCCGATTGTGGATCGGCCAAGTATTCGTCAGCAAAGATAATTGACGCACCCTGTGCCGCCAAATTGGCTTGCCAACGCGCCAACGTCGGACACTCAGCAGACGGCAACACATGATCGGGAATGGCAAGCGTGGTTTTTAACCAATGCACGCGCGCAGGCATACGGCAATACACCGACGCATCAGGCGTTGGGTTTGGCATGAACATCGCCCCGAGGGTGGCTTGTAATTCTGCCGCAGGGTCATGCCCACCATCGGGACTGGCGAAAAACGCCTGCTGATTGGCAAGTGAATTATTGGCGGTAGCAACACGGCTAACGCTGCCAGTACGATACGGCGTTGGGTAATACAGCAGCCGCAACCAAGCGGTAGAATGCGCCAAGTCTTGCGCTTGGGCCTGCTTACGCGCGTCGGCAAGCGTGGTTGGCGCGCTAGTGGCACTGGCTGCGGTCGGCATGGTGGGTTTAGCGTGTGCGTTGGTTGTCAATAAATGGCTGGCTGCCAAAGCCAGACTAAGCCAGAATACGCGCCGATTGGTTGCAGGGATTTTTTTATGTGGTTGCATTGCTTTGTTTAAAGATGACTGCTGCTGCATAATTTGCCCGATGCTTTGTGGTTAGTGAAATACTTGACAAAAACCTGCTCAACATGTTTGCTCACTGACGCGTCAATATGACCCGATGTTTGCTATATTAAAGGCATCTATCAGCAAAGTAAAACCTTGTTTTGCCATTTGGGCGTTCAGCGCGTGGTGTTTGCCTGTATCTTGCAGGTGCGCCGATTTGCCCAAATTTTTATCCTCCGTTGCCGTAAAACCACCGACTTTAGGCGGTGGATATAAGGCAACTTTGAAACCATGCTTACACACAGAAACTTGTTAAATATGTTAAACTAACCCCATGAAAACCCTCAAGCTACGCATAAAAGACAAACACACAGCAAAGCTTAACCGCCTAAGCGGTTTGGTCAATTTCGTGTGGAACTATGTTAATGACTTGAGTTACAAATACCTGCAAAAAACAGGCAAATTTTTTAGTGCCTATGACCTAAACGAATACACCAAAGGTAGCGGTGAACTGCTAGGCTTACATTCTCAAACCATACAAGCCATTAATGAAACTCACGCCAAATCGCGACGCCAATTCAAAAAGGCTAAACTTAACTGGCGAACCAACAACCCAAACTCAAAGCGTAAAAGCCTAGGTTGGATTCCATTTAAGCAATCCGCAATCAAATTACTGGCTACTCATCAGACGGGTAAAAAAGGCTTAAAATCAACCCTACAGCTTAGTTTAGCCAAAGGGAAAAAGCTCATCATCGACCTATGGGATAGCTACAATCTTAGCCTATATCAAATAAACACCTGCGAAATCGTCCAAGACAGCCGTAACCGTTGGTATGCCTGTATCACCGTTAAAGAATACCCAAAAACCGAGTGTGGAACAGGTAGTGTCGGCATAGACTTAGGCTTAAAAGACAGTGCCGCCGCCTCAAACGGTGACAAACTCACCATCAAACAGACGCTAAAGTATGCCAAAGCGTTAGCCACCGCCCAACGTGCCAAAAACAAACAGCGTGTCAAAGCGATTCATGCCAAAATCAAAAACACACGCCAAGACCTCATACACAAATTCACCACAGGGCTAGTTAAAAACAATGCCTTAATCGTGGTCGGCGATGTAAAAACCACCCAATTTAGCCGCAAAAAAGGCAAACTAGCCAAATCGGTTTACGATGCAGGTTGGTTTGAACTCAAACGCCAACTGACCTACAAATGCAAGCATGCAGGTTGCCGTTTTGAAATCGTGAATGAACGATACACTACCCAAACTTGTTCGTGCTGTGGCGATATGTCCAGTAGTCCAAAAGGTAGAGCAGGTTTGCGAATAAGAGATGAGAACGGATAAGCAAAGCACTGCTTTGCCCGTTCGCAAGACAAGAGCTATGCTCGCAGTAGACTTGTGCAAAGTGTGGCACATGGCATGATAGAGATATTAACGCCAGTAAGAACATTCTTGCGGTCGGGCTTGACCGTCTAGCAGTAGGAATCCCCTCACTTTAGGGAGGGGAGGAAGTCAATTGTATCGCCAACACTCATTTGAACCATTTTGTGAGGAACCATGGACACACAAGCTGTTTTAAACGCCTTAACGCCTGAGATTGCCGAAAAATTTCGCACTGCCATCGCGCTTGGGCGTTGGGAAAGTGGCGAACGCCTAACCGAGGCGCAGCGTCACACCTGTATGCAAGCATTAATGGTGTGGGAACACGCGCATTTACCCGTCGAAGATCGCGTTGGCTATATCCATAAGCCTGCCAAAAATAACGCCGATGCCTGCGATATCGAACATGACCATCACTACCCCAACCAGCAACCCGACCCCAATGCCCAATACCCCGTTAAATTTCGTTAAAATTTAGATGTTTGATTTGTTTGGAACAACTGGTGACCGATTTGCCCCACGATAATTTGCCCGATCCGCATGACCCCTATACGCCGCAAGAAGCATTTAACCCACATGACGACGCGCCCACGCCGACGTTGGTGTTGCCGCATTCGGCAGAGTTTACGGCATTAAGCGATGCCTTGTCTACCAAGGACTGGGGGCAGGTTTTACAAGCCGAAAAACGTCTATGGGTGGCGCATGGCTTGACGCGTGAGGGCGTGGCGCAGTTACCTATACATGGGGTAGCAGCGGTGATTGACCTTGCCCCTGCCGATGTGTTGGCGTTTGATATGGCAACAGCGGTGCACGAGGCAGGCTTGGCGTACCATACGGTGCCCGTGCGTGATATCAATGACTTAAAGCAAACTGTTATTATGCGTTTTGACCGCGCATTGATGGCGCATGCCGATGATTTGGTGCTGTTACATGGCGTGACTGCCGATGATGCAGGCGCGGTGGTGGCACTGCGTGCAGGTTGGCTACGGGGGCGCAAGATGGACACGGCACTGGCACGCGGACAAGCAGCAGGTTTAGACAGGCTATACGATACGGTGTATCAACGTTTGTTGGTACCGCGTTAGATATGAATGCTTATTTAAACAATTTTTAATACAGAACAATGAATTATAACGCTCTTAATCAACAACTTGCTAGCTTTTTACAAGGGTTTGACTTAAATCAACCGCTTGGCGGCTGTAGCCTTGTTATCTATCACCGTGGGCAATGTGTCAGTGCATTGGCACACGGCACCGCGACCATCGATAAAGCCACAGGCGAGCGCACGCTGTGGACACCTCACACCTTGGCATTGAATTTTTCTACAGGCAAAGGGGTGTTGGTCACCTTGGTGCATTGTTTGGTTGCGCAAGGTTTGTTGGATTATGACACGCCAATTGCCGCGTATTGGGCGGATTTTGCCCAAAATGCTAAAGACACTGTCACCCTACGCGATGTGTTGAGCCATCGGGCAAATTTGTATGACGTGCAGCAAATCACCGAGACCGCCAAAGATATGCTTGATTGGCAAACAATGGTCGCCAATGTTGCTGCCATGACAGCACAATCCAGCAACACACTTACCGTGGCTTATAGCGCGCTGGTGTCAGGCTGGATACTGGGCGGCTTGGTTGAGCGCGTCACGGATTTGGATTTGCAAACGGCATTGACGCGTTATTTGCTTACCCCCTTGGGCTTGGTCGGGCAGGTGTATTTTGGTGTACCGCATGACATCGTGCCGCAAGTCGCCCAGCAGTTGCGCCCACCTTCGGCAAACAGCGCGCGCAGCAAACCTGTATTGCAAACCGATAGCGCGACGACATTGGATTTTTATCAACAATTGCCAATGTACGCTGATTGGCAACGCCTTGCCGATACTGACGCGGTGCTCAATACCCAAGCTATCAACGCGCTATACTTCACGCCCAGCCGAGTTGCGCCTACCGATTATCAAGCCGCTTTGGTACCCGAAGGCAGCCGCCAATTTAATTACTATCACCCTGCCAGCTTGCAAGCCAAAATCCCTGCCGCCAACGGTGTTGCCAGTGCGCAGGCATTGGCGACCATCTACGCGATGCTTGCCAATGGCGGACACTGGATGGTTGAGGGTCAAATACGCACGCTGATAACGCCCGAAGTGTTTGCCTCGCTAGAGCAGGTGCAAAACAACCAGCCTGATAAGGTCATGCCTGCAACCATGCAATGGCGGCTTGGCTATCATCGTGTGTTTAGCCGTTTACATACGGTGGCTGACGGCTTTGGGCATATGGGCTATAATGGTTCGATGGCATGGTGCGACCCACACCGACAGCTTGCCGTGGCGTTTATCCACAATTATGACACCACCATGCTCAATGACGTGCGTCAATTTATTTTAACCGAGCAGATTTTAGATTTTTTTGATAACGTGCAACTTTGATCACAGACCATCAGGATACACCAATGACACAGCCAACCTACGACAACGACAATATTTTTGCCAAAATCTTGCGCGGTGACATCCCCAATTTTACTGTGTATGAAGACGACAAAACCTTAGCATTTATGGATATCATGCCGATGGCACGCGGGCACGTACTGGTTATTCCAAAATGCCAAGCCGTTGAACTATCTGATATGCCTGCTGAATATTTGCAAGCTGTGTTTGTCACCGCCCAAAAGGTTATGCAAGCTCAACGTCAAGTGCTAAACCGTGACGGCATTGTACAGATGCAGCTTAATCACGCGCAGGCAGGGCAATCGGTGCCGCATTATCATGTGCATTTGATCCCGACCAGTATCCACGCATTGGGTCAGCACGCTGAGCGCAAAGCCGATACAGACGGGCTTGCCGAACTTGCCAAGCAGTTAAAAGCTGCCATTATCTAACAATGGCCTAAACGCTTCAACAATGCCGTGCTCAGCTGCAGGCAGGCAATTTAAGGCTGCTATCGCCACACACGGGTAAATAGCCTGCTTCCGTCAAAAGCAGCTGCCCCTTGGATGATAACAAGTAGCTGACGAACTGCTGACTAGCCGTGCTTGGTTTGAGTACCATGCCTTCGTGCAAAATCGTCGGATAGTCTGCTTGGGACAGTGGCGCATAGCTACGCGTTTTGGTGGCCTCACGCACGGTGTTGTCACGCGCCTTGCTAAGCACTTGTGCAAGACTGACAAAACCAAAATCCACCAGCCCTTGATCGGTAGCAGCAAAGGTCTGAATCAAATTGGCATAGGGCTGTAGCTGGATCTGTGTCGAACTGGCAAAATTTTGATTGACCAGCCATGCTTGCGCCGCACTGCCATAGGGCGATAGCTCGGGGTCAGACAGTGCGATTTGCAGCGGCGCGTGTTTGATCAATAAGTCATCAAGTAGCTGTGTTGGCGTATCGGTCAAGGCATATTTGGTGCTATACAACACCAGCTGCCCACGCGCATAAATAAAGGGCTGATCATAACGCGAGCCGCCACGTCGTTGGCTTGCGGCGTATAAGTCTTGGGTATAGACTTGGCTTGCCGTCAAGAATATATCAAAGTTATTGTGTTGGCGAATACGCGCGGCAAGCTTATCTGAGGTGTCATAGGTGATTTTAAGTGTGATGTCGGGATGCAAACGGTTAAAATCTTCCACCATGACGGGCAAAGCGCTGTTTAGATTGGTGCTGGCAGCAATCAATAGTGTTACTGAGCGTTTGGTAGGTGCACTTGCAGCAGCGATTGGTTCGGTAACCGATGCACCGCGCGTAGACACCTGCTCGCTGGCTGCCGTGGTATAAGTCTGGCTAGCTTGTGAACTGGTCTCAGGTGATGGCGCAACAGGCGATTTGTCAGGCTGACAACCGCCAAGCAAACCAGCTACCAACAGCGCACAGCCTTGTAGCGTTCTTAGTTTACTTTGCCAACATCTGTCCTGCCCATACATGTTACAATCAATCATGCTTAACCTCAAGCTATGATGGGCAATAACCTCAGCCTGCCTGTACCATCGCCTATGTCATTGATGTGATCGCGGATTAGAATCGAGCAATCACTGCGTATTACTATTTAATCTTAGCCGTATCTTGCAAATGATAATAACTAGCAAAATCCTGTTATTGAGCATGATACGCGATTTAAAAAATTGCAATGTATAAAAACGTATGGCTTCGGTTAGTTTTTGGGTGGATAGTTAGCAGTTTGGTTGATTTATTTGATCGCCTTCAATCGCATGGCAACTTGACTTGGTCTAGTCTAATTCATCAAGCCATGCCATTTGAATAGCCTCAAGCTGTCCTTCGGTAGACTTATTGGGATCATCGGTAAAGTCGGGCAATTCGGTAACATAGCGGTGCAAGTCAGTAAAGCGAATGTATTGCACATCGACATCAGGGTGCGTATCTGCCAACTCAATCGCGATATCGCGTGCATCTGTCCATTTTAGTGCCATGTTCTCTCCTTGGATGCTAAAAGTTGTTTTTTAATTGACGCAAGCTACCAAACAGCGCCAACGGTTCGGTGGGTAACTCTTTCGCCTCGGCGGTGTGCTTTAAATCAAGGCTACCTGCCGCCGCGCGGATGAATGGATTGGTACGCCGCTCATCGACAAGGGTGGTCGGCAAAGTAGGTTTGGGTGGCTGCTGATTGCGCAAATCTTGCGCGTGATGCAACGCTTGGGCAATGTCGGTGTTGTCAGGCTCAATGTGCTGCGCAAAGCGCAGATTGCTGACAGTGTATTCATGGGCAGGATACAATACCGTGTCAGCAGGCAGGCTATTGAGTCGTTGAAAGCTGTCAAACAACTGCTCAATGGTGTCGCTAAATACGCGCCCACAGCCTGCTGCAAACAAAGTATCACCACAAAACACGTGCTTTACCTCACCCATTTGCATAATAAACGCGAGATGCTCTGCCGTGTGGCCTGCAATTTGCCAAACATCAACCGCATGCCCAAACGCGCTTAGCTCGCTGCCATCTTGCACAGGCACGCTATTAACCGATTTGGGTAACAGCGGTGCGATGGCAGGATGCATCAACACGGGCACGTCGGGATATACTTGACAAACGTCTGCCACGCCGCCGATATGGTCAGCATGATGGTGGGTAATCCAAATCGCCTGTAAATCCAGTTCATGCGCGCGCAAAAACTCAAGCGCAGGTGCTGCTTCACCGATATCAACCAAAATTGCCTGCTTGTGCGTTGGCTCAACCAATGCCCAAATATAATTGTCTTGCAGCGCAGGAATCGGCTGAATGGTCAGTTCTAAGGCAGCTTGCTTGGTCATTGTCTTGTCATCCGTTGGGTCTGTGGTGGGATCAGCGTACAGGTACGTTCAGGGTTTGCCCAATTTTTAAATCCGCCGTTGGGGATAAGCCGTTCATATCTGCCAGTTCTTTGGTTGAGATATTGTATTTACTTGCTAAGTTGATTAAGCCATCGCCTGCTTTGACTTTGTAAGTGGTCGTTGTTTTGGGCACTATAATGCGCTGACCTTTTAGCAAATTGGCGTTGGGTTTTAGGTTGTTCATCGCGGCAAGTTGGGCAGTGCTGATGCCGTATTGACTGGCTAGATTGATCAAACCATCGCCTGCTTTGACGGTATAGCGTTCGGTCGCGCCTTTATAGTCAATGGTTGTACTGTTATCATCGCTGTCTGCGCTGCGACTGGTTTTGCTGCTTGTGCGCGATGATTTGGTATCTGACGCGGTGTCGTTATTTGCGCCTGCATTTGGAATGGTAAGTTTTTGTCCAACCAACAAGTTATCCGTTGGGGATAGGTTGTTAGCTTTGGCAAGCTCACTGGTTGATAAATCAAACTGTTTGGCTAAGCTTATCAGACCATCGCCTGCCTTGACGGTATAGCTCGTTGGGCGGCTGGTAGAGGTCGTGGTTTTGGTCGCACTGTTGTTTAATTTTGCTGCAGCTTTGGCAGGTACGTTGATGGTCTGCCCAAGTTGCACGCGGTGTTGGGCGTTGAAGTCATTTAGCGCGGCAATGTCATCGGCTGATACGGATAATCGATCGGCAATACCAATCAAGGTGTCGCCTGTCTGCACGGTATATTTACTGGTTGCCACTTTACTATTGCCTGAGCTGCTGGCAGTTGCAGCGGGTTTATCGGGATTTTTGCTTGGTACCAAGGACAGTTTTTGTTGGGTGCGCACCTGGTAGGTCACGGGAATGTTGTTAAAGCGTGCTAAATCGCCAATCGATAAATCATATTTGGCAGCAATACCCGTCAAGGTGTCCCCTGCTTGTACGGTGTAGGTATCAGGGCGATTGGGCTTGCCATCGGCACTGCTGCGCGCGGTGGGCTTGCTGGGCTGACTGTTTTGGTTTGCATTACTGGTGTTGTTGGTCACTTTACCGGGCACCAGCCATAGGCTTTGTTTGGTGCGTACTTGGTAGTTTACTGGCAGGTTGTTGTAACGCGCCAGTTCGCTGATTGATAGCCCATATTTGGCAGCAATACCCGTCAAGGTATCCCCTGCTTGTACGGTGTAGCTATCGGGGCGGCTGTCTTGGTTGTTGATGGGTTTGGCGTTATAGATGTATAAAGTGGTGCCAACGTATAGCGGCGCGTTGGCGTCAATTTGGTTCCACTCAGCGATATCACGCCAGTTTACGCCCAATTGGTTGGCGATTTGTTGTAAATTATCGCCACGTTTGACTTGGTAGGTCGTACGTGTACCCTGAGGTTTGGGCTTTTTTATAGGGGCTGCTTGGGTATTTGCCGCGCTACTGCTACTGGCTCGACTGGTGCCGCTTGTGGCTGAGTCTGAGGCAGGTGTCCATTTGACGGATGGCTCTTTAAATGACAGCTGACGGCTTTCACCGCGCGCTTCTAGTACCGATTGTTGGGTTTGGATCGCATCTAGTTTGATGTTACCATCGCGCTGGCTGATAATTGGCTGGTCAGGCGATACCTGCGCGATTTGCTGAGCGATCATATCGCGCTCGGCTTGGGTCAAAGGTGGCTCTTGCATCACGGTGTTATTACTGGTGATGGTTGCCGATGTGGTCGGCAAGGTATTGGCAGACTGCATTTCAGCAGTAATACTCTGCTGCTGTGCTGTGCTGATTGGCGGCTCGCTGGATTGATAAGTGCCGTTGCCAAAGCTTGCCAGTTCGCTAGAATTAGCCACCGATGGCATCGGGGCAACGTAATTGGTGTTTTGCTGCTGCACCATTGAAGTCGCCATCGCGGCTAGGTCGCTGCTTGATGAGGGCAGGTGTGTGTTGCTGGTGGTTGTCGGTATATGGGCGGTGGGTCGGCGGCTGGTGGTTGTGTTGTTAAAGCTGCCATCGCCTGACCAGCTTGATGGGCTTTGTGCGCTCCATACGGACGCACCACCGCGCAATTGGCTGATTTTAGCATCAAGCGAGGTATTGACGTCATTGGGGATTAAAATCCGATTCGGTCCTGCGCTATCAACAACGCTATTAAGTAGCCCGCCGTTGAGTGCGTAAAGCTCTTCATAATTAACGCCTGTTAGACGGCTGACATCATACAAACTGGTGCCCACGCCTGCAGGTACGCTACGAAAATGCTGGCGGTTGGCAATGGCAGGCAAATACACGCCGTACGCGCCTGGGTTTTTAACGATTTGTGCCACCGCCATAAAGCGCGGTACATAGTTCATCGTCTCAGTTGGTAGGCGCAATGACCAGTAATCTGTTGGCAAGCCACGCGCTTGATTGGCACTGATTGCTTGTTGTACGCGTCCAGGTCCTGCGTTATACGCCGCTAAAGCCAGCTCCCATGAGCCAAACTGGTTGTACAGCGCGGTTAAAAAATCATACGCGGCGCGCGTCGACTCAATAACATCGCGCCGTCCATCAAAACTTGAGGTTTGATTTAGCCCGTAAATTCGCCCTGTACTGGGAATAAACTGCCACAGACCCGCCGCTGCTGCGTTACTGGTTGCGTTGGGGTCATACGAGCTTTCGATGACGGGCAACAGCGCAAGCTCGGTGGGGATATTGCGCCGTTCTGCTTCACGCACCGTATGGTATAAATAACGGCTAGCACGCGCGGTTAAGCGGTTAAGGTAATCTTGCCGTGAGATAAACCAGCTTTTTTGTGCTTCAATCCGTGGATCATACTGGTTGGCATTCATTTTAAAATTCGCCCGCATACGATCCCATAGGTTACCGTACTGCTGCACCAGCAACGCGCTGTTTTCCACCATTGTCATATCGGTGGCTTCAAGCAGGCTTTCTAACTCATCGAGGCTTTCTAAATCCAATAACGCTGCGCTTTGTTGGGTGACTTTGGCGGCTTGGGTGGTTGGTTGGGTAGGTTGCTGTATGATGACGCGCTGGGTCGTTTGTGGCACCACAACGCGTGTCGGCTGCTTACGCGCAGATTGGTTTGGTGTGCTGCTACACGCCACAGCAAGCCAACTTGCCAATGCAATGCTAAGCGGTTTAAGTACGAAATTGAACGTTTTGGTTTTATAAGTTTTGGTTTTATAAATAGTTGTTTGTTGCATAGATCATCCTAAACCACAGCCGATTGTTCGCGCATTGTGCCAGCAGGCGTATTTTTTTTCCGCTAACAGGTTAAGCCGAACAATTTAACACAAAATTTGCTCAACGCAAACGCTTAACACCGTTTAAACGTGGATCACGTGGCGCATATCTGCCTATTGACTAAAAAATGCACGGTCATTGCTCGATCGTCAGTTGGCTGATAGAACGCGTGAGTACCACGCCAGTTGCACCTTTATTAAAGGTTGCGCGTGAGTCAGTAACGAGCTTGGTTGGCTTGCCGTTTTCGGTCAAGGTTTCGATCGTTTGCACGTTGGCGCGTGCTTGGTCGCCACTGGTCACCACGTTGTCAATACGAATACTGTAGCTGTACGCGCCTGTTTTTGCCCAGTTGGTTTGCAGTAAGTTGAGATAAGATTGTTTATTGAGCGTACCACTTTTACCCTTACGCGTCACAGCGATCAGCACATCATTGTCAATCAAGCGGCTGACTTGGGCGGTGTTTTTGGCATTGGCAGCGGCAGCCATCTGACGGGCAAAGGTTTGTAAATCCGCCTCGGTGATATCCGCCATGGCGGTTTGACTGCTTAAGGCGGCTACCAACGCGGCAGTGGTCAGCGCGGCACGTGAATAAGACAAGGTTTGCAACAATGTTGTCATGATTAAGGCTCGCTTATTTGAATAAAAATTTTAAAGCACGATAAAATAAAAATAGTAAAATAAAAATAGCCAGGCAATACCGTTTAATCGGCACTGATTTGCGTTTAAGTTTAACACACCTCTTGTTACACCCTTGTAACAGCTTGCTACTTATCGGCGTGTCGGCGATGGTTGCAGAAAGATTTCTTCAGCCAGTTTAGCCTAACCAATATCGAGTTTTTTTGTGATAAACATTTATTCAAACTGGCAAATCGGGTATGATGGGCGGTTTAGTTGCCGCTTGTGCGGTCAAATTTTATCAGTTGAAATTTTGTTAGTTAAAACATAACCCATTTTTAGTTTTGCCCACTGTTGGCATAAGGTTGGATAATGTTTGGTTTTATTTCACTGGCTCATGCCGAGCCTGCCGCAGCCCCTGCTGCCAGCGCAACGTCAATGATCGCCCAGTTGGTGTTACCACTGGCATTTTTTGCGATTTTTTACTTTTTTATTATCCGTCCGCAATCGCGCCGCCAAAAAGAACACCGCCAAATGATTGATTCGGTCAAAGAAGGCAATGAGGTGGTGTTTGCAGGCGGCTTGATGGGCAAGGTAGTGCGCGTGCAAGGTGAGTATGCGGTCATTGCGATGAACGCCCATCAAGAGGTGATGGTGCAACGCGCGTCAATTATTTCGGTGTTGCCTGCTGGAACGCTTGAGAGTTTAAAACCTTAACGCATTGAAAATTTGAATTTGGAGCGATTTACCGTTGTGGTAAATTTAATATTGATGTAAACAGAAGTCCACTATGCACTACCCTGCTTGGAAATATGTTCTTATCGCGCTGGTGTTGTTGGTTAGCACGATTTTTGCGCTGCCCAATTTGTACCCCGATAAGCCTGCCGTGCAAATCACGGGCGCAGAGGCTGGCACGACACTTGATGCGCAAGTGCTCAACCACGCCGAACAAATCTTGAGTCAACACGGCATTGCCACTCATGATAACCAGTTTGATGGCAAATCGGCACTGCTTAAAGTCAGTGATGAATCCAGTGAAACCCAGCTCAAGGCTCAGCAGCTACTCAAAGAACAACTGGGTGACAATTATGTTGTCGCGCTTAATTTAGCGCAAAGCACGCCTGCATGGCTGCAACGCCTTGGCGCGCATCCGCTCAAACTTGGCTTAGACTTGCGCGGCGGTGTGCGCTTTGTGCTAGAGGTCGATATGGCAAAAGCGGTTAGCCAGCGTCTAGAAAACCTTACGCGTGATATCCGTGCAGAGCTTGCCAGTCGTGGGCTTAGCACAACCAATATCACCCCGATTGATGATGGGATGGCATTGGTGTTTGCTGACAATGCCAGCCGTGACCGTGCGCTTGATATGCTGCGCGCACGTTTTGGGCAGTATCAGCTCCAACCTGTCATCAGCCCACAAGGCGCGGCGATTAATCTGACCTTAGGCGATACATTGCGCAACCAAATTGCACAAGACGCGGTTACCCAAAACTTAACCACACTGCGCAATCGGATCAATGAGCTAGGTGTGGCAGAAGCGGTGGTGCAATCGCAAGGCGCGAACCGTATCGTGGTTGAATTGCCTGGTGTGCAAGACACAGCAGAAGCCAAGCGCGTACTGGGACGCACGGCAAACCTTGAGTTTCGTATGGTTGCCGATGGCAATGCCGCCTACCAAGCCAACCCAACCGCCCTACCACCAGCAGGTACGGAGGTATTTGCGTTTGGTGAAGTCAATTCACCACGCAAAACTTTGCTTGAGCGTCAGCCTGTGGTGACGGGGCAAAATGTGCAAGATGCACAGGCTGGACTCGACCAAAACAGCCGCCCACAGGTAAGTATCACGCTTGATAGCGCAGGTGGACGCTTGATGCAAAATACCACGGCAAAATCGGTTGGTAAGCAGATGGCGGTACTATTTATCGAAAATAAACAGCGCATTAACTACCAAAAAGACCCTACCACGGGTGAAGTCATCGAGGTGCGCACACCGTACGCCGAAAGCCGTATTATCAACCAAGCCACCATTCAAGGCGTGTTTGGCTCATCATTTCAAATCACAGGCTTAGACAGCAATGCTGAAGCGTCAGAGCTGGCGTTGCTGCTGCGTGCAGGTGCGCTGGCCGCGCCGATGTACTTTGTGGAAGAACGCACGATTGGGCCATCTTTGGGTGCAGACAACATCAAAAAAGGTATTTTCTCTACCAAAGTTGGTTATTTACTGGTGTTCTTGTTTATGTTGGTGTTTTATCGCCTATTTGGTTTGTTGGCGAATATTGCACTGGCATTTAACTTGATCATGATTTTGGCGATTATGTCGGTGATTGGCTCAGCACTGACGCTACCAGGGATTGCTGGTATTGTATTGACCATTGGTATGGCGGTAGATGCCAACGTATTGATTTTTGAGCGAATTCGTGAAGAGCTTGCCAACGGTGCACGTCCCAAATCGGCGATTGTGGCAGGTTTTGACCGCGCGTTTGTCAGTATCTTTGATGCGCAAATCACCACGTTATTGGTGGCGTTTATCCTGTTTGCTATTGGCACAGGGCCGATCAAAGGCTTTGCGGTAACGCTTGCTATCGGGATTATCAGCTCAATTTTCACCTCAGTGACCGTGACGCGCGCGCTGGCGCAATTGGCGTATGGCTATCGCCGTCAAGTCAAGCGTTTGAGCATCGGCTAAGGGGAGCATTATGTCAGACAATCACAATCAGTCACACCGAGACGATGACGCGCTTGACGACGCACTTACACCAAATACCAATGCCCAAGACGCACAGCAGCGACTGGCAGATTTGGGCGTACAATCTTTAACGGCAGGCGACACATCGCGCCGCCAACGCCGCGCGCCCAGACGCTCAGGACGCGGTGGCAATCATGCCACCAAATCTCGTCAAGACACCCCCACCAACACGCCAACAACCGACGCGGTGCAAGATACCTCTACCAATGCGGCAGACCAAAACCATGAGGTACTGATCGCCACGCCTACCGCCGTTGGTGATGAAAAAACCTTGACGGGTAAGCGTGTAATCAACTTCATGAAAGTTGCCAAACCGTTTGCCGTGCTATCGTTGATTTTGATGTTAGTCGGCTTGGGCGCGATTTTGGTAAAAGGTTTAAATCTTGGTTTGGATTTTACAGGCGGTGTGTCGGCAACGGTGGTGTATGCGCAGCCCGTGCAACAAGCGCAGGTACAGCAAGCCCTAGCCAGTCATCAAATCAATGACGGCGTGGTGCAGTATTTGGGCAGTAATAAAGAGATTTTACTGCGCCTGCCTCCACAAAACCAAGTCGAGGGCTTAAGCCAGACGCTTGATCAGGCGTTGGATTTACCCAACAACGATGCGACGATTAAAAGCATCGATGTGGTCGGCAGCCAAGTCGGCAATGAAATTTATGTCAATTCGATCATGGCGTTGGCACTGGCATTGGCGTGTATGTTTATTTACGTTGCCGTGCGCTTTGAATGGAAACTGGCGTTGGGTGCGGTACTGGCATTGTTTCATGACAGTATCATCACGGTCGGGATTTTCGCGCTGTTTGGTTGGCCGTTTGACTTGACGGTATTAGCGGCGATCTTGTCTTTGGTCGGTTATTCGATTAACGACACCATTGTGGTGTTTGACCGTATTCGTGAAAACTTTCGCCGTGTGCGCGATGTAGACGCCACCACAATTGTTAATTTGTCTTTGACCGAAACACTGCGCCGCACCATCATGACGATCTCAACCGTGCTATTGGTGGTGCTAGCCATGATATTCTTGGGCGGAGCAAGTTTGTATTGGTTTGCTATCGCACTGTTTATCGGTTTGATCTTGGGCACATTTTCATCGGTGTATATTGCCAGTGCAATTCCGCTATGGATGGGCATGTCACGCAAGGACTTTATTGTTGAGGTCAAGCCTGAGTTTATCGAAGAAGAGGTGGTATTTGACGACCGTCATGCACCCGTCTGGCAAGCCGATGAGTCAGATGACGTATTACCCAGCGATAACCGCCGTTAAGCACCATCAAGCGTCGGCACAAGGCAGCACAATAAAAAACGGTATGGTCAATCCATACCGTTTTTTTTGCCATGATTTTTTAGGGCGTGTCCCTATTTGGATAATACGGCTAAAAATCGATGAAATCGCCAGCAAAATGGGGCAAATTATGCAGATAATATGGCAATATTAGCAAATAATTTAACGCAACTTTGCCAGATTTGGGTATTTTTAGACCATTAAAATACGTTGTTCTAAATGAAGGACATGCCCTAATAATTGGCTTATTTTTTAAACCCACGATGCACAGCCACAATACCTCCTGTCAGGTTGTGGTAGTCGCAATTGACAAAACCTGCATCTTGCATCATGGTTTTTAGCGTTTGTTGGTCAGGGTGCATACGGATCGATTCTGCTAAATACTGATAGCTAGCCGAGTCATTGGCAACCAATTTGCCCATCAGCGGCAGCGCGGTGAATGAGTACACATCATACGCTTTGGACAATGGCTCAAACACAGGTTTAGAAAACTCAAGCACCAACAAGCGTCCGCCTTTTTTGAGCACGCGATACATCGAGCGCAAGGCAGCGTCTTTGTCGGTAACGTTGCGCAAACCAAAGCTGATGGTCACCAAATCAAAGCTTTCATCGGCAAATGGCGCTAGGGTTTCGGCATTGGCAAGCACAAAATCAACGTTGTTGCAGCCTGCGTTTAGCAATCGCTCACGCCCAACCTCAAGCATGGCTTCGTTGATATCCGACAGCACCACGCGCCCACTACGCCCCACTTCACGGCTAAACACTTTGGCTAAATCGCCCGTACCGCCTGCGATATCTAACACATGCTGACCTGCGCGCACACCTGTTAGGCTGATGGCATAGCGTTTCCATAGTCGATGAATGCCAAATGACATCAGGTCATTCATGATGTCGTACTTTTTAGCAACCGAGGTAAATACTTCGGCAACACGGTCTTGTTTTTCAGATTTGCGAACACTTTGGTAGCCAAAGTGTGTCACTTCATCGCCATCGGTGGCTTGGGTATGTGGGTTTTGAATCGCGCTACGATCATAGTACCCCGCGGTTTGTGTGTGCGCCTGTGGCTGTGCATGAGCGGCTGACGTGTGGTTGGCAGGGCGCGTCATCTGCTGGCCTTGCGGCGCAGACTGCGGCAAGCCTTGGGTAGTGCCAAATGCTTGTGTGCTATCTTGCGCCTGTTGGGCATTTTGGGTATGTTGTTGCACCAAGTCGGCTTGCACCTGCACGTTTAGGGTCGCATTGTTGGTCATACTGTCTTGAATCATCGCATCGTGTGGATGAGCAGCGGTTGGCTGCTGATGATTGGCATCTACAGGCGTATTATCATTTGGCGTATGGTTTTGTATAGAATTGGACATGATGGCTCCTCAACTGGCTAATAGATTTATACGTTAAACGGATCGGGCTGCCCACTGTGTACGTTATTGATGATTTGGTGTTCTTTTTGGGCAAAATTTTCCATCAAATCGCCCACGCTTTTGATTGGGCGAATTGCCTCAAAGCCTTTGGCAATAAAATCATACAACGCGCCAAATTGATATTTGTAGGCAACGGGTTTTGCCAGAGCAAAGCTTTTTTGCATGACAAATGAGCGCAAATATTTATCACTTTGGTAGCAAGTGGCAACCAGTGCATCAATTTGCTGATGACGGGCTTGTGGCTTATTAACCGCGCGATAAGCTGCCAGCATGGTATCATCATTGACGGGCAGATTGTGTGCCAATAAATACTGCGCCAGCTCGACATCTAGCCCAATCGCCTCAACAGCTTGGCGTACGCCCTCTACGCCTGTTGCCAAGGCATTGACAGGGATGAATTTTTCAAGCTTGCCTGCTGTGCGCGTGATACGCCCGATTTGCTTAGCAAGTTGGTCAAACTGTTCACCGCCGTATAATTGATCAAACAAGTAAGATCCAAATGCTTGCTGTTTGGGCGGTGCAAAGAGCTCAGCGTGGGTTGCGGTCATACGCTCACGTTGCCACGCTTGGGCTTCTTGCAGTTTTTGCTTGAGCACGTCATCGTGATGGTGTGGATATTGTTGGTATTGGTCGAGACTGGCTTGCAGCTGGGCAAAGCTTGAATCAAATAAATCAGACATAAGGCTGTGTGCTAAACCTATCAAAATAAACGTCAATAAAAATGTTATTATCAACCAAAACCCTACTTGTACAAAGACAAGTTTTGTTAAATTTTGCCAAGTGTGTCAGCAGGCGCAATGCATTGCCACGTCAAAAGCGTTTGTGGATAGTATTTGGCGCAGGTTTGCCCTATAATGATGGGTCAATTTTGGTTTAACTGCTTTGACTTAAATTTTTAGCTAAGTTTGGGTAACTGGCAAAATATCTGACACGTTGCGGTGTTTTGCGCCCGATGGACGATTATGGAACGATTACGCGAATTTTTACAAGGCTGGGTTGGCAAAAGCTTACTGGTGTTGTTTATGCTGCCGCTTGCCGTCACAGGGGTGGAGTCAATTCGCCACAGCGGTGATGACCCCAATGCCGTTGCCAAGGTTGGTGAGCTCAATGTGCCGCAATCTGCGCTACAAAACGCCATCAACCAACGCCGCCAAAGCCTGCTTGCCCAAGTCGGCGGTGATACCAGTTTGATTAATGACGAAATCTTGCGCAAACAAACGCTTGAGAGCATGATTGACCGCTACTTGATCGCCAATCAAAGCCAAAATTTAGGCTTTAGTGTGTCAGATGCTGCGATCACCCAAATGTTGGCAACCGAGCCGACGTTTTTGGATGAAAGCGGACAGTTTTCGCAAGAACGTTTTGCCAGTTTTTTGCAGCAGCAAGGCATGAGCAAAGAACAGCTGTTTGATACCTTGCGACAAGATATGACGCTTAGCACATTTAGCCGTGGCGTAATTAACACCGCAGTATACCCATTAACTGGCGTGGACAAATTACTTAGTCAACAAACCCAACTGCGCCCTGTGTGGGTCGCGCGCGTACCATGGCAGCCGTTTGCCGCGCAGGTACAAGTCAGTGATGCGCAAATTAACCAGTACTATCAGCAGCATCGGGATCAATTAAATAGCGATGACGCGGTGGATTTAGCGTACGTCATGCTTGACAAAAACGCCTTGCCTGCCCCTGCCCCGTCTGAGGCGCAGGTTCAAGCTGCCTATCAGCAATATATCGCCAATAATCCCAACGCGCCAGAATATGACGTGTCAATGATTTTGATCAATGACCCCAACGCACAAGCAACTTTAAATCAGCTTAAAACCCAGTTGGATAACAAACAAGCCGATTTTGCTGCCCTAGCCAAACAATATTCACAAGACGAGGGCAGCAAAAATAACGGCGGTAATATTGGCACAATCAGCCAAGCGATGTTTCCAAAAGACTATGCAGCGGTGTTGGCGGCGGTCAAAGGTTTGCAAGTTGGGCAAGTGTCAGCACCTGTCAAAACCCAGTACGGCTATCAGCTATTTAAGCTCAACAACATCAGCGGTGACGCGCCGCCTGATTTGGCAACCATGCGCCCAACGTTGATCGCGCAGCTACAAGCGCAAGCCCAAGACGCACAGTATCAAGATTTAATCAGCAAAATCAATAACGACGCGGTAGCAGATGTAGGGGTAGAACAGCTTGCTAAGCGTTATCGTTTGTCTGCCCATACGTTGCCAAACTATCAAACGACCCATGCACAAGGCTTGAACCAACCTGCGGTCATGACGGCAGCGTTTGATCCACAGCTGCGCGGTGCCGCTAACGGTGCAGGACATGTATCAACAGGCATTGACCTCAAAGACCGCACCGTTTGGGTACAACCAAATAATTACCGCGCAGCCCATGCAATGACGCTTGCTGAGGCGCGACCTATGATCAAACAAAAACTGGTGCAACAGCAAGCGCAAGCGTTGGCATTGGCGCGTGCCAAGCAAATCGCCGCCGCTGTCCAGCAAAAAAATAGCGTTGAAGGTGTTGGGGTAGAATTTAGCCACTTAGGTGATATTAATCGCCAAAACCCTGCTCTTAGCGATGCCGAGCGTGCCAGCGCGTTTAGTGTACCTGCCCGTGCTGACAAACTGGCAGTCACCACGCAAGCCACACCTACAGGCGCAAGTGTGTTGGTTGGCGGAGTCATTCATCAAGATGCCAGTGCCATTGATGCAGCAAGCAAGCGACAAGCGGCGAACATGGTGCGCGATGCGATTGGGCAAAGCCAATTTGAGGATTATTTGGCATATTTGCGCGCGCATACTGACGTAACGATAAAAAATGCTCCTGCAAATAATCCTTGAGAAATGCTGTTAATTTTTACAGGATTTATGATTGGATGATACCATCTAGCATCAAAAAGGCGAGGTCTATCTTCGCCTTTTGTTTATCTTCCATTGCCGTAAACCTGCGACTTCAGGCGGTGGATATAAGGCAACTTAAGTAGCTATGCTTACACACGATAAGATACTAAATATGTTAAAATAAACCCATGAAAACACTCAAGCTACGCATACGAGACAAACACACAGACCAACTAAACCGCCTAAGCGGTTCGGTTAATTTCGTATGGAACTACATCAATGACTTGAGTTACAAGTACCTACAAAAAACAGGCAAATTCTTTTCAGCCTATGACCTAAACGAATATACCAAAGGTAGCGGTGAATTCCTTGGCTTACACTCGCAAACCATCCAAGCCATCAACGAAACCCACGCCAAATCGCGTCGCCAATGCAAAAAAGCCAAACTATCATGGCGAACCAACAATCCAAACTCAAAGCGTCAATCACTCGGTTGGCTACCATTTAAACAATCCGCCATCAAACACATTGCCACCCACCAAACAGGCAAAAAGGGCTTAAAATCAACACTACAACTAAGCCTAGCCAAAGGGCAAAAGCTACTGATAGACGTATGGGACAGCTACAATCTTAGCCTATATCAAATAAACACCTGCGAGATTGTACAAGACAGCCGTAACCGTTGGTATGCGTGTATCACCGTCAAAGAATACCCAAAACAGCAATGTGGTACAGGTAGTGTCGGTATTGACTTAGGCTTAAAAGACAGTGCCACCGCCTCAAAAGGTGATAAACTGCAAATCAAGCAAACGCTTAAATATGCCAAAGCGTTAGCCACCGCCCAACGTGCCAACAACAAACAGCGTGTTAAGGCTATCCATGCCAAATCAAAAACACACGCCAAGACCTGATACATAAATTCACCACCCGATTAGTCAAAGATAACGCGCTAATCGTGGTTGGTGACGTTAAAACCAGTCAATTTAGCAGTAAAAAAGGCAAACTAGCCAAAAGCGTATATGACGCAGGTTGGTTTGAACTCAAACGCCAACTGACCTACAAATGCGAGAACGCAGGTTGCCGTTTTGAAATCGTCAATGAGAAATACACTACCTGAGGACGGCACTAGCGAAGCACTGCTTCGCCCGTCCGCAAGACAAGGGCTATGCCCGCCGTGACGTGCTCGTGTTGCGGTCAAATCGACAGCAACAGTCCAAAAGGTAGAGCAGGTTTGCGAATAAGAGATGAGAACGGATAAGCAAAGCACTGCTTTGCCCGTTCGCAAGACAAGAGCTATGCTCGCAGTAGACTTGTGCAAAGTGTGGCACACGGCATGATAGAGATATCAATGCTAGTAAGAATATTCTTGCGGTCGGGCTTGACCGTCTGGGAGCAGGAATCCCCTCACTTTAGGGAGGGGAGGAAGTCAATTAAACTTGTACGTTACATCAACCAAGCCATTGATGCCTTTGGCATTATAGCCGTATGCTGTGCTGTAGTCTTTGTCGGTCAAGTTGTTTAGGCGTGCACCGATGGATAGTACAGGGCTGATGTTGTATTTGCCGCTGACGTTGAGCAAGGTATAGCTGTCTAATTTTTTAGCACCATTACCTGCGGTGCGTGAATCGACATATTCAATCTCACCACGCAAGGCGTATTGCGGTGTTTGGTAACCGACATACACCAAGCCTTGACTTTTGGGCTCATAGTCTAGCTGCTTGTCGGTGGTTTGGTCTTCTACCTTTTGGTACGTGTAGCTTAGCCCCCATGCCCAGGCGTCGCGCTGCCAATCATGCGTTAAGCCGATGCCGTCGATATCGACCTTATCAACGTTTTGCATTTGTCCTGCATAGGTTTTAAAATCCGTCGTCACCCATTTAAGCTTATCACGCCAGCGACTGTGGTAAGCAGTCAAACGGCTGCTGCTGTTAGCCGTGCGGTACTCGGCAAATAATTCGTTATTTTTACTGGTTTCGGGCTTAAGATCGGGGTTTTCTGATCCAGGGTAATACAGATCATTAAAGGTTGGCGCGCGAAATCCTGTGGCGTATGCTGCACCGATCCGCCAATCGGGCGCGATGCGGTAAGCTGCGCCAAGGTTGTAGGTGGTTTTGTCGCCATATTGTGAATTGTCGTCATAGCGCACATGGGCTTGCAAATCGTATTGGTCTTGGTTTAGCTGATAGCCAACAAAGCCACTGGTCACGTCACGGTCGGTTTTTTGATAATTTTTTACACCATTACCTGACAGCGATTGCTTGAGCCATTCTGCCCCACCAATCACTTGCCCCACACCGCGTTGGGCGGTTGCAAGGTTATAACCAAGCTGCAAATTGGCTTGCTGTTGTTTGGTATCAAACGTGCCACCGTTTGGCGTGATGCCATCATAACTGGTGGATTTATCGATACTTTGCCCATAGCGTAATTGCGCGCTTAGTGCATCTTGTTGATAGTCAGCATGGGCTTGCCACGCACCGTTTTTTTGGTCGCTGTGACTATCGACAAATGGCACAGGGTTAAAGTCTGCGTCATAGCCACTGCTGTCGTAGTCAGTGGTCGAATCGGCGTACAGCAACGACGCGCCGACTTGCCATGCAGGATTTAGTACACGCTTGCCAACAACGCTAACGTTTTTGGTTGTAAAGCCGTCTTTGTCATGATAAGGCGCGAAGTTATCGGCATTGGTTGCGTCAATACCATCGGTTTTGTGATAGCCTGCGCCAAGGCTTAAGGTTGTATCGCCCGTGACGTATTGCCCCACTGCATTGGCTTGATAGGTCGATTGCGAACCTGCGCCGATAGCCGCGCTTGCACCTGTTTGTCTGGCGTTTTGTCCTTTGGTAAAGATTTGAATCACACCGCCCATCGCATCAGCACCGTATAAGCTACTGGCAGACGCGCCGTATACGACTTCAATGCGGTCGATTTGATCGGCAGGCAACAGCGACAACGCCGCCCCGCCTGTACTGGCCAAACCATAACGAATACCGTCAATCAGCACCAACGTGCCTGCATTACCAAATCCGCGCAATGATATGCTGCTGACTGTGCCTTCGCCGCCATTTTGGCGCACCACAATACCCGGCTGATGGCGCAGCACCTCAAGCACACTTTGCCCACGAAAACGCTGTAAGTCTTGCACATCTACCACCTGTGTTTGCGCGATGGTGTGTGTAAGCTGTGTCGGCGTACGGCTTGCGGTAAAAGTCAGCGGCGCCAATGCCACAAGATTAGCCGTCTGTCCCACCTCATCGGCATACGCATTCATGCCAAAACTGGCTAAAATACTTAGGCTCATAGCTGTTAGCTTAAACATCACGCGCGATTGTTCGATGGTCAATTGCGATGCTGCCATACACCCCACTCCTCTACTTGGCTTATACGCAGTTGTAATAAATTGGTAATATTGTAAAAAATTTATTTACAAAAGCCTAGCGCTTTATCCATCGTATCCGTGGTATTTACTCACCTAAAGCTGAATTTAATTCATCTTAGCAAAACCTGCCAAGTAAATCGCGCCACGCTGGCACCAAAAATCGACAGCAAAAAATCCTGTGTCAATGCGTATCGACACAGGACAAATTAACACATCAAGTTAAATTAATAAGTGTTTGAAAGGTTATTTACTTACAGTTGCGACTGTTTTGCCACGTTGAAGCTGCTTGGCTTTGGCATAGCATTCATCGATATGTTTGGTGGCGATTTTTTTGAACATCAAATAACCAATCGTACCTGCCACAATTTGCCCACCAAATGGCACAAACTTGGTCACTTGTTTGGCAACGATACGGCTGCCAAAACCTTGAAAGGTTTTTTTGGCAATGCTGCGTGTGGCAACAAAACCTGCAAAATCCACTGCGCGGTCTTTCCAACGCGCTAGCTCTGACTCAGATTTTTTGCTCAAATCAACCTTGCTTGGGTCATCAATCAAGCCAAAACGATAGCTGATTTCTGGTAACAGCTTGGTCAACAGCCCTGCATCAACTGCCACATCCACCAACGGTACGGGTACGACTGCCGCTGCCGCCGAAATACGCGCTTGTTTTTTGACCATCTCTAGACATTCGCGTTTGACTTTGTCTAAATCAAGATTTGGATCAACCGATTTTGGCATTTTTTCCACGTTTGTGCTTGACATAGTGGTATCTCCCTTGCGTTTACAACAATTAAATTTAAACATGATTTGCCCCATGATGATTTATAGCTTATAGATCAAACATAGTTAGTGCGACTTTGCAAAATAGTAGGCACTTATTACACAATAGTAGGCACTTATGACACACTAAAAATTTGCAAAAATGACACAAGATAACTTTTATTGTAAATGCTTGCGCGGTGTTTGATAAGCGTAAATTTGCAAAAAATTGCACAATTTTTGTAGCTGGGTTCTGATGACTTGGTTTTTACAGCTTGTTTTTTATGGCTGGGTCAGCTTGTATCTAAAAACCTGCTTTTGCCAACTTTTTTGTCAGTTTGATGCCACAGCAATGGATAAAGCCTTGTATTTTTGTCGACTAACACACATGATGAAGGCTTAGCCAAATGTTCGCCAATTTTGGGTGTTGTGTATGTTAGATTTAACGCCACGTACGACTGACGATGTGTTGATTGCCAATTTACGCCAACAGCTGGCAAATGATGGCACAAATGCCGATTTGAACACGGTGATTGCGCGGATTTTGGCAGGGCGTGGGGTGGATAGTACGGCAGAGCTGCACCTTGCGCTTGGCGCGTTGCAACCCGCGTCAGACCTCAAAGGACTGGACACGGCGGTGGCACTGCTAGATACAGCGATTGATCAGCAACAGCAAATTTTGATTGTTGGTGATTTTGATTGCGATGGCGCGACCAGTACGGCGTTGATGGTGCGAGTGCTGCGTGAGATGGGGGCGCGGGTGGATTTTTTGGTACCCGACCGCTTCAAATATGGCTATGGCTTAACACCGCAAATCGTTGAATTGGGTGTTACACGTTTTGCGCCCGATGTCATCGTGACGGTGGATAACGGCATTGTCAGCTATGCTGGGGTGGCAGCTGCCAAGGCACGTGGCATTGAGGTGATCATCACCGACCATCATCTGACGACACAAGACGCGCCTGCTGCGGACGCGGTGGTCAATCCCAATCAGTTGGGCTGCACGTTTGGTAGTAAGGCGTTGGTTGGTGTGGGGGTGGCGTTTTATGTGCTGGGCAATCTTGCCAAAATACGCCGCACTGCAGGCAAGCCATCGGCGCAAGTCAGTCGGTATTTGGATTTGGTCGCGTTGGGCACGGTGGCAGATGTCGGCGTGCTTGACCACAATAACCGCATTTTAGTGCATTATGGCTTACAGGCAATCCGCGCAGGGCGGTGCTGTGTGGGGATTTTGGCATTGCTTGAGCAGGCAGGTCGGCATGCCAGCCAACTCACCGCGCAGGATTTTGGCTTTATCATTGCGCCGCGTATCAATGCCGCAGGGCGCATGGAGGACATGCGTATTGGCATTGAGTGCTTACTTGCCGATGATTGGAGCACGGCGCAGCGGTTGGCGCACCGGCTTGACGCACTCAATCGCCAACGCCGCCAAGTTGAGCAGCAGATGCGTCAGCAGGCGGATGATTTGCTTACTAAAATCAGCCAACAAACCCATATTTCTGACAATGCCAATCCAGCGCAGCCTACGCGCAGCTTGGTGCTGTATCAAGATGACTGGCACCAAGGCGTGATTGGGATTGTGGCAGGACGGCTCAAAGAAGCCTACCATGTGCCTGCGATTGTGTTCGCGCCTGCCGATGTCAATGCGGTCGGTGATGATGACGCGATCAAAGGCTCAGCGCGGTCGATTGCAGGTATTCACATTCGCGATATGATTGAGCGTATTGCTGAGACGCAGCCTGATTTAATCAGCCACTTTGGTGGGCATGCGATGGCGGCAGGGCTGACTATCCCTAAGCGCAATTTTGCCGCGTTTAAAGCCGCGTTTGATGGGTTGATGCGCCAATTGCCGCCCGAAACATTTAGCGAAACGTTGTACAGTGATGGACAATTGCCTGCCGCTGCGTTTGATGTCGGTTTTGTTCAGTATTTGCAAAATTTGACGATTTGGGGGCATGGTTTTGCCGCGCCTGTGTTTGATGGCGTGTTTGTTGTGCAGGATGTTCACGTGTTAAAAGAACGTCATGTCAAGCTGTGGCTGTGCCCAGCCGATTCACCAACCACACTTAGTTTGGAGGCGATTTGGTTCAATGCCGATTTTGGTAAGCTACCTTTGACCCAAATTGCCCGTGGCATTAGCCGCGTGCAGGTACTTTATGAACTTGACGACAACGCATACAATGGACAACATCGGGTGCAGCTGATGATCAAAAAAATCGCCTTAATCTAAGAATGTCTTTAAAATGATGACTCAGATTGTCGCTAAGATTGGAAGTTGGCACGCTCGCATGGGTGAAAGTTCTTCAGATTACCTAAGCCGTGTTAAATCAGAATTAGGCAATAGCGAAAAGGTCGAATTTTACCGCCAATATTTAACCGAACTTGGGTTTAAAAACTAAACAAAAAATAACAATTTTTTATGATATTTAAATAAAATCAAATTTTATTTATTGATAGATAAGGGAACTATTATGTTGAAAAAAGCTTTAATTGTCGTACTTGCTTTATCTAGTACAACCTATGCTGTAGGTGCAGAAAATAGGGGTAGAATACAAGCTCAAGGTAAACAACCATTGGTAGAAAAATCGTCTGCATGGAACTCAGCTACTCCAATTACTGCTGAATATGGTTTAGTAAAATTAGATACTGAATTAGATACCGTTTGGAACTCATTGTCTTCCGCTGAAAAAAAAGAACGTCTTAATGCCTATGATTGTGCCAAAAAATTCATTCAAAGTGCTAAGGCTTCTGGTGGAGTATCTGCCCCTGTTAGTAAAACTTGTCAAGACCCTAATAGAAAAGACCCAACTGCTCGCATTGATATTGAAGTAATCGCAGGACAAGCTTTTAAATAACAAATTTAGTAAGGTGAATTTATGAAATCATTAGAATTATGGCAATCCGTTAATGCTGATAGACAATGGAAAGAGTGGTTAAATAAAAAAGGCAATGATGGTACGCTAATTGATACAGACGATAATGTGAGTTTTATTGATACAGAAACCAAGAAAGCGGTAAAAATCACTTATGAGCCGAATGGGAAACATGAATTTGAGCATTGGAATAGTGATTTTGATAGTGATGAATACAAGATAGATGTTTTAAATATTGTTTTTAGTAATATTGAAAAATCAAAATCTGAACTTCCTAGTATTTTATCAAATTTTAATAAAAACTAGGTCAAGTTTATGACAACCACAGGGCATTAGCATTTCCACATTATTTGTAAAGCAAATACATCACAAACTTATACCCCTATCTTGATTTGGATTTAATTCTTTTTCGATTTCCCTAACAGTTTGGTAAGTAAATCGTTCTGCTGTCTGTTGATATTGGCTAGCTTCTCGTTCTCGTTGTTCAATCGCTCGTTCTGTGCGGTCAAATTGCGGTTGACTGCTATCAATTACTCGATTTGTTGTGATAGATTGGTGTGCTATAAAAATGCGCTGACCCTTGTTAGCATTGGCTGTAATTGACGGTTACATCCACCGTCGGGATTTTTTCAATTTCTACCAACTCACCAAGCGGCGTGTCTAGCCCTGCGTCAATCACGGGGTCTAATACGTTGATGGCAAGCCCACCCATCGCGGTTTCTTTGTATTTTGCCATCATATCAAGCCCCGTATCTTTCATGGTTTTGATGGCTTTATCCAGTGACACGACGTGTTGCCCGTTGCCTTTGAGGGCTAAGCGTGAGGCATTGATGGCTTTGATCGCTGCCATGGCGTTGCGCTCAATACACGGCACTTGCACCAAGCCTGCGATGGGGTCACAGGTCATGCCCAAATGGTGCTCGATACCGATTTCTGCTGCGTTGGCGCATTGGGCAGGCGTACCACCAAGCACATGGGTCAAACCTGCCGCTGCCATGGCGCACGCCGAACCGACCTCGCCTTGACAACCGACTTCTGCGCCCGAAATTGAGGCGTTTTCTTTGATGATGATACCAATCGCTGCGGCGGTGAGTAAAAAATCCTCAATACCCTGCACGCTATAATTTGGGCAAAAATCGCGGTAATAGTGCATAACAGCAGGAATCACGCCTGCCGCGCCATTGGTCGGTGCAGTAACCACACGCCCACCGCTGGCATTTTCTTCATTGACTGCCAAGGCGTACAAATTGACCCAATCCATCACTGCCAGCGCGTCATTGAACGCCTTGCGACTGTCGGCGGCAGATAGCTGTTGATAAATCGCCTTGGCACGCCGCTGCACATTGAGCCCACCAGGTAAGATGCCGTCATTGTGGCAGCCGTCATTGACGCAGCTTTGCATGACATCCCAAATCGCCATCAAACCATCATGAATCGCCGTATCTGATAAATTGGCGCGTTCATTGGCGCGGACGATATCCGCCATACTCATGCCATGCGTTTGGCACAATTCTAGCAGCTGCTTGGCTGTGCGAAACGGATACGGCACGGGTTTTGCCACGCTGTCAATCACAGGTGCGTCGGCACGCGCTTCTTGCTCAGTCATGACAAAGCCGCCACCAATTGAATAATAGGTGTTGTGGTGCAACAGCGTCTCGCCATCCCATGCCGCCAACGTCAAGGCATTGGGGTGATATGGTAACGCCTCCATACCATTGAGTAGCAAATCACGGTTAGGGTCAAACGCAATGCTATGCTGCCCTGCTACATGAAGCTCATGTTTGGCATAAATATCAGCAATTTTTTGTCCAATGGTTTTAACCTCGGTGGTTTCGGGAATCTCACCCATCAAGCCAAGCATGACCGCGATATCACTGCCATGCCCGCGCCCCGTCGCGCCCAAGGAGCCATACAGTACCGCCTCAATACGCGTGACTTGCGCCAGCACGCCTGCCGCGCGCAGCTCAGCAATAAACAAATTGGCGGCCTTCATCGGCCCGACGGTGTGTGAGCTTGATGGTCCAATACCGATTTTAAATAAATCAAATATGCTAATCATGCACGGTTCTCTATTCAATTAAGCTTAGCAATCCTTGCCGCAAATTTGTTACAAATGTGGCGATTTAAATTGCACTGATTATAGCAAAATCATGCCGTCAGCATAAGCAGTTTTATAGCGTTACAAATCCGCCGTATGATGACAGGTGACGCACGACATATTCTGACCTATAATAGCTTTAATCATTTGCTAAACTGCTAAAAATTGCCATCACTTCATTGTTATAAAACATTGTTATAAAACTTCACCTCATTGTTATAAAACTTTAATCACATGAGTAAAGCGCAAGACAACAACGCAACCGCGACCACCGCCCGACAATGGCAAATTTTGTCGCAGCTTGATCGCAAACGCTGGCTGGGTACGGCACACATCAAAGAACAGCTGGATTTGATGGGCTTTGATATCAGCCTACGTACCATTCAGCGCGATTTGAACGCACTTGCCGAGCGTTTTCCAATTGAAAAAAATCACACCAACCCACAAGGTTGGCGGTGGCGTGAGGACGCGCCGCTGCAAACCCTGCCGCACATGACGCTGTCGCAAGCGGTGGCGTTTAGCATGGTTAAAGACAATCTGACCCATCTACTGCCCCCTGCCGTGCTCGATGAGCTGATGCCGTGGTTTGACCTTGCCAGCCGTCAGCTCAAAGACAGCAAGGTGGCAAATACATGGCTTAACCGTGTGCGGATTTTGTCCGCCAATCAGCCGCTGATTGCGCCTGCTGTCAAGATAGAAGCCAAAGAGGCGGTGTACGACGCGCTGTTTCAAAATCGCCAATTGATTGCCTGCTACAAGGCGCGCGGCCGCGATGAAGCCAGCGAATACGTGCTTAACCCGTTGGCCATTGTGCAGCGCGGTGTGGTGATTTATCTGCTTGCCAGCCGTCAGGATAAATCGCCCGATGATATCCGCTATTTTGCCCTGCATCGTTTTGACAGCGCGCGTGTCAGCGACCAGCCTGCCAAGCTGTCCGACAACTTTAACCTTGATGCTTATCTTAATTCAGGCGCGATGGGGTTTGCGTTTGCGCTATTTGAGCAGCTCAAAACCGCCGATACAACCAGCGATAGCAGCCGCTACGAGCCACCAAGTGTGGCGGTGCATTTGATTTTTGCGCCCACGGCAGGCAAAAGTCTACTCGAGAGCGCGCTTAGCACCGACCAACACACTTGGAAGGATGATGCAGGTTTACACGTTAAGGCGACTGTCAATTTAACTTCACAGTTGGTTTGGTGGCTGCGTGGTTTTGGCAAGGGTTTACGCCATATCGAGCCGCCGATTTTGGCAGCGGCGGTGCGTGAGACGGATGTCAATCAAGCATCAGCCACAGTAACTGACGACTAACCAGTTTTAGGATTGATGTTAAAATTTTTTAACAAATAGAGCATAGACGATGAACGCAAACGACCGACACACAAAAGACGCAAACGACAAAGAGTTAAGCGACGAAAATTTAAACCAAGACCAACCAAGTCACGTCAATCAGCCAGATCCGCTACAGGCAAAAACACAAGCGATCACCGAAGGCGAAACTTTGGTCAAAACCTCAAAACCCAAAACCGAGCCTGACAGCACGCCTGCGCCGACCGTCACGCCATCATTTATCCCTGCTACCCCTACCCCGCCTGATATCGTGTACAGCGATTTGCGCGATGATACCACCTTTGCCACGCCCGTTAAACCAAGCGCCTTGCCTGCCAGTCAGCCGTTGTCTGGGCCTGTGCTACACAATGCGCTTGCCGAGCCGCTAAGCACCGAACGACTTACCCCCACACCGACTGACACGCCAACGCATACCAGCTATATCCCAAGCCAGCCAGCCAGCGCGTTTATCGGTGATGGGCTTGGTGCGCATGAACACTTGGTAAAAACGCCCAAAGCTGACGCCATCACCGATGCCAGTATTTTGGCAAACAGCCACCAACGCGTGCTTGGCGACCCACAAAAGATTGCCGATGCGCGCGGTCGGTTGATTGAGCACATGGGTGTCGCGCTTAAGCAGTGGATTTTGACTGCCGAATGGCAACGCACCGATATTAGCCAATCCAAGTTTTTTGGCTTAAAACACAGCACGCAAACGGTGGATTTGGATTTATTATGCTTATTGTGTAACCGCTATGGCGAAGTGCTTGAGCGCGTGTGGTTTAAAAATGTGCGCGATCAAGCTGAGGCGGTGCGCTATTTGGGCGATGAACTATTAGGCGACACGCCACCACAGCCCGATCCACGGCTAGATGACACACTCAAAGCCGATGAGCGCAAAAACCTCATCCCCGATCATGGTAGCCACCAAGAGCGCATGGCAATTTTGCTGCCACGCATCGCGCCTGCCGTGTTTCAGCTGGTGTTTGTGGTGTCAAGTTATGGCGATTATGGACTGTCACAAGCGCACAGCGGCCGCTGTCAGCTTGCCGACGATGAAGGCAACGAGATTGCCACCGTTGATTTGACGCGTCTGCCTGATGGCTGCCGCGCGTTGTGGCTAGCAACCCTAAGCCGTTCGGCCGATAGCTGGCGGTTTCGTGAGGAGAATTTGCCACTTAAAATCAGCAAAAAAGTCTCGCTTGAGCACGCGGTCAGCGAGCACTTGGTACGCGCGGCAAAATAATGGCTTGCTGAGCACCTATTGCGCGCATTTTTTGGCCAACATTGCCTTCCAACTGCCCTCTAGGCAATCAATCGCCAGCCAACGCTCGACGACATCGGCAGGCAGCTTACCCGTTTGGTTGGCAAGCTGCCATAGCGTCGCCAAATCGGCAAACGCATACGGACGCGCGACCAGATACACGGGCAGACCTGCCGACAATTTGCCATCTTGCACCACCTGAAAATACCACCCTGCTATGCCCTGCTGGCTGATAAACGACGCCATCCCATAACGCCCCAGCTGGTCATTGATTTTAAAACAAGGGCGACGCGGCTGCACAACACGCAATTTGACGCTGCTTGCGTCATCCTCACCAAAGCGATACACATCGCCGATGCACACATTGCATTCTTGCATCGGCACATCAGGCGTGGTGACGGTCAAATTTTCGCCCAACGTACCGATGGCAACATCCATACCAAACGCCGCGTTGATTTTGGCATACGTCGTCACAGGCATTTGGTGCACGGCTTTGAGGTGACCGCCGTGATGTCTGCGATCGGCTTGCTCATCGGTGACTAAGCCCAGATAATTCACCGCCACCGCGCCTTGCACGGGGTATTTGTTAATCGCGCTGAGCTTATCACGGGCAAAATAATCCGCCTTGCCTGCGCGTACGTCACTTAACATTCCAATCAAGCGCGGTAAATTTTGGTTATCGCTCATTGTTTCGCCTTAAATTTTATCGTGCGCGTGGGTCGAATGCATCGCGCAATGCCTCACCAATGAAAATCAGCAATGACAACACCACCGTTAAACTAAAAAACCCTGCCAACGCCAACCACGGCGCGTCAAGGTTATTTTTGCCCTGCAAAATCAGCTCACCCAATGATGGCGACCCTGCAGGCAAGCCATAGCCCAAATAATCCAGCGTCGTCAGTGCGGTGATGTTGGCGGTTAAAATAAACGGTAGCTGCGATAGACTTGATGACATAGCATTGGGCAAAATATGGCGGCGCATAATAGCATAATCCGACGCACCCAATGCCCGCGCTGCCAGTACATAATCAAAGTTACGCGCGCGCAAAAACTCAGCCCGTACCAGCCCCACCAACGCCTGCCAACCAAACAACAACATCAAAGCAAATAGCCAATACACGCTTGGGCGAAACAAGCTCACCAAAATCATAATCATAAACAGCTGCGGCAAACCGCCCCACACCTCAAGCAGCCGCTGCCCAAACAAATCCACCTTACCGCCATAGTAGCCTTGCACCGCACCGATAGCAATGCCAATCAGCGACCCTGCCAGCGTCAATGCCAGCCCAAACAGCAACGATACGCGCAGCCCATACAGCACGCGCGCCAACACATCGCGCCCTTGGTCGTCGGTACCTAGCCAGTTTTTTGCATTTGGCGGCGCAGGGTACGGCTCAAGGCGTGTCACCGCAGGCGTTTGGTCAGCATAAGGTATCGGCGGCATTTGCAAGTACCCGTGCGCGTTAATCAACGCTTGCACAGCAGGGTCTTGGTAGTTGGTCGCGGTCTCAAACACACCGCCAAACGTGGTTTCAGGATAAGTCTTAACCACAGGAAAATAATACCGTCCCTCGTATTTGACCCACAGCGGCTGATCATTTGCCAGCAAATTCGCCCCCAAACACACCGCAAAAATCAGCCCAAACAGCCACAGCGACACCCAACCGACGCGGTTACGCCGCAGTCGTACCAATCGTTGTTGCCAAATCGGTGAAAGTCGGCGCACGCTTGTTATCCTTGTCTTATCAAAACTACTGACCGTCAAAATCAATGCGTGGATCAATCAGCTGATACATAACATCGCTGACAAGCTGCAACACCAGTCCAAGCAAGGTAAAAATAAACAACGTGCCAAAAATCACAGGATAATCGCGCTGCACAATCGCCTCAAACCCAAGCCGCCCCAGCCCATCGAGATTAAAAATCACCTCAACCAAAAAATTGCTACCAAAAAACATACCGACAATCGCCGCAGGCAACCCTGCAATCATAATCAGCATGGCATTGGCAAACACATGCCCGTACAGCACCTGCCGCTCACTGATTCCCTTGCTACGCGCGGTCAAAACATACGGCTTGCCAAGCTCTTCTAAAAAACTAAACTTGGTCAAATACGTCAGCCCCGCAAAACCACCCACCGTGCTTGCCGTCAGCGGCAACACCAAATGCCAAATATAATCCTTGATCCGTGCCATCAGCGGCAACTGATCGGCGTTTTCAGCGTGCAAGCCTTGCAGCGGAAACACCTGCCAAAAACTGCCGCCAGCAAACAACACCAATAGCACCACCGCCAGTACAAACACAGGCACAGCATAACCCACCGCTAGCAGCAGCGCAGAGAGTTTATCAACACTGCCTTGGTGGTGCACGGCTTTATAAATCCCCAGTGGCACAGACACGGCGTAAATCAGCAGCGTAGACCAAAGCCCCAGTGAGATCGATACGGGCAACTTTTGCCAAATTAAGCTAGTAACAGGTTGCCCCTTAAAAAATGATTCACCAAAATCTAACTGCACGTACTGGCGCAACATCTGCCAAAAGCGTTCAGGCGCAGGTTTATCAAAACCATATTGTGCCTTGATAGCCTCCACCATCTGCGGCGACAGCCCACGGCTGCCTTGATACGTTGTGGTAGCCAGCTGGGTTTGCGTTGCACCCGTTTTTTGCGCATCCTCAACTTGGGCAATTTTTTGCTCAACGGGTCCGCCAGGCGCAGCTTGCACGATGACAAAATTGGTCAGCAAAATCAAAAACAACGTTGGCATGATGAGCAGCAATCGCTTGATGATATAGCTTAGCATAAGCACACGTCACGGGGCTAAAATCTGCATTGTAACAGGTTTTTAAAGCGGCTTAAAAGGCTTGTGTGCATCGGCTTGTCACAGGTGTTTTGATCAGCCGCTTTGGCTCAATTTGGCTAAATTTTCATTTTCCCACACTTGTTTGTGAGCCTGTTTTTAAGGACTGTATTTTTTTAAAGGTATTATTTAAAGGTATCATTTAAAGGTATCATTTAAAGGCATCATCGGCAATTTTGGGCGGATAAGCAAACTGACAATTTTTGTCACCCTATGCTAAAATAAGCTAAAAAACCAGTAACATTTTGGCGCATTTTGCCCATCTGATAACGATGACAGGCGAAAATTTGGCACAAGGTAAGTTGTAGCACGAGGTCGGTATGGCAGTGGCATTGATTGTAGATGATGAGGTGGATTTGTGTCGGCTAATGCAAATGACCCTCAAACGCATGGACATCGACGCACGCATTGCCTATGACCTTGCCACCGCCAACAGCCTACTTGCCGAACAGACGTTTGATTTTTGTCTCACCGATTTGCGCCTACCTGATGGCTCGGGGCTTGATCTTGTCAAGCAGATTAGCCAGCATCACCCCAACACCCCTGTTGCGGTCATCACCGCGCATGGCAACATGGATTTGGCGATTGAAGCATTAAAACTTGGCGCGTTTGATTTTGTCAATAAACCGCTTGAGCTACCGCGCCTGCGTCAGTTGGTTGAAAACGCACTCAAAGCTGCCGCTGATGCCAACGCCCAAACCACCGCCAGCGCACCACCCGATTTGTTTGCAGGCAAATTGATTGGACAATCTGCCGCCATCTTACAGCTAAAAAACACCATCCAAAAACTGGCCCGCAGCCAAGCACCCGTGTTTTTGTGGGGCGAATCAGGCACGGGCAAAGAAGTCGTCGCGCGGCTGATTCATGAGCTCAGCCCGCGCAGCCAAGCCAGTTTTGTGGCTGTCAATTGCGGCGCGATTCCTGCCGAATTGATGGAAAGCGAATTTTTTGGGCATAAAAAAGGCAGCTTCACGGGCGCAACCACAGACAAAGATGGTCTGTTTCAGCAAGCCAACGGCGGTACGTTGTTTTTGGATGAAGTGGCCGATTTGCCGCTTGCCATGCAGGTCAAGCTACTGCGCGCCATTCAAGAAAAAAAGGTGCGCCCCATCGGTGGCACACAAGAAGTCGCGGTTGACATCCGCCTGTTATCTGCCACCCACAAAAACCTCGCTAGGTTGGTCGAGGCAGGTGAATTTCGGCAAGATTTGTATTACCGAATTCACGTCATTGAAGTGCGTTTGCCAAGCCTAAATCAACGCACTGATGATATTTTACTGTTGGCAACGCATTTTTTGGCACAAATCTACACCGATTGGCAACTTGACACCCAGCCTGTACTGACCGATGCGGCAAAACGCGCGTTACTCAACCACCGCTATTTGGGCAACGTACGTGAATTGCGCAACATTTTGGAGCGTGCGGTGACACTTGCCGACAGCGCGGTGATTGACGTAACGCACTTGCAGTTAACGCCGATGGAAGCGGCAGCCAGTCAAGATACGGACGATCACCCAAACCAGCACAATACAAGTCAGCACACTATAGATAAGCAAGATACAAACCAGCAGCTTGCAGACAGCCAATTGTCTACCGCACCGCCCGCTACACCTACACCAACAGATAGCAAGCCAAGCCCACAAGCTACCGTTAGCACGCGTTATCAGCAAACCGCGTTTAATCCAACCATTCAATTAACGCCCAATACGCTGGCGGCTGGCACGGTATTACCCACCTCCCCTGCGCCCACTTTGCAAAATGCACATGACGATCCTGCACCATCACAACTGGGGCAACAAGCGCATCAAACCGATGAGCCAACCGGTGTATTTGCCGGCTTGTCTGGTGTGCCGCTTACCGATGATGGTCTTCCAAGTGAAGGCTTAGAGGCGTATTTGCTACAACAAGAGCGACAGCTGATTATTGCCGCCTTAAACCAAAGCAGTGGCAACAAAACTCAAGCCGCCAAATTGCTCAATATGTCGTTTCGCTCGCTGCGCTATCGGATGAAAAAACTGGGTTTAGAAAGCGATGGCGACGATGATTGATTTACTCAATAGATCAATCTAAACATCAAACAACGCTTGTAGCGTATGCGCCCAAGGCATTGGCAAACTGGCAAGCCCTGCCTTGTCATAACTGGGCAAAGGTAGCCGCCGCGCCAACAATTGCCAATCACCGCGCGGGATCACAACTTCAACAGGCGCATCAGGCAAGGCTGCCGCTAGCGCGCTGCTTGGCGTTGGCGTACGTACCGCCAAAATATCAACATCCAAGGTCACATTTGGCTTGGTGCACGTCTGCCTGCCATTATCACGCTCAAGCTGTTTGGTCAGTTGCCATAGCGTGGCGTACGCCATCGTGCCATTGAATGCAACCACCGCAATTTGATTATGGTACGGCGCAACCTGTACCTGTGGGTATTCATCTGCCAACTGACAGGCGTTTTGATGGATCGCGCTTAGCGTGAGCGTACCCATACCAGCAAGCGTTTGCCGACACGCAGCTAGGTGAACTGCAGGCGCGACGTTGCTTGCCAGTGACAACACCGCACCGTTCACCTTATGATCGGGCAAGATAACCGCTATCATGGTTTACTTGTCCGTTTGCCAACGCGTGATTTTGACGCCAACATGACGCGCCTCTTTGACTGCCGTTGGCTTATACAGCGTCACCGTCACGCGATCGGGCGCAAATTCTGCCAAAATCATCTCTGCAACCAGTTGCGCCAAGCGTTCAATCAATGCCACTTGCTGCTCACGACAGACTTGTGTCACGCGCTCGCTGACGGTTTTATAATTGATCGCCGCCGCGATATCATCATTTGCTGCTGCCTGCCGTTGGTCTGCCGCCATCTCAATGTCAAAAATCAGCGGTTGGGTAATTTGTTGCTCCCATTCGTACACGCCAATCACGGCATCCACCTGTAAGCCGTGAATAAACACCACATCTACCGCGTCGGCTGCTTGCTGCTTCATGCGTTATGCTATCCTTGATCTTTTAATAGGTTTAATGTTTGCGCTGTTTAAACAAGTCATAACTAAAAAATATTAGCCCCAGCCAAATACAGCCAAACGTAATCAACCGACTGCTGTCAAAGGCTTCATGATAGACCAACACCGCAAGCAAAAATACAATCGTTGGCGACAAGTAATTTAAAAAACTCAACAAACTAAACGCCACCATTTTGGTTGATTTGTTATACATCAACAGCGGAATTAGGGTAATCGGCCCTGCCAACATCAGCAGCCAAATACTGGGCGACAACCAAAACGCCACGTGACTACTGGCAACATCCGCTTGCCAAAACCATACCACACATGCAGGTACCAACAGCGCGGTTTCGATAAACATCGCCGACAGCGCGTCTAATGGCGTACGGCGGTGCATCAGTCCATACACCGAAAACGTCGCCGCCAATAATAGCGTCACCCACGGCAATTTGCCCAGTAACACCAATTGTACGCCGACACCGACCAGCGCTAGGCCAATCGCCAGCCATTGCAGCGGACGCAGCCGCTCCTGTAGCACCACCAGTGCCAACAGCACGCCTGCCAACGGGCTGATAAAATAGCCCAAACTTGCCTCAAGCATGTGATTGTGATTGACCGCCCAAACATACGTCAGCCAGTTGGTTGCGATAATCGTGCCCGATATCAACGTATACAACAGCCATTTTGGCTCACGGCGCACCACCCCAAGCCATTGCCAATGCCGCCGAACGACAAGCAACAACAGCACAAACACAAACGACCAAATCACCCGATGACCGATAATTTCAACCGCATCATAATCGGCAAGCTGCTTAAAATACAGTGGAAAAAATCCCCACAACGTATACGCCCCCAACGCCGTGGTAACACCGCGTGGTGTAGTAACGACACTAGATGTCGCTATAGTAGGTTGACGGGGCGATTCGGTAGGGTCGTTAGTGGGTGACGCGGACATGTTTACAACAACTTTACAACAACGTTTTTGGTAGTAGGTTTTGGTAATACGTTTTTGGCTATTGACTTCCTCCCCTCCCTAAAGTGAGGGGATTCCTTCTACAAGACGGTCAAGCCCGACCGCAAGAATGTTCTTACTGGCGTTAATATCTCTATCATGCCGTGTGCCACACTTAGCACAAGCCCATTCTCTTATTCGCAAACCTGCTCTACCTTTCGGACTACTGGATATATCGCCACAGCACGAACAAGTTTGGGTAGTGTATTTCTCATTCACGATTGCAAAACGGCAACCTGCGTTCTCGCATTTATAGGTCAGTTGCCGTTTGAGTTCAAACCAACCTGCGTCATATACGCTTTTGGCTAGTTTGCCTTTTTTACAGCTAAATTGGGTGGTTTTAATATCACCGACCACGATTAAGGCATTGTTTTTAACTAGCCCTGTGGTGAATTTGTGGATGAGGTCTTGGCGTGTGTTTTTGATTTTTGCATGGATTGCTTTGACACGCTGTTTGTTTTTGGCTCTTTGAGCGACGCCCAGTTTTTTAGCCCATGCCTGTGTTTGCTTGATTTGTAGTTTATCGCCGTTTGAGGCGGTGGCACTGTCTTTTAAGCCTAAGTCTATGCCGATACTACCTGTACCACATTGCTGTTTTGGGTAGTCTTTAACGGTGATACAGGCATACCAACGGTTACGGCTGTCTTGGACGATTTCGCAGGTGTTTATTTGATATAGGCTAAGATTGTAGCTGTCCCATAGGTCGATGATGAGCTTTTGTCCTTTGGCTAAACTAAGCTGTAGGGTTGATTTTAAGCCTTTCTTGCCTGTTTGGTGGGTAGCGATATGCTTAATCGCGGATTGCTTAAATGGAATCCAACCTAGGCTTTTACGCTTTGAGTTTGGGTTGTTGGTTCGCCAGTTAAGTTTAGCCTTTTTGAATTGGCGTCGCGATTTGGCGTGAGTTTCGTTAATGGCTTGTATGGTTTGAGAGTGCAAGCCTAGCAGTTCACCGCTACCTTTGGTGTATTCGTTTAGGTCGTAGGCGGAAAAGAATTTACCAGTACGTTGTAGGTATTTAAAACTCAAGTCATTCACATAGTTCCACACGAAATTGACCGAACCGCTTAGGCGGTTTAGTTGGTCTGTGTGTTTGTCTTTTATGCGTAGCTTGAGGGTTTTCATGGGGTTAGTTTAACATATTTAATAAGTTTCTGTGTGTAAGCATGGTTTCGGAGTTGCCTTATATCCTCCGCCTAAAGTCGGTGGTTTTACGGCAACGGATGATAATACGCTTTTGCCAAATATATTTGGCTAAACCTTAAATGCCAATCAGCAGCATTGGCGAACACAAACCAATTAGATGATTGAGCGCACCAGAGGTTTTACTTGTAAAGGCTTAGCTTTTAGGGGCTTAGCTTTTAGGGGTTTAGCTTTTAGGGGTTTAGCTTTTAGGGGTTTAGCTTTTAGGGGTTTAGCTTTTAGAGGTTTAACTTTTAGCAAACACACTGTTGCCAAATAGGCTAAACATCGTCTTGCTCAACGTCTAGCTTGAGCCCTGCGCGGCTGACCAACTGGGCAAAATTTGGAAAGCTGGTATTGACCGTTTCGGTGCCGTGTATTGTGATGGTGTCTGATGCGCGCAAGCTGGCAACGGCAAAGCTCATGGCAATGCGGTGATCGTGGTGGCTGTTAATCGCCCCGCCGCCAAATACATACCGCGCCGCACCTTTGCCCGTGATACGGATGCCATCTTCTAGTACCGTGCAATCCACACCAAGCGTCTGCAAGCCATCTGCCATCACCGCGATACGGTCAGATTCTTTGACGCGCAGTTCTGCTGCGCCGCGCAATACGGTTTCGCCTTCGGCACAGCTTGCGGCGATAAACAACACAGGAAATTCATCAATCGCTAAGGGTACCAAGTGCAGCGGAATCTCAATCCCATGTAGCGGCGCGGATTTGACCACAATGTCCGCGACAGGCTCGCCGCCCACATCGCGCGTATTGCTTAGGCGGATATCAGCACCCATCAGGCGCAAAATATCAATTACACCTGTACGCGTTGGGTTGATCCCCACATGCGACAACGTCACGTCACCGTGTGGCGCAATGCTCGCTGCTACCATAAAAAACGCCGCACTTGAAATATCGGCAGGTACAGCCAAATCGCACGCCGTCAATGTGCCGCCACCGTGCACAGTGATGCGATTGCCATCTTGCTCAACAGGATAGCCAAACGCACGCAACATCCGCTCGGTATGGTCACGCGTGATTTCAGGCTCACTGACCGTGGTGCTGCCTTCGGCGTACAAACCTGCCAACAGCAAGCATGACTTAACTTGCGCTGACGCCATTGGCATGGCATAGTCAATACCATGCAGCGTCTTAGCACCTGTGATACTGATCGGAGGCGTGCCTTTTTCGCCTGTGGTTTGCAGGCTTGCACCCATTTGGCGCAATGGTTTTGCCACGCGCTCCATCGGGCGTTTGGACAAACTGGCATCGCCAATCAACACACTGTCAAATGCTTGCGCTGCCAAAATCCCTGCCAATAAGCGCGTACTGGTGCCCGAATTGCCCATATCAAGCGGCTTGATGGGAGCTTTTAAGCCATGCATACCAACGCCTTCGATAGTAACTTTATCGCCCTCACGGGTGATATTGACACCCATTTCAACAAACGCTTGCAAGGTTGCCAGCGCGTCTTCACCTTCTAAAAACCCCGTCACCGTTGTGGTACCGACTGCCAGTGAGCCAAACATAATAGCACGGTGCGAAATCGATTTATCCCCTGCCACAGTGTAAGTGCCAATAAAACTATCAGCAGGTGCAATGCAATAACGTTGGGTCGGTTGGCTCATGGTTGGGTCATTCCTATGTTGTGCACTGGCAAGCATATGTCCAAAATGGCGACGGGCATGGCGGGCAGCGCATAAATCCGCCAGCAGCGCGGTGCTATCTTCGGTCAAAAGCTGTTGTTTTAAGCGGGCAAGCTGGGTTTCATAGTCCTCAATGCCTGCCAATAGCGCGGTTTTATTGGCAAAAAAAATGTCGCGCCACATGATGGGGTCGCTGGCGGCAATGCGGCTAAAATCACGAAAACCGCCTGCGGCATAACGAAAAATATCCAAATTGTCATCGTGCGCGGCAAGCTGATTGACCAGTGCAAACGCCAACAGGTGCGGTAAATGGCTGGTATGCGCCAGTACCGCGTCATGGCGCGTAGCGTCCATCACGCTCACCTGTGCGCCAAGTGCCTGCCACAACGCGGTAATTTTCGCCACTGCTGCCGCTTGGCTAAACGGTGTTGGGCAAACAATGACTTGATGGTGAACAAACAGCTGCCCATTGCGCGCCAGTAAACCTGATTTTTCTGCGCCTGCAATGGGATGGGCAGGCACAAACTGTCCAAAACCAATGCCATGTGCCACGCGTATCGCTTGTGCCGCTGCCACCACGCCTGCTTTGGTACTACCAACATCGGTGATCACACAATCATCGGGCAACCTACCTGCTGCCAATGCCTGCGCTAAGGTATCTAAAACATCAGCGATTGCACCAACAGGTGTAGCGACCACCACACAATCACAGCCTGCCACTGCTTGGGCAAGTTTGGCAAAACCTGCGTCGATCACGCCCAACTCTTGCGCCATGCTCAAGGTATCGGCATAGGTATCAAACGCAACAATTTGTTGGCTTAAACCGCGCTCGCGCATAGCTTGGGCGACGCTTGCCCCCATCAACCCCAGACCGATGATACAGGTTTTTGCAAACATAACAGCCAATTGTACTACCCAACTACATTAAAATTTTACAACTTACGCCAGCACTTGCGCCAAGGTATCCAAAAAGCGGTTGTTTTCCTCAGGCAGCCCGACACTAACGCGAATCCACGCGTCTAGACCATAGCCACTAAGCACGCGCACAACGATGCCTTGTTCAAGCAACGCTTGATACACCGTTTGCCCATCACCAACATTGACCATGACAAAATTTGCCACCGATGGCACAAACTCAATGCCCAAACTATCCAAACCTTTATACAACGCTTGCCGCTGCTCAGCATTAAACGCCAAATAATCTGTCAAAAACGTTTGGTCTGCCAATGCCGCTTGCGCCGCTGCCAATGCCAACACGTTTGCGCCCATCGCTTGGCGCGACAGCTTAAGTAACTCAGCCAGCACAGGCGAGCTGATTGCATAGCCAACTTTTAAACCTGCCAGCCCATACGCTTTTGAAAATGTACGTAAAATCACCACGTTATCAAAAGTTTGTGTCAAGCGCACACTGGTTTGTTTGGGCGTAAATTCGATATACGCTTCATCAATCACCACCAACACCGATGATGGCACACGCGCGACAAACTTGGCAATCGCCTCGGCGGTCAGTAGCGTACCTGTTGGGTTGTTGGGATTGGCAAGCAACACCAAACGACACTCGGGCGTGGCGTTGATCACCTCTGCCATCGCGGCAAGGTCATGCCCGTATTGCTGCGCAGGTACACACACCGCTTGCTGTGTCACATTGAGACTGGCCAACTGATAGTCTGACAACGCATATTGCGCGTACACCATGCGCGCGTTTTGATTTTTGCCATCAGCTGTACTCAGCGTTGCCGCCGCCAACAACGCCAACAAATCTTGCGCACCGTTTGCCAACGTCACACAATCGGCGCTCACCCCATGAAAATCGCCCAAATACTGGCGCAAGGTCACGCCTGCCCCATCAGGATAGCGCGATAACGCACCAAGCTGCAATGCCACCGCCAACGTCACATGTGGCGAACAACCCAACGGGTTTTCATTGCTTGATAACTTGACGATATCGTCCGCCTGCACGCCGTACTCGCGGATGATATCCTCACGTGTGACATCTGCCTCATACACCTGCAACGCATCTAAACCTTGTAGGTGGGGCGCGTCCGATGGGGGCAAATCAAAATAAGACAAATCTGAGCGAGCGGCTGACATAAAAACCTTGTCTTGTACAGTCAAAACTAAACAAATTTAACACCTAGACAAACTAAACACATTGCACGTACAGCTGGGCACGTACAGCTGGCAAGCACAATACCTACCATCAAAATGACGAATCAGGCTGCTGCAAAAATGCCAACTCCGCCGCGCTTGAGGTACGCCCCAACACAGCATTGCGGTGCGGATAACGCCCAAAACACGCAATGATCGCACGGTGCTTGCGCTCGTATTCTTGCGTTGTGTCATCGGCATATCGGCAAAACAACGGCTCTGCTGCGTCATGAATCATCAACGACTCAGCGTGCATAAATGGCATCAAGGCAAAATTACGCGCTGCTTGCTCAAGCAGGGCAAAATCCGCCTGCCCGACCAATGCCTGCGCCAAAACCAGTGCCATACCATCTTGGGCAAAGGCTTGCGGCGTATCGCGATAGATATTGCGCGAAAACTGATCCAGCACGATGATTTCCGCCAAACGCCCGTGCAAGGTTGTGCGCCACGCGTACAGCTCACCACGTTTTGCCGCTTGCAAGGTTGGCAAAAACTGCGCGGTCAGACGTGCATCAAAATCCGCATCTTTGGCAAACCACAGCGGCTTGGTGGTGGGGTCAAACCAAAACCGCAAAACATGTTGCGCACCAATTTGACCATCTTGTCTGTCAATTTGCCCATTAAAGTGTGTGGTCGCTGGCATTGTTTAGCCTTGTTCATCAAGCGTTTTGGTTGGGTACATTTACCACGCAGTTTTGGTTAAAGCACCGCTTTGGGGTATGAACCCAGCACGCGTAAATCTTTGACATTGGGGCGAATTTCATCCAACGCCGCTTGCAATGCCGTATCCTCAATATGCCCTAGCATGTCAATAAAAAACACATACGCCCACTTGTTTGGACGCTCAGGGCGCGTCTCGATACTGGTCATCGACACACCGTGCTTGGCAAGTGGCTGCAAAATCTGAATCAGTGCGCCTGCCTGGTCTTTGGCAGACACCAAAATCGAGGTTTTATCCTGCCCCGATGGCGCGACACGTTCACGCCCGATGATCAAAAACCGTGTGGTGTTGGCAGGGTTGTCCTCGATATTTTCATACAACTTGTGCAGCCCGTATTCACTGGCGGCAACATCGCCTGCAATCGCGGCAGAGTGCCATTCACTTTTAAGCCGTCTTGCCGCCTCGCCATTGCTTGACAATGCTACACGCTCAACGTTTGGATAATGCGTATCAAGCCACTGCCGACATTGCGCCAACGCTTGCTGATGGGCATAAATCTTAGACAGCCCTGCCACCTTGGTGTGCTCAGCCACCAAAAACTGGTGATGAATCGGCAACTCCACCTCGCCGATGATGTGTAATTCTGAGGTCAAAAACCCGTCTAATGTGTGATTGACCACGCCTTCAGATGAATTTTCAACAGGCACCACGCCATACATCGCCGCGCCCGATTCAACCTCGCGAAACACATCGCTAATCGTTGCCAATGGCATGGTGGTGGCAGCCTTACCAAAATGCTTGAGCGCGGCAGCATGGGTAAACGTGCCAGCAGGCCCTAGATAAGCGATTTTTTGTGGCGCTTCTAAATCAAGGCATGCCGACATGATTTCACGAAATAGCCGCGCCATTTTATCGGCAGGTAAAGGACCAGTGTTGCGTATCATGACGTTGCTTAGCACCTGCGCCTCACGCTCAGGGCGATAAAAAACGGGCGATTCATCGCTTTGTTTTTTGATGCTTGCCACGTCAATGGCAAGGCGCGCACGGTGATTAATCAACGTTTGAATTTGGGCATCAACCGCGTCAATCTGTTGGCGCAGCTCGGCTAAATCTTGTGGCGACGATGCTTGGGTATTTTGTTGGTCGGTTTGTTGGGTGTTGGTGTCGGCTTGGCTCATGGTTTGATGAAATGTTGTCAGTTTTAAGATTGGAAAATTTACACTTGGCTGAAAAACTATGCAATCGTTGATGTTAATGTTGATGTTAATAAAGTCGAATACTAGCACACTATTTAGGCTTGTGCGAATTTTTTAGGCTTGTGCGCATTTTTAAGTGTTTAAAATATCGCGCATCAAAACGCTATAACTGCATACCACCAACATCACGCGGTTTAAAGCGCCAATTTAATCTACGCAAGTGCTTGATAAATGTTATAATCGCCATCTTTTATCTAACGCTTTGGTTATTTAATTAATTTAACCTCCCAACAGCAGCCGCTAAGCGAATGTTATGACCGATACCGCCACCTCTAACCCGCCGCATTCCACCACCGAACGTTGGCAAATTATCATCACATGTGCCGATGGGCTTGAGCAGCCTTTGATGCGTGAGCTTGCCAGCCTTGATATCGCTGCAACGGTTGAGCGCACAGGACGGCTACACGCCGATTTGACCCTTGCCGATATTTACCGTGTGTGTTTGTGGTCGCGCGTTGCCTCACGCGTGCTGTTGCCGTTGGCGCAAACGCCGCTGCAAGCAGGCGATATTGCCGAACAGTTGTATCAGTTTGCCAGCACGGTGGATTGGTCTGCATGGTTTGGCGTTGAGCAAACTTTTGCCATTCGTTTGTCATTGGATAAGCGCGTTACTGCCAATCAGCAGTTTGCCATGTTGCGCATCAAAGATGCGATTGCCGACCAGTTTAATGCGCGCTTTGGCAGCCGCCCAAATGTCGATAAGCAGCCTGATTTTGCCATTGTTGCGCAAGTGGGTGAAAAATCCGCCGAGTTGGCGTTGGATTTGTCGGGTACCAGTTTGCACCGCCGTGGCTACCGTGCGGCGATGACCGATGCACCGCTTAAAGAAAACCTTGCCGCCGCGCTGCTGTATGCTGTCGATTTTCACCAAACAGCGTATGATGCGCTGATTGACCCGATGTGTGGTTCGGGTACATTGCTGATTGAGGCATTGCTGATGCGTGCCGATTACGCCGTTGGGCTGGACAAAGCCGAGCGGCAGTTTGGTTTTTATGCATGGCAAGCACATGATGGCGCACTGTGGCAGCAGTTGGTCAATGCTGCAAGTCAGCGTTTTGGCGATGGCTTGGCGCGTGTGCGCGAGGACTTGGCAGCAGGACGTTTTTGTGTGGTTGGACTAGATGCTGATGCGCAAGCCATCAAGGCAACCCACAAAAACTTGATGGCAGCAGGGCTTGGCGCGTTGTTGCCACAAATCACCTTGCAGCAGCGCGCATTAGCAAGCCTACCGCGCGCGCTTGATGCCGCCGCAAGCAATGACCGCCGCCCGACTGACTGGCAACAGCCGCTTGTCATCACCAACCCACCGTATGGCGAACGCCTTGGTGATGAGCCGCTGATCAAGCCGCTATATCAAGGTTTTGGCAAGCGTTTGCAGCAGATTTTTGCCGCAGATACCCACCCTGTTACGGTGGGCGTGTTGGCAGGCAAGGTAGAACACGCCGATACCCTGCCGCTGCTTGACCCGCAAACCATGCGTTGCCACAACGGTGCTTTGACTGTGTATTTTCGCTCAGGGCAGCTCAATACCCAGCCTGCGCCCAGCATTATCGAAGGCTACCAAAAGCACGAGGTTACCCTAGAAGGTGGGCAAGACTTTGTTAACCGCTTACAAAAAAATTTAGCCAATCTCAAAAAAAACGCGCTCAAACAAGACGTAACCAACTTACGCATTTATGACGCGGATTTGCCCGATTTTAAAGTTGCTGTTGATGTGTACGGTAATTTTGTCCACGTGCAAGAATACGCCGCGCCTAAGTCCATTGATGCCGAGGTTGCCAAAAAACGCTTTAATTTGGCGTTGGTTGGCATTCGCGAGGTATTGGGCGTAAACCGTGAGCAGACGTTTATCAAAACGCGCGCACGCCAATCGGGCAATGAGCAGTACGACAAAAAGAACAACACAGGCAAGTTTTTTGTTGTCAATGAGCCTAGCAGTGGCGGACAAACGGCATATTTTTTGGTCAATTTTAGCGATTATTTGGACACAGGGTTGTTCCTTGACCACCGCCCGATGCGTCAACTAATTGCCAACAGCGCGCGCGGCAAACGTGTGCTTAACCTGTTTGCCTATACCGCAAGCGCAAGCGTACACGCGGCACTAGGCGGTGCTAAGCAAGTGCTCAGCGTGGATTTATCGCAAAATTATTTGGATTGGGGGCGCAAAAATTTTGCCCTAAACGGTTTAGCCGAAAACGCGGCATATCAGTTTATCGCCGCCGATGTGTTTGACTGGCTCAAAAACCACAGCGAACAATACGACGTGATTTTTATTGATCCGCCAACGTTTTCAAACTCCAAAAAATTTAAAGGCACGTTTGATGTACAACGTGACCACGCAGCGTTAATCAACCGTGCGATGAACCGCCTTAGTGCCGATGGTGTGGTGTATTTTTCCAATAACTTTAGCAAATTTACCCTCGATGATACATTAAGCGCGCGCTACGCCGTTGAAGATCTGACCCACCGCACGATTGGCTTTGATTTTGATGCCAAACGCCCGATTCATCGCGCGTGGGCATTGCGCCACAAACCTGCACGTTAAGCCGACTGATAAACGGCGGTTGGCACAGGCTTAACTTTTTTGCATGCACTTTGCTGCAAAAATACCGCCAAATAGCTTTTAGCCGCGCGCGTGCGGTGCTACAATGTGCACTTTTCTGTGCTCTTTGGCATATTTGTGCTGTTTAGCACACGGTTTTTAGCAAGGTCTTAAGATTGGGGGAGCTATGGCGTTAATCGTGCAAAAATACGGCGGCACGTCGATGGGTAGCGTGGAGCGCATCAAAAACGTTGCGCAGCGCGTCAAACGTTGGCACGACCACGGGCACCAAATTGTGGTGGTGGTATCGGCGATGAGCGGTGAAACCAACCGCTTGATTGACCTTGCCAAACAAGTCAGCGCAAAGCCCGACCCGCGCGAATACGACCAGATGGTTTCAACGGGCGAGCAAGTATCGATTGCGCTGTTGGCAATGGCACTTAAAGACTTGGGCGTCAATGCCAAGTCAATGACAGGCGGACAGGTGGCGATTCGCACCGATAGCAGCCACACCAAGGCGCGTATTCAACACATCGATGATAGCCAAATCCGCAGCGCGCTGGACGCAAACATGGTGGTTGTGGTAGCAGGTTTTCAGGGTATTGATGACCACGGCGACATCAATACCCTAGGGCGTGGCGGCTCAGACACCACAGGTGTGGCACTGGCGGCGGCGTTGTCGGCGGATGAATGCCAAATCTATACTGATGTCGATGGCGTATATACCACCGATCCACGCGTCACGCCAAAAGCCAAAAAACTGGCAAAAATCACCTTTGAAGAAATGCTAGAGATGGCAAGCCTTGGCTCAAAGGTCTTACAAATTCGTGCGGTAGAATTTGCAGGTAAATACCAAGTACCGCTGCGCGTGCTGTCAAGTTTTGACGAAGACGTGGACGGCAGCTTTGATGACACATTCAGACAAACGGTGGGCACACTGATCACCACCGACGAGGGAGACACGATGGAACAGCCGATTATCTCAGGGATTGCGTTTAACCGTGACGAAGCCAAAATCGTTGTGCGCGGTGTTGCCGACCGCCCTGGGATCGCCTCAGCGATTATCAGCCCTGTCAGCCAAGCCAACATCGAAATTGACATGATTTTGCAAAACTTGTCAAGCAATGGCTCAACGGACTTTAGCTTTACCGTCAATCGTGGCGATTATGACAAAGCCATGCAGATTTTGCAGGAGCACTTGGCAGAAATCGGTGGCAAAGAAATTGTTGGTGATAACAAAGTGGTTAAAGTATCACTGGTGGGTGTTGGTATGCGCTCACACGCAGGTGTAGCAAGCCAAATGTTCCAAACGTTGGCAGAAAACAACATCAATATTCAGATGATTTCAACCAGCGAAATCAAAATCTCGGTGGTTATCCAAGAGCAGCAGCTTGAAAAAGCTGTCAAGGCATTGCATACCGCATTCGGGCTTGACCGTAATGATGGTGAAAGCAAGGTTGCAGGCTTATAATCCGCCTTGTAATTTAGCAAGATGCCCCGATTAAAGGGCTAAAGGCGCGCAGCTTTTTTAAGACCGCTTTAAAACTGTGCCATTGCCACCGCCAAATGCCAACCTCAGTTGGTTTTGGCGGTGGATTGTTTTATACTGCTTGTCAGTACAGCCAATGATGGTCGTGATACACCCTTACTATATGTTGTGCGATATGGGCAATCGCAACAGTATGGCATATGGCAACCGTGCCACGTTGGCTAATTTTTGGTAAATAATGATAAGGCGCATTAACAAATGCGTCAGTCACCGCAGCAGCAAGTCTGCTAGTAAGGCGACATAAGGAGCGTGACGCATGTTAATTTTGACCCGCCGAGTCGGCGAAACCTTGATGATTGGTGATGAAGTCAGCGTCACCGTATTGGGTGTCAAAGGCAATCAAGTACGTTTGGGTGTTAATGCGCCCAAGGACATTGCCGTACACCGTGAAGAGATTTATCAACGCATTTTGCATGAGCGCACAGGCTTTGAAGGTGATGGCACCTATGACAACGGCTATGAGCGCAGCTACCACGACCGCCACCACAATGATCGCGGTTATATCCTGCAGCCGAGCGAGGCTATCAAGGCAGTTATTCACGCTTTGATGACCAAACAGGTTATGATCACCGTGAGCGCAGCGTGCCCCATACCCCACATGGTAATGGCGACTTAAACCATTTGGAAAATCAACGCGTTGGCAACCAAGGCAACTTTAATCCAAATTTTAACCCATTTGATGACGATTTTTATAATCGTTAAAATTTGTAAAGTAACAGCCGCTGATATTTTTGGCGTATCAGCGGCTTTTTGTTGACAATCATTTTTAATACTGGTTTAAAATTTACTGGCTTAAATCATGTATTCGATTTGTGCCTCTTGCAAAAAGTCAGCAACAAATGCATTGGCAGGGTTACGAATCAGCTGCTGATAATCGCCGACTTGCACGATCTCACCGTGATTCATCACCACGATTTCATCGGACAATTCTGCCGCTTCGTCTTGGTCATGGGTGACCAAAATACTGGTAATGCCCAACTCATGATGAATAGCACGCAGCCAACCGCGCAACGACTTACGCACTTTGGCATCTAGCGCGCCAAACGGCTCATCAAGCAATAGTAACTTGGGTTCAACCGCCAATGCGCGTGCCAAAGCAATCCGCTGTCGCTGCCCGCCCGAGAGCTGATGCGGATATTTATTGGCGGTCTGTGGTAGCTGCACAAGCTCAAGCAGATGGTTGACTTTTTTGTCAATCTCCGCTTTGCTTGGGCGCTGGTTTTTTGGCATCACCGTTAAGCCAAACGCGATGTTGTCCTGTACGGTCATATGGCGAAACAGCGCGTATTGCTGAAACATAAAACCGATATGACGCTTTTGCACAGGCACATCAGTGACATCTACACCATCAAACAAAATCCGCCCCGTATCGGCAAGCTCTAGCCCTGCAATGATACGTAGCAGCGTGGTTTTGCCACAGCCTGAAGGACCAAGCAACGAGGTCAGTTTGCCCGTCGGCACGGTCAAGTTCAACGGATGCAAGGCGGTAAATTGCCCAAACTGCTTGCTGACATCACGAATTTCAATGCTCATGGCGTGGGGTTATCCTTGTTTGATGGGTCTTGCGCGTGCTTAGGGTATTCACTGGGCGCGGTCGGCAACGGCTGAAAATTGATATCCTCTTGTACCGTCTCGTTTTGTACTGTCTCGTTAGATTGCTTATTGGCTTGATAGCGTGTTAAAATTTGCTGAATACTCAGCGTAACCAATGCCAACAGTGCAAGCAAGCTAGACAAGGCAAATGCCGCCACCATGTTGTATTCGTTGTAGGCGATTTCAACCAACAGTGGCATGGTATTGGTTTCGCCGCGAATATGCCCCGACACCACACTGACCGCGCCAAACTCGCCCATCGCACGCGCATTGGTCAAAATAATACCGTACAACAGCGCCCACTTGATGTTTGGCAAAGTCACGCGCCAAAACATCTGCCAACCTGACGCACCAAGCGTCAAAGCCGCCTGCTCTTCACTCGCGCCTTGCGACTGCATCAGCGGAATAACCTCACGCGCCACAAACGGAAACGTAACAAACAGTGTTGCTAGTACAATGCCTGGAATGGCAAAAATCACCTGAAAACCAAAGTACTCCAGCCACCCACCCAGCCATGTGTTCGCGCCCAAAAGTGACACAAACATCAAACCTGCCACCACAGGCGATACCGAAAACGGCAAATCCAGTAATGTGGTCAAAAACTGTTTACCGCGAAAATCAAACCGCGTCAAAAGCCATGCCAATGCAATACCGATCACTGTATTGATCGGCACCACAATCGCCGCAGTCAATAAAGTCAAACGAATTGCCGCCAAGGCTTCGCTGTCAGTCAATGCAGCAAGGTACAGCTGCCAACCGCCTTTAAGTGCCTCATAAAACACCGCCGCCAGTGGAATCACCAGCATAACCGTCATAAACAGCACCGCAATGCCAATCAGCAGCCAGCGCAGCCACGCAGGTTCTTTGGTTGCAGGCGCGTTTTGATACGGGTAGTCTTGTCCGCCTATCATCACACGCCCCCGCCACGTCGCGTTAGCCACCATTGCGCGGCATTGATGGTAAATAAAATCACAAATGAAATCAACAACATAAACAACGCCACCGCTGCCGCGCCCGTGACATCAAAGCTTTCTAATTTACCAATGATAATCAGCGGTAAAATCTCTGACTTCATCGGTAAATTACCGGCAATAAAAATCACCGAGCCATACTCGCCTGTGGCACGGGCAAACATCATGCCTGCCCCCATCAGCAGCGCTGGGTACAACTCGGGCAGTACCACACGGCGCACGGTTGTTAAACGATTTGCGCCCAACACCGCAGCGGCTTCTTCATATTCTACCGACAACTCTGCCAACACAGGCTGCACCGCGCGTACAACAAACGGCAAACTCACCACCACCAATGCCAGCCAAATGCCAATCGGGGTAAACGCAATTTTGATTCCAAACGGGGCAAACCAACGCCCAAGTAAACCATTGGGTGCGTATAGCGTTGCTAACGAAATGCCCATCACCGCCGTCGGCAAAGCAAACGGTAAATCCACCAAGGCGTTGAGCAGCGATTTGCCAACAAAGTTATAACGCACCAATACCCATGCCACCAACGTGCCGAATACCAAATTGGTCAGCGTCGCCAGTAACGATACCTTGAGCGTTAGACCAATCGCAGCTTGCACACGCGGTTCGGTGATGGTCTGCCAAAAACCTGCCAATCCGCCATCTGCCGCTGTCAGCACCATGGCAACAAACGGCAACAGCACCAGCAGCGACAACGCCAACACACTGATGCCCAAACTAAGATTAAAAAACGGCATGATGTGGCGTTTTTTATTGTTGAGTAGCGTCTTAGCATCCACACGCGGCTTAGCCGTCGTGGGCGGCGCGTTATCGCGGGCGTGAGGCGGACTTGCCATACGTGGAACTTACCTTTTGTTGATGAAATATAAAATTAAAGCCAAATTATTTTTTGGTATCAGCAGGTGTTGTGGTGCTGTTTGGGTCGGCTAGCTGGTCAAACACGCCGCCGTCTTTAAAGTATTTGCCCATGATGTCATCCCAACTGCCAAATACAGCGTTTGGGCTAAAGGTGTTGAGCGTGGGCAATTTGTCGGCATTTTTTGCCAACACATTGGCATCGCTTGGGCGCAAGTACAAATCTGCCGCCAACTGCTGAGCAGGCTCACTCCATAGATAATCCAAATACGCTTTTGCCGCCTCAGTCGTGCCTTTTTTATCGGTCACGGTTTTGACGATGGCAACGGGGTTTTCTGCTGCTACAGTGTAACTTGGATATACAATTTCAACTTGTCCCTGCCCAAATTGCTTGCTGGCAAGGTTGGCTTCGTTTTCAAACGTCACCAAAACATCACCGATTTGACGTTGCAAGAATGTGGTGGTAGCCGCGCGTCCGCCGTTTTCATAAACAGGTACATTTTTTAATAGCTGCTTAACAAAGTTTTGTGCTTTGGCATCGTCGTTGTTAAATTGATGCAAACCGTAGCCATACGCACCCAAAAACGCATAACGGCCGTTGCCTGTGGTTTTGGGATTTGCCAAGACGATCTGTACGCCTGATTTGGTCAAATCTGTCCAATCTTGAATGTGTTTGGGATTGCCTTGACGCACCAAAAACACCACCGCACTGGTATATGGTACGGCGTGGTTGGGAAATTGCTGCTGCCAATCATCGGCAACCAAGCCTTTTTTAACCAGTAGCTCGATATCTGAGCCTTGGTTCATGCTGACAACATCGGCTTGCAAACCATTGGCCACTGCCAACGCCTGTTTGCTTGAACCACCGTGTGACTGCTGAATGTCGATTTTTGCGCCGTTGTGAGTTTGGGCGTATTCTTGGACAAATTTGGGGTTATAGTCTTTATAAAAATCGCGTGCCACATCGTATGATACGTTGAGCAATTTGATATCGCCTGTGGCAGCTGCCGTGTTTGTTTGCGCGTTGCTGTTGTCCGCCTGTTGGGTGGGCGCGCGCGCACAGCCAATCGCCGCAGCCAAGGTCACAACACCGATTGTCGACCATTTGGCCGTGTTAGATTGGACAAATTTGTGAAACGACAATACTGCGTTTGGCATAACAACCCCTTAATCTACATCACGTTTGGCATTCATGCTTGAGCACAAATGCGTAGCAATCAAGCGCGCTATTTTAACAAGGTTCATCACCATTTGGCTATGATAAATTACCGCATTGTTATGACTAAACGGCATATTTAAAGCATAATTGCAGGCGTTTAGGACACGCGTTGGGGTGGTCAAAATTTGGGCTATTTAGCTGTTGATTGCTTGGGCAAACAGCCGCTATAGCCAATAAATTTTAGAAAATCATGCCCAAATGGCTTATAATAGCGGTATTTTTTAATGCATTTTTTCTTAGGTTTTATACAAAAAAATTATGCCATCACAAACCTCTAGCACTTTTACAGAATCTGGCGTATCGTCCAACAATGCAGTGGTATTGTTATCGGGCGGACTTGATTCGGTCACCTGTTTGTACTGGGCAAAGGTGCGTTTTGATAACGTCACCGCGGTCAGTTTTGACTACGGGCAACGCCACAACAGCGAGCTTGCCGCCGCTAAACGCATTGCCAAGCACGCACAAGTTGCGCATCGCATCATCAATATTGATTTAGCGCAGCTGGGCGGCTCGGCACTGACCGACCCGAGCATGCAGGTGCCAACGGGGCATGCGCATGACTTTGCCGAGCAGCATGACGACAATGCCATTCCCAGCACGTATGTGCCTGCGCGCAATACGATTTTTTTGGCGTATGCCTTGGCGGTGGCAGAAGTCACTCAAGCGCGTACGATTGTCATTGGGGTCAATGCGGTGGATTATTCAGGCTATCCTGATTGCCGCCCTGATTACATCGCCGCGTTTAACCACATGGCAAACCTTGCCACCAAGGCAGGACGACTTGGGCAAACCTTGACCATTGCCACGCCTTTGTTGGATTTGAGTAAAGCCGATATCATTCGCTTGGGCACATCGCTTGGTGTGGACTATAGCCTAACAGTGTCATGCTATCAGGCCGATGATGCAGGACGGGCGTGCGGTGTGTGCGACAGTTGTGTGCTGCGCCAGCAAGGTTTTTTACAAGCTGAAATAGACGATCCCACACGCTATCGGGTAGGCTAACGCCATGTGCGTGCGCTGCAGGCAGATCGTTGTGGCTTTATCCAACCAATCGACCAACAGCGCGCCGAGTTACTTGAGGAATCCTATGAAAATATCGTCATTTAAACTATGTACTGCGCTGAGTGTCGCTGCGTTACCTGCTGTGGTGTTGGCGACTACGAGCGCGCACGCTGCCAACGCTCAACAAGTCAATGCCTGCGCTAGCCAAATGACTGAGCGCAACATCACCGACAACAAGTCTGCCAAACGATTTTGCACCTGCGTGCTTGATGAGCAAGCCAAAATCACGCAAGCACAAAAAAACGAGCTGGACGAATGGGTACAAAGCGGCAAAGATGTCCGCCAAAACAAAACCTTTCAAACCATCAGCCTGCGCATGAAAGCCTGCGGCGATGGGATCAAATTTAATCGACCCAACGCCAACGACAAACGCTAATGCCAAAAAAGACTGTGCCATGCAGTCTTTTTTATTTGACCCAATCAAACATAGGAAAACACGATGCAACCCACCCCCACACATACGGTTGATGTCGCTGTGATCGGCGCAGGCACAGCAGGACAAAGCGCGTTTCACCAAGTCAAAAAATGTGGCAAAAATGTGGTGATCATCAATGCAGGCAGCTGGACGACAACCTGTGTGGATGCTGGCTGTATGCCCAGTAAGCTGCTACTGGCTGCGGCAGAACGCGCGCACTTAGCCCACACAGCAGATGAATTTGGCGTAATCACGCAGGTGCAAATTGATGGCAAAGCCGTCATGCAGCGTGTTCAACGCGAACGCGCACGCCTAGCCAGCTATGTACAAGCCACAGTTGATGGCTGGGACGATGACCAAAAAATCAGCGGCACCGCACGCATTGTTGGCAAAAATGCTGACGATCAGACCTTATTGGCAGTCAATGATGACATCATTGCGGCAGATACGTTGATCATCGCCACAGGTTCAATGCCATCAGTACCCGATGGTTGGGCGGACATACTCGGCGATCGGCTTTTGACCTCAGATACGGTGTTTGACTTGCCCGATTTGCCCAAGTCGCTGGCAGTGGTTGGCGCAGGCGCAATTGGGCTTGAGCTAGCACAGGCGTTTAGTCTGCTTGGTGTGCGCGTGCGGCTGTTCAACCGTGATGCCACGCTTGGCAGCTTATCTGATGATGACATCAATGCAGCAGCGATTGATAGCCTAGCCACTACGGTGGATATGGCATTAAATGTAACGATTGACACGCTGACCCAAACTGACAATGGCGTGTGCGTGTATTACACCGATTGTGATGGCAACGCACAGACGTTTGAGGCAGAGTATCTGCTAGCGGCGGTTGGACGGCATGCCGAGTTAGAAAAATTGGGGATCGACAAGCTTGATATCGCCTTGGATGACAAAGGCTATCCTAAAGACCTAGACCCTGCCACAGGACAAATTGGCAAACGTCGCGTGTTTGTCGCAGGGGATGCCAGTGGACATTTTCTGCTACTGCACATCGCCAACATCGAGGGCACACAAGCAGGTATGCTTGCCAAAGACTGCCCCATCACCGCTGACTATATCCGTGATTTGCCCGTGCCGTTGTCGGTGGTGTTTTGCTTGCCCAATATTGCCCAAGTTGGGCAAACATATGCACAGCTCAAAGACAGCGACACGGATTTTGTGACAGGTAAGGTCAGCTTTGCCAACCAAGGGCGCAGCCGCGTCATGGGTGTCAACCAAGGCGCACTCCACATCTATGCCCATCGCAGCGATGGCAAATTGCTTGGCGCGAGCATGGTCGCCCCCGATGGCGAGTATTTGGCGCATATTCTTGCGCTTGCCATCATGCAAAGGCTTAGTGCTAGTGAGCTTTTGACCATGCCGTTTTATCACCCCACTATCATTGAGGGTATGCGCACGGCATTGCGTGATATCGTCAAACAATGTTTGGCATTGTCTGACGATGAGGGTACAGACACAGCTGCCGCGCGTGCAGCTGAGACAAAAAACGCTGCTTTACCCAACGTCAATCCCATGTTACGCTAAGCTGACACGCAACCAACGCGCTATTTAAAGGTCGGGGTATGTCGGCACGCCAGTTTTTTCGCCAAATTTTTCGCGATTTGTATTATGATTTTTATTTGGCGTTGGGCGGATCGCTGGAGGACGAGGCACTCAACTGGACATGGCAAGCCAAACGCATTGCTGCAACGACGATTAAAGTCGCGATTTTGCTTGGCGTATTGGGGCTGCTGTACTGGCTGACCGTGTATGCCATCAAGCACAACCGTTGGACGGGCAAAAAAAGCCGTTATTTTTCATCATGGCGGCTGTTTGCGCGGCTGCTGTGGCTGTTCTCAAGCGTGCTTGCGGTGATGAGCCAGCTTAGCGTAGAGCCCGATACCATCAAAGCCAGTGTCAAGGCAGGGGTTTGGTCGGTGCTGTTTTATTTGTTGTGGTATAACCTTGGCTATATCATGCAACAAATGCTCAAAGATTATGGCCTCAATGCCTCGATTAAGCAACTTTTGCATAACCTGCTGTCGGTGCTGATTATCGTGCTCTGGCTAGCAAGCGTCATGGCACAGTTTGGTTTTGACATTGTGTCGGTGGTTGCAGGTCTGGGGATTGCAGGCATTGCGGTAGGTTTTGCAGCCCAATCGACATTGGCAAATTTTATTTCGGGCATTAATATTTTAATTGAGCAGTCGTTTCAAGTGGGTGACTGGGTCAAAATCAATGACAACGAAGGCAAAGTCGTTGAAATTGCCTTGCGTACCACCAAGATTTTGACGCGCGATAATATCACCGTGATTGTGCCAAATTCGTCGGTTGCCTCATCGGTGGTGATTAATCTGACCTCCAAAAATCTGATTCGCTTTGACATTGAGGTGCGTATTGCGCTTGAGCAGGATATCGAGACGGCGCGCGAGGTGATGATGGCGGTACTCACGCAGGAGGAAGCGCTGAGCCCACGCCCTGCACCACTGGTCACGGTCGATCATATCGGCGATTTTGGTGTGTATTTTATCGTACGGTTTTGGGTTGCACCGCCGCAAGTGGCGCGTTTGCCTGTGCTCAAAGAACAGCTGCGTGAAAAAATCAAACGCGCATTTGATGATGCAGGTATCGCTACGCCCTACCCACATATGCAGCTTATCGCGCCCGTATCAAATTTGCGTCCGCGTCAGCTCAAAACCGCCTTGCCTGCCAAACCCATCCCTAAGCTTGCGCAGCTAAAAAACTGGCGCAAAGTAGCGTCGTCGTCTAAATTTTTTGGCGTTTTTTTGGATAACGCTGTTTTGGAAAAATAATTGCTTAGGCTATTTTTAGCCATCCAAAGCCGCTGAGCAAACTATCAAATCGCCGTATCTTGCGTTAAGCGCATAAACATGCTACTTTTAATAAAATACCAACAACAACGTGGATAACACCATGAACAGCTTAGAACAACTTAAACAAATGACCACCGTTGTCGCCGATACGGGCGATTTGCAAGCGATTGCACGGCTCAAGCCTGTGGACGCTACCACCAACCCAAGTCTGATTACCAAAGCTTTGTCGCACGCTGATATGCAGCCCCAACTACGCGCCGCGCTTGCCCGCCACAGTGGTGATGTGGATGCGGTAATCAATGACTTGACTGTGGATTTGGGCAAGCAGATTTTGGCATTGATTGAGGGGCGCGTTTCAACCGAAGTCGATGCCAGTCTGTCGTACGATACCGACGCGACTGTACGCCAAGCGTTGCAATTTATTGACGCATACGCCAAAGCAGGTGTAGATACGTCGCGGATTTTGATTAAAATTGCTGGTACATGGCAAGGCATTCAAGCCGCACGTCAGCTTGAGCAGCAAAATATTGCTTGTAACGTAACACTGATTTTTGGTTTGGCGCAGGCACAGGCATGTGCCGATGCAGACGTGACGTTGATATCACCGTTTGTTGGACGGATTTTGGACTGGCAAAAACGCGCCGAACACGCTGAGCATATCGCCATCGCGCAGGACAAAGGCGTGCAGTCGGTCAAACGGATTTATCATTATTTCAAACAACACGGCTACCCGACCCAAATTATGGGCGCAAGCTTTCGTAGCGTCGAGCAAATTTTGGCATTAGCAGGTTGTGACTTGCTAACGATTTCGCCCGAATTGCTTGACGCGCTAGCCAGTATGCAGACGCCTGTGGTGCGTCAATTGTCACCCGACATGACGCATGAGCCCATCACCAAAACCACACTTGCACAGGCAGATTTTGACACACAATTGACCCATGACGCGATCACGCATGAGCTATTGCCTGCAGGCATTGAAGGATTTGTCAAAGCGCGTCAGCAGTTGGTTGATTTGTTAAATAGCTTGGCATGATGCCTTATTTTAAAAATAATTAAAAATGAAAGCCGCCAGCTTGTGTGTGGTCAGCGGCTTTTTTTGAATAAATTTTACAACCTAATACGGTGCGTAAACCACCTCGACACCGTCATCATCGTCAAAATCATCATCGCCTAAGTCGTCGGCTTGTACGCCCTCACGTTGTGCCTTGCGCTGCGCACGATAGGCTTGTTTTTGCGCCTCGCTATTTTGACGTACTTCAGCTTCTAGGCGTAAGAAACGCTCACGCTGAGCCGCGGCGTATTCGGGATCTTCTTGCTCGCGCTCACGCTCTGCCTCGATGGCGTTCATCAAATGCCATACCACCGCATCTACCCCTTCGCCTGTCAAAGTCGAGGTCATAAACACCTCCCCTTGCCAGTCCAAGCCCTCAACGATACGCGCGCGCATCGCCTCACGCGCCTCTTCAGGAATTTGATCGATTTTATTTAAAATCAAAATCTGGGGCAAATCCGCCAATTCAGGCGAAAACGCCGCCAATTCATGCAAAATCACGCGCGCATTAGAGATCGGGTCACTGCCGTCAATCGGCTGTACATCGACCAGATGCAACAGCCGCCGTGTACGCGCGACGTGTTTTAAAAACCGAATACCCAACCCTGCGCCCTGCGACGCACCCGCAATTAACCCAGGAATATCCGCCATGACAAACGAGCGATGCCGCCCGACATCCACCACACCCAAGTTTGGCACCAATGTGGTAAATGGGTAGTTGGCGACCTTAGGGCGCGCTGCCGATACCTGCCGAATAAACGTCGATTTGCCTGCATTGGGTAAACCAATCAAGCCAACATCGGCAACTACTTTAAGCTCAAGTTTAAGCTGTTTTAGCTCACCTGCAAAGCCTGAGGTAGCACGGCGCGGTGCTTGGTTGGTTGAGGATTTAAAATGTGTGTTGCCCAATCCGCCATCACCGCCTTTGGCGACCAATAAGGTTTGACCTTTTGCGGTCAAATCGCCAATGACGCTGTCGGTTTCAACATCGACCACCGTTGTACCAATCGGCACGGTCAGATAAATATCATCCGCGCCGCGCCCTGAGCAGTTTTTGCTGCCGCCGTTTTCACCGCGTTTGGCCTCAAAACGCCGCGTAAAACGATAATCAACCAACGTGTTGGTGTTGTCATCGGCAATGACATAGACATCACCGCCCTTGCCGCCGTCACCACCGTCAGGGCCACCTTTGGGTACATATTTTTCTCGTCGAAAGCTGACAATGCCGTTGCCACCGTCACCTGCTTTGACTGTTACGATTGCTTCATCAATAAATCGCATTGTCACCTCGTCCTTATTTTTTAAAACTGATAAAATTCATCATTTTAGCGGATTTTGAAAGTTAAAGGCAAAATTTTTACCCATCATCACGCTAAAATGGTACAATCGGCTGAGACCATCAACCCAACATCCAGCATAAAATCACAGCAAAAACCCCAACAACAATGCCTGTCAATCAACACATATTGCACCAAATTAATGACCTTGCCACCAGCCAATCCACCAGCGAGGCTACCTTGAGCAGCAGCGAGATGGCGCAGCTTAGCGCAGAGCTTGCGCACGCCCAAGCCGAAGCCGAGCTGCATGCCGCCATGCAAGACACCACGCTGTCATTGGCGGATTATCTTGCCGCCGTGCAATTGGTGATTGATGAAACCTTTGCCCACAGCGTGTGGGTCAAGGCAGAGATTCGCAGCCACAGCAGCAAAGGCGGACATCATTATTTTGAGCTGGCGGACAAGGACGCGGACGGGAAAATCACCGCCAGTTGTCGCGGCAATTTGTGGCGTGGGCAGGCGCAGCGTCTACTTGGTAAGTTTGAACGCCAAACGGGACGCAGCCTTGCACAAGGTTTGAACGTACTGTTTAAAGTATCGGCAAGTTTTCATCCGCAATATGGGTTTGCCGTCACGATTCTGGACATTGACCCGACTTATACGTTAGGCGATTTGGCGCAGCAATACCAAGCTATGCTCAGTCGCTTACAAAATGAGGGCTTATTGACGCTCAATGCCAGTTTGCCTACACCGTTTGACATCACGCACGTGTTGGTCATCGCACCCGAGAACGCCGCAGGCTTGGGCGATTTTCGCGCCGATGCCGACCGTCTGATGGCGGCAGGTGCGTGTGAATTTAGCTATGCCCATGCCACGTTTCAGGGTAACCACGCGCCCAGTGAGATTCGCCAAGCCATCATCACGGGGCGTAAGGCACTGCAAGCGCGAGGTATTACACCTGATTTGTTAGTCATCATTCGCGGTGGTGGTGCGGTTGGTGATTTGGCATATTTAAATGATTATGAACTTGCCGCGTTGGTCGCCGAACAGCCGATGCCTGTGTGGGTTGGCATTGGGCATGAGCGTGACCGCGTATTGCTTGATGAGGTGGCACATACGCGATTTGATACCCCATCCAAGGTCATCGCAGGCATTACCCAACACCTGTACGCCACCACCCAAGCGGCAAAACAGGCATTTGTCCAAATTCAGCACGCCGCCACACAGCAGCTGCAACTGGCAAAAACTGACTGCCAACGCCAGTTGATGACCAGCCAACACGCCGCCCTTCAGCAACTACAGCACAGCCATCAGCAGCTTGATTTTGCCTTCAACACGCTCAAACAAGCCGCGTATCAGCAGCTTGCCCTTGCCAAGCAGCACAGCGAGCAGTTGCGCGAGGTGATTTTGCTCCAGCACCCTGCCAGCGTGTTGGCAAAAGGTTATGCCATTGTGCGTACCGATGACGGGCATGTCATGACCCGTGCCAAACAAACCGCGCCAAATACCCACTTGACCCTACAATTACAAGATGGGCAACTGGCGGTCACGGTCAATGCCGTGACCCTTAACGACTAAATGACAGGTTCGATTTTTTTGACTTGTTAGTTTTTAACTTTAGATAAATTTAGATAAATAATCCTATGAACACCACTACCACCCCAACCGACTTTCAATCCGCCTACCAACTGCTTAAAGCCAATGCCCAACAGCTACAATCTAGCCAACAACCGAATATTGATGAGCTCATGGCGATTGTTGAGCAGTCCATCGCCGCCTACAAAGTCTGCCAAACGCGCATTGACGCCGTTGAACGCGCGCTCAATCAAGCCTTTGACAGCAGCGACAGTGACGCTTAAATATCGACTTTGACGCCAAGCTCAACCACTTGGTTGCTGGGCAGTTTAAAATACTCTACCGCATTGCCAGCGTTACGCTGCATATGCCCAAACAGTTTTTTGCGCCAACGTGCCATGTGGGCAAGTGGGTGCGCTGCGCCAGTTTGTGACGAGACTTGTTTTTTTGGCGCAGGGTTTTTGACCACAATCTGCGACAAAAAATAGCTCACAGGCTGTTCGGTAAGGTTAAAATTAAACGCTGTCACGTGGCGTAGCGCGGCAGGCACATCGATGTCATTTTTAAATCCGTAATTGAGCAGCACCTGCCAACAATTATTGCCCAAGTACACCTCCTCGCTGCGCTTTGCAAGCCCAATCCACGGCACGTCATGGGTTTTGACACACACAAACACTTGAAAATGGTGCAAGACCTTGTTGTGCTTAAGATTTTGTGTGAGTGCCAACGGGACGATATCGGGCGTTGCCACCAAAAATACCGCCACGCCCTCAACAATATTGATATCAGCAATCGGTTGGTATTTGTGATAGCGCGCGTGTTGTTCTTGTAAATGTTGGTATTGGCGATCCAAATCACGGCTCAATGGGCTATCAGCAAACGCAGGCATCAACGCCAGCTTGTTGATGCGTGCATCCAGCTGCTGCACGGCGTTTTGTAAACGCGCTGCCTTAATCCCTCCATAAAGCTGCGCCAAGTATTCGCGCAAATCAACACTGGTGCGTTGTTGGGTTTGGCTAAGCAACGCACGCCCATCGCGCCAAGTGGTCATAAGCACAAACATGCCTGCACCCAGCAGCAGCGGAAACCAACCGCCCTTGGGCAATTTAAGCAAATTTGATGCCCAAAATAGCCCATCGATACAGACAAAAAACGCCGTCGCCGCGACACACAACGCCCATGGATAACGCCACGCATAGCGAATGACAAAAAACGTCAAAATCGTCGTAATCAGCATATCGGTACACACCGCGATGCCATACGCTGCTGCCAACGCACTTGAGGTTTTAAACAACGCCACCGCCAGCACAATCGCCACAAACAATCCCCAATTCACCGCAGGCACATAAATTTGTCCTGCCGATTTGGCATTGGTATAAACGATCCGCAAGCGCGGCAATAAACCCAACTGCACCACCTGTTTGGTGATACTAAACGCGCCAGAAATCAACGCTTGCGAAGCAATCACTGTGGCAAGCGTTGCCAGCACCACCATGCCCACGCGCAGCGTTTCAGGAATCATCAAAAAAAACGGATTGTCGCGCGCCGTCGGGTTTGCCAACAAAAACGCGCCTTGCCCCAAATAATTGAGCACCAGCGCAGGCAGCACAAGCCCAAACCACGCTAGCCGAATCGGACGCTTGCCAAAATGCCCCATATCGGCATACAACGCCTCACCACCCGTCACACACAGCACCACCGCACCGAGCATCAAAAACACCGTCCACGGCGCGTGCGTCATCAGCATAAGCGCATACAGCGGGTTGATAGCTGCGATAATTGCAGGATTTTGTGCAATGTGATACACGCCAATGCCTGCAATAGCAGCAAACCACAGCACCATGATCGGCGCAAAAAACCGCCCGATGCCTTGCGTGCCAAAACGTTGAACAAAAAACAGCGCGAACAAAATCACCAACGTCAAAGGCATGACCCATGGCGCAAGATGCGGTGATACCACCGCCAACCCCTCGACCGCCGACAGCACCGAGATGGCAGGCGTAATCACCCCGTCACCATAAAACAAACACGTGCCAAAAATCCCCAACAGCATAATCACACCGTATAGCTTGGTCATGCTTGCCGACTGTGCCTGCTGACGAATCGCACTCATCGCCAGTGCCAACATCGCCACCAGCCCGCCCTCACCGTGATTATCGGCGCGTAGCACCAAAGTGACATATTTTAGACTGACAATAATCATCAACGTCCAAATAAACAGCGAAAAAACGCCATACACATTCGCCGTTGTCCACGCCAAACCGCCATGGGAAAATACTTCTTTGACCGAGTACAGCACACTGGTACCAATATCACCATATACCACGCCAATCGCGCCAAAGGTCAAGGCAAATTGTGATGTATGACCATGGGTATTGGCTGTGGTGGATAAATTGCTAGATGTAGCTAAGGAAGGGGTTTTTGGGTGGGTCATAAAGCTGCCAACGTCCGATGTTTGCGCCATTATACGCCTGTTTATCAAGCTTACGTGACAACTTTATTTTGTAACTATTTTTACCAAAACCTAAATAAAACTTGTGTTTATTCACGCCTTGCGTTATAGATTTTGGTATCAATTGGCTCTGATAAAATCTGCCGCCGCTGTTGCATAACACCACAAAAGCCCCCACCCTATTGCATAAGTTATTCACTTTTGGTAAATTTTGCCGCCGCAAAGCGATGCTTGCCGCGCCACACTTGCCTATAGGTACTCATACGATGAATGAAAATGACTTGCGCGTCATCAAAACCCAGCAGCACATTGAGCAAGCATTTTTAACACTGCTTGCCAAAAAGCCTTATCGCGCGATTACGGTGCAAGATATCCTAGAGGATGCGCAAATCAATCGCTCAACGTTTTATCGGCATTATGCCAATAAAGACGCGCTTGCCGAGGCGATGGTGGCAGGATTTCGCACGGTGTATGAGCAGTTTTTGGCAGAGCGTTGCACGTTGTCATCGCAAGAAAACCTTGCCAACTGGTTGGCGCGGTTTTGGCAATTTATTTATAGCCAAAAATCGCGAATCTTGGCATTGTGGCAAATCAAAACGCCAACGATCCATCTATACGACGACATGTACGCGCTGATTCGGCGCAATTACATTGCGTATGCTGAGTACCATGGCAAGGCAGGTGATTTGGACTACCAAGGGCATTGCTATGCGCACATGGTGCTAAGCAGCTTGATGTATACGCTTGAGCACGATGTCGAGATGAGCGTTGATGATATGCGCCAAAACTTACTGACCATGCTTGACACCGCGCGGATGAAAACCGAGCAGATTATCTGCTAATATTCGCTGATTGGTTGCTGCCAACCAGATCAATCACCCACACTTCAGACTGCGAGCCTAAGCGAAACGGTACGCCCCACAGCCCATAGCCTGAGCTGACGATGACATCAGTGTTATGGATGCGTTCATGCCCATAAGCCAGCCGATACATCGCCTTTACAATAAAATTGGCAGGAAAAATCTGCCCGTTGTGGGTGTGTCCCGATAGCTGCACGTCAATCGGTAACGCGACATTTTGCGCGATTTGGCTAGGCTCATGATCAAGCAGTACGATGGGCAGCTGATTGTTAGGCGGTAGCAGATCAGCGGTGGGTTTACGGTATTTGGCGTGGTCATCTAGCCGCCCAACCAGCCACAGCCGTTGATCGACCAACGCGCGGCTATCGGTCAGTAGGTGAATGCCAGCATCCTCGATGGCACGGCGAATTTGCGCTTCATGCCCGTACATATCATGATTACCTAAACTGGCATATACCCCAAGTGGCACAGCATGGACAAGCGCGCTGAGCGTTGGCTGCATGTTGCGCGCGTTGTATTCATCGGTGTTGTCGTCCATGATATCGCCTGCCATCAATAGCAGTTCGATATGCTCATCTTTGACAATAGCTTGTAGTTTTTTTAGATGGTATTGTCCAATCAACCGCCCCAAATGCAAATCTGAGACCAAACCAATGCGTAACGGTTTTGCCAGTGGCTGATTGGTTTGAATGGTTAAACGGCGCACCACAGGCATATACGCGTTATACACCCCAAGCCCAACCAAACCGACAAACATCACTGCCAGTAGCCCACGCACGCCCCATAGGGTATACCCACTCGCCGTGCTTGCGCCCATGCTTGCCAACAGCAGCTTACTGACCAGTAGATGCACCAACCACGTCGCCAGCGTGGCTAAAATAAACAGCCACAGCACGGTCAGCCAGCTCATCAACAGTTTAAGCCCCATACCCGAAAACTTAACCACCACTGCCAATAGCAAGCCATTACTAAACGCAAATAGTGCCCACAACACATAGCGACTGGTTTTTGCCGTCAGCCATGGCGCAAATCCCCATTGCACACCACGCGCCGCGCCATACGTCAAACCCTCAAGCAGCAGCACGGTAATTGCTAAAAATACCCAACGCATTTTTTATCCTTAGAATAATTTTTTATTGACTTTTAATTGCTGAATTTAACTCACAAATCGGTTGGCACCGCTTTGCACTTTACGGTTGAATGATAGTTGAAAAATTATAGGTAAAATTGGTTACAATATAGCGAGCCTTCACCATTGCGCTGACAGATTTTCAAACAACTGTCATAAAAATAGGCATAAAAACAGGCATAAAAACAGGACACGCCATGCCACATTTAATTATCGAAACCAGCCAAAACTTATCTATTCCCGATCCTGAGCGTTTAATGCAGCAAATTCACCAAGCCCTATTTGCTACGGGACAAGTTAAAGCCCTCAATGATTTAAAATCGCGCTTGTACCAAAGCAAGCACAGTTTGGTGGGCGACGGTTGCACGGCTGAACATTTTATCATGGTGCAATTATACTTGATGGCAGGGCGTGATGCGGCTACTATCGCGCATTTATGTCAAGTCGTTGCCGACACCATTGCGCAGTTTTTTGCCACGCATTTGCCCAACAATGACCCGCAACAGCCACTACAAATTTGTGTCAATCCCGTTGAATTGGGCGCGCAGTACACCAAACGCAACGTGCATATTTGATCATCAGTGTTTGGGTAAAACAGGGATTTAAGTCGCGCCTTAATCCCTGTTTATACTTGACTTACCGTCCTTTATGGGTAAATTGACTCAATCACCCCACCGCCTAAGCACACCGCGCCATCGTACAATACGCAAGATTGACCTGGTGTGACCGCACGCTGCGGCGCATCAAACACCACCCGAACGCGACTTGCATCAGCATTATCGGCGTATAGCGTGCAGGCTTGGTCAGGCTGGCGGTAGCGCGTTTTGGCGGTACAACGCAAGCCATCTGTGTCAAAGACTTGCGGCGGCGGTGCAACCACCCAATCGACTTGGTAGGCAACCAATGATTTACTTTGTAAGCGCGGATGGTCATGCCCTTGCCCGACGATCAAGCGGTTGTTGGCTAAGTCTTTTTCTAGCACAAACCACGCTGCTTCATCACGGTCTTTGACCCCACCAATACCAATACCGCCGCGTTGCCCCAATGTGTAGTACATCAAGCCATCGTGCCGCCCAATGCGTGTGCCATCATCGGTATAAATATCGCCTGGTTTGGCAGGCAAATACTGCTGCAAAAAGTCTTTAAACCGCCGCTCACCAATAAAGCAAATCCCTGTCGAATCCTTTTTGTGCGCCGTTGCTAGCTGATATTGCTCGGCAATCGCGCGCACTTGCGGCTTGGGCAACTCACCGACAGGAAACAACGTTTTTGCCAGTTTATCACCGCCCACAGCGTGCAAAAAGTAACTTTGGTCTTTGTTGTCATCCAGTCCGCGCAACAAATTTGCCTTGCCATCAGCATTAACAAAGCTGCGCCGTGCGTAATGCCCCGTCGCGATATAATCTGCACCAAGTGTCATGGCATAGTCCAAAAATGCACGAAATTTGATTTCTTTATTGCACAAAATATCAGGATTTGGCGTGCGCCCTGCGCCATACTCTGCCAAAAAGTGCTCAAACACCTTGTCCCAATACTCGGCGGCAAAATTCGCGGTGTGCAATTTAATACCGATACGGTCGGCAACCGCTTGTGCGTCGGCAAGGTCAGTCAGTGCCGTGCAGTATTCGGTGCCGTCGTCTTCTTCCCAGTTTTTCATAAACAAGCCTTCAACAGCAAAGCCTGCTTGTTTGAGCAACAACGCACTAACCGACGAATCCACACCGCCTGACATACCGACAATCACGCGAATCGGTTGATCGCCAACAAGTCGCTGAGCGTCTGCCAAACCAAACGCGCTTGATAATGCTTCAGCCATAGCACCCCCATACTTAAACCCATTATTTTAAAACGCTTATTGGGGGCTGGCAAGCCAAAAAACCACTTGCACTTATTCACAAAGCGCGTCACTATAGCTCTGATTTTCTATTGACATAACCATGATTTCATGGTTTTTGAAAGTTTTAACAAATTTACCAATCCATCAAGAGTATATCAACGATGAATAGCGAATCCAATGTAGTAATTTTGCTGGTGGAAGATGACGCGGCGATTGCCAGTACGCTGCGCTATGCTTTTACGCGCGAGGGCTGGCAGGTGCATTGGTGTGGCAGTATTGGACAGGCGTTGGATTTTGTCCAACAATCGGATTGCCCGCCCCTTGCTGCTTTGGTGCTGGATATCGGTTTGCCCGATGGTGACGGCTTCGCGCTGTGTCAGCAGATACGTTTTGGCACATCCGTGTCAGCGACGCTGCGGCAAGTGCCGATTGTGTTTTTGACCGCGCGCGACGAGGAAGTGGATAAAATTGTCGGGTTGGAAGTTGGTGCGGATGATTACATCACCAAGCCGTTTAGTCCGCGTGAAGTCATTGCGCGGCTTAAGGCGATTTGGCGCAGACAGCAGATGAGCCACACCGACAGCCACGCCAACCACCCTACACCCTCACTTGTATCGAGCGCGTCCACACCGCCGATCCATTTGACGCACGATTTTGTCAAAACGTTGGCAAGCGGCCAGTGGCGCTATTATGATGCGCAGGTGCGTTTGATATGGGATGACGTGCCATTGACGTTGAGCAAAACCGAGCTTGCGATTATGTTGGCGTTGTTGGCTTATCCCGAGCAGATTTTGTCGCGTGAGCAGATTTTGGTACACATCAGCCCCCACCCCGAACACCGCTTGGCGCGTACGATTGACAGCCATGTCAAAAGTTTGCGACAAAAATTAGCCAGCATACGACCAGATGTCACTGTGATTAGCACCCATCGAGGTTTGGGTTATAGCCTGCAAGCGGCGGATTAGATCCATTTATGTCACCGATTGCGCCCAACACCGTTTCAAACCCTGCCAACCCTACCAACCAAAGACCGTACCGCCCTCGTCCCAGTTTTCATGCCTTGTTAGATGCCCTATTTGGTAAGCGCGTGGCGTTTAGTGTGTTTTTTCGAATTTGGTTTGCGGTGGTATTGGTGATTGCCATGGCTAGCGGGCTGACGTTATACCAACTGCAAAAAACCATTCGTCCATCAGCCCAGCGCGTGGTTGAGGATATGTTGGTCGATAGCGCAAAACTATTGGCGCAAATGCTAGCACCCTATACGGAGGAGGATTTCACCGCTGCCACCGTGCAGGCGCGTTTCGCCCCTGCGCTTGCCAAGCCTTTGGCTGTCGCTCCTTCCATCAATGAGGAAACGCCGCTGTGGTTTGACCAAAAGACCGCCAGCCAGCTGTTGGTCTATGTCACTGACGCTGATGGCATCGTGCTATACGACAGTACTGGACAAGCGATTGGACAGGATTATAGCCGTTGGAATGACGTGTATTTGACTTTACGCGGCAAATATGGCGCGCGCGCCACACGCAGCGACCTCAAAGACGAACAAACCTCTATTATGTACGTTGCCGCGCCTATTTACGCCCACGACGGTACATTGGTTGGCGTGGTCAGCGTTGGCAAGCCAAGCCGCACGCTACTGCCTTATCTGACTGTTAGCCGCCAGCAGCTTTTGCAAACCATCTTGATGGTGACGCTATTTGGCATGGTGCTTGCGGCGTTGGTTGCGGCGTGGTTGCGCCATAGTGTCGCGCAAGTGTCGCATTATACCGCCGAACTTGCCCGCACACCGCCACCACATTTTTATTTGGGTAAAGAACTTAATGACTTAACCACTGCGATTGGCGATATGAAACATCGCATTGAGAACAAAGCCTATGTCACCGAATACGTCCATACGCTGACCCACGAACTCAAAAGCCCCTTAACGGCGATTCGCGCCAGTGGTGAGCTATTGGGCGATGACCTGCCTGCTGCTGATCGCATACTATTTAGCCAGACGATTTTGCAGCAGTCAGACAAGCTTCAACATTTGATTGAACGCCTGTTATTATTAGCAAAGTTGGAACAACCCACGTCGCGGCTTAACCGTGAGCCCTTGGATGTCGGTCATTTAACGCAGGTTTGTCTTAGCGCACAACAGGCATGGATTTTACAGAAAAATTTACATTACCAAACTTTTGTTGCTACCAACGCCACCCTGAAAGCAGACCCATTTTGGCTTCAGCAAGCCCTACAAAACGCCATCGACAATGCGATTAAATACGCGCAATCACGGTTTGCTGTGGGCGTTTGGCGGTCATTGGCAGGCTTACATATTTGGCTAATCAATGACAACCCGCAGCTGCCCGACTATGTCTTAAATCGCGCTTTCGAGCGATATTTTTCTTACCAAAGCCTTACGGATAGTGTACCCACACAACCCAGTAGTACGGGTTTAGGTTTAACCTTAATCCGTCAAGTCATTGAATTACATGGCGGTACAGCGACTCTGCGCCAGCTTACATTGGCGGAATTGCAAACCTACCTTGAAAACAGCGATGCAATCACTGTTAATTCAACAACCGACAGCACCGCCCAAGATTTTAAAAACTGGCTAATGGCTTGCGCCACTGAGGTTCATCAACATTCTTCCCCACTATTTTATGTCCTATTAGAGGTTACTTTACCAGTCACCTAAAATTTTATCATCCATTAAACCTTTGACCGCTGACGCAAAATCCATCAAATTTTCACACAATGCGCATCCGCTTTGCATAGGTTGGCTTTAGACTAAGTTCAATCAAAGATGCTAAAGCGAATAAGGAGTTGACATGTGCCTGTTCAAAACTGACGATTTTTATTCATTGAACAATCCATCGCAACTTATCTTACACTGGCAAGGCTTGCCGAAAGTGACTATCCAACAACGATTAACACGCGCAAATTGCGAGTTTGTTGAATTTGCTTATTGGTTGATCGTACCATCATTGGGTGTGATGTGTCGGTTTGAGCAGCAGATTTGTGTGAACATCGTAGAAAATCTACCAACCAAACACTTGGTAGAAAACCTAATCACTGCGGCTTAAAACATTTAACGTCATTACACCGCCTTTTTCAACCGCACGTTGATAGGCAGGGCGTACGTGGGCTTTTTTCAGCCAGTTATGAATGTGAGTGTATTTGGCAGGCAAATCACCCGTTTGCGCCATGGCATTGATGACAAATTCTAAATGAATATCCGCGCCACTAAACTGCGAGCCTGCCAGCCACGTGTGCTTGCTTAGATGCTGGTTTAAAAATTGCAAATGCTGTTCAGAGGATTGATTGAGATAAGATTTTTGCACGCCTCTGTGCAGTAGCTGCGCCACCTGCTTGATACCAATGGGTGATTTTTTGGCAGCAAAGGCAAACATTAAGCTAATCATCCGCAGCGGCATCAACGAGCTTTCGGTAAAGTGCAGCCAGTAGCGGTATTGCTCATACGCTGCGGTGCCATAATCGGGGCGCAGCTGTTTGTCCTTAACCATGGCTAACATGATGTCATCATTGGGCGCGTCATCACTGACAGTTGGAAGGTGGCGTTGCTCGCCTTGTTGCAACCGCGTGTCATAGTGGTCGATGATATGCTCAATAATATGTGCCGACTCAACCAACGCGGTGTCACCATCTTGCAAAATTGGCGACTTGCCTAACGGATGAATGCGCTGCATGGCTTTGGGTGCCAGCCCATGTTTGCGCTCATAGGTGGTAAGCTGATAATCTAGCTTTAGCTCCTCAAGCAGCCAAATAATGCGAAACGAGCGCGAGTTTTCTAAATGATGTAAATGTAAGGTACTCATAATATCATCCTTAATCTTTGAATAGTTAATCTTAAACTACACTTAAAAAAACTGGGAAAAAGTTTTGGATTGCTAAATTACTGGATTAATTTATTGTAGCGTAAAGCTCTGGCCAAATCGTTAGCGAACTGTGGCAACTTGGTGCAAAAATGGTTATTTTGCGCTATGATGGCAGCTAAGCTTGGCTGACTAAATTTTGACCCATACCCAGCATTTTGACCCATACCCAGCCGTACAATCCAACCGATTTTGCACAACCTATGAATCAAGCACAAAACTCTACTACCGCAACCAACACGCTTGCCACCCACCCTTGCCCGCGTTGCGGTACGCCAACCGTATGGCAAAACAACGCCAATAAGCCATTTTGTAGCGCGCGTTGCAAGCTGATTGACCTAGGCGCGTGGGCAAGCGAGGACTACAAAATCGCTGCACAAGACGCGCCTTTTAGCGATGAATTGATGGGCGATGATCAGCGCTGATCATATTTGATGATATAAACCATCCGTGGTTTAAACGTACAAAACACCAACCAATCGGGCATTTGTTATGACTTCCACTTCAGCCATTTTACCAACCTACAAACGCCAGCCAATTCGCTTTGCCCGTGGTCAAGGCAGCTGGCTATACACTGCCGATGGCACGCCGTATTTAGACGCGCTGACGGGCATTGCGGTGTGCGGACTGGGGCATTGCCATCCACAAATCAGTGCCGCGATTGCCGAGCAAGCCGCAATTTTGGTACATACCAGTAACCTGTACGAAATCGACTGGCAAGAAACCGCAGGCGCAAAACTGTGCCAAGTGGCAGGCATGGACAAGGTATTTTTTGCCAACAGTGGCGCAGAAGCCAACGAAGCTGCGCTCAAGATGGCGCGACGCTATGCCCACACACGTGGTATGGCACGCCCTAAGGTAATCGTCATGCAACACGCATTTCACGGGCGCACGCTTTTGACCGTGTCAGCAACTGCCAATGAAACAGCACGCGCAGGTTTTTACACCCTTGATGATGATTTTATCCGTGTGCCGTTTGGCGATAGCGCGGCGATTGAGGCGGCGTTGGCAGCGCATGACGATGTTTGCGCGGTTATGCTTGAGCCCATTCAGGGCGAAAGTGGGGTCAATACCGCAGCCGATGGCTTTGAATATTTGGTGCAAGTGCGTGCGGTGTGTGATGCGCATGATGTGTTGATGATTTTGGATGAAGTGCAAACGGGCAACGGACGCACGGGGCGATATTTTGCCTATCAGCACAGCACGATTGCACCCGATATTTTGACGACCGCCAAGGGCTTGGGCAATGGCTTTCCTGTCGGGGCGTGCATGACGCGAGGGCATGCCAACGAAATTTTTGGCTATGGTGCGCATGGCTCAACATATGGCGGTACGCCACTGGCCTGTCGCGTGGTGGCAGAGGTTATCGACGTGATCACCAACGAGGCTGCCATGAGCACCGCACAGCGCAACAGCGAGCTTTTGCAAACAACCTTGCTTGACGCGCTTGGCGATGAGGGCGTGACCTTGCGCGGTGCAGGCATGATGCTGGGCGTGGTGCTACCAACCGACCGCAACATTGAGTTTGCCAGCTTGGTTGATAAAGCGCGCGAACATCATCGGTTACTGATTAACGTGGCTGGTGGCAACGCCATTCGTCTATTGCCGCCGCTGAACATGACCACCGATGAAACGCTAGATGTCGCTGAGCGTTTGATTGCGTTATTAAAAAATGAACTTGCCGTCTAAAGGCAATGCGCGACCTGCGTTGTGCTTGGGTGTTTGTCTAGATGGTTTTTGGCTGGTTTGTTGGGTAGCATTGTGTAAGCGTACTTGATTTTTGCTATTTTCGCCTTTATTAAGTTGTTAGATTATACTAAGGACTTAATATTTATGAAAATTTCTTTTTTGGATTTGGTACCTGTCATCGCTGCTGACGGGGCTTCGGATGCACTACACAATACCGCCCGACTTGCCCAAACCGCCGAAAACGTCGGTCTAAACCGTTACTGGCTTGCCGAACACCACAACATGCCTGGTATCGCTAGCAGTGCGACCAGTGTATTGCTTAGCTATTTAGGTAGCCAAACCAGCCGCATTCGCTTAGGTTCGGGGGGCATCATGTTGCCCAACCATGCGCCTTTGGTGGTGGCTGAACAGTTTGGCACACTAGCGGCATTGTATGGTGAGCGATTTGACTTAGGTCTGGGGCGCGCACCAGGTACTGATGGTGCGACGTTTGCTGCCTTACGCCGTACGATGGGTGACGCCGAGCGTTTTCCGCAAGATGTGCAAGAGCTCATGGGTTATTTTACCGCGTCGGATCAGGCACGGGTCAAAGCCGTACCTGCGATAGGATTGAATGTACCGATTTGGATTTTGGGTTCGTCACTGTTTGGGGCACAATTGGCAGCAGCTTTAGGTTTGCCATATGTATTCGCCTCACACTTTGCGCCGCAGATGCTGATGCAAGCGGTGACCGTATACCGCGAAAACTTCCGCCCATCGGCTCAGCTGGATCAGCCGTATGTGATGGTGGCTGCCAATCTCTTGCTGGCTGATCGTCAGCGCGATGCCGAGTATCATTTCACCTCGGTACAGCAAGGCTTTGTTAATTTGCGTCGTGGTCGCCCGTCGTATGTGCCTGCGCCTGTTGAGGACATGGACGCGATTTGGACACCTGCCGAACACCAAATGGTTGATAGTGCGCTGTCGGTGTCGTTTGTCGGTGATACGACGCGCGTGCGTGAACGCTTGGCAAGCTTTATTGACCATGTCAAACCCGATGAATTAATCGTCACCGCCAATGTGCATGACATCGACGTGCGCGTGCATAGCTTGGAATTGGTGCCTGCATTGGCGTTATTCGATTTAAACACCGCTAGCCCCAGCACTGTCCATACTGCCTAAGCCTTATTTGATTTGCGCATCGAGTAAAGCCAAATTCTATCAACAGAATTTGGCTTTTTCATTGATAAGTTTGGTAAAAATTTATTACGGCAGAACATGATGGATTGTGAAAACTTCAAATAAAATCAGTATCTCAAGCTTATCATCTACCTTTGGCAATCATAAATCCAAAATTTTTACAAGCTAGTATTTTAAAAAATATTGGGTTATATTGTGCTCACATTTTTAGCCAACCACTAGATATAGTTATTTTAATCATCAGCTTGTATTAAATAAAGTTAAACCAATGCTTACGTTTATCCAAACGTGAGACAGAATACCTTTGCCTAAACTTTAATGCCAGCAGCAAAATAACGTGACAATCATGTGGTTAAGTCGGCTAATTTGCATCCACACAATCAACGGGAGCACGCTATGACCCCTGCCAAAGACATCATGGTTCAAAAACGCGACGGGCGGCTTGAGCCGATTAATCTAGACAAAATCCACCGCGTCATCGAGTGGGCGGCGACGGGACTGGATAATGTTTCGGTATCGCAGGTCGAGCTGAGCGCGCATATCCAGTTTTATGACAATATCACGACCAAAAGCATTCATGAAACCATCATCAAGTCTGCCGCGGATTTGATTTCTGTGGCAACGCCTGATTATCAGTACCTTGCCGCGCGTTTGGCGATTTTTCATTTGCGCAAAATCGCGTTTGGGCAGTTTGAGCCGCCGCATTTGCTAGCCCATGTGCAAAAACTCACCGCCGCAGGCAAGTATGACGTGCACCTGTTGGCAGATTATGATGAGGCTGAATTTGACGCGCTCAACGCCTATCTTGATCACGACCGCGATTTGAATTTTGCCTATGCTGCTGTCAAGCAAATGGAAGGCAAGTACTTGGTACAAGACCGTGTAACCAAACAAGTGTTTGAAAGTCCACAGTTTTTGTATATGCTAATTGGTATGTGCCTGTTTGCCAATTATGACAAATTGTATGACAAGGCAACGCGCTTGGATTATGTTAAACGCTTTTATGACGCGGTATCGCAGTTTAAGATTTCATTGCCCACGCCGATTATGTCGGGCGTGCGTACACCATCGCGCCAGTTTAGTTCATGCGTGCTAATTGAGTGCGACGACAGCTTAGATAGCATTAACGCAACAACCAGCGCGATTGTGCGCTATGTATCGCAGCGTGCAGGCATTGGCATTAACGCAGGGCGAATTCGCGCGATCGGTAGCCCCATTCGTGGCGGTGAGGCGCAGCACACAGGCTGTATTCCGTTTTATAAGCTGTTTCAAACGGCGGTTAAATGCTGCTCACAAGGCGGCGTGCGTGGCGGTGCAGCGACGTTGTTTTATCCGATTTGGCATTTAGAAGTTGAAAGCCTTTTGGTTTTAAAAAATAACCGCGGCGTAGAAGACAATCGCGTGCGCCACATGGATTATGGCGTGCAGATCAACAAAACCATGTACCAACGTTTGATCAAAAACCAAGCGATTACCTTGTTTTCGCCATCCGATGTACCAGGTCTGTATGACGCATTTTTTGCCGACCAAGCCGAATTTGAACGCTTATACGCCCAATATGAAGCCGACCCAAGCATTCGCAAGCAGTCGATTGCCGCGCAAGAACTGTTTAGCCTGATGATGCAAGAGCGTGCCAGCACAGGGCGGATTTATGTGCAAAACGTCGATCATTGCAATACCCATAGCCCGTTTGACCCTACCAAAGCACCAATTCGCCAATCCAATTTGTGCATGGAAATCGCCTTGCCGACCAAGCCTCTTGACAACATCAACGATGAGCATGGCGAAATCGCGCTGTGTACGCTGTCAGGTATTAACTTGGGCAAAATCGAGCAGCTTGAGGATTTACAAGAACCTGCCGAATTGATTGTCCGCGCACTCGATGCGTTGCTTGATTATCAGGACTACCCTGTAGCGGCCGCCAAAAATGGCTCCATGCAGCGGCGCACACTGGGCGTGGGTGTGATCAACTATGCGTATTACTTGGCAAAAAACAACACCAAATACTCCGATCCTGCCGCCCTGCCCTTGACCCATCGCACGTTTGAGACAATGCAGTACTACCTGCTCAAAGCATCTAACCAGCTTGCCAAAGAGCAAGGCGCGTGCCCCGCATTTGGTGACACCACCTACGCACGTGGCGTGTTGCCGATTGACACCTACAAAGCAGACGTGGACGGCATTTGCCAAGAGCCATTGCGCTGCGATTGGGAAGGTTTACGCGCTGACATCTTGGCGCATGGGCTGCGTAACAGCACGCTAAGCGCGTTGATGCCGTCAGAAACATCAAGCCAAATTGCCAACGCAACCAATGGTATCGAGCCGCCGCGCGGTTTGGTGTCGGTCAAAGCCTCAAAAGACGGAATTTTAAAACAAGTCGTCCCTGAAATTGACACGCTCAAAGACCAGTATGAGCTACTGTGGCAAATGCCAAACAACAACGGCTATTTGCAACTGGTTGCCATCATGCAAAAATTCATCGACCAAAGCATTTCTGCCAACACCAACTATGACCCTAGCAAGTTCACTGATAGACGCGTGCCCATGAAAGTCATGATTCAAGACCTATTGATGGCATACAAACTGGGGCTAAAAACCTTGTACTACCATAACACGCGCGATGGTGCCAACGATGCCCAAGGCGACTTGGCAAAAAAAGACCTCGCACGTAACAATGCCATGCAAGAAGTCGTGGTACAGGACGACGAAAACGGCTGTGCAGGTGGTGCGTGTACGCTGTGATGTTGAATGTTAAGCGAATACACGGTTGGAAAATGGCAATCGGCTTAGGCATGCTGCTAGCTGTGCTAACAGGTGCCAGCGGTTGCCAAGCCTATCCGCAGCATTATGACAGCCCAATTCCAATCCGCTTGCCACAATAATTAGACGGCTGCTTACTTAGGCTATTTTTTGAACGATAAAAAAATGCCCCTGTATTCAAACAGAGGCATTTTTTATTGAGGCAGAATTTAAGCGGCTCAATTTAAACCGCCATTAGGCGTTATCTGCTGCCGCGCCGTCGGTGACGACCAGATCAATGCCGCTGTCATCGGCATTCATGCGTACCGAAACTGTACCGCCTTCGGTTAAATCACCAAACAAAATCATCTCTGCCAACGGTTTTTTGATTTCATCTTGGATCAAGCGACCCATCGGACGCGCACCCATCAAACGGTCATAGCCTTTGTCCGCCAAGTAATCACGTACGCCGTCGTCAATTTCTAGCACGACTTTTTTGTCATCAAGCTGTGCTTGTAGCTCAACCAAGAACTTATCAACCACCGACACAATCACATCTTTAGACAACGGATTGAAGTGAATCACCGCGTCTAAACGGTTGCGAAATTCAGGCGTAAACGTGCGTTTGATCGCCTCGCTGTTGTCGCGGCTGTGATCTTGTTGGGTAAAGCCCATCGTGTTACGGCTGATACTTTCTGCACCAACGTTAGTAGTCATGATCAAAATGACTTGCTTAAAGCTTGCCGTACGCCCGTTGTTATCGGTCAAGGCACCGTGGTCCATGACTTGTAGCAACAGGTTGAACACATCAGGATGCGCTTTTTCAATTTCATCCAGCAGCAACACACAGTGTGGAAACTGGTTGATTTTTTCGGTCAATAAGCCGCCTTGATCAAAGCCCACATAGCCTGGCGGCGCACCAATCAAGCGTGACGCGGTATGCGCTTCCATGTATTCAGACATATCAAAGCGTACCAATTCAATGCCGAGTAAATTCGCCAACTGACGGCTAACTTCAGTTTTACCCACACCCGTTGGGCCAGCAAACAAGAACGAACCAATCGGCTTATCCTCAGGCTTAAGCCCTGCGCGCGATAGCTTGATGGCATCTGCCAAAGTTTTGATGGCTTCATCTTGCCCAAAAACCAAGTGTTTGAGGTTACCTTCTAGGTCTTTGAGCACGGTTTTGTCATCGCTTGACACCGATTTTGGCGGAATACGCGCGATTTTTGCCACGATATGCTCAATTTGCGGCACATCAATCAACGCTGCCTCGGTTTGCGCTTGAGCTTGTGTGTCGGCATTGCCTGCATCGTCAAGTTTTGTCAACGGCTGCTGTAAGCGCACAAACGCACCTGCCTCGTCAATCACATCAATGGCTTTATCGGGCAAAAAGCGTTCATGAATGTGTTTGACCGCCAAATTAACCGCGCTTTGCAAGGCTTCATCGGTATAGCGCACGTGATGAAAATCCTCATAACGCGCTTTTAATCCGCGCAAAATATCAATGGCTTCATCAGCCGTTGGTTCATTGACATCAATTTTTTGAAAACGACGGCTTAATGCGTGGTCTTTTTCAAACACTTGACGATATTCGGTAAACGTGGTCGAACCAATGCAGCGCAGCTCGCCATTCGCCAACGCAGGTTTAATCAAGTTTGACACATCCATGCTGCTGCTCATCGATGAGCCTGCACCGATAATCATGTGAATTTCATCGATAAACAAAATCGCGTTGGGCTTATTTTTAAGCGCATCTAGCAAAGCTTTCATACGTTTTTCAAAATCACCGCGGTATTTGGTGCCCGCAATCAACGCGCCAATATCAAGGCTATACACCACCGAATCTAGCAGCGGCTTGGGCGCTTGCTTATTGACAATCAGCCATGCCAAGCCCTCAGCAATCGAGGTTTTACCCACCCCAGGGTCACCAACCAACAGCGGATTGTTTTTTCGCCGACGACAGAGAATTTGCGCCGCGCGTTCAATCTCTTGTTTGCGCCCAATCAAGGGATCGGTGTTACCTTTGGCGGCTTTTTGGTTAAGGTTGGTCGCGTATTCGGTCAAGGGATCTTTGGCAGTGCGCTCAGCACTTGGCTCACCTGTGCTGTCAGCAGTTTTTTCTTTATCTTTGTTGCCGTGTGACAGGTATTGGGTCAGCTCAAGACGGGTAATGCTTTGTTTTTTCAGCAAATACACCGCGTAGGTATCGTGCTCAGAGAACATCGACACCAGCAAGTCTGCGCCCTCAACCGAACGGTTGCCTGAAGCAGATTGCACATGAAAAATTGCACGCTGCAAAATTCGGTCAAAACTGCGCGTTGGCTGCGGTGCCACGTCGTCTTTATCATTGACCACAGGGGTATGCTCATCGATATAAGCGTTAAGCTCACTGGCAAGCTGCTCAAGGTTTGCCGCACAAGCAACCAATGCCTCGACCGCGCTGTCGTTTTCTAATAACACAAGCAGCAAATGCTCAACGGTCAGGTACTCGTGGGCACGCTGTTTTGCCAATGTCACCGCCGCGCGCAGCGTGGTTTGTAGTTCTAGACTTAGCATAAATCATCCTTATTATGGCGGACTTGGCAAGCCTCGGCACAGCTTTAATGCGCCACACACTTACCAAGTGATTATCGATTAATAAGGCTAAATGGTCAGAAAATCAAGAGCACGATGTGGCACAAATTACTTGTCAATACAATACTTTGTCAATGCATCTTAAACCCTTGCTGTGCTAGATTTAAGCATCAGGCTGTGGTTCAATTTGGGTTAAAAGCGGAAAACCTGCTTGGCGCGCTTCTCGATTGACGGCTTGGGCTTTGGTCTCGGCGATGTCTTTGGGGTACACGCCTGCAATGCCCCTGCCTTCGTGATGAATCGCCAGCATGATGCTGACGGCTTGGTCAAGGTTGTGTTTAAAATGATCTTGTAACACACCGACGACAAACTCCATCGGCGTATAGTCATCATTGTACATGATGACGGCATAATGCCGTGGGCGTTTGAGTTCAGGGTCTGCCAACAAGACATCATCGAGTGGCTCACCCTCAGGCGTGATGTCATTGTCAATGGCGCGGATGGTTGTGTGGGTAGGCTGACTGGGATAATGCCAATCGGCGGCTGCCTTAACAGGCACAAAAACACAGGATGGTAAAATAGCTAAGGTAGTTGGCATAATTTTGGCAAATGACTGACGACAAGATGACGTTATTGTAAGCATAAATCCCGAAAATTCAAGCACATTTGCTACTGATCTGCCACTGATTAACTATGGATTATATTGAGATTACCTCAAGGCGTGGCAGTGCTTGCAGCACTCACACCACTAGCGACTGGGCTGCTATCTTGAATTGGGCGGTCATCGGTATTGGGTGTTTCTGCCAGTGAATACGGCAGATTATCAAGCCGCTCGCCCTCTTGCCAGTCATACACCTGCTCGATGTTTTGCCTAGCTGCCGCCAATTCCACTTTGATTTGCTTGGGCTTAAAATCCTTGGGCATAATAAAGCGACCACGCACCCGCGCCACGCCGTTGATATCATAGCTGGCAGGCTCAATCGGCACTTCGACCATATTGACATCATCAAGTAGCGTAAGCTTAGGTGTTAGTTTTTTGGTTTGTCCCGAGCGGTCTACCATACCGACATCAAAACGGTATTCAAAGGCATTTTCGGGCAACGGCGCGATTTGAATACCAATCAGCTGTAGCTCTGCGCCACCGCGTTTGGCAAGCTCCTTGATCAAAAACTCATCTTGTTGCTGAACTTGCAAATTGGTCAAACGTAAGCTATCTAAATCCTCACGCAAGCCATCAAGGTTACTTAGGCTAATATCGCGCTCTTGTTGGGCATTGGCGACCGCGGTTTGTAAGGTCTGGATTTTACTGTTTAAGGCTTTAACGTTGCTGGCAGTTAGCGCTTCACTTGGCACGCCAACCCGCGCTTGCAAGGCAGATTTGCCCAAGGCACGCTGGTAGCCGATGCGCTGCCCAAACAACAATGCCAATAACGCAACCAATAATAAACTGATAGCAAACGCTATCAACAGCCCCGATAGCTCACTTTTTTGCCGCAAAACATTGCGCCGTGTGGTTTGGGTGGTTGGCAAAGGTTGTTGTGAAGGTTCGGGCAATGCCATAAAGATTCTCAAAACCAGTCATTGGGTCTGTCTACCGTTTTACATAGGCATCGGTAGACAGACAATGAATTATAATTGCGTATGTTGGTTGGATTAATCGGCGATTTGCCCAGCTTGACTTATAACCAAAGGCAAAAATTAACCAAAGGCAAAAATCTGCCACGCATGGGCGGTAAATTCGCCCATTATAAACAATCTTGCCGCAAAAAACAGTGCTATTTATCATCACGCGCTGTTTTAGGCAATCGTTGTAGTTGGGTGTACACCTTTTGTCACATCACTACGGCACCACAGGCGTAAGCGTCAGTCCGTGTGTTTCGGGCAATTCAAACATCAAATTCATATTTTGCACTGCTTGCCCTGCCGCACCTTTGACCAAATTGTCCTGTACTACCAAAATTGTCAGCATCAGGCTATCGGGCAAGGTCTGCACGGCAATACGCAGGCGATTGCTGGCGCGTACGCTACGCGTGTCAGGGTAAGTAGCTTGCGGCATAATATCAATAAAGGTTTCATCGGCATAGGCTTGCTCATACAACGCTTGCCAGTCTTGCTTGCGCCCTGCATCTGTCAAGCGCAGATGAATGGTGCTAAACATACCGCGAATCATGGGTACAAGGTGCGGCACAAAACGGATATCATGGCGTTGGACAGCGTGGTTATGCTGGCTAAGTAAGTCATTCACACCTTGCTCGATCTCGGGCAAATGTCGATGCCCTGCCACGCCATAGGCTTTAAAATTGTCCGCCGTTTCGCTAAACAACAAATCCATCTTGGCTTGTCTGCCTGCACCTGATACGCCTGATTTGGCATCAATGATGATCCACGGCTCAATCAGTGCTTGCCGTTGTTGGTTTTGTTGGTCAATAAGCGGCTTTAAGCCCAAAATTGCTGTCGTTGGGTAGCAGCCAGGATTACCAACAACACGCGCCTTTTTAATCGCCGCACGATTGACTTCAGGCAAGCCATATACCGCTTCACGCAACAGCTTAGGGCAAGCGTGATCTAGCTGATACCATGTTTTAAAATCTTCCAATGATTGCAAACGAAAATCCGCCGCCAAATCAATGACTTTGGTGTTATTTTGCAACAAAAATTCAGCATACTGCATGGCAACGCCGTGTGGTGTGGCAAAAAATACCACATCGCATTCTGCCAACCGTTTGGGATCTAAATCACTAAATACCAAGTCCGACACACCGCGCAAACTTGCAAATAAATCTGCCACGCGCCTGCCTGCCTCGCTGCGTGAGGTGAGTTGGGTGATGGTAACATCGGGATGTTGGCTCAACAACCGAATCAGCTCAACGCCCGTATAGCCTGTGCCACCCACGATGCCGACGTTTATCATTTTTTGCCCCATGCGCTGGTCTAAAAGAATACTGCGCGTAAGCTTAGCACACATTTACCAGCAAAACTAGACGGTGTATAATGCCATCAAGCGCGTCGCGCATTGAACAATTTTTTATCACAATGATTTAACATGCTTAAACAAATCATCTGTATCAAATGGGGCACCAAATACAGCGCAGGCTACGTCAATAAGCTGTATGGCATGGTTAGCCGCAACATCACGCCGCCATTTCGTTTTGTCTGCTTTACTGACAACACCGATGGTATTCGCCCTGAGGTCGAATGCCAACCATTACCGCCAAGTGATATCCCAATGCCCAAAAATACGTTGGGTAAATGGCCCAAATCGCGCTTATGGAACGCAACACTTGGCGATGTCACGGGTACGGTGCTGTTTTTGGATTTAGATGTCGTCATTGTTGGTAATCTCGATGATTTTTTTAGTTATGCCAACCCCGATGACACAGTGTTGTCATACAACCCAAGCAACCCACTAGAACGGCTTGGGCAAACCTCTTGTTTCCGATTTAAAGTCGGTAGCCTGGTGCCATTGTTGGAAAAATTTCGCGCAGACCCACAAGGCGTGGCGGATAAATACCGTTTTGAGCAGCGTTTTGTCACCAAAAACGCGCCCAACGGCATTAAATTATTCCCCAAAGCATGGGTGGTGCATTTTCGGCGCAAGTGCCGCCAGCCGTTTCCACTCAATTATGTGTTACCGCCCAAATTGCCACATGATGCCCGTATTGTGATTTTTCCTGGTGATTTGTATCCGCAAAATGCGATTGATGGCAAATACAACAAGCAATCTGCCAATAATGCCAAAGACCATTTAGCACGCTTATTTACCCCTGAAAAACTTAAGCATCCGATCAAGCATTTGCGCCATTTTATTTTGCCAACCGATTGGGTAGCACAGCACTGGCGTGAGTAAGGTGTGTTTTAGTGTTGTAATCAATTTAAATAACCATCAAGAAAAGATATGATGAACAATCAAGAACCCATTCGAATATTTGTTGGCTGTGATCCCAACAACAGTGACCTTGAGCAAATGATGGTGCTAGATTATAGCATTCACAAACACACCCAGCAGCCCGTGCAAATCATTTGGATGCAGCTGTCGCATGACCCAAACAGCGCTTGGTATGCCGACCCTGCAACAGGCAACGGCTGGCGCACGCAAGACTGGGCAACGCCATTTTCAGGATTTCGCTGGGCAATTCCTGAATATTGCGGCTTTGCAGGGCGTGCAATTTATATGGATGCCGATATGCTGGTGCTAAGCGATATCAACGAGCTATGGCAACACCCCATCACTGGGGATGCAGTGGTCGCTGCCAAAGGCAATGGTGATTTGATGCGGCTGTGCACCTGTGTGTGGGATTGTGCCAAAGCGCAAGCGGTTTTGCCACCATTGGCTAAGCTACAAGCCGACCCTGACAGCCATCAGCACATGATGCGCCTGTTTCGCGAACATCCTGAATGGGTTGAGGTGTACCAAGACCATTTTAATTGCGTTGATGGCGAAGAACTGCCGATTGAGGCGATTAAGATTTTGCATTATTCGGATATGGGTACGCAGTTTAGCCACCGTTATTCATTGCCGCGGCTGCAGCAAGAGGGCGGTCAGCATTGGTTTGATGGGCAGATCTTGCCGCATCCTCGGCAGGATTTGGCAGCGCTTTTTGACCAGTACTATCACGAAGCGTTGGCAGCAGGCTACACGGTTGAGAATTACCGCACCGAACCGTTTGGCGCATTTAACAAAAAAAGCCACAAACGCTACAAAGGCAATGCCATCACCCGCCCCAATCATGCGCAAAAATCGTCTTGGTTAGGCAGTAAATTGGATAGATTACTCAAACGCGGCTAACGCTTGCTTGTTGCCTTTGTTTTATAGACCAAGAATTACCAAGGATTGGCATGCAGGTTGTATTGGTTATCAACTCACTGCAAGGCGGCGGTGCAGAGAAGTTTGTACTCACGCTGGGTGAGGCGTTAGTCGCGCTTGGGCATACTGTTGATGTGGTGTATTTTGAGGATATCATTGAGCACACCGTAAGCCCAAACTTACGCTATCATCTATTGGCATTTAATAAATTAAGCCGCAGTATTCCAAAGCCCATTCGCTATCGGCTCTTTGCCCGTCAAGTCGATGCGCTGATTAGCAAGCTTGCCCCCGATGTTGTACTGGTTAATCTGTATCGCGCCTATGAAATATTTTTATACTCCAAATTAGCCACCCAAGGCATGGCGGTAAATTTTGTTTTGCATAATTATTTATCAAGCAAATTAGATTGGCAAAACTTGTCCTCAAAAAAACAACAGCATTATCAACGCGTGTTTACCCGATATCCCACGATTGCGGTTAGCTATGGCATGGCACAGGATTTTAAAAATCTGTTTGGTGAAAATGTACCGCTCACCACCATTCATAACCCAATCAACCCGAAATTGCGCGTTTAGCGACAGCGTTTGTGCCTGATTTGGCGCAAGGTTATATCGTTCATGTGGGCAGCTTTAAACCACAAAAAAATCACGCGCTGCTTTTACAAGCCTATGCCCAATCCAGCCGCCGCTATCCGTTGGTATTGGTTGGCAAAGGCGTACTTGAGGCGCAAATTCGGACGCAAATTGCAAAGCTTGGCTTACAAGATGAGGTGATATTGGCAGGCTTTCAGTCCAATCCGTATCCATTTGTCAAAAACGCGCGCGGATTTGTTTTATCCTCTGATTTTGAGGGAATGCCGATTGCGTTGATGGAGGCCGTCGCACTCGCTGTGCCTGCAATCAGCACGGACTGTCCGTCAGGCCCCAGTGAGATTTTACCGGCGCATCACCTAGTGCCTGTTGGTGATCGCGCCGCGCTGACAGCCAAGCTCAACGCCTTGATGGACAACCCTGCTGATTTTGTCGCACCGTTTAATCCGCAGTTTTTACCCGAAAATGTCGCGCGGCAGTATATGGATTTTGCTGACGCTACTCGCCAGTTGTAGGTGATCTATGATACTCAAAAACTATGTAATTCACGTTACAGGCAATGCCGCTCGCCATGCGCATATTGTCGAGCAGTTTGGCAATCAAGAGATTGATTTTGAATTTTTCGCCGCGGTCACGCCAACTACTATTCATACGGTTGCCGTTCAGTTAGGCATCCATATCGCCAACACATCGTGCAGTACAGGTGAAATCAGCTGTCTGCTCAGCCATGTTAGCCTTTGGCGGCATTGTGTAGAGGCGCAGTTGGACTTTATGGGTGTGTTTGAAGATGATATTTGTTTGGGTGAAAATAGCAATTTATTACTCACAGATGATGATTGGCTAAAAAAACTCAACCAACCCATCGTTAAGCTAGAAAAATTTAGCCGCCGTGTGCATCTAGGCAAACCTGCTTATGATATCAAAGACACCAACCGCCGTGCCTACCCACTTTTGACCAAAAACTTGGGCACGGCAGGCTATTTTATATCGCAGCAAGGCGCGCGATATTTATTGGATTTTGTGCGTCAATTACCGCAATTAGAAGCGATTGATGTGCTGATGTTTGACAATGAAAAACACCCCAAAGCCATACCGATTTATTTGGTCGAGCCTGCCTGCGTGATTCAAATCCACAAACTCCACCCCAGCCTTAAAAATGACCTAGCCAGTTAAATTCGCGCAAGCCGCAGCAAGTCCTTGACCACGACAAAGTCCAAAAATCCGCTTACACGAGTGTATCGTGAGCTGCAACGCACCGCCAAACCGCTGTATATGCATTATCCAACGTTTAAATAGTGACAATCACTTAGCGCATCAACCAAATCAGCCCCACCGCCGCCGATAGCACAGCACCTAGCCCAATGATGCGATTACGCCGCCGAATCAAGGTACGGCGCAGCTTGGTTTGGCTGCGGCTGGCTTGGTACTGCTCGATATAGATCTCACCATCATAGCCATCTTGGCGTGTATCGCGGTCAAAAATCTTGATATAGCCTGCCGATAGTGGCGCGACGCTAATATGATTTGCCATTTTGTGCATGGCAGCGTCTAGGCTATCTTGGTCGACCTGCGTGCGCTTGCCATCGTGTTGTTCGGCAATCCATTGTGCCACCAACTTATGACTGGCAGGCGTGTTGTTAAAAAACATAGTGCTTGCCAAATAATCATGTGACATGTTGGCAAGTCCACGCGTGTCGTATAGCGCCACATCCTCGCGTACATGGTTAAAATAATCCAATGGTTTTTTGACCACCGCGTCCGCGTCAAGATACAAAACGCCATAGTCAGCAAATTTTTCTAAACATTTGGCGATAAAGTACGGCTTGATACGCGTATTGGCTTCCCAAAATCCTGCATCCGCCACTTGCGCCAAGTAATAATTTAAGCCAAACTCATCCAATGACGCCTTTAAACGCATGGCATGCTCGTGGTAACTGGCGGTGTAAAAACAGCACACCACAAACGTGTCACGACTGCTCAATGACTCGATTTGTGCTTCAATGATTAGCGGATTGATGGCAGATTGCATGGTTTGGTTCCTTGATATCGGTTGCTTGCATTTGTTCAACGTCGGTTGGCGGTGTCACTTGCTCTTGCCACCACCCCCCTTTTTCATCGGTATGTAAAGCTTTGACAAAGGCAAACGCGCTGTCGATATGCTGCACCGCCTCAAACACGTGTAGCAAAATCTTGCCTGCCAACGGGTCAAGCTCGGCTAGCTGCTGATAGCGTGCGCGCATGTTTTTGAGTGTATCATCACGTCCAACGCGAAAATAATCCAAACCCTCACCCATAGCAAGCTCATCATGGGCAAGGCTAAACTGACTAAAATCCAACCGCTTGGGATCAAACCCAAGTTGGCGCTCAATCGCCAATAGCTGCGTTTCATAGACTTTGAGGGTATTAATCAAGCTGACCGCGTTCATCAAAATACCTGCTCGTACAGCGTGATTGGACAATGTTGGGCTAAAATCAACAAACGTATCACACGCCGATATCACCCAACGTAGCGACAAATGCGCCAACAAAAAATCCGTCTGCGTTTGCCACAGCCGCTCAAACTCGGCAAACGTCTGCGCGGCTTGGTAATTGCGCCGCAGCAGCACAATCAACATGGCATGATAAAAACACAATTCAGGCTGACCGATAAACTCAGCTTTAAGCTTATTAAAGTGCTGGTTTAGGTCACGAATTCTGGGCTTATTTTCATAAATTGCCCAATCAACATCCGTCTCGGTGATTAGGGTTTGGCGCATCTGCTCAAAGGTTTTGGCGGCATAAACTGCCAATAATTGCTTGGCACCAAGACGTTTTTCACTACAAAACAACAATACCACTTTGCGCCGCCAACCTGTTAAGTGATACATAACAACCCTTAAACTCTAGAACAAACCTTGTGATACGGGTGACTGATTGACCAGTGCCATGCCATGCTTGGCGTACACGTTTTTTAGCCAGTCAAATGATGGCACAATCCGATTTGCTACCGCTTTATCCAGCATGATGGGAGCGATATGGTTCACAGATTCATAAAACCGTGGCTGCTGTGTGTTAAGCAAATCCACACCGTACAAATGTACCGCGCTTGGATCAAGACCAAACGCTAACTGTGCTGCCGCGTACGCCACCGTGCCTGCCTCAACAAAACCCTGCGTGATATCCAACGATACGCCAATGACGGGATCATGCTGCCAATCCATCACAAAGGTCTGTGCGGATAAATCGGTTTGGCGCAAGGCGGCTTTTTGTACCGTAAACTCTGGTATACGCGCTAACCACGCTAAAATTTTTCGACGCGTTGCACGGAAAATCGGGCGGTCAATGGCAAAAATCAGGCGCAAATTTGGCTTAAACCTCATCACAACATCGGGCGCGGCGGCAATCAAAGCTTGTAGTACAGGCAAGGTTAGGCAAAACAGCATACCTTGGTAATGCGCAAGCAGGACTGGCAAATTATGCTGAATAAACCGCGCATCGGTGACGACATACGCCATAGGCTGGGCAAATTGGTATTGCCCCATTAGGCTAAGACTGCCATTCATAAACAGCGCAGGCTGCGCCAATAGCTCGGCAGTAAAATCCACATCTGTGATGGAAGGCCCTGAGGCAAATATATTGACTACTTTGCCTGCAGTTTGGGCTTGTAATGCCATCAAGTCATGTTGGCTAAGCAAGGCAAAATCCATCGACTGATGCTGCACCATCAATGCAACGTGGTCTTGTACCTGTTTACTTGCCATCATTAGCGCCAATGCTCAGCAACCCATGGCGCAGGACGCACCACACGGTACCACTTGCCTGCACCACCACGAATCGCATCAGGCGGATTGACTTCACCGTGAAAGATGACGATTTTTGCACCCTTAGGCAACTTAGGCGGTATAACCAAATTCAGCAGCGGCGGGGCAACGCATTGGTATTTAAAACTTACGCACCAGTCTTTGGGGAAATATTCTAAATGGTGATGCGCGCGCAAATAATGGGACAAATACGCCTGTTCGTGGCGCACCTGCTGGCGAATGGTGGCAAAATTTTGCTCAAAATTTGCCAAGAGATTGGGATAAGTATTTTGCCCAATGTGAAAGCGGTATACTGAGCTATTACCCACCATACGCCACGGTTTTTTCCAATCGCGGATAATCAGCACGCTGTCGGGGTAGCGCGTAGGATAGGTAAACAGCGCGTCGATGTTATCAACAATCACCACATCTAAATCCAAAAACAACGCCGTACCTGACAAGTCATACAGCGTTGGCGCGAACGTGGTAAGTTTATTCCAACCGCGTTCAGGCAGATTTGGCGGTAAATTGAGTGCTGGCAGCGGATAGCAGCGCACGGCTTGGTCAATGCCGCGGCTGTCATCGGTTAAACAAACCATGGTAAAGTCAAGCGTTAAGTGACGCTTGACCATGCCATACAACCGATTGACATAGTCTGCGCCGTATTTGGTGCCCCACTTCATGCACAAGACATAACGCTTGGCCTCGCCGTTGGCGCGCACACTGCTATCTACCATGTTTTTGGCGATATCACTCATCAACGTAAGTCAGCCAATGCGCATACTTGTCGTTACGCCCGTGGACGATATCAAAGAACAGACTTTGTAGCTGTGTGGTAAGCTCACCGCGTACGCCTTTGCCAATCACGCGGTCATCGTATTCACGGATCGGGGTGACTTCTGCGGCTGTGCCTGTCATAAAGATTTCGTCGGCGATATAAAATTCGTCACGCGTGATACGGCGTTCATGCACCTTGATGCCTAAGTCACTGGCAAGCTGAATGATGGTGCGGCGTGTGATACCATCGAGTGCGCCACCTGCCAAATCAGGCGTATGCAGCTCACCGTTTTTGACCAAAAATAGGTTTTCACCCGAACCTTGACACACATAGCCTTGCGGATCCATCAAGATCGCTTCGTCATAGCCATTACGGGTGACTTCATGGTTTGCCAAAATTGATACAGGATAGTTGCTTACCGCCTTAGCTTTACACATGGTTACATTGGGCATGTGATGGGTAAATGATGAGGTTTTGACACGAATGCCTTTTGCCATACCCTCTTCACCCAAGTACGCGCCCCAATGCCAAGCCGCTACCATCGCATGAATGCTGTTGGTTTTGGCAGAGATACCAAGTTTTTCTGAACCGACCCAAATCAATGGGCGTAGGTAGCAAGATGTTAGGTTGTTTTGGCGCACGACATCTTTTTGCGCTTGGTTGAATGTGGCAAAATCATACGGCACATCAAGCTCAAAGATTTTGGCAGAATTTAGCAAACGCTCGGTGTGTGCATCAAGGCGAAAAATTGCTGTGCGTCCGTCGTGGGTTTCGTACGCGCGCACACCCTCAAACACGCCCATGCCATAATGCAGCGTGTGGGTCAGTACGTGGATTTTGGCATCGCGCCAGTCCACCATCTCGCCATCTTTCCAAATCACGCCGTCGCGGTCTGCCATACTTGGTACCAGTTGCACGTTTTACTCCTTGTTACAACTTAGAGGTTAAATGTCGGTTTGAACCTTTAGCAAGTTTAAACCAAAAATACAATCTTGTTCAGCCCTTGGGCAGTTGTCAAAATTTTGCCATCACTGAATAATAGTATTTAACAGGATTTTAGCGGCAAGTTAAAGCAAAAAATTTTTACGCTACAGCCAACTTTTTTTATCAAGCATTTTAAATGCGCTCACGCTCGCCAATCCATGCCTGCCACACACTCTCAACAAACGTGCGCAAATCCTGCCAGTCGGCGGCAGCAACAATCGGTGGCTGCCCTGCCAATGCCAAACGGTGCATGGCAGCACGAATGTGCAAATACGCCTCGGTCAAGCGCGTACAGATCGCTGCCTCCACCAGGCCTGTGCTTGCCAACGCCTCAAAAATGCGTACGTTATCGCTCCATACCGCCAATTCAGGATAGGCATGGGCATGCGCCAACACCGCAAATTGCGCCATAAACTCGATATCAACCAAGCCGCCAAAATCCTGCTTCAGATGAAACTGTCCAGCTTGTGCGGCGCGTGTTGGGCTGGCTAGGTGCTCATGCATCTTGCGGCGCATGGCGGCAACCTCGGTGCGTACATCGGCAAGCGCGCGCGGCATGGCAAGCACCTGTTTACGAATATCGGCAAACGTTTGGCACACCGACACATCGCCTGCCACACTGCGCGCACGCACCAAGGCTTGGTGCTCCCACGCCCAGGCCTTTTGGCTCTGATACAGCAAAAACGCATGGGTTGACACCACCAGCATACCTGCTTGCCCCGATGGGCGCAAACGCATGTCGATCTCATACGCGCGCCCATCACGGGTTTGGGTAATCAGATAATTCATGATTTTTTGCGTCAAGCGCATGGCAAAGCGCATACCGCTGATCGGTTTATCACCCGTTGTCAGCGCGCCCTCATCGATGTCATGGATAAACACCAGATCCAAATCTGAGCTGTAGCTCAGCTCCAGACCGCCCAGTTTACCATAACCGATGATCGCAATGCCCATCGCCTGCTCACTGACAGGCGTGCCATGCGCGCTGATGGGATAGCCATGTTTTTTGACAAGATCGGCAAATGCCAGTTGTAAAGTGGCTTGTAGCACGACCTCGGCAATGTAGGTCAGCGAATCAGACACCTTCATTAGCGGACGCTCTGCCAAAATATCACTGGCTGCCACTGCCAACACTTGGGTGTTTTTAAAAAACCTCAAGGCATTGAGCACGCCTTCATCGTCGTCGGGCTCAACGCGCAGCAGCTGTTGGCGCAAAATATCGGCAAGTTCGGGTTTATCGGGCAAATGACGGTATTGCTCACGCAAAAACGAATCGAGCAGCACAGGATGACTGGCAAGCTCACGCGCAATCCACGGGCTGGCGGCCAACATCGGCATCAGCTTGCCTGTGGCGTTTGGGTTTTCTGCCAACATGATTAAATAAATCGAACGCCGACTGATCGCCTCAAGCAAATCAAGCAGCCGCGGCAAGGCAAGGTTAAGCGCGGTATCGTCCAAATTTGGCGATAGCAAAGCATGTACCAGCACAGGATGCGCGCTATTGAGACGGCGGCGCGATTCATCATCAAGTTTTGCGACTTGACTGCTGTGCCAAAATGCGTCTAGGCGCGCGATATTTTCAGGCGTAAGGCGCGTGCTTAGCGTGGTTTGATTTTTAGCATGGTGAATCTGCGGCATCTTGGCAATCGCGCTGCGGTCGATAACCATACGCTCAAACGGCACTTTAACCTGTGCACGTACTGCGTCAAGCTCGGTCATAAACGCGCGCCAATCGGGGTAATTCAGCGCGCGCGCCAAGCGCTCACGGGTCGCAAAGTCGGTCGGCAAGCGTTGGGTTTGCTCATCATACAAGGCTTGGATAGCGTGCTCAACACGGCGCAAAAATCGATACGCCGCGGCAAGCTCGCTTGCTGTTTTGGCATCTAAATAGTCAAATTCGCGCAACGCATGTAGTGCCTGTAGACAATTTTTGACACCCAGCTCCGACACACGCCCACCATAAATCAGCTGAAACGCCTGCACAATAAATTCAATATCACGGATACCGCCTGCACCAAGCTTGATGTTATCAACATCTTGCCGACTGGCGACTTGATTTTGAATCAGCGACTTCATACTACGCAACGCAGCAAACGCGCTATAATCAACATAATAACGAAACACAAACCGCCGAATCAGCTCATCAAGCGGTTCAGCAAATGCCACAGGCGTAACCAACCGCGCCTTGAGCCACGCAAACCGCTCCCACGCGCGCCCATGTTGGGCAAAGTATTTTTCTAGCGCAGACAGATGAATGGCAAGCTCGCTACCCTCACCCCACGGGCGCAAGCGCATATCCACGCGAAACACAATCCCTGCTTCGGTCGGTGTTGCCAACAAATCAATAATCCCCTGCCCCCAACGCTGCATGAATTTTTTGGTGTCAATCGACTTTTGCCCAAGACTACGCTCGCCATTGGTTTCGCCTTGTCCTTGATGAACAAATACCAAATCAATATCACTGGATAAATTCAGCTCATGCCCGCCCAATTTTCCCATGGCAATCACCGCCAAATCATCGGCACATGGACGGTTTTTGGCATCGTCAAACTGTGGCGTGCCATAGCGGCGTTGTAAAACTTGATAAACATGGCGTTTGGCAAAATTTAAGCACGCATCGGCAAATTCAGACAGCTCGGCTGTCAGATCTTCAAGGCGAATGATACCCAACGCATCTTGCCAAATCCAGCGCAGCATCAATAAGTTACGCAGCGTGCGTAGCCCGTGCATGACAGCGGCTTGCTCATCTTGGGCGGTATCATCGGCTTGGGTAAATTCTGCAATCAATGCGGCAAATACCGCCGTATCCAGACCTTGCCCCAGTGCAAAACGCGCTAAAAACGCGCGCACCGTATCGGTTTGGCGTTGCCACAGCCGCCAAGCAAATGGACTTGCCAGCTCAAGACGCGCTAGCTGCCCAGCGGTTGGTGAATTGGTCACATTGTCGGTCGGTTTAGTCGCTAAAACGTTGGTCATGGCAGGTGGTATTTTTTCATCATTTTGTTATCAGCTTAGCATTGAGGGGTTAGCATTGAGGGGCTAAAGCTTTTTTCAATTCAACAGCCGCCACAGCACACACACCGCCGCCGCGATATACAACAGCGGCACCAGCCAACTGCTAATTTGCCATGTCGCATGATTGGCGACCATGGTTGCCAATACCAATAGCCCAGCAAAGCCCAGAATCGCCAACCAGTCTTGCTGGCGGCTTTTGAGCATATCGGCGCGTAGCAACTGGATTTCGCGCAGCTGACGGTCTTGCTGTCCGCCAAGCCGTGACAAGCCTTGCAAGCTGTTGTCTAATAGCTCGGGCAAATCATTGACCGCCAATAGCAACTCGGGCAAATTTTGGCGCACTTCATTCAGCTTTTGCATGGGGTCAAACTGCTGCTTGACCCACTCGGTCAAGATCGGTTTTGCCAATGACCAAATATCAAGCTCAGGGTACAAGTCACGCCCCAAGCCCTCAACGTGCACCAAGGTTTTGAGCAAAAGCATCAGCTGCGGTGGAATGTCCAAATGATAACGCCGCGCGATGTCCAATACCTGCATGAGCACGCCTGCAAAATCAATCTCATTGATCGGCTTAGCAATCATCGGCGATACGGTGCGGCGCATATCGCGCATCAGCGCATGGCGGTCTGTGGTTGGCGGAATCCAGCCTGCGCGCGCGATGATATCAACCAACATGGTAAAATTGCCGTTCATCACTGCCAGTAATAGCCGCGCGACCAACAACTGATCTTGACGCGATAATTCGCCAACAATCGAGCAATCAAGCGCGATATAACGCGGATTTGGGTTTGGCGTGCCTGCAGGCAAGGCTTCGACGAACACATTACCAGGGTGCATATCGGCATGAAAAAAGTTATCACGCAGCACTTGGGTAAAAAAAATCGTCAAGCCTTTTTCTGCCAATGCAGCACGGTCATAACCAAGCGCGTCAAACACTTGCGTGCGTGACACAGGCGCACCCTCGATGCGCTCCATCACCATGACATTTTTGCCAACCGCATACACCTCAGGCACATACATCAGACTTGAGCCCAAAAAATTGTTGCGCATTTGGGTAGTATTGGCAGCCTCAAGGGTGAGATCAAGCTCTGACAGCATGACTTGGCGATAATCCTCGACCAACTCACGCGCGTGAATCGCGCGCGCCGCTTCAATACGCGCCGTCGCCCAACCTGCCAGCTCGCGCAAAAGTTCAAAGTCTGCCATGATTTGTTCGCGAATTTGTGGACGCACGACCTTGACCACAACCTCACGCCCATCATGCAAGCGTGCGGTATGCACCTGCGCTATCGACCCTGCCGCCAACGGCTTGTCATCAAAACGCGCAAACAGTGTCGCCACCGGCTGCCCCAAGCCGCCATCTGCTATCGGGCGTTCGATTTGTGTTTTGGCAAGGGCAACATCAAACGGCTTGACCTTGTCTTGTAGCTGCACCAACTGTTCGATAACCTCAGGCGCGACCAAATCGCGGCGTGTGGACAGCAGCTGCCCAAGTTTTAAAAACAGCGTACCCATGTCCTCAAGCGCAAGTTTTACACCGTTGGGGTTGGGTTTGGCAAACCACGCTACAGGGTGCATAGCAATCAGCCGCGCAATCGGCTGTAACTGTGGGGTTTGCGCGACGGGCAGATGGGTATCAAGACGGTAAAACGCGGCGATACGCCACAGCTCAAACAGGCGCTTTCGATATTGCAATAACACAGCAGTGGCTCAACGGTTGGCTAAAAACAAGATGGTTAGGCGATTGTAGCATGTTCTATACGCTGTGGGGAGTTTTTGATTGCTGACTTAAGCATTTATACAACTGACTTCATGCCAAAATTTTACTTATCATCCACCAACATGATAGTGTATTCAAACGTCTGTATATATCGCAGCGCGCTGATGCCACTGACTGATAAGATTCGGGAATCAACAGCATGACTTATCGACCACTGTAGATACATGGCGTTAAATCAATGCCTAACCGAGCGCCCCCCATAAGCTCCAAGAAACAGCAAATACGCCCTAGTGGTGACATAGACAGCTTGTGATAGCAGCTTAAGGCGCCATTTAAAAATATTAAACAACCAAATCACCTAGTCTAAAGGTAGCATACTGCGCCGCATGCGCTCACGTTCTTCATCGGCGCGTTGGCGCAGTTGCGCTTGTTTGGTGTCATCGCTGGCATGGATATCATAATCTCCTGCCCGATCTTTGGCAGTAAAATCTGGTCCTACCGCATTTTGGGCAAACGCTTGCGTGCCATGATTGGTATTGGGCGCAAAATGCTGCGTGGCAAAGCCTTTGAGCTGCTCGAACAACAAAGTTAATTGACTGGCAAATGATACGCCAATGACAGGCTGCAACCGATCAATAAAATCAGGCTGAAACCCTGCCATCAGCCGCTTAACCTGCGCTAAGATTTTATAATCCCCTTGAATAGGTAAATTGCCTTCAGGCTGCCCCATCAGATACAACAGCTGTGGAATATCACGCGCCGTGACAATACAATCAGGCTTCACGATACTTGCCTGTCCGCCTCTGGGCTCAAAAATCGGCGTGGTGACTGGCTCAAAGCGGATATGGTCGTCATTAAAAATCGTATCCACCGACACAGGTGGCGATTGCAGCACCAAGCGCAAGGTCTTACCCGATAGTGGCGCGATGCCCTGCTGGGTAATCGGATCAGCCGCCAATGCCAAATTCGCGGCTTTTTCAAACGCCACCAATGCCAATACCGATAGCATGTTTTTTCCTTGTTGTGAGGTTTACTTAATTTGGCTGATTGAAATTGGGTTAGTTTAATCGCTCAGTCCACAAAAAGCCAGTCATAAAAAAAGCCACTCTATACAGAATGGCTTTTTTATCATTCAAAACAAAAATTTATTTGTTTTGAGCAGCTTGTGCAGCGCGACGCTCCACTGCAGCTTTGGCGTCGCTGCTTAGTTTGTCATAATCAACAACCGCGTCACGGGTGATATCTTTGATGGTGTTGTTACCTGTCAAAGTCATTGCAACGCGCATTTCACTCTCAATCAGATTTAGCAAGTTGGTTACGCCTTTTTCACCTTGCGCGCCTAAGGCATAGATAAATGCACGACCAATCAGACACATATCTGCGCCCAATGCGATCATACGCACGATATCAAGACCATTACGGATACCTGAATCCACCAAGATTTTGATTTCATCTTTTACAGTATCAGCGATGTATGGCAAGGCTTTGGCAGTAGACATTACGCCATCAAGCTGACGACCACCATGGTTGGACACCAAAATACCATCCGCACCAAAACGTACCGCATCTTTGGCATCTTCTGGGTCAAGAATACCTTTGATTACCATCGGACCATCCCAGAAGTCACGAATCCACTCCAAGTCTTTCCAAGAAATCGATGGATCAAAGTTTTTGCCCAACCAACCGATATAATCTTCTAGAGGGATCGGTTTGCCCAAGTATTTTGACACGTTACCCAAATCATGTGGACGACCCAATAGACCTACGTTAAACGCCCAATGTGGGTGTACCACTGCTTGTGCGTAACGACGCAAGTTGGCATATGGACCGCTCATGCCTGAATGTGCATCACGATAACGTGCACCAGGTACTGGCATATCAACGGTGAAGATTAGGGTTGAACAGCCTGCAGCTTTGGCGCGTTCAAGCACGCTTTTCATAAAGCCACGATCGCGCAATACATACAACTGGAACCACATTGGACGGTGCATGACAGGCGCAACTTCTTCAATCGGGCACACGCTCACGGTTGATAGTGTAAATGGAATGCCTTTTTTATCCGCGGCTTTTGCTGCTTGTACTTCACCACGACGCGCGTACATACCTGTCAGACCCACAGGTGACAGTGCCAATGGCAATGACAATTTTTCGCCAAAAATTTCGGTTGATAGGTCAAGCTGTGACATATCGTTAAGTACACGTTGGTGCAACGCAACTTGTGATAGGTCTTGTACGTTACGGCTTAAGGTTTGCTCAGCATACGCTCCGCCATCAATGTAATGGAACAAAAACGGTGGCAGACGACGACGCGCGGCTTCGCGGTAGTCATTGGCAGAAGAGATAATCATAATGTGCCCTTATTTGATTAAAGAAAATTAAAGCAGGATACCCAGCCGACTAACACGTTGGGTACGTGCTTGCTGTAACTCAATATCGGTGATTTGCTGATTCACAAAACCGATATGCTCACAAATTGCCTCACGGGCGGCTTGCGGCTCGCCATCACTCACATGCGCTAAGATAGCAGAATGCTGCGCGTGTAACTTATCAAATTCGTATGTTTGAGTATAAATTTTGCGTCTGGCGGTGACTACATTGTGTTGCAAACGCTCAAATAAATTATGCATAAGCTCAAGTAGCACCAAATTATGCGACGCCTGCGCGATTGCCAGATGAAATTGCGCATCTGCCAGCGCCGCCTGCTCGGTATTGCCTTGCCGCTGAAAATTCGCTAGGCGATCATACGCTGCACGAATATGCTCGATATCGGCAGGTGTGGCGCGTTGGGCAGCGTACCATGCCGTGCCCGCCTCAAGCACCAACCGCGCCTCATAGACATCAAGCCGATACAATGGGTCGGCATCATCGTCTTTTATAGCAGTAGGCTCTAGAGACGATTGGCTTGCCCGAAACATCGTTACCGCCAACGGCTGACGCACAAATGTGCCCGATCCTGCGCGGCTTTCAAGCACGCCTAGCCCAATGAGCTGCCCAATCGCTTCACGCAATGCGGCGCGTGAGACTTGCAGCTCTTGACAAAGCGCGCGCTCGGCAGGCAAACGCGCCCCTATTGGTAAATTTTGTGCCTCAATCATCAGCAATAAGGCTTCGGCAGTCTGCACGCTGACTTTCATGCTCACCTATCGCCCTTTTTTCAAGTCCACTGACTAAAATTTAGCACAATTTTTTGGTAAAGTTTGTTCATTAATGTCCTGCTACGGCAGGTAGCGCAGGGATCATCCACGGGAAGACATACGCTTGCAACGTGATCAGCACGCCCATCATCACCGTAAAAATCAAACTGTGCTTGACCGTAAAGCGGAATAAATCCGACTCCTTACCAACCAAGCCAACCGCTGCACAGGCAATGGCAATCGACTGCGGTGAAATCATCTTACCTGTTACCCCACCTGAGGTATTCGCCGCTACCAACAATACCTCTGGCACGTTGATTTGTTGTGCCGTTGTGGCTTGCAAGGCAGAGAACAACGCATTGGCAGAGGTGTCTGAACCTGTCAAGAACACGCCTAACCAACCAAGCATTGGCGAGAAGAACGTAAATGCCTTGCCCGTATGCGCCAGTGCCAGCGCCAATGTTGCTGATAATCCTGAATAGTTGGCAATAAAGGCAAACGCCAATACCATGCCGATAGAATAAATCGGAATACGCAGCTCGTACAACGTTTCACCAAATGTGTTCAGTGCCTCTTTGGGGCGCATTTTCAAAAATACGATGCAAATCAGCGCAGCTAGCATGATCGCTGTACCAACTGCCGAGAACCAGTCAAACTTATAAATGGCCGCGTAGTCTGCCACATCTGGCACGATGGGCGGCATTTTTTGCACCATATTATGCAAAAATGGTACTTTAACCGACACCACCATGTCTGCCAACGCACCATCGGGCATACCGTCTTTGCCTTTGGCAAACAAGTCTTTAAACGGCTTAATACTCCAAATTGACACCATCGCGGTCAAAATCGCAAACGGCATCCACGCCTTGATGATCTCGCCAGTGGTATGCTTAACAGCAGGCTGCGTGCTTAATTCTGCATGCTCGGCTTCATCAAAGCGGAAAATATGCTTAGGTTGCCAGACCTTGAACAACAACGTTAAGCTGATCAGTGCCGCAATCGCTGCGGTGATATCAGGCAATTCTGGTCCCATGTAGTTGGCAGTCAAAAATTGCGCCAATGCAAATGCCCCACCACCGACCACAATTGCAGGGAATGTTTCTTTCACACCGCGCCAGCCGTCCATGATCGCCATAATCCAGATCAACACAATTGGCACAAAAAACGGCAACTGTCGCCCAACCATCTGACTAATTGCATGTGTATCGATATTTGACACCTGACCTGCAACGATAATCGGAATCCCCATTGCCCCGAACGCCACGGGCGCAGTATTGACAATCAAGCACAAACCTGCTGCATACAGTGGACGAAAGCCCAAACCCACCAGCAACGCGGCGGTAATCGCCACAGGCGCGCCAAAGCCTGCTGCCCCTTCCAAAAACGTACCAAATGCAAACCCAACCAACAGCATCTGTAAGCGTTGGTCTTCAGTTAAAGACAGGATACTGGCACGAATAATATCAAACTGCCCTGTTTTTACCGTAATTTTGTACAAAAACAGCGTACCAATGATGATCCACGCAATCGGCCATAGCCCGTACATAAAGCCATACGCACCTGCTGCCAGTGCCATCGCAGGCGGCATATGGTAGGCAAATAGCGCGACCAATAACGCTAAAATCACCGTAATCGTACCTGCGATGTTGCCCTTAAGGCGCAAAACCGCCAACGCGATAAAGAAAAATACAATCGGAATTAACGCCACCGCGCTTGACAACCAAATATTGCCAAACGGGTCATAAAGTTGTTGCCATTGTTGCATGTGTTCCTCCATGAACCTTAGTGTACAACGCAAAATAGTTTAAACATCTGCACTACAACTACCCTAAGCCAAGTTATCGCTTAAAAATTGGTCAGACCAATTAACACAATTCAGTTATTACAAAAAGGCTACTGTACGCCACTAAACGCGTTCATATTAGTGTTTTTGTAGCAATAAGGCAACGAAAATTTGTTTAATGTTGAGTTTTTTGTACTGATACTGGCATCATGGATTAATTAAACCCGATAGCTTTTATTATTGGTCAGACCAAATTTTTAAGACAAAATGCCAATTAAATCAAAAATTTTGCAATAAAAAATAGCCGCCCAATATGACGACTACTTTGCAAAAACCACGGACAAAACCCTATCAGCAGGCTGATTATCCCTCAGTATGTACACCCATCATATCCACGGGGGTATCAGCAATCACTTGCACACCTGCCGATTTTTGCTTAGCTTGTTCGCTGCGTTTGCGCTGCAATAGCTCCAAATACGCTTCGTCGATATTGCCTGCCACATATTGACCATTGAATACTGAGCAGTCAAACTGCTTGACAGGGCTGTGTTTGTCTTGCACCGCGTCAATCAAGTCATCCAAATCTTGATAAATCAGACGGTCTGCGCCGATCATCTGACAGACTTCCTCAACGCTATGTCCTGAGGCAATCAGCTCGCTGCGAGCAGGCATATCAATGCCATACACATTTGGGTAACGTACAGGTGGCGCGGCACTGGCAAAAAATACTTGTTTAGCACCTGCATCACGCGCCATTTGGATAATTTCATGACAGGTTGTGCCGCGTACAATCGAGTCATCAACCAACAACACGTTTTTGTTTTTAAACTCCAACGGTACCGCACTAAGCTTTTGGCGCACCGATTTTTTGCGCTGTTTTTGCCCTGGCATAATAAACGTGCGCCCAATGTAGCGATTTTTCATGAAGCCTTCGCGATATTTGACACCTAAGTGCTGCGCCAGCTCCATCGCTGATGTGCGCGATGTATCGGGAATTGGAATGACCACGTCAATACCGTGCGCCTCACCCCACTCCCGCTTGATTTTTTGCGCCAATTTTTCGCCCATGCGCATGCGAGCTTTATAGACTGAAATATTGTCCATAATTGAATCAGGACGCGCAAAGTACACGTATTCAAAAATACACGGAGCAAAGACTTTGGGCTCAACACATTGACGGCTAAACAGCTGTCCGCCTTCTGTGATAAAAATCGCCTCACCGGGGTTGATATCGCGCACCACGTTAAAGCCAGCTGTTGTCAAGGCAACCGATTCTGAGGCAACCATGTATTCAGTACCGCCATCTTCTGCCAAACGTTCGCCATAAATCAATGGACGAATGCCGTTGGGGTCACGAAACGCTAAAATCCCATAACCTGTGATCATTGCCACAACCGCATACGCACCTTCAATGCGCCCATATACAGCGGTGGCAGCATCAAAGATATCTTCAGGCGTTGGGTGCTGCTTGCCCAGTTTTTGCATCTCATGCGCCAACACATTGAGCAGCACTTCAGAATCTGAGTTGGTGTTGATGTGACGCATATCCTCATCGTACAATTCAGCGGCAATCTCCAGCGCGTTGGTCAGGTTGCCGTTGTGCGCCAAAGTAATACCGTACGGCGAATTGACATAAAACGGCTGCGCCTCGGCACTGCTTGATGTACCTGCCGTGGGATAGCGCACATGCCCAATGCCCAAATCACCGACCAAGCGCATCATATGACGCGTCAAAAACACATCACGCACCATGCCATTTTCTTTTCGCAAAAACAGCCGTCCGTCTTTGCACGTTACGATGCCTGCCGCGTCTTGCCCACGGTGCTGCAACATTGTCAGCGCATCATACAACAACTGATTGACTGGACTGTGTGCCACAATTCCGACCACACCGCACATACCGACCCCTTCTATTTAGCCCATCTTCTTGGCATGACCACCTTTTGACATCAAAAGATGGTTATAATAAAACATTGAATCATCAAGTTAGCTGATTGCCAGGCCTGTGATGATTTAGCACCTTACTAAGGCAACACAGCGCAATTTCAAGCCTTTGGTAAAATAATTCTGTGCTCACTTGCATAAGTTTTTAACAAGCTGTGCGATCAAGCACAGCTTAACTACGGCGTTTTGGCATGCCGATCAACCGTATCTTGCAATGTCGCCATGCCGTATCTGCCGCCTGTCTGTACCTGCTGCGCTAACTGCCGACTTACCGCCATACCAAACGGCGCAAGCGGTAGCAGCACGGGCACACTGCGTGAATCTTGCCAAATCTTTGCATCAACTGTCAGTGGCACCAGTGTGCTTAGCACCACCAACACAACCAGCAAATTACGCGCCGCGCCAAAGCCCGCCCCTGCAAGCCTATCTAAAAACCCTAGGCGCAAGCCCTGCAACGTACGCCGCAATAGCCACAGTACGATATGTAGCCCGACCACCACCGCCAGTGCCAGTACAACAAAACTTGCCACCCATGCCAGCCATGGGGTGTCAATGCTCAACCAATCTGCCACCCACGGTGCGAACGGACGCGCCAGCACCGTTGCTGCCATCAGCGCAATGAGCCAGCCAAACATCCCCACCAACGCGCGCAATAACCCTGCACGATAGCCTTGCCATAAGCCAAGCAGCACAAAGCCGCCAATCAGCGCATCAATCGCCGTCATGATAAACTGGATCAATCATAAGATTAGAATAATTTGGCATGCTGCGCTAAAGCCAAGCATTAGGTAGGTTTTTGGCTAAGATAATAGCCATCTAGTGCTTCAACACAGTCTTGCACCAATGCTGGCCCTTCATAAATCAAGCCGCTGTATAGCTGCACCAATTCGGCACCTGCCTCGATTTTATTGACTGCGCGTTGTCCTGAATCAATACCACCTACGCCAATCAATGCCACTGACTTGGGCAAACGCTCGGCAAACTGCGCTAAAATCTGCGTGCTGCGATGGCTCAACGGTCTGCCCGATAGTCCACCTGCTTGCTTTGCCATTGCGTCATCTTCAACACCATAACGGCTTAAGGTGGTATTGGTCGCAATCAGCCCATCGATCTCAAAGCGCGCCACTTCTTGTGCGATAAAATCGACCTGCGCATCGTCCAAGTCGGGCGCAACTTTCAGCACAAGCGGCACATAATGCCCGTGCTGATTGGCAATTTGGCTATGGCGATTTTTAATGCCATCAAGCAAATGGCTCAAGGCATCGCCTTGCTGTAGGTCGCGTAAATTTTTGGTATTGGGTGAGGAGATATTGACGGTAATGTAAGACGCGTATGGATAAACGCGCTCTAAGCAAAATAAATAATCATCAAGCGCGTTTTCAACAGGGGTCACAGCGTTTTTGCCGATATTGATGCCGAGCACGCCTTGGTATTTGCTGCGTTTAACTTGAGCTATCAGATAATCCACACCATGATTGTTAAAACCCATGCGATTGATGATAGCGCGCGCGTCTTTGATCCGAAACAGTCGCGGCTTGTCATTACCTGCTTGTGGCTTGGGCGTTACTGTACCAATCTCAATAAAGCCAAAGCCCAATGCCGCGAGCGCGTCAATGTATTCACCGTTTTTATCAAGCCCTGCGGCAAGCCCGACAGGATTGCTAAACGTCAGCCCCATGCATTCGGCGATAAGCTGCTGTTTGGCATAGACAAAGCCCAACATACCCATTTTTTGTGCACGCTCAAGCATGGCAAGCGTCATTTCATGGGCGCGTTCGGGGTCAGTATGAAGCAAAAACGGACGCAATAACGGATACATGGCAATCGCTTTTTGTTGATAAAACGCTAACAAGTTTGGCAGTGCATCTAGCAGATGAACCGCCACCCCACAAACACCAGATACGTGGATGCGCGTATTGTAACAAATTTGTCATCTAAGTTCACGGGCAAGCAGCAAAAACCTGTCATTGCCTACCCGTTTTGCTTTATGGCACAGCTTTGTGCTGCGCCAACGCAATCCAACCCCGCACAATGCGGTATAAATGCCACAACGTGGTAAAGACCATCACAACCAGACCCAATGTACCGATCAAACTACCGCCCCAGCCCACACTGCTTGCGCCACCGCTGGTACCAAAACCCAAAATCGCCGAGCCATAGCCCATTACCAGCATGATCGCGCCGATTATAAAAAACACAATACTGTACCAAAAAGTTTTGATTTGCCAGTCAAAATGGCTATACAACCAGGTACCGCGCACTTCATCGCGTTTGATGTAGTTCATCACGATGGGGATAATCCACGTTAAGCCTGCGGTAAAATAACTAAACAAATACAGCGCGTAGCTGATATGGTTATACGGAACTAAGCGCTCAACGCGCTCGCTCAGCGCGTAGTTCGATGACATGGGGGAAGATGTCACGTTGTTATCATAAGGACTTGGCATAGTTATTCTCGTTTGGTTGTTGATTGACAAATTATGGCGCACCTTTAAGCCAAATTGGCTCACGGATTACGCCTGCTGGCGCGCCGTTTTGGTGCGGATTGATACTAATGGTTTTGCCCTCGGATTTAATTATTATGACGTTGCGCCCCGAATAAATCAAGTGCTGCCCGTTTGGTGAAATGCTGGGGGCTTCGCTTAAGCCTGCGTTGTTAATCGCGCTCACGCTACCTGTTATCAGATCCATCACCGCGCCTTGCTGTGTACCTGACAAGAACGACATTTTTTTGCCATCGCTGCTAATGCGCCCTGAGGTATTATAGCTGCCGCCGCGGCTGACCTGCTCGATACTGCGTGTGGCAAAGCGATAGCGATAAATCTGCGGGCGGTTATTGCCGTTACGATCAGAGGTAAATAAAAACGACTGTCCATCGGGTGCCCAACTTGGTGCGATATCCGCCATCGGGTGGTTGGTCAGTCGCTGCGGTGCACCGCCGCCTGTTGATAGATAAATTTCGGGGTTGCCGTCTTTGTCACTGCTAAAGAGCACGCGCGAGCCATCGGGCGAGATTGACGCGCTAAAGTTATTGGCGCGAAACGGCGTCAATAGACGGCTTGATTTGCTAACCACATCACTGGCATATACCACAGGATAACCCTCACCTTGCGCGGTATAGGTGAAGCTTTTGCCGTCTAATGAGGGGTTAAGTGATTTAATCGTGCCGCGGTATTCACGCAAAATCTCAGGGTTATAGCCATCAACATCTGACATGATCAGCCGTGAGACACGATTTTTGCCCGTGCCATTTTCAACCACATACACAATTTTACCCGAAAAATCGCCTTGCACACCGGTTAATAGCTCATAAATACGATCAGCGACTTTATGCCCTGCTAAGCGCAATGCGTTGGGCGTGTTGCGGCTGCTCACACGCTGCACACCATCTAGCACACGTCCGCTACCTACTTCAATCACCTCAAAATTGATCTCGACATCGCCGCGGTTGCTGCGCGTATTGCCCACGACCAAATACGGCACACCTTGGTGCTGCCATACGGGCAAGGTGACCTCACCGCTGGATTTAGGGCGTTCTGGCAGGTTGCTATCAAGCGCAAATTGTCCCAAATTGGTTAGATCATTGGCAACGATACCCGAGATGCTCTCTGCGCCTGCAAACGGCACGATGGCAATTTGGGTATTGGTGCGCGGTGCGGCTTTGACAATGGTGACATCAGCGGCTTGCGCGATGGGTGTAAGGGTCGCAGCAAGTATACCGCAAATCACGGCAAAGGTCCTAAACACAGGGCGAAATTTAACGGTTGTTTTCATGGGCTAAAATCTTTGATAAGGTGGTCATTATGATAAAATTTGCCAAAATCATACCATCAAATACAAGATGGTAAAAGGTTTTTATGGTTTAGCGGTGGGCTGGGTTTTATTAAAGGATTATGTAGCGATTTTTGGTCAGGCTAATAGATGATTGGGTGGCTGGTTTGGGCTACTTTTTTGGCGCATCACTTTTGGCTATTTAGCGATTGCCAAAAGCGATAAGTACCAAAAGCGATAAGTACCAAAAGCGACTGTTACCAAAAAAAGACGATTAGGTACCAAAGACGATTAGGGGGTATTTTTACCGTCACCAAGATTATTCAGCGGTAAAGGTAAAGTTATTGCTGGCAACTTTGTTGTAGATATCGGCAGGTGGTGCAGGCAAGGGGCTGGATGATTGTAACGCTTTGGTCAAGCTTGCTTTTAGGATTTCATCACCGCCATTGATGTGAATGTTGCTGATTTCACCCGATGATGAGATATTAAAGGACGCGCGCACGGTTTTGCCTTGGCTGTTGGCAGGTACGCTCCAATTGGCTTCGATTTTGGCTTTGATTTGGCTGATGTAACTGGTTGCGTCACCGCCACTACCGCTGCGGCTACCTGCATTACTGCTTGTACTGCTTGTGTTGTTGATGCTTGCACCGTTGTCTTTGCTGTCGCCGCTATCGGCACGGCTTGTGGTGCTGCCTTGTTTGGTGATGTCTGATTTGCCTGTTTCGACACGCTCAATCAGAATTTTTTTGTTGTATGCCTCTGCCGTGCGGCGGTTTTCCTCGCGGATATCATCAAGACTGTTTTCGCGTTCACGGTAATTTGCCAACGTGGCTTGCTCATCGGCTTGCTGTTGGTTGAGGTTATCAACGATTGCTTGCTGCGCTTCAGCAAATTCACGGTCGGCTTGCTCGGCGTATTGCGCGCGCTGAGCGTCAAACGCAGCTTGCTGTTCGACAAGATTTTGCATGGCAGGGGGTGGCGTGTGGTGACTGGCAGCAGACTGGCGCGGCGTGGCGTGGCTCATGGCAGTCATTGGGTCGATCACGCCTGTGGCATCGGGATCGCCTTGCGCACTTTGGCTCAGTTCTTCAGCGCGCTGATTGGCACGAATGTGGCTTTGGATAGCAGCCAATTCTTCGGGGGTAACCAAACTGGTTTGCATGGCAGCAGGCGGCGGCTCACGGTTCCACCACACCAACGCGCCAATCAGCAACACATGCGCCAAAATACTGAGTATCAACGCCCACGTTTTGTAGTCTGGCGTGCGCACAGGCACATACACGGCGGAAATTTGCGGACGCATGGGGGTGGTTTTTCCTTGTGCTAAAATCCTAAACGCAGGCTATGAAGGTTGTTTTTTGGGTGGGGCGGTCAGTAAGCCGACTTTTTGAATGCCTGCTTGCTGCAAACTTGCCATCAGCTGCATGATATCGCCATATGGATTGTGCTGGTCGGCATTGATCATGACATTTAGCTGCGGTTTACCATCGACTTGGTACTCAGGCAGGTCTTGTAGTTCTTGCAATGTGGCGATCAATTCACGGCGAGACACAGGTTTGTCGGCGGTGCTTTGGTAGCTGACAAACAGTTCACCTTGGGCATCCATCGATACAATAACGGGCAGCTGACTGCCTTGGCTTAACGCTTTAGTCTGTGCCTTTGGCAAGTCAATATCCACACCTGTAGTTAGCATGGGCGCGGTGACCATAAAAATAACCAACAACACCAACATCACATCGATATACGGCACAACGTTCATGTTGGCGTTGATTCTGCGCGCATTGGCACGGCTATAAGGGCTTGGATTCATCGGCGTTTATCTACCTTATACCCGTATTAGACGCCTTCGTTGGGCACCGCAACGGTTGGCTGTTTATCAAGCATGGATATTTCAACGGGCGCATCAACAGGTATGGCAGATGCTGGGCTATCGGGGCGACTTTCACGCAGCAGCATACCTGTGATTTCATCACAAAACAACGCGCGGCTTTGGTAAATCTGCTCGGCTTTGGCGGTAAAATGGTTGAATGCTAATGCCGCAGGAATGGCAGCAAACAAACCCAACGCAGTGGCAATCAACGCCTCGGCAATGCCTGGCGCAACGGCAGATAGCGTAGATTGCTGCTCAGTCGATAACCCCATAAACGCGGTCATAATCCCCCACACCGTACCCAATAGCCCGATATACGGTGACACTGAGGCGATACTGGCAAGCAGCGGCAAGCCTTGCTCAAGCTCTAGTTGCTGACGACCCAGCCCGACGCGCAACTTGCGCTCAACGCCTGCGGTGATATCTGCCGTCGACAATGCCTTACGCGCTAGGCGCAAAAACTCGCTATAGCCAACAAAAAATACCTGCTCAAGCCCACTGCGCTCGGGGTTGCCTTGCACGCCTTTGTACAGGGTGGGCAGCTCAATGCCCGACCAAAAGCTCTGCTCAAACTGCTCATCGGCATCGCGCGCGCCTGCCAACCGACTGCTAAGCCGAAAAATCGTCACCCAACACAACAGCGATGCCAATAATAGCAACGCCATGATGATTTGCACAAAAATGCTGGCATGTGTCACCAGTCCAACGATGTCCATGGTCATGGATTGGGTCGTCCGCTTGTCAATGGTTGATACAAAACGCGCCAAAATTTGGCGGCAAATGTTGGCATTATAAAGCGTTTTATGACGATGTGACAAGCATCGTTTAACACGCTGCGATCTGTTGCGTGGCTATGAAATTATCAGCATAACTTTGGGCAGCGTCTTGCATGGCGGCGACCCAATGCGCGCTGACATCATCCGCCTGTAGACTTTGCTTGACCGCATCGGCAAGCACAGGTGGCAACACACTAAACTGCGTATCGACGGCTAATTGCCATACACCTTGCCTGCCATCTGCTGCATGGTGCTCTGCCGCGTCATGTGTTGTCGCGCCAACCAATTGCCACGCACGATCACGATTGACCATCTCAACCATCCCAATCCACTGCCAATGGGCAAAACTTTGCGCCACTGCGGTGGCTAAGTCCGCTTGATAAATCGGCACAAAGTCTTTGAGCGTGTTCGTCCAGTGTAGACGCAGCGCGACATCGGGTTGGGTATGATACAACACCAATTTACCCGTGAATTTTAGCTGCCACGCTTGCGGCACATCTTGCACAGCAATGCCAAGCCCTGTGGCAAAGTCCTCGCGGCTGATGGCCTCATCAAAGCGTTTGAGCAATTGCCCTTGTAACGGATACTGCGCTTTGGTGGCATCGGGCAAGGCTTCATAATGGTAAATCAGCTGCATCGGGCGCGTTTGGCTGATACTGGCTTCTATCAACTGGCAGCGGTGGATTTGCCAATTGCTTGCTGTTTCATCTATTAAGGTTAATAAATCCAACGGTTTAGGTTCAACGTTTACCTGTTCAGTGTGACGCATTTGGATGTTACTCGTATCAGTGTGATCAGCTGGTAGGGTTGGTAGCATAGTCTGATCAACTTATAGAAAATTTTTAATAACTTACGGTTAAATTATTGCCAATGATGGATAAACTGCAACCGCTTTCAGCCATATTTTAATTTTATTTATAAAACTTAAGTTTAAAACTTTGGTAAACCAGCCGTCTGACAATTTTTACATTAAGCCAAACGCACGCAACATCCCTGCACCCACCGCCATGCTCAACATCGATACCACGGTGGTAAACGCCAAGATATTGGCAGCGGCCACGTCATTTGCACCCATCGCCTTTGCCATGACATAACTTGCTGCCGCAACGGGTGATGCAACCATCAAAAATAGCACACCCATTGACAATGGCGGCAAGCCAAAAGCTAGCCCCACTGCCACGGCAACCAACGGCGCAACAATCACCCGTCCTAAGCTTGCCTGCATCGATACACCCGACAGGCGCAACATCGAGGCAAAATCCAAACTCGCACCTGCACAAATCAATGCCAACGGCAATGCCATCGCCGCCAACAAATCCCCCGTGTGATGAATCACCGTCGGCAAAGGCGGCAAGTGCAAGCCTTTATACACAAAAGCCGCTACCAACGCGATAATCAGCGGGTTTTTGAGCATAGTTTTGCCCATATTAATGATGCGCGCGCCCATCGAGGTGTGCTGCTGGGTGCGGCTGAGTGTGATGACAGCTAAAACATTGAACAAAATCGTCACCACACCCATATACACCGCGCCAACGCTCAAGCCTACTTTGCCATACGCATTGGCAACGGTCGCAAGCGACATGATTGCCATGTTGCTGCGATACACACCTTGCACAAATACACCTTGGTCAGCAGGGTCAGTGATGCGCCAGCGCGCGTACAGCTCTGCTCCGATGAATAGTAGCAAGGTCACCAACACGCCTGCGCCAATGAGCGGTAGCTGCGAGCTAATATCAACGCTACTACCCGATACACTAAAAAACAGCAAACATGGCAGACAATAGCGAAACACTAGCGCCGAAGCAATATCGACAAAATTGGCATTAATCTGCCCCCAACGCCGCATCGCCAAACCCAACGCCATGATCAGCAAGTTGGGCAAGGTGATAGTTAGCGCAAACACCAATGCGGCAAACCACAACGTGCTATCCATCGGTTTGCCTTAGTCGTCGCCCATTGCAGCGTTTATGCCATGGGTACATGGTCATCGGCTTGTTGGCGTTTGAGCTGTTGTTTTTTTAAAGTCATCATCAACAACTGAATCGCTGCTGGGGTCACACCACTGATACGGCTTGCCTGCGCCAAACTGGCAGGACGCACGTGGGCAAGTTTTTGCACGATCTCATTGGACAAGCCCGATACCTGTGCGTAATCAAAATCAACAGGCAATGCCATGTGTTCAAGTTTTTTCATCTGCCCAATTTCGGCAGCTTGGCGGTCAATATAACCTGCGTATTTCACGCCGATTTCGATTTGCTCGCCAACCTCAGGCGCGACGGCGGATTCGGTCAAAGGCGCAAGCGTGGCAAAGCTGATGTTTGGGCGTTTTAACAAATCAAGCGCGGTACTCTCTTTGGTCAAAACCTCATCAGTATTGGCCATTAAGGCTTGCCCTAGCGCGTTGTGTGGTGTTGCCCATAAGGCTTTGAGGCGCTGGGTTTCGCGCTCAATCGCTTCGACTTTCTCGCTATACGCTTGCCAACGCGCGTCATCGACCACGCCTAACTCACGCCCGATTTCAGTCAAACGCTGGTCGGCATTGTCCTCGCGCAGCAGCAGGCGGTACTCAGCACGACTGGTAAACATGCGATACGGCTCTTTGGTGCCATGCGTGATAAGATCATCAACCAACACGCCCAAATATGCTTGGTCACGGCGCGGTGTCCATGCAGGCAAACCTTGGGTGCGCCGTGCAGCATTGATACCTGCCAAAATTCCCTGTGCTGCTGCCTCTTCATAGCCTGTTGTGCCGTTAATTTGACCAGCAAAATACAGATTTTCAATCGACTTGGTTTCAAGACTTGGCTGCAAGTTTTGGGGGTCAAAATAATCGTATTCGATGGCATAACCAGGGCGCAAAATATGCGCGTTTTCCAAGCCTTTCATTGAGCGCACCAACGCAAGCTGAACATCAAACGGCAGACTGGTTGAGATACCATTGGGATACAGCTCATGCGTCGTCAAGCCTTCAGGCTCAATAAAAATCTGGTGGCTGTCTTTATCGGCAAACCGATGAATTTTGTCTTCAATCGATGGGCAATAACGTGGCCCCACCCCCTCAATCACGCCCGAATACATCGGCGATCGATCAAGCCCTGCGCGGATGATGTCATGCGTTTGCGTGTTGGTGTGGGTGATATAGCAGTTAATTTGGCGTGGATGCATGTGGACGTTGCCCATGTACGACATCACAGGCAATGGCGTGTCTCCTGGCTGCACCGTCATCACGCTAAAATCCACCGTGCGCGCATCGATGCGTGGGGGCGTGCCTGTTTTTAGCCGCCCCACAGGCAAATTGAGATCACGCAAACGCTGCGCCAAACGCAAAGCAGGTGGGTCGCCTGCACGTCCGCCTTGGTGCTGCTGCAAGCCAATATGAATAATCCCGCCCAAAAACGTGCCCGTGGTCAAAACCACCGCACCGCAAGCAAATTCAATGCCCGATTGGGTAACAACGCCCACCGCCTTGCCATCTTGCACAATGAGGTCATCTGCAGCTTGCTGAAATAAATCCAAATTTGGTTGATTTTCAAGGGTATAGCGAATCGCCGCTTTGTACAACATGCGGTCGGCTTGCGCACGCGTTGCCCGTACCGCCGCGCCTTTGCGGCTGTTGAGCACGCGAAATTGAATCCCTGCCTTATCCGTTGCCAGTGCCATTGCGCCACCTAACGCATCGACCTCGCGCACCAAATGTGACTTACCAATGCCGCCGATTGCAGGATTACAGCTCATTTGCCCCAAAGTTTCGATGTTGTGCGTCAAAAGCAAGGTCTGTTGCCCCATCCGCGCCGCTGCCAACGCCGCCTCTGTGCCTGCGTGTCCGCCACCAATGACGATTACATCATATATTTTGGGATATTTCATCACGCCCTCGCTTATGTCCAATGGGTTTGCACCCATTTTTAAAGAAACGGACTATTATACACCAAATCAACTTTTGGATAAAACCACATTGATTTTAAGGCATTTTTATTCTAAAAAAATCAAAATCAACGTAACCAAAATATAGATATATTTTAAATTTTTAGTTTATTTTTTTAATTTAAAACACCCAATTGCCGATATTTTTTGAAAAAATCGCTCATTTGGTACGTTGCACTGGGTACTACCACCTCATCAAGCCATGCGCACACAACCAATATTATGCACCCAAAACCGCTACCAACCCACGCTTACAGCAATAAAAAACCTGTCGGACTTGCGACAGGCTTTTTTATTTGGCTTAAAACCAAAACCGCTTAACGTCTAGAACAAAATGCGACGTGGGTCAGCCAGTAAGTTGGCAACATAGCGTGTGAATACCGCCGCATCAGCACCGTTAATCACGCGATGGTCATACGACAACGACAATGGCAGCATCAAGCGTGGCTCAAAGCTTTGGCTATCAGCATTCCAACGTGGCTGCATGCTGGCTTCACTGACGCCCAAGATCGCCACTTGCGGCCAATTTACCAGTGGGGTGAAATATGTGCCGCCCAAGTTGCCTTGGCTTGAGATGGTAAACGACGCGCCTGTTAGCTCTTTGGCAGTCAGTTTTTTGTCACGTGCTTTTTTGGCAAGCTCACCGATTTCGATGGCGATTTGCTTGATACCCTTGTTCTGTACGTTTTGGATCACAGGCACGGTCAAGCCGTCATCGGTTGCCACCGCAAAGCCCATATGTACTGATTTGCGCACCAAAATTTGCGTGTTATCATCACTCAAATGGCTGTTAAATTTGGGAAACTGTTGCAAGGCGTATGCAGTGGCTTTCATGATAAATGCTAAAATCGTCAGACTAACACCTTGTTTTTTAAAGTCTTCTTTTAAGCTAACACGTAACTGCTCGGTATCCGTGATGTCTGATAAATCAAACTGGGTGACCTGTGGCAAGTAGGTGTTGTAATTAAGCTGCGGGATTGAAACTTTTTGCAAGCGGCTTAGGTCTTGGCGTTCGATATCACCCCAAATCTCAGCCTTGCTCATATCTGGTAAGGCAGGCAAACCACCACGCGCCGCTGTTGGTGTTGTACCGCTTGCAGAAGGTGCGTTTTTCACACCCTGCATTTGGGTTTTAACATAGGCAAAGACATCATCTTTGATAATCCGTCCGTGTTTGCCGCTACCTTTGACTTGGTTGATATCCACACCAAGCTGACGGGTAAGCTTACGCACAGCAGGGCCTGCATAGACGTTCGCAGATTTGGCATTTAGCTCGGCTTCACTCAACTGTGACTGGCTTTGCGTTGGGTTGCTACTGGCTGCCGTTTGTGTAGGCTGACTGCTAGCTGCTTGTTTAGGCGGTTCAATCTCTGTGGTTTTTTGCGCTGTTTGTGGCTGTGCAGCGGCAGCTGGTTGGCTCGTTTGCTCTGTACCTGCGATGACAACAAAATCCTGCCCATTGCTGACGCTATCACCTGCCTGTACCAAGCATTTGACAATTCTACCTGCAGCTGGTGCTGGTACTTCAACTGAGGCTTTGTCCGATTCAACCAACACCAATGGTTGGTCTTTTTCGACGCTGTCGCCTTCTTTGACTAGCCATTCTGCTACGTCTGCTGTTTCTACGCCTAGATCAGGCAGCTGATAGGTTTGCTTACCACCTTGGCTGCTCTGGGCTTGGGCTTGCGCGGCTGGTTGGTTGTTGGCAGGTTGGCTAGCTGTTGGTTGTGTTGTTTGGGTGTTATCAGCTGTTTTTTGGGGGGCTGTTTTTTGGGCAGCATCGCTGCTAGCACCTGCGATGACAACAAAATCCTGCCCATTGCTGACGCTATCACCTGCCTGTACCAAGCATTTGACAATTCTACCTGCAGCTGGTGCTGGTACTTCAACTGAGGCTTTGTCCGATTCAACCAACACCAATGGTTGGTCTTTTTCGACGCTGTCACCTTCTTTGACTAGCCATTCTGCTACGTCTGCTGTTTCTACGCCTAGATCAGGCAGCTGATAGGTTTGCTCACTACCTTGGCTGCTCTGGGCTTGGGCTTGCGCGGCTGGTTGAGCAGGTTGCGTTTGAGTCGATTGTTGATTTTGATCGGCACTATTTTGGGTGTCGTTATCAGCTTTTTGGGGTTGGGCATCGTCGGCAGCATTGCCTGCGCTGCTGTCATTTTCGCCTGCTGCGTCTTCAACTTCAAGCAAAACATCGCCTTCTTTGACGCTGTCACCCACTTTAACAGCGATATGACTGATTTTGCCTGCTGCACTGGCGGGTACTTCGACTGAGGCTTTGTCAGATTCTAGCAAAACAATATTGTCATCTTTGGCAATCGTATCGCCAACTTTCACCATAATTTCGCTGACTTCGGCACTGTCCACACCCAAATCGGGTACTTTAATTTGCATGTCGTTGTCCTTCGTTTTTTTGATATTTTGGTAACATTTATGCAGCAAGTACAGCACCATAAGCGCCGCACCTGCTTGTTTGTAGGGTACGCGCCAAGCCTTGCGGCGGCTTGGCAGTTTGGGTTTATTCTGGCTTGTCGTTGATAAGCGGCGCATCGGCCTGGTCTTCTGCCTTGCCTTCTGTTGAGATCGCCTCATCATCCTCTTCTATCAACTGTGGTACAGGTTTAGGATGAGCACCGCGTGGTGCTGGCGCATCTGGTGATTGGTCGATTTGCTGTGGTGGGTACCAAGCAGGTGGTGCTTCGGTATCGATACCAAAGCTGTTAATCGCATCTTTAACCAAGCGTGGATCAACTTCACCTTCGTCAGCAAGCAGTTTTAGCGTAGCAACCACGATGTGCGCGGCATCCACTTTAAAGAAGCTGCGCAATTGCGCGCGGCTGTCTGAGCGTCCAAAGCCGTCAGTGCCTAAGGTTGCGTATGGGCGTGAGTCAGGCAACCAAGCGCGGATTTGCTCTGAGAATGCGCGGATATAGTCAGTTGCTGCCACAACCACACCTTCATGCTGCGCTAACTGCTCGGTAACCCATGGGGTCTTTTGTTCTTCAAGTGGGTGCAGGCGGTTGTATTCGTCGGTTGCCATACCATCGCGTGCTAGTTCGTTGAAGCTGGTCACGCTCCACACGTTGGCTTGAATGTTGAACTCATCTGCCAAAATTTGTGCGGCTTTTTGTACTTCACGCAAAATCACGCCCGAACCTAGTAACTGTACTTGCTTGGCACCACGATCTTCAAGTAGGTACATACCACGCTTGATGCCTTCTTCTACACCCTCAGGCATGGCTGGGTGCTCGTAGTTTTCATTCATCAACGTGATATAATAGTACACGCGCTCACCGTCAGCATACATGCGTTTTAGGCCATCGTGAATGATCACGCCCAACTCATAGCCATAGCATGGGTCATACGACACACAGTTTGGTACGGTGTTAAACAATACCATATGATGACCGTCTTGGTGCTGCAAACCCTCACCGTTCAAGGTTGTACGTCCTGCTGTACCGCCCATCAAGAAGCCTTGCGCTTGGCAGTCACCTGCTGCCCATGCCAAATCACCCACGCGTTGGAAACCAAACATGGAGTAATAGATGTAGAACGGAATCATCGGCAAGGCGTTGACTGAATAACTGGTTGCCAAGGCAATCCACGCGCTCATCGCGCCTGCTTCGTTGATACCCTCTTCAAGCATATGCCCATCTTTGGCTTCTTTGTAGCCCATCAAGGCTTCGCTGTCTTCTGGCGTGTAGTTTTGCCCTGCTGATGAGTAAATCCCTAGCTGACGGAACATACCCTCAAGCCCGAAAGTACGCGCTTCATCGGGCACGATTGGTACCACGCGCTCTTGAATCGCTTTGTTTTTGAGCATAGCAGACAGTAAGCGCACAAAGACCATCGTGGTTGATTGCTCTTTGCCACCGCTACCTTGGAGTACTTTATCAAACATATCAAGGCTAGGAATTTCTAGCGGGATATGCCCACTACGACGGTTTGGCAAGTGACCACCCAACGCTTCACGACGCGCTTTTAAGTATTTAGACTCTGGCGAATCTTCGGCAGGGCGATAAAACGGCAATTCATCAAGCTGCTCATCGGTAAATGGCAAATTGAAACGATCGCGGAAATATTGCAAGCCCTCGATATCTAATTTTTTGATTTGGTGGGCTTTATTGACCGCTTGCGCTTGTACTGACAAACCATAACCTTTGACAGTTTTTGCCAAAATAACGGTTGGCTGCCCTTTGGTTTTCATTGCCTCACTAAACGCGGTGTAAATCTTGATCGGATCGTGTCCACCGCGGTTTAGATGGGCGATTTCATCATCGGTCAGATGGTCTGCCATTTCTTTAAGTTCAGGGTATTTGTTAAAGAAATGCTCACGCACAAACGCGCCATCACGCGCTTCATAAAGCTGGTACTCACCATCGACGACTTCTTGCATACGGCGTTTTAACGCGCCTGAGGTATCCTTGGCAAGTAGTGGGTCCCAGTTGCTACCCCAAACCAGTTTGATCACACGCCAACCTGCGCCGCGGAATACTGATTCAAGCTCTTGAATGATTTTGCCGTTACCACGCACAGGACCATCAAGACGCTGCAAGTTACAGTTAATCACCCAAATAAGGTTGTCAAGTTTTTCGCGACCTGCCAGTGAAATTGCACCCAAGGTTTCTGGCTCATCGGTCTCACCGTCGCCCAAAAATGCCCAAATCTTACGGTTTTGTTGTGGGATCAAGCCACGGTTTTCTAGGTATTTTTGAACATGGCCGTGATAAATCGACATGATTGGTCCTAGACCCATCGACACAGTTGGGAATTGCCAATAGTCGGGCATCAAGTATGGGTGTGGGTAGCTGGGTAGGCCTTTGCCACCAACCTCACGGCGAAAGTTAATCAGTTGTTCTTCACTCAAGCGACCTTCTAGGAACGAACGCGCGTACATCCCTGGTGATGAATGCCCTTGATAATAAATCATGTCACCGCCAAAGTCTTCGGTAGCGGCACGCCAAAAATGGTTAAATCCTGTTTCATACAAGGTTGCGCTTGAGGCAAATGTCGCCAAATGTCCACCTAGGTCATCGCCTGATTTGTTGGCGCGCATGACCATCGCCACGGCGTTGTAGCGCACCATTGCGCGGATGCGGTGCTCAATGCCAAGGTTACCAGGGTAGCTTGGTTGGTCTTCGACAGGAATGGTATTGATATACGCAGTCTCAAGGCGATTAAACATCACGCCTTCTTGCACAGCTTTGTCATACAAGGCTTTAAGCAAAAACTTGGCACGATCTTTATCGGCGTGTTTGATCACCGATTCAAACGCCTCAAGCCATTCTTGGGTTTCTTGGTTATCGGGGTCATTATAATATTGCTGTTGTTGCATCTTCGGTTCCTTATGGTTGAAAAATGACAGCGGGTTGAAGTTGTGATGGGTTAAAATCGTACTTTTTTACAATAACATCCAAATACATCAGTTACTAAAATAGCCAGCCTATAACTAATCCGCTCACATTACATACACGTCGGCTTAGGTCTATCTTACAAACTTTCGCTGACAATTTAAACCACACGTGTATTTCTTTATTTTAGCTTTTTTACGCTAACTATTTTTTTACTAAATAACCAGAATTTTGCTACAAATTCATTGTAACAAAAAGCCCCATCAGTGTGATAGGGCTTTTGTATAACCGCCAGTCAGTCGATTAATTAGGCAAGTTGTGCCACGTCAATTTTGCTGACTGCTTCGACATCGACTTCGTTGGCTTCTTTAGTGTACTCTGCCATGCGGTCAAAATTCATGTATTTGTAGATGTCTTTTGACATGCTATTGATTTTGCTCGCGTATTTTTGGTACTCATCATTGGTTGGCAAGCGTCCTAACACGGCTGCCACAGCCGCTAGTTCTGCCGATGCTAGATACACATTAGCACCTTGACCTAAACGGTTCGGGAAGTTACGCGTTGAGGTCGAAACCGCGGTTGATTTTGGCGCAATACGCGCTTGGTTACCCATGCACAATGAACAACCTGGCATTTCAGTGCGCGCGCCTGCTTGGGCGTACACGTTGTACAAGCCTTCATCCATCAACTGACGCGCGTCCATTTTGGTAGGTGGCGCGATCCACAGACGGGTCACAAGGCTACCTGCTGGTACTTCTTTAAGCAGTTCACCTGCCGCGCGGAAATGACCGATATTGGTCATACAAGAACCAATGAACACTTCATCAATCTTGTCACCTGCTACGTCTGCCAAGGTTTTGGCATCGTCTGGGTCATTTGGGCAGCACAAAATTGGCTCTTTAATCTCTGACATATCAATGACGATGTCCGCTGCATATTCAGCGTCTTCATCGGCGCGCATAAGACTTGGGTTGGCGAGCCATTCCTCCATGCCTTGAATGCGGCGTGCCAAGGTACGCGCATCGCCATAGCCTTCAGCGATCATCCATTTTAGCAAGGTGATATTAGAGTTAAGGTACTCTTTTACCGACTCTTCAGACAAGGTGATGGTACAACCTGCCGCAGAACGCTCTGCTGAAGCATCTGACAATTCAAACGCTTGCTCAACGGTCAAGTTCTCTAAGCCTTCAATTTCTAAAATACGTCCATTAAAGACGTTTTTCTTACCTGCTTTTTCAACGGTCAGCAAGCCCTCTTGAATCGCTTGATAAGGGATAGCATGGACAAGGTCACGCAAGGTGATACCAGGCTGCATCTCACCCACAAAGCGCACGCGCACTGACTCTGGCATATCCAGTGGCATCACGCCAGTAGCTGCCGCGAACGCAACCAAACCAGAACCTGCAGGAAATGAGATGCCCATAGGAAAACGGGTATGCGAGTCACCACCAGTACCCACGGTATCAGGTAACAACATACGGTTAAGCCATGAGTGGATGATACCATCACCAGGGCGCAAGCTTACACCGCCGCGATTCATGATAAAATCAGGCAAGGTGTGTTGGGTTTCTACGTCGATAGGTTTTGGATAAGCTGCAGTGTGGCAGAATGACTGCATGACCAAATCTGCACTAAAACCTAGACACGCCAAGTCTTTGAGCTCATCACGGGTCATCGGACCTGTGGTATCTTGTGAGCCAACCGTGGTCATCTTAGGTTCGCAATAAGTACCAGGACGCACACCCTCTACGCCGCAAGCTTTACCCACCATTTTTTGCGCCAAGGTATAGCCTTTGCCTGTATCAGCAGGTTGTACAGGTTTGATAAATACGTCTGAGGCTGGCAAGCCCAAATAATCACGCGCACGATTGGTCAAAGCGCGTCCGATAATCAACGGAATACGACCACCTGCACGCACTTCATCCAACAAAGTGGGTGATTTTAGGGTAAAGGTTGAGATCACCTCGTCAGAATCATGACGGGTAATTTTGCCATCGTGTGGATAGATGTCAAACACATCACCCATGTTCAAGCCCGACACATCCGTCTCGATCGGCAATGAGCCTGCGTCTTCCATCGTATTAAAGAAAATCGGTGCGATTTTACCACCCAAAACCAAGCCGCCTGCGCGTTTGTTTGGTACACCTTTGATGTCATCGCCCATCAGCCATAGCACTGAGTTAGTGGCTGATTTACGGCTTGAACCTGTACCAACCACGTCACCAACGTATGCTAACGGAATGCCATCGGCTTTAAGCGCTTCGATTTGCTTCATCGGACCAATCACACCGTCTTCATCAGGGTGGATGCCGTCACGGGCGTTTTTGAGCATTGCCAGTGCGTGCAATGGAATATCGGGGCGGCTCCACGCGTCTTGTGCAGGCGATAGGTCGTCGGTGTTGGTTTCGCCTGTGACTTTAAAGGTTTTATAAGTCATTTTTTCTGGTACAGGCTTGCGGCTGGTGAACCACTCAGCATCTGCCCAAGACTGGATCACAGCTTTGGCGTACTCGTTGCCTGCGTCAGCTTTTTCTGCCACATCATGAAACGCATCAAACACCAACAAGGTATGTTTAAGCGCGTCAGCAGCATCGGCTGCCAATTGTTTGTCGTCCAATGCCTCAATCAATGGCTGAACATTGTAGCCACCTTGCATGGTACCCAACAATTCAATGGCTTTTTTCTGATCTATCAAAGGCGATTGCGCGTTGCCTTTGACGATATCTGCCAAAAATGCCGCTTTTACATACGCTGCTTGGTCTACCCCTGGTGGGATGCGGTTTTCTAGTAAGTCCAACAAAAAATCGCCTTCATCGGCAGGCGGATTTTTAAGCCCTTCAACCAATTCAGCAACTTGGTGTTCGTTGAGTGGTTGCGGTACGACACCTTGTGCGGCGCGTTCTTCGACGTGTTTGCGATAATTTTCTAACATAATCATCCCTCTGATTGTTGATGGTTAAGTTGGGCTTTCGGCGAGCTATTAAAATATCATCTTGCCTAGCAAATTGCCCAAGCCTTGCCAAGATTGGTTTGTACACAGCAAGGGCAATGCGGGGTATCAATTTTTATTGACTATAATCGCCTTACTATACCGTATTTATGGCAAAAAGTTAAGGCAAAATGCTGCCAAAATCGTGCAGCGTGCGGCTATAACGATTATTTATATAAAAAATATAAACGCCGTTTTGGCATTTTTTAGCAAAATAAACTGCGTTTGTGTGGCTTGGCAATTTGCTCCATGGTAGGCAATTTGGCTAGCTATTTTTTGCCAACTGAGCTGCCAAAATACCGCACACCAACAGTTGAATTTGATGAAACAACATCAACGGCAAAATCAGCATACCATAGGGCTGCCCTGCAAACAAAATCTTTGCCATGGGCACGCCACTTGCCAAAGTTTTTTTGGAACCGCAAAACAAAATCGTGATCCGATCAGCGCGGTTAAAGCCAAGTTTTTTACTGCTCACTTGCAGCACGACCATGATAATAGCCAACATGATTAAGCAAATGATGATGAGATAGGCCAATGTCGCCCATGACACTTGCTGCCAAATGCCTTCAATCACCGCTGCGCTAAATGCCGAATACACCACCATCAAAATCGAGCCTTGATCGACCACCTTGACCAATTTGCCATGCTGTTTTAAAAAATTGATCATCCGTGGGCGAACAATTTGCCCCAAAATAAACGGCACCAGTAGCAGCCCAACGATTTTGCCGACTACGCCCATGCCGACACCACCTGCGCCGTCTACTGACTGATTTAAAAACAGCCCAACCAACACAGGTGTCAGAAAAATCCCGATGATATTGGACGCAGACGCGCTGCACACCGCCGCAGGCACATTGCCTTTAGCAATCGACACAAACGCAATCGAGGATTGCACTGTTGAGGGCAACAGGCATAGATAAACAAAGCCCATGTATAGCTCAGGCGTGATAAATGGCATGACCAACGGCTTCATAACAAGCGCAAGCAGTGGATACAGCACAAACGTGGCGGCAAAAATCATCAAATGCAGCCGCCAATGCAGCAAGCCCTCAAGCACCGCTTCACGCGATAATTTTGCCCCATGCAAAAAAAACAGCAGCCCAACGGCAACATCTGTCATGTGGCTAAATACGCGCGCAGGCGTGCCCGCTATCGGCACAATACTGGCAAGCACCACCATCAGCATAATCAGCAGGCTAAAATTATCGGGCAAATACTTGGGTCGGTTCATGATCGTAATATCCCTTTATCTCAACATGAAAAGACCTGCTACTGGTTCATGACCAATAGCAGGCGCGCAACAACAAACAGCGAAAAAACCACCGGAATAGGGTCAATTAAACCATGCTAACCGATTTTGGGCGTACCCACACGGTGATACGCACGGTTAAAATACACCAATCCTTGATCGTGGTCATTTTGACGCAAGGCGACAATGCGGCACATAAAGATACCATGCGTACCAATTTCTTGGATTTGCTCAATTTGGCAATCAAAACTCACCAGCGCATTGGTCAAAATCGGTGAACCCGTTGCCAACGTTGTCCACTCAGCTTGTCCAAAACGCTCCTCAGAGCTCATTTTGGAGGCAAAGCTGTTCGACAGCGGCTCATGGTGTTCGGCAAGCACATTCACCGCTAGCACACGGTTTTCAACAAAATACTGGTAAGAGCGTGACGCGGTATTCATGCACACCAGCAAGGTCGGTGGCGCATCGGTGACGCTACACACCGCCGATGCGGTAAAGCCGTGCCGCCCTGCCTCACCTGCGGTGGTTACCACATTGACCGCGCTACTGAGCATTGCCATGGCGTTTCGAAAATCGCTCGCTGCTACCATTTGTATTTGCTTACCTTTTACTGTTATAACTTTTTGACCCTAAAAAACACCGCGTGCGATTGGCTTATGCCAATTCACGACGCACAAGTGCTGCCCCTGCTGTCAAAGCTGCAAGCTTGCCACGGGCAACCGCGCGTGATAGCGGCGTCATGCCACAGTTGGTTGAAGGATACAGCTTATCGGCATCGACAAATTGTAATGCCTTGCGCAAGGTATCGGCAACTTGTTCAGGCGTTTCGATGGTGTCGGTCGCCACGTCAATCGCGCCCACCATGACCTTTTTGCCGCGAATCAGCTCCATCAAATCCATCGGCACGCGTGAATTTTGCGATTCCAATGAAATCATGTCCAAGCATGACGCTTGCAGTTTTGGGAATACTTCTTCGTATTGTCGCCACTCGCTGCCCAGTGTCTGTTTCCAATCGGTGTTTGCTTTGATGCCATAGCCATAACAGATATGCACCGCGGTTTGACAACCCATATCGGCTAAGCCTTCACAAGCGCGTTCTAATGCCGCCATGCCCCAATCGTGAACCTCATCAAAAAACACGTTGAACGCTGGTTCATCAAACTGAATAATATCCACACCTGCTGCCGCCAATTCTTTGGCTTCTTGGTTCAAAATGGTGGCAAATTCCCATGCCAATTTTTCACGGCTTTTGTAGTGCGCATCATACAAGGTATCAACCATGGTCATCGGGCCTGGTAATGCCCATTTGATGACGCGGTCGGTGTGACGACGCAAAAACTGCGCATCTTCAACAAATACCGCCTTGGAGCGCGACACCGCGTCTACAACGCTTGGCACGCTGGCATCGTAGCGGTTACGAATTTTGACCGTTTGGCGTTGGTTAAAATCCACACCATTAAGATGCTCAATAAAGGTGGTGACAAAGTGCTGACGGGTTTGCTCGCCATCGCTGACGATATCAAGCCCTGCGGCAGTTTGTTCTTGCAGTGATACCAACAGCGCGTCATATTTGGCTTGTTGCAAGTCATCGCCTGTGACTCTCCATTCTGACCACAGTTTTTCAGGTTCTGCCAACCACGCAGGCTTCGGCAAGCTACCTGCAGTTGAGGTGGGTAGTCGCTGTAGCTGGGCGATACGGTTTGCTGATTGCGTCATAAAATCTTCCTATTTTTTTAAATTAATTAAATTATTAAATTAAATATAAAACACTAAACAACATCCACGCCTGCCCACTGTGCTAACACATTGCGAAATGGCTCGATGAAGTTGGTCTCGGTGTAGTTACCTTGTTCGATAGCAAGCTGCGTGCGCTCGTCACGGTCATAGTCGATATTTGTCAATGAATAATCGTCATACGTCAAACTTGGCTGATACACCTGCCCTGCTGCCGAATTGGCGTTATAAATCTCTGGGCGGTAAATTTTTTGGAATGACTCCATCGTGCTGATGGCACCAATCAGCTCAAGGTTGCTGTAATCGTTGAGCAAATCGCCTGAGAAATAAAACGCCAACGGGGCAACCGCATTGGGCGGCATAAAGTAACGCACACGTAAGCCCATGTGAGCAAAGTATTCATCGGTCAGCGAATACGCATCTTGGCGGTACTCTACGCCAAGAATTGGATGCACGTTGGTTGTGCGCTCGTAAGTTTTTGTTGTCGAAACACTTAGGCAAATCACAGGCGATTTGGGAAATTGCTGGCGAAACTCATCTGATTCTAACAGGTATTTAAACAACTTGCCATGCAGCACGCCAAAGTTATCGGGGACTGTGAAGTCAGTGTTTTGGTAGTTATTGTTGTGACGACGCAGCCACACACTAAAGTCATAATCGCGCACATACGATGAAAAACTGTTGCCGACAATGCCGCTGATGCGTGTGTGGGTTTGTTGATCAATGATGGTAGTGTGCAGCATCTCGATGGCAGGAAAACGCTCGCCATTGCCTTCGATATCCAAATCAAGTGATACGATGTCAAGCTCAACGCGGTAGCGATCGCCCGTTGGGTTATCCCAATGCGCCAGATTGTTGAAGCGGTTGTTAATCATGTTCAACGTATTTTGCAGGTTTTGCTGACGGCGCTCACCGCGTGCAAGGTTGGCAAAATTGGTTGTCAAGCGTGTGCTTTTGGCAGGCACATAGTTTTCATCAAAACGAATGCGCTGGACTGAACAAGCAAACGGTTGGGTTGAAGTCGGTTGGGTTGAAGTCGGTTGGGTTGAAGTCGGTTGGGTTGAAGTCGGTTGGGTTGAAGTCGGTTGGGTTGAAGTCGTCATCGCTAAATCACCTTTGGCTAACGGGTTATCTGACACAATTAATCTTACATCTTGTAAGATTTTAGGTTTTAATCTATGCCGCTATTTATACCTGATTTTTAACATGAATAAAAATGATATTATTCTAAAATAAGTTGAATAAAATTCATTTTAGAAATTTTTATTGCTTTGCGATTGTGGCAATGACATCAGACCACAACAACATATCGACGCGCCTAGCAAACTAATACCTTGATTTTTAGGCACTTAGCATACAATAAGTTAAAACTTGTTATTGATGGCTGATTTTTTTTTCTGTTGATTTTTTGAAAGTCATGCCGACGGCAAATCATGGCGCGCTTTAACATCAGGTGCGCGTTAATATCAATCGTTAAATTTAGGTGTCATATGATTTTTGCCAATCAAGTAACCAACAATCCGCTTTTTGACCAGCAAGCAAAGCTGCCAAACAAGCGGCGATTTGCTATAATGGCGTGATACATAACAGCCGACGTAAATCGCTGCTATATAAGAACAAGGAACTTTTATGACTGACGTTGTGCAAACCCATAACCCAACCGCCGAGACAACGCGCCCCACCCCACCTGCTGCGCGTGCCGCCGTCAGACGCCCCGAAGTTGGCGAAAAGCTGCGCGGACATGACAAAGTAGCGCGAATTCCTATTAAAATCATTCCCACTGAAGTTGCGCCCAAAAAACCCGATTGGATTCGCGTTAAACTGTCGTCATCGGCAGAGGTTGAGCGTATCAAATCCACTTTGCGCCGCAACAACCTATATACCGTCTGTGAGGAAGCTGCTTGCCCCAATTTACCTGAATGTTTTGGCGATGGTACGGCAACATTTATGATTATGGGCGATATTTGCACGCGGCGTTGTCCGTTTTGTGATGTGGCACACGGTCGCCCACGCCCGCTTGACACTGACGAGCCGCGCCATACCGCCGAAACCATCAGTGATATGGGTCTAAAATATGCCGTGATCACATCGGTAGATCGCGATGATCTGGTCGATGGTGGCGCAGGACATTTTGCCGAGGTCATCGAGCGTACGCGCGCGCTATCGCCTAATTGCTTGATTGAAATTTTGGTGCCCGATTTTCGGGGGCGTATGCAGATTGCGCTTGATACGTTGGTCGAGACTGCGCCCGATGTGTTCAACCACAACATCGAAACCGTGCCACGGCTATACAAAGCATTTCGCCCTGGTTCGGACTATCAACATTCACTAGATTTGCTCAAACAATACAAGGCACGCCGCCCCGATTTGCCAACCAAATGCGGTTTTATGGTCGGTTTGGGTGAGACTGAAGAAGAAGTTTATGCGCTGCTGGATGATTTAAAAGCGCATGACGTGGATTTGGTGACGATTGGGCAATACCTTGCACCAAGTAAAAGTCACGCGCCTGTAGATCGTTTTGTTCATCCTGATGAATTTGACCGCTATATGGCGTATGGCAAAAAATTGGGCTTTTTTAACGTTTGGGCAGGCCCGATGGTGCGCTCAAGCTATTTTGCCGATCGCCAGTATTACGGCGAGCCATGCCCACGCCCCATTCGTGGTAAAAATCCTGTGTCAGAAGCTGATATAAAGGCAGGTGCGTCGGTGAGCAAACAGACAGCGTGCTAGGATCATTCAAGTATTGTTCCAAAAAAGGGTGTGCAGTTGAGCGCGCCTTTTTTTGTGTGGGTTAAAAAGTCAAATATCGGCTTGATGCTTGCCTTTTACTAGCGCTTAACCACATTGCGCGGTAGGCTAAAAACATGCTACAGTAAAACCCTGTAGCTATTGTGTCCTGTAGCTATTGTGTTTAGTGGGTGTAAAGACTTTTGCCAGCCAATTCATCGATTGGCTTTTTTTTGTGTTGTTGGTTTGATACTTTTTGTGTTGTCGGTTTGATACGAACGTTAGCAAACGGTGACAACATCTTGGGGGACAGGGTTACTAACTGCTTATTGAAATCTAACTAAATCTATTTAATAATACCCATTATGAATAGATTAATAAGTATCAATCAAGGCGAAAACCTATCCTTTGAAGAGGAACTCGCCCAAGACGTACTCGAAATTATCACCGTATTTAGTGCTAGACTTTACGGCTCACGCAGTAAAAAAAATAAAAAACTACTCGAAGCCGTCAAGGAAGTATTAGAGTGACAGTCATTCGTGGACACATCATTCGACTTGACCCAACAGACAAACAAGCCACCTACTTTGCAAAAGCTTGCGGCGTGGCTCGCCTTGCCTATAACTGGGCATTGGCAGAATGGCAAACCCAACATCAAGCAGACAAGGCTTACCGTGATGATTGTTTAGCAAAAGGCATTGAAATTGACATCAGCAAACTAAACAGGCCATCGCAAGGCAGCTTGCGTAAACAGCTTAACGCCATCAAACGCACCCAATTTCCCTTTATGTTAGAAATTACCAAATGTAGCCCACAGCTTGCCATCATGCAACTCGGGGACGCATTCAAACGCTTTTTTAAAGGGGAAGCTAAATACCCACAATTTCGCAAAAAAGGCGTAAACGACAGATTTAGCCTATCCAACGACCAATTTAAAATAGACCACAAACGTATCAAAATTCCTAACCTTGGTTGGGTCAAAATGCGTGAAAACCTACGACATACTGGTAAAATCTTATCCGCCAAGATTTTTAAAAAAGGCGACCACTGGTTTGTATCGGTGGCTGTTGAATTACAAGACCCACCACAGCCCATACCCAAAACAGGCAAAGTGGTAGGTATAGACTTAGGTATTACCGATTTAGCCGTATTATCAGACGGTACAAAAATCCAAGCACCCAAACCACTTAAACAGCAATTACAAAAACTCAAACGCCTAAGCAAACAACTTAGTCGTAAACAAAAAGGTAGTAACAATCGTGCCAAAGCGAAAACCAAGCTATCACGATTACACGCCAAAATCAGCAATATCCGTCAAGACTTTAGCCACAAACTCACCACACAGCTTGTTAAAGGGGTGGTGTTTAAATAGTAAGTTTTAGGATAAAATAAACATATTCTATCACAAACAAAAATGTTAAATTCATGATAACGGAACAAAAAACCTATCATTGCCGAAGATGCCAATCTACTAACGTGAAAAGAAATGGGTACAACAAAGCAAAAAGTGAGCTATACCATTGCTATAACTGCAACTTTTACGGTGTCATGTACCCAAAAGTAAAATACACAGAAGAACGCAAAGAAGAAATCATCAATACCTATCATGAAAGAGCCAGCATGAGAGGTATACAACGGATATTTGGCACAGCCCCAGCCACATTAAGTAACTGGTTAAAAAAAAGCCCAGATACCAATAATACAGAATCTACTGCCTGCAAAACCTAATGATATCCTTGAACTTGACGAAATGTGGACATTCGTACAAAAACGAAACAACAAACAATGGCTTTGGCTTGCCTTATGTCGTAGAACAAGACAAATCGTCGGTTATTACATTGGTGATAGGGGGATTAAAGCTTGCAAACAATTTAAAGCTAACATTGCCCCAGATTATCAAAATCTCATCAGCAAAAGTGATATGTGGAAAGCGTATAATAAAACCTTTGATTCACGTTTGCATGAATGTAGTGAATATCGGGGTGAAACCAGTCATATAGAGCGTTGTAATGCAACAGTTCGTGCGAGAGTAGGTCGGCTTGTTCGTAAAAGTTTGAGTTTCTCTAAGCAACTAGAAAGACACGTGGACGCTATTCATGTTTTCATCAATAAGTACAATGCTCAGAAAGCTAAAGAATATCGAAAACTTACTATTTAAACACTACCAAAAACCACTGTTTAACGCCATGTTAGCGGTGGTTTTTTGTGGCAAGTACTCGCGCTTGCGCCTTGTCATCTGCTGCCCAAACCGCTAAAATTAAAGCATTGACTTGCCAAAAATTTTACAAAAATAACGCTAGCTGCTAGCTATTACGCTAAGGAATACCTATGTCTGCGCCTATTCTCAGCGACCGCCTGTATAACCGCTATGTGCCACCTGAAGATATTGAGCCAATTGCCGCGCTGCTACTGGTGCATGGCATGGTCGAGCATTCAGGACGTTATACCGATTTTGCCGAATTTTTGGCACAGCAAGGTGTGGTGGTGCAAACGTTTGACCAACTGGGGCATGGGCAACGCGCGGCAGAACTGGGCGATTTGGGCTATATGGGCTTGCCCGACCCTGCTCAGCGAATTTTGGACTACACACGTGTGCAGTATGATGCGCTGGCTTATGACTATCCCGATTTACCTAAATTCATTTTGGGGCATAGCATGGGCTCATTTGTGACCCGTGCGCTGTTGCCCAGTCTGACAGAAGGACAAAACGAACAATTGGCAGGCGCGATTTTGATGGGTACATCAGATGCCAATCCGCTAGCAGGGGTCTTTTTGCCGATCACACGCGCACTTAATGTGATCGCACCACAGCAAGATAGTGCACTGCTTGATGGTTTGCTACGCCGTGTGACCAACTTGCCGTTTTGGCGTGAGCGCGACAAAAACCACTTAAACTGGCTTAACACCGACCACGAACAAATTCAACGTGCCATCGATGACCCGTTGATGATGTTTCATTTTTCGTACAATGGCTTTTATGCATTGATGGAATTGATGGCACGCGCTACCCCTGCCGACTGGGCTCAGGGCGTGCGCCGTGACTTGCCAATGCTATGGGTCAGTGGGCAGGACGATAATGTCGGACAAATGGGTAAAGCATTACCGCGTATCGTCAAACGCTTACGCGAACAAGCGTTTCGCGATGTTGAATACAAGCAGTACATGGGCATGCGTCATGAAATTTTGTTTGACCCAGACCATGCGCAAGTTTATGACGACATCATAGGCTGGATTAAGCAGCATCTAACGACCTGACCGCCCACGAATACCGCCCAACATCAGCCCACGGCGCAAGCGATTTTGCCAACGACTGGGGTCAAAATGACGCAGCTTTTTGCCCTTGGGTACTTGAATGATGACGTTAAATAACCGTCGATAGTGCCCTGCTGGGCTGGTCAATGCCTCGACTGCATGCCACGCGCGTGCTGTGTTTTGAAACAAAAAACTGCGATTATCACGGATATCAAACGCTTCGGCATGGCGAAAGTCACTGATTTCAGGATTATCTTGTGGTACTTGCTTACCATCTAGCACGATAATCGAACCGCCCCATGATAAATCCCAGTCTGCTGACGTATTAAAATAAAAAATATGCGTGGCAAGTTTTTCAAGGCTATCGCAATGCGGCGACACCTCAGAGCTGTTTTCGCCAACATGCCATGCGTAACGCGCATCAAAATCCTCAATGCCCAGCATGCGCGCCAAAAACTCGTGATACGCCGTGCTAGTTTGTAGCTCGGTGACAAACGCTTGCCAGCTTACAGGCAATTGGGCAAGCGTCGCCACGCCGCGGCTGCCTGCTTGTTTGTCATGATAAATCGATTGCTGCAACGCTAAATAATAGCGATTGTGTGGGCGTTGCCCCGTCGCATTTCTGGCCAAATTGACATGCCGTTCAAACAAATCTAGGCTTGGAAACTCACGATACAGCAAATCAAACGCTTCAGGGCGTAGCAGATCTTTAAACAAGGTATGCGGAAATGGCTGCTGCTGGCGAAAGGTTTTGGCATCAAACTGGTGCATCAGCTCGTGATTGAGAAATGGCATCATCATTTAAACTTATTTTTAAGATAAAAATATTAATGGGCTTATGATAACTTGCATAAGCCCAGTAGTCAGCTGTATTAAGCCGTTAGCATCTGGCTAAACTCATTTGGTTTAGCTGAAGTTTTCGCCGCTAAACACACCATCAAACAGTACCGATGACAAATAACGCTCGCCGCTGTCGGGCAAAATCACCACGATGGTTTTGCCTTGCATGTCGGGGCGACTGGCAAGCTCATTGGCAGCTTTAAGCGCAGCACCGCAAGAAATACCGCACAAAATGCCTTCCTCAGTCATCGCACGGCGCGCCCATTGTACCGCGCTGTCGCTATCCACGGGGATAACCTCATCAATCAAATCCAGTGCCAAGTTTTTGGGAATAAAGTTTGCGCCGATACCTTGAATTTTGTGTGGGCCTGGGGTGATGGGTTCGCCTTTTAAGGTTTGGCTGATAATGGGCGACTCGGCAGGCTCAACCGCAACCGTGTAAAGCGGTTGGTGTTTATGCTGTTTAAAATACGTCGCAATGCCCGTTAGCGTACCGCCTGTGCCCACGCCTGCAACCAACGCATCGATGTGTCCGCCCGTTGCGCGGTCAATCTCAGGCGCGGTGGTGCGTACGTGGGTTGCAGGGTTGGCAGGGTTATCAAACTGCTGTGGCAAAAAGTAGCTATCAGGCGCGCTGTCATGGATTTGTTGGGCTTTTTCGACCGCCCCGCGCATACCTGCCGCTGGATCGGTGAGCACCAAGTTTGCGCCCAATGCCGCTAGCACCTTGCGTCGCTCCATGCTCATTGATGATGGCATGGTCAATGTAATCGGATAGCCTTTTGCCGCCGCCACAAACGCCAATGCGATGCCTGTGTTGCCGCTGGTTGGCTCGATGATGTGCATACCAGCTTTGAGTTTGCTCGATTTTTCGGCGTCCTCAATCATGCCTGCACCAATACGGCATTTGACCGAAAACGCTGGGTTACGGCTTTCAATTTTTGCCAAAACTGTCACGCCTTGCGGCATGATACGGTTGAGACGTACCAGTGGCGTGTTGCCAATCGCGTCGGCATTGTTGGCATACACCGCCGCGCTACTGGTTGTGCGCGTGTCATCGGTAAGGTGGTGATCAGCCGCCGCTTGGGCGAATTGTGGGTCGGGTTGTTGAATCGTCATGTGATCTGTCCTAGTTTTATGTTGATAAAAATTTTAAAAATGCTATTTTAACAGTACTTTAGCAAGCAGTCTTAGCATATCGCAGCAGAGCCGATGTTTTATTCTAACAAGAAAAAACGCTGGTTGCCTTTGCTTTTTGTATTTGCTAATTTAGGCTAAATTAGCGACAATATAAAGCCTGTACTCGTCAAATTTTAAGAATAAAGTTATCATTATTTTGCATACATTTGCTGTTTAATTTGACTCACCAACATGGCAAAAGGAACCTTTTATGCGTGATACAACCAACCTAAAACAACTGATTGAAACCGCGTTTGACAACCGCGCCGATTTAAGCCCAAAAACCTTTAGTGACGAGCTGCGCGCAGGGGTGAATGACGTGCTTGCCAAGCTTGATGATGGCAGCCTACGCGTGGCTGAAAAACAAGGCGATGAGTGGATCGTTCATCAGTGGGTCAAAAAGGCTGTGTTGTTGTCGTTTCGAATGAATGACAACCGCATCATGCAAGGCGGACGTGATTTGCAATTTTTTGACAAAGTCGATACCAAGTTTGAGGGCTGGGACGATGAGCGGTTTGCCCAAGCAGGTGTGCGTGTGGTGCCGCCTGCGGTGGCGCGTCGTGGGTCGTTTATCGGCAAAGGCGTGGTCTTGATGCCATCGTATGTCAATGTTGGCGCGTATGTCGATAGCGGTACGATGGTCGATACGTGGGCGACTGTGGGCAGCTGTGCGCAAATTGGTAAAAACGTGCATCTGTCGGGCGGCGTGGGTATTGGCGGTGTGCTTGAGCCATTGCAAGCCAATCCAACAATTATTGAGGACAATTGTTTTATCGGCGCGCGCTCAGAAATCGTTGAAGGCGTGATTGTTGAGGAAGGCTCGGTCATCTCGATGGGTGTGTATATCGGGCAATCGACCAAGATTTATAACCGCATGACAGGTGAGGTCACCTACGGGCGCGTGCCAGCAGGTTCGGTGGTGGTAGCAGGCAGCTTGCCAAGTCAAGATGGTAGCCATAGCTTGTACTGCGCGGTGATCGTCAAGCAAGTCGATGCCCAAACGCGCAGCAAGGTTGGTATCAATGAGTTGCTCAGAATGGATTGATAGCCCAACTATCCCATTAAGCACAACCAGCAGTTTGGCACGCCAAGCTGCTTTTTTTATGATATTTGACATCTTAGCCGATCGGTAAGAGATTTAAACGCCCAAATACCTGCTTAACGTTGTTAAATTTGTTAAAATGGTGCGGTTAACATACTTTTTTATATCCAACATGTGTCTATGTCAAACGCGTCCGATATTTTATTAAATACTCCCCTACGCAACACCACCATTCCGACCACTGACCCTGCAGCAGGTTTGCGCGTGAGCGAGATTTTTTATTCACTACAAGGTGAGGCATTGACGGCAGGTTTGCCGACAGTGTTTATTCGTCTAACAGGCTGCCCACTGCGCTGTGTGTATTGCGATACCGAATACGCGTTTTTTGGCGGTGAGCGCATGAGCCTAGAGGACATCATCGCAGATGTGGCGCGTTATGCGTGTCAGCGCGTGTGCGTGACGGGCGGTGAGCCATTGGCGCAGCCCAATGCCATCGCGCTTATGCGTCAGTTACTCGACTTGGGCTATGAAATTTCGTTAGAAACCTCGGGCGCGTTGGATGTTTGCGGTGTACCACCTGCTGTGTCAAAGGTCATGGATATCAAAACGCCATCATCGGGTGAAGTGGATAAAAACCTGTGGGACAACCTTGCTTGCTTGACTACTCATGACCAACTGAAGTTTGTCATCATGAATCGCGCGGATTATGACTGGGCAAAACAGGTGCTAGCAAGATATGATCTGGCCGATAAAGTCGGTACGGTATGGTTTTCACCAATGTTTAATGTGTATGCTGATCGCTCGCCTGAGGTGCCAAGCCTTGCCACCGAATTGGCGGAGTGGATTTTGGCAGATGCCCTACCCGTGCGTTTTCAGCTACAATTACACAAAATTATTTGGGCAGATGCGAAGGGTAAATAATGTGTTGGGCAAGATTTTGGCACACTTAACCCAACCAGTATTTAGCCAAATACGCCTCAAGCCGCAGGCAAGCCAAGCCACGCTAAGCGCAGCGGCGTATTCAGTAGACCCAGCACAAACACCACCGTTTCAACCAGCCACATGATCAGAGTGTACAAACGAATTTGCTCGCTGTTCCAATCCCAAGCCAGCCAACCGACAACAAATATCGACAGCCAACCCTCAACCACCTTCGCGCCGCCGCATGCTAGCAGCCAATAGTTTAGCGCACTACACAGCGCATAACCTACACACCATAACCATATGCCCATGATACCTCCGCGCTGGTATTGTTTGCGCACGCTTGAGCTTTTATCAGTTAGCTTGAGCTTTTATCAGTTAGCTTGAGCTTTTATCAGTTAGTATGCACGATGGTAGCCGCTTTTGACCATCCAAACGATTTTTTAAAAAGTAGCAAATTCCGTAAGCCTGTGCAATTGTGTATAATGGCACCTTAAACCTTTTTTTGTTACGTTTTGCCTATCTTAATTTGGGGAAAGCCTATGAATACCTTGACCGCCCTGTCACCAATTGATGGACGCTATGCCGCTAAAGTCGATCGCCTGCGCCCGTATCTGTCTGAATTTGGCTTGATTAAAGCCCGTGTCACGGTTGAGATTCGTTGGTTACAAGCCTTGGCACGCCATCCCGATATCGCCGAATTGCCTGCGTTTGATGCCGACACGCAAGCTGCGCTCAACGCGATTGTCGATCATTTTAGCGAAGCCGATGCACAGGCGATTAAAAATATCGAAAAAACCACCAATCATGATGTCAAAGCGGTTGAGTATTTCATCAAAAATACCTTTAAAAACCAACCTGCGCTTGCCGATAAATTAGCAGATAGTTTAGAATTTATTCACTTTGCCTGCACCTCAGAGGACATCAACAACCTATCGTATGCGTTGATGCTCAAAGACAGCCGCGCCGAGCTTACGCGCACTATGCAGCGGTTGATTGATGACATCGCCCAACTTGCCAAAACCCATGCCACCCAGCCGATGCTATCGCGCACCCACGGGCAAACCGCCAGCCCAACCACATTGGGCAAAGAGATGGCAAACGTCGCTTATCGGTTGGCGCGTCAGCTCAAGCAATTTCGTGCTGTGGAACTGCTGGGTAAAGCCAATGGCGCGGTCGGCAACTACAACGCGCATTTGTCAGCATATCCTGACGTGGATTGGCAGCAGCACGCGCAGGATTTTATCGAGCAGGATTTGGGGCTAACTTTCAACCCTTATACCACCCAAATTGAGCCTCACGACTATATCGCCGAGCTGTTTGACGCCCTGCGCCGTTTTAACACAGTATTGATTGATTTTAATCGCGATGTTTGGCAGTACATTTCTTTGGGTTATTTTAAACAAAAACTTAAAGAAGGCGAAGTGGGCTCATCAACCATGCCACATAAAGTCAATCCGATTGATTTTGAAAACTCTGAGGGCAATTTGGGCGTTGCCAATGCCATGCTGGCACATTTGGGCGAAAAATTGCCGATCTCACGCATGCAGCGCGATTTGTCAGACTCAACCGTTTTACGCAATATCGGGGTGGGCTTGGCGCAAAGTTTGATTGCCTATGACGCATGCTTAAAAGGCATTGGCAAGTTGCAAGTCAATCCTGAGCGTTTGGCAGCGGATTTGGACGCGGCGCAAGAGGTACTCGCCGAGCCAATCCAAACCGTAATGCGCCGTTACCGTGTAGCAAATCCATATGAGCAACTTAAAGCCTTGACGCGTGGTAATGCCATGACGCGTGAGATGATGCTAACGTTTGTTGATAGTGACGCACTGGCGGCGGTTGCTGATACCGATAAGGCGCGTTTGCGTGCGCTGACCCCTGCCACTTACACGGGCAACGCGGCAGATCAAGCAGCAGCCATTGATGTGTGGTTGGATAGATTAAATGGCTAACTTGCGCTAAATACAAAAAAAACGCCTGCAATACCTTTACAGGCGTTTTTTGTATTTGCTTAATTGCTACGGCAAAAACCATTAAATATTTATGTCATTTCTCGATCAAAAAAGGCTTTTATTCAAAAACTTTTTTAAATTGTTAAATATTTATAAATTTATTTAAATTCTAAACTTCTTGCCCCATCGCAGGATCAGTGATTCCATGTTCACCTGTTTCTACGCGACCTGCAAAACGGCGTTTCCAGCTTGCGTCTTCTTTAAGGGTAACCTCAAAGTCGTACCAACGTCCGCTATCTTTTAAATCCCAATGCAACTGTATTTCTTGACCAGCTTGCACCATTTGTGTTTTCGTGGCATCAGAGCCGAAGTAGGCTTTTGGTGTCACTACGAAGGTTAAGTTACTGGCAGATTGGTTCATCAAATCTACATATACATTGCCATTGGCAATATCATAGCACACGCGGATTTCTGCTTGATTGGGTGAGGCGGTATTACCAACAAAATGGCGGTGATAACCATTGTTTGATAATACCCATAGATCATAATTGCCGTTGGTTAATGCCCATATATCATTTAGCTGCTTGTTGGGTTCCACGGCATAGCGGCGTGGAACATCGGCAAGGTTTAGTTTATCATAAACATGGAACACACAGCCTTCTGTACCCGTGTTAGCAAAAATTAAGCCAACGCCTGTAGCATTGACGTGTGCGGTGGTGTGCAAACGATACGGTAAGGCACGTGAAGGTTTATAGCCTGTTTCTTGTTTTGGCAAGGTTTGGTTAGCAGGAACACTAATTGGTGGCAGTTTTTCTTGTGCCGTGCGCAAGCTATCGGCGTGTTGTTGAGTTTGGCGACCTGCTAAGGTAGGTAGCTGTTCGTTATTGGGTTCTTTAAAGTTAAACGCTGAAGTCAAATCACCAAACATCGCGCGGCGATAAGGCGAAATGTTAGTTTCTTGTACACCAAATCGCGCTTCTAAGAAACGCAAAATCGAGGTATGATCAAAGTTTTGTGAATTAACCCAGCCACCTTTGGTCCATGGTGAGATGATATACATCGGCACACGTGGACCTGGTCCGTATACATCATTATCAGGCAATGGCATATCATCAGCTTCAGGCACATGCATTTGGCTGTAATACTCGGCAGTCAGCTGTGATTGCGGTAACGTAGTTTTGCCATACCATTTGGCATTGTCTTGAACTTGCACGTACGATGGTGCGCACGGTGATGGCAAATGGTCGAAAAAGCCATCGTTTTCATCAAAATTGACAATTAAGACAGTTTTGCTCCACACCTCAGGATTAGCAGTTAGCGCGTCTAATACTTCTTGGGTATACCATGCGCCTTGAATAGGACTAGACGGACCAGGATGTTCTGAGTATTTTTCGGGCGCGACAACCCAAGACACTTGCGGCAATTTATTGTCTAAAATATCTTGCTTAAATGAACCGAGCATACCACCATCAGGCATAGTGTTGGCAATACCTTTATATAGGGGGGCTTTGGCATCCAAACTTGGATCATAAGCGGGCGCGACGTAGCTTTCATCCCAATTGTGATAGACGGGCTGACCTGAGGCGATATTAGCTTTACGGTAAGCCTCAAATCCCACCAAGCAGTTATCGGTGAAGTTATCAGGCATGTTTTGGTACACTTTCCAGCTAATACCTGCTTGTTGCAAACGTTCGGGATAAGTCGTCCATTTGTAGCCGCCATCGGTCATACCTGGTTCAAGCTCATCCCAAAAATTATTCACAACCACTTGCGGTGGATTGGCGGTCGCGCCGTTAGTGCCTGTCCAAAAGAACATGCGGTTACAGTTAGTGCCGCCATGTAACGAACAAAAGTAAGCATCACACACAGTAAAGGCTTCTGCCAAGGCAAACTGAAAAGTTAATTCTTCGCGCTGATAATAGCCCATAGATTGAGGCTGCTTATACTTGGGCCAATGACTCATGCGTCCTTTATCCCACGCATCACGTGCATCAACCCAACTATGAGGTGTGCCTTTAACGCGCTGAGCATTGCCCAGTTGTTGATCCAAGTGATAAGGCATGATAATATTGTCATCTTTATCAAGCTGTTGCCATACACTGCGGTTGTTAGTTTGCGGGATAGTAAAGCGATCACCAAAACCGCGCACGCCTCTTAATGTACCAAAATAATTGTCAAATGAGCGGTTTTCCTGCATTAAAATAACCACATGTTCGACATCTTGAATCGTACCTGTTTGGTTATTAGCAGGAATCGCCAAAGCCTTTTGAATTGAAGCAGGAAAAGTTGCCAAAGTTGCCGCAGACAAACCCGCGATACCTGATCCTTGTAAAAATTGACGACGTGAAACAGACATAATCAACACCTCTAAATTAATACGATAAATAGTTTTCGATTGACATAACAAATGCACTATTAGCAATTTGTAAATATTGTTCATTGAAGCAGGCTATCTAGGTGCGCAGTCTAATGCTGGGGGCTGTGTACCACTAGCAGGCTGGTCAATCACGGTAGATTGGCTGGCAGCCTCTACAGAACTTGTAGGCTCGATTGTGGTTTTATCGTCATCATCGTTACAACCGCTTAATAAAGGCACGGTACATACAGTCATTAACACAAAAACCATAAAATTTGTGCGCGGCACAAAATTGCTGACTTTTAACATTTGTGATCCTTGCTCAATAAAAAAGTTGGTGGTGCACCAAAAAGTTTAACCCAACATATATTCATGCATAAAGGCATGGTAAATATAAGATAAGTTTGCTTAATCGTTATTGACTAAACGATGGATAAAACAAAACGTGCCCATGGTAGATAAAAATTGTGACTGTGAAGTGACAATCAAATGACGATATGATGACGTATAGTGAGAACCGCACTATACTGAGCAAATTTAATTACATGCTAACATTAACCGCTAACTCTATAAGATATACTAAACACCTACAGCTTAGATACCATGACAAACAAAACCAATTTATTAGTAAAAAATTTAATAAAATTTAATAAATATATTCTATTTTTAAATAAATTTAAATAGATGCTATTTGATAGCGCAATATATGGCATCATTCAGTAGGCCGATAAATTAATATTGCAATAGCATAAACTAACCATTATAAGATTAAACTACAACCTACGATGAAAATCAGCACCATTGAACTCACAGAAACCGAAAAATAAGCACTTGAGCGAGGGTACGAAACAAGCCAAACAGCCGTATATCGACAACGTTGTCATCTTATGTTACTCAAAAGCCAAGGCTACAAAGTCCAAGACATCGCCGATATATTGGGCACCAACATTCAAAGTGTATATAACTGGGTCAAACTTATTATGGACGAACTCACTGAGCAAACAGGCAAACAATTTAGCCAATGCACCTTTGAGCGTTTTTTAAAAGTATTAGCTACCCCTACAAACGCATCCGTATGCGATTAAGCAATGCCACCCAGAGCATTATCGACTTAAAAAACAATAACTTGACGTACTTGGAGATAAAACAGGGTTGGCTTAGACCTTGCGATTATTTCGATTTTGATTCACTGCGCTATGGCGTCAATCGGCTGTTTGCTAATATCGGCTTGTTGCTAAATTTAAACTTCAAGCTATTTGTATATATAGTAATTTAATTTTGTCAGATTACTTATAAATAGTTGAGACCTTTGCACAAACCAGCGACCATCTCTCGACACCAATTTCAAACTCAACTAAAAACTGGAATTGGTGTTAAAGAAGCGAAAAAAGTCACCGAATTGGCATAAAAGTCTCCCAAATTGCAGTCAATTAACGTCTATTGGCTAGTTTTGCCAACCAACAGACACAATAACCCTAAGGCAGTCCGTATTTTCGCTTCAAACCTAGGGCGGTTTTTAAATGATGCACAATGCTAGCAAGCAAGGTACTGGTATGAAATTGCATTAAGCCAAGATGACGAGCCTTGCTCATCCCATAATGCAATTTAAAATGACCGAATACCCGTTCTACCGTATTTCTGGTTTGGCTCTTTTGGGTATTGGTACGTTTTTGCTGTTCGGTAAGTGGTGTATTACGCCATGCCCTATCATGGATATGATTGTTGATAGGCGGCTCATGCTCGGCAAGATAGTCGTCATGGGCTTGGCTTTTATACGCACTGTCGGCGTAAACGGCAGATTCATCACCTGTTAAAAGCGTGGTAAAACATTGTGAATCATGGACATTAGCAGGGGTGGTTTGAACTTTTTTGACAAAGCTGTCTTCATCACAGTTAAGATGGATTTTATAGCCGTAGGTGGTTTTTACTTTGCCTGTGCTGTCTTTTTTACTGACGTAGGCAGCTTCGTTATCTTGGGTATTGTCGGTATGTTTGCCTTTTTTAGCTCGTTTGTTTTTGGCTTCAACGATACTGGCATCAATGATGCTAACACTGCCTGCTTTGATGATGATATTTTGCTCGGCTAGTTGCTTATTGATTTGGTTGAATAAGGGTTCAATGAGTCCAAGTTCACCTAAGTGTTTGTGGTATCGCCAAATGGTGCTGTGGTCGGGTACGTTATCGGTAAGTGATAGCCCAACAAAGCGACGAAATAGTAAATCTCTTGCCAGTTGTTTTTCCATGGCTGGGTCGGATAGGTTATAGAGTTTTTGTAGTAGTAAGATTTTAAACATGATGACAGGGTGAAAGGCACTTTCGCCACGGTCACTGCTATGAACGTAGCGTAGGGTGTGTTCGATACTTTGCCAGTTGATTAGGTCGTGTAGTTCATCGAGTTCTTCGATGGCTTTGTGTCCGTTAATGAGACTGTCTGCTAGGGAGAGTTGCCCTGTTTGTTTCCATGCCATATTCGTGTCTTTTGCTATCTGTTTGATTTTACTGTATTATATCACTTTTACAAACTTTTGTGCATTTTTTCGTGCAAAGGTTTCTAGTTATATTTTACTTACCATATGATCGCGCCCAAACCATGCCAACGTATCATGCAGTTTCACCACATTGCCGATGATCAGTAGCGCAGGCGTTGGTAAGTTCGCCTCAGCTTGTTTGGCGACGATATCGGCAAGTGTGCCTGTGAGCACGCGCTGATTGGGTAGGCTTGCATTCGAGACGATCGCAATCGGTGTATCGGGTGCGCGTCCTGCCCCCACCAAGCCATCAGCAATCGCTGCCAACTGGTTTAAACCCATATAAAACACCAGTGTCTGGTTATCGTCAAGCAGCTGGCTAAACTGGTTATTGATGGTGTTGGTTTTGATACACGCGGTGACAAACTGTACCGACTGGGCATAATCGCGATGGGTCAAAGGAATGCCTGCATAGCTTGCCGCCGCCGTCGCTGAGGTAATCCCAGGTACAATCTCATACGCCACACCTGCTGCCGCTAAGCGTTCGGCTTCCTCACCGCCGCGCCCGAACACAAACGGGTCACCGCCTTTGAGGCGTAACACACGCTTGCCTTGCTTGGCATGTCTGATCAACAATTCGTTGATTTGGTCTTGGCTAACGGCGTGATTGCTGGCTTTTTTACCGACATAAATTTTGGTCGCGTCACGGCGGCATAAATCCAAAATCGGCGCAGATACCAAATTATCATAAAACACGATATCCGCCTGCTGCATCAAGCGTAAGGCTTTAAAGGTCAGCAAATCGGGAGCACCTGCACCTGCGCCCACGATATACACCTTGCCCAGTGCGCCAACTTGCGCCGCCTCGCTGGGTAGATGATCACGATGTACCGCCAACAAATCTTGTAAATCGCGCTCGGCAGTAGGCAAATCGTTGGCAAACACACGCTCGGCAATCGTACCTTCAAACACCTGCTCCCAAAACTTACGCCGCGCGGTGATGTTTGGCAACGCCGCTTTGACATGATCACGAAACTTGCCTGCCAAACCTGCCAACGCACCATACTGCGGTGGAATCACAGTTTCAATTTTGGCGCGTAGCAGCCGTGCCAATACAGGGGCCTTGCCCGCGCTTGATACTGCCACCGTAATTGGATCACGGTCAATGATAGCAGGAAAAATAAACGTACACAGTGGCGGATTATCCACCACATTGACAGGGATATGCTGCGCTTGGCAGTCGCGATAAATCCGCTCATTGAGTGCCGTGTCATCGGTGCAAGCAATCACCAAGGTTTTACCTGTAAGTAACGCACTGTCATACGTGCCCGTGTGCAAGGTGTGTTGCGGTTGGTCACCAAACGCGGCTTGTAGACTGGTTTGATAACGCTTGGCGATAAAGGTAATATGCGCCCCTGCCCGCGCCAGCAGTGTCGCCTTACGCAGCGCAACCTCTCCGCCGCCAACAATCAACACGGCTTGGTGTTCTAGCTTAAAAAATAGCGGTAAGGTATTCATACTTGCCCCTTGTGCCTGTTTTGCTGATTGACCAACAAATGCATCTCAGAATATACCTGATGACAGTGAAAGACAAAAAAGCTGAACGCGGTGTCCAGCTTTTTTACGCTTGCCCTTGGCGTGCGCTGTGTGGTTGTCAAAGATATGACGGCTATGGGCTTATAGCTGCGTGTGCAAACCACATTCGCGGTTTTCTTCCACTTTGGTGGGGTCAAAGTAGTCGTGCTCATTGGGCAAATCATTGGCTTTAAGGTAGTCTTCCAAATCATCTTCTGTCCAATGAAATAACGGCGCAACCTTAACAATACCGTCTTTGCTCTCGGTCACCACATCAAGCGATTGACGAAATTCGGTTTGGTCACGGCGAATTGCATTGATCCACAAATCTGGGTTGATTTCTTTGAGCGCGCGCCCAAATGGTTCAAGTTTAACCTGCTGGGTAAATTCCGCGTGCGCAGGGTTATTGACGCTTGGAATACCGTTAAAATACACATCGCGCCATGCAGCGGTCTGTTGTGGTAAATACGTCACCACATTGAGGTTCAAGCGTTTGATCAAATCCATCGCATGGCGATAAGTCGCCTCAGTGTTGTAACCAGAATCGACAAACAACACCGTGATGTCTGGGCGTTGCTTGGCAACCATATGCAAAATCACCGACTCGTATGGGCGAAAATTGGTGGTGATAATCGGATTGTTGGCATGCTGCAATGCCCATGCCACGATGTCTTCGGCAGACTTGTCTTTTAGCTCGGCGTTTGCCGCGTCAAGGTCGATATTGAGTTTGTTACTCACGGTGTGTCCCCATCTTTTCATCAAATACAGTTAAAATTAGCCCGTTAGTGTAAACGGATTTGTTATGCCAAAAAAGTGCCAATTACCGATATACTTATGCCAAAATTCGATTTGGTTTATTGCTTTATTTGAGCCACGCGTACATTTATTTTGTCTGTACGCGGCTAAACATCGGTAATTCTTGCGCGCTGCGTCCATCATATGGGTGGCGAATACTGTCAAAATATGCAAACCACGCGTCATCAAAGTTTGTATCATCAATGACAAATTGACTAAAACCAACCTGCGCCAGTGGCTCTAATGTATCAGGCAAGATGTCACCCAGCGCGCGCAAGATGGTGTCGCCAAAATCGGGGTGCATACGCATGCTTTGGGCTAGGCTATAGCCGCGTCCATCGCGAAAACCTGCAAAATAAATTGTCACCGCATCTAGGTGCGGCAAAATCTGCGGCAAAGCGTGCGCTACTGTTTGGTAGTCGGTGTCACCCGACAACAGCAGCGTAACGCGTTGTGCATCGGTTGTATTCGCTGCCAAATATGCGACATCATCGATCAGTGTGGGCAAACGCTCGGCAAGTTGCTGCTTACGCGCAGCTTGTTTGGCTTTGGCGGTTTTGTTGTCATCTGCGCTGGCATCTTCAGTCAGCAAAGCAAGCGGCATCAGACTATAGACGATTTCACGGGCATCGGGCTGCAAGGCAACGCCCTGCACCGTGTCAGTCAAGTCAATAAATTGCCGTGCACTGCTATCGGCAGGGTAAAATGCGTCAGATTCGATGATATGCGTGCGGTCAATAAGCGGCATACAGGCGCAATCCTTTTTTTGTCGTTAATCGGTGGTGGTATTAGGCTTCGCTGGGTGCGTTGTCGCGATACACGCGCGCTTGAAACGGCTCAATCCCAATCCGCGCCACGGTGTCGGCAAACAGCTCTTCAGGCTGACGCTCGGTCAGATACACTTGCAAAATATCATCCAACGTGCTTGCCACCGCGTCCATCGCCACTGACCGCCCAAGAATTTGCCCAAGTTTGGCGTCTTGTTTGGATGAACCGCCCAGCGAAATTTGGTACCAATACTCGCCTTTTTTATCCACGCCCAAAATCCCAATATCGCCCACATGGTGGTGTGCACAAGCATTCATACAGCCTGAGATATTCAAGCGCAAATCACCCAAATCATGCACATAATCAACTTGTTCAAAATGTGCGTTGATTTGATCTACGATATTGAGTGTGCTGGCATTGGCAAGCGCGCAATAATCAAAACCAGGACACGCGATGATATCGGTGAGCGTGCCGATGTTGGGACGTGCCAAATTGTACTCGGCAAGTGCTTGCCACAGTTCATACAAATCACCCAACGCGATGTCACTAAATACCAAGTTTTGGTGGTGGGTGCTGCGAATCTCGCCAAAATTGTAACGATCCGCCAAATCGGCAATCACGCGCATTTGGGTTGAGGTGACATCACCTGCAATTTGCAAATATGGCTTGAGCGATAGCGTAACGATACGATAGCCTGCTACTTTGTGGGTATGGGTGTTGTGCGCGTACCAAGCAGCAAATTCGCTATCAGTCGCCAGTTTATCCTGCAAGCTTTGCTCAATGGCAGGCAAATCTGTACCAAAATCTTGGTAGTCAGGACTGCTAAAAAATGATTTAGCATACTCAATTTGCTCGGGCGTTAAAGTCAATGCACCGTCTTGATTGTAGACTTGCCAGTCTTGCTCAACCAACTCAGCAAACGCATCTTTGCCCATGCTTTCAACCAAAATTTTAATCCGCGCTTTGTATTTGTTATCGCGCCGTCCGTACTGGTTGTACACGCGTAACACCGAATCTAAATACGATAGCAAGTCTTTTTCGGGCAAAAATTCGCGGATCACCTTACCAATGACAGGCGTACGCCCAAGCCCGCCGCCAACGATGACTTCAAAACCCAACTCGCCTGCATCATTTTTCACGATATGTAAGCCAATATCGTGCAGCATGGTTGCAGCGCGGTCTTCTTTGCTGCCGATCACCGCGATTTTAAACTTGCGCGGCAAATAGGTAAATTCAGGATGAAAGGTAGACCACTGGCGAATAATCTCGCAATAGGGGCGTGGATCGGCAACTTCCCCAGCGTTCACGCCTGCATATGGATCGGTGGTGGTATTGCGGATACAGTTGCCCGAAGTTTGAATGGCGTGCATCTGCACACTGGCAAGTTCGGCTAGAATATCGGGGACTTCTTCAACCTTGACCCAGTTAAGCTGAATATTGGTGCGCGTGGTAAAATGCCCATAGCCTTTGTCATACTGCTCGGTGATGTCGGCAAGTTTGCGTAGCTGATAGCTTGCCATCAAACCATACGGAATGGCAATACGCAACATCGGTGCGTAACGCTGAATATATAGCCCATTCATCAAACGTAGCGGCAAAAATTCTTCTTCGGTCAGCTCACCTGCTAAATAGCGGCGAGTTTGGTCGCGAAACTGCGCCACGCGGTCATTGACCAACTGCTGGTCGATGGCATTGTATTGGTACATAATCACCTCGTTGGCTGATTGCTTGTGGTTGGCTGGCAGGTGCCTTGTTGTTGATACTTTTGATCGATCTATCAGTAATCGGCTATTGTATAACAAAATCACCGTTTGCAATAGTTATTAAGCAGTTACTAAGCCGCTTGTAATTTTGCCGTATGATTTTGCATGGCTTGATACAAATTAATCGGCTATCTTAAAACTTCACTGGCAGTTTGCTAAATTCTAATTGGTGATAAAGTTATGGCTAAATTCCAAACCGTGATAACCCTAGACAAAAAAACCATTTTATAACTATCGCCAAATCGCCTATGATTAAACGTTAATTTTTTATCTCAGCAAAAAACCAATAGGAACAACGATGACCCAAGCAAATCTTGCATCCGCTACCCCACATAGCCATAACGCCGCCGATGCCATCCCTGCCAGTGCCACCAATCAGCCCACCGATGGCTTGGTACCACCACACGGCAGCTCTGTGCTCAAACCCAAACTTTTGACAGGTGACGCGCTTGTCGCCGCCCAACAAAAAGCCGAAAACCTACCCAAAATCAACATCACCTCACGCGAAGCAGGTGACTTGATTATGCTGGGCATTGGCGGCTTTACCCCACTTGATGGTTTTATGAACCAAGCCGATTGGCAATCGGTGTGCGATAACATGCACCTAGCAACAGGCGATAACGCTGGCGTATTTTGGCCAATTCCAATTACCCTATCAACCGACCAGGCAACCGCTGATCGTCTGACCATCGGCGATGAGGTAGCATTGGTGCACAATGACACCGTGATGGGTATTTTGACGCTAACAGAAAAATACACCATCGACAAAGCGCATGAATGCCAAACCGTTTTTGGCACGACCGATACCGCTCACCCAGGCGTTGCACTGGTGATGGCACAAGGTGATGTCAATTTGGCAGGCGATGTTGTGGTGCTAAGCGAAGGCGATTTCCCCGAAAAATACGGCGATATTTATCTTACGCCTACGCAAACCCGTGAAATTTTTAAACAAAAAGGCTGGAAAACTGTTGCCGCGTTCCAAACCCGCAACCCCATGCACCGCTCGCATGAATACCTTGCCAAAATCGCCATCGAAATTTGTGACGGTGTGTTGATCCACTCACTTTTGGGCGCGCTTAAACCCGGTGATATCCCTGCTGAAGTGCGCCAAGAAGCGATTGCAACTTTGATTGACAATTACTTCCGCAAAGACACCGTTATTCAAGCAGGTTATCCGCTTGATATGCGTTATGCAGGGCCACGTGAGGCGTTGTTGCACGCGCTATTTCGCCAAAATTATGGTTGTAGCCATCTGATTGTTGGGCGCGACCATGCAGGCGTTGGCGATTATTATGGTGCATTTGACGCACAACACATTTTTGATACGCTGCAGCCCAATGATCTTGTCACCCAACCGCTAAAAATTGACTGGACGTTCTGGTGTGATGAGTGTGAGGCGATGGCTTCGACCAAAACTTGCCCACACGATGAGCATTCTCACGTTAAAGTGTCGGGTACTAAATTGCGCAAGGCATTATCAGAAGATGACTATGTGCCTGAAAACTTCAGCCGTCCAGAGGTGCTAGAGATTTTGCGTGCCTACTACCAAGGCTTAGGCGAGCATGAAAAACATAAAGTTGAGCTCAAAGGCCATTCTGCCAAATAACGTTTGGGCTAACTGTGCAAAAGGCAGGCGTTTTGTCTGCCTTTTTTATTGGTCACTTTTTTGATTTGTGCCGTTTTTTTACTGCCGCTTTAACATACGCTTACCAAAATAAGACGCTTACGCGCCCAAGTACGGGGGCGTATTATGGCACAATGCCGAAGGTCTGATAGCCAGATACTTTTTAATTTATTTAACTTAAAAAGATATTGGTTTAAATTTTTAAAATTAACATAATCAATCAGGTATAAATATGAACCAACAAGCAACCGATAAACAAACGCCAACCAATCCACTCACCGCGTATCATGATGGTGATTTTCCGCCCGAAAAACAGCCTAACCCCGGCGTACAACAACAGATGAAATATATCCCTGATTGTGGCGAGGACAGTTACCGCGGTCACGGGCGCTTGCAGGGGCGCAAGGCGTTGATAACGGGTGGTGACTCGGGTATTGGGCGTGCGGTGGCGATTGCGTTTGCCCGTGAAGGCGCAGACGTGGCGATTAGTTTTTTGCCCGAGGAGCAAAGCGACGCTGAACAAGTCAAATCCTTGATTGAGGCGGCAGGACAGCGCGCCTTGCTACTGCCTGCTGATTTGCAAGATGAGCACGCCAGCCGCCAAATCGTCAAAGATACGGCTGAAGCTTTTGGCGGACTTGATATTTTGGTATTAAACGCAGGGCGGCAAATAGTGGTCGAGCGTTTGGAGGATTTGACGGCCGATGAGCTGCGCAAAACGTTTGATATCAATGTGTTTTCACAGATTTTTTCTATCCAAACCGCGTTGGACTATTTGCCAGCAGGTGCTAGCATTATCACCACCAGCTCGATTCAAGGCTTTGAGCCGACGACCAATTTGCTGCAATACGCTGCCACCAAAGCCGCATTGGCAAACCTAACCAAAGGGCTGGCAGCGCAGTTTGCTGAGCGCGGCATTCGGGTCAATGCTGTAGCCCCTGGCCCGATTTGGACACCATTACAAGTCGCCTGTGGTCGTGACCCTGAAGCCGTGGTTGATTTTGGGCAAGAGAGCACCCTTCAGCGCGCAGGTCAGCCTGTTGAATTGGCAGGCGTTTACGTGTTTTTGGCGTCAGATGAGGCCAGTTATGTCACGGGGCAAATTTACGGCATCACAGGCGGAGCGCGGCTGTTTTGATGGTAGCATTAAGCGTCCCAATGTTTGTTGAAAAAACTTGCTGCCTTGTTGGGTTAAAAAATAATTGCTAGTAAAAATAAGAGGTTATGTTGTTATGCGCGCGTTTGTTGGCGATTGTATCTATTCACCCCAGTCATCACAGCTTTTGGCATGGTCTGCCGTACTGGCGGCAAGTATCGGCTTGGTAGCGTGTTCTGCACCGCGTCAGCCGACCAATGCACCGCATACGCGCACGGTCTTGGTCAGTAACGCCCCGCCCGTATATGTGGTGCGGCGCGGCGATACGGTCAGCGCGATTGCCAGCCGTTACGGGCTTGATTATCGTCAAATTGGCGCACTCAACGGCTTAGACAGCAATTATACCATCTATCCTGGCCAGCGTTTGCGCTTGACCAATCAGCGTAGCGTCAGCACTGCTGCACCGCGCCCTGTGTATAATACCCCACGCACCACCGCGCCGATTGTGGCAGGCACACCGCGCCCAATGCCCAATACCATGCCTACCAGCATGCCAAACAATACACCCAACTGGACGGCGCAAACGTGGCTACGTCCCGTCTCGGGCAATATCATTCGTGGATTTGATAAATCCGCTAACAGCCTTGGTATGTGGTTTGCTGCCCCTGCAGGCACAGCAGTGCGCGCCGCACAAGCAGGCACGGTGTTGTATGTCGGCAGCGATTTACCAGAGTACGGGCGGTTGGTGCTGATTCAGCACAGCAATGACTACATCAGCGCTTATGCACATTTGGGCAATATTTTGGTACAAGAAAAACAAACCGTGCAAGCAGGACAAACGATTGCCAATGTCGGCTACGCGCCAAGCGTCAATCAATCGGCGTTGGAGTTTCAGATTCGCTACCGCGGTACGCCGATCAACCCTGCGCAATTTGTGCGCTAAATCAACACGCAACATCAGCATAAAAGGAGCTGTAACATGGTCGAAAATAGCAAAGCATTTGTTGCCCTAAAGATGGCAGAATTTTTGTTTCAACAAATTCAACACGATGATACCAGCACAAACCGTGGGCGGGTTTATCGCACCAAAGATGAGTTTTTCGCGCTATATAAAGAATGCTTACATGTGGTTAGCACCACTGAAGCCGATCACCCAACCAAATAAACTGTGTTGTTTTACTAGCAAAAACCGCCACTATGGCGGTTTTTTTGTTGGTGGCGATCTTACCCATTTTGCTAACAAACATTGATATTTTTTGTGGTGAATTTCTGCTATAGTTTTGAATATCCTAAACTTTATTGACCCTAGAATCATGGCTACCGATTTTCATGCTGCGTTTACTTCTGCCGTGTATGGTCGCAACCGCCCTGCCGAGTATAACGCGGATTTGCAAGTTTTGCGGCGCATTCGGCGGTTTTTGTTGCCCAAAGATTTTGCCGTATCGGCTGCACTGATTGATGAGCTCAATCAAGGCTATGGGCTCAACGATGCACCCGTTGATGCGCTGCTAGCCGACGGCATAAAATTTGCTAGACCGCTGCAACGGCTGATTTTGCGTGAGTCTGGCTTTGCAGATAACGCGCCGACAACCGCGCAAAATCGTGCCGATGATCAAAACTTGCTCAAGCGTGCCGAATTTGCCGAGCTGTACACACAATTTGCCACTTATCCTGATTGGTACGAGCCACAGCTTGCCGAAATCGGTGCGGTGGCGTATCGGCGTTATCCGTTGATGCTGGTGTGGCTGCTGCGCAATGTTGCGCTGATGGCAGGTTACAGCATCCCGGCGTTGGCGTTGCCACTGATACAAACAGGCGCGTTGGTCAATGATGCTTTGCCGCGGCTGATGCGCACCTATGCGTATATTTTGGCGGTGTCTGAACACGCAGCAGTTAGCCCGACAGGGCGCACGGCATTGGCGATTGGCAGTGAGGGTTGGCGACAAAGCATTCAAGTACGGCAAATTCATGGCTTGGTGCGCAAACAGCTGTTACAAAACGGTTGGGACAGCGTGTACTGGGGCATACCGATTAACCAAACCGATATGGTTGCCACGCACTTGCAGTTTTCGCTATTGATTATGCGTGGGCTCAAGATTTTGGGCGCGCGCATCAGCACGGAGGAAGCCGAAGGTATTTTGCATCTGTGGCGGCTGGCTAGTTGGTGGATGGGCATTGAGCTAGCACGTTTACCTCAGCATGAAACGGCGGCATGGGCGTGGCTGTATACCTATTTGGCAACGCAAGAGCTGGATTTTGAGGTTGGCAAGCCATTGGCAAAAGCATTGCACGATTTGCCTTCGCAGCTGATGGGTAAACAGACGCGGCGCGGTCGTTGGGTTGAAATGGTCAATGCCAGTGTCACGCGTACGCTGGTTGGTGATGATATTGGCGATGGGCTTGGTTTGCCGCGTCCTAAGTGGCGGATTGGAGTTTTAGCCAGTGTGCCGATTTTGTTTGGTGTGGATACGGCGCGGCAATTTAGCCCACAGCTGGCAATAAAATTAGAACAAGTCCGCGCCAAACGACAAGACAACATGAATTGGTGGCTAAAACGCTATGACCATTACTATCAATAATTTTGCTATCCGTCAATTTTGATGGTCTGCCCATGCCAAATTTACCTTTGTCAAACCCCAAATCAAATGCATTCGCTAAGATTGATCAGCCATCGATGCGCACAGCATGGGGGTGTTTTGGGTATTTTTGCAACTTGGTTGCACCAGTTTCGGCGGTCCGATTGCGCATTTGGGCTATTTTCGCCAAACATTTGTTGAAAAGCGTAACTGGCTTAGCGATGCCCAGTATGCTGATACGGTTGCATTGTGTCAGTTTTTTCCTGGACCTGCCAGCAGCCAAGTTGGTATGGCGATTGGTTGGTATCGTGCAGGGCTAGTCGGTGCGCTGGCCGCATGGCTTGGTTTTACGTTGCCCTCGGCAGTGGTGTTGATGGGCTTTGCGGTACTGTTGCAGCGTTATCCTGACGTTGTGCCTGTGGGGCTGGTGCATGGGCTCAAGCTACTGGCGGTTGCGGTGGTGTGGCAGGCGGTTTGGGGTATGGCGCATAAGCTTACGCCCGATAAACCGCGTTTGACGGTGGCGGTATTATCGGCTTTAGCGGTGCTGTGCGTGCCGACAATTTGGGCACAGTTGGCGGTGATGGTCATGGCAGCGGTAGTTGGTTGGTGGCAGTTGCAACCACGATTGCCAAGCTCTGATCCAACGCCGCAAGCATCTGTTTTGGGCAAGGCATCTGCCAAACAAACGCGACTTGCGATGGGCTGGCTATTGGTATTTGCTGGGTTATTGGTCGGTTTGCCACCATTGCAACAATATTTTGCTCATCAGGATTTTGCCAATCAAAGTTTGGCAGCGCATGGGCTTGCGGTGTTCGATGCGTTTTATCGTACAGGTGCGTTGGTATTTGGTGGCGGGCATGTTGTTTTGCCACTGTTGCAAGCGCAAACGGTGGCTATGGGTTGGGTTGATAACGCGACATTTTTGGCAGGTTATGGCGCGGCACAAGCAGTGCCCGGCCCGTTATTTACCTTTGCTGCGTTTTTGGGTGCGTCAATGAGCCAGCCACCAAACGGTTGGCAGGGCGGTTTGTTGGCATTGGTGGCGATTTTTTTGCCATCGTTTTTGTTGGTGTTGGGTGTGCTACCCGTTTGGCAGCGTTTACGCACCAATCACACGTTACAAGCGGCACTATTGGGGGTCAATGCGGCGGTGGTCGGTGTGCTGCTGGCAGCGTTGTACAATCCTGTGTGGGTTAGCGCGGTTGGCAGCGTGCAGGATTTTGCCGTGGTACTGTTTGCGATTGCCGCATTGATGGTCTGGCGGCTACCCGTGTGGGTGGTGGTGATTGGTTGCGCGTTGGCAGGGATTGCGTTGGCGCAAACTTAAGCTCAGATATTCGCTACGCGCTGCGCGTCTGCCATCGTTTGCGCGTATTGCAACGCGTGGTATAGGCTACTGGCACTTGCCTGCCCCGTGCCTGCCAAATCTAACGCTGTGCCATGATCCACTGAGGTGCGAATATACGGCAAGCCAAGTGTGATATTAACCGTTTCACCAAAGCCATGCGATTTGAGCGGTGCCAAGCCTTGGTCGTGATACATGGCAATCACCACATCACAATTGGCTAAATGCGCGCGTGTAAACAATGTGTCGGCAGGCATGGCAAGGCTAATATCGACCCCTGCTGCGCGAAACTCTGCTAGCACAGGATTGATGATATCATTTTCTTCACGTCCCAAATGCCCGTCTTCGCCTGCGTGCGGATTTAGCCCACACACCAAAATCCGTGGCTGCTTTAGCCCGAATTTGCTTTGACAATCCGCCAACACAATCGCCACCGTTTCGCGCACCGCACTTGGTGTGATGGCATCGGCAACCGCACGCAGCGGCAAATGCGTTGTCACCAATGCAACGCTCATTGCGCTATTAGCAAGCATCATCACCACCTTGGCACAGCCTGCTTGTTGCATAAAATATTCGGTATGCCCCATAAAATCAGGCAGCTTTGCCATGATGACGGATTTTTGCAGCGGTGCGGTAACAATCGCCGCCACCTGCCCCGTGTTTGCCAGTGTATGCGCCATATCAAGCTGCGCCAACACCATGTCTGCATTGGCAGGATTTAATATTCCTGCTTGTACAGGCTCGGCGGTGGGCAGATGAATGACGTTGAGCGCATTAGATCGGCAGGTTAGCGGTGGCAAGGACAAGTGGTGGTTGGCAGTTTGGTCTAGGGTGATGGGGTTAATTTGAATAGTATTGCTTAGGCTATTTTGTTTAAGCAGCAAATCATAACGTGCTTGCAAAGCGTTAAGATCCGCCAACACCACCACAGGGCGGTCAAACTGCGCCAATTTACCTGCACTTACCAACATCAGCACGATATCCATGCCAATGCCTGCTGGCTCACCTGTGGTAATCAATAATGGTGTGGTTTGACAATTGTTGGGATGATTTGCACCGAATGTTGTTTTACTTAGGCTATTTTTAACATTATCCTGCGCCATTATTGCCTCCTTCACGTTTGCCCAACCCTGCCTGTCAATGCTGGTCAATAAAGTCATCTGTTAAAGCGACCCAATACAGCCGCCAAACAAAAGCCCCATGCGTTGATAAACACATGGGGCATGGTGTGCCAGTTTACAAGGTGGGGTGCTAGTCGTGATCACCAAAATATGGTTTTATTCATCATCACTCATCAGGCTTTGGGTGTATTTTTCTAGTCCCATACGATCGATCAGCTCGTGCTGGGTTTCAAGCCAGTCGATATGCTCTTCACTGCCGTCTTTGAGTTTGACCAATAATTTGCGCGACACAAAATCTTGCTCAGCCTCACACACAGCGATGACTTGGCGCAGCAGCTCAGTTTTTTGGTATTCAAGACGCAAGTCACATGCCAAAATTTCGGCAACATTTTCGCCGATCAACAGCTTGCCCAGTTCTTGCAAATTTGGCAAACCTTCTAACATCAAAATGCGCTCAATCAAGTCATCCGCCCATTTCATTTCACGGATGGATTGACGGTACAGCACATCATTTAGTTCATGCAGACCCCAATTTTTGGCGATACGGGCATGCAAAAAATACTGGTTAATCGCGATTAACGCTTGCCCCAACGCGGCATTGAGGGCACGGATCACATCACGGGACGTTTGCATAGCAGCAGACTACCTTTTTTATCATTCGTTGCCGTAAACCTGCGACTTCAGGCGGTGGATATAAGGCAATTGTTAAATGCGATGAGTTTTGCTATACTCATCTCACTATATTCAATGTCTTACATTCCACAGTTAAGTTAAGACTAAATTGCGAGTACGCAGTAACTTAACTGGTAAGACGTTTCCAAACACACACTTAAGCTAATTCGTGTCTATGACAATCCTAACGGTAGGATTAGCTTAAAATAAGAACCTAAGATGTACGGTGTGTCGTACGGGCGGTTGCCATTGTCTTAGGTTTGCGGTGGGGCTTCACCGTCTTGCAGAAGGAATCCCCTCACTTTAGGGAGGGGAGGAAGTCAAGAATGAAAAACGTTGGTAAAATTGGCGCACGATGGGTGTTTTAACCCTCGTCAATATCGCCCAATTGCGCTTGTAGATAATTGGGCAAGCCAATCATATCAATCAAGCGCAGCTGCTGCTCAAGCCAATGCGCGTGGTCTTCTTCGGTGTCAATCAACTGCTCGACCAACAGCTCACGGGTGACAAAATCGCCTTGCTGCTCACACAGCACGATGCCGTCTTTGAGATGTTGGCGCACCTTGTATTCAAGGTCTAAATCCGCCTGCAGCATGCTTGGCACATCATGTCCCACGTGGATGGCATCCACTTTCATGTTGGGCACGCCTTCAAGCATTAAGATACGGTTAATAATCTTACGCGCGTGATCGGTTTCTTCTTCCATTTCGTGATGAATGCGCGTGTACAATTTGTCGTAACGCCATTCGTGATACATCTGGGCATGGATAAAGTACTGATCACGCGCGCCCAGCTCACCACCCAATAAAAAATTTAAATAATCAATAACTTGCGGACTACCTTTCATGGTTGTATATCCCCGAATGCAAAACAGTTAACTTTGATACGCTGATATGGCGCAAAAATTTGATAGCGGCTATGATAAGGTATGTCAAAAAAGATGGCAAGGTTTGGTGAAAATTATTTTGTAATAATTAACAATAAAGAATTTAATGATAATTGTTTTAACTTGGTTCAAGGTTTGGCTAAGGCGCTTTAACGCGGATCGGTTCGGTTGTTTAGCCATCATTGCCAATTGATGCTTGGTAAAAGCACCAAAGCTGCGCCGCTGTACTGTAACTCATCTAATTTTTAGCGGCTTGATTTTAAGCTGTTGAGGATTGAACCGCCAAATACTAGGCTACTTGGATATATAAATTTGCTTTGTTGGCATCAGCTTTGGCGGCATGGTGCTCGGCAAGGTAGTCTTCTACCATCGGCTGACAGCCACCACAGCAGGTTGCTACATCAAGCACATTTTGCAGGGCTTCTAGTGAGTCATGTCCTTGGGCAATGGCGTTTTTGATTTGGGCTTCTTTGACAGCGTTGCAGATACAAACGTACATGGCGGTTTATCCCATCGACTAATTTATGATAGCGTTATCATAATAATAATTAGTCGCATTTGCAACCGATTTTAGCTATTATTTCTTTTTATCTGTTTGTGAAAATCTTTTTGTGAAAATCTTTGGCGTGATGACCTAGCCGTTGTTGCTCAGCCATAGGGCAGCGTCGCTGTCGTGATAAAATTCTTGCTTCCAAATTGCCACATCGGCTTTGATGGCATTGAGCAGCCATTCGCAGGCAGCAAACGCAGGCTGACGGTGCGCGGCGGTGATGCCAATCCAAATTGCCATGTCACCGATCGCCAATTCACCCACCCGATGCACGGCAAGCGCATGAACAATGGCAAATTGCTGTTTGGCGGCGGCGGCAAGTTGCGCCCCTTGGGCAAGCGCGAGCTGTTCATAGGCATGATAATGCAACGCTTTGACGGGGCGGGTGTTGTTGTGGTTGCGCACCCAACCTTCAAAGGTCACCAACGCGCCGCATGTATCGTGGTGTAAGGCGGTTTTTAGGCGATGATCGTCAATTGGGCTGGCAAGCAGGGCAAAACCTTGCTTAATGGCGGTGTCATAGGCTTGCGCTTCAGACAACGTGGCCGTGGTAAGCGTGGCCGTTGGGCGGTATGACATACTCTAGCCTCCTGCAACAGGCGGGATAAATGCCACTATATCGCCGTCTTGTAGCGGTGTATGCCAGTTGGCGATGACGTGGTTGATGGCGATGGCAAGCCGATGTTGTGCCAAGTCAAACGTATAACGTTGGTTTAATTGCTGATACAGTTCGGTTGGGTCGTTGCCAGCAAATTCGATGACTTCTTCATCTTTGCCTGCACATTCAGCCAAACTGGCAAAATACAATAGCGTCAAGCGTTTGGGGCTAGTGGCTGACATAGTCGGATTTGCCTCCTGTTTTGCTTATCAGCTTGATGTCACCAATGGTGATGTCATGTGATAAGGCTTTGGTCATGTCGTACAGCGTCAAACACGCCACTGACACGGCGGTTAGCGCTTCCATTTCAACGCCAGTTTGGTCACTGGCGCGTACCGTTGCGTTTACTGTTATGGCGGCGTGGGCATCGTCATAGGTAAACTGCATATCAATGCCTGTCAGCGCGATGGCATGACACAGTGGGATAAGCTCGCTGGTTTTTTTGGCCGCCATGATGCCTGCGATATGCGCGGTTTGGGTGATCGAGCCTTTTTTGGTCACGCCAGCACAAGCCTTGAGCTGCACGTACACGGTTTGGTCAAACGATACCGTACCTGTGGCGCGCGCCTGCCGCGTGGTAATGGTCTTGGCACTGACATCCACCATGTGGATATCGCCATCAGCCGTGACGTGCGATAGCTGAGGTTGAGCGGTAACGGACGATGTGGGTTGGTTTGTCGTCATGATCGGTTGGTGTGTTAATGATTGGGGTTTTGCCCAAATACATGGGCAACAAAATTGCACGGACGTGTGCGGTTATCAAGCTGTTCAGCAATAATGCGCTGCCAACCTGTACGACAGGCACCTGTCGAACCCGGCAAGCAAAAAATCACCGTGTGGTTGGCAATGCCTGCTAACGCGCGCGATTGCACCGTTGAAACACCAATTTCTTGCAACGACAACGCGCGAAACAGCTCACCAAAACCGTCAATGGTTTTGTCAAACAGCACACTGGCAGCCTCTGGCATCAAATCACGAGCATAGAACCCTGTGCCACCTGTGGTGATGATGGCATGAATGGCAGGATCAGCGATCCATTCGCTCAGCTTAGCGCGGATTTGGTATTTGCAATCAGTGGTCAAGGCGCGCGCGGCAAGCTTGTGCCCTGCCTCGGTCACGCTTTGGGCAAGATACGCGCCCGATTTGTCTTCATCAAGACTGCGCGTATCGGACACGGTCAGCACGGCAATATGTAAAGGGATAAAATTTAACGCTGTCATAGCATGCCTTATTTTATAAAGTTGGTCGCTTTGATAAAAACTGATAAAAACTAACCGCCCACGATGGATAAATTGTGCATCAAACCGCTGTCGGCCGCCTGTAACTGATGGCGTGGTGGCTTATACGCCATTAAGTCTTGCACCGCGCCCATCAAACCTGCCACATCACCTGCTTGCAGCCATGGGCGCAAATCGTGACTGACGCTGTCAAACAAACACAAATGCAGCTTGCCTGTGCTGCTCACACGCAAGCGATTGCACGTATCACAAAAATGCTCAGCATACGGCGCGATGATACCGATTTTACCAACAAAATCGGTATGGCGATATTCAACAGCAGGGCCTGCGTCATCGGCGCGTGGCTGTGCTTGCCAGCCGTTTTGTAGTAAATAATTCACCAGTCGCTCACGTAAACTGGCAGGCTGCTCGTCAAAAAACCTGCCAACGTTATCACGCGTTTGCATCAGCTCAATAAACCGATACGTTACAGGGCGATGTTTGACAAAATCAAGCGCAGCTTGCAAGGTGTCAAACGCAATATCTGCAAACAATACGCCGTTGAGCTTTACTGTCATCTCTAACGCCAGTGCGGTGTCGATATCCGCCAGCAGCCGCGGCAACACGTTCATGCCTGTCAGTCGCCGAAAGGTCGGCGCATCAAAGCTATCCACACTGATATTGAGCTGATGTAGCCCTGCTGCTTGCCAACGCGCTACCTGCTGCCCAAGTTTGTAGCCATTGGTACTAAGCGCGACGGTACGCACACCCGTTTGAGCAGCGGCTTGTGCGATGATGGCGGATAAGTCTTGCCGTGTGGCAGGTTCCCCACCCGTCAAGCGTACTTTGGTCATGCCCAGCGCGGCAAACCCTGCCAACAAGGTGTTAATCTCTGCCAGTGTCAGCGCAGGCGCAGGCTTACCGCTGTAGCCATTTGGCAAACAATAGGTGCAGCGAAAATTGCACACATCGGTAACCGATAAGCGCAGATAGGTCAGTCGCCGTTGCCAATGATCCACCAGTGATACGGTTTGGCTTGGCTTGGGAGATGGGTAATGCATGGGCACAGATGGCGGCATAGTTTTTTTAATTTTTTAAATAAAAAATTTAAAAATCAAATAGTTAAAAGAAAAAGAAACAGTGCTGTAGTATATCAGCTTTTATCCATTTAGGCGATATATGACAATTCAACTTAGTGCAACGCCCAAGGCAATGGTACAATCCACACCGTTTCACCCATCGCCGCACCTGCGCTATCGGCAGGCAACACCAACAAGCAATTGGCAAGGGTCAGCTGCTTGACACAGTGCGAGTCTTGCGCTGCCATCGGGGTGACATGACACTGTCCATCAGCAGCTTGCTCAAAATGCGCGCGCTGATAGTCTTGTCGCCCAACCGCCTTACTAACCGCATGGGTCAATACCGCTGGCACACGCAGCGCGATGGGTAAATCTGCCTCTGCCACGCCTGCCAAACGCCACAACGCAGGCTTGACAAAATTTAAACACCCCACCACCACCGACAACGGATTACCGGGTAGGCCAAAGTATGGCACGGTGGCTTGCCCTCGGCTAAACTCACCAAACATCAGCGGCTTACCAGGTTTCATGGCAACCTTGTGCTGATGGACTTGCCCAAGCTTACGCACCAATTGGCTGAGATAATCGTAATCCCCTACCGACACACCTGCACTAGACACAATGACATCGCATTCGGCAATCGCCTGCTCAAGCGTTGCCCGAATTACCGCAGGGTCATCGGTAAGAATACCATAATCTTTGATCACCACTGGCAGATCTGACAACAACGCGTGCAACGTCGGGCTGTTGCTGTCATAGAGCTGAGCGGCATGGGTGAGCGATGCGCCCACCGCTACCAACTCATCACCTGTTGCCAAAATACCGATCGTCAGTGGCACAAGCGTTGGTACTTCGTGTATGCCTAAGGTCGCCAACAAGCTGATATCACTGGTGTTGATGCGCTTGCCTACCGCCAACACCTGCTCACCTGCTTGCACCTCTGCGCCTTGTGCGCGGATATGTGTACCTACGGTTGGTGGCGTATCAACCACCACTTGATACGGTAGGTGTTTTTGTTCTGGCGTTAGGTTGGCAAAATTGGTATTTTCCTGCATCACCACACGGTCACAGTCAGACGGCACCACTGCCCCCGTGAAGATACGCACGCCCTGCCCTGCTTGCAACTGCCCAATAAATGGCTTGCCCGCGCTTGACTCACCGACAACACTCAAAGGCGCAGCGGACAAATCACTGCCTGTGGCAATAGCAAAACCATCCATGGACGACAAATTTTGTCGCGGTACATCAAACGGTGCGGCTATCGGCGCAGCTAGCACGCGATTTAGGCTTTGCGCCAGTGGCACGATTTGTTGGGCACGCTTGGTCACAGGGTATTGCGCCACGTACTGCTGGCAATAGTTGGTGATAAACGCTTGTAATTCGGCAACGCTGAGCATAATTTAGTCTTTTTTCTTTTTCACAAGGTAACAAAACGCGGTTTTTAATTTGGGCGAAACTGGCTAAACATTGGGGCATACCTAAGCAAGTCAAGCCATTTTACAGGTAATATATTGCTTCGGTCAGCTGCAACAACTCGTGTTTATCGTGGCTGACATACAGCATGGGAATGGCAAAATGCTGACCAATTTGGGCAAAAAACGGCAAAATCTCTGCCTTATGATCACTGTCTAGCGCGGCTAGTGGCTCATCAAGCAGCAACACCTGCGGCGCATACAGCAATGCCCGCCCTAGGGCAACGCGCTGTTTTTCGCCGCCCGATAGCTTGGCAGGCATCCGTGCAAGCAGCGGCGCAAGTTTTAATAACTCAATGATAGCATCGGGGGCAAACCGCCGCTCGGCAGGTGCAATGTTGCGATAACCAAACAGCAAGTTAGCGTTTACCGTTTTGTGCGGAAACAATTTGGCATCTTGAAACACCAACCCAACACGCCGCTGCTGGGTCGGCACGTTGATGTGTTGGGCGCGGTCAAACCAACCTTGCCCTGCCACACGAATATGCCCACTCACGGGGGTAATCAGCCCTGCAACGGCGTGTAGCAAACTGGTTTTGCCCGTGCCTGACGCGCCAAATACCCCCACGATACGCTCGCGCGCCTGTAGGTCAATATTCAGACGTTTTTGCCCCAATTTAAGCGTACATTGACAATCAAAGCATAAAGTAGTCGTGGTCATGGCGGCAATATTCGGCAAATCAATTGAGCAGACGTTGGCGTTGGCGGCGGCTATACCATTGCGATAACCACAACGCGGCAAACGCGATGATCAATGACATGCCCATCAAACGCATGACAGCAGCATCACGATCAGGCTGTTGCAACAGGCTATACATAGCAAGCGGCAAAGTGCGTGTTTCGCCGGCAATATTGCCGACAAACGTCATCGTCGCGCCAAACTCACCCAAACTGCGACAAAATGCCAACACCGCACCGACCAAAATCCCACCCCACGACAGCGGCAAGGTAACTTGCCAAAACGCCTGCCATGCCGACGCGCCCAACGTCTTGGCAGCAGCTTCTAAATTGGTGTCAACCAGCTCAATCGCCAATCGCACCGCCTGCACCATCAACGGAAAACCCATCACCGCGGCCGCCAACACCGCACCTTTACGGTTAAACGCGAGCTCTAGCCCCACACTTGCCAACGCTTGCCCAAACACGCCTTGCCCACCGAACAGCCGCAGTAAGATATAGCCCGGTACAACAGGCGGCAGCACCAACGGCAAAAATATCACAGTCTCCAATAACGACTTGCCCCAAAATGACTTGCGTGCTAACAGCCAACCAAATCCCAAAGCAGGTAATATATTGACCAACAAACTGCCTGTTGCCACCTCAAGTGACAGTGTCATCACCGCCCATTCATCTTCGGACAAAGCAAACATACAGCTAACGGCTCGTGGTGCTAGGCGTTATAACACGCTAAAACCATATTTGCGATACACCGCTTTGGCAGTTGGACTTTGCAAAAACTGATAGTAGCGCAAGGTTTCGGCATCGGGTTTGACTGAACTTTTTGGCTGCACCAACGCCATCGGATAAACAATCGGCGTATGCAAATTGGCAGGCATGATCGCCACCACCTGCACGTTATTGGCAATGCGCGCATCGGTGGCGTACACAATGCCCAATGCACATTCGCCACGATTGACAAAGTTAAGTGCGGCGCGTACATCATCGGTCTCAACCAAGCGCGGTTGTAGCGTCTGCCACCAACCCAAATTGCGTAGGGCCTGTTTGGCATAACGCCCTACGGGCACGCTCTCGACCTGCCCTGTGCATAACCGCCCACCAAACGCGCGCCCAATGGCAAAATCTTTTGTTGGGCGGATGGTAGTGCTGGGCAACTTATTTTTGGGTGCAATCAACACCAGCCGATTTGCCAACAAGTTGCGTCTGCTACCTGCCACCAAGTAATTTTTATTGGCTAAATAATCCATCCACGCGGTATCGGCAGATACCAACACGTTGGCAGGCGCACCTTGCTCAATTTGCTTAGCAAGCGTAGATGAGGCCGCGTAAGAGGTTTTGACGCGCGCAGATTTGGGATAGGTTTGGGCGTAGCGTTGGTTGATTTCATCGATCGCATTGGTCATGCTTGCTGCCGCATACACAGTGACATCAGCATGCGCGCAGGTCAAACTGGCAATTATGGCGCATAGCAAGGTGGATTGTTTTTGTAATAATATTAGCATAGTGATGTGGTATAATGGCTATTTTTTAAAATTTGGCCAAGGCTTCAGGGGCTTCAAGCAATCTTGACTTAGTCGAACAAGCTTGTTGCATTGATGCAGATTAGCACACCTGCGTGTCGTTTTAAACCGTTATTTTGCGTACCTACCGATTGTTTCGCGTGGCAAGTTTTAGATGTTGCGCGTGGCAAGTTTTAGACACAAATTTTAGACACAAAAAAACCGCTGCCAATCACGCCAGCAGCGGTTTTTATTACTCACTTAACACACAGTTAGCACTTAGCGGTTGGTTTTCACCGCAATCCGAATGGCAGGCATCGTGCGTGCGCGTTCGGTGATGGGCTGTGCTGATGTGTCGTAGTGCGTTGCCATGGGTGCTTGTTTGACGGGCAATACATCACCCACGACCAACACACCTGACATCATACCGAATGTGTTCATACCTAGCTCCTTATCCTCGTCTGAGGTCGTCCATTTAGGCGTTTATCGTAGGTCGCGTTTTGCGGACTTGCCAATGGCAGTATGCCACCATCGGTATGCCAATCCCTAGCAAAACAAAGACTTACGTACCAAACACCTAGATCTGCGCTCGGCAAATTTGTGGCAACAAATTCACCAAACAGGTAACTTACACCTTCTGTACGCCGATATTATACACACTTGTTGAGTTTTTTACCAGATTTTTCTTTATCATATTTTTATGACATTTTTATGACATTGCGTGACATCAGTTTTATAGTGCAAAATTTTTGGCAAAATGCCAGTGCTAAGCTATATTTGCGCAGGTTTATACTTGTGATACGATAGCCCGTACAACAGCCGCCTGCCGATACATTCAGCAAACACGGCTAGCCACTAAATAAAAGACGTTTTTGGGCTCGCTTTGGCACATCTGGTAGTAAAAAAATATGAAGGACAAGCATGGCAAAACAAACTGATTTATTTGCACCGCGCCGCACAGCTAGCGCATCGGTCACCACATTTGGCGGCATATTGGGCAAACTGGCAGCCAGTGCCGTCACGCTTGCCGCACTCAGTCTCAGCGCATGCCAACGCCCAACCGAACCAACCACCAACGCGACCCATCATGCATCCGATATCGCCGCATCAAGTACGGGTAATGCCTACAAACCTGCCAAAAAAATCGCTATCAGCGCGATTGTCGAACACCCGTCATTAGACGCAATTCGCCAAGGTGTGATCGATGAACTATCCGAACAAGGCTACCAAGTTGGGCAAAATTTATCCGTGCAATTTCAATCCGCGCAAGGCAACACTGCCACCGCAGGGCAAATTGCCAAGCAGTTTGCCGCCGACAATCCCGACGTGATCGTGGCGATTTCTACGCCAACCGCGCAAGCCATTGCCGCCGCCACGCGCACCATTCCGATTGTCTATACCGCGGTGTCTGACCCTGTGGCAGCAAAGCTAATCGACGCGCAAAATACCCCAACGCAAGCCAATATCACGGGGCTATCTAGTCAGTTACCACTTGCCCCGCAGCTGGATTTTATGCAAAAAATCGTGCCAAATCTGCACACCGTTGGCTATGTGTATAGCTCGGGCGAAATCAATTCGGTCGCACTTGGCAAACGCTTACAAGCCGAATTGCCGACACGCAACTTGCAACTGTTACAAATCCCTGCCAACCGTGCCACCGACATCGCCATGGCAACCAACAGCTTGGTGGGTAAAGCGCAGGTGATTTACACCTCGATGGACAACAACGTCGCCTCAGCATTTGAATCCATGGTGCAAGTTGCCAACCAAGCCAAATTACCGATTGTGGCATCTGATGAATTTAGCGTGCGCCGCGGTGCAGCAGCAGCGCTGGGTGTCAATGACTATAACTTTGGACGCAAAACAGGTGAAATGGTCGTCAAAATCTTGGACGGTGCGTCTGTGCAAAACGTCGCGCCTGCGGTCATGGATGATTTAACCATGTATGTCAGCCCCAAGCACGCCGCCGCACAAGGCATCAGCATACCACCTGAACTCATGCAAGGCGCGGTTAATGTCGATGATATGCCTACCAAATAAGCATTGAGCTGGTGTTTGGCAGTTAGTTGGCGTGTTAAAGCGCGTGTAAAGACTGGCATAAAATTTAAGCCAATGCTAAAATTTGTTGAAATTTTGTCGCTAATGGTTGTCAATAGGTTTTTTAAGCCTATTCACTTGGCGACGTATTTGGGTGACAGGGATTGAGGTTTAAGGAGTTGTTATGTATCAGATGAATCGTTTGGCGCGTGCTTTGATGCTAGGCGGACTGTGCGTATTTGGCGTAAGCGCGTGTAACCAAAGCCAAACCACCGCAGCAGACAGCGCAAACACAGGCGCAAGCAGCGCAACCGCCGCCGCTACGGGGCAAAAAACCGTCGATATCACCGCTATCGTTGAGCACCCTGCGCTAGACGCGGTGCGTCAAGGTGTGATTGATGAGCTGGCGAAAGAAGGCTTTAAAGACGGGCAAAACCTTAAAGTCAATTTTCAATCTGCCCAGGGCAACACTGCCACCGCAGGACAAATCGCCAAGCAATTTGTTGCCGAAAATCCTGACGTCATCGTTGCCATTGCCACCCCATCAGCGCAGTCAGTCGCTGCTTCGACGCGGACCATTCCTGTGGTATTCTCTGCCGTTACCGATCCTGTTGAAGCCAAATTGGTACCATCGTGGGAAGCCTCGGGTACCAACGTGACAGGCGCGTCTGACCAACTGCCGCTTGAGCCGCAAATTGACTTGATGAAACAAATCATCCCCAATCTAAAAACCGTCGGCTATGTATATAGCCCTGGTGAGGTCAATTCCACTGTGGTGCAAAAACAGCTTGAGAGTAAATTGGGCGCGCAAGGCATCAAGCTTATTGCCGTACCTGCCCAGCGCTCAACCGACATCGCGCCTGCTGCACGCAGCTTGCAAGGTAAAGTGGATGTCATTTACACCTCATTGGACAACAACGTTGTATCAGCGTATGAGTCGCTGTATCAAGCCGCTAAAGAAAGCAAGATCCCACTGATTGCTTCAGATACCGACTCAGTCAAACGTGGCGCGGTCGCAGCGTTGGGCGTGGACTATCACCGTTTAGGACAAGAGACGGGCAAAATCGTTGGACGGATTTTAAACGGTGAGACAGCAGGCAGTATCAAGCCGTACATGATGCAGGACTTGGACTTATATCTAAGCCCCACGCACGCACAAGAAGTTGGTATCACATTATCGCCTGAACTCATCGGGCGTGCAAAAGTGGTTGAACCAACAGGCAATAGCAAATAAAATATGCCCTTTTTAAAATCGCCACACATTTGGGCGGCGGTTGGCTAGCCCAAACACACGGGTTACGGTTTCTTGTATTTAAACCACGGACACCTAAACCCATGGCACACCTTGCGGAAGACTAAATTGATATGGCATTTCTGGCTTTTTTTGCCGCGTTAGAAAGCGGACTGATCTACGCGCTGGTCGCGCTGGGTGTCTATATCTCGTTTCGGATCTTAGATTTTCCCGATTTGACCGCTGATGGCAGCTTTCCGCTTGGCGGCGCGGTGGCAGGTGTGGCAATTTTGGCACATGTCAATCCATGGTTGGCGTGTTTGTTTGCCGTGTTGGCAGGTATGGCAGCAGGTGTCACGACCGCATGGCTGCACGTGCGCCTAGGCATTTTGCAGCTGCTGGCCAGTATCTTGGTGATGGTAGCGTTGTATTCGGTGAATTTGCGCATCATGGGTGCACCCAACCTATCACTGCTGGGTGAGCCTAGCGTATTTGCGCCATTCGTCAATGACAGCAATGGCTTTTGGATGCGCTGCGTGGTGATTGGCGGCTTTGTCTTGGCGGCAAAACTGTTACTTGACTGGTTTTTTAGTACCGAAACAGGGCTTGCCATGCGTGCAACAGGCTCTAACCTCAAAATGTCGCAAGCGCAAGGCATCAATACAGATCGCATGACCATGCTCGGCATGGCGATTTCTAACGGTTTGATTGCTTTGGCAGGTGCGTTGTTTGTCCAAACCCAAGGCGGCGCGGATATCTCCATCGGTATCGGCACGATTGTGATTGGACTGGCTGCGGTCATCATCGGTGAGACCATTATCCCTGCCAAGCGCATGTTGTGGATTACCTTGTCGGTGATTGTTGGCGCGGTGTTGTATAAGTCATTTATCCAAATCGCACTTGCCAGCGAAACCTTGCGCCAAATCGGTTTTGGCCCACAGGATTTGAATATTGTCACCGCGCTGTTGGTCATTATCGCGCTGATTTTACCCAAACTCAAAAGCCGCTTTATGCCAAAACGCCGCGTGCGTTAGCGTCAAGCCGCTATTTTTTGTCATCATTCGTATGTATCGCCAAAGGCGCGTTGGGCGTTGTTGGCAACTTGAGGAAAACCGCCGCCATGATGCAAGCGCAAGATTTACGCCTAACCTTTAACCCTGGTACGCCGATTGAAAATCCTGCGCTGCGTGGACTGAGCCTTGAGATTGGCGAAGGTGAATTTGTCACCGTGATTGGTACCAATGGCGCAGGTAAATCGACATTTTTAAACGCCGTTGCAGGCACCGTGCGTGTTGATAGCGGACAAATTTTGTTAAATGGTATTGATGTCACGCGCCAAAGTGCCTACCAACGTGCAGGACTGGTAGCACGGGTATTTCAAGACCCGATGGCAGGCACCTGTGAGCATTTGACCATTGAAGAAAACATGGCACTGGCGTATAAGCGCGGTGGCTGGCGCGGTCTATCAGGGGCATTATCGGGTAAAAACCGTGAGCTGTTTCGCGAAAAACTTGCGATTTTAAAACTAGGTCTAGAAAACCGTTTGACTGACCGCATGGGCTTGTTGTCGGGCGGACAACGACAAGCGGTTAGCCTGTTGATGGCGTCACTACAACCATCTAAAATCTTATTGCTAGATGAGCATACCGCCGCACTTGACCCCAAAACCGCCGATTTTGTCTTACAGCTGACTGACCAAATCGTGCATGACAATGGTTTGACCGCCATGATGGTCACCCACTCCATGCAGCAAGCATTGAACCACGGTAGCCGCACGGTGATGCTGCACCAAGGACAAGTGGTCTTGGACGTTTCAGGTGAACAGCGGCGTGGCATGACGGTACAAGACCTGCTAGCGATGTTTGAGCGCACACGCGGTGAAGTGGTTGCCGATGACAGCTTGTTATTAAGCTAGTGATCCATCGAGTTATTAAAGTTATTAAACTGTTCTACAATCCGCCAGTTTCACTGTCATTTGTGCCAATTGTTTGGCTAACGTTACAAAAAAGACGATAAATTGCGCCGCTTGTTTACATAGTTTTTATATCGCTATGCCGTATTTAACGGGATAATAAGACAATATTTGTCCAATTTAACAATGCTTATTTGATTTGAGGTTATCATGATTGATTTAAAATCGCTATTTGTTAAAGCCGTTGAAGACCAAACCCTAAACGTCAATGAGTACATTTTTTTACCTGAACGCGTGGATATGATGGTCAAAGACGGACGGTTGAGCTGTGTGCTCAATACCAACGGTAAAGTGGATTTCATTTATCACAAAGATGGCATCACCGAGGTGCGCTCTGGCCTGCGCAAAAGCCCGTTTACCTCATTTCGCAATGAATTGCACTATGGCGTGTATGATGACTTGGTCGATGATGTGATCGAAGCGGTTGAAAAAATCGTGTCAAACCAATCAAAATACTTTAACTTTGCCTCAGAATCTTAATTTTGACAAGGCAAACAAAAAACGGGCGATAATGCCCGTTTTTTATGACCTCAAATACGCTAAACTTCAGCGTTCTGTCACAGTTTCGGTCACTGTGGTTTCGGTTGCTACCACGCGCTTGGCGCGGGCTTTGTTCAGTCCCATACGCATAATTTGCCACAAAAAACCCAAAATACAGCCCACGGTAATCACAACCATGATCGGCAATAGGTTTTTAAAGATAATGGATGGCTCTTTCATCAACACGCCATACACCACCGCAATACTGGCAGGCGCAATCTCAGGCGCAACCCCCAACGATGTGGTGGGCGTAAGCAAAATCGCGCACAAGATAATCCAGCTTAAGCCTGCCAAACTTTGTGGCAAAAGCCGTGCAATCAGCGCCCATACCGCCAACGCAACCAATGAAAATCCGACATACGCGATAATTGGCAGCTGATCGGCAGGCACGCCACTGACCAGATGTGACCAGCCATTGATAATCCAACTTAAGGCATCCGCCAGCCCGTCCAATGAAGCCAATATCATACGCGTATCTCTTTTACTATGCGTGTTAAACCGAATAATGGGCGTTATTTTAGCACATTTTTTGCGCCCGCAAATCGGCTATTGCCATTTATTCTGCTGCGCCTCGTGCATTTGCGTGGCGGCGTGACGTTGCCATTCGTCTTCATCAGGCATTTGGACAAAGTAGCCTTGAGATTGTAATTTTGCAAGCACATCTGCCTTATCGACACGCGCAAGTTTTGGCGTAGCAGCAAGATCTAAGTGCATGACAAAGCTTTCACGCCCTAGCGCGCGGCGAAAATCAGGTGGTAGCACGCCAAGCCAGTCCTTGATCGTCTCGGTATCATCGGGATAATCAGGACGCGCGATATACACATACAAATCAGGCTTTTTGGCAAATTTATAAATATCACAATGCATCATGTGCCCCTTATGCCTGTGCCAGTGCCGACAAAGTGGCTTTGAGCATGGCAGATACCGTGCTGGTACACGTGCCAATCCCTGAGTAAATCTCACCATCAACGTTAAGCTGCAAGTACGCCACCGCGCTGGCATCGGTACTGGTAACATCATTTTGGGTCAAAGCATGTTCCGCGTAGTTAATCACGTGGATATCTTTGCCCAGTGTACGCGCCAGCCCATCGACAAACGCCGACAATGCACCATTACCCTGCCCATTGATGGTCAGTGTTTCGCCTGCTTGGCTAATCGCGCCTGAGAAGCTGACGCTACCGCTGGCATTATTGATGGCATAATCTTGTAAGACCAATTTGTCTTGGTTGAGATAAGTCGCTTCAAATACGCCAATCACATCATCAGAGGTCAGTTCAGTTTGGCGTTGTTCGGCTTCTTGCTGCACCACACGGCTAAAGTCAATTTGCGTCCAACGTGGCAGTTTAAAACCAAAATCACGCTGCAAAATATACGCCACACCGCCTTTGCCCGACTGGCTGTTGATACGCACCACGTCTTGGTAGCCGCGTCCAATATGGGCAGGATCAATTGGCAAATAGGCAACATCCCACAAATCTTGGGTTTCAGGATTGGCGGCGTTGTAATCCAACGATTTTTTAATGGCGTCTTGGTGCGAGCCGCTAAACGCGGTGAACACCAACTCACCAACATATGGATGGCGCGGATGAATCGGCAATTGGTTGCACTCACTCACCACCTGAGCAACCTCGCTCATATGGCTAAAATCTAGCTGCGGATCCACGCCTTGGCTGTATAAATTCATCGCCATGACCATGATATCCATGTTGCCTGTACGCTCGCCATTGCCCAATAAAGTGCCCTCAATACGATCAGCACCTGCCATCAGCCCCAACTCACTGGCGGCAATCGCTGTGCCACGGTCGTTGTGCGTGTGTAAGCTGATTGTCACGTGCGAGCGCATGGTAAGGTTACGGCAAAAATATTCGACTTGGTCAGCATAAACGTTCGGCGTTGAGCTCTCCACTGTACCTGGCAGGTTTAAAATCACCTTTTGTCCCAAATCAGGTCGCCACACTTGGCACACCGCGTCACAAACTTCTACAGCAAAATCAGTTTCGGTTTGTGAAAAGCTCTCGGGTGAGTACTCAAAAATCCACTCCGTATCAGGGTGTTGTGCTGCCATTTTTTTCAGCAATGCTGCACCCTCAACCGCAATCTTGGTAATCTCAGCATGATCGGCTTTATAAACCTTGTCGCGCTGTACTTTAGACGTTGAGTTGTATACATGCACTATGGCGCGTTTTACGCCTTTTAGCGCCTCAAACGTACGGGCAATCAAGTGTTCACGCGCCTGCACCAACACCTGCACGGTGACATCATCGGGAATATGCCCCTCTTCAATCAACTTGCGCGTAAAATCGTACTCAACCTGTGCGGCTGATGGAAAGCCGATTTCGATCTCTTTAAAACCAATCTCTACCAACAGCTTAAAAAAGCGCATTTTTTGCTCAAGGCTCATCGGCTCGATCAACGCTTGGTTACCATCACGCAAATCCACACTGCACCACAGCGGCGCTTGGGTAATGGTTTTATCGCACCATGTGCGCTCGGTCAATTTTGGCGCGAAGGCGAATGGACGATATTTGCGGTGGTCAAACTGGCTATTTTTGGGCATCATTGCGCTTTGACGATTGACGACTTGGGTCATAATCAGCTACCTGTAATCAGCATAAAAAACTTTAATTGAGATGACACTATTATAGCCGAGTTTTTGCGCCATAACTCACCAAAATTTTACTCAAAAGTTTTGTATAAGCGTGAATATCACTCATTTTTAGCTTAAAATTAGAGCAATCACCTAAAGATACGGACACAATTAAAATGACTTACCAACTAGATGACATTGACAAAAAAATTTTGCAGTTACTACAAGCCAATGCACGTATCAGCAACCTAGAGCTGGCACAGGCGGTTAATCTGAGCCCTACCCCTTGTGCGCGCCGCGTTAAACAGCTTGAGCAAGCAGGCGTAATCACAGGCTATACCACCCAGATCAACGCACAAGCATTGGGCTATGCCTTAACCGTCTATATTGCAATCAGCATGGATCGGCATACCGCCGAGCGATTTGCCAACTTTGAAAAACAAGTACTAGCCTTTCCTGAGGTGGTACAGTGTAGCATTGTGACAGGCAGAAGTGAGGATTATTTACTCAAGGCTGTGGTGCGCGATATGGCACACTATGAAGATTTTTTGTTACATCGGCTCAATCGCATTGACGGCGTAAGCCAAGTACATACCAGTTTTGAGCTACGCGCCGTACTAAATCGCTGCGCAACCGCTCCTTGATCCAAACAGCATGGCTGATAGTATTGCTATTAAAAAAGCGGATATTAAAAAACAGATATTAAAAAACAGATATTAAAAAAGCGACACTCAATAGAGTGTCGCTTTTTGGTTTTAGTCAATGACTAATCAGCAAGTCATCGTGACTAAATTAGAAGCGGTAGCTAACACCTAGCTTAACGATCGGCAACCACTCAGCAACGTTTTTGTCACGGATATCCGCTTCAGCTTGACGTGCTACGTCGTCAGCATTGCCTGGTAGATTAGTCTTTTCATTAACAACAACTGTGCCGTTGGTTGGGGTAACTTTTACATCAGCTTTGCCCATGTAAGCACCACCGATTTCACCGAATACACCCCAGTTGTTGTTTAGGTTAGGACGGAAACCTAAAGTCAAGTAAGGTGCTAGGTCATTGCGATGATCAAGCTCACCTACCAATTGACCTTCGGTGATTTTGTACTTGTCACCACCAACTTTGATGGTGCCTTTGTTGTTGTCAGTTTTAACTTTAAAATCGTTATCTGGTACTAATACACCTGCACCAACGGTGAACCAACTTGCGCCTGGACGCATTTGTACACCAACGTATGGGTTATTAAAGTCCGCTTTGTCGTATTTATATTTTACACCGCGTGCTGTGAAGTCATCACCTAATAGACCTTTCACATCACCGCCTGCCCAACCAGCGACCAATTCAGTGTTTTCGTTCACTGACCAGCCGATGTTTGCACCATAACCTAGCGTACCTGCTTCAATACCGAATGACGCTGGGTGGAAGAAAGTGTCCAACGCAGTACGTGGTGCTTCAACGATCTGGGTGGTGGTGTTTTGAACCACACCAGTTGCTGGATTATAAGTGGTGGTTGATACACCAACTGGCTGAGTAACAACTTGTTGATCAACAACAACTGGTGTTGCATCAACTGGTTGTGCTACTGCTACAGGCTGAGCAACAACAACAGGTGCTGCAAACGCGCTTCCTGCAACCACTGCAGATGATAGCGTTGCTAATTTCAATGCTTTCATAGCTTTTCCTCAATTCATGTGAGCCTTAAATAAGTAACACCGCAATACCCGTTTTGCTAAACATGATCCAACCGATAACGTCAGGTCATATTTTGTTACTTATCGCTTGCGCATATTTAAGCGCAAAATTCGCGCAATGTCACGCAACTTCATGCGCTTTTTGTTAGTCTTTGTGTAAACTTACAAGTCAATTTTCACTTTGTGATATAAAAATTGGTGTTTTATGCGCTTTTTTTCAACAATGTTTGACTAAACGGTTGAATGGATCGCTTATTTTTGCGATCAGCGATTAGACAATAGACCACACTTGATGACCGAAAGCTGTTACTTTTTTGATGACAGGATGACAGTTTGGCAATTTTTGCCTACAATACACTGGCTGAGTATTTGTTGTTCAGTGCTAAGAGATGTTGCGTTTGTTTGGGTGTGCTATTTACATTCGCCTAAGCAATCAGGCTTAGCTTTTATTTTTGCTGATGTAAAAATAAAAAAATAACGACATCTGCCGAAACGAAATCTTAATGCAATAAATTGTCAAGCGATGTTGGCTTGATGGTTTTAGGTTTTATGACAAGAAGGAGTGGACGCAGTGTCTACTAAGATCAATCAAGATTTTCATGATTATAAAGTCGCAGATATCAGCCTAGCCGATTATGGGCGCCGTGAAATCAAGCTGGCAGAAGCCGAAATGCCTGCTTTGATGGGTATTCGCGCGCGCTATCAAGCTCAGCAGCCATTAAAAGGCGCAAAAATTGTTGGCTGTATTCACATGACGATTCAAACAGCGGTACTGATCGAAACGCTGGTGGCGTTGGGTGCTGAGGTGCGCTGGACGTCGTGCAATATTTTTTCAACCCAAGACCACGCAGCAGCAGCGATCGCGGCGGCAGGTATTCCTGTGTTTGCATGGAAAGGTGAAACTGAAGAAGAGTATGCGTGGTGCTTGCGTCAGCAGATTTTTGCAGGTGGTGAAGCATCGGGCAAATTGTGGGATGCCAATTTGATTTTGGATGATGGCGGTGATTTGACTGCGCTGATTCATGATCATTATCCACAAATGCTGGACAATATTCATGGCATCAGTGAGGAGACTACCACAGGTGTGCACCGATTGGTTGATATGCTCGCCAAAGGTACGCTTAAAGTACCTGCCATTAACGTCAATGATGCGGTGACCAAGTCAAAAAATGACAACAAATATGGCTGCCGTCATAGCTTAAATGATGCGATCAAACGCGCCACCGATATGCTACTATCAGGTCGGCGTGCGTTGGTGATTGGTTATGGCGATGTGGGTAAAGGCTCAGCGCAAAGTTTGCGTCAAGAAGGCATGATTGTGCGCGTCAGTGAGGTTGATCCGATTTGCGCGATGCAAGCGTGTATGGATGGTTATGAGGTCGTCTCACCGTTTGTTGGTGGCGATCCTGCCAAAGGCGTCAATGAAACATTGCTACAAAATACCGATCTAATTGTCACCACCACGGGCAACTACCACGTGTGTAACCGCGATATGCTCAAAGCGTTGAAGGCAGGCGCAGTGGTGTGTAATATCGGGCATTTTGATACCGAGATTGACACCCAGTTCATGCGTGATCACTGGCGTTGGGTTGAGGTCAAGCCGCAGGTGCACCAAGTGTATCGCTCAGAAGATGACAATGATTATTTGGTCTTGCTGTCTGAGGGGCGTTTGGTCAATTTGGGCAATGCGACAGGTCATCCATCGCGCGTGATGGATGGTTCGTTTGCCAATCAGGTGTTGGCGCAAATTTATTTGTATCAAGAACGCTTTGCCGAATTGCCAATCGATGATAAGGCAGGCAGTGTGTATGTCAAGGTCTTGCCAAAAAAACTGGATGAAGAAGTCGCCGCTGCGATGGTGGCAGGTTTTGCAGGTGTTTTGACCAAGCTTACGCAAGAGCAAGCCGATTATATTGGTGTGCCTGTTGAAGGTCCGTTTAAATCAGATGAGTATAAGTACTGATTTTATCCGTAGCTTATCTGTAGATCAATGAATGAGATGGCGATGACATTGGGTTGTCGCCATTTTTTTAGCGGTTGTCTGGCATGGTTTTTGTTGCATAATTTTCGTACGATAGAAAATTTCAATTTTATTCCAACCAAATCCCGTTATAATAGCGGGCATTTTGCACGACTGGATTTGCCATGATGACCCCGTTTTCGATTGAATTTTTTCCGCCAAAAACCGACGACGCTGCCACCAAGCTATTGCACACGTTTGCCGAGCTCAATGCTTTGCAACCTGAGTACTTTTCGGTGACTTATGGTGCAGGTGGTTCAACGCGTGCGCGTACGCTTGGGATAGTTAAAACATTAAGTGAAGCCAGCGCAACGCCGATTGCGCCGCATTTGTCCTGTATTGGTGATGGCAAGGCAGAAATTGCCGAATTGCTTGATACCTATGCTGCGCTAGGCATTAGCAAAATCGTGGCGCTGCGCGGTGATTTGCCCTCAGGGCAAGTGGGTTTTGGGGAATTGCCTTATGCGGTCAATTTGGTGCAGTTTATCCGTGAGTATGCAGGCGATCGTTTTGAGATCGAGGTGGCGGCATACCCTGAGATGCACCCACAAGCGCGTAATTTTGCCAGTGATATTGACAACTTGGTTGCAAAGTATCGCGCAGGTGCGTCAGCGGCGATTACTCAGTTTTTTTATAACCCCGATAGCTATTTATATTTGCGTGATGCGTTGGCAAAACGCGGTGTGCAGCCCGAGGATTTTGCGCTTAAAGCAGGCATCATGCCGATTACCAATGCGTCAAATTTGATTCGGTTTGCTGATGCATGTGGCGCGGATATTCCGCGTTATATCCGTCGGCAGTTGGCAGATTTTGGTGATGACCGTGCGGCAATTCGGGCATTTGGTTTTGATGTTGTGATGCGTTTGTGCGAGCGTCTGATTACAGAGGGCGTGCCTGCGCTGCATTTTTATAGCATGAACCAAGTGAATCCAACCAAGGCATTGATTGAGGCATTGGACTTGCGTCAAGCGGTTGATCCAACCTCTAATCAGACCACTAAATCTATCAAAGTATAAGGCGGTTGCATGAGCGCGTTGTGGTTACCTTGCACCCAAATGCAGCACCTAGCTGACCAACCACCGCTTGCCATCGTACGCGCGCAAGGTAGCACGCTGTACGATGCCGAGGGTAACGGCTATCTGGATATGATTAGCTCATGGTGGGTCAATCTGCACGGGCACTGCCACCCAACCATCAATGCCAAAATCAGTGAGCAGCTGGCAACACTTGAACACACACTGTTGGCAGGTGTGGTGCATCCACCAATTGTTGAACTTGCTGAGCGGTTGGTGGCTATGACGCCTGCGCCACTGCAAAAGGTATTTTTTGCCGATAGCGGTTCGGCAGCGATAGAAGTCGCGCTCAAAATGGCGCTGCAATTTTGCCAACAACAAGGGCAAACGGCTAAAACCAAGTTTATCGCACTTGAACACGGCTATCATGGTGAGACGCTCGGCAGTCTGTCGGTGACGGATGTAGCGTTGTTTCGGGCGCAGTATCAGCCATTGGTCATCGAGCAGCTGACCACCCCCTCGCCTGCCAATTTGTTTGCGCCGCCCGATATCGCGCAATCGGAGTATGAGGCGCAGTGTCTTGCCCACCTTAAGGCAACACTGGCAGCCGAGCATACGCGTATTTGTGCATTAATTGTTGAGCCACTGGTGCAAGGCGCGGCAGGCATGGCAATGTATTCGCTGGATTTTTTGGCAGCAGCGGTGGCGTGCTGTCGGCATTATGGCGTGTTGGTGATTTTTGATGAAATTGCCGTTGGTTTTGGGCGCACGGGCACGATGTTTGTATGCCAAGCGTTGCAAGCACGTGATGCCACGCTCTGCCCCGATTTTTTGTGCTTGTCAAAAGGCTTGACGGCAGGTTATTTGCCGATGTCGTGCGTACTAACAACACAGGCGATATACGATGGCTTTTATGATGTTCGCCTTGAGCGTGGCTTTTTGCATTCGCACAGTTTTACGGGCAATCCATTGGCAGCGACGGCAGCGTTGGCTTCGTTGGATATTTTTGCCCAAGACGATGTCTTGACGCGCAACCAAGCACTGATTGCGCGTATGGCACAAGGCTTGCAAGCCTTGGCGCGACAGTACCCCGATCGTGTTGCGCTAACGCGGCAAACGGGAATGATCGCAGCGTTTAGCCTGATGACCGACAAGCAAAACACAGACGCACAAGCTGCGCGATCGTTGGCGCGGTATTGCTTGCAGCATGGCGTGCTCATTCGTCCGATCGGTGCACAGGTTTATCTAATGCCGCCATATTCGACCACGCTAGCAGAGCTAGACACGGTGTTTGGTGTGTTGCTAGATGCCCTAGCGGCGCTTGATATCAGCCATTTGCCACCTATGGATACGGTTCATTTGGCATAAAACCGATAAGATACGTTTTTTCATTCAGTGCTTAGGCTATTTGACGCGCTTGCGTTTTTGCTGCTTTGATTTTTTGACCATCACCATGCGACGATTTTTTTACGACCCTACAACCAAAGATACTAGCACCCCAGACGCTAGCACCCCAAACGCGCTAAAAATCGGCGCAACTTTGCCACTAACGCCCGATATTTTTCAGCATTGGGTCAAGGTGTTGCGCGCGCAGGTTGGTGAACAAGCGTTGTGGTTTGACGGCACGGGTGGCGAGTACCGCGTTACCCTGAGCCAAATCCAAAAAAATGCTGCCACTGTACACGTTGATGAATTTTTTGCCATCGATCGTACTTTACCATTTGACGTAGATGTTGCACTGGTGATGAGCCGCGGCGATCGCATGGATTATGCCATTCAAAAAGCCACTGAAGCAGGCGTGCGCCGCATTCAGCTGTTGACCAGTCAGCACGGTGAGGTACGCCTTAAGCCTGAGCAGATTCCCAAAAAACTGGCGCATTGGCAGCAAGTAGCGATTGCCGCATGTGAACAATGCGGGCTTAATCGCGTGCCCAAGATTTTGCGGCCATTGGCATTGGCAGATTGGTTGGCAATATCGCCATCGTACCATGCGCACGCGCTCAAACTGGTACTTGCCGTGCCATCGGCTGAGGGCGATACCACGGCGCACGCCACACCGCGCTTGATTGTGCAGCAGTTTTGCCAATCGTCTGATCCACTTATCGCGGCGCAATTTTGCTTGTTGATCGGTGCAGAAGGCGGTCTATCAGCACAAGAGGTACAAGCCGCGCTTGCCATCGGTTTTCATCCTTGGCAAATCGGCACGCGCGTGCTACGCACCGAAACCGCCCCCGTGGTTGCTTTAGCTGCGTTGGCAACGTGGTATGAAGCTGCGCAAATCGGTAAATTTACAACCACTTAATGGTTGCTCATACCCACTCAGACACTGCCAAATCCTGCCTTTTTTGCAAGGCGTATTAGCATTTTTTAACGATTTTTTCATGACTTTACAGTCATAGCTTGTTCTTGCTAGCGCGGCGATAAATGCCTATCTTTATGCCTGTTACCGCACGGTTGCGGCATTGATGTCAGCCATTGACTGTCAAAGATTGATTGTCACTCTTTATTGCTAAAAGGAAGCCACGATGCAATACAAAGCCCCCATTCGTGATATGCAATTTGTCATGCACGAGCTATTAAATTTTTCTGAACATTACAAAAATATCCCGATTTATGCCGAAAACGACCGCGATATTTTAAACAACTATATCGAGGCGGCGGCAGATTTTGCCGAAAGCGAGCTTGCGCCGCTCAACCGCACAGGCGATGAAGAAGGCTGTACGTTTGACAATGGCGTTGTCACCACACCAGCAGGCTTTAAAGAAGCCTACAAACAATATTGCGAGCTAGGTTTTCCATCATTGACCGCCGATGAGGAGTTTGGCGGGCAGCAATTGCCGTTGTCATTAGCATCTGTGGTCAATGAAATTATGGGCGCGGCAAACTGGTCATTTTCGATGTATCCTGGTTTGTCCGAGGGCGCAATTCGCACCATCGAACACCACGGCACTGACGAGCAAAAACAAAAATACTTGCTCAAATTGGTAAGCGGTGAATGGACAGGCACGATGTGCTTAACCGAAGCACACGCAGGTAGTGATTTGGGCATCACGCGCACCAAAGCTGAGCCAAACGATGATGGTTCGTACGCCATCACTGGGCAAAAAATCTTCATCTCAGCAGGTGAGCACGACATGGCGGATAACATCGTGCATATCGTGTTGGCACGCCTGCCAAACGCGCCACAGGGTACCAAAGGTATTTCATTGTTTATCGTGCCAAAATTCAACGTCAATGACGATGGCAGCATCGGTGAGCGCAACAGCGTATTTTGTGGTTCAATCGAGCACAAAATGGGTATCAAAGCCTCTGCCACGTGCGTGATGAACTTTGATAAAGCCAAAGGTTACTTGATTGGTCCTGAAAACAAAGGTTTGAACTGCATGTTCACCTTTATGAATACCGCGCGGATTGGTACGGCAATCCAAGGCTTGACCGCGGCTGAATTGGCGTTTCAAGGTGGCTTGAGCTATGCCAAAGACCGCTTAGCAATGCGCGCATTGAGTGGTGCTAAATTCCCTGATTTGCCTGCCGACCCGATCATCGTGCATCCAGCAGTGCGTAATATGGTCTTGACTTGTAAAGCCTTTGCCGAAGGTGGACGCGCGTTGGTGTATTACCTATCGCAGTTTGCCGATGTGGTGGCAAAAGGTGACGGCGAGGCGGCAGAATACGCTGACCAAATGTTGTCGCTTTTGACCCCGATTGCCAAAGCATTTTTGACCGAAACAGGCTATGAGGCAGCAAACCATGGCGTGCAAGTGTATGGCGGTCACGGCTTTATCCGCGAATGGGGTATGGAACAAAACGTCCGTGATACACGCATTGCTTGTTTGTACGAAGGCACCACCGAAATTCAAGCGCTTGATCTGTTAGGGCGTAAAGTCTTGGGCTCACAAGGTAAATTGCTGCGTAACTTCACCAAAGTGATTCATAAATTCTGTCAAGAACACGCAGATAACGACGAGATGGGACAATTCATCCGTCCGTTACAACGCCTAAACAAAGAATGGGGCGATATCACCACCCGTGTTGGCATGGAAGCCATGCAAAACCACGACGTGGTTGGCGGTGCGGCGGTAGACTATATGTACTACAGCGGTTATGTGACTTTAGCGTATTTGTGGGCGCGTATGGCAGCAGTCGCACAAGCTGCACTACAAACCGATACCACCGAACGCGCGTTTTACCAAGCCAAAATCAAAACCGCGCAATTTTACTTTGCCAAGTTGTTGCCACGCACCTTGACCTATGCCAAACGCATCGAAACAGGGCTTGAGCCGTACATGGCAATGGACGTTGAAGAATTCCAGTTTTAATTGCAAAACAACTGTGAACCATGAAACGTGTTACGCCATCTTAAGCCCACAGGTTTAAGATGGCATTTTTATGCAGTTTTTTTATCAGCAAATTTTGAAATAAAATATTAGCAAAAGGAAATAGCTATGCCGATTTATCATGCACCGATTGATGACATGCGCTTTATTTTAAACGATGTATTTAACGCCTCAGAGTTTTGGCAACAAATGCCTGCGCTTGAGCATGTCGATAGCGACACAGTCGATATGATTTTAGAAGCCATGGCAAAATTTGCCACCACCACATTGCTACCGCTCAACCGCACAGGCGATGAAGAGGGCGCGCAATATCTGGGTGATGGCAAGGTCAAAACACCAGCAGGGTTTGCCGAAGCGTTTCATGAATATGCCGAAGGCGGCTGGATTGGGCTGGGCGGAGACATGGAGTACGGCGGTCAAGGTATGCCCAAAATGGTGACCATGCTTGCCGAAGAGATGGTGTTTACTACCAACCAATCGTTCGCGCTCTACCCCAACCTATCAGGCGGTGCGGCGATGTGTTTGCTCAATGCAGGCAGCGATGAGCAAAAACAAACCTACCTTGAAAAAATCTACTCAGGCGAATGGTCGGGCACCATGTGCCTAACCGAGCCGCATGCAGGCACGGATTTGGGCATCATCAAAACCCGCGCCGTGCCCAACGACGATGGTTCATACGCCCTCACGGGCACCAAGATTTTTATCACCGCAGGTGAGCATGATTTGACACAAAACATCATTCATCTGGTATTGGCAAAAACGCCCAACGCACCTGCAGGCTCAAAAGGCATTTCATTGTTTGTTGTGCCAAAATTCTTGGTCAATGCCGATGGCAGCTTGGGCGAACGCAACAGCCTAGCGTGCGGTTCCATTGAACATAAAATGGGTATTAAAGCCTCTGCCACCTGCGTGATGAACTTTGATGGTGCCAAAGGTTGGATGATTGGTGAGGAAAATACAGGGCTTGCTTCAATGTTCATCATGATGAATTACGAACGCTTGACCATGGGTTTACAAGGCATCGGCGGTACCGAACTTGCCTACCAAAATGCCGCGTTGTATGCCAATGATCGCGTACAAGGACGCGCCGATCACGGCACACAAGACCCCAACAAGCCCTCAGACATCCCCGTAAACTACGCTGACCCCATCGTACACCATGCCGATGTGCGCCGTATGCTGCTCAATGCCAAAGCGGTGAGTGAAGCATCGCGCTGTTTTGCCATGTATGTTGCCAAGCAGTTGGATATTTACAAATTTAGCCCCGATAAAGCCGCCAAAAAAGCCGCTGTTGACCGCGTCGCACTGCTGACCCCTGTGTCCAAAGCATTTTTGACCGACCGCGCACTGGAAGCCACGATTGATTGCCAACAAGTGTTTGGCGGACATGGCTATATCCGCGAATGGGGGATGGAACAAATCGTTCGCGATACCCGCATTTCACAAATTTACGAGGGCACCAACGGCATACAATCGCTGGATCTGCTAGGGCGCAAGGTTGCTAAAAATGGCGGTGCGTTTGTCGAGACCTACCTTGCCGAAATGCGCGACTTTGCCCAGACTATGCAAGCCAACCACGCTGTCAAGCAAGCGATTTTGACCAGTGCCGACACCTTGGCGGACTTGACCCAAAACGTGCTTGAGCAAATCCAACACAAACCTGACGCGATCAACGGCTGTGCGGTGGATTATTTGGCGGCATTTGGTTATGTCAGCTTTGCGTATATGTTTGGCTTGATGGTGGAAGCGGCGCACGGCAAAGCAGGCGAATTTTATGCCAACAAAGCCAAATTGGCGGATTATTTTGTCGCGCGTATGTTGCCACGCCTGCAGGGACATGTGGCGATGGTCAAAGCAGGCACCGACCCTATCATGGCGTTTGACAACAGCTATTTTGTACAAGAAGCGTAAAACACAGCCAAAAGATACGCTTAAATTTTTCCAGCAAAAAACCGCCGAAGTCAACGGCGGTTTTTTATTGTCACATCTTGACTATTCACTTAATAAACGCTCAATGCGCGCAGCCTGTGCTTGCTGCTGTTTGGCAAGCGTCAGTCGATTTGCCATGATGATGGCTTTAAGATCCGCCAGCGCGACATCAAAATTGTCATTGACCACGACATAATCAAAATGTAAATACTGCTGCATATCGCGCACCGCACCTGCAAGGCGTTTTTCGATGACTTCTGCACTGTCTTGCGCGCGTGTTGATAGGCGTTGGCGCAGACTTTGGCGGTCAGGCGGTAGGATAAACACCGAAATGGCATCGGGGCGCAGTTTTTGCACCTGTAGCGCGCCTTGCCAGTCAATTTCTAAAATCACATCCAGCCCACTTGCCAGCATTTTATCGACCGAGGCTTGCGAGGTGCCATAAAAATTGTCAAATACATCGGCAAATTCCAAAAAATCACCACGGGCGATCATGTCTTGAAACGCTTCACGGCTAACAAAATGGTAATGCTGCCCATCGACTTCACCAGGGCGCGGCGCGCGCGTTGAATGTGATACGCTGACCGCCAAGTCATTGGTGGTGGCAAGCAGCTGCTTGACCAACGAAGTTTTGCCCGTACCTGATGCGGCGGTAATGATAAACAATGAGCCTGTCGTCATGCTGGTTCCTTTTAAAGTCAAGATTTGCACACATAAGCGTTGCGCGTATTGTAGCAGTTTTGCGCCCAGGCGTTTTGCCAAATTCGACCATTGGATTTTTTATCCATTCACCTGCCCCACTGTGGCTTGAAAACGGTTACAATAGACGGCAAATTTTGTCCTAGCCCAGTTATTAAAATTTTAGTTGTTCAATTTTTAGCTACCAAATTTTTAACATTTTCAACCATAAGCGATATGAGCATGCAGATTTTACTTGCCAACCCCCGAGGCTTTTGTGCTGGTGTAGACCGCGCGATTGCGATTGTCAATGAAGCGCTGGCGCGTTTTGAGCCGCCGATTTATGTTCGTCATGAAGTGGTACACAACAAGTTTGTCGTCAATGATTTGGCACGGCGTGGTGCGGTCTTTGTTGAGGAATTAGATGAAGTGCCCGATGGCGCGATTGTGATTTTCTCGGCGCATGGCGTGTCAAAAGCCGTTGAAGACGAGGCTGAACGCCGCGATTTGACAGTGTTTGACGCGACTTGCCCATTGGTCAGCAAGGTGCACATTGAGGTCAATAAGTTTGCCAAATCGGGTATGGATGCCATTTTGATTGGGCATGCAGGTCATCCTGAGGTTGAAGGCACGATGGGGCGTTTTGATCCACAATATGGCGGACGCATTCATTTGATTGAAGACGTGGAAGACGTAGCGCAGTTGGATTTGCCGCAAGATACCGAGCTTGCATTTGTCACCCAAACCACGCTGTCGATGGATGACACAGCAGGCGTGATTGACGCGCTCAAAGACAAATTTCCGCAAATCCATGCCCCACGCAAAGATGATATTTGCTATGCCACCCAAAACCGTCAAGACGCAGTCAAAGATTTGGCACAAGCGTGTCAAGTGGTGTTGGTGGTGGGCTCGCCCAATTCATCCAACTCTAACCGCTTGCGCGAATTGGCAGAACGCTTGGGCGCGAAGGCATATTTGATTGACAACGCAGCGCAAATGCAGCCTGAATGGTTTAATGGCGTGAACAGCGTCGGCGTGACCGCAGGGGCATCCGCGCCTGAGGTGCTAATTCAAGAAGTGTTAGATACGTTGCAGGCTTGGGGCGGTGAAAAACCTGTTGAACTATCGGGCATTGAAGAGCATGTGACCTTCAGTCTGCCCAAAGCCCTGCGTACACCAAAAGCCGACATTTAAACGCTCAGTTATCAAACAAGATTCTTGACTTCCTCCCCTCCCTAAAGTGAGGGGATTCCTTCTGCAAGACGGTGAAGCCCCACCGCAAACCTAAGACAATGGCAACCGCCCGTACGACACACCGTACATCTTAGGTTCTTATTTTAAGCTAATCCTACCGTTAGGATTGTCATAGACACGAATTAGCTTAAGTGTGTGTTTGGAAACGTCTTACCAGTTAAGTTACTGCGTACTCGCAATTTAGTCTTAACTTAACTGTGGAATGTAAGACATTGAATATAGTGAGATGAGTATAGCAAAACTCATCGCATTTAACAATTGCCTTATATCCACCGCCTGAAGTCGCAGGTTTACGGCAACGAATGATAAAATTTTTTATAGTT